>NZ_JAVDUM010000004.1:0-271325 GCF_031456305.1 Microbacterium resistens
AGTCCGCCGCGATCTTCCGCAACGGCACCCCCGGATCCCGATCACGAGCAACCGCGACGACGTCCTCACGAAACTCGCGGGGATAAGGCTTGGGCATGATGACATCCTCCCAGCGGCACCCTTCGGCACCACAGATCAGGTGTCACCTATCCGTTCAGCAGACCCGGTAGATGCCGGGACCGGGTGAGTCAGACCCGGGGAGCCAAGAGGACCAAGTTCGGGACATGGGCGTTCACGTTTGTCGGATGGATTGAGTCTGGTCGGCCCGGATTGCTGATTTGGGCCGACGGGAGTGCGATCGGCCGACGGGAGTGCAAGAGGTGACCCGACCGAACTGCGCCCCAGCCCCCAGGCGCAGGCCGGCCGGGCTCAGCCCCGCCTCAGGCGGCGACGCGGGCGACGGCGGCGATCGCGCTGGCGAAGAAGCCGAGCCCGTCGATGCCGGAGCGCATGGCGGTACGGGTGTCGGGGCCGAAGCCCGGCTCCGTGGCGTGCTCCGGGTGGGGCATGAGGCCCACCACGTTCCCGGTCTCGTTCGTGAGGCCGGCGATGTCGCGCAGTGACCCGTTCGGGTTGATGCCGGCATAGCGGAAGGCGACGAGGCCGTCGCCCTCGATGCGGTCGAGCGTCTCGGCGTCGGCGATGTAGCCGCCCTCGGCGTTCTTCAGGGGGATGACGATCTCCTGCCCCTTCGTGAAGGCGCTGGTCCAGGCGGTGTCGGCGTTCTCGACCGTGAGCCGCTGGTCGCGGCGCACGAAGTGCTGGTGGTCGTTCCGGATCAGCCCGCCGGGGAGCAGGTGGGCCTCGACGAGCATCTGGAAGCCGTTGCAGATGCCGAGGATCGGCATGCCCTTCGCGGCGGCGCTCTTGACCTCGGTCATGATCGGCGAAAGCGCGGCGATCGCGCCGGAGCGGAGGTAGTCGCCGTAGCTGAATCCGCCGGGCAGGACGAGCGCATCCACACCGTCGAGGTCGTGCGCACCGTGCCAGAGCGCCACGGGCTCGGCCCCGGCGATCCGGACCGCGCGCTGCGCGTCCCGGTCGTCGAGCGATCCGGGGAAGGTGATGACGCCGATCCGGACCGTCATTCGACGACCTCGATGCCGACGACGTCCTCGATCACCGCGTTCGAGAGCACCTCGTCCGCGATGCGCTTCGCCTCGGCGAGCACCTCGTCGGTGACCTCGCCCTCGACGGTGAGCTCGAAGCGCTTCCCGATGCGGACATCGGAGAAGAGGTCGACGCCCAGTCGGGCGAACGCGCCGGTCACGGCCTTCCCCTGCGGGTCGAGCAGTTCGGACTTGGGCATGACGTCGACGACGATGGTGGGCATTCGAGGCTCCGGAAGTCGCGGGCGAGAGGGGTGCGGCCAGTCTATCTCCCGGCGTGTGCCGGGCGGACCCGCCCGCCGCCCCGTCGGGTCCGCATGCCCGCCCCGAATGCATGGAGAATGCGCGCTTGCAGGCCGGATCGACGGGAATCAGCCATGCATCCGGGGGATGTCCATGCATCCGGGACGGGCCGGGACAGGCCGGACAGGACAGGACGGGCCGGACAGGACGGGCCGGACAGGACAGGCCGGCGAGGACCGCGCGAGCCCGTCAGGAGTGGAAGACGGTGTGCACGTCTCCGACCACGCCGCGGCCGCCGAGGCCGTCGATCTCGAAGAGCACGGAGACGCCGGTGACGCGATAGCCGAGCTCCTCCACGAGCCGGCGGCCTGCGGCGAGCGTGCCGCCCGTGGCGAGCACGTCGTCGATCAGCAGCACGCGGGTGCCCGTGGGGAGGTCGTCGTGCATCTCGATGGTCGCCGTGCCGTACTCCAGCGCATAGTCGACGGAGGCGGCGGGGCGGGGGAGCCTGCCGGCCTTGCGGAGGGGGACGAATCCGGTGCCGGCGGCGATCGCGGCGGCTCCGGCCAGGATGAAGCCGCGCGCCTCGACGCCGGCGACCACGTCGAACTCTCCGGTGAACGGGGCGATCAGCGCCTCGGTCGTGACCCGCAGCGCCTCCGCGTCGGCCAGGAGCGGGGTGATGTCGCGGAAGAGGATGCCGGGCTCGGGGTGATCCGGGATCGAGCGGATGAGCGATTCGGCGCGGGCGAGCGCTGGCGTCAGGGTCACCGCTACAGCGTAGCTATCGGGCGCGGCCGATGCGGGAGGGCGTCCGGTCTTTGGGAGCGCTCCCACGCTTGCTAGCATCGAGCCCGACACGAAGAGGCCCAGGAGAGGACCACCCATGACCCGTTCATTCCCCGAGGGCTTCCTCTTCGGCGCTGCGACCGCCGCCTATCAGATCGAGGGCGCCGCGTTCGAGGACGGCAGGACCGTCTCGATCTGGGACGCGTTCGCCCGCGTCCCCGGCGCCGTGCAGAACGGCGACACCGGCGACGTTGCCTGCGACCACTATCACCGCGTCCCCGAGGACGTGGCCCTGATGCGCGAGCTCGGACTCCAGGTCTACCGGTTCTCGACGTCCTGGTCGCGGGTGCGCCCGGACGGCGGCGCCGTGAACCCCGCAGGCCTCGCCTTCTACGACCGCCTGGTCGACGAGCTGCTCGGCGCCGGCATCCGCCCGTGGCTGACGCTCTATCACTGGGACATGCCCCAGGCGCTGGAGGAGCGGGGTGGGTGGACGAGCCGCGACACCGTCGAGCGGTTCACCGAGTACGCCCTCACCACGCACGACGCCCTCGGCGACCGCGTCCGGGACTGGACGACCCTGAACGAGCCGTGGTGCTCGTCCTTCCTCTCCTACACCGCGGGCGTGCACGCCCCCGGTCGCTACAGCGTGGAGGACGGCCTGGTCGCCTCCCACCACCTGCTGCTCGCGCACGGCCGGACGATCGAGGCGCTCCGCGCGCGCGATCCGGAGCTCGATCTCGGGATCACCCTGAACCTCACCGTCGCGGATCCCGCGGACCCGAGCGATCCGGCCGACGTGGACGCCGCGCGTCGCATCGACGGGCAGTTCAACCGCTGGTTCCTGGATCCGGTGTTCCGTGGCTCCTATCCGCAGGACGTCGTGGACGACGTCCGCGCCGTGGACCCGGACGCGGTGACGGGCTGGGAGCGCGCGGTCCGTCCGGGGGACCTCGAGACGATCGCCGTGCCGCTCGACGTGCTGGGCGTGAACTACTACCACGGCGAGCTGCTTACGGGGCATGCGCCCGAGGGGACGGCGAGCCGCGACGTGCACGCCGGCGGGATCGGCGTCACCCGGCCGACGCGGTCCCCGTTCCCGGCCGCGCAGGACGTGCATTGGGCGGAGCGCGGGCTTCCCCGTACGGGCATGGACTGGGAGGTGCAGCCGGAGGGACTGACCCGCCTGCTCCAGCGGGTCGCCGCCGAGTACGCGGACGGCGTGCCCCTGTACGTGACCGAGAACGGCGCCGCCTACGACGATGCGGTCATCGACGGCGCGGTCCCGGACGCCGAGCGCACGGAGTTCCTGCGCGCGCACGTGGCAGCGACCCTGGACGCGATCGAGTCAGGGACGGACGTGCGCGGCTACTTCGCCTGGTCGCTGCTGGACAACTACGAGTGGTCCTGGGGCTACGAGAAGCGGTTCGGCATCGTCCGCGTCGACTATCAGAGCCTGGAGCGGATCGTGAAGGACAGCGGTCGGGAGTACGCTCACATCATCGCGGCGCGCGCGATCTGACCGATCCGCCGCCTTCCTCGCACGCACCTCGCCCGTCGGCGACCGTGCCGCGGGTGGCAGAGAGGGAGCGGATGGGTCGGGCGACGATCGAAGAGGTCGCGGCGGTCGCGGGTGTCTCCCGGTCGACCGTGTCGCGGGTGGTCAACGGGTCGACGGCGGTGAGCCGCAGTGCCCTCACCGCGGTGCAGGACGCGATCGCGCTGCTGGACTACGTCCCGAACCGCGCGGCACGCTCGCTGGCCAGCCGGCAGACGCACGCGATCGCCCTGGTGGTCCCCGAGGACACGACGCGCTTCTTCGGCGACCCGTTCTTCGCGGAGATCGTGGCCGGCATCAGCTCCCGTCTCGCCGCATCCGACTACGTGCTCACCCTGCTCGTGGCCAGCGAGGATCCCGGGGACAAGATGACCGGCTTCGTGCGCAACGGCGGGGTGGACGCCGCCATCATCGTCTCGCACCACACCAGCGACTCCTTCGTCGACCGGATCGCGGAGTCGGTGCCCGTGGTCTTCGGCGGGCGTCCGGCGCACGAGAGGCCGTCGGACTACGTCGTCGACGTCGACAACGTGCGCGGCGGACGGATCGCGGCGGAGCATCTGATCGCCCGGGGCTGCCGTCGGATCGCGACTGTCACGGGTCCGCTCACGATGCCGCCCGCCGTCGATCGGCTGCGGGGCTTCCGTGAGGCGCTCCGCGATGCGGGGCTCGAGCCGTGGGCGGAGCTGGACGGCGGGTTCTCCGAGGCGGGCGGGGCGGAGGCCGCCGGCCGTCTCCTGGAGGGGGAGGCGCGGCCGGACGGCGTCTTCGTCGCCAGCGACCTCATGGCGAGCGGAGTCCTGCGGGTGCTCCGCGGGGCGGGCCTGCGGGTGCCGGAGGACGTGGCGGTCATCGGCTACGACGACTCGCAGATCGCCGTCGCGACCGATCCGCCGCTCACCACCGTCCGCCAGCCGATGCACGCCGAGGGCGAGACGATGGCCGCGGTGCTCATCGACGTCCTCGCCGGTCGATCGCCGCGCCGCGTCACGATCATGCCCACCGAGCTCGTGGTCCGCGCCTCCGCCTGACCCCGCGGGGATGCCGCGGCGGGAGTGACGCCTCGGGCTGACCCGAGGGGATCATCCCGGCGGGGGTGATGCCTCCGCCTGACCCCGTGGGGATGCCCCCGGCGGGGTGCGGGTGCCCGTGTCCCGATTTTCGGGGTGCGTGTCCCGGTTCTGGTTGTGTTTCGGCTCGTGAACAACAGAAATCGGGACGCGGTTGGACCCGAGACCCCGGGCTCCTGTCCCGGGCTCCTGCCCCGGCTATTCCGGGTCGCCGCCGAGCGGGCCGACGGCCTCGAGCGGTCGCGGGTCGTCCGCACCGGAGCGGCGCAGGCGGGCGACGAGGTTCCCGCCGTGGTAGATCACGATCGCGGCGAGGGTGGCGATCACGATTCCGCCGAGCTCGAAGCCCGACCCCTCGTCCTTGATCATGAAGCCGCCCACGGCGATGACGAGCGCGACGGCCGCCGTGTACTGGTTGACCGGCCGGGAGAAGTCGACGCGGTTGTCGACCCAGATCTTCACGCCGATGATCCCGATGAGACCGTACAGGGCCGTCGTGATCCCGCCGAGCACGCCGGGCGGGACCGAGTTGATGACCGCGCCGAACTTGGGCGACAGGCTCAGCAGGATCGCGGCGATGCCGGCGACCCAGTACGCGGCCGTGGAGTACACCCGGGTCGAGGCCATGACGCCGATGTTCTCGCCGTAGGTGGTCGTCCCGGAGCCGCCGAAGAAGCCGGCGACGGAGGTCGAGAGGCCGTCGGCGATGAGGGCCTTGCCCGTCTGCTGATTGATCGAGGGGTCCTCGACCATGGTCGCGACGCCGCGCACGTGCCCGACGTTCTCGGCGATGAGGACCAGGACGACGGGGAGGAACATCGCCATGACCGACCAGGTCCCCGGGGACGCGAAGTCGGGGAGGTGGAAGGTGGGGAGCCCGACCCAGTCCGCCTCCTCCACGGCCGTGAAGGAGAGCTCGCCGCGGATCCCCGCGAAGACGTAGCCGGCGATCACGCCGAGGAAGATCGAGATCCGTCCGAGGAACCCGCGGAACAGCACGGCGAAGAGGATCGTCACGGCGAGGGTGAAGGTGGCCGTGACCGGGGACGCGGCGAAGTTGTTGTGCGCGGCGCCGGCGAGGTTGAAGCCGATGAGGGCCACGATCGTCCCCGCGAGCACCGGCGGCAGGAAGCGGTCCACCCAGCGCACGCCGACCGTGTGCACCACGACGCCGATGAGCACCAGCAGGACGCCGACCGCGACGATGCCGGCGAGGGCGGCGCCTCGTCCGTCCGAGCCGCCGACGGCGTTCGCAGCGGTCGCCGCGGTGACGGGGGCGATGAACGCGAAGGAGGATCCGAGGTAGCTCGGCAGCTTGTTGCGGGTGATCAGGAGGAACAGGATCGTGCCGATGCCGCTGAACAGCAGCGTCGTCGGCACGGGGAAGCCGGTGAGGATCGGCACGAGGAAGGTCGCGCCGAACATCGCCACCACGTGCTGCACGCCGATCGCGATGGTGGCGGGCCAGCTGAGCCGCTCATCGGGGCGGACGACGGCTCCCGGCTCGACCGTGCGGCCGTCGCCGTGGATCTTCCACAGGGCCATGGGGTGCTCCTCGGAATCAGGGGATGAAGGCTGTTCGCCACCCTATCCTGGGCGTTCCCTGAGAGGAGGGGCAAGCCCCTGCTGTCGGACCGTTCCACGTTCGTCGGACCGTTGCGGCCCTCTTGGCCGACGGATGTGGAACGGGCCGACCAGACGTTCGCCGACCAGACGTTCGGGAGTCTGGCGCTCGCGGAGCTGTCGGTCAGGCGGTCAAACGATCGATCAGCTCCGCGTAGCGCGCGGCGGTGCGCTCGACGACGTCCGCGGGCAGCGCGGGCGGCTCGCCCTGCCGGTCCCAGTGGGCGGCGAGCCAGTCGCGCACGATCTGCTTGTCGAAGCTCGCCATCCGCTCCGCCGATGTGGTCCCGGTGCGCCAGGACTCCCGGTCCCAGTAGCGGGAGGAGTCGCTGGTCAGGACCTCGTCGGCGAGGCGGAGCACGCCGTCGCGGTCGACGCCGAACTCGAACTTCGTGTCGGCGAGGATCAGTCCCCGCTCCTCGGCGATCGCGGCGGCGCGTCGGTAGATCGCCAGCGACGCGTCCCGCAGCTGCGCCGCCTGCTCCGCGCCCACGATCTCCTCGGCGCGCGCGAACGTGATGTTCTCGTCGTGCTCTCCCATCGGCGCCTTGTAGGCCGGGGTGAAAAGCGGCTCCGGCAGGAGGTCGCCGTCGTGCAGGCCCGCAGGGAGGGGGATGCCGCAGACGGTCCCCGACTCCTGGTACTCGGCCCAGCCGGATCCGGTGAGGTAGCCGCGGACGACGCACTCGATCGGCAGCATCTCCAGCGACTGCGCGATCATCGCGCGGTCGGCCACGGCGGCGGGGAGGTCACCGGGGGCGAGGTGGTTCGGCACGGCATCCGGCCCCTCGGAGAGCCGGGCGAACCACCATCGGCTCAGTCTCGTCAGCAGCGCGCCCTTCTGCGGGATCCCCGGCTCGAGCACGAAGTCGAAGGCGCTCACCCGGTCGGACGCCACGACGAGGATGCGGGTGTCGTCGGCGTCCTCCGAGGCGTAGAGGTCGCGGACCTTGCCGGAGTAGAGATGGCGCCATCCCGGGATCCGGGTCGAGGCTCCGATCGCGGAGCCCGGCTCTGCCGACGGGGCGGCGCTCTCGGGCGTGGAGTTCTCGGGCGTGGAGTTCTCGGGGGTGGGGCTCGCTGGGGTGCTCACCCGCCCATTATCCCGGCCACGGGGCGTGCCGGGCATCCGACTGCGATGTCGGAGGGGGCGCGTACCCTGAGCCCGATGGACACGCTCACCCCTCGCCTGCGGCTGAGCCGCCCGACGCCGGCCGACGCCGACGTCCTCTATGCGATCAACGCCGACCCCCGCGTCTGGACCCACTACCCGACCCTCCGCCACACCGACGCCGGCCAGTCGGCGGCGATGCTCGCCGGATGGATCGGGCATTGGATCGATGCCGACCTCGGAACCTGGGTGGTGCGGCTCCGCGAGACGGGGGAGGTGATCGGCTACGGCGGCTGCACCCGGCTGAGGGGAGGCAAGCGCGGGGGCGGTGACGTGTGGAACCTCGGCTACCGGATCGCCGCCGATCACCACGGCCGGGGATACGCGACCGAGCTCGCGGAGGCGGCGACCGCGCGAGCCGAGGTCCTGGCGCCTGAGGTGCCCGTGATCGCCTTCCTGGTCGCGCACAATCACGCCTCCGCCGCGGTCGCGGGGAGAGCGGGACTCACCCTGCGGCATCGGGGTCCGGATGCGGGGAACCCCGATCCCTCGGTGGAACGGCTCGTCTTCGCGGATCGGCCGCTGAGCGCCGCCCAGCTCGCGTCGACGCTGCGCTGACGAGGGGAGCAGCCGACCGGTGCGAGCTCCGGGTCGTCATGGCGGCCGGTCACGTGTATAGTCCACATGGACTAATCGATATGGAGCATGAATGAAGACCCCTACACCGACACCCCTCGGCGTCATGGTCCTCGCCCTGCTGCGCGAGGGCGACATGCATCCCTACGAGATGCTGAGGCTGCTGCGCCATCGCCGCGGGGACCGCATGGTGCGTCTCACGAACGGGACGCTCTACCACACGGTCGCCCGCCTGCAGAAGGACGGGCTCATCGCCGAGGTCGGGGTGGACCGCGAGGGTAACCGTCCCGAGCGCACCACCTACACGCTCGTCGGGGACGGGCGTGAGGTGCTGGAGACCTGGGTACGTCGGGGGCTGTCGCTGGTCGATCGCGAGGCGGAGTTCCAGGTCGCGCTCGCCGAGGCGCACAACCTCCCCCGTGCAGAGGTGGTCGGCCTCGTCTCTGCTCGGCGCGCGTTGCTCGCCGAGCAGCTCGACGCCCTCGGGAGTGGCCTCGCCGATGCACGTGCCCGCTCCGTCTCCGCTCAGTTCCTCCTCGAGCACGATCGCCAGGTGGCTCTGCTGGATGCCGACCTGGCCTGGACCGACGGGTTCCTCGCCGACCTGGCGGACCCCGCGTTCGTCTGGGGCGTCTGCAGCGACCCGGACGGAAGCGACCCGGACAGCAGCATCACGAGCTCCGGCATCACGAGCTCAGACACAACGAACGTCGACATCACGAACTCCGACATCACGGACGACGCCCTTCGAAAGGCACCACGCGAATGACAGACACCTCATCCACCGCGACGACGACGGGGTCCCGCCCCGTCGTCCCTCGAAGCCCCTGGCCCGCCCTCTGGGCGCTGGTCATCGGCTTCTTCATGATCCTCGTCGACACCACGATCGTCTCGGTGGCCAACCCCGCGATCAAGGCGGCGTTGGATCCGAGCACCAACAACCTCGACAACGTCGTGTGGGTCACGAGCGCCTATCTGCTCGCCTACGCGGTGCCGCTCCTGATCACCGGTCGCCTCGGCGACAGGTTCGGGCCGAAGAACATCTACCTGATCGGGCTCGTCGTCTTCACCGCCGCCTCGCTGTGGTGCGGACTGTCCAGCACGCTGGAGGGGCTGATCGTCGCCCGCGCGGTCCAGGGCATCGGCGCGGCGTTCATGACGCCGCAGACGATGGCCGTGATCACCCGCACCTTCCCGCCTGAGCGCCGCGGTGCGGCCATGGGCCTGTGGGGCGCGACGGCGGGCGTGGCGACCCTGGTCGGCCCGCTTCTCGGCGGCCTCCTCGTGGACGGCCTCGGCTGGGAGTGGATCTTCTTCATCAACGTCCCCGTCGGCATCGTCGGGTTCGTGCTGGCCGCGATCCTCGTCCCGCGGCTGGAGACCCACCCGCACCGCTTCGACGTGGTGGGCGTCGTGCTCAGCGCGGTCGCGCTGTTCCTCATCGTGTTCGGCCTGCAGGAGGGCGAGAAGTACGACTGGGGCACGATCGCCGGCCCGATCTCGGTATGGGGGCTCATCATCGCCGGCCTCGTGCTGCTCGCGGTCTTCATCGTGCAGCAGTGGCGCACCAAGAGCGAGCCCTTGGTGCCGCTCAGCCTGTTCCGCGACCGCAACTTCTCCGGTGCGAATCTCGCGATCGCCGCCGTCGGGTTCACGATCACGGGCATGGCGCTGCCGTTCATGTTCTTCCTGCAGCTGGCGCGGGGGCTGACGCCGACCGAGTCCGCGCTGCTGATGATCCCGATGGCGGTGATCTCCGGCGTGCTCGCGCCGTTCGCCGGCTCCCTGCTCGACCGGGTCGATCCGCGGCTCATCCTCATCCCCGGCCTGCTGTTCGTCGCGGCCGGCCTGCTGTGGAACTCGGCGCTGATGACGCCGGACACCCCGATCTGGATGTTCCTGTTCCCCTCGGCGCTGCTGGGCATCGGCAACGCCGGGATGTGGGGGCCGCTGGCGACCACCGCCACCCGTCGCCTCCCTCCGCGGCAGGCGGGCGCAGGCGCCGGCATCTACAACACCACCCGCACCATCGGCTCCGTGATCGGATCGTCCGCGATCGCCGCGTTCATGCAGGCGCGGCTGGAGGCGAACCTCCCCGGGATCGACCAGGCGCCGGGCGGGATCGGCGGAGGCGGTGCGCTGCCGGAGGCGATCGTCGGCGGATTCTCGACGGGCATGGCGCAGACGATGCTCCTCCCCGCCGCGGTGATCGGCGTCGCGCTCATCGCCGCGTTCTTCCTCCGGCGGCACGTCCCCCAGAGCTGAGCCCGACTGAGCCCGGCCGAGCGGTCCCGGACGCCGTCCGGGACCGCTCCCGTTGCGAATTCTGCCGCTTCCGATCGTCGGGAGCGGCAGAATTCGTTACCGGAAGGCGCAGACCGCCGCGGTTTCCGTGGCGGTGCGGTGGAAGATGCTGGACGCGGCGCGCGCGGCTGCCCTAGGCTGGCGCCGTCATCAGCGCTCACCGGAGGCAGCGTCGCCTCCCGGCTCCCCAGGGCGCGGCCACCCGATGCGACGCTGCCCTGGAGACGACATGACGACGACCCCGATCGACCTCAGCCGCGGCGAGGGCAAAGGCCTCGCCGCGGGAACCCTCGGGCTGTGGGGATCCACGGTCATCGGCCTGGCGTCCACGGCCCCGGTGTACTCGCTCGTCGCGACCCTCGGCTTCGTGGTGCTGGCGGTGGGCGCCCAGGCGCCGATCGCGTTCATCATCGCCTTCGTCCCGATGCTGTTCATCGCCTTCGCCTACCGTGAGCTGAACCGTGACGTCCCGGACTGCGGGACCACGTTCACCTGGGCGACGAAGGCCTTCGGCCCGTGGGTCGGCTGGATGGGCGGATGGGGCGTCGCCGTCGCCGGGATGGTCGTGCTCGCGAACCTCGCGCAGATCGCGAGCGTCTACTTCTGGGCGCTGTTGGGGCAAGAGTTCGAGAACAACGACTGGCGGATCATCCTCGTCGCCGTCGCGTTCATCGCCGCGATGACCTGGGTGAGCTGGCGCGGCGTCGAGATCGGCGAGAAGATCCAGAACCTGCTGCTGGCGATCCAGTACGGCGCGCTCGCGCTGTTCGTCGTCGCGGCGTTCGTGCAGTTCTTCACCGGCACGGCCCCGAACCCGACGCCGTTCGACTGGGAGTGGCTGAACCCGTTCGCGATCGGATCCTGGAGCGGCTTCACCGAGGCGGTGCTCCTGGCCCTGTTCATCTACTGGGGGTGGGACACCTGCCTCGCGCTCAACGAGGAGACCAAGGACCCCAAGCGCATCCCGGGCGCTGCGGCCCTGCTCACCTGCGTCCTGCTCCTGATCACCTACGTCGGCGTCACCGTCGCGGCGATGATGTACGCGGGCCTCGGGGAGGGCGGGACGGGGCTGGGCAACGAGGCCAACGCCGACGACTTCTTCCTCGCGATCAAGGACGGCCTGCTCGGCCCCTTCGGCTGGGTGCTGGTCGTCGCGGTGCTGATCTCGGCGGTGTCCTCGACGCAGACCACGATCCTCCCCACCGCCAGGGGCACCCTCGCGATGGGGGTCTATCGCGCGCTGCCGGAGAGGTTCAAGGGTGTGCATCCGCGGTACCGGACCCCGTCCTTCGCCACGCTGGTGATGGGCATCGTCGCATCCCTCTACTACATCGGCATGACGCTGATCAGCGACAACATCCTGCAGGACTCGATCGCGTCCCTCGGCCTCGCGATCGCCTTCTACTACGCGATCACCGGCTACGCGTGCGTCTGGTACTTCCGCGCCGAGCTGTTCCGCTCCGCCGGCGCCTTCCTGGTGAAGGGGCTGATGCCGCTCCTCGGCGCGCTCATGCTCACCTATGCGTTCGTGCAGTCCGCGGTCGACATGTGGGCGGTGGACTACGGCAACACCGTGCTCCTGGGCATCGGAGGGACGTTCGTCGTCGGGATCGGTTCGCTGCTCTTCGGCGTCGTCCTGATGGTGCTCTGGTTCCTGTTCCCTCGGGCGAAGCGCTTCTTCCGCGGCGAGAGCCTGAATCGCGACACCCCCGTCCTCGTCCCGGATGAGCCCGGCGAGGTCATCCGCTCGGTGGACGGCGGGATCTGATCGGCGGCCCGCGGGGGATCGGACCGCGAAACGGCCGCCCACTAGGGTGGATGCTCGACCGACCGGTCACACCTGCCGATCCCGAGGAGCATCCGTCGTGATCCGAAACCCCACTCCCGCGATCGCGCGGCTGCGCACGCTCGGTCGTGCCGCCGGCACCGCCGTGCTGACCGTGCTCGTCGCGGGCGCCGTCCTTCTCAGCGGCGCGGCCACCGCGACCGCCGCCGACACAGCCGCCGCCGATACGGCCGCCAGCGCAGGCACGACCGCGGCCGATACGACCTATGTGATCGGCACGGACACGACCTTCGCGCCCTTCGAGTTCACGAACGCCGACGGACAGCTGGTCGGCATCGACATGGACCTCCTCCATGCCATCGCGAAGGATCAGGGCTTCCAGGTCGAGATCCGCCAGCTCGGTTTCGACGCCGCCGTCCAGGCGCTCCAGTCGAACCAGGTCGACGCCGTCATGGCGGGCATGTCGATCACCGCCGAGCGGCAGAAGACGTTCGACTTCAGCGCCCCCTACTTCACCAGCGGCATCCAGCTCGGCGTGCTCGCCAGCGGTGACATCCACTCCCTCGACGATCTCGATGGCAAGGCGGTCGCGGTCAAGACCGGCACCCAGGGGCAGACGTTCGCCGAGGAGAACAAGGACAAGTACGGCTTCCGCATCACGCCCTACCAGGACACGACCGACATGGTCGACGCGGTCAAGGCGGGCCAGGCGGTCGGCTACTTCGAGGACTTCCCCGTGCTCGCGTACGGGATCCAGCAGGGCTCCGGCTTCCGCCTCGTCGGCGCCCCCGAGCTCGGCGGCGAGTACGGCTTCGCGGTCAACAAGGGACAGAAGCCCGAGCTGATCGAGAAGTTCAACGCCGGGCTCGCGAACCTCAAGGAGTCGGGCGAGTACGACAAGATCGTCGACCGGTACCTCTCCGGCGGCGAGGAGACCGCGCAGCCGACCGACATCATCTCGGTCGCGGTGAAGTACTGGCCGGCGCTGATGAACGGCCTGTGGCTCACGATCCTCGCGACCATCGTCGCGATCGTCGCCGCGTTCATCCTCGGGCTCGTCTTCGGCTTCGGCCGGATCTCCGGCTTCTTCCTGTTCCGCTGGCTCGCCACGGCCTACGTCTTCGTGTTCCGCGGCACCCCGATCCTGGTGCAGGCGTTCTTCGTGTTCTTCGCGGTCCCGCAGCTGTTCCCCGGCCTCACGTTCGACCCGTTCGTCGCGGGGGCCATCACGCTCTCGTTGAACACGGGCGCGTACATGACCGAGATCATCCGCGGCGGCATCCAGGCGGTCGATCCCGGGCAGGCCGAGGCGTCGCGCTCGCTCGGGCTCGGCCACTGGAAGACGATGCGGCGGGTGGTGCTGCCGCAGGCCTTCCGGATCATGATCCCGTCGTTCGTGAACCAGGGGATCATCACCCTCAAGGACACGTCGCTGATCAGCGTGATCGGCCTCGCCGAGCTGACCTTCCAGTCGCGGCAGATCATCGCCTCGACCTACCTGTCCGCCCAGGTGCTGACGATCGTCGCCGTCATCTACTTCGTCGTGATCACCCTGCTGACACTGCTCGCCAATCGCCTGGAGAGGAAGTTCAACGCATGAGCAAGATCGAGGTGCAGGACCTGCACAAGTCGTTCGGGGACAACCAGGTGCTCAAGGGCATCGACCTCGCGGTCGAGGACGGCGAGGTCATCGCGGTCATCGGGCCCTCCGGCTCCGGCAAGTCCACGCTGCTGCGCTGCCTCAACAAGCTCGAGGAGCCCACCTCCGGTCGCATCGTCATCGACGGCGTCGACCTCACCGACAAGAGCGTGAAGCTCGACGAGGTGCGCCAGCGCATCGGCATGGTGTTCCAGCACTTCAACCTGTTCCCGCACATGACCGTGCTGGAGAACATCACGCTCGCACCGGTCGAGCTCGGACGCCTGTCGAAGGCGCAGGCGCGGGAGCGCGCGCGGTCGCTGCTCGCACGGGTCGGCCTCGAGGAGAAGGCGGACGCGAAGCCGGCGTCGCTCTCCGGCGGTCAGAAGCAGCGCGTCGCGATCGCACGGGCGCTGGCCATGGATCCCGAGATCATGCTCTTCGACGAGGCGACGAGCGCCCTGGACCCGGAGATGGTCGGCGAGGTGCTGCAGGTGATCCGCGACCTCGCCTCCGGGGGCATGACCATGGTGCTGGTCACCCACGAGATGGGCTTCGCCCGCGAGGTCTCCGGTCGCACCGTGTTCATGGACGGCGGCGTGGTCGTCGAGCAGGCGCCGCCGGCCGAGCTGTTCGGCGCCCCGAAGAACGAGCGGCTGAAGGACTTCCTCTCGAAGGTGCTCTGAGCCCGCGCGCTGCGCGGGCTATTCGGCGACGCGGGCGGCGATGTCGCGGCGGTAGTGCGATCCGTCGAGCGAGATGCGGCCGATGGCCTCGTACGCGCGGGCACGGGCGTCGGCGAAGTCGGATCCGGTCGCCACGACGTTCAGCACGCGGCCGCCGGTCGCGATGAGCGATCCGCCCGGCGCATCCGGTCCCGCCGTCGCGGCGTGGACGATCCGGACGCCCTCGACGGACGCCGCCTCGGCGAGGCCCTCGATGAGCCGTCCGGTCTGCGGTGCCTCGGGGTAGCCCTCGCTGGCGAGGACGACGGTGACGGCGACCTCGTCGGAGAACACCGGCTGCGGCTGGTCCTCCAAGGTCCCGACCGAGGCGGCGAGCAGCAGCGCGGACAGCGGCGTGACCAGCCGGGGGAGAACGACCTGGGTCTCCGGGTCGCCGAAGCGGGCGTTGAACTCGATCACGCGGATGCCGGCGGGCGTGAGGATCAGCCCGGCGTAGAGCAGGCCGATGAACGGCGTGCCCTCCGCATCGAGCCGCTGCACCACGGGCATGGCGACCGTGCGGGTGACCTCGTCGACGAACGCCTCCGCGCTGCCGAACTGCTCGGCCAGCCACGGGAGCGGCGAGTAGGCGCCCATGCCGCCCGTGTTCGGACCGGCGTCGCCGTCGAACGCGCGCTTAAAGTCCTGCGCGGGGCTGAGCGGACGCACGGTGTCGCCGTCGCTGAGGAAGAAGAGCGAGACCTCGGGGCCGGTGAGGAACTCCTCCACGAGCACGGAGCCCGAGGGCAGGTACTGCTCGGCGTGGGCCAGGGCCGCTGTGCGGTCATCGGTGACGATCACGCCCTTGCCCGCGGCCAGCCCGTCGGCCTTCACGACGTACGGCGCGCCCAGCTCGTCGAACGCCGCCTCGGCCTCGGCACGGGAGGACGCCCGGACGGCGCGGCCGGTCGGCACGCCGGCGGCGTCCATGATCCGCTTGGCGAACGTCTTCGAGCCCTCGAGCTGCGCGGCGGCCTTCCCCGGTCCGAACACCGGGATGCCCCGCTCCCGCACGGCATCGGCCACGCCGGCGACCAGGGGTGCCTCGGGGCCGATGACGACCAGGTCCACCGCGTGCTCGTTCGCGAACGCCGCGATGGCGGGGCCGTCGAACGGGTCGACCTCCACGATCGTCGCGTCCTGCGCGATACCGGCGTTCCCCGGGGCGGCGAGGAGGACGTGCGCCTCCTCCTCCGATCGCAGGGCGAGGATGATCGCGTGCTCGCGGGCACCGGAACCGAGGACGAGGATCTTCACCCGGCCAGCCTATCGATCGTGCCTCAGACCGGCCGCTCGATGTCCCGGTCCCAGGGCACCGTCCACCCGGCCGCGTCGAACAGGCCGTCGAGCACCATCGCCGTGAAGCCCCAGACCACTGTCCCGTCGACCTCGAACGCCGGGGCGCGGAAGACCCGGTCGCCGTACCGGCGCACCGACGTGTACCGGTGGGCGGGATCGAGGAGACGCGCGACCGGCATCCGGAAGACCTCCACGGTCTCCGCGTGGTCCACCGCCGCCACGGTGGAGGGGTGCCGCCACCAGCCGAGCACGGGCGAGACCCGATGGTTGCTCGCGATGAGGGGGAGCTCGGGAAGCACGGCCAGCACCTCCACGCCGGACGGGTCAAGGCCCGTCTCCTCCTCCGCCTCGCGCAGCGCGGTCGCGGCGACGTCCGCATCCTCCGGCTCGGCCTTGCCGCCGGGGAACGACACCTGGCCCGGATGGGTGGAGAGGGTCGTGGCGCGCTTCTGCAGGAGCACGTCCAGGTCGCGCGCGACGGCGGCGTCGGGCGGTGCCAGCACATCGTCGAGCACGCCGAAGAGCATGAGGACGGCCGCTGGACGAGGGGCGGCGTCGGGGGGAGACGCGGGCAGGAGCGAGGCCCATGCCGGCGACGTCGCGGCGGAGAGCAGGTCGGCGCGGGCTCCGGTGGCGGGGGAGGTGGCGTCGGACATGTCCCCAGCGTAGGCGCGGTCCGGGATCCGTTCTCCGTATCCTCCGTTCTCGGTATCCGGCGTTCCCGTATCTCGGGAGGAGATCCGCGCGCGTCCCGCGCCTAGGCTTGGGGGCATGGCGACGAGGATCGACACGGTGGCGGGGCGCGAGGCCCTGGCCGAGGTCACGGCCGCCCTCGCCGACGGCGTGAAGCCGGCGCGTGCGCCCTACGCCACGGCGGTCCGCTACCTGCTGCAGCTCCTCGACGAGAAGGCGCCGGGGAACAGCGTCGAGGTGCGGGTCCCCCCGTTCGGCGCCGTGCAGGTGGTGCAGGGGCCGAGGCACACCCGTGGGACGCCGCCGAACGTCGTGGAGACGGATCCGGCCACCTGGATCGCCATCGCCACCGGATCCCTGTCCTGGGCCGAGGCGATGGGCACCGGGCGCATCCACGCCTCCGGCACCCGCGCCGACCTCGACGACCTGCTCCCGCTGCGCCCCTGATGTCGGATGATCGCACCGATGTCGGACGAAACTCCCGGATCGGGCCGACAGAAGTGGATCGGGCCGACCGTGTGAAGAGGGCGTGGGAGAATGGGGGCATGAGCAGCGAGCCCCGCACCGTCCGCGACGAGTCCGTCGAGGCCCGGGTGCGGCGTGCGCCGCGCTGGGGCGTGTTCCTCGGCGCCGGCGTCGTGCTCGGCGTGATCGCCGCCGTCGTCCTCGCCGCGGTCGGCAGCAATGAGCCGTCCGAGGCGCTGGGCGTCGTCTACCCGGTCGGCCAGGTGTTCGGGTTCCTGCTGCTGTGGACGGTGCCGGCGGGCGTCGCCCTCGGCGGGCTCGTCGCGCTGATCCTGGACCGGGCCACCCGCCGCACCGAGCGGACCGTCCGCGTCGAGCACGAGACCGTCACGGAGTAGCCCCGAGCCGGATCTCGAAGCTCAGGCGAGCTCGGCGATCACGGGTCGGATCGCGGTGTCGAAGGCGACCACGTCGCGGCGCAGGCCGTCGGTGACGGCGACGCTCAGCGCCCCGATCCACCAGATGCCGCGCTGGGCCAGCGGCAGCACGTGCACGTTGAGCTCGAACGAGTGCGCACGACGACCGACCTCCCGCTCGAACTCGGCGATCGCCCCGGCGTATGCGCGGTAGGCGTCGCTGCCTCCGGTGATCGATCGGGCGTAGCCGGCCTGCACCTCCTTGGCGTAGGCGACGGCCGATCCCGCATGCGGGAGGATCGCTGCGCGCAGCTCCTCCGCGCCGTCGACGGGAAGGGCGACGAGCGTGTCGAACCCGTCGACCAGCTCAAGGGGGCCGCCGGCCGGATGCGCGACCGGCTCGACGGTCATCTCCCAGTACGCCAGCCATTGCCGTTCCAGGGCCTCGCTCGCCTCGGGGGCGTCCGGCCCGCGCAGCTCGCGGTCGCGCAGGGCGGGGAGATCGATGGGCTCGCGGATGCCCAGCGCCTGCCGCAGGGCGAGCGCGACGAGCACCGGCACCCCGGCGTCCTCGCGCACGAGCCACTGCGGCTTGTCGCTCATGGCCCCATCGTACGGATGCCGCGCTCCGCACACACGCGACCATCCACAGCCGTGGCCCGACCGTCCCGGGTGGACAGCCGCAGGGACCGTACCGCGGAGGCGACGCGCCGGAGGCGACGGTAGGGTGGAGGCGTGTCGTCCCACACCTATGCCGCGGCCGGCGTCGATACGGCCGCCGGCGATCGCGCCGTCGAACTCATGAAATCCGCCGTGCGCGCGACGCACGGCCCCGAGGTCACCGGAGGGGTCGGCGGGTTCGCCGGTCTCTTCGACGCCTCGGCGCTCCTCGGCTACACGCGCCCGCTGCTGGCCACCAGCACCGACGGCGTCGGCACCAAGGTCGCGATCGCGCAGGCCATCGACAAGCACGACACGATCGGGCACGACCTGGTCGGCATGGTCGTCGACGACATCGTCGTGGTCGGGGCAAAGCCCCTCTTCATGACCGACTACATCGCGTGCGGCAAGGTCTTCCCGGAGCGGATCGCCGACATCGTTCGCGGGATCGCCGAGGCGTGCACGCTCACCGGCACCTCCCTCGTCGGCGGGGAGACGGCCGAGCACCCGGGTCTGCTGGGGCTCAACGACTACGACGTCGCGGGGGCGGCGACCGGCGTCGTCGAGGCCGATCGGATGCTCGGCGCCGAGCGGGTCAGGGACGGCGACGTCGTCCTCGCCCTCGCGTCCAGCGGCCTGCACTCGAACGGCTACTCTCTCGTGCGGCACATCATCGCGAACGCGGGGATCGGCTACGGCGACCGGGCGGCCGACCTCGGCGGGACCTGGGGCGAGGCGCTGCTGACGCCCACGCGCCTGTACACCGCACCGCTGCTCGGGATCGCCGACACGTTCGGCCCCGCGCTCCACGCCCTCAGCCACGTCACCGGCGGCGGCATCGCCGCCAACCTCGCCCGTGTCCTGCCGCAGGGCAGCTGGGCCGAGGTCGACCGCGCGACCTGGTCGCCCGCCCCGGTGTTCCGGGTGCTGAGCGACATCGCGGGAACCTCGCTCGAATCGAGCGAGGGCACCTGGAACCTCGGGATCGGATTCCTCGCCGTCGTCGACGCGGGCTCCGCCTCCGACATCGCCTCGACGCTCACCGCGTCCGGCATCGACACCTGGCAGGTCGCGACCGTGCGCACGGATGCTCGGCCCGACGGCGACTTCGAGCAGGGGGCGAAGGGCGTCGACGGGGGAGCCGTGCGTCTCGTGGGCGCATATCGAGAAGGCGAGAAGAACTAACCCCCTATGTGCGGCATCGTCGGAATGGTCGGGAACGGCCCGATCAACCAGGACATCTACGACGCCCTCCTCCTGCTGCAGCACCGCGGCCAGGATGCGACGGGAATCGCGACGGCAGAGCCCGGCGGGGTCATGCACATGGCGAAGGCCAGCGGCATGGTGCGGGAGGCCTTCCGAACCCGCGACATGCGCGCCCTCCTCGGCAACGTCGGCCTCGGGCATGTGCGCTACGCCACGAAGGGCACCGCGTCGAGCGAGGAGGAGGCCCAGCCGTTCTACGTGAACGCGCCGTACGGCATCATCCTCATCCACAACGGCAACCTCACCAACACGCGTGAGCTCACCGCCGAGATGGCGGAGCGCGACCGCAGGCACCTGAACTCCTCCAGCGACACCGAGCTGCTCCTGAACGTGCTCGCCCATGAGCTGCAGACGACGACGTCGGCGATCGACCTCGATCCGGAGCGGATCTTCGAGGCCGTCGCCCGCACGCACGAGCGGATCGAGGGCGCCTACGCGGTCATCGCGATCATCTCCGGGCACGGCCTCCTCGCCTTCCGCGACCCGTTCGGCATCCGCCCGCTGATCCTCGGACGCCGCACGGCGCAGGGCGGCGACGGCCGAGACGAGTGGGTCGTGGCGAGCGAGTCGCTCGTGCTGGAGAACGCGGACTACGAGGTGGTGCGCGAGGTGGAGCCGGGCGAGGCGGTGTTCATCACGAACGACGGCGAGCTGTTCACGCGGCAGTGCGCGGCCGATCCGAAGCTCATCCCCTGCGCGTTCGAGTACGTGTACCTGGCCCGTCCCGACTCGGTGATGAACGGCGTCTCGGTGTACGAGTCCCGGCTGCGGATGGGCGACCGCCTCGCCGACACGATCGCCGCGCACGTGCCGCTGGACCAGATCGACGTCGTCATGCCGATTCCCGACTCCTCGCGTCCTGCGGCGATGGAGGTCGCGCGCAAGCTCGGCATCGAGTACCGCGAGGGCTTCTACAAGAACCGCTACGTCGGGCGGACCTTCATCATGCCGGGGCAGGCGGTGCGCAAGAAGAGCGTGCGGCAGAAGCTGAACGCCATGTCGGCGGAGTTCGCGGGCAAGAACGTCCTCCTCATCGACGACTCGATCGTCCGCGGCACGACCAGCCAGCAGATCATCCAGATGGCGCGGGACGCCGGCGCCGCCTCCGTGATCTTCGCCTCGGCGGCGCCGCCGATCCGGCACCCGCACGTCTACGGGATCAACATGCCGTCCCGCCATGAGCTCGTCGCCTACGGGCGGACGATCCCCGAGATCGCCGAGGAGCTCGGCTGCGACCGGATCGTGTACCAGGAGGTCGAGGACCTCAAGGCCGCGATCATCGAGGGCTCCGACCTCACCGACCTCGACATGAGCTGCTTCGACGGGCGGTACGTGACGGGCACCGTCACCGAGGAGTACCTCTCCTGGCTCGAAGGGTCACAGACCTCGTGACGACGACGCGGCCGCTGTGGCAGGGGCGGGCGCTCGCCGTGCTCGGGATCCTGCTCTGCGCGTTCTCCCTGCGCTCGGCGGTCGCGTCGCTGTCCCCGGTGATCGATCACATCTCCGTCGACTTCGTGCTCTCGCCGGCGGTGATCGGTCTCATCGGCACGGCGCCGCCCGTGTGCTTCGCGGTGTTCGGGCTGCTCACGCCGTTCCTCGAGAGGCGCTTCGGGCTGGAGCGGCTGGCCGTCGTCGCCCTCGCCGCGGTCGCCGTCGGGCTGGTGCTCCGCGGCCTGTCGATCGACTCGGTCACCCTGCTCCTCACCACCGCGCTGATCTTCGCCGGCGTCGGGACCGGCAACATCCTGCTCCCGCCGCTGGTCAAGAAGTACTTCCCCGACCGCCTCGGCACCATGATGACGCTGTACACGACGGCGATGGCGTGCTCGACCTTCCTGCCTCCGCTGCTGGCGGTCCCCGTGGCGGACGCGGCGGGGTGGCGGTTCTCGCTCGCGCTCTGGGGAGTGTTCGCGGCGGCCGGCGTCGTCCCCTGGCTGATCCTGCTGGTGCAGGAGCGGACCGGGAAGTCGGTCCCCGTGGTCGTGGAGCCGCCCGCGCTCGTCCGTCCGCCTGCCGCGGACTTCGAGGAGGCGGCGAGCGTGTCCACCGGGCCGATCGTGGTCGCCCCGGCCGACTCGCGGAGCTTCTCCCGGGTGATCAGGATCCCGCTGTCCTGGGCGCTCGCGGTCGTATTCGGGACATCATCGACGATGGCCTACGTGACCTTCGCGTGGCTGCCGTCGATCCTCGTGGACCACGTGGGCGTCAGCCCCTCGTCCGCCGGTCTCCTGCTCTCCCTGTTCGCGTTCGTCGGGCTGCCGTCCTCGCTGCTGGTGCCCATCCTCGTCGTCCGGTTCCAGGCCACGCGCCCGCTGTACTTCATCGGGGCGCTCGGCGGACTGGTGGGACTCCTCGGGCTCCTGCTCGTCCCAGACCCCGCGATCGTCTGGCTGTGGGTCTGTCTGTACGGCCTGGTCGGCGCGCTGTTCCCGCTGAGCCTCGTGCTGATCAGCATCCGTGCGCGCACGCCGGAGAGCGCGGTGGCGCTCAGCGGCTTCGTGCAGAGCGTCGGATACACGCTCGCCGCGGTCTTCCCGATCCTCATCGGCGTGCTGCACGAGACGACGGGCGGATGGCAGGTGCCCTTGATCGTGGTCGCCGCGGTGATCGTCGCCTCGATCCCCGCGGGGCTCCTCGCCGGGCGCCGTCGCACGGTCGAGGACGAGTGGGAGCAGCGGCACGGCCGCTGGTGACCCCGCGTCGCCCCTCCCGTCCTCCCGCCTCGCGCTGCCCTTTCCTGCGCTTCTCCTCTCGCGCTGCCCTTTCCTGTCCTGCGCTGCCCTTCTCCTCTCGCGCTGTCTATTTCTGTCGCGCTGTCGTTCCCTGCTCGCGCTGCGCATTTTTCGGTAGCGCGAACAGGAATCGACAGCGCAGGCGCGGGTGCGTGCAGGATTCAGCAGCGCGAACCGATGGCTCAGGGCGGTGCAGGGGAGGGCGGCGCAGGACGGGGCGGGACGGTCGAGGCACAGCGCCTGCGGCGCGGACGACGAAGGCCCTGTCCGACGGAGCACGGGGCTCGTCGGACAGGGCCGGAGTCTGAGACGGGGTCAGGCTCTCTCGAGCTTGTCCTCGTCTTCGTCGGCGTACTGATCAGCCCACTTGTCGACGTAGGCGTCCTCGTCGTTCGCGTGTCCGAGCTCGCGCTCCAGTGCCGAGTAGTTCACTTCGGGACTGTATGCCTTGAGCTCACGGGCGATCTTCGTGTGCTTCGCCTTCTGACGGCCACGGCCCATGCGCGAGACCCCCTTACTGTAAGCAAACCGGGCAGATCACCGCCCGGTGTTTATTCACGGCACCGGCTCGCGGCCGGTAAGAGTAGCATTCAGGATAGCACGCGGGCCATCTGCCCCGGCTCGCGCTCCGGCAGCGAAGGGAATGAAAGACGTGGACGACAACGCCCCCTCTCCGGTCGATGACGAGGTCCAGAACGCGCAGTTGCAGAAGGCCGTGATCGTCGCCGTGCTCCCCGACCAGCCCGCCAGGGTGCTGTCCGTCGCGGTGCAGTACGCGCAGCTGCTGAACGCTCCGCTCGTCGTGGTCCACGTCGATGTGACACGGTTCGTGACCTATGAGGATCCGGACGGCTACGTGCACTCCGCGCCGCTCGATCTGAACATCGACTCGGGTGCGGCGGAGTTCGAAGGGGTGCGGCGCACGGCGGCGGAGGCGCTGGCGGGAACCGGCCTCACCTGGACCGCGCGCCAGCTGGTGGGCGATCCGGCGCTCGCCGTCAAGCAGCTCGCCGGCAAGCTCGACGCCCAGCTCGTGGTCGTGGGCACCCGCAAGCGGGGGCTCGGCGAGTCGATCCGCGAGTTCTTCACCGGGTCCGTCGCCGCGAGGCTCTCGCACCGTCAGTCCCGCCCGGTCCTCGTCGTGCCGCTGGAGGAGCCGGTCCCGGACGATCAGGACATCTGGACCGAGTAGCGCGAGCGGCCGGAGCAGTGCCCGGTCAGTGGTAGCGGATCAGGGTGCTCGTCCGGCGCGGATCGGTGGCGGAGGAGAGGGGCGACGGCTCAGCCATCCCCACCCCGACACTGCTCCCGTCCCTGACCCCACTTCCATCCCCGACGCCGACCCCGCTCCCGGCGGCGGCCTGAGCCGGGGCGCCGGGAACGGAATCGTGCTGCGGATCCGCGCAGGCGGACGCGGGCGCGCTGGTCATCGTCCGCTCCGCGGGAGGGCGTCGAGGGCGGTGATGAGCGCATGGGCGGCGGAGTCCAGGGCGTCGTCGAGGTCGTTGACCACCGTCGACGGCAGCTCCCCGCCCTTCGCGACGTGCGTGCGCAGGTCGGTCCGGACCCGGGCGCGGAAGGCGTTGATGCTCGCGTCCGCCCGCTGCAGCTGCTCGCGGCTGGAGACCCTCGCGTCGTCCCGAGGGGGGCGGGGGCGGCTCTTGGCCGCGATGCGCTCGGACTGGGCCGCGCTCGCAAGGTCCGCCCGCAGGCTCTTCATGGCCTCCTGCACGCTCTGGCGCACCTCGTTCGCGATCAGGCGGACCGAGTCGGCGAGGCCGGCCTCGATTCCGGCCAGGTCGTTCTCGCGGGAGGCGAGCTCGACGCGTCCGGCGTCCGTGATCGCGTAGATCGTGGTGCGTCCGTCGGCCGTCTTGGTCACCAGCCCCTCCTCCTCGAGCTTGGCGAGGCGAGGATAGATCGTGCCCGCGCTCGGGGTGTAGGTCCCGCCGGTGCGATCGGTGAGGGCCTGGATGATGCCGTAGCCGTGCTGCGGGGACTCCGCGAGGAGCGCCAGGAGGTAGAGGCGCAGATCGCCGTGGGAGAAGACCGCGGGGCTCACAGCAGGTCCTCGCCATCGGAGGTGAAGGCCACCGGGTCCTCCGCCGCGCCGCGGCGCAGGACGGTGATGTCGCCGGAGACGGAGTTGGACCGGATGTCGACGAAGCTGCCGGCGAGCTCGCCGGACCGGCCGGTGAAGTTGCTCGGGCCGGAGGCGCCGCGGTCGAGGCCGTCGATGCGCAGGCGACCGCTGAGGGTGCGCATCACGTAGTTGGCCGGGAGGCCGACGTCCAGGCGCACCGTGCTGTTGCCGGAGACCGTGTTCAGCGCGATCGTGTTCACGGCGCCGGTGGCGTCGACGACCATCGATCCCGAGACCGTGTCGATCGTCGCCTTGCGGAGCTCGCCGGTGAGGGCGACGTCGCCGGAGACGCTGTTCGCGAGCACCGCACCCGCCACGCCGCGCACCTGCACATCGCCGGAGACGGAGTTGAGGGCGAGGTCTCCGGCGTGGGTGTCGACGATGATGTCGCCGGACACGGTGCTGAGCCGCGCCTCGGTCGTGAGCCCGGAGATCAGCGCGCCGGCGCTGACGACGCCGAGGGTGAGGGCGATGTCGCGGGGCACCGCGACGCTGACCTCGGCCTTCGGGCCGCCGGAACCGAAGTTGCGGAACACCTCGAGGAAGTTGTCCCAGCCCAGCTGGGGGTGGTCGATCTCGATCTGCGTGCCGTCGGACTCGATGCGCAGGTCCTTGACGGTGACGCCGTGCACCTCGATGCGGATGCCCGGTTCGTCGTGCGCGATGATGTCGACCTGTCCGCCGACGAGGCCGACCTTGAGGCGGGAGGCGCTCTCGATATCGATGACGCGTTCCTCGCCGGGGGCGATGAGCCACTTCTCGGTCATTGTCTCTCCTTGTGTGTGAAGCCTTCGACGCGATCACGATATATCGCGTGTTGAGAGCGTAACACGATATATCGCGTCTTTGTCAAGGAGCGGGTCGCGGAAGTGTCGAGGACGCGATCAAAAAAGGCGGGCGGCCCGCTGAAGAGCGAGCCACCCGCCGGGGAGGATGACGAGGACGGATCAGGGATTCGTCGTCGCGGACTGGTCGTTGCTGGTGTCCCGGTCGCCGACCCAGTCGCCCTGGAAACGGGCGTAGGAGGAACCGGGGAAGTCGGTCACCGGGGTCGGGGAGAGGTCGTGCTCGAACGTGACGACGAGCGTGGAGCCCGCGGCGATCCCCTCGTTCACATCGAAGTAGACCTGCGAGCCGGAACGGCTCTGGAGCGTCACCGCGCCGGGGCGCGCGACGCCGTCGATCGTCGCCGAGGCGACGCGGATGTCGGCGATGGCGGAATCGGGCACGGTGAGGGTGATGACGCCGCTCGGGGCGATGTCGCCGGGGGCGAGGGCCTGGACCGTGGCCGTCTCGATCACCTGCCAGGTCGACCCTCCGGGGAGCGGGTAGTCGACGAAGGTGGCGCTGACCGCGGCGTCGTAGGTCGTGATGTACCGGGCGACCGGCGAAGACCGATTGTTCGCGGTGTCGGGATCGGTGGCGGCGGGGGTGAGGACGAGGGTGGGAACCACCACGTCCTCCACCCAGACCACGTCGCGGGTGCCCCAGGTGGCATCGATCACGAGGTCGGATCCGTCGACCGGGATCTCCGCGGGAATCGTGAAGACGACGGATGTGGTGTTGCCGGAGACGACCGGAGCCGCGGCTGGGACGGCGAGTCCGGCGATGCTGAGGGCCGGGTCGCCGAGATACCGGTTGTCGAAGGAGATGGTGAGCGTGGTGCCCGCGGGGGTGGGCTGCGCGCCGGTCGCCCGGAGCTTGATCGTGTGCGGGGCGCTCGTCTCAAGCCACTGCGTGTTGTCGGGGCTGTGCGCCCATTCGAGGTCGCCTCCCACCTCGATGAAGGAGACGTCGTTGCCGGTGCTGGCGGATGCCGCGGGGACGGCGACGGCGACGGCGACGGCCGGTGCCGTCCAGGCCGCGGCCTTGAGGATGGTGCGGCGGCGGATGCCGGGCGCGACGGATGTGGTCTGGGTGTTCATTGGGGGCCCCTCCGTGGGTCGTCTGCACAACCACCTTAGGGGGAATGTCGCAATTCGCATGCTCCCGTTCGCAAATGTTGCCATCGGTGACGTGGGCGCACACCTCCGTCGCGCGTTCCGCTCCCGTCGCGCGTGCGTTCCGCTCCCGTCGCGAATTCGGCCGTCCGATGGCGGTCTCGACGGCACTTTTCGCGACCGGAACGCCAGAGAGGAGAGGGTGGGCGCCCGGAACGCGCGGGTCTAGAGTGGCGGACGTGAGTTCCCCGGTCGCGCGCATCGCCCTCGTGGCCGCGGGCGGCACGATCGGCACGGCCGCCCGTCTCGCGCTCGGCGCGCTGATCCCTGATATCGCGGGTGTCCCGCTGGCGACCTTGACCGCGAACATCGCCGGATCCCTCCTCCTCGGCCTCCTCGCCGCGCGCCTGCCGGGCTCGTCGGCCTGGCGCCTCCTCCTCGGCACCGGCGTGCTCGGCGGGTTCACCACCTACAGCGCGTTCACGGTCGGATCCGTGACGCTCTGGCACGCGGCCCCCGCGCTCGCCGCGGCCTATGCGATCGGCAGCCTGGTGCTCGGGATCGCCGCCGCCTCCCTGGGGCTGCGTCTCGGGCGTCCGCGAGGAGAGTCGGCATGAGCCCGCTCGTCTTCCTCCTCGCCGCGCTCGCGGGCGGACTCGGTGCGGCGGTGCGCTATCTCGTGGACCTCGGCGTCGCGCGTCTCGTCGGCTCCCGCTTCCCGTGGGGCGTTCTTGTCATCAACGTGACCGGATCCTTCGCCCTGGGCTGGGTCACCGGCGCGCTGCCGGACGCCGCGTTCATCGTCGGCGCCGGGTTCCTGGGCGGCTACACGACCTTCAGCACCGCGATGCTCGACGTCGTGGCGCTCTGGCGCGACGGCGCCCGTCGGGCATCGGCCCTCAACGCGATCGGAATGCTCCTCGCCGCCGTCATCGCCGCCGTCGCCGGGCTCGCCCTCGGCGCAGCCTCCTGACGCTCGCGCCCCGGTCGCCCTCGTCGGCTCGCGTTCGTCGGCCCGGTCGCGCTCGCGCCGTCCGTTCCCGTCGCGATTTCTGCCGCTCCGGGCCGATTTCTGCGGCACATTTCGCGACGGGAGCGAAAAGTCCGGGTCGGAATGAGCTCGGGTCGGACGGGTCCGGACCGGGTGAGGTCCGAGGTCGGACGGGTCGGAGGTTTTGGACGGGGTCGGGTCGGACGAGGCCGGGTCGGATGGGATCGGAGGTCGGACGGGTCCGGGCCGGGTCCGGACCGGGCGAGGCGGGTAGGACGGGCCGGCGAGGCCGGAGGGCGAGGGCGGCGCAGGACCGGGCGAGGGCAGACGAGGCCGAGACAGGGCCGGGCCGGGCCGGAACAGGCCGGAGCGGGCCGGGTCAGGGGCGGAGCGCGGGGCCCCGGCGGGGCGAGAAGCGCGCGAGGAGGAAGGAGAGCACGAGGGCGGCGAGGATGCCGATGACCGGCGGGATGCCGATCCCGAGCTCTCCCGAGATCCAGGCGAGCGCGCAGGCGACGGCGTAGACGCCCAGGTTCACGAGGTTCACCGCGGGCAGCGCCTCGCCCTCGGGCATCTGCGTCCTCCGCCAGCGGGCGAGGTAGTCGCCCACGATCACGCCGCCGAGCGGGGGGATGAAGGTGCCGAGCAGGCCGAGGTACTGCGGCAGGTGCTCATGCACGCCGAGGAGGGCCAGCACGGTGCCGATCACCGATCCGCCGATGACGAAGGGGATCTTGCTCGGCTTCTCGAACAGCTCGGCCCCCGCGACGCCGAAGGCGTAGGCGGTGTCGGCGTTCGACTTCCAGAGGTTGCCGAAGAGGAGGAAGAGCCCCCAGCCGACCAGGCCGAGCTGGTAGAGCACGAGGACGAAGTCGCCCTCGCCGAAGGTGATCGCGCCGATCGCGCCGAAGAAGATCATCAGGCCGTTGCCGATGAGGAACCCCACGAGGCAGGCGATGACGGCCTGCCTGCCGCTGCGTCCGAACCGCGTCCAGTTCGGCGCCTGGGTGCCCGCGGAGACGAAGGTGCCGACGACCGTGGTCACGGCGGCGGCGAGCGACATCGACGCCGTCGGGTGGATGGCGGCGAGCCCCGCCCAGCCGCCCACCTCGTCGAGCGAGCGGAACATCACCCAGAACGCGAGGACGAGGATCAGCGGCGTGGAGACCAGCGAGACCCAGTACATGCCGCGGTAGCCGTAGCAGGCCGTCGCGCACATGAGGGCGCTGACGGCGATCATGATGCCCGCGCGTGCGGGGGCGGACTCCCAGCCGAGGGCCTGGGCGGTGAGGTCGCCGATCGTGCCGATGACGACGCCGTACCAGCCGATCTGCGTTCCGCCGAGCAGGATCGACGCGAGCTTGGATCCGCGGAAGCCCAGGGTGTACCGCGCCATCACGACCGTGGTGAGCCCGGTGCGGGCGCCGATCCAGCCCATCACCGCCACGTAGGCGCCGAGCACGAGGGAGCCGAGGAGGATGATCAGCAGCAGGTCGGACAGGCCGAAGGACTTCCCCAGCGTCGCGCCGGCGAGCATCGTCGGGGTGAACACGGTGAAGCCGAGCAGCACCACCATGAGGGAGAAGAAGCCCTTGCGCGCATGCGCGGGGACGGGCGTGACCGGGTAGTCGGGGTCGATGGGCCTGGCCGTCTGATCGGCCCTCGGCTCCGGTGCGCTCACGCGCGGTGCTCGAGGTCGCTCGCCTCGACGCCGATGTCCTCGGCCCAGAGCTCCGGCCGCTCGGTCATCATCCGGTCCATGAGCGCGATGCACGTCGCGTCGTCGGCGATCACGAGCTCCTTGCCGTTCGAGCGCAGCCACGCCTCGGACTCCTGGAAGCTGCGGTTCTCGCCGATCACGATACGGGGGATCTCGTAGAGGGTCGCCGTGCCCGCGCACATGTAGCAGGGGGAGAGGGTCGTGTAGAGCACGCTCTCCCGATAGACGCTCGCCGGCAGCCGCCCCGCGTTCTCCAGGCAGTCGGTCTCGCCGTGACGGATGACGCTGCCCATCTGCACGCGCTGGTTTCGCCCGACGGCGAGCACCTCGCCGCGGTGCACGAGGGCGGCGCCGATGGGAATCCCGCCCTCGTCCCATCCGATCCGCGCCTGCTCGATCGCGAGGTCGAGGAAGCGGCGATCGTCGTTGCTGAGCTGCATGGCCCCCATCGTATTCGGCGACGGGCCCCGGCTCCGAGCACCGATGCGCTCAGCCCACTCTCAGGCTGCTCACATCCACGCAGATGTACAAACGTACACGTACGGCGTACACGTACGGTCCGGGGCGTATGCGCACGATTCGGACGGGTACGCGTATGGGTCGAGAGGGAGGGCCATGGGGGAGCAGACGCGGGGGCGACGCGACCCGGAGGCGCGCCGTCGTGCCATGGTCACCGCCGCCGCCGAGCTCATCAGCGAGGTCGGCGTCGATGCGGTCACGCACCGGATGGTCGCCGCCCGCGCCGCCGTTCCGCTCGGCTCGACCACGCAGTACTTCGCCACGCTCGACGACCTGCGCGCGGCCGGCCTGCAGCACCTCGCGGCCGACATCGACGCCAGGATCGACGGGCTCCACGAGGTCCTCACCGCACGGGGCGTCAGCGCTGCAACGCTCGCCGCGCTGATCTCGCAGGGGCTCACCGACGCGCAGGCGGTGAAGGCCGACCGCGCCGTGGTCACCGCGGCCGTCAACGATCCGCGCCTGCAGGAGCTCGCCCGCCACTGGTGGGAGCGCATGGCGTCCTTCCTCGAGCCGACCTGCGGGCGGGAGCGTGCAGCGCTCGCCGCGATCTTCACCGACGGCGTCCTCTGGCATTCGCTCGCCGGCCGCGTCCCCGTCGACCGCTCGCTGATCGAGAGCGGGTTCGCCGCGATCCTCGGCGAGCCCTCCCCGTCCTTCTCCGACCGTCCCGCCACGTCCTGACCCGAGAGAGCAACCGTGTCCAAGCTCGCTGTCCTCAGTCTCCGCAACCGTGCCCTCATCGCCCTCATCACGATCGTCGCCGCGATCTTCGGCGGCATCACCCTGACGAGCCTCAAGCAGGAGCTGATCCCGTCGATCGAGTTCCCGCAGCTCGCGATCGTGGCGACCTACCCCGGCGCCTCTCCCGAGGTCGTCGAGAACGACGTCTCGACGCCGGTCGAGACCGCGATCCAGGGCGTGCCCGGCCTTGACTCCTCCACCGCGACGAGCACGACGAACGCCTCGGTGATCCAGGCGTCCTTCGCATACGGGACCAACCTCGCCACCGCCGAGCAGAAGATCACGCAGGCGATCGGCCGCATCAAGGCGCAGCTCCCCGAGGGGGTGGACCCCCAGGTGATCGCCGCGAGCATCGACGACTTCCCGGTCATCCAGATCGCGGTCACCGGCTTCGACGACCCGGCCGCGGCGCAGGAGCGCATCACCAAGACCGTCATCCCGAAGATCGAGGACCTCGCCGGGGTGAACGCCGCCTCGCTCGTCGGCGGACAGGGCAAGCGGATCACGATCACGCCGGACCAGGCGGCGCTCGCGCGCGCGGGGACCTCGCCGCAGGCGATCCGGGACGCGCTGCAGCAGAACGGCGTGCTCTTCCCCGGCGGCTCTGTTACGCAGGGCGACCAGACCCTCACGGTGCAGACCGGTGCGAAGCTCGTATCCGTCGAGCAGATCGCCGCGCTGCCGCTCGCGGGCACCGGGACGACCCTCGGCGCCGTCGCCAGCGTCGTGCTCGCGGAGGACCCGATCACCTCGATCTCCCGGGTGGACGGCAAGCCCGCGCTCACGATCGCGGTGACCAAGCTCCCCTCGGCGAACACCGTCGACGTGTCCAAGGCCGTCACCGCGCTCGTCCCGACACTGGAGGGCGACCTCGACGGCGCGACGTTCACGACCGTGTTCGACCAGGCGCCGTACGTGCAGCAGTCCATCGAGTCCCTCGCGCAGGAGGGGCTGCTCGGCCTCGGCTTCGCCGTGCTGATCATCCTGCTGTTCCTGCTCTCGGTGCGCTCGACGCTGGTGACCGCGATCTCGATCCCGACGAGCGTCCTCATCACCTTCATCGGCATCCAGGCGTTCGGCTATTCGCTGAACATCCTCACCCTCGGCGCGCTGACGATCGCGATCGGCCGCGTCGTGGACGACTCGATCGTGGTGATCGAGAACATCAAGCGGCACTACGTCGGCGATGCGGACAAGAAGGCGTCGATCCTGCTCGCGGTCCGGGAGGTCGCCGCGGCGATCACCGCGTCCACGGTCACGACCGTCGCGGTGTTCCTCCCGATCGCCTTCGTCGGCGACATGACGGGGGAGCTGTTCCGTCCGTTCGCGATGACCGTGACCATCGCGATGGTGGCGTCGCTGCTCGTCGCGCTCACGATCGTTCCCGTGCTCGCCTACTGGTTCCTGCGACCGGGCAAGCCGGTGCTCGACGAGAACGGCCGCGCGATCGATCCGGAGCACCCCGACGCCCCGCCGTCGAAGCTCCAGAAGGCGTACATCCCGGTCCTCTCCTGGACGCTGCGGCACTCCTGGGTCACGCTCGGCCTCGCCGTGCTCGTGCTCGGCGGCACGCTGGCGGCGGCCCCGCTGATGAAGGTGAACTTCCTCGGGGACTCCGGCCAGAACACCTTCACGATGACGCAGTCGCTGGGCGAGGCGCCGAGCCTGACCGCGGAGGACGCGGCCGCCCAGAAGGTCGAGGAGGTCGTCAAGGACGTCAAGGGCGTCAAGACCGTGCAGGTCTCGATCGGGTCGAGCGGCTCCTCGCTGCGCGATGCGTTCAGCGGCGGCAGCTCCGGCGTCACCTACTCGATCACGACGGAGCCGAGCGCTGACCAGGAGAAGGTCCGCGCCGACGTGCAGAAGGCCGTCGCGGATCTGAAGGACGTGGGGGAGCTCACGATCGCGACGGGCGGCGGCTTCGCCTCCTCCGACATCCAGGTCGAGGTCACCGCGTCGGATGCGAAGACGCTCACGGAGGCCACCGACGCGGTCGCCGCCGAGTTGAAGAAGTCCTCGGCCATCAGCCAGGTCTCCAGCAACCTGTCGGCATCCCTGCCCTACGTCGCCGTCGAGGTCGACCGCGCGGCGGCCGCCGCCCGCGGGCTGTCCGAGGTCGCGGTGGGCGGGATCGTCTCGCAGGCCATGCGCCCGCAGCAGGCGGGCACGGTGGAGATCGACGGCTCCTCGCTCACGGTGTACCTCCAGAGCGCGAACCCGCCGACCACGGTCGAGCAGCTCAGGGCCCTCACGATCCCGAGCGCCCTCGGCCTCATCCGTCTCGACGAGATCGCGAGCGTGCAGGAGAGCGAGAGCCCGGCCTCGATCACCACCCAGCGCGGCCAGCGCACGGCGACGGTCACGGTGACCCCGAAGGGCGACGACCTCAACAGCGCCTCCGCCGCGGTCACCACCGCGCTGAAGGACGCGAAGCTCCCGTCGGGGGCCGACGCCTCGCTCGGCGGCGTCCTCACCCAGCAGCAGGACGCGTTCTCCCAGCTGGGGCTGGCGATGCTGGCGGCGATCCTGATCGTCTACATCGTGATGGTGGCGACCTTCCGGTCGCTGCGCCAGCCGCTGCTGCTGCTCGTCTCGGTGCCGTTCGCGGCGACGGGCGCGATCCTGCTCCAGATCATCACCGGGGTGCCGCTCGGCGTGGCCTCCCTCATCGGTGTGCTCATGCTCATCGGCATCGTGGTGACCAACGCGATCGTCCTCGTCGATCTGGTGAATCAGTATCGGGAGAAGGGGATGGATGCGCACGATGCGACGCTCGCGGGATCCGCGCGCCGTCTCCGTCCGATCCTCATGACGGCCCTCGCGACGATCTTCGCGCTGACGCCGATGGCGCTCGGGATCACCGGGCACGGCGGGTTCATCTCCCAGCCGCTCGCGATCGTCGTGATCGGCGGACTGGTGTCCTCCACCATCCTGACGCTGCTGGTGCTGCCGACGCTGTACAACCTCGTCGAGGGGGCGAGGGACCGCCGCCGCGCTCGTCGTGCGCCCGAGTCCGGACAGGGCGGTGCTGCAGGGCCGGACGGTGGTCCCGATGGTGGTCCCGACGGTGGCGGTGCGGGTGATGCCGGTGCCGGTGCTGGTTCAGGTACTGCTGGTGCTGGTGCTGCGGGTGTCGCCGTGCACGACGCGGACGCCGCCGCGCACGATGCGGACGCCGCGCACGCGCTGACCCGCCGTGAGCTGCGCGGGCGCGTTGCCCCGGCGGCGGGCGACGCCGACTGACAGGATCACTTCTGTCGGACTGTTGCGATCCTGTCGGCCTCCCGGGTGTTTCCTGGCCGACAGGATTGCAATGGTCCGACGAGATGGAGGCATGAGTGGAGACGACCAGGATCGTCGCCTGGGCGCGAGAGCTCCGCGAGGTGCACGCGCGCCTGCGCGCCGCACTGCGCGTCACCCAGGAGGCCCTGCTCGCCGGGGACTCGGGTGCAGGCGCGGGCGCGAGTTCAGGCGTGGGCACGGGCGCAGGCACGGATTCAGGTGCGGATGCGTCGATGCGTGATCTGCTGCTGTACTGCCACGGCTTCTGCACGGCGCTCGACGGGCACCACCGGGCGGAGGACGGGCGTCTCTTCCCGGCGCTCGAGGCCGCGCATCCGGATCTCGCGCCGACGCTGCGCGCGTTGGAGCAGGACCACTCGATGATCGCGCATCTGCTCGGAGGCCTGCGTGGTGCGGTGGATCGCGTCGCGGGCCCTGAGGAGCTCGGCCGTCATGTCGAGGGCGTCGCGGCGATCATGGAGAGCCATTTCCGCTACGAGGAGCGCATGCTGCTCGAGGTCCTCGGGACGCTCGATCTCGACGCTTCCGCCGAAGAGGCGCTCGGGTCGTTCTGATCCGTCCCGGCGCTCCTCGGATCGGACGTCAGGCGGCGAGAAGTCAGGCGGAGAAGGAGACCCCCCACTCCAGCGTCCAGGTCTCGTCCGTCGCGAGCCGGCGAAGCCCTCGCCCGGAGTTGAAGGCCTCCGCGGGCGCCGTCATCGGCTCGATCGCCACGGCGAGGCTCTGCCCGGGGTAGCGGTCGGTCGTGAAGGCCTGGATGAAGTCGAAGCCCTCGCCCTGCCACACCGTGACGGCGCGCCCGTCCGGAGCGGTGAGCGAGGTGCGCACTCGGCCGTCCGCGTCTCTGCGGAGGGTGGCGAAGCCGGTGTCGAGCCGGAGGTCGCCGAGGCGGCGCCCTCCGCGCAGGTCGGTCCCGTCGGACACCGGCGACTCGCCGACGGGGAGCAGCCGGTCATCGGTCTCGAAGTACGTCTCCGCGGGGAGGCGCAGGACGAGATCCGCCGGATCCGTGTCGCCGATCGTGACGAACGGGTGGGTCCCGAGCGCGACCGGCGCCTCTTCCGCCGTCCGGTTGGTCAGCGTGTGCGTGACCGTGACCCCGTCGTCGCTCAGCGCGTAGGAGACCGAGGTCTCGACGAGGTAGGGATAGCCGGTCTGCGGCACGATGGTCGCCTCAAGCGTGACCGAGGCCTCGTCGGCGCGGGCGACTTCATAGGCCGTGAAGCGCAGGAGGCCGTGGCTGGCGTTGCGCAGGGCCGGCTCCGTGAGGGCGAGGGCGCGCTCGACGTCGCCGTCCTGCCAGCGGCCGTCGCGGATGCGGTTGGGCCACGGTGCCAGCACCACCCCGGAGCACAGCGGCGTCGGATCCTCGTCCGGATAGGGCGGGATGATCGTCGTGTCGCGGACGGTCAGATGACGCAGCGATGCGCCGACCTGAGCGATCTGCGCGGTCGTGTCGCCGTGGCGGAGAAGGAGCTGACGGCCGGTGGGAGAGGTCACACCGCCATCGTACGGCGGCGCCGGTCCGTGGGACAGGACGGAAGCCGCCCCGGAGGCTCTCAGGCGGGTCCGGTATCCTGGGGTCGTCGGCTTCGGGCATCGCGCGCCCCGCTCCCGTTCAGGGGCGAGGACGCGCGTCGTTTCGTTGGAGTGTGAGCCTAGGGGCCGATGGTCACCCACCATCACATGAATGGCCCCGGCCGACGATCGCCCGGGCAGGTCCGGCGCTTCTCGTTGCGCGGACGCCGTTCTCGTGCCGAGAACCCGAAGGACACACCCATGCCCAAGAACCACAAGCCCAAGGGCGGACGCCCGGCGCGCAACTTCGAACCGCGCTACGCGAAGAAGACGCCGTTCCACGATCGCCATGCTCCGCGCCCGGCGGCCGGCCGCGGAGAGTCCTCGGACCGGAACCCGCGCGCCGACTCCTCCTTCGAGTCCCGCGAGCCGCGGTCCGCGTCGTACGATCGGCGCCCCGGCAGCAGGAGCCCGGGCCACCGTGGCCACCGCGCCACGGAGTCCGACGCCGGTGCCGGCGCTCCCAAGCGGCGCTGGACCGCGCAGGAGAGGGCGGGCCGGGATGAGGCCCGTACGATCCGCAACCGTGCGGAGTCGGGTCGCGGCGACGCCCCCCGTTCCCGCGATGAGCGTCCGCGTTTCGATCGTGACGATCGCGCCCGCCGGGACGACCGCGCGCCCTACGGCCGGGATGACCGTGCGCGTCGGGATGACCGCCCGCGTTTCGATCGTGACGATCGTCCGCGCCGCGACGACCGCGCGCCGTACGGGCGTGATGACCGGGCTCGGACGGGTCGGGACGAGCGTCCCCGCTATGACCGTGACGACCGCGCCCGCCGGGATGAGCGTCCCCGGTTCGATCGCGACGCGCGCCAGGGTGCCGGTCGCGACGACCGCCGTCCCGATGCCCGCCGTGACGACCGTCCGCGTTTCGACCGTGACGACCGTGCGCGCCGTGACGACCGCCCCCGTTATGACACCCCCCGTTATGACACCCCGCGTTATGGCAGGGACGACCGGGCTCGGACGGGACGCGATGAGCGTCCGCGCTATGACCGCGACGACCGGGCCAGGACGGGGCGTGATGACCGCCGTTCCGACGACCGGCGTTCCGAGGGACGTCGTCCGGAGGAGCGTCGTGACGAGCGTCCGCGGTTCGACCGCGACGCGCGCCAGGGTGCCGGTCGCGACGACCGCCGCTCCGATGACCGCCGCTCCGAGACGCGTCGGGACGACCGTCCGCGCTTCGAGCGCAACGACCGTCCCCGCACGGACCGTCCCCGCACGGACCGTCCTCGTGTCGATCGGGACGAGCGTCCGCGTCGTGACGACCGCGCCGGATCCGATCGGTTCGGCGCTCGCCGAGACGACCGCACCCGCGAGGACCGCACCCGTGGACGGGACGACCGGCGCGCCGCGCAGAGCCGTCCGAGCCGGGACGACTGGACGCGCACGCCGGCGACGAAGCCTGTGCAGGCTCCCGACGTGGTGCACGAGCGTCTCGAGGCGCAGGCCGTGCAGGCCGCCGAGGTCCAGGGTGTGACCTTCGCCGACCTCGGGATCGGCTCGAACATCACCGAGGTCCTCGTCGGGATGGGCGCCGAGACGCCGTTCCCGATCCAGGCGGCCTCGATCCCGGCCGCGCTCGAGGGACGCGACGTGCTCGCCCGCGGGCGCACCGGTTCCGGCAAGACCATCGCCTTCGGCGCGCCGCTCGTGGAGAGCGTCCTGCGTTCGCAGGCCGGCACGAAGCGTGAGTTCGGACGGGCGCCGAAGGCGATCATCCTCGCCCCGACCCGTGAGCTCGCGCTGCAGATCGACCGGACGATCCAGCCCATCGCACGGAGCGTCGGACTGTTCACCACGCAGATCTACGGCGGTGTCCCGCAGGCGCGCCAGGTGGGTGCGTTGAAGAAGGGCGTCGACATCGTGATCGGCACCCCCGGCCGGATCGAAGACCTCATCCAGCAGGGCAAGCTCGACCTCTCCGGGGCGCGGATCGCCGTGCTGGACGAGGCCGACCACATGTGCGAGCTCGGCTTCGTCGAGCCCGTGCAGCGGATCCTGCGGCGGACCGGTTCCGCGCTGCCCGCGGGGGAGCGGAGCCAGAAGCTGCTGTTCTCGGCGACGCTGGACCGTGAGGTCGCCGCGCTCGTGGACGAGTTCCTCGTGGATCCGGCCGTCTTCGAGGTCGCCGGCGAGACGCAGGACTCGGGGACGATCGACCACCGGGTGCTGGTGATCGACCACCGCGACAAGACCGACATCCTCATCTCGCTCGTGGACCGCGAGGGGAAGACCCTCGTCTTCGCCCGCACCAGGGCCTACGCCGAGACGCTCGCCGAGACGTTCGACGACGCCGGGATCCCCGCGGTCTCGCTGCACGGCGATCTGAACCAGGGGAAGCGCACGCGGAACCTGGCCCGTCTGACCTCGGGCAGGGTCCAGGTGCTCGTCGCGACCGATGTCGCCGCGCGCGGCATCCACGTCGACGACATCGACCTGGTCGTCCAGGCCGACCCGCCGGACGAGTACAAGACCTACATGCACCGCTCCGGGCGGACCGGGCGTGCGGGCCGCGAGGGTCGTGTCGTGACCCTGATCACGCGTCAGCGCAGCCGTCGGATGGGCGAGCTCCTCGACCGTGCCGAGATCGACGCGCCGTTCCAGGAGGCCCGTCCGGGCGACGACCTGATCGACGAGCTCGCCGGTCGGGTGACGCTGGCCGACCTCACGTCCTGACGGACGTCCCCGATCCTTCCGAAGGGCGGGCCTCACGAGGCCGCCCTTCGGAAGGATCGGCGGTCGGAGCACTCGCGAGCGCTCCGACCTTCTTCGGGAGGGCTGAACCGACGGGACCGTTCCTCCCGAACTCCGTTCTCCTCCCGAGCGCATGGACGACCTCGACGCGTTCAGAACAGTCTCGGCGTGGATTCGCGCGCGTCCGCCAAAGCCACGGCACGCCGCTCCTCAGCCCGCGTCCTGTCAGCCTGTGTCCGGTCAGCCGGTGTCCCGCCGGCCCGCGCCCCATCAGCCCGTGTCTCGGCGGCCCGCCTCTCCACGGCTTCGGGGCGGTCGAACAGCCAGAGCGGTGCCGGCCCGGTCGCCGGCCCGGTCGCAGGCTCTGCCGGCACCCTCGCGTCCGGGTTCCGTGATCCGCGCATCGGCCGATCGTCCGAATGGCGCGCTTCCAGGCCGTACCGACGGATCAGTGGGCGGGTGCGCTTGGCGAGCCATTGCCGATAGGCCTTCGGCGCCTCCGCGGACGCCCCGGGGTAGAGCGCCCGATACGACGACATCAGGTCGGGGCGGTGCTGCGACAGCCACTGCAGGAACCAGGGCTTCACCCCGGGGCGCAGGTGCAGCGCGCCGTAGATGACGTGGTCGGCCCCGGTGTCCTTGATCCGGTGCAGAGCCTCGTCGATCGCGGAGACCGAGTCGGTCAGATGCGGCAGGATCGGCATCAGGAACACGCCGACGCGGAAGCCGGCGTCGGCGAGGGCGCGCACGGTGTCGAGCCGCGCCTGCGTGGTGGGCGCTCCCGGCTCGATCGCCGCGCGCAGCCCTTCGTCGTACATCGCGATGGACATCTGCACGTCCACCGGCACCGATCGCGCGGCCTCGGACAGCACCGGGATGTCGCGGCGGATCAGCGTGCCCTTGGTGAGGACGGAGAAGGGCGTCCCGGCGGAGGCCAGAGCGCGGATGATCCCCGGCATGAGCCGGTAGCGGCCCTCGGCGCGTTGATACGGATCGGTGTTGGTGCCGAGGGCGACCGTCTCGCGATGCCATGACCCCCGCCGCAGCTCGCGTTCCAGCACCTCGGCGACGTTGACCTTCACCACGATCTGCGAGTCGAAGTCCCGCCCCGCATCGAGATCGAGATACGTGTGCGTCCCCCGCGCGAAGCAGTAGACGCAGGCGTGCGAGCAGCCGCGATAGGGGTTGACCGTCCAGGAGAAGGGCATGCGCGAGGGCCCGGGGACATGGTTGAGGGCCGACTTGGCGAGGACCTCGTGGAAGGTCATGCCTGCGAACTCGGGGGTGGTGACCGTGCGCAGGAACCCCGTCCGGTTCTCCATGCCGGGCAGCGCGGAGTCGTCCGTGTCGTCGATCCGTTGCCCCTGCCATCGCATGTGGATAGTCGAACAGAAAGACGAAACTCTGTCAAGCTTCTTTCGTGATTATCTTCGAATCAAGCGAACATCCAGAAGAGCAGCGAGAATGGGAGCGTGACCTTTCCGCGACGCCCTGTGGCCCGTCACGCCCTGGACGGGGCGGGGCGGCTGCGCATCTTCGTGCCGATCGGGATCGCCGTCACGATCCTGGGCGTGATCTGGGCGCTCGCCGACGGCTCGGCCGCGAACAGCGAACCCCCTGCAGCGGCCCAGGCCGCGCTCCCCCGCCCGGTGGTCGCCGAGCACCTCCCCGCGGTGGAGGTCGTGTCGGTCCCGGTGGCGGATCCCTGCGCCGACGCCGCGGTCCAGCAGGCGATCGCCTCGGGTGACGACAACGCGACCGTGGTCGCCTTCGGCGGAGGCGCGGCGTTCCGCGGCGCCGTCGCGACGGGCAACGCCCCCTGCGTCGACCTCGCGGATCCCTCGCGACTGTGGCTCGTCGTGAACAAGGCCAGGCCGCTCACCCCGGTGCGGTATGCGCCGGCCTCGCTGGGCGCGCCGGCCCTGATCAGCGACGATGCCGCCGGCCCGCTGCGCAGCGATGTCGCCGAGGCTCTCGACCGCATGTCCTCGGCCGCTCAGGACGCGGGCGTCGGCGCGCTGGGGCTGGGCAGCGGATACCGGTCCTACGACATGCAGGTGAGCACGTACTCCGGACAGGTCGACGCCTACGGCCCGGAGGAGGCCGACTCGGTCTCCGCGCGCCCGGGGTTCAGCGAGCATCAGACGGGCCTCGCCGCCGACGTCGAGGAGTGTGTGGGCCGCGGCGGCTGCGGCGGCATCAACGACTTCGGCGCCAGCCCCGCCGGGGCGTGGGTCGCCGAGCACTGCTGGGAGCACGGCTTCATCGTGCGCTACGTCGAGGGGGCGACGGGCTCGACCGGGTACGCGCCGGAGCCCTGGCATCTGCGCTACGTCGGGACGGAGATCGCGGGCGCTTACCACGCGGGCGGGTACACGTCCCTGGAGAGCTTCTTCGGCCTGCCGGACGCCCCCGACTACCTGCCCTGACCGACGATCCCGTGGCCGGCCGGCGTCTCCGGCGGTGTCTGGCGCGTTCCCACAATCGCGGCACTCGGTCTCACCATTCGTGAGATGCATTCCCACAATGGCCTGCCCGACGTCGCCGGTTCCGCCTAGAATCGCGGGAGCAACGACGCACAGAACGACATGGAGGAGTGCGCATGGAACGCGACATCTACGACGAGGACCACGAGGCATTCCGCGACGTCGTCAAGGACTTCGTCAAGCGCCACGTCACGAACGAGGCCATCGAGAAGTGGGAGACGGACGGCGAGGTCGACCGCGCCACCATGCTCGCCGCCGGCGAGGCGGGGATCATCGGTCTCTCGGTCCCGGAGGAGTTCGGCGGCGCCGGCATGCTGCAGGACTACCGCTTCCGCGCCGTCGTGAACGAAGAGGTCATCGCGGCCGGCGCGGGGTCGCTCGCCGGTGCGCTCGGCATCCAGGACGACCTCGCCGTGCCGTATCTCGTGCACATGGGCACCCAGGCCCAGAAGGAGAAGTGGCTGCCGCGGATGGCCACCGGCGAGATCCTCGGCGCGCTGGCGATGACCGATCCCGGCGCCGGGAGCGATCTGCGGGGCATCAAGACCAACGCGAAGAAGGTCGACGGCGGCTACATCCTCAACGGCGCGAAGACGTTCATCTCGTCCGGCAAGACCGCCGACATCGTCGTGACCTTCGTCAAGACCGGGGAGGGCAACCGTCCCGACGCGTTCAGCCTGCTCATCGTCGAGAACGGCATGGAGGGCTTCGAGCACGGGAAGAAGCTCAGCAAGATGGGCTTCCACGGCTGGGACACCGCCGAGCTGTCCTTCACCGACGTCTTCGTCCCGGAGGAGAACCTGATCAGCGGCAAGGAGGGGCAGGGGTTCATCCAGCTGATGATGAACCTGCCGCTCGAGCGGCTCTCGATCGCCGTCTCCGCGGCTGCCGCGACGCAGGCTGCCCTGACCTGGACGGTCGACTACACCAGGGATCGGGAGGCGTTCGGCGAGCGCGTCATCGACTTCCAGAACACCCGGTTCAAGATCGCCGACATGGCCACGACCGTCGATGCGCTGTGGGCGTACGTCGACCGGGGCCTGAAGCTGTACGCCGCGAAGAAGCTCACGGCCGAGGAGGCCGCTCAGCTGAAGTTCTGGGCGACGGAGCGCGAGTGGGAGGTGCTCGACACGGGCGTGCAGCTGCACGGCGGCTACGGCTACATCACCGAGTATCCGATCGCCCGCGCTTTCCTCGACGCCCGCGTGCACCGCATCTACGGCGGGACGAACGAGATCATGCGCGAGCTCGTCGGCCGTCAGATCGCCGGCAAGCGCTGACCCTCCCGATCCGATTCACAGACCGCCCGGCCGCCTCGTGCGCCGGGCGGTCTGTCGTCTGCCGGTCCGTCGTCCCCGCGGGCCGTGAACCCCGCGAGCCCGTGAACTCCGCGAGACTGCATCTGCGCAACGAGACTGCGGGTTTTTCGCGCAGTCTCGAGACGCAGATGCAGTCTCGCGGGGATGGGTACCGGGGCGGGGCGGGGCCGGTGGGGCGGGCTCAGGCGAGGGGCTCCGCGGCGAGGGCGCGGGAGGTCTTCGATGCGGGGGAGGAGGATCCGATCTTCCAGTAGCCGCAGAAGCTCACCGCGTTCTTGTCCACGCCGCGCTCACCGACCAGATGCTTGCGCACGCCGGAGGCGAGGGACTGCTCCCCCGCGCCGTATGCGTGGAACGGCGCAGCGGGCAGGTCGAGAGCGGCCAGCCGCGGGAGCGCGAGATCCCCCGGCGCGTCGCCGGATCCGCGCACGAGCCACTCCACGGTCAGGCCCTCGGGGTGCGGGAAGGCCAGCACATCCGCGTCGCTCGGTGCCTCGAGCAGCACCGTCCCCGTCGCGTGGGCGGGGAGCGACGCGCAGATCGACGCGATCGCGGGCAGGGCCGTCTCGTCTCCCACCAGGACGACGCGCTCCGTGCCGCGCTCGGGGTTGAACATGAGGCCCTCGTCGATGATGAGGACGGTGTCGCCGGGCTTGCACAGCTCGGCCCATCGCGAGGCGGGGCCGGCGGTACCGTCCACGGCGGATCCGTGCAGCACGAAGTCCACGTCCAGCTCCGCGTCACGGCCCTCGGATGCCGGGCGGAACGCGCGCACCGTGTAGTTGCGCATCACGGGACGCTCCCCGTCGGGGATCCGCAGGAACCGGAGGTAGCCGAAGACCTTGTTCGCCTTCGCGGGGACCCGGTCGAGTCCCGCCGTCCCGCTGACCGGGAGGAAGAGCCGGAACCACTGGTCGAAGCCCATCGGCCGGAAGCGCGTGAGCCCGTCCCCGCCCAGGGTGATCCGCCTCCAGTGCGGGGCGAGCGATTCGGTGCGGAGCACCGTCAGGGGGAGGAGATCGGGGTTCTCGGGCTTGACCAGTCTGCCGGCGGCCATGGTGGTCCTCTCAGGTCGTGTGCCAGGGGAAGGTGAGCAGGAGGATCGCGGCGGAGGCCGCGAGGAAGAGCACGACGAAGACCGTGTCCCGCGTGCGGAAGGGGACGAGATGGCGCTCGGTGCGCGTCGGATGGGCGCCGAACGCGCGGGAGTCCATGGCGAGGGCGACCCTCTCGGCGTGACGGATCGCTCCGGCGAGCAGCGGGACCACGTAGCCCCAGCCGCGGGCGATCCGTGCGAACGGCCCCCGGCCGCCGTGGTGACCGCGGACGCGGTGCGCGGCGCGGATGACCGCGAGCTCGTGGCCGAACCGCGGGAGGAACCGGAAGGCGGCCAGCGCCGTGTACCCGACGCGGTAGGGCACGCGCAGCTGCTGCACGCATGCGCGCACGAGGTCGGTTCCGGTCATGGTCAGGCCGCCGATCAGACCGAGCGCGAGGATCGCGCCGAGGCGGAGACCCGTCGCGAACCCGATGGCCAGCGCGCCGGAGCGCAGGGGCCACCCTCCGAGAGTCAGTGCGGGAGGGGTGCCGGCGACCTGCGCGGGATCGACCCAGAGGGAGAAGCCGATGCCGATCAGGACGATGCCGGCCGGGAGGGCCAGCAGGAGCACGGCGAGCACGCGACGCGTCAGGTGCGCGCCGGAGAGCAGGAGCAGATACGACAGCAGCAGGAAGGCGGCGGGGGTCGCGAGGTCGCGTGTGAACACGAGGAGCAGCATCGCGGGAAGCGGCGCGATCGCCTTGGCGAGGGGGTTCAGCCGGTGCAGCCAGGCGTATGCGGGTGCAACCGTTGCCGCATACGGGTCCGCGGCGCCGCGGGGACGCTCGGCGACGGCCGTCATCGGCCGGCCCCCGTCCACCGATTGGTCCCTGTCCCTGTTCTGGTCCCTGTCCTGGTCCCCGCGTGCGAGGCGGGCGCTGCCAGCAGCGGGCGGATCCGCGGCGGCAGGGCGCGGGTGACGGCCGGCAGCCGGAGGCCGGCCGATTCGAAGATCCCGTCATCGCCCAGGAGATCCTCGGTGGCCCCCGCGGCGTGCAGCCGTCCCGCGGCGAGGATGACCGTGGATGTGGCGTCGTCCGCGACGAGCTGGAGATCGTGGGTAACGATGAGGATCGTCGTCCCCTCCGCGCGCAGCTCGCGCAGGAGCGAGACGAGCTCCGCGGCCCGCGCCCTGTCCTGTCCGAACGTCGGCTCGTCGAGCGCGAGGATCCCGGGGCGGGCGATCAGCGCGGTCCCCACCGAGAGCCGCCGCTTCTCGCCGCCGGAGAGCAGGAAGGGATGCGAGTCCGCCTTCTTCGTCAAGCCGAAGCGGTCGAGCATCTCCTCGACGCGGGGACGGATCTCGTCCTCCGGGAGGCGCCGCAGTCGCAGGCCGTGCGCGAGCTCGTCGAACACGGTGTGGGCGAGGAACTGGTGCTCCGGGTTCTGGAAGACGAAGCCGATCCTCGCGGTCAGCTCGCGCGGGCTCGCTCTCCCCGGGTCGATGCCGTCGACGCTCACCCGTCGCCTCGGCGGAGGGACGACGCCTGCGATCGCCTGCACGAGGGTCGTCTTGCCCGCCCCGTTGGCGCCGATCACGGCAGTGAGCCCTCCCGCGGCGATGTCGAGGTCGATGCCGTGCAGGACCGGCACGCGTCCTCGCACGACGTCGAGTCCACGGATCCGGATGATCGGCTCCCCAGTGAGTGCTGCCGTATCCCGGTCGCCCGGGTCGTGCGTGTCGCCTGGGGCCGTCGGGCGCTCGCCGGAGAGGAGCGGGTGCCCGCCCTGGCGCGAGACCGCGTCGCGGAGCTCGTCGGGAGTGACCGGCAGTGGGTCGATGGGCAGGCCCGCCGCCCGCAGGCGGAGCGCGGCGACCGTCGCCGCGGGGAGCCAGACCCCCATCGCGGCGAGCTCGTCGACACGGTCGCGGATGAGATCGGGGAGCGGGCCGTCGAACGCGAGACCGCCGCTCTGGTCCAGGACGATCGCGCGCGTGGCGTAGGCCATCGCGGCGTCCAGGTTGTGCTCGACGAGGATGATCGCGTGCTCCCCGCCCTCCGCGAGCTCGCGGAGCGCGGCGTGGACGTCCTCGATCCCCTGCGGGTCGAGGTTGGCGGTCGGCTCGTCCAGCACGATCACGGGGGAGCCCATCGCGAGCGCGCAGGCGATGGCGAGGCGCTGCCGTCCGCCGCCAGAGAGCCGGTCGGGGTTCTCGGCCCTGCGCTCCCAGAGGCCGACCCGGCGCAGCGCGGCCTCGGTCCGCCGCAGGACCTCGTCGACCGGGAGGAGGAGGTTCTCCGGTCCGAACGCGACCTCGTCAAGGACCGTTCCGGTGACGAGCTGGGCGTCTGGATCCTGGAAGACCATCGCGACGGTGGTGCTCAACGAGGCGACGGGGGTGGCACGGGTGTCCCGGCCCGCGACCTCGACGGAGCCGGAGAGCTCGGCGTCGACGGAGTGCGGGATCAGTCCGTTCAGGGCGAGGGTCAGCGTCGACTTGCCGGATCCGCTGGGGCCGAGCAGCAGGAGGACCTCGCCCGGGTGCACGTCGAAGCTCACGCCGTGCGGCGAGGGGTCGCTCGCGCCGGCGTGGGTGAGGGAGAGATCACGCACGCGGATCAGGGGTGCGGATGAGGGCACGCGGAGACCTCGGAACGACGAAGGGCCCGGATGGGCGGTCCTTCAAATTTAGCTGAGCCTAACCTGACTCGCCAACCCCGCATTGGCGGACATCGACCCGCACCGACTCGGGCCGGCTCTGGCCGAACACCCGTGCCGGATCAGCCCCGGATCAGCGCTGGGCGACGCCCGCGCGACGGAGTGCGGAGCCGATGCCGAGGCCGACCGCCGTCCAGCCGACCGGGCCCAGCACGGCGATGGCGAGGTAGGCGATCCGTGCCCACAGGGGCAGCGCGCCCATGTCCACGGCGAGGAACACGACCGCCGCGATGACGACGCCGATCACGACGGCCGACACGAAGAACCGCCACGCGCCCCAGGAGCGGTAGCGGGTGAGGGCCGCGACCCCCTCCTGGATCAGGCCGAACAGCAGGGCGGTGCCGAGGAACCTCGGGAACCAGGCCGGATTGAACGCGCTGGCGACGAGGGCGGCGAGCACATGCGTGAGGAGGGCGACCAGGGGCCGGCGCAGCACCTCCTGGGCGATGATCCCCGGCAGCACGTGCGAGCCGAGGACGAGCCCGTACGCCCACGGCGCGATCGGGAGGACGACGAGGGTCATCCATCCGGCGACGCCGCCAAGGATGCCGGTCGCGACGCCGATGGCCGCGCAGACGAGCAGCAGACGGGTCGACAGGACGGAACGGGGCGGCACTCGCCCAGCGTACTGGGCGCCGCCGACAGGAGGGCGCGCCGGGCGCCGGGAATATCCGATCAGACCCGGCGGCGGCGTGGCATGAGTCGGACCGGGGGGATCGGCGGGGCGGGGATCCGCTCCGGCCCGTGTCCGACGACCGGGCCGAACCGGCGCGTCACGGCGACGCTCGGCTCCGCGGCATCCGGAACGGCATCGTCCGCGGCGACGCCCTCCGACTCCCAGTCCTCTCTCGCCTGCACGATCTCCTCGTGCGTGCGCGCGGCGAAGTTCCACCACATCACGAGATCCTGCGCGAAGGGCTCCCCGCCGAGCAGGAACAGCAGCGCCCCGTCGGTCGTGGTGACCTCGACGTCCTCGCGGGAGTCCCCGAGGAACAGCATCTCCCCGTGGGGCACCTCGACGGCGTCGACCCGGGCGTCGCCCTCGACCACGAGCACCGCGTGCTCCCAGTCGGAGGCGAGCGGGACGGACACCCGAGCACCCGGTTCCAGGCGGATCTCGGCGCCGACGATCGGGGTGTGCACGGTGGCGGGGGAGCGGACGCCGGCAAGCGTGCCGAGCACGACGACGGCCGCGGCGTCCGGTCCGTCCGTCGCGGGGAGGGTGAGCGCGGGGAGCCGCGTGTGCTGCTCGAAGCCCGGTGCGCCGTCGCGGGCGCCGTCGGGCAGGGCCACCCAGAACTGGAGCGCGTCCAGGGGGATGGGACCATCGCCGACCGAGTACTCGGAGTGCGCGATGCCCCGTCCCGCGGTCATGAGGTCGAGCTGCCCCCGGTGCAGCACGACATCGCTGCCGAGGGTGTCGCGGTGCCTGATCTCCCCCGCGAGCGGCCAGGTGACCGTCTGCAGGCCGATGTGCGGATGCGGCTCCACGCGCATGCGCACCTCGTCCGGGCCGAAGCGGTCCAGGAAGCACCAGGCGCCGATCGTCGGCACGTCGCGATGCGGCAGGGTGCGCCGGACGCTCATGGCCCTGACGCCGCCGAGCGGCACCTCCCTCGCCTCGAGGAGGAGCGTGCGGGGACCGTGCAGGCTCATCGTTCCGGAGGCTCCGGCCAGCGCACCTTCGCGCCGGCGATCTCATGGGTGCGGAGGTACTTCTCGATGTACGGGCAGTAGGGGATGATCGTGTCCCCCGAGGCGACGGCGTCGGCGAGCGCGTACGCGGCCAGCCGGGACGCCAGCCCCTGACCCTGGAAGGCCGGGTCGACCACGGTGTGCGTGAAGGCGATCAGCGACGGCCGCAGCTCGAACTCCGCGAAGCCGGCGAGCGTGCCGTCGGAGCGGATCTCGTAGCGGGACGCCTCGTCATTCCTGGCGATGCTGATCTCGGGCATGCATCCTCCTCAGTGGTGCATCCAACCTACGCCCCGGCCGGGATCCGCGGTGTCGGGCGGGCGTCGGCTGTGGAGAGTGGCCCCGGGCGTCGGTGGCGCTGGTTACGCTGGACGCATGCCTCCGCAGGATCCGCGCGACCCGTATGCCGGACTGCCTCTGCCCGAGGCGCCGGACGACTTCCTGGGCGACCCCTACGCCGATGTGCCGTGGGACGACGCCCCGCCGCCCGAGGAGGGCGAGTGGGCCGGCGTCCCCGAGGCGTCGCCGCACGGCAGCTTCCCCGCCCCGCCCGATCAGCAGCGCGCGGAGCCCGCTCCGAGCAGGTTCGGCACCCCGCTCGAGGCGTTGCGCACGGTCTACGGCTATGAGGCCTTCCGCGGCGACCAGGAGGCGATCATCGATCAGGTCGTCGCGGGCGGCGATGCGGTGGTGCTCATGCCCACCGGCGGCGGCAAGAGCCTCTGCTACCAGATCCCGGCGCTCGTGCGCGAGGGAACGGGGCTGGTGGTGAGCCCGCTCATCGCGCTCATGCACGACCAGGTCGACGCCCTCCGCGCCAACGGCGTCCGCGCGGCCTACCTCAACTCCACCCAGGGCGCGGCCGAGCGCGCCGAGGTGGAACGGGCATACCTGTCCGGCGGGCTCGACCTCCTCTACGTCGCTCCCGAGCGGCTGTCGAACGACGCGACGCTCCGGCTCCTGCAGCGGGGGACCCTCAGCGTCGTCGCGGTCGACGAGGCGCACTGCGTCTCCCAGTGGGGGCACGACTTCCGTCCCGACTACCTCGCCCTCGGCGGGCTCTCGGAGCGCTTCCCCGGGGTGCCGCGGATCGCCCTGACGGCCACGGCGACGCGCGAGACGCACCAGGAGATCACCGAACGACTCCGGCTGCCCGAGGCGAAGCACTTCGTCGCGAGCTTCGACCGGCCGAACATCCAGTACCGGATCGACCCGAAGGCCGACGTCCGCAACCAGCTGGTCTCGTTCATCCGCAGCCAGCCCGACGGGTCCGCGGGCATCGTCTACGCGCTCAGTCGCTCCTCGGTCGAGCAGACCGCGACCTTCCTGCGCGAGAAGGGCCTGGACGCCATCCCGTACCACGCGGGCCTCGACGCCGGCACGCGCGCCGCCCATCAGTCGCGGTTCCTGCGCGAGGACGGCGTCGTCGTGGTCGCGACGATCGCGTTCGGCATGGGGATCGACAAGCCGGACGTCCGTTTCGTCGCGCACGTCGACCTCCCCAAGTCCGTCGAGGGCTACTACCAGGAGACGGGCCGCGCCGGTCGCGACGGCGAGCCGGCCGTCGTCTGGATGGCCTACGGCCTCGGCGACGTCGTGCAGCAGCGCCGGTTCATCCAGCAGGGCGACGGCGACCGGATGATCAAGCAGCGGCAGAACCAGCATCTGGACGCGATGCTCGCGCTCTGCGAGACGGTCTCGTGCCGGAGGCAGAACCTGCTCGGCTACTTCGGCCAGGACTCCGGTCCCTGCGGCAACTGCGACACCTGCCTCGTCCCTCCCGAGAGCTGGGACGGGCTGGTGCCCGCGCAGAAGCTGCTGTCCACGATCGTGCGGCTGCAGCGCGAGCGCCGGCAGTCGTTCGGCGCAGGGCACCTCATCGACATCCTCCGCGGCGCCTCCACCGAGCGGATCCGCTCGATGCGGCACGACGAGCTGGCGACCTACGGCATCGGTGCGGATCTGACCGATGCGCAGTGGCGCTCCGTCGTCCGGCAGATGCTGGCGCTCGGGCTCATGCAGGCCCAGGGCGACTACGGGACCCTGGCGCTGAGCGAGGCGAGCGGCGGTGTGCTGACGGGGGAGACCCCGGTGCAGCTGCGCCGCGACGTCGTCACCCGCGCCGCGTCCTCGGGTCGGGCGGCGAAGCGCTCCGCGGCCGATGCCCTCGGCGAGGCGGACCGTCCCCTGTTCGAGGAGCTGCGGGCCTGGCGCGCGCAGACCGCCAGGGACCAGGGCGTCCCGGCCTATGTCGTCTTCGCCGATGCGACCCTGCGCGCCCTCGCCGAGCATCGTCCGTCGCGGGCCGAGGAGCTCGTCGGGATCACCGGCATCGGTGAGCGCAAGCGCGAGGCGTACGGCGAGGCCGTGCTCGAGGTCATCGCCGCCGCGTCCTGACCCCTGCCGGTCCTGTCTGGCCGGCCCCGCCTGGCCGGCCGGCCCGGATGGCTGGAATTCCCCCGGATGGCGGGCGTTCTGAGGGGCAGGGGGCCTGCGGGCGGGGGATCTTCATGCATCCGGCCGGAGCCTGCTCGACCCACGACGTCGGAGCCGCGACGGCGGGGGCAGCGATTCGGCGGCCATCGCCCGCGCAAGGCTCGACCCGCCGCCGAAGCCCACGTGGCGCGCGATGTCCCCGACGTCGAGGATGTCGTAGGCGGGGTCGGAGAGGAGCGTCCGGGCGAGCTCCACGCGTGCCCGCCGGATAGCGCGACGGGGTGTCGTGCCCCGTTCCCGGAACAGCCGTTCCAGCTGACGAAGGGACAGGTTCGCCGCAGAGGCGACGATCGCCGGGGTCAGTCCCGGATCGGCGTGGCGCACCATGATGACGGACATCGCCGCCTCGTATCGCCCGATCGGACGGGGTGCGCCGCTCGCGAGGACCGTCTCGACCAGGACGCCGGAGACCATCTCGTGCAGCAGGCGCTCGAAGTAGTAGCCGGTGACGCCTGATGCCTCCTGCCAGGCCCGAGGCTGGCGGAGAGCGCGGTCGACGAAGGCGTTCACAGGCCGGATCAGCTCGCTCGTGCGGGGGACGAGCCGCCCGTGCACCTCGCCCAGGTCGACTCCGTTCGCGGCGTCGACCGGGACGGCGAGCAGGAGCAGATCGGTCGGCTCCCGCACCAGGGCGGCGCCGTGGACCGGGAGCCGCTCCCCCACCAGCAGCGCGCTCTCGCCGTTCCGCAGCCGGCCGGGGGGAACGGGCGCGGTGCTGCCGAGATCGACGAGATCGACGGTCCCCGAACGCACGGAGAGGAGGTGCAGCTCGTCGGCGACGAAACGGGGCGGCCGCGCGATATCGCCCGCTCCGAACGATGCCAGGGCTACCCGGGCCGTCCCGAAGCGCACCGGGCGCATTCGGGAGCCGGTGACCGCGCGGCGCACCGGTTGCTCGAACGAAATCGACATCGACGACTCCATACGTCTGAGCCCGTCTGGGGATGCCCCGCCCGTGGGGAGGGGGGCGGGCGGGACATCCCCAGACGGGCTTCCCGCAGACGGTCGAGCTCGGGGTGGCCGTCTGCCGAGGTGCTCGGCGCATCAGAGAGATCCTCTCAGCGCCGAAGCCGGAGGATTAGTTCGTGGAGATGATCGTGCCGATCACGTCATCCGAGTCGGATGAGACGGCGATGCCGACACGGGGCTTGCCGCTGTCGAGGGCTCCCTCCCAGCGGATCGCAGGGGTGAGGACGGTCCCGCCGTCGACGATCGGCGCGTGCGTGAACTCGATCAGCGCTTCCGTCGCGACGACGAGCGTCCAGCCCGCCGCCTCGTACTCGGCGACGACGGATTCGAGGGTGATCAGCTGGAACTTCGTGCTCGTCAGGTTGCTGATCGACACGGAGAGCCGGCCGGAGTCGATCCCGGCCACGCCCGCGCTCGCGAACGTCACCTGACCGCCGCCGTACTGCGCGTAGCGGGTCGACGAGGTGACGCCGGCCTGGATCGCACCGGTGACGAGGGCTGTGGGGCTGGTCACATCGCTCGCCGCGGCGCGGGGGACGCTGACGGCGACGGCGATCAGGGGCACCGACCAGGCGGCTCCGGTGACGATCGTGCGGCGGCTGATCCCGCCGGACGTCCTCGCCGAGGAGGGGAGTCCCCCGGCGGTCGTGGAAAGGTTCTCGTGTGCGGCGGACATGCGCTCGTTCCTTGCTTCTCGGGATATCCGGCGATCCAGGGGTGACCGCCACATCAAGGGATATCCGTGCCCACGCCGCTCTCCGGGCGCGGAAGGGGGAATCGGCGCGCTCGGTATGGCCGTCGTCGTCTCGGGGATGGATCGGCGAGGGGATCGGTGGCGGGTTTGCCGCGTTTCGGGGATCGGCGTCAACGGAACGATCGTCGCTTCGGCTGTGGGGAGCCGACAAACGATGAGGAGGTCACTCCCCCGAGGGGTTGGCTGTATCTCACAGCTTCCTTCGCTCGATGTTGTGGCAGATCTACGATAGTGACGCCGCCCACCCTCGAGAGGATTTCCATGGTTGACGCTGCCATCCAGACGAGCACCACGCAGAGCACGGACGCGTCCGTGCCGCAGATCGACACCGCCCTGGTCGGCGACCTCCTGATGGGCACGTGGGCCGACACCCGCCGCCAGGCTCGCGAGCTGATCAAGGACTCCGCGTTCTGGCGCGATGACTCGCTGGGCAAGGACGAGCACCGCGAGCGGGTCCTCACCCAGATGCACCTCCTCGTCGAGAACAGCGCGGTGCACCGCGCCTTCCCGAAGCGCTTCGGCGGCGAGGAGAACAACGGCGCCAACATCGCCGGCTTCGAGGAGCTGGTCGTCGCCGACCCGAGCCTGCAGATCAAGTCCGGTGTGCAGTGGGGCCTCTTCGGCTCGGCCGTCCTGCAGCTCGGCACGGCGGAGCACCACGACCGCTGGCTGCCGGGGATCATGGACCTGTCGATCCCCGGTGCGTTCGCGATGACGGAGATCGGCCATGGCTCCGACGTCGCGGCGATCGGCACGACGGCGACCTACGACGCCGCGACGGAGGAGTTCGTCATCAACACGCCGTTCCGGGCGGCGACGAAGGAATTCCTCGGGAACGCGGCGCTGCACGGCATCGCGGCGACCGTCTTCGCCCAGCTCATCACCAACGGCGTGAACCACGGCGTGCACTGCTTCTACGTGCCGCTGCGCGGCGAGGACGGCGAGGACCTTCCCGGGATCGGTCGTGAGGACGACGGTCTCAAGGGCGGCCTGAACGGCATCGACAACGGTCGGCTGAGCTTCGACAACGTCCGCGTCCCGCGCACCAACCTGCTGAACCGCTACGGCGACGTGGCGGCCGACGGCACCTACACCAGCGCGATCGACAGCCCGGGCCGCCGCTTCTTCACGATGCTCGGAACCCTCGTGCAGGGTCGGGTCTCGCTCGACGGCGCGGCGTCCTGGGCCTCGGCCCTCGGCCTCTACATCGCGATCACCTACGCGACCCAGCGCCGCCAGTTCGACGGTGCGGACGGTCAGGAGACCGTCCTGCTGGACTACGGCAAGCATCAGCGTCGTCTGCTGCCGCGCCTTGCGACGACCTACGCGCAGCTGTTCGCGCACGACGAGTTCCTGCAGAAGTTCGACGGCGTCTTCTCCGGGCGCACCGACACCTCCGAGGACCGGGAGGATCTGGAGACGCTCGCCGCGGCGCTGAAGCCCCTGTCCACCTGGCATGCGCTGGACACGCTGCAGGAGTGCCGCGAGGCCTGCGGCGGTGCGGGGTTCATGTTCGAGAACCGGTTCGTGGGTCTTCGCGCCGATCTCGACATCTACGTCACCTTCGAGGGTGACAACAACGTGCTGCTCCAGCTGGTGGGCAAGCGTCTCCTCACCGACTACGCCCGCCAGTTCAAGGGCAAGGACACGGCGGCGCTCGCCGCGTTCGCCGTGGGCCAGACGGCCGGCAAGGTCTTCCACGGCGCAGGTCTCCGGGCGTTCGGCCAGGCCGTCGCCGACCTCGGCTCGACCGCCCGTGCGGTGGAGCACGGTCTGCGCGAGGAGCAGCAGCACGAGCTCCTCGCCGACCGGGTGCAGCAGATGGTCGCCGACATCGCCGGCCGGCTGCGTCCGGCGGCCAAGGCGTCGAAGGCCGAGGCGGGGCGCCTCTTCAACGAGAACCAGGCCGAGCTCATCGAGGCCGCCCGCGCGCACGGCGAGCTGCTGCAGTGGGAGGCGTTCACCGATGCGGTGAACCGCGTCGACGACGCCGGCACCAAGCAGGTGCTCACCTGGCTGCGCGACCTGTTCGGGCTCCAGCTCATCGAGAAGCACCTCGCCTGGCACCTCATCAACGGCCGCCTGTCCACGCAGCGCGCCGCCGCCGTGTCGAGCTACATCGACCGCCTGTGCCGCAGGCTGCGCCCGCACGCCCTCGACCTCGTGAACGCCTTCGGCTACGAGCCCGAGCACGTGCGCGCCCCCCTCGCCTCCGGCGCCGAGAAGCAGCGGCAGGACGAGGCGCGCGCCTACTACGCCGATCTGGCCGCCGGGGGCGAGGCCCCGGTGCTCGAGAAGACGCTGAAGAAGAAGATCCGGAAGTAGCACCACGATCGGGCCGGGCCTTCCCGGCCCGATCGTGGTCCGCGCCGGGGGTCTCCGGTGCTCGTGCTCGTGCTGCTCTTTGCCGACTATCCCGTGCTCGCGCTGCTCTTTCCTGCTTGCGCTGTGTAGATCGGTGTAGCGCGAGCGAGAAACAGCAGCGCAGGCCCAGGGAAGCAGCGGGCTCGGGGAATGGCAGCGGTTTCAGGAAACTACAGCGGCCCCGGAAACAGCGGCCCCGGAAACAGCAGCTTAGGAAACAGCACGCGGGGAGCGTCAGGCGGTCGTGGGGGTCTCCCGCGCCGTGCCGGCTACGCGGTCCGCGAGGTGGTCGGCGAGCGGTCGGTCGGTGGCGAGCACCACGCGGACGGTGGCGCCGGGGTGGTCGAACGCCCCGCGCCGCTGACCACGCAGATCGCACACGGTCTGACCGCGGCCGGGGCCGTCGGTGACGTCGACGACCACCGGCACCGCCGGCGCGTTCACCGGCGTGATCGATCCGACGGCGATCGCCGCGGCGAGCGGATCGTGCAGCGCGCTGCACCGGCGGCCGTAGGAGTTCGTGTAGAAGTCCATGTAGAAGTCGAGCATCTCCCCGACCGCGGAGGCCACGGGGGAGTCTGACGCGAGCAGCCGGTCGCGGTGCTCGGTCTCGAACACGTTCTCCATCGTGACGTCGAGCGGGACGAGGGTGACCGGCCAGGGAGCCGCGAGGACCGCCGCCGCGGCTTCGGGGTCGTTGGCGATGTTGGCCTCGGCGACCGGGGTGATGTTCCCGGCGGCGAGAGCGGCGCCGCCCATGATCGTGACGCCGGCGATGCGGTCGGCGAGCGTTGGGTCCTGTGCGAGGGCGGCGGCGAGATTGGTGAGCGGTCCGACGGCGAGTACCTCGAGGGCTCCGGCGTGCTCGTGCGAGAGGCGGATGAGGAGGTCTGCCGCGGTGCCGTCTGCCACGGGGCGGGCGGGCTCGGGCAGCGAGACCTCGCCGACGCCGTTGCTCCCGTGCACGTACGGTGCGCCGCCGTCGTAGGGCCTGGCGAGGAAGTCGTGGCTCCCCACGGACACCGGGACGTCCTCGCGGCCGGCGAGATCCAGGATGCCCAGGGTGTTCCGCGCCGCCTGGCGGGCGTCGGTGTTGCCGCTGACGGTGCCGATGCCGGCCAGGACGATCTCGGGCGAGGCGAGCAGATAGGCGAGGGCGAGCGCGTCGTCGATCCCGGTGTCGCAGTCGAAGTAGAGGGGACGGAGGGGGGAATCAGTCATGTGATGTGGTGCTCCTGTGCCGGTGGCGGAGGATGACCGCCCGTTCGATGATGGCGGACGTCGACCGATTCCGGTGCATCCCGGGCCGAGCTGCGCGCGGTGCGGCGTGCTTGAATGAGGCTGGACCGCACCCGACCCCCGAACAGGAGCCTCCATGGCCGCGCCCCTCGCCCTCGCCGTCGTCGGCAGCATCAACGTCGATCTCACCGCGCGCACGGCGCGTCTGCCGGAGCCCGGCGAGACCATCGGCGGAGGGCGGCTCGTCCGGGAGGCGGGCGGGAAGGGCGCGAACCAGGCTGCCGCGGCCGCCCGGCTGGGCGCTGCGGTACGGATGATCGGCGCGGTCGGCCCCGATTCGGACGGCACCTGGATGCGGGAGGAGCTGAGCGCCGCCGGCGTTGACACGACCGCCGTCCGCGCCGGAGTCGAGCCCACGGGAGTCGCTCTCATCGTCGTCGACGCCGAGGGGGAGAACCAGATCGCGGTCTGCGAAGGAGCCAACGGCGAGGTCTCCCTCGACGGCGTCGAGCTCGGCGCCGATGAGGCGGTGCTTGCCCAGCTGGAGATCTCGATGGACGTCGTGACGGCGCTCGCCGAGCGTGCACGGGGGTACTTCGTGCTCAATGCCGCGCCCGCGATGGACATCCCCGCCGCCGTCCTGGAGCGGGCGGACCTCGTCATCGTCAACGAGACGGAGTACGCGCTCATCCCGGCCCTTCGGACCGCACGCCGTGTGGCCGTGACCTATGGCGGCGACGGCGCGAAGCTGTTCGAGGGGGGCGTCGAGATCGCTTCAGCGCCCGCGGTGAAGACCGAGGTCGCCAACACCGTCGGCGCCGGCGACGCCTTCTGCGCGGCGCTGACCGTGGGGCTCGCTTCGGGGATCGCACCGCAGCGGGCGCTCGCCGCGGCGTGCGCGGTCGGGGCGGCCGCGGTCGCCGACCCCCGTTCGCAGCCGCACCTCGCGCCCTTCGACGAGTACCTCGCCTGAGGCTCTCCCTGAGGCGGGCGTCGGTCCGCTGTCCGAGGCCGGCCGTAGGGTGAGGTCATGACGACTGCCGACATCGACGACCGTCCGCGCTGCGCGTGGGCGGGCACCGATCCCGAGTACCGCCGCTACCACGACGAGGAGTGGGGGCAGCCGTTGCACGGCGATCGGGCGCTGTTCGAGAAGATGGCGCTGGAGGGCTTCCAGGCCGGGCTCTCGTGGATCACGATCCTCCGCAAGCGCCCGCGTTTCCGCGAGGTGTTCTCCGGCTTCGATCCTCGGATCGTCGCCGACTACGTCGAGGACGACGTCCTCCGGCTCCTCGCCGACCCCGGGATCGTCCGCAACCGCGCGAAGGTCGAGGCGACCATCTCCAACGCCGCGATCGTGCGGGACATGGCGGACGGGGAGCTCGATGGCCTGATGTGGTCCTTCGCCCCGGATCCCGCAGGCCGCCCGCGCCCGCGCAGCATGGCCGATGTCGCGGCGGTGACCCCGGAGTCGGAGGCGCTCAGCAAGGCCCTTCGCGCACGGGGGTTCCGTTTCGTCGGACCGACGACGATGTACGCCCTGATGCAGTCGGCAGGGATGGTCGATGACCACCTGGAGGGATGCTGGCGCGTCAGCGCCTGACCGGCTCCAGCACCTGACCGGCACCGGCACCTGATCCGCCCCGGAAGGGACGGCCGCTGTGCGCTCGGCGAGGCTCAGCGGACGGCGTCGGCGAGGTGACGGGCGTTGTGGCCGAGCACCTTCACCATCACTCCGTGACGGCGGAGGGCGGAGACGGTCTGCGCCTCCTCCTCGACGTCACGGCCCAGTGCGTGCACGTTCGCGACCACCAGCACGTCGCCGGGGTTGAGGGTGTCGATGAGGCGGGAGATCCGGTCCCCCCAGCTCTCCAGGATGTCGGGGGCGGGGTGCCGGAACCCCTCGATCGGCACGCCGAAGCGCGTGAGGTCGTCGCGCTGCTGGACCACCGACGGCATGCCCTCGCGCGAGACGACCAGCCCGACCAGCCGTGAGCCCTCGGGCCGCGCCGACCACCAGTCGCGGTTCTGCTGGAGCTGCGTGAAGCACTTGGGGCACTCCGCGGCGGGGTGCGGCAGGTGCAATGGACTCGTCAGCGCGTCATCGATCGGCGTCTCGCTCACCCCGGCACCTCCTGCTCTCTTCGTGTGTCCCTCCATTGTGCCCTGTGCCACCGACATGCGGGTGGGCGAGGGGTCGCTCCGGGGTCAGATCAGGCCCAGGGCGCGGACGGCGTCACGTTCCTCGACGAGCTCCGCAACCGAGCGGTCGATCCGTGCCCGTGCCCAGTCGTCGATCTCCAGACCCTCGACGATCCGCCATTCGCCGTCGACCGATCGCACGGGGAACGAGCTGATCAGGCCCTCCGGCACGCCGTACTCGCCGTGCGAGACCACGGCGGCGCTCGTCCAGTCCTCCACGCCGTCGGTCGTGCCGGTGCCGAGCGCCCAGTCCCTGGCGTGGTCGATCGCCGCGCTCGCGGCGGAGGCGACGGAGGACGAGCCGCGGACCTGGATGATCTCGGCACCGCGCTTGGCGACCCGGGGGATGAAGGTCTCATCGAGCCAGGTGCGGACGTCGCCGACGCGCGTCGCCAGGGCGTCGACCGCCGAACGGCCATCGACCGTCGCGTGCGAGACGTCCGGGAACTGGGTGGCCGAGTGGTTTCCCCAGATGGGGACGCGCCGGACGCGGGCGACGGGGACGCCGAGCGTCTCCGCGAGCTGCGCGCGGGCCCGGTTCTCGTCGAGCCGGGTGAGAGCGCTGAAGCGCTCGGCGGGGACGCCGTCGGCGGAGGCCGAGGCGATCAGGGCGTTCGTGTTGGCGGGATTGCCCACCACGGTGACGCGGACTCCGGGGGCTGCGGCAGCCGCGATCGCCGCTCCCTGAGGGCCGAAGATCCCTCCGTTCGCGGCGAGCAGGTCGCCGCGCTCCATGCCCGGTCCGCGCGGACGGGCGCCGACGAGGAGCGCGTGATCGCATCCGTCGAAGCCGACCGCGGGGTCATCGGTGACCTCGACGTGCTCGAGCAGTGGAAAGGCGCCGTCCTGGAGCTCGAGAGCCGCGCCCTCGGCCGCCCCGAGGCCGGCCGGGATCTCCAGCAGCCGGAGTCGGATGCCCTCACTCGTGCCGAGCAGGTCGCCGGCCGCGATCCGGAACAGCAGCGCGTAGCCGATCTGTCCGCCCGCACCCGTGATGGTGATCGTCGTCGTCATGTGTCGAGCCTACGTCCGCGCGGTCCCTCGGAGCGGATCGGAGGCGCGGTACCCTCATCCCATGACGTTCAACCCCGACGCCGACATCAGCGGGAACACGACCCGTCGCCGCGGCCGCACGGCCGCGATCGCCGGTGGCGGCGCGGTCGGTCTCGGCGCGGTTGCCGTTCTCCTGATCAGCATGTTCACCGGCGTCGACCTCTCCGGCTTCCTCGGCGGAGGAACGCAGGGCGGCGGCGGTGCGGCGCCGTCCTCGCAGGGCACGGTCCTGGACTGTAAGACGGGTGCGGACGCCAACGCCCGCGACGACTGCCGGATGGCCGGCGCGCAGGTCGCGCTCGACGCCTTCTGGGGCCAGCAGGTGCAGGGGTACCGCGCGCCGCAGATGACGATCGTCGACGGCTCGACCCCGACGCAGTGCGGCACGGCCTCGAACGCCGTCGGTCCCTTCTACTGCCCTCCGGAGGAGGGCGTGTACCTGGACCCGACCTTCTTCCAGGTGATGCGCCAGCAGTTCGGGGCGTCGGCCGGCGAGCTCGCGCAGCTCTACATCGTGGGGCACGAGTGGGGGCACCACATCCAGAACATCACCGGGACGATGTCGGCCCACCCGAACAACGGAACGGGACCCGCGAGCAACGGTGTGCGCACGGAGCTGCAGGCGGACTGCTACGCCGGGGCGTGGATCGGGGACCTCGCCGCATCGAAGGACGACAAGGGCGTCGCCTATATCCAGCCGCCCACCGAGGCGCAGATCAAGGACGCCCTGAACGCCGCGAGCGCGGTCGGTGACGACCACATCCAGGAGCTCTCCGGATTCTCCAACCCGGAGAGCTGGACCCATGGCGGGAGCAGCGAGCGCCAGGCGTGGTTCGCCAACGGCTACAAGAACGGCCTCGGATCCTGCGACACCTTCACGCCCCCGGACTCCGCGTTCCGGCCCTGACCCACCACCCCTCGGGGGTCGGGCTTTGCGCGAAGGCCGGGTTCTGCTCGCGCTGCTCTTCCCAGCGCGCGCGGGTGAAATCGACGCAGCGTGAGCTGCGAACGACAGCGTGGGCGTCAGGATGCAGCGCGGGTCAGGCCCGCATCGCGTGGACCAGGGTGCGCAGCAGGGCGAGCACGCCGCCCCGTGCGCGGAACCGGGTCAGGCCCTCGCTCACCTCGGGCGCGGTGCGGGCCGAGGCGAACCACGGCGGCTTCGGCAGGATCGTGAACCGGCCGCCGGACGCGGGTGACCCGAGCACGGAGCCGATGGCGCCGAGCGACCGCGGGAACGGCCGGAACGGGCCGCGCACGACCGAACGCTCGACGTCGGCGAGCAGCAGGGCGTTGTGCACCACGCCGATCCCGCTGCCGACATCCTCGATCGTCCCGCCGGGGTACGCCCCCCAGGACATGGTCGGGGTGATGAACGCGAAGCCGGTCCAGGCGTTGATCGCGATGTCGCCGTACGCCAGCTCGGCGATCGATCGCTCGAAGCCCTCGCCGAGGGCACGCTCGGTGGCGGGGTCGATCAGCACGTTGGCGCCGAGCGTCCCCTGCAGCCTCTCGTTGGCGTGCGCGACCGCGGCGTCCAGGAAGGCCTGCCCCTGTCCGGGCAGCGTCACGATGCCGAGAACCGGGGCGAAGTACTCCGTCTGCTCGAGCGCCGCCGCGTCGTCCTCGGGGCCGATCTCGACGAGGAGGCGGTCGGCCAGCACGAGCGCGTCCGGATAGGAGTCGGCCGCCTGCTGCATCCGCTCGTCCGAGCGCGGGTACCAGATCGGGCGCTCAGGAGCCGTGGCATAGGCGCGGCGGAGCTCGGCGCGGAACTGGTCGGCCTGCGCCCAGTCCGAGGAGAGGATCACGACCTGGCCGGCGATGCAGTTGTGCCCGCTGTTCTGCAGGCGCATCGTGGCGATGTGCTCGGCCTGGAAGCGGAGGTCCTCGGCGCTCCACTCGCCGGGGACGACGATGATCGGTGAGACCCCGCCGAGCTCGGCCGTGATCGGCTTCTTCAGCTGGGGGCGGTCCTCCCTGCGGCGACGCTTGCCCGCGGCCCCGGTGCCCCACACGATCGCGTCGAACGTCGGTGCGGAGCCCGTGATGTGCACATGGGCGAAGTCGGGGAGCGCGGTCAGGTAGGCCCCGACGTCGGGACCGCCGCGCACGATCCGGAGGAGCCCGAGAGCGGTGAGCGGCGCCAGGGCGCGCTCGTACACCGGGACCATCGGGTCCTGCGTGGGGTTGACCTTCAGGAGCGTCACGCGGTCGTGCGCCAGCAGCTCGTAGAGCACGTCGAGCACCGGGATGGAGGTGACGTTGCCGGCCCCGAGCACCAGCCCGATCCCGCCGTCCCCCTCCCGCGGGGTGCGCTGGGCGAGGCCCGCGCGGGCGCGCGCCTCGCCGGGGGTGACGCCCGGTCGCAGCCAGACCTCCCCGGTGAACCCGGAGAGGAGCACCCTGTCGATCCCGGTCAGCGGGAAGGCGTGGACCCGGGTGCGCGCGCCGGGGCAGCGATCGATGCGGACGCCGTCCAGGGGGTTGCGTCCCGTGGCGATCCGATCCAGCGTCTCGACGTAGGCGTCGAGCGCGCCGAGGACGCCGTAGGGGCCGCTGAGCCACTCCTCGCCGCGGAGGGGGTGCGCGGGCGAGAGGCCCTTGGAAGCGGCCGCCGTCCTCGCCCATGCCCGCGCGGTGTCGGCCACCGCGCGGCGAACGCCGCGGAGGAGGGTGGCGCGCTGCCCGACGGTCAGGCTCGCCCAGGTGCGCGTCCCCTCGCGGAGGTCGGCGATCGCGGTGTCGATGGGCGTCTTGACCTCTTCGGCGAGGGTCTTGGGCATCGGGTTCTCCTTCAGCGCGGGGCCGTTCCAGACTACGCGGATGCGTCTCGGCGCGGCCTGTGCCTTCCTCCTGAATCCATGCCCGCCTCAGCCCGGCGATTCTGCCCGGCCGGTTCTGCCCGCCGGTTCTGCCCCGGCGTGGCAGTTCTTGCTGGTTCGGCGGCCTTTGAACCCACAGAAGCTGCCACGCCGGGGCACAAAAGTTGCTAGACCGGGGCGCGCGCACCGCACGTCCGGGCCTGCGCGGGCAGGTCAGGCGTCGATGTCGGCGCGGCGGAGGCGGTAGCGGGAGAGGGTCGCGAGGCTCAGCAGGATCAGGGCCGCCGGGATCACGCTGAAGCACAGCACGATGGCGGCGACCGCGGCATCCGGCTGGGTGGCCGTCTCGCCGGCGACGCGGGAGGCGTACCCGGTGATCGCGAGGGCGGTCGAGACGATCGTGGCGCCGAGGGCGAAGCCGACGGTCTCGCCGGCCGTCCAGACGCCGGTGAACGTGCCGGCCTGCCCCGGTCCGGTCACGCGCTCGTCGTGCGAGATCACGTCCGGCAGCATCGCCATCGGCAGCGCCTGCAGGCCCGCATAGGCGACGCCGGCGACGGCGACGGACGCGTAGATCCAGGATCCCGGCGCCCAGAGCGCGGCCGTGACGCTGACCGCGGCCACCAGGAACAGCGCCGAGGCGGCGGCGAACGCGCGTTCCTTCCCGATCCGACGCGACAGGCGCTCCCACAGCGGCGTCGCGACCAGCGCCGGGGCCACCAGCGCTGCGAAGAGCAGGGTGACGGCGCTCTCCGAGTGCATCACCCAGGTCGCGACGTACTGCGCTCCGGCGAGCATCGTGCCCGTCGCCAGCGCCTGCAGGAGGAAGGTGCCCAGCAGCGCACGGAACGGCGCGGAGCGGCGCAGCGCCTGGACCCCGGTCGCGTACTGCTCTCGCAGGCTCGTCGCGGGGAGGGATGCGGGGGTCCGCTCGACGCGCGCGGCGTCGGCGGTGCGCGACGCGATGAGCATGCCGATCCCGATCACGAGGCCTGCGACGACGCCCATCACGAGGTATCCGGTGACGGGGTCGCCGGTCAGCCGCCGCAGCTCCGGTCCGCCCGCGCCGAAGAGGAGGATGGCGGCCGTGAGCACGATCACGCGCCAGCTCAGGAGACGGGTGCGCTCGTCGTAGCTGCGGGTGAGCTCTGCGGGCAGCGCGACGTACGGAACCTGGAACACGCTGAAGGCCGTCGCCGTCGCCAGGAACGCGACCAGGACGCAGAGGGCGCCGGCGACAGGGCCGAACGCCGGCGGGACGGCGAAGGTCAGCGCGAAGAAGACCGGAAGGAGGAACCCGCCGGCCACCATGAAGCCCCGTCGCGTCCCGGTGCGGGCGAGCGCCCGGTCGGATGCGGCGCCGATGACCGGGTCGATGAGCACGTCCCAGATCTTGGCGGCGGTCACGATCGCCCCGGCCAGCAGCGCCGTGACGCCCAGGTTGTCGGTGAGGAAGTACGTCAGGACGAGGCCGGGCAGTGTGGCGTACCCGCCGGTGCCGAGGGAACCGGCCGCATAGCGGGCGATCGTGCGCGCGGGAAGACGGGAGGGTGCTCGTTCGGGTCGAGCGACGGTGCTCATCGCGCCAGCTTATCGGCGCGGATCCGTCGCTTTCGGCGCATTCCTGGCGAGAGGGAACACCGTGCTCCAGCGAGACTCGGATGACGAGGCTCAGGTGATGAGGCTCAGGCGATGAGGTTCAGGCGATGAGGCTTAGAACAGCAGGCTCAGATGAGGGAGAGCTCGCGGAGCTTGGCCTCGACGTCGGCGTTGGACGGCTCGACGTGGTGGGAGGCGTCGGGATAGAGCACGACCGGGATGTTCATGCGCCCCGAGATCTCCTTCGCCACATCGGCCGCCGCAGGGTCCGCGACCAGATCCACATATGTGTATTCGACGCCGAGCTCATCGAGCTGCTTCTTCGTGCGGATGCAGTCGCGGCACCAGTCGGCGCCGAACATCGTGATGGTCTCGGTGGCGGGAACGGTCATGTTTCCAGGGTACGACCGATGCGGATGGCGGGGCGAATCCGGGCCGGAATGGGGTCTGGAACCTCTCGGTGAGACCGCTCCCGGAGATAACGGATGGGAAACACGCAGGTTTGTCCGGCCAGGACATGGCAGCATTGGAGGCGCATTGTCTGGAGGAGGGGTATGGACGGGATAGCGCCCGTGGGTGTGACGGTGATCGTCCCGACCTTCAACGAACGCGACAACATCGCCGAGCTCGTGGCTCGGGTGACCGACGCGCTGGACGGTCAGGAGGGCGAGATCCTCTTTGTCGACGACAGCACCGATGACACTCCGGTCGTCGCTCGACGAGTGGCCGCCGCCGCGTCGATCCCCGTGCGCGTGCTGCACCGGGACGACCCCGTCGGCGGTCTGGGCGGCGCGGTGGTCGAGGGACTGCGCGCGGCCGAGAACGACCTGTGCATCGTCATGGACGGCGACCTGCAGCATCCGCCTGAGCTGATCCCGGATCTCATCGCACGCTATGAGGAGGGCGACGCCGATGTCGTCGCCGCGTCGCGCTACATCGGCGGTGGCGACAGCGGAGGACTGGGAACCGCGATGCGCTTCGGCGTCTCCCGTGGCGCGACCCTGCTGACCAAGGCGATGTTCCCCATCCGGCTCTCGCCCAGCTCCGACCCGATGACCGGCTTCTTCCTCGTGGACCGTCGCCGCATCGACCCCGCCGCGCTCCAGCCCAACGGGTTCAAGATCCTCCTCGAGATCCTCGTCCGCTCCGACGTGCGCGTCGCCGAGGTCCCGATGGAGTTCGGCGAGCGGCTGCACGGCACGTCCAAGGCGACGTTCCGGCAGGGGACCACGTTCCTCGCCCACCTCACCAGGCTCCGGTTCGGGAAGATGTCCCTCTTCGCGATCATCGGCGGCCTCGGGGCCGTCGCGAACCTCGCGATCATGTGGCTGCTGACCACCCTCGGCGTGGAGTACGTCTGGGCCGCGGTGGTGGCTGCGGAGGTCACGATCCTCGGGAACTTCTACCTGCAGGAGCGCTACGTCTTCGCGGACATGAAGGATGAGGCATCCAGTCTCCCCGTGCGGTTCGCGACCTCGTTCGCGTTCAACAACGTCGAGGCCGCGCTGCGCATCCCCGTGCTCGCCTTCATGGTCGAGACCTGGCACATCTCCAGCATCCTCGCCGCCGCGATCTCGCTGGTGGTCGCGTTCTTCGTGCGCTTCGTGTTCCACTCGCTCGTGGTCTACGCCCCCCGCCGATCCTCGAAGAGGAAGTCGGTCGCGGGCGCCACGCACCCCGACCGGGTGCGTGCGTCGGCGGACGCCACGGCCGGTCGTGGAGAGGTCGGCTCCGAGGCGGCCTGACCCCTCGCCCGCTTCGCGCGGGTGCTCGACCGCGCCCTGCCGCGTTCTGCGGTTCCCGTCGCGATAACGGCCGCCTGATGCGCTCCGTCGCGGCACATTTCGCGACGGGAACGCCCAGAAGGAAGCCGGGGCGGGCTCGGCGGTGACAGGCGACGGGGCGAGGCCCCGATGGGGCGAGGCACCGACGGGGCGGGGCACCGATGGGGCGAGGCACCGGGGTGGCTCGCCAGGAACGGCGGCGGGCCTCGGGTCAGCCGATGTTCGAGATCAGGTCGTCCAGGGTGTCGCCGTAGTTGATCCGGATCACGGGGAGCGCGAGCTTGTCGGTGCCGGGCGTGACGTAGCCCCAGTCGATCGTTCGGCCCAGCAGGAAGCCGGCCTTGGTCACGCCCTCCTTGGTCGTGTCGTTGTAGTGCCCGTACGGGTACGCCACGACCTCCTTGGCGCCGCCCAGGATCGCAGCGGACTGCTCCAGGTCCTCGGCGATCTGGTCGGCGGTCCAGTTGACCATCCGACCCTTTCCGTTGTCGCCGGCCTCGTGCATGTTGTTCGTGTGCGATCGCTGGATGACATACGGCGAAGGCGACGGATCCTGGCGTGCGTTGGTGATCACGAACGAGGTGGTCAGCAGCTTGTTCGCGGTCACGATCGGCACCGCGAGGTCGAGCCAGGTCTGGTCGGCGTCGTCGTCGGTGATGATCGCCGAATGCGGGGGGATGTAGAGCGAGCCGTCGATGAATGCGTTCAGCTCGTCCCAGGTGGGCAGGTAGAACTTGCTGTCCGCGATGTGCTTCATCTGCGCCTCGAAGTCCCCGATGTACGCGTAGTTGCCGCGCAGCCAGCCGTCTTCGCCCTCGGGCTTGGTCGTGAACTGGTGGTACATGAGGATCGGCACCTTGGTCCCGGCGGCCGTGTTCTGCTCCGGCGTCATCCACGAGCCGTAGAGGGTGATCTGGCGGTCCGTGCAGGCGGTCAGCGCGGAGCCGTTGATCCGTGCGGTCGGCGTGTAGGCTGCGGCGTCCTCGGGCGTGGCGTACCAGCCCGCGAAGACCGAGCCCGCACGGGCGGGGATCGGCAGCCCCGTGTAGAGCACGCCCTGGGTCTGCAGCATCGGGTCCAGGGCGATGCCGTCGCCCTGGAAGGACACGGCGCAGGCGTTGGGGTCCGTCGCCCCGGCGAGGAGCGCCTCTGCCGGCGACTTCGGTGTCGGCGTCTCGCTCGGTGCGGTCGATCCCGCCGGCGCCGGGTTCGCCTCGGCGCTCGTCCCGTTGAGGAGCGCGCGGACGGCGACCACCGAGAGCGTCGCCACGAGGGCCAGCGCAAGGACGGCGACGAGTCCGACCAGCAGGCGGCGTCGCCGGATCACGGCACGGGACGGGCGCGCGGAGTGTCGGGGAGTCGGCGAGGGGGAGGCCATGCCGTGATTCTAGAAGGCGCGGGGGTCCGCAACGGTGAGCGACAGCCGTGAGTGAGGTCCGGTGCGGGTGAGGAGGGCGGGTCGAGGCGGATTCCCCTCCGGAACTGAGGGGAATCCCTTAGTCTCGGGCGCGTCCGCATCGCCCGCATCGCCCGCTCGCCTGCGTGAACAAACGAGCGAGCCTAGGGGAGGGGCGTGGACGTGTCGGGTCCGCGAGGCGGCAGCGCGAGGTGCATCGCCGTCGCCCGGGAGAAGCCGTAGAGGCGTGCGAAAGGACCCATCCGATCCACCTTCCCGGCCACGAAGCCCTGTCGTTCGTAGAGGGCGCGGGCGCGCGGGTTCGTGTCGATCACGCTCAGGGAGACGCGGGTGAGGCCCCGTTCCCTGGCGATGTCCGCCGTCTCGGCGAGGAGCAGTGAGCCGATTCCCTGCCCGCGGGCGGCGGAATCGACGCAGAGACCGTCCAGCAGCAGCTCTCCGCGTCGGGGCGAGCGGTGGAGTGGCGCCAGCAGCAGCGAGCGCCACCACGCGCTCGCCGCAGAGGTCGCGCGGACCAGCCCGCGATAGGTGGGGTCGAAGGCCGGGCCGTCAGGGGTGTGGAGTCCGGCGAGCCCGAGGAGCCGGTCGTCCTCGCCGATCGCGGTGAGCACGCGATCGAGATGGAGGTGGTGTGCGACGAACTCCCGCATCGGGCCGTCCTCGCCGATCGCGGGCGACAGCTTGGCGCGGAACGCCTCGATGTACAGCTCTGCGGCCCGGACGCGATCCTGGGGGCGCAGGTGGCGGAGGATGTGGACGACCATGAAAAGATCATAGCTTGCACGATCGTGCATCTACTGAGAGAAGACTTGATCGGAATGAGCGGTCGGCTGGATGTCGAGGGCGGTCTGCTAGGGTTGTGGTTTCCGCGCCATTCCCTGCCGTTCTCACCGGCGCCGCGCGATTCCCCGGCCGGGGCACTGTATCCCGGATGATCCGCACCGATGCGCGTTCGTCCGCTCCGGCACCATAGACAAGAGGCGGCCCTTCGTGCGCCGCCGGCAAGCACATGAGCATCACCATGAACATCACCGATACCTCGGCGCGCTCCGACGCGCCCCTCACCTGGAAGCAGGCGGCAGACGACGTCTTCGTCGCCACTCGTGAAGGCGAGTTCGCAGGATTCGTCACCATCGAGCCGCACGCCCACATCCTGCATGACCAGCACAGCCGACGCGTCGGCTCCTATCCCACGCTCGCCGCGGCCAGGGCCGCGCTCATCGACGATCCGCGCCCGAAGGCCCGCCGTCGCGGCGCGCAGCAGGCACGTCGCCGCCGCCGCCGTCCCGCCGCCTGATCGTCCGGCCGCCTGATCGTCTGGCTGCCTGATCGTCTGGCTGCTTGATCGTCAGGCTGCCTGATCGTCCTGTCGCTCGCGCTGCCCGCCGCTCTCAGCGGCTCAGGCCGGGGGCAGTGCGGCGACGGCGCTCACCTCGATGAGCGCGCCGGGCACGCCGAGGCCCGCCACGAGCGCCGACGTGACGAGAGGCGGCGGCCCCGTGCGTGCGAGCTTCGGCCCGACGGCACCGTAGGCCGCGCGCAGATCCGCATCCTGATGGATGAGCACGGTCCAGCTGACGACGTCGGCGAGCGACGCGCCCGCCGCCCGGAGCGCGGTCTCCGCGTTGTCGACGGCGCGGGCCGACTGGACGGCGATGTCGTCGGAGACGACCGCACCCGTCTCGTCGACCCCGTTCTGCCCGCCGACCAGGATCGTCGTGCAGCCGGGCGGGATGACGGCGGCATGGCTGAACGCCGGGCTGACCACGAGGCCGTCCGGCTGAAGGAGCGAGATGTTCATGTGCGCAGTCTGCCCCGGGGGTCCGACATTCCCCAGGTCGGAGGTGGGAGGGCGCTGGGGACGCCGCCGGCTACACCCGGTTGGTGTCGCGGCGGAACATCAGCACGGCGAAGCCGGTGAACAGGAGGAACCAGACGATCAGGTTCGGCGCCGCCCAGACGTCCGGCGCCTGCCCGACGATCGCGGACTGCGACAGGTCGGCGATACCCCAGACCGGGGTGAACTTCGCCGCGATCTGCACGCCCTCCGGCATCAGATAGAGCGGGAAGAACAGTCCGCCCATGAAGCTCAGCACCGGCAGGATCGGGCCGAGGTAGCGCATGGCGTTCTGCGCGGGGAACGCGTAGCCGACGGCGAGTCCCAGGCTCGTCATCATGAGCGAGCTCAGCCACGCCAGCAGGCCGGCGCCGATCAGGTTGCCGAGCGGGGCGGTGATGCCCATCGCCGTGCCGACGATGATGGTGACGATCACGGCCAGCCCGCCGAGCACCAGTCCGCAGAGGACCTTGACGAGGATGTAGACGATCGGGTTCAGCGGCGTCAGGCGCAGCTGCCGGCTCCACCCCTGCGCGCGCTCGGAGGCGACCGAGACGCCCGTCATGGTGCTCGCGACCATGGCGCCGTAGACGGCCATCGAGATCATGATCGGCACGGCGGCGGAGATCCCCCCGGCCTCGACCGCGACGTCGTTGATCGACTTGTCGCGGTTGGGGAGGGCGACGAGGAACAGCATCGCGATCGGGAAGATCAGGGTGAAGACCACGACGCTGGAGTTGCGGAACAGCCGCTTGAGCTCGACCGAGAGGAAGGTCCAGCTGAAGCCGCCGAGCGCCGGGGCGCGGCGGGTGGCGGGGTCGATCGCGTCGAGCCGCTCAAGGGGGGCGGAGGTCATCTCATTCGCCTTCCGCGTCGTCGCCGGTGAGGCGCAGGAAGGCCTGCTCCAGGTTCTGGCTGGTGATGGTGATGTCGTGTGCGCTGGTGTGCGTGAAGAGGTGGCGGGCCACGGCGTCGGAGTCGTTCGCGCGGATGATCACCCTCGCGCCGCGGATCTCCACCGCGTCGACCCCGGGGAGGGCGGTGAGGACGGACGCGTCCGCATCCTCCCAGTCGGCCTCGATCGTCCGGCCCGAGGCCATCGCCTTGATCTCGGCCGTGGTGCCGTCCGCGACGATCCGGCCCTTGCGGATGAGGATGATGCGGTCCGCGTACTGGTCCGCCTCCTCCAGGTAGTGCGTCGCGAACAGGACCGTTCGCCCGCGGCGGGCGTCGGCGTGGATGGCCTGCCAGAAGGAGTGCCGCCCCTCGACGTCCATCCCCGTCGTCGGCTCGTCGAGCACGATGAGTCCGGGGTCCGAGACGAGCGCCATCGCGAACCGCAGGCGCTGCTGCTGTCCGCCGGAGCACTTGGACACCTTGCGGTCGGCGATGTCGGCGATGCCCGCCCGTTCGAGGGCGGCGTCGATGCTGGTGGTCTGTGCGAAGAGCGAGGCCGTGAGCTTCATCGTGTCGCGCACCGAGACGTCGCCGAGGAGGCCGCCGGTCTGCATGACCGCCGAGACGAGGCCGCGGCCGATCGCCTGGCGCGGGCTGAGCCCGAACAGTCGCACGTCGCCCCGGTCGGGCTGGGAGAGGCCGAGGAGCATGTCGATCGTGCTGGTCTTGCCGGCGCCGTTCGGTCCGAGGAACGCGACGACCTCGCCCTGGCGGACGGACAGGTCCACGCCGTCGACGGCCGTGAAGCCGTGGAAGCTCTTGGTGAGCCCGGTGGCGGCGATCGCCGGGCGGACCGGTGGCGCCGTGGTCGCCGTTCCGGGCGCCGTTGCTGTCTCGTTCATGGCTCCTAGTCTCTCGCGAGTGCCGAGGACTGCGCTGAGGACCGCGCTGAGGACTCTGCTGTGAACCCGGCCGAGAGCGGCGACGGGTAGGATCGAGAGGACTACAGGAGGTGTCCGGTGATCATCAGGTTCATCGTCTTCGGCGTACTGTTCCTCGGCGGCATGTTGCTGATGGGCATCGCGCCCGGTCTTCCGGCGATGCAGGGCGTGGTCTTCGTCGGCGGCATCCTCAGCTTCAGCCTCGCGCTCGCGGTGATGATGGCCGAGCGCGGCGGCGCCACCAAGCGCTCCCGTTCCTGGGAGTGAGTTCCTCCTCCCCATCCCGGGGCTGACCGCGGTCTGAGCGGGTTCTCTCTCCCGTTTGCGCGGGTCCGTCCCGTTTGCGCGCGTCGTGTCCCGGGTCAGGCGGGCGCGTGCACACCCTGCAGAGCGTGCACGACCGGCGCGAGCTCGGGCTGCGCCGTCGCCTCGGCGAGCACCCGCTCCAGGGTCTCGTCGTGGATCGGGTGGGCCTCGTCGTAGAGGGCTCGGCCGGCGGCGGTGAGCTCGGTGTAGATGCCGCGGCGGTCGTCGGCGCAGAGGATGCGGGTGAGGAGTCCCCGGTCCTCGAGGCGCGTGACCAGGCGCGTGGTCGCGCTGGGGCTGAGCGCCGTCGCGCGGGCGAGCTGCTGCATCCGCATGTGCCAGCCGTCCTGGCGGCTCAGCGCGTCCAGCATCGTGTACTCGACGACGGACAGGTTCACGGAGGCGCCGAGCGCGCGTTCGAGCTCGGCCTCGATGAGGCTGTGGAGTGCGGCGAGCGTGCGCCATCCGCGCGCGCGGATCTCGACGGCGTCGTCTGCGATGCCCATGCATCCCCCTGGGGTCTGTGCGCAGGTCGGATCTGTGGGCACAGATCGTTGCTTGCGCTGGTTAATTGCGTGTGCAATGATTATCCGCATCGGCGCAATATCCCGCGCCTGCAACTACTTTAGCAGAGGCCGGATCGGGCCTCTCGGAGGAGCGGAAACATGCCACTCGGACTCGTCGCGCTCGCCATCGGGGCGTTCGGCATCGGACTCACGGAGTTCGTCATCATGGGGCTGCTGCCGGACGTCGCGGCCGACTTCGCGGTCAGCGAGGCGACCGCCGGATGGCTGATCTCGGGGTATGCGCTGAGCGTCGTGGTCGGCGCTCTCGGACTCACCGCCGCAACAACGCGTCTCCCGCGCAAGCCCGTGCTCCTGGGCCTGGTCGTCCTCTTCATCATCGGCAACGTCGTCACGGCCCTCGCTCCGGACTACGGGGTCGCGATGCTCGGACGTGTGCTCGCCGCCCTCTGCCACGGCGCGTTCTTCGGGATCGGCGCGGTCGTCGCAGCCGATCTCGTCGCCCCCGAGAAGAAGGGGCGCGCGATCGCGATCATGTTCACCGGTCTGACCGCCGCGAACGTGCTCGGTGTGCCGTTCGGGACGTTCCTCGGCCAGCAGCTGGGGTGGCGGTCGACGTTCTGGGCGATCTCGGCCATTGGCGTCCTCGCCTTCATCGGGCTCGTCGTGCTCGTCCCCGCGCTGCACTCGACCGGTGAGAGGGTGAGCCTGCGCACCGAGCTCGGGGCCTTCCGCTCCGGCCAGGTGTGGCTGTCGCTCGTCGTCACCGTGCTGGGCTTCGGCGGCATGTTCGGCGCGTTCACCTACATCGCCTACACCCTGACCGAGGTCAGCGGCTTCGCCAGTGCCACCGTGCCGTGGCTGCTCGTCCTCTTCGGCGTCGGCCTGGTGGTCGGCAACGCGGTGGGCGGACGCCTCGCCGACCGCGCGATCGATCGGACGCTCCTCCTCTTCATCGCCGCCCTCGTCGTCGTGCTCGTCCTCTTCGGGGTCCTCGCCGCATCGCAGCCGGCTGTCATCGTGATCCTGGTGCTCATGGGCGGATTCGGCTTCGGCACGGTCCCTGGACTGCAGAGCCGCATCATGCACTACGCCGGGGGAGCGCCGACGCTCGCCTCCGGCGCGAACATCGGGGCGTTCAACGTGGGCAACGCCCTCGGGGCCTGGGCGGGCGGGGTCGGGATCGCCGCGGGCCTCGGCTACACCTCCCCGATCTGGATCGGTGCCGCGATCACCGCTGCTGCCCTGATCGTCATGGTGATCGCCGCGGTGTCCGCACGCCGTGTCCCGGCGCAGGCCGCGTCCGTTTCGTCGGCCTCTCTCACCTCTGTCGGCCCGCTCTCCTGATTCGGACCGACAAAAGTGAGAGGATCCGACAGAAGTACGAGGATCCGACAGAATGGCCTCTCGACGAAAGGCGCGTGACATGACCACGAAGCACATCGGCATCGTCTGGAATCCCTCGAAGACCAGCAGGGAGGATCTCGAGGGCGCACTCGTGAAGGCGCCGTCGTGGTCCGAGGGGATCACGGTGAGCTGGCACGAGACGCGAGAGGACGATCCGGGCCGCGCCGCCGCTCAGGAGGCGCTCGATGCCGGGGCCGATGTCGTGGCCGCTGCGGGCGGCGACGGAACGGTGCGTGCGGTCGCCGAGCACCTGGCGGACGCCGTCGCCGACGAGGGCGGGCCGGAGTCGGGCGGGTCGTCCGACGGACCCGTCGCGGAGCTGGCGGTCATCCCGCTCGGCACCGGGAATCTCCTCGCCCGCAACATCGACGTCCCGTTGAACGATCTGCCGGGGGCGTTCGAGCGGGCGCTCGCCGGATCGGCCCGCGCGATCGACGTGGGCTGGGCCGAGGCGACCCTCGATGGCCGGGTCGAGCGGAAGGCGTTCGCGGTCATGGCCGGGTTCGGGATCGACGCGCACATGATCACCGAGACGGACGAGGACCTCAAGAGCAAGGCCGGGTGGCTCGCCTACGTCGAGTCCCTCGGGCGTGCCGTCGCCGCGAGCGAGGTCATCGACCTCCGCGTCTCGTTCGACGGCGGGGATGCCGAGGAGGAGAAGGCGCACACTTTCATCATCGGCAACTGCGGCACCCTCCAGGGCGGGATCACACTGCTCCCGGACGCGGATCCCGCCGATGGGCGGCTCGATCTGCTGGTCCTGAACGCGGACGGCATCGTCGGCTGGATGGACACCCTGCGCACCATGGTGTGGGACAACGGGCTCAAGCGCCTCCTCACCGGCGGCGACCGTGCCGAGAGCAGCGACAGCACGATCCACCGACGGCTGACCTCGCTCGTCGTGGAGCTCGACGAGCCGCGAGTGTTCGAGGTCGACGGCGACGACCTCGGCGAGGCGACGCGGATCGAGATCACCGTCCAGCCCGGCGCCGTCCGGATCCGGTAGTCGTCGCGCTCCCCGAAGTCGGGGATCGGGGTTCTGGCGGGTGCGCCGGAGCAGTGACGGTGCCCGCCGCTACCGTCGAAGCATGGAACTCGGAACCGGCCAGCTCATGTTGATCGCCTGGGTGTCGGCCTGGGCGCTCGGCGTCATCCTCGCGCTGCTGATCGCCTACTGGATCATCCGCCTCGCGGTGACGCACGCGCTCCGGTCGCACCATCGCTGGGTGCTGCGCAACACCCCGCGCGCCGCAGCCCCTCCGACGGTGCGGACCGAGATCGTCCGGTAGCGCGGCGGGTCTCTGCGGGATGCCGGCGCTCCCAGGGCGGGCATCGGCGCGGCGGCTAGCGTGAGGGCATGGCCGTGCGCGGGAGGGTCAAGCGACGGGTCGCCCTGGTGGCGGGCCTCGTCGTCGTCGCGTGCGGCGTGGTGGTCGCCGCCGTCCTCGCGGTGAGCCCGCGCGAGCGGACGGACGGGGTCGTGGTGCGTGCGGACGCGCCCGTCCTCGCTGCCGGTGTCTCGGTCGAGGCGCTCCCCCCGGGCGAGGTGGGTGAGCCGGGCTCGGTCGGCGAGGCTGCCCCTGGTCCCGATCCGCGTGCGCGTATCGACGTCGAATGGCTGGCTCGTGCGGCGGGAGCGACCGGCATCCCCGACCGGGCGCTCCTCGCGTACGCGTGGGCGGATCTCGTCGTGTCGAGCGAGGAGCCGTCCTGCGGGATCGGATGGAACACGCTCGCCGGGATCGGCGCCGTCGAGTCCGATCACGGCAGGCACGGCGGTCAGGGGCTCGACGAGAACGGCTACCCGAGCGCCCCGATCCGGGGCGGTGCCCTCAACGGCGACGGTGTCATGGCGATCCCGGACACGGATGGCGGCGTCTGGGACGGCGATACCGTGTGGGACCGCGCGGTCGGGCCGATGCAGTTCATCCCCGAGACCTGGTACCGGTGGGGTGCGGACGCGAGCGGCGACGGCATCGCCGATCCGGATCAGATCGACGACGCGGCCCTGGCGGCGGCGCGGTACCTGTGCGCATCGGGACCGATGCAGGATCCGGCGGGCTGGCGTCACGCGATCCTGAGCTACAACGACCTCGATCAGTACGTCTCGGACGTCGCCCGGCTCGCGAACCGCTACGCGGAGGAGACGCGCTGACCGGTGCAGTGCTGACCCGTGCCGTGCTGATCGGTGAGGTGCGGGACATGGTGGGGGGTGTCCCGGCGGGCCGATAGCGTTGCCCGTGTGAGCAGAGCACTTAGAGTCGTGGCGCGAATCCTCGGGGCGATCGGGCTGGGCGCCGTCGCCGGGCTGCACGCCGTATGGGCGGCGGGGTCGCCCTGGCCGGCCAAGGACGCGAAGCAGCTGTACACGGCCGTCGTCGGGCAGTCCGACCTCCAGCCGAGCGCCGCGGCGACCGGGGTCATCGCGGCGGGGGCGACCGGAGCCGCCCTGCTGTCCGCCGGGGCTCTCGGCGACGGACGCCTGCAGCGGCTCGGCCTGCGTCTGATGGGCACGGTCATGCTGCTCCGCGCCGCATCCGGTGGCTCCGCCGCCCTCATCGTCCTTGGTCTCCCGCCCGCCGGCGACACCTTCCAGCGCCTGGACCGGCGGTACTACCGCCCGTTCGCCGCGATCCTCGGCTTGGCGCTCTGGGTCGCCGCCGGTGGGCGCGGGCGAGTCGGGCGCTGAGGGCTCCGACGGCTTCCGGCTGACGTCGAGGAGACAGGTGCGATGGCATGATGACTACCATGAGCGCTGATGTCGTAGGACCCGGTGATCTTCATGTCGATGAGTTCGTGCGCATCCTGCGTGCGCTGGAGCCGCATCTGCCGATCTCCGATGCGTATGAGAAGGACTGCCCTCAGCGGCAGGGCTCGTGGTGGACGAGTCAGCAGGAACACATGGTGCGCTGGTTCAGCAGCCAGAAGGGCCTGGGCTCCGGTGCGTTCACGCGGAGCATTCCCAATACGAGCGCGCGGAGGACGTACAACCGCATGCTCGCGCCTGCCGCGTTCCTCTGGATGGCTGAGGCGCTGGGCGAGAGCGCCGACGTCGTCCAGGCCGCAGCCGATGCCGCCCGAGCCGAGCCGAACGCCCGCAAGCGTCCTGGGCTGCTCCGGAGACACCTGCCCTGGGCCCGGATCGACGAGCTTGCGCGGGGGAAGCGGTAGGACCCGACGTGCGATTCCGCTGAAGGTCGAGGGCGGTTTTCAGCGGAGCTACGGCAGCCGAGCTGCACGCGGTGACACCCACTCTCAACGTGGCATCTCGCGGCGTCCTGCACGTTTCGCGAAGGCGTCGATCGCGTCGAGGATCTCCGCGCTGCGCCAGAAGGGGCCGAGCCGGTGCTCGGCCTTCGCCGTGAGGATGCCCGCACCGACCAGTGCCTCCAGTGGTGGATAGACGTTCGGGCGCTGAACGCCCAGCTCGTCCGCCGCGGCGGCGGCGTCCAGAACGGGGCGACGGGCAATGACGTCGAGAAGACGCCACGCATTGCTCGATCGGCGGACGGCGAGCCGTGCGGTCCACGATGCCTGGATCTGATCGATGTCGGCGATGAGCTGCCGTGCATTCGAGATGGCACGCATCGACGCGCTGGCGAACGCCATCACGATCGGGGAGACGTCGCCTGCGCGATAGTCCGTCAGCGCTCGGTGGTAGCCGTCCACGTCCGCGAGCAGACCGGCAGAGACCGGCACGGCCACGTTTCTGGTGACACCGCGGTGGCGGAGCATCGCTTGAGCGATGGCGCGCCCGGTGCGTCCGTTGCCGTCGCTGAAGGGATGGATCGTCTCGAACTGTGCGTGCGCGACGGCCACGGAGGTGAGCGAGGGAAGATCGCGTCGGTCGGCGAAGGCGGTGAGGTCCGAGATGAGAACGGGAACACGATCGTGGTCGGGGGCAACGAACTCGGCGCCGATCGGACTGTCTGTTCGTGTTCCGATCCATACTGGCTCGTCTCGCCATTCGCCCGGTGTGTGGCGAGGTTGTCTCGCCATGAGGACGCGGTGCATCTCGCGGATGGCCTCAGGCGAGATGTCGCTGCTCAGCTCCAGCGCAGCGCGCAGGGCCTGCGTGTTCGAGGCGATCAGCTCGGCGTTGCGGCTTCCCTTCGCGCCGAGCTCGGCACTGAAGATGGCTCGCGCGCTCGCGGTCAGGTTCTCGATCTGCGACGACGATGCGGATTCCGAGCGGAGCAGCACCGGCGCGAACGCAGCGACGCGATGACCCAGCTCTGCGTCGAATCGGCTCAGTTCGTTCGTCGCGAAGGCGGCGGCTTCGGTCGCCTCCGCCGAGGGGGCGGGGGCAAGCGTGGCGATCAGCGGGGGAACGGATGCCTTGTACCGCCCGCGTCCGAAACCGGCTGCCGGCTGCCAGACCCTGTCCTCCCAACCCAACGCGGGCCACTGCGACGCCGAGGTGCTCATACCCGTTCGTGGACGTTGTTATGGGTAATTAAGTTACTCATAATGAGAGGCTACTACGTGTATGAGCAAGGAGGCGGGTGGGGGCGCCTGCCCGACACCGACCCGGCGGGGTGGCTACCAGCACAGGATGGCGAGTCAACTCGCGCTGGGAGCCGAGATAACATCGACGACCCCCGGCGCGCGGAACGACATCACGCCAGATGTCTTGCGTTGCTCCAGTATGTCGAGCTCTTCAAGTCGGCGGACCGCGTTGCTCACCGCCTGATAAGTCAGACCGGTTCGGTCTCGCAGTAGCGGGATGCTGACGAATGGAGAACCGATGAGAATGTCCACGATGTCTCGGACTGCACCGCGGGCGCCGGAAGCTCGTAGAGCTTCATGGTAATCAGCCTGCAACTTGAGTAGCTGGCTGATGCGCTGTGCGGAGTCAACCGCGGATGCTTCGATCGCGTCGGCGAAGAACCTTATCCAGTTGTCCCATCTTCCTGTTGCACTGACCTCGGCGAGCAAGTCTTGGTAGCGCTCGCGGCGACTTTCGAACCATGGGGAGACGCTAAGTAGTCCCTCCGGAAGCACGCCGAGCGCCACCAGCTGCAAGACAATCAGTAGCCGTCCGATGCGGCCGTTCCCGTCGTTAAAAGGGTGAAGCGTCTCAAACTGATAATGGGCCATCGCCGTCGCGACAATAGGGTCCAGATCGTCTTGCGATATCTGCATCCACCTGATGAGATCTCCCACTGCAGCTTCAAGTGCAGCTCCCTCTGGCATCGGTATGAAGCGTGCTGAGGTTACGTCTCGACCACGTGAGCCGATGACTACCTGCACCCGACGAACCCGGCCGGCCTCGGCGGTGTCGGCGGGGGTGCCCTGCACGAGCGTGCGGTGAAGGTCGCACAACAGGCCGGACGTCAGGGGGCGTTGTTGCTGGACCCACTGGAAGCCGTTCTCGGCGGCGACGACGTAGTTGAGGACTTCGTTGAGGGCTGCGGATCGGTCGGTTCCTTCGATGACGTCAGCGGCAAGAACGTCTTCGAGCGGCGCGTAGGTGCCTTCGAGGGCCGAGGTGCTCTGCGCCTCGCGGCGTAGTGTCGGTTGCCGTAGCAGTCCGGGATTGATGATCAGTAGGGAGCCCTGTTGCAGACGTCCGAGCGCACGATTCGCTCGAGCCACCGAAGCCCATGTAGACGTCCCTAGTTCTGGGGGTCCCATGAGGGGGTGCGCGGCGTACGCGACGTGCTCGTACCGTTCTCCGCGCACGTCTGTGCCGCTGATTGGCACCAGGTCGCCGATCGGGCTGTTTGCAAACTTCTGCGGGTCCATCGATACCTTCAAGTTTCGTTGAGTGTGAAGGAGGTAGGTTCAAGTAGATCGCTGGCAACTTGAACTTACAACAGTGTGATTCAAGTCAGATCGAGGCTCGTCCACTCTGGGCAGCGCGTGGATGACTCGCAGAGGCGAGCGGTTCGGTGGAGCGGGACAGGGTTCTATGGGCAGGTGTGGCAAGGGAGCCCCTGCGAACACCCGAATGAGTGCCGTCGCACGTCGGGCGGAGCCGAAGGGGTCAGACCTGCCCGCAACGGTGCTTCGGGTGTCAGCTGCTTTCCGCAGTGCTGCAATCCATACGTTGCCCCCGGCTGTGTGAGATCACGGTGAGCCCATCGCCTCTCGAAGGCGGGGCACGATCGCAGAGGATCGCCCGGACAGCGACCGGGAGCGGCTCAGAAACCGCCTCTCACCAGGGCAAGGCAAAACCCCCGCCGTGTAGAAGCTGGGCGAGGGTTTCTAGGGTGATTGTAACGATCACCTTGTGGCTCCGACCGGCATCGATCCGGTGACCTTTCGATTTTCAGTCGAACGCTCTACCAACTGAGCTACAGAGCCGCGCAGACCGTGAGCTGGAGCTTTCTGACCTGCGTCCTAGACGAAAGGCCCTTTCCGGAGAAAGAGCCCGACGCTTGGAGCGACCCTGACGGGACTTGAACCCGCGACCTCCGCCGTGACAGGGCGGCACGCTAACCAACTGCGCTACAGGGCCAGAACTATGAAATTGTATCGGACGAGTGACCCCAACGGGATTCGAACCCGTGCTACCGCCGTGAAAGGGCGGCGTCCTAGGCCGCTAAACGATGGGGCCGAGAGGGCCGGGGCTCTCCTGCCGACGCTCAAGCATAAGCGACCGCCGGGGCAAAACACCAATCGAGGGCGCGTCGGCCGTGATCCCGGGCGTGTCCGGGGGAGGATGACGGGTGGTGCCGGTTCCGTGAACCCGGGAAGCGGGGCCGGAACGGGCGATCGGACGAGCGGACCCGAGAGCGGTGACCGCCGCTGCCCTGGCCTTCTTGTGACAGATGTTGTTACTGTGATTGTTGTGAATGGGCGAATGGAGGCCGTGTGAACGAGCCGAATGCCGGCGACCCCAACTGCGGATGCGGCCCCACGCCCGCGGAGAAGCAGTCGCTCTGGCCCTCGTCCATGCGGGTCTCGCGACGCAAGGCGATCGGGATGGGCGTGCTCGGTCTCGCCGCCGCAGGCGCCATCGGTGCGGGCGGTTTCGGATTCAGCACGGCGTACGCGGACGACTATCCGTCCTGGGATGACGTGCAGAACGCGATGAACAACGAGGCGGCGAAGGCCGACGAGATCGCGCGCATCCAGGCCCTCATCAACGGGCTCGCGCAGAAGGTCGCCGAGACCAAGGCCGCGGCGGAGGCCGCGGGCAACGAGTTCTACGCCGCCCAGCAGGCGTTCTTCGACCAGTCGCAGCGCTCGAAGGATCTGCAGGCGCAGGCCGACGCCCAGGAGCAGCTCGCCACGGAGGCCGCGCGTGAGGCCGGACAGGTCGCCGCGCAGCTCTACCGCAACGGCGGCGACAACACCTCGCTCGAGCTGTTCTTCGCCGGATCCGCCGCGAACGCCGATGACCTCTTGCAGAAGCTCGGTCAGATGGACCGGCTCCTCGCACGCAACCAGGCCGTCTACGACAAGGCCGTCGCCGCCCGCAACTCCGCGCAGAACCTGAGCGATCAGGCGGCGAAGGCGCGCGACGAGCGTGACCGCCTCCGCCAGATCGCCGAAGACAAGATGCGCAAGGCGCAGGAGGCCGCGCAGGCGGCGCAGGCCGCCCTCCAGGAGCAGCAGTCCCACGCCATCGAGCTCGAGGCGCAGCTCGCCGCCCTTCGGGACACCACCGCGAAGACGACCGCCGAGTACCAGGCCGGCGTCGCCGAGCGGCAGCGTCAGGAGGAGGAGCGCAAGCGCAAGGAAGAGGAGGACCGTCGCAACAACGCCGGAAACGGCGGCGGCGGGAACTCGGGCGGTAGCGACTCCGGCGGTGGGGGAGGCGACTCCGGCGGCGGCAACTCCGGTGGCGGCGGAGGAGGAACAGGGCCCGGCAACGGCTGGGTGCGCCCGCACGGCGGCTTCCAGTCCTCCGACTACGGACCGCGCGTCCCGGACTGCGACGCCTCCGGCTGCTCGTCGAGCTTCCACCGCGGCGTCGACCTCGCCAACGGCTGCGGCGCGCCGATCTACGCCGCCCATGAGGGCACGGTCGACTACGCGTCCTGGAACGGCGGGTACGGGAACTACATCCGCATCCAGCACGGCGGCGGCGTCGCCACCGGCTACGCGCACATCGTCGACGGCGGCTTCAACGTCGGCTGGGGCGACTACGTGCAGGCCGGGCAGGTCATCGCCTACGCCGGCAACACCGGCGGCTCGTTCGGATGCCACCTGCACTTCGAGGTCTACATCGACGGCGACACCGTCAACCCGATCTACTTCATGCAGGATCGCGGCGTCGACATGTCCTGATCCGCGTCCCGGATCATACGGAAGACCCCCGGCCGCAATGCGCGGATCCGGGGGTCTTCTGCGTCGGTGCGACGACGGGGTCAGTGCCCGTCGGTGCCGAAACGCTCGATCGCCTCGTCGAGGATGCGCTGCGCCTCTGCGGCGTCGCCCCACTCGTCGACCTTGACCCACTTGTTCGGCTCGAGGTCCTTGTAGTGCTCGAAGAAGTGCTCGATCTCCTTCTTCGTGAACTCCGGCAGGTCTCCGATGTCCTGGATGTGCGCCCAGCGCGGGTCCTTGGACAGCACGGCGACGAGCTTGTCGTCGCCGCCGGCCTCATCGCTCATCTTGAGCACGGCGACGGGGCGCACGTTGACGACGACGCCGGGGTAGATCGCGTGGTCGAGCAGCACGAGCACGTCGAGCGGGTCGCCGTCCTCGCCCAGCGTGTTGTCGAAGTAGCCGTAGTCGGCCGGATAGCCGAAGGCCGTGTAGAGCACGCGGTCGAGGTGGACCCGACCGGTCTCGTGGTCGACCTCGTACTTCACGCGGCTGCCGCGCGGGATCTCGATGACGGCGTCGTGTGCGCCCATACGTGTGCTCCTTGGGATGACGGGTGGATGCCGGCGACCAGCCTACCCGCGCGGACCCTGCCCGCGATGTGCGGATGCCCGCAGGCCCGGAGCATCGGGCGGAGGACCGGGACGGTGGAGGGGTGAAGGTCATCCTCTGGGCTGACGTGCTCCGGAAATCGACCTCCCTAGGATCGAAACATGATCATGGCGGAGAACCTGACCAAGCGATTCGGCGCGAAGACCGCCGTCGACGACGTGTCCTTCGAGGTGAGGCCAGGCATGGTCACCGGGTTCCTCGGCCCGAACGGCGCCGGGAAGTCCACCACGATGCGGATGATCGTGGGGCTGGACCGCCCCGACAGCGGCACGGTCACGGTGAACGGCCTCCCCTTCGCGCAGCACGCCGCGCCGATGACCGAGGTCGGAGCGCTCCTCGACGCCAAGGCCGTGCATCCGGGACGGACCGCGGAGGCGCACCTGCGCATGCTCGCGAGCACGCACGGCATCGCCCGCTCCCGCGTCACCGAGGTGATGGGCCTGACGGGGATCACGTCCGTGGCCAACCGCCGCATCGGCGGGTTCTCGCTCGGAATGCACCAGCGCCTCGGCATCGCCGCCACCATGCTCGGCGATCCGCACACGCTCCTCCTCGACGAGCCGGTCAACGGTCTCGACCCGGAAGGCGTGCACTGGGTGCGCGGCTTCGTCCGCGCCCTGGCGGCCGAGGGACGCGCGATCCTCCTCTCCTCGCACCTCATGAGCGAGATGGCGCAGGTCGCGGACCACATCATCGTGCTGGGACGAGGCCGCGTGCTCGCCGATGCCCCTGTCGGGGACTTCCTCCGGGAGGGCGGACGTGAGCGGACGCGCGTCCGGGTCTCGGACCCCGGCGCCCTCGCGGCGCTGCTCGCCGCCGACGGCGTCGCCATCGCCCACGCCGCGGACGGGGCGCTCGAGGTGGAGGGGACGCCCGCCGCGCACATTACCCGCATCGCCGTCGGGGCCGACCTCGACGTCCACGAGATCACGCCCCTGCGGGCCTCGCTCGAAGAGGCTTACCTCGCCCTCACCGGCGACGCCGTCGAGTACCGCAGCGCCGCCGCGGCGGCTTGACCCTTCGGAGACCGGACATGACAACGATCACTCCCGCCTACCGCAGCTCCGCAGCAACGGCCCGCCTCACCTTCGCCCACGTCGTGCGCGCGGAATGGCTCGGCCTGCACAGCCTGCGCGCCACCGTCACCACATACGTCGTGGGTGGTGCCCTCGTCCTCCTCGCCATCGTCGGGATGGCGGTCGCCTGGGGGTTCACGGGGAGTCCCGACGCTCCGAAGATCGCGCCGCCGATCGAGATGCTCCTGTCCTACGGGCTCGTCTTCGCGCAGATCGTCGGCGTTCTGATCGGCGCGGCGATCTACGCGAAGGAGCATTCGACGGGATCCCTGCGGACGCAGCTCGCCGCCGCGCCCCGCCGGGCGATGACTCTCCTTGCCAAGGCCGTCGTCGTCGCCGTCGCGACCTTCGCCTGGGCTCTCGTGGTGTTCGTGCTCGCCGCTCTCGGGGCGGCGCTCGTCTTCCTCCTCTTCGGCGGCGAGCTCACGATCAACGCCGGCCCCCTCGTGCAGGCGGTGCTCGGAGGAGCGCTGCTGGTCGCCCTCACCGGCGTGCTCGCGCTCGGCGTGGCAGCTCTCGTCCGCTCCGAGACGTGGGCCGTGACGCTCGTGCTGGCTTTCCTGCTGTTCCTCCCCGTCGCGATCGGCCTGCTGCCGTTCGAATGGGCGCCCACGGTGAACGGCCTGCTGTTCGCGACCGCGAGCGGTGTGCTGACGACGCCCGTGGAGGTCTTCGACGGCGACGCCATCCGCAACGTCGTGCTCACGATCGCCTGGCCCGCGGCCGCACTCCTCGGGGGCATGGCGGTGATGACGCGACGCGATGCCTGAGCGGCGCCTGGGCGGTGGGCCCGGCGGGCCCCCTCCCGCCGCGGGACCGGCGCCGTCGGGCTAGCGTTGACCTGTGCCCGATGCCCCGCTCGCTCCCGTCGTCGCCGAGGTCCGTCTCGCCGTCCGCACCGCTCTCGCCACCCTCGAGGACGCCCCGCCCCGGGTGGTCGTCGCGCTCTCCGGCGGCGCGGACTCGCTCGCGCTGGCCGCGGCGACCGCGTTCGAGGCGAAGAGGCGCGGGATCGAGGTCGTGAGCCTCACGGTCGATCACGGCCTGCAGGACGGGTCCGCGACGATCGCCGGGCGCGCTGCCGAGGCGGCCGAGGCGCTCGGGATCCGGGCGCTCGTGGAACGCGTGGAGGTGGACGGCGGCGCCGAGGGCGGGCCGGAGGCGGCCGCGCGCGAGGCTCGGTACGGCGCCCTTCGCGCGCTGGCCCTGCGCGAGGGGGCGCCGGTGCTCCTCGGGCACACCCTGGACGATCAGGCGGAGACCGTGCTCCTCGGGCTCGCGCGCGGGTCGGGAGCGGCGAGCCTCAGGGGGATGGCGCCGGTGCGGGAGGATCTGGACGGGGTCCGCTGGGTGCGCCCCCTGCTCGGGGTCCGTCGATCCGTCACCCGCGCGGCCTGCGCGGCGGAGGGCGTGGCCTGGTGGGACGATCCGCACAACGAGGATCCGCGATACGCCAGGGTGCGCGTGCGGAATCGGGCGCTGCCGGTGCTGGAGGAGGAGCTGGGCCCCGGGATCGCCGAGGCGCTCGCCCGCACCGCCGAGCAGCTGAGGGAGGACGCCGAGGCGTTCGACGAGATGATCCACGAGACCATCGAGGACATCGTCGAGCCGGCCGAGGCGGGCATCGCCGTCAGCATCGCGGCGCTCGCCGCCAATCCGGCCGCACTGCGGAACCGGATCATCCGCCTCGTCGTCGCGAGCGAGTTCGGGGTGGGCCTCACCCGGCGTCAGACCCTGGAGGTCGCGCGGCTCGTGACCGACTGGTCCGGGCAGGGGCCGATCGACCTCCCGTCCTGCACGGCCGAGCGCGCAGCGGGTCGAATCGTCTTCGCCGCCCGCGCGTAGCCCTCCGCCCGCGGCCGCCCTCCGATATTCGGGGGACGCAGAAACGCGGGCCCGGGCATGTCGCCCGAGCCCGCGTCCGGAGGGCTCAGCCCTCCATCGTCCTGCGTGCTCGTCCTACTTCTTGCCGCCGAAGAGGCCGCCGAGGAGCCCGCCGATGTCGATGCCGCCTCCGCCACCGCCGGCGTTGCTGCCGCCGAGAAGGCCACCGAGTCCGCCGAGCACGTCGCCCAGCCCGCCTCCGCCGGAGCCGCCGTTGCCGCCGCCGAAGAGGCCGCCGATCAGGTCGCCGATGCCGCCGCCGCTCTCCGCGTCGCCGCCGGCCGTTCCGCCGTCGGCCGGGGCCGCCTTGCCCTTGCCGAGGTTCGCGACGATGCCCATCACGATCGGCGCGAGGATCGGGAGCAGCTTCCCGAAGTCGATGCCCGCCGTCTTCGGCTCGTTCGTGAGGGTCTCCGCCACGTTCGCGGAGTTGCCGCCGAAGACGTGCGTGACGATCTTCTCGCCGTCCGCCTGGTCGACGTCGTCCACCGACGCCACGCCGGAGAAGCCGCCGTGCTTGCTGAGGGCCTGCTCGATCGCGGCCGAGCCCTCCGAGGTCTCGGCGTTCTTGGCGAGACCGCCCAGGAGAGCAGCGCCGCCCTCCTGCACCGCCTGCTGCGCGACGTCGCGGCTCACGCCGAACTTCTCGGCGATGTCGTCGATCGGCACCTGCTTGAGGATCTCGTCGAGGTCCATGGTCTTCCCCTTCTCTCCACGTGTCCGCGGGGGTGCGGCGCCACGCTGATATTCCACGCTCAGAGTAGTGCGGATGCGCCATCGGCGGGGAGGGGATGACGATGGCGGGAACACGGCGTGCGCGTGCGTAAGATCTATCCATGCGCGCTGCGGACATCCAGGACGACCTCGCCCAGATCCTCGTCACCGAGGAGCAGATCCACGCGAAGCTGGATGAGCTCGCCGTCCGGGTCGCGGCCGACTACGAGGGCAAGGACCTGCTGCTGGTGGGCGTGCTCAAGGGCGCCGTGATGGTCATGGCCGACTTCGCCCGTGCACTGCCCTTCCACGCGCCGATGGACTGGATGGCCGTCTCCAGCTACGGGGCGAGCACCAAGTCCAGCGGCGTGGTGCAGATCCGCAAGGACCTCGACACCGACCTGAACGGCAAGCACGTGCTCATCGTCGAGGACGTGATCGACTCCGGCCTGACCCTCAGCTGGCTGCTGGAGAACTTCGCCTCCCGCGGCGCGGAGTCGATCGAGGTGCTGGCCCTCCTGCGCAAGCCGGACGCCGCGAAGGTGCACGTCGACTGCCGGTACGTCGGCTTCGACATCCCGCCGGACTTCGTCGTCGGATACGGCCTCGACTTCAACGAGCGCTACCGCAACCTGCGCGACGTCGCCGTCCTCGCCCCTCACGTCTACAGCTGACCACGCCCGCCCGGCGGGAGAGCCGTACGCCGTGGGCGAATCCCCAGCGATGCCAAAGCCGGGCCGCGATACGCTGATCCGATCATGGACGTCAAGAAGGTCACCCGGAATCCGCTGATCTACGTGCTGCTGATCGGCGTGCTGCTGATCGGCGGATTCATGCTGATCTCGAGTCTGGGCGCTGCGAAACAGGTCACCACTCAAGAGGGGCTGGACCTGCTCAAGGGCGGTACCGTCACCGAGGTCGTCATGACCGATGGCGACCAGCGCGTGGACATGAAGCTCTCCAAACCCTTCAAGGACGCCGAGTCCGTGCAGTTCTACTACGTCTCGGCCCGTGCCGACGAGGTGGTCTCCGCGGTCGACAGCGCCAAGCCCAAGGACGGCTTCAACGACGCCGTGCCGCGGCCGGGCTGGTTCGACGGCTTCCTCTCGCTGCTGCTGCCGATGGTGATCCTCGGTCTGCTGTTCTGGTGGCTGCTCTCGTCCGCGCAGGGCGGCGGCGGCAAGATCATGCAGTTCGGCAAGTCGCGCGCCAAGCTCGTGAGCAAGGAGTCGCCGACCGTCACCTTCGCCGACGTCGCCGGTGCCGACGAGGCGATCGAGGAGCTCCACGAGATCAAGGAGTTCCTGCAGGACCCCGCCAAGTTCCAGGCCATCGGCGCACGGATCCCGAAGGGCGTGCTGCTGTACGGCCCTCCCGGAACCGGGAAGACGCTCCTCGCACGCGCCGTCGCGGGCGAGGCCGGTGCGCCGTTCTACTCGATCTCCGGATCGGACTTCGTCGAGATGTTCGTCGGCGTCGGCGCCTCGCGCGTGAGGGACCTGTTCACGCAGGCGAAGGAGAACGCCCCCGCGATCATCTTCATCGACGAGATCGATGCGGTCGGACGGCACCGTGGCGCAGGCCTCGGCGGCGGCAATGACGAGCGCGAGCAGACGCTGAACCAGATGCTCGTGGAGATGGACGGCTTCGACCCGAACGCGAACGTCATCGTGATCGCGGCGACGAACCGTCCCGACATCCTCGACCCCGCCCTTCTGCGTCCTGGTCGCTTCGACCGGCAGATCGGCGTCGACGCGCCCGACCTCAAGGGCCGCCAGCGCATCCTCGAGGTGCACGCCAAGGGCAAGCCGCTCGCGAACGGCGTCGACCTCGAGGTCGTCGCCCGAAAGACCCCCGGCTTCACCGGCGCGGATCTTGCGAACGTTCTCAATGAGGCGGCGCTGCTCACGGCCCGCTCGAACGCGCAGCTCATCGACAACCGTGCGCTCGACGAGGCCATCGACCGTCTGATCGCGGGTCCGCAGCGTCGCACGCGCGTGATGAAGGACAAGGAGAAGCTCATCACGGCGTACCACGAGGGCGGACACGCGCTCGCGGCGGCGGCGATGAACTACTCCGACCCGGTCACGAAGATCACGATCCTGCCCCGCGGCAAGGCGCTCGGGTACACGATGGTGCTCCCGGTGGACGACAAGTACTCGATCACCCGCAACGAGCTGCAGGACCAGCTCACCTATGCGATGGGCGGCCGTGTCGCGGAGGAGATCGTCTTCCACGATCCGACCACCGGCGCGGCGAACGACATCGAGAAGGCGACCAGCACCGCCCGCAAGATGGTGACCGAGTACGGCATGACGGCCCAGGTCGGACCGGTCAAGCTCGGATCCGGGTCGAGCGAGATGTTCGTCGCCCGCGACATGAACCGCGGGCGCGAGTACTCCGAGTCGATCGCGGAGACCGTGGACGAGCAGGTGAGGGCCCTGATCGAGCAGGCGCACAACGAGGCGTACGAGGTGATCAGCGCGAACCGCGACATCCTCGATCTCCTGGCGCGCGAGCTCCTGGAGAAGGAGACGCTCGACCACAACCAGATCGCCGAGATCTTCAAGGACGTGCGCAAGCTCCCGGAGCGTCCGCAGTGGCTGAGCAGCGAGGACCGCCCGGTGTCGCTGCTGCCTCCGATCGACGTGCCGGTGCAGGTCCCTGAGGCGAGCGCCGCCGCGTCGGTCTCCGCCGACACCGCGTCCTCGTCCGAGCGCAAGCCGGGTCAGGCCGGCGCCGGCGGCGGTCACCCGCGCCCTGCGACGGCGTGACGTGGCCGTCGATCGGGAGCGCATCGCCGCGCTCACCCGAGAGCTGCTGGAGGCGATCGGGGAGGATCCGGAGCGTCCGGGGCTGACCAACACTCCGGCGCGGGTCGCCGAGCTGTATGCGGAGTTCTTCTCCGGCGTGGGGGAGGATCCGGCGGCGCCCCTGGCGCACACGATCAGCGTCTCGCATGGTCCGGCTCCGGAGACGCTCCCGTCCGGGGCCGTGCTGCTGCGCGGCATCCGGTTCCGCTCGGTGTGCGAGCACCACCTCCTCCCGTTCGCGGGCCATGCCCACATCGCGTATCTCCCCGGCGAGCAGGTGGTGGGGCTCGGTGCGCTCGTCCGGGTCGTGGAGATCCTTGCCTCGCGTCCGCAGGTGCAGGAGCGCCTCGGCGAGCAGGTCGCCGACACCATCGCCTCCCATCTGGACGCCCGGGGCGTGCTGGTCGTGATGGACGCGGCCCACGGGTGCGTCACGATGCGCGGAGGGCGGCAGCCCGAGGCGACGACCCTCACGATCGCCGCCCGTGGGGAGTATCTGGATCCGGCGGCGCGGGCCGAGCTCATCGCCCTGATCGGCGGCGTCCCGGATCCCGGCCGCGAGCGATGACCGCGATCTGGGGGATCGTCAACGCCACCCCCGACTCCTTCAGCGACGGCGGTCGCTATGCGGATCCCGTGGCGGCGGTCGCCCGCGGCCGGCTGCTGCGGGACCAGGGCGCTGCGGTCCTCGACATCGGCGGGGAGTCCACGCGGCCGGGGGCGGAGCGGGTGGACCCGGCCGAGGAGCGGCGGCGCGTCCTCCCGGTGATCGAGGCGCTGGCAGCTGCCGGCATCCCCGTCAGCATCGACACCCTGAACGCCTCGACCGCGGTCGCCGCAGTGGGCGCGGGTGCCCGGATCGTGAACGACGTGTCCGGGGGGCTGGCCGATCCGGACATGCTCGCCGCCGTGGCCGACAGCGGCGCCGACATCGCGCTCGGCCACTGGCGCGGGCCGTCGGCCGACATGTACGCGCGCGCCGAGTACTCCCGGGTGGGGCGCGAGGTCGCCGCCGAGCTCCGCGCACGCGTCGAGGCGGCGGCTGCGGCCGGCATCGCGCCGTCCCGGGTGATCGTGGACCCGGGGGTCGGCTTCGCGAAGACCGCCGCGCAGAACTGGGAGCTGCTGCGCGATCTGGAGGACGTCGTCGCGCTCGGCTCGCGCGTCCTCGTCGGGACCTCGCGCAAGCGGTTCCTGGGGACGGCGCTGGGCGATGAGGCGGACGAGTCGCGCAGGGACGCCGCGACCGCGGTGACCAGCGTGCTCGCCGCACGCGCGGGCGCCTGGGCCGTGCGCGTGCACGACGTGGCTGCCACCCGCGACGCGCTGGCCGTCCTCACCGCCTGGGACGGCTGACCCCGGTCCGGATGGCGCGGGCGTCGGGTTCGGTTGGTGCTCAACCCGCGACTGATGCCCCGCCGTGGCAGGTCTTGTGGGTTCGCGGGGGTCTGAACCCACAGAACCTGCCACGTCGGGACAGAACCTGCTACGTCGGGACGCGCGGCGCTGGCCTTGAAGATGTCGAGCGCTTTCTGCCCCGCCGGGGCAGGTCTTGCGGGTTCACGGGGCCTGAACCCGCAAGACCTGCCACGGCGGGGCACAAAAGGCCAGGAGACAGGGGAGCGAACGCGGGGCGGGGCGAGGCATGAGGGGCAAGACACGGCGCGGACGCGGGATCGGGTGTGGACGGATCCTCGGCGGCGTCGGAGGTCGCGCCGTACGCTAGGGGCATGGACTTCCTCGACGAGATCGCGCTGATGGGGCTGACCGTCTTCGGGCGTCACGGCGTCTACGAGCATGAGCGTGTCGATGGGCAGGAGTTCGTCATCGACCTGCGACTGCGACTCTCGTTGCGCGAGGCGGCGGTGTCGGACGATGTGGCCGACACCGTGCACTACGGCGAGCTCGCAGAGCGGGTCGCGGCCCTGGTCGCGGGCGACCCGGTCGACCTCCTCGAGACCCTGGCGGCTCGTATCGCCGAGCTCGTCCTCACCGACCAGCGCGTCCAGATCGTGTCCGTGACGGTGCACAAGCCCCACGCGCCGATCCCGCTCTCCTTCGACGATGTCGCCGTGACCATCACCCGGGGGAGGGCGTCATGACCTCCCCCAGGCACCCCATCCCGCCGGTCCCGCCGGGCAGGCGGCTTCCGCGCCCCGATCCGCGTCCCGGGCGGGAAGCGGTGCAGGCCGTCGTCGCCCTGGGCTCCAACCTCGGCGAACGGGAGGGGACGATCGCGGAGGCCGTCGCCGCGATCCGCCGGCTGCCCCTCGTCGACGACGTCCGCGTGTCGGCGCCCGTCGAGACGGTGGCCGTCCGGATGGACGGCCCCGACCCCGACGCCCCCGGCTTCGTGAACGCGGTCGCACTCGTCACGACGAGGCTGGCCCCGCAGGTGCTGCTGGGCATGCTGCACGCGATCGAGGAGGAGCACGGCCGCGTGCGATCGGAGCGCTGGGGAGACCGCACTCTCGACCTCGACCTCATCGCCTACGGCGACCTGCACAGTGCCGCCGAGCGCATGCTCCTCCCGCATCCGCGCGCCGCCGAGCGTCTCTTCGTCCTGGAGCCATGGCTCGATGTCGACCCCGACGCGGTGCTCCCCGGACGTGGGCGCGTCGTGGACCTCGTCGCCCGCCTCAGGGGCGCGGGAGCAGAGGAAGCGCGATGAGGGGCGACGGATGAGACGCACCTCGGTCATCGTCCTGCTCATCGTCGCGCTCGCCGGCGCCGGGGCGGGGTTCCTCCTTGACCATGCGCTGACGATCTCGGGCCGTGCCACCTTCACCCCGATCGTCGGGCTGCCGATCCTCCTCGTCCTCCTCGGCGCAGGCGTCCTGATCCTCGCCTGGCCGATACGGCGCAGCATGCAGCAGCGCGGCAACGGTGCAGACCGTCGTCGCCGGGTCGATCCGTTCCGGGCCTTCCGCGTCGCGATCCTCGCCCGCGCCTCCAGTCTCCTCGGTGCCGTGGTCGCGGGGTTCGCGGCGGGCCTCGCCGTCTATCTCCTCACGCGTCCGATCGCGCCGCCGGTAGGCTCGATGGCGGCTGTCATCGCCACGCTGGGGGGAGCACTCGCCCTCGTCGCGGCGGCGTTGATCGCCGAGCACTTCTGCGCGCTGCCGAAGGACGGCGGTCCGCACGACACCGAAGGGCCGCAGGGCTCCCTCGGGATGGAGGACGACGATGACGAACACCCCGCAGCTGCCGCAGGACGGTGACGGCCGGACGCCGCCCCCGGCAGCGCCGGAGCAGCCGTCGCCGACCGGGGCGACCGCATCCGACGCGCCTCTCCGGAGACGCTCTCTGCGCGCGGAGGCCGCGGAGTCCGCACCGGCTGCGCCGGGCTCGGTCGCAGCGGCTCCGGTGCCTCCCGTAACTCCTGCGACTCCGCCAGCTCCAGAGACTCCGGCGGCTCCGACGGCAGCCCCGGCAGCAGCGGTAGTGGCACCGGCGCACCCACAGGCACAGACACAATCACCGCCGCCGCCCGCCACCTCGCCGGTGCTGGACGAGGGTGTCTACACCTCGCTGAAGGAGCCGTCAGGTGCCGGCGCCCTCATGCTCGACGGCGTATGGCACCAGATCTCGCCGCGCTACGTCGTCTCGCAGGTGCTGCAGAACCTCCTCTTCCTCGTCGGCCTCATCGTCGTGGTCCTGGTGCTCGCGTTCCCGATGCACCAGCTCTGGGCATGGATCCCGGGCGCGGTGCTCGCCGTGATCACGATCGTCACCCTCGTGATCCTCCCGCGTCAGGCGCGCGCGATCGGCTACATGCTGCGCCCCGACGACATCGTGTTCCGGAAGGGCATCCTCTGGCAGCGCATGATCGCGGTTCCCTACGGCCGGATGCAGCTCGTGGACATCACGCAGGGACCGATCGATCGCGCGTTCGGCGTCGCGAAGCTCAAGATGGTGACCGCCGCCGCGACCACGGGGGTGGAGATACCCGGCCTGAACCAGGCCGCGGCAGAGGCCCTGCGCGACACGCTCATCGAGGTCGCCGAGACCCGGCGGACCGGGCTGTGACCCTGCCAGCCCAGACCGCACCCGATGCGGGCGGTCTGCCCGAGGGAGGATCCTCCTCGCTCGCCGATGGCGAGTGGCACCGGATGCACCCGCTCACGCCGCTGTTCAAGGGCGGACTGGTGCTCGTGGTGCTCCTCGGCGTCGTGGTCGCGAACCTGCGGGACAGGATCGTCACGTGGGCCATCCGCCTCTTCACCCCGGAGGCCCCGAACCTGCCCGGCGCCGGAGACCCGGTGGACTGGGTGCTCGCGAACAACCTCATCCTCGTCGTCCTGCTCGTCGTCCTCGGCGTGCTCGTGGTGCTGTCGTTGGGGTTCTGGCTGGTCTGGAGGTTCCAGCAGTTCCGGATCACCGGCGACCACGTCGAGGTGCGCAAGGGGATCGTGTTCCGCTCGCATCGGCGTGCACCGCTCGACCGCGTCCAGGGCGTGAACCTCACGCGCCCGTTCCCGGCTCGCCTCATCGGGATGGCCAAGCTCGAGGTCGTCGGTGCCGGCACGGATGCGAACGTCGCGCTGGAGTACCTCTCCACGGCCAAGGCCGAGACCGTCCGCGTCGACATCCTCCGGCTCGCCTCCGGGGCGCGTCAGGTCAGGGAAGCCGCGCACGCAGGGGCCGTCGGCGCTCCCGGCGACCTCCGGCCGGCGTCGGCCAGGGCACAGCTCGCGGACTCGATGAGCCGCGGGGTCTCCGGCATGATCACCGGTGTCGACCTCGATGACGTCGCACCCGAGAGCGTGCTGCGGATCCCGACCGGCCGCCTGGTCGGCTCCCAGCTGCTGTCCGGGCTCATGTGGCTGGTCTTCTTCGGAGCGCTGTTCGCGATCGTGATGGCCTTCGTCGTGCCGAAGGTGCTGGCCGAGGAGGGGCCGGGCGGTGCCGCTCTCCTGCTCGGGATCGGGCTGGTCACCGCCGTTCCGTTGATCGGTGCGGCGATCGCGATCACGTGGGCGCAGATCGCGAAGTCCCTGCGCTATTCGATCGCGCCGACGCCCGACGGCGTCCGGATCACCTTCGGGCTGCTTACCACGGTGACCGAGACCATCCCGCCCGGCCGCATCTTCGCGGTCGAGGTGACCCAGCCGCTCCTGTGGCGGCCGTTCGGCTGGTGGACCGTGAAGATCAACCGGATGTCGGGCAAGAGCGCATCGCAGCAGCAGTCCAGCACGGCCCAGCAGTTCAACGTCGTGCTTCCGGTCGGCGCTCGCGCCGACGTCGAGCGCGTGCTGTCGCTCATCCTCCCCGGGACGCCGCAGGAGGTCGTCCCGCTCATCTGGGAGCACGGTGTGCTCGGCCCGCAGACGGATGACCCGTACCACACGATCCCCGCGCGGGCGTGGTGGCGTCGGCCGTTCTCCTGGCGCAGGCACGGCGTCGCGCTCACTGATTTCGCGCTGCTGATGCGGCGTGGCCGGATCTGGCGCAAGCTCGCGCTCTTCCCCCTCGCGAGGCTGCAGGGGTTCTCCCTCGAACAGGGGCCCATCGACCGGGTTCAGCGTGTCTCGGGAGGACGCGCGCATTCGGTCACGGGACCGGTGACGGGCGACGTCTCCGGCATCGAGCGCGACGTGATGATCGGGCTGGTCAACGCGGTGGCCGCCTCCGCCGCCCGCGCTGCGGCGGAGGACCGCGCTCATCGCTGGGCCGAACATGGCAATGAGGCGTCGATGGCGCTCGCCGGCGCACCGACGGACGCCGGTGCAGCAGGGGCCGCGCCCTCCTTCTCTGCACCTTCCTTCCCGGCACTGGCCTTCCCGGTGCCGGCCTTCCCGCCTCCTGCTGCTGCCTCGCCTGCTGCTGCGCCGCCTGCTGCCGCCCCGCCTGCTGCGGCCCCGCCGATGCCGGAAGTGCCGCAGCCCCCGCCTGCGGGATCGGAGAGCCGGCCGGACCCCGCCTCCCCGGAGACTCGGTGAGTCGCGCCGGCCGGCTCGACGTCGGCGTGGTCGGCGCAGGTCACGTCGGCCCTGTTCTCGGCGCGGCGCTCGCCGGGGTCGGCCACTCGCTCGTCGGGATCACGCCGGGATCCGATCCCGATCGCGTCGCGGCGATCCTTCCGACCGTCCCGGTCCGTCAGACCGAGGAGCTCGTGCGGGGGAGTCAGCTCGTGGTGCTCGCGGTGCCGGGCGATCAGCTCGCCGATCTGGTCGCGGGCCTCGCCGAGCTGGACGCCTGGCAGCCCGGCCAGCTGGTGCTGCACACGAATCCTGGCCTCGGCACCGCGGTGCTCGATCCCGCCGCGCGCCGCGGGGCGATCCCGCTCGCGGTGCATCCGGCGATCTCGTTCACGGGGACGACCCTCGATCTGCGACAGCTCCACGGCGCATACGCGGCGGTGACCGCGCCGTCCATGGTCCTCCCGATCGCTCAGGCGCTCGCGGTCGAGCTCGGATGCGAGCCGATCGTGATCGCGGAGGAGGATCGTGCCGCCTATGCGGAGGCGATCGCGACCGCTTCCGACTTCACGAGGTCGATCGTGAGCCAGGCGACGGGGATCCTCCGCGGCCTCGGCGTGGAGAACCCGGGCGGCTATCTCTCCGCGCTCGTCTCCTCGACGTTCGAGCGCGCGCTGCGCGACGCCGGCAACGCCTGAGCGCGCCGGTAGACTGGGCCCGACTTTCGAGGAGCCCCACCGATGACTGACGCGCCCGACGCCGCGCCCGCTGACCAGACCGATGCCACGGATGCCGAAGACACCTTCGAACAGCGCGCGGTGCGCCTGGCCAAGCGTGATCGGCTCCTCGCCGAGCGGACGGACGCCGCAGGCGGCGCCTTCCCCGTCTCGGTTCCGGTGACCCACACGATCCCCCAGCTGCGGGCCCAGTTCCCGGACCTCGAGCCCGACACGCAGACGGGACTCATCGCGGGGATCGCCGGCCGAGTGGTCTTCAGCCGCAACACGGGCAAGCTCTGCTTCGCCACCCTGCAGGCCGGCGACGGGTCTCGGATCCAGGCGATGATCTCCCTTGCGAACGTCGGAGAGGAGTCGCTGTCCGCGTGGAAGGAGCTCGTGGATCTCGGCGATCACGTGTTCGTTCACGGGGAGGTCATCTCCAGTCGCCGGGGCGAGCTCTCGGTGATGGCCGACGGCTGGACCATCGCGTCCAAGGCGATCCTGCCGCTGCCCAACGTCTACGGAGACCTGAACGAGGAGAGCCGGGTCCGGAGCCGGTTCCTGGACCTGATCGTGCGCGACCAGGCTCGGACGACCGTGCGTGCACGGGCGGCGGTGAACGCGAGCCTGCGGTCCACATTCACCGCCCACGACTTCCTCGAGGTCGAGACGCCGATGCTGCAGGTGCAGCACGGCGGCGCCTCGGCGCGTCCGTTCATCACCCACTCCAATGCCTTCGACACCGATCTGTATCTGCGGATCGCGCCGGAGCTCTACCTCAAGCGCGCGGTCGTCGGCGGCATCGAGCGGGTCTACGAGATCAACCGCAACTTCCGCAACGAGGGCGCCGACTCGACGCACAGCCCGGAGTTCGCGATGCTTGAGGCCTATCAGGCGTACAGCGACTACAACGGCATCGCAGATCTGACTCAGGAGCTCGTGCAGAACGCCGCGATCGCCGTGTCCGGGGCGACCACCGTCACGTGGGCGGACGGGACCGAGTACGACCTCGGCGGGGAGTGGGCGCGGATCTCGATGTACGACTCGCTGTCCGCGGCGGCCGGGCGCGAGTTCACCCCCGCGGACGAGGTCGGCGATCTCGTCGCCTTCGCCGAGGCCAACGGCGTCGAGGTCCCCACGCAGGCCACGCACGGCAAGCTCATCGAGGAGCTGTGGGAGCACTTCGTGAAGGGCGGGCTGGAGCGCCCCACCTTCGTGATGGACTTCCCCGTCGACACCTCGCCGCTCGTGCGCGAGCACCGCTCGATCCCGGGCGTCGTGGAGAAGTGGGACCTGTACGTCCGCGGCTTCGAGCTGGCGACCGGCTACTCCGAGCTCATCGACCCGGTGATCCAGCGTGAGCGCTTCGTTGAGCAGGCGAAGCTCGCCGCCCGCGGCGACGTCGAGGCGATGAACGTGGACGACGAGTTCCTCCGCGCTCTGGAGCACGGCATGCCGCCGACCGGCGGGATGGGCATGGGGATCGATCGCCTGCTCATGGCGATCACGGGGCTCGGGATCCGCGAGACCATCCTCTTCCCCCTGGTCAAGTAGGTTCATCGGGCTCATCCGCGGCGGAACGCCCAGTCCGGGAGCACGCCCGCGTCGACCACCGATCTCAGCAGGCCGATGAACGAGTGCCGGGGGTCGATCGCCTCGGCGAGCTCGATGTAGCGCGACGCGTGCGTCGAGCGTCCGAGCGCCCATGCCAGCCACGCGGCCGCGGCCAGGGCGCCGGGACGCTCGGGGCGCGGTGCCAGGGCCGCGACCCCGCGGACGAGGGTCAACGCGACGTGCAGCCGGTCGGGGTCGGGGCTCGGACCCCGGCCGAGGATCACGTCTCCGAGCTCATCGGGGATCGAGGACGGATCGCCCGTGAAGGCGAGCTGGGCATCGAGCGCGTAGGCGCCCGCGTCGATCCCGCACGCCCATTGAACCAGGGCGACGTCACGGAAGGCCGGTCGGGTGAGCACCCAGATGAGCGCGGCCGCCAGAAACGGCGACCGGCTCTCGGGCGTCTCCAGCGCGTCCTCCAGGAACGCCGGAAGGTCATCGAGCGTGAGCAGGGCCGCGAACGCGCGGGGGTCGACACGGCCCTCGAGCGCGTCGTCCCGGTCGGTCGGGCCTCCGGCCATCGCGTGCTCGAGGGCGCGCAGCGCCTGGGCCACCGCCTCCTTCTCGACGAGATCGGCTGGCGGCAGCTCGGAGCCGCTCCGCTGGTCGTCCCCGATCCCGACGAGGCCGGGCACCGGCGGCGGCGCGGGAAGCTCGGCGAGCGGTCGTGGCGGCTCCGCCGGGTCGAGGTAGTCCGCCCACCCGTCGGGCCCGACGCAGAGCACCTCCACGATCCGCAGCCCGCAGGCCCGTGCGCGGAGCATCAGCTCCTCCGCGATGCGCGTCCCGGGAAGGGAGTCGCCGTCGCTCAAGGGCTCATCGAGGTAGAGGGCGACGGCGATGGCGTTCGTGGCGGGGATGCGGCAGGCGAGCCCGATCGCCGTCGCCGCGAAGGTCTCGATAACGGCGTCCTGCCCGATCGGCGACTCATCGATCGGCGACTCATCGATCGGCGGGGCGTCGAAGCGGAGCGCGCCGCCGGTCCGTCCGTCTGCGAACGGAAGCAGGACGACGCTGCGTCGTGGGGTGAATCCGGCGAGGACCGGGATGAGGGAGAGGAGCTCTGCGGCTCCGGAGGCGTGCAGGATCGTGGTCATGCAGAGCATCCTGCGCCGGGAGCCGGGGCGTCACGGAGCGTGTTCGCACGATCTGTGGAGAGATCGATGATCCTCGGCGCGGTGGAGGAAGACGCCGCGGCGACAGGGCACGCACGCAGGGCACGCACGCGGGGCACGCACAAGTGGGGCACGCAGGCGGGGCGAGGGCGGGCATCGGGAGACGCGTACGATGGAGGGATGGATGACTTCTGGCTCACCGCGGTGTGGTCGATCCTTCCGACCATCGTGGTGAGCGTGGTCTTCTTCTTCGTGCTGAGGGGCATCATCCGCTCGGATCGCACGGAGCGGCGCACCCACGCGCGCATCGAGGCCGAGGAGCGCGCCGCCCGCGGGCTCCCGCCCCGCACGCCCTGAGGATGCGGGTCCCGCCTGGCCGGCGGTGTCCGCCCCGCCCGCTACTGTGAGACGAAGCGGCCGATCGGCGGCCGTTTCCCACAGCAGGAGTGCGATGAACCTCGAGGCGTGGCCCTGGTGGGTCTTGGCGATCCTCCTGGTGATCGACATCTCCATCCGCATCACGGCGGTCATCGTCGTGCCGCGGAACCGTCGCCCCACGGCGGCGATGGCCTGGCTGCTGGCGATCTACTTCATCCCGATCATCGGCGTCTTCCTGTTCCTGCTCATCGGGACCCCGCGTCTGCCGCGCGCTCGTCGGCGGAAACAGGAGCGGATCAACGAGTACATCTCCGACACCAGCGCATACCTGGAGCTCGGAACGCTCCGCCCGAACGCGCCGGAGTGGTTCGAGGCGCTCGTCCGGATGAACCAGCGGCTCGGCGCGCTTCCGCTCTCGGGCGACAACGGCGCTCATCTGATCTCGCGCTACGAGGAGTCGCTCGATGCGATGGCCGACGCCATCCGCCAGGCCAGGGACTACGTCCACGTCGAGTTCTACATCCTCCAGGCCGATGCGACGACCGACAACTTCTTCCGCGCTCTGGAGGAGGTGGCGGCGCGGGGCATCCCGGTGCGGGTCCTGCTGGACCACTGGGCGAACCGCTGGAAGCCGAACTACAAGAAGACCATCGCCCGGCTCCAGGCGATGGGTGCGGACTGGCATCTCATGCTCCCGGTCCGACCGCTCCGCGGGGACACCCAGCGGCCCGATCTCCGCAATCACCGGAAGCTCCTCGTCGTCGACGACGAGATCGCGTTCGTCGGCTCGCAGAACGTCACCGACTCCAGCTACAACCTGCCCAAGAACATCAAGCGGGGACTCCACTGGGTCGACCTCATGGTGCGTCTGGACGGCCCGGTCGTCGCGAGCGTCAACGCGGTGTTCCTGTCCGACTGGTACAGCGAGACGGACCAGGTCCTCCCCGAGACCGACTTCCTGCGCGCGAAGACCGGAAGCGGCGACCTGGACTGCCAGGTGGTGCCGTCGGGTCCGGGGTTCGAGGTCGAGAACAACCTCCGTCTGTTCCTCGGGCTCCTCTACGGCGCACAGCGCAAGATCATGATCGTCAGCCCCTACTTCGTCCCCGACGAGGCGCTCCTCCTGGCCGTGACCGCCGCGTGCGACCGCGGCGTCGAGGTCGAGCTCTTCGTCTCCGAGGAGGGCGATCAGGCGATGGTCTACCACGCGCAGCGCAGCTACTACGAGACGCTGCTGCGGGGTGGGATCCGGATCTGGATGTACCGGAAGCCCTACATCCTGCACACCAAGAGCCTCACGATCGACGACGAGATCGCGGTGATCGGGTCCAGCAACATGGACATGCGCTCGTTCGGCCTCAACCTGGAGATCTCGATGCTCGTGCGCGGCGAGGAGTTCGTCGGCGAGATGCGCGCGGTCGAGGACGAGTACCGAGCCCTGAGCCGCGAGCTGACGCTGGAGGAATGGATGCAGCAGCCGCTGCGCTCCACCGTGCTCGACAACCTCGCCCGGCTCACGTCCGCCGTCCAGTAACTCCCGACGGCCCTGTGGATGTTCTGGGGAACACTGAGGAACCGGTGCGGAAGCCAATACGCTGGGGTCATGTTCCGCCGGCCAGGAGTCCTCATCGCATCGCTGGCCGTGTCCGCTCTGGCGCTCGCCGGGTGCACGGGAGGCTCGGGCGCGGGGTCGGCCACCACGCAGCCGGGCACTGCCCAGCCGGGCACCGCCCCGCCTGCGTCGGATGGCCCTGCGTCGCCCGACCCGCTCGATGACGAGCCCACGGCGGCGTGGCTCGATGACGGACGGGCCGTCGCGCTCGTGACCTGGGGCTCCTCGTCCTGCCCGCCGCGCGTCGGGGAGGTCGCCGGCGACGCGCAGACGGTGACCGCCACGATCGTCGAGCCGGATCCGAACATCGTGTGCACCGCCGATTTCGCACCCCGCGCCACGACGATCGTCCTGCCCGCGGGGGTGGACCCGTCCAAGGATGTGACCCTCGTCACGACGGGCGGCGTCGAGACGAAGGTCCGGCTGCCGGGCAACGCGTCGTTGACCGGCACGCCCGGCCAGCCGACGGAGTACACGGCCAGCGCCGGCTGGTTCAGCGCCACCGGGATCGTCCTGCTCACCTGGGGCTCCTCATCCTGCCCGCCTGTGGTGTCGGGGATCGAAGAGCGCAGTGACGGCGCAGCGGTGTCCTTCAGCGGCGAGAGCCGGATCTGCACGATGGACATGGCGCCGCGGGCGACCGTCCTCGGCCTCTCCGCGGCTCCTGCGACGACGGACGGCTACACCCTCACGCTCCAGGGCGACAGTCTCGACGGCACGGTGAAGGTCATCGGTCGCTGACCTCGACGCCTGCGCCGCGCGGTCCTCGCCGCTGGATGAACGGGTACCGGCATGAGCGGGTACCGGTCGGCTCAGAGCCTCGTCACGTCGTGACCGGCGGGGAGGACGATCTGCAGCGCTCCGGGGTCGATGCGGCAGCGGATCCGCGCGCCTTCGCCGAACTCGTCGCCGTCCAGCTCGATCGGGCGGGGCTCCTCGGCGGCCGCCTCCGCGGTCGAGCCGCGCTCGAAGAGCACCGACTTGCTCTCGCCGCTGAGCCTGATGATCCGCCGTCCCGCCTCGGTACGGCGGAGCACGGAGTTCTGCCACCAGACCGTGCGCCACACCGCGAGCCATCCGAACGGGCCGCGGGGGCGGATGACGGCGATGTCGAGCTGCTCGTCGGCGATCGAGGCGTCAGGGATGAGGGAGATGCCGGCGGGGAGGGCGCCGCAGTTCGCGAACAGCATGCTGTGCGCCTTGGTGGAGTGGAGGCGTCCGTCATCGATCGCATAGACGACGCGGAACGGCTTCGAGTTCGCGAGCGACCGGGCGGCGCCGTCGAGGTAGGCCACCCATCCCACGGCCCGCTTCCAGTCCGGACGGGTGTTCGCGATCATGTCGGCGTCCAGGCCGATGCCGGCGAGGACCACGAAGGCGTGCTCGCTGCTCTCGCCGTCCGAGCGCGTGATCGCGGCCCAGCCGATGTCGATCGGGTGCAGGTCCCCGGTGAAGACGGCCCGGATCATCGTCGACGGGTCATCGAGCGGGAGGGCGAGATTGCGGGCGAGGAGATTGCCGGTGCCGCTCGGGAGGATCGCCAGAGGCACCCCCGATCCGGCGATGGCCTCCGCGACCGCGCGGACGGTTCCGTCGCCCCCGGCCACGAGCACGGCGTCCGCGCCCTCGTCGAGCGCCCGGCGGGTGGCCGCCTGCCCGGGGTCCGCGACGCTGGTCTCCCAGACGGCCGGCGGGAGCCATCCGGCAGAGGTCGACAGCGACTCCAGCAGAGCGCGGAGCCGCGGGGCATCGGCCTTGACCGGATTGACGACCAGCGCCGCACGGCGGCGGGGGCTGTCGTCGGCGCTCATGGCGTAAGCCTAAGCCTCCGCGGTCCCCGCCTCCCCGCGCCGGGGCGAGCGATGAGGGGACGGGAAAGGCCGGTCGGGCAGGTGTTTCCGGCCGACTAGACTCGGACGGTGATCGATCTCGCCCTCCTGCGCGACGAGCCCGAGCTCGTCCGGAAGTCCCAGGCCGCGCGCGGAAACGCGCCGGAGACCGTCGATGCGGCGATCGAGGCCGATCGATCCCGCCGCGCAGCGCTCGCCGCGTTCGAGGATCTGCGGGCCGAGCAGAACGCCTTCGGGAAGCGGGTGGCCGCAGCCCCCAAGGAGGACAAGCCGGCTCTCGTCGCACAGGCGAAGGACCTTGCCGAGCGGGTCAAGCAGGCAAACCAGGCCGCGAACGAGGCCACGGAGGCGGCGACCGCCGCGCTGTCCCGGATCGAGAACGTCGTGATCGAGGGCGTTCCGGCCGGCGGCGAGGCGGACTTCGTCGAGATCCGCCGTGTCGGCGAGATCCCGACCTTCGACTTCACGCCGCGCGACCACCTGGAGCTCGGCGAGCTCCTCGGCGCGATCGACATGGAACGCGGCGCGAAGGTGTCCGGCGCGCGCTTCTACTTCCTGCGCGGCATCGGCGCCCGCCTGGAGCTCGCCCTGATGAACCTCGCTCTCGACACGGCGATGCAGCACGGCTTCATCCCGATGATCACCCCGACGCTCGTGCGTCCGGAGATCATGCAGGGCACCGGCTTCCTCGGCGAGCACGCCGACGAGGTCTACCGCCTGGAGGCCGACGACCTCTATCTCGTCGGCACCAGCGAGGTGGCGCTCGCGGGGTACCACAAGGACGAGATCGTCGACCTGTCGCGCGGGGCGCTCCGCTACGCGGGCTGGTCCACCTGCTATCGCCGCGAGGCTGGATCCCACGGCAAGGACACCCGTGGGATCATCCGCGTGCACCAGTTCAACAAGCTGGAGATGTTCGTCTACACCTCGGTCCAGGAGGCCGAGGCCGAGCACGAGCGTCTCCTCGCCCTGCAGGAGCAGCTGCTCACCTCGCTCGGCCTCTCCTATCGTGTGATCGACACCGCGGCGGGCGATCTCGGATCCAGCGCGGCGCGGAAGTACGACGTCGAGGCATGGGTGCCCACGCAGGACGCGTTCCGCGAGCTCACCTCCACGTCGAACTGCACGACGTTCCAGGCGCGACGGCTCGACGTGCGGCACCGCCCGCTGGCCGAGGACGGCAAGCCGGGCAAGACGCAGCACGTCGCCACGCTCAACGGCACGATCGCGACGACCCGCTGGATCGTCGCACTGCTGGAGACCCATCAGCAGGCGGACGGCTCCGTGCGGGTGCCGGAGGTGCTGCGTCCCTACCTGGGCGGCCTCGAGGTCATCCGTCCCGAGGGCGAGCAGGCGTGACCCGCGTGGATCGTCCCTGGTTCGTCGGCCTGGACATCGACGGCACGATCCTGCTCCAGGACGAGACCTTCAGCCCCGGCGTCGTCGAGGCGATTGCTCGCGTCCGCGATGCCGGCAATGAGGTGACGCTGGCCACCGGGCGCAGCTGGATGGCGACGTCGCGGTACCTCGACGAGCTCGCGATCCGCCCGGAGTACGTCGTCTGCTCGAACGGCGCGGTCACGCTGCGTCGGGTGGGCGACGAGTACGAGCGCTGGAACATCGAGACCTTCGATCCCTCCCCGGTGCTCGCCCTCCTCGGAGACCGGCTGCCCGAGGCGCGGTACATGGTTGAGCTCGGCTCCGGGCAGCGGCTGTTCACCGCCGAGCTGGACGACTGGACGCTCGACGGCGGCCGGCAGGTCGCGTTCGAGGACCTCGCGGGCGAAGAGGTCTCGCGCGTCGTGGTCGTCTCGCCCGGGCATGATGAGGACGATTTCCACCGGCTGGTGGAGGAGGTCGGGCTCAATGAGGTCTCCTACGCGATCGGCTGGACCGCGTGGCTGGACATCGCCCCGCAGGGCGTCGACAAGGGCACGGCGCTGGAACGGGTGCGCGTCGAACGCGCGCACGACGGCGATCGGGTCTTCGTCGCCGGTGACGGGCGCAACGATCTCGGGATGTTCGCCTGGGCTCAGGGCGTCGGCGGCAGGGCCGTGGCGATGGGGCAGGCGCCCGATGAGGTCAGGGCCGCGGCCGGCGAGGTGACCGCGGACGTGATCGACGGTGGTCTGGCGCGAGCGCTGGCATCGCTCCTCGTCGCCGACGCGCCGACTATCTGACGCCCGGACCGCCTGGCATGTCTGTGCCGAGCGGGTCTCGAGCATCGGGTCTTCGGGTCGGGCGTCGGATAGACTCGACGCCTGGCCGGGGCGCACAGCCGCGTGCCGGGAGGGTTGTCCGAGCGGCCGATGGAGCTGGTCTTGAAAACCAGTGGGCAGAGATGTCTCGTGGGTTCGAATCCCACACCCTCCGCAACACAGGGCCGAGTACCCGTACGTGCTCGGGAGCCGATTTTCCGGCGCGCGCATGGGCCTCTCAGGCAGCGTTTGTACGATGAGCGGATGCCCCACGAGGGCGAAGAGGCCGTGCAACGCAGGTTGCCGGCCGGGACGGGCTTCCGGGAGGGGCGGGCTCTTCCTCCTATGATCATGAAGACCAGAGTGGTGGGCCTTCCGGCCCGCACCGTCCGGAGCACCCCGAAAGGCACCGAGTGAGCGCGAACTCCCGAACCCGGCGCCCGGTCGCGGGTCACGGTCAGCTCCACAGACCCAGCGCCTGGGGTCAGCTGCTGAAGATCATCGGCGTGGCCATGGCCGTCGTGCTGGTCAGCGGCGTCGGCGTCGCGGCATATGTGGCCTACGATCTCCAGTCCACCTTCGTCGCCAACTCGGTTGAGCTCGACGGGCAGGAGTCGGTGCCGCCGGACATCGGAAGCCTCAAGGGCGGCGTGAACATGCTGCTGGTGGGCACCGACAAATGCGAGCCCTCGTACTCCCAGTACTTCGGTCTGCGCTGCGAGGAGGACGACGGCGGGGAGCGCAACGACGTCAACATGCTCCTGCACATCTCCGACGCGCCTCGTCGTGTGACCGTGATCACGTTCCCCCGCGATCTGATGCTGCCGATCCCGGAATGCACGGACACGAACGGCAACATCGCATCGGCGACCTCGAAGTCCCCGCTGAACACCGCCTTCGAGAAGGGCGGCCTCAACGGCCTCAACTGCGTCGTGAAGACGATCAGCCAGATCTCCGGGCTGGAGATCCCCTTCGCCGCGAAGGTGACCTGGGGCGGCGTGATCGAGGTCACCAATGCGATCGGTGGCGTCCCGGTGTGCATCGCGAACGGTCTCACCGACGAGTACACCGGGCTCAACTTCGCGCCGGGCACCTACAACCTCGCCGGCTGGGAGGCGCTGCAGTTCCTGCGCACCCGGCACGGCGTCGGCGACGGAAGCGACCTCGGGCGGGTGAGCAATCAGCAGGTGTACATGGCGTCCCTCGCGCGCAAGGTCGTGAGCGACGAGGTGCTGTCGAACCCGGCCACAGTCCTGCGTCTCGCCCGGACCACCATCGAGAACGTCACTCCCAGTGCGAGCCTGACCAACCCCATGCTGCTGGCGCAGATCGCCATGGCCGTGCGAACCGTTCCTTTCGAGGACATCAACTTCCTGCGGTACCCGGTGCTGACGGACCCCGACGACCCGAACAAGGTCGTGCCCGATGAGACGAGCGCGGACCAGCTCTGGGCGGCGCTGCTGGCCAATCAGCAGCTCAAGACGACCGGTCAGGACAAGGAAGCGGTTGTCAACGCCGATGGCTCGACGCCCGCGCCGCCGGCGGACACCGTGCCGCCTGCCGATGGCGTCACGCCGACGACCGATCCCGGGGTCGCCGTGCTGCCGGAGAACATCGCGGGTCAGTCCGCGGCCGATCAGACCTGCTCGAACGGCGTGGGCTTCAACGGCTGAGTCGGGTCTTGGGCTGGGTCCGAGTTGTGGGTGGGCCTGGTGCTGAGGGGTTGGGCCGGGTCTAGCTGGGTCTGAGGGCTGGGCCGGGTTGAGGTCGGGGCGGGTCGGAGTCTGAGGTCGGGCCTGCCCCGGCGTGACACTTCTTGCGGGTTCACGGCAGGCTGAACCCACAAGAAGTGCCACGGCGGGGCAGAAAAGGTGGGGTGAGTCACGGGCGGGCGGCAGGCGGCGATCCGCGTCCCGGCCCGCGTCCCGGTTTCTGCGGGTCGCGTCCCGGTTTTCGTCGCCTGTGTCCCGAAAACGGTCCCGTTTGCGCACTCGAAGAACAGGAATTGGGACACAGATGGTGCGCGGCCGCGGCCATGAGGTCGCCTGTGATCGGGTGACGCCTCGGCGCCGATCACGGACGGACGAAGACCGCCGACGGCCGGTTTCGCACGGTGCCCCGGGAGCGGTTAGGATGGCATGACGCGTTCGGCCCCCGGGCTCGAGTGCGGGGAGACGTCGCATAGTCAGGCCTAGTGCACCACCCTGCTAAGGTGGAGTCCTCGCAAGGGGACCGAGGGTTCAAATCCCTCCGTCTCCGCCATTTATCACCTGGTCAGAGGCTGTTTTCTCAGACTCTTCCGGCCTTCCTCCTCTCCGCGTATCGTGTTCGGATGCGTTCTCAGGGGAGTGTGAGGGGAGCGGCGTGTTCAGGCGGCGCAGCGCTTCGATGTCCTGTGCCTCGCCGAGAACGTGCGCGTAGACCTTCAGAACGGTGCGCGGATCGTCGCCCAACCTGGTTGATCGGGATGCCCTGACGAAGCCACGTGCTGGCCGCGTAGTGCCGCAGATCGTGGCTCGTGTGATCCGGTGAAGTGGTTGTCCAGGCGACGGGAGCGGCGGAAGTAGTTCCCGCGCAGCTGCAGGCCGGTCGCGCTCGTCGACAGGTAGCCGTCCGCACGTTCATGACCCGAAAGAGTGTCCGGACTGCGGCAGGCCGCTTCCGGCGCGCCCTTTCCCGACCCACAGCTTCGCTGCTGGCGGTCGTCGACGGCGGTGCCGAGACTGTCTTAGCGCTAAAGCTGCGGGCGACCGAGTAAGCGCGATCAGAGGCCCGAACAGCTGCGAGTTGGTGCGGAACGAGAGGTTCAAGCGCTACGGATATACCTGGGCGCTCGTCGCACCTGATGGACGGGTGCTGACGGTGACGGATGCCGCCAACGAAGTCGAAGCAATTGAGTGAGCGCATAAGACGAACCGGACTTTGAGATCGCGGCGCTCCTGCGCGGCACGATCTCCGATACAGGATCAAGGCCGGCCGAAGAGTGGGTCGCGCCGCCGCACTGCGGAGCGTCCGGTCCTCGCTACGCTGCGGCCCGGGCGCTCCCGGCAACGGCGCGACCCGCTTTGTGGTCGTTGCTCATGCTCCCCAGGCCTCCCAGGCATGCCGTCACCGGATATGGTGATCGCATGGAAACGACGGCCAAGGCGTTCTGGAGCTACGCGCACGCTGACAACGAACGTGAGAACGATCGAATCCTGCGTTTGGTGGAACTCGTTCGCGGCGAGTACGAGTTGCTTACGGGAACAACTATCAAGATTTTCACTGATCGCTCGAAGATCGCGTGGGGTGATGACTTTCGTCAGAAGTTGGAGGAGGCGCTCCAGGAAACTTCGTTCTTCATCCCTATCCTCACGCCGACATACTTTCTCCGTGATGAGTGCCGCAAAGAGATGTCTCAGTTCGTTCGGTCGGCGAAGGCGCTGGGGCTGCAGCAGTTGCTTATGTCTATTAGATATATCCCCGTCGTCGATCTCACCGAGCAGAGCGCCGACGAGCTCAAAGCGGTAGCGGCGAGTATGCAGTACGAATCGTGGGATGGGATGAGGCTACTTGACGAGCACTCGGCCGAACACCGCATTGCAGTCAATCGACTCGCTGCGAGACTTGCCACGCTGGCGACGAGTTTGGAGTCGGGTGCTGGGGCCACGCCATCCTCCGGGGCGCTCAGCTCTCAAGAAGTTCCGCCTCGGACAGGCGGCGATGAGTCGGTATCAGGCACCACTCAGACTTTGCCCACTTCGGTTTCCCCGAGCGTCGAGATAGTTCCCGCGCACTCCGAGGAAGAAGAAGACGACTCCCCAGGGTTGCTGGACCTGGTAGCAGACGCGCAGCCTGCGATGGAGTCCTGGACGGCCACTCTGAGCAAGTTGACGCCCGCGACAGAGCAATTCAATGCGAAGTTCCAGGCCGCGACAGAACGAATGAACCAAGCGAATAGTCGCCCGGATGCATTCGCTAGAAAATTGCTAGCCGCGCGCGAACTTGCGACAGATGTGGAACCAGAATTGTTGGAGCTGGAACGTCTATCCAAAGAGTACTCTTCAGGTCTGCTGCGCCTTGATGTTACGATTCGCGCCCTTTTCGAGTTGACTGAGCTCTCAACGGATGATGAAACGCACGCGGCAAAGGCCATACTGCAGAAAAACTTGAGCACACTCGTTCAGACTTCACGGGACGCTATGAAGGGTCTCGAGAGCGCCGCCGACGCAGCGCGAAACAACGCGAAACTGAGTCGTGACCTCCGCCCGGTCCTTCGCCGCTACGAGACCGCTGTCCGCAACATGGTAGATGGTTTCGCCATCATCGAAGAGTGGGAGTCGGTGGGAGGCCAGTGATCGCGTAGGCAGCTTCGGCCTGGCGGAGGTCTCGCTCAGCCAGTCCCATACCAGCATCGAACTCGGCCCGCTCTTCAGGAGACATCCGCGCGAGGGCTTCGGTTTCGAGCTGCCGGAATGGTGTTGTGTGCACGACTTCTCCCTCCGAGGTGGCCATCTCCATGATGCCAGGCTGCCGCGCGCCGTGGAACGACGCTTTGCCTCGACAGGTGGCTGGTGGCCGGTGAGGATGGAGTCATGATGCAGCGAGCTGGCGGGGCTGCAACGAACTTCTCCGCGGACACGCTCTCGGACGAGGACCGCGAGATGTTCCTCCGTGGCCGCGGATTGAGTGTGGAGATCGGGCCGAGCGAGGTGGCTCATCGTCGTGCAGAGTGGCCGGATCGCGACGTCCTGGACGCGAAGGAGGTCGGCCTCGGCTGATCAACCTCACGGGGCTCGACCTGCACACGGCTCTTCCGCAGGGCGCGGTTCTCGGCGTATGTGCTTGTTAGCTCTGATCCACTCGGCGGCGCGGAGGTCTTGCTCTGACATCCCATCACGCTTCTCACGACGACCAGCGGCGACCTCGGCACGTATCCACGCGGTGCGTTCTTCACGCTGACGGGTGCGACTAAGGCCGCTGAACGACCACGCAGGCCGGTTCTTCGAGCCCCGGCTGCACGTCACGTCCCGCGATGAAGAACCGAAGTTGCGATGAGCAGGAGCCGCGCAGTTGCGCGGGTTGTCGTCTGGGCAGCGAGGACGACATAGGCGATTGCGGGCGGCGTCCGCGAGGGTTCGCGGGTGAACCATGTGTGCGGATAGGCCGTCGCTAGAATCGCGGTCCAGATCGGCTTCGTCAACTGACTTCAGCGCGTAGTTAATGCCTTCGAGATGTACCAGACGGTCTGAGCCATCTCGGCGCGTTCGTCGTCGGTTCGCCCAGCGGTGTACCGGCAATCGACTTGTGTGCTCCACTCGATCACCAAGCCTCGATACTGAGTCGTCGCGCGACGAGCGAAGGATCCGATCATCTCCGCGAACGCGGGTGTCTCGCCCCTGGGATGCGGAGGATAACGTGATAATGCCGCACGCCCGGCGCTGGGCTTCGACCACGGCGAAGTACGCCAGCTCCGCGAACTGTCGGTGCAGACGGTGCAACGCCGCGCGCCAGAGCGCAGAGGATGCGTAGTTCCAGGTGACCTGGCCGAGATAGTCGTAGGTCGCAGGATCGAGCGCCGCTCCCGTCTCATCCACCTTGCCGAATGATGGGGCGGTGAGAGTGAGGAAGGCATAGCGGTAGCAGGGGACGACGTTCTTGTCCTCGTCGAAGATGCCTGAGCGCGCGATGGCTGCCCAGTCGCCACGGAACAGCTCGGCGCAACTCTCGCACTGATCCTTCAGGCGGCTTCCGCAGCGCATCCAGACGCCGGGCTTCGCTTCGTACGGGAGCAATAGCGGGCTCGAATGAGGTCATAGAACTCGCGGTCAACGTCGAGAGGGTCCATCGCCAGCGCGGTCGGGACCAGGGGAGCGTCAGGGGGGCGGAGCTATCTCGGCACGCTGAAACAGCGCGTGCATGCGGGAATCTCGTTCGGGTTCGCCGCGCGCGGGACAGGCCATCGAGGGCACCGCCACGCTGCCCCTGTTGGCATCCGCGATGCGTTGCTGCGAGCAACGCCACCTGCACTTATGGGACGCGCGACACAGAGCATCCAGCGGCGGGCCGAGCCGTAGAAGGCGGCGCTCGGCCTACGCCTGTGGCCGCCGACGCCTCTGCTACTGAATGGCGCGGAACCATTTCCACAGAGCGGGGGCGGTGGCGAGCAGGACGACAGCGAACAAGGTTTGGTTCACGACGCCGAACAGGGGATTGCCGCCGATGGTGAAGAAGACGGTCCAGTTCACGGCAATGTCGGTGAGCATCACGACGATGGCCAGGATGATGCCTGCTCGCTTCCGAAGCAGGACCAGCAGTGCCGTCAGCGGATCGAGGACGGTCAGCGAGAGCCAGAACGCACGCAGCGCAGGCGGGAACCCTCCGTAGGTGTCGGTACCGCCCGCAATCAGATCGAGAATGTGGCTTGCCGTGCCAATGAGGAATCCTGCGATCCAGACGACCTGGACCGCAGAGCGAATGCGATCAGAGGTCGTGCGGGTCATGTTCACAGACTAAGAGGGTCGTGCGTTCCTGGCCGATGTCGCCCTACCGCCGTACACTGGACGCGTGACTCCGAAGCTGGCGGACTACATCGAGGCAGGCAAAGCCCTCGATGCCGACGAGCGCGAGGTCGCCGCGCTCGCACTCCAGCATGTCGATGAGGTAGAGCAGGCCGAGATCGACGCCGCCTGGGACGAGACGATCGACCGGCGCCTTGACGAACTGGTGAGCGGCAAGGTCACGCCGGTCAGCGGCCGGGAGACGATCGCTATCGCTCGGGCTCGGTCAGCCGCGCGGCGCAAGTGACGCTCGACTGGCACGAGCACCCCGAGGCTCGTGAGGAGTTCCTTGACACCCACGATCGCTACCTGGGGATCGAGGACGGCAAGCTCGGCGACGAGTTCGCTGACGTGGCCGAGTCCGCCGCTGAGCTGATCCTCCAGTGGCCGGACGCGCCGCCACCGTACCGTGGTCGGCGGCGCGATCCGATGATCCGCACCTGGCATCTCGGCAAGTTCCCGTACAACCTGATCTACACCGTCCGCGAGGGAGAGGTGTTCGTGCTCGCCTACGCTCCCGAGGCGCGGCGGCCGGGCTACTGGATGCACCGCCTGAACGACTGACCGGCCGCTGTCAGGAACGTGCGCCAGTGCACCCCCAGGCGACCCCGAGCCTCTCGAGGATGCCGTCACGGACCGATTCTGGCGGGTGATGAGCGTGAGGCGTGAGGAACTCCCGATGCCATGACCGACAGGTCCTCGTCCTTGGGCCCCGCATCGGCAGGAGCCCGCTCACCAACCCTCTGCGCCCTCCAGCGACGCGTCCGCAGGGCGGTAGCCGAGTCCGCGCTGGGCGTTGCCGAGGTCGTAGGTGCGCTCGCGACCGAGCTGCGCGACGCGGTAGCGGCTGAGCATCGGATCCACGCCGATGACGCGGTGCGCGGCGTCCGCGGCGGCGCCCGCGGCATACGCCACCGGGAACGGCACGCCGGTGACCCGGACGTCGCGGCCGCGCAGGCGCAGCGCCTCGGCGATGAACTCGCGGAGGAGGACGGGGGATGCGTCCGTGACGTTGTAGGTGCCGGGGACGCCGTCCAGCCCGAGCCGGACGGCGTCGACCAGGTTCCCGATGCCCGTGAGCGAGTGCAGCACGCGGCCGCCGCGGGGGAGGACGAGACGTCCGCGACGCACCGCGGCCTCTAGCCGGGGCAGGAGCGTCGCGTCGCCGGGGCCGTATACGGCGTGGGGGCGGAGGATGACGGCGTCCCGGCCGCGGAGCGCCTCCTCGGCGAGGGCCTTGGACAGCGAGTAGCCGTTCAGATGGCGGCGTGCCGGGCCGCGGTCCTCGTGCGCGCGGACCGAGGGGTGACGCATGTCGTACACCGAGGAGCTGGAGACGTGCACGAGGCGGGCGTGGGCGAACGCCTCCGCGACCGCGACGGTGCCGCCGACGTTGACACGCATCGACTCCTGCACGGGCACATGGTCATCGGCGAGACCGGCACAGTGCACGACGGCGTGGAACGTGCCCGCGTCGGCGGGGGCCTCGGCCGAGGGGAGGTCCCAGACGCGGTACTCGCCACCGGGATGCGACCAGCCGTTCGCGCGACGGCCGAACCCGACGACGTCGTGCCCGTCCGCGGCGAGTGCATCCGCGACCGCGCCGCCCACGAACCCGGACGCGCCGGTCACCGCGATCCTCATCGAGTCGCCCCCGTCATCGAGTCGCCCCGGTCATCGGGACATCTCGGTCACCGCGATCCTCATCGAGTCGCCGTGAGGAGAGGCTGCAGCAGCAGGGCGAGCTCCCCGCGGTCGAGCTTGCGGCTGCGTCCGGACAGGGGGAGCGCGGGGACGACGGCGACCAGGTCGGGGAGGGCCGCGGCGTCGATGAGGGACGGGAGCGCCCGCGCGACCTCGCGGGCGAGCGGATGCTGCGCATCGGGCGGTCCGTCGTATCCGGCGTCCGGCACGACCGCGAGCACGATCCGGTCGTCGCCGATGTCGTCCGCTATGCCGGCCATCGCCGTGTCGCGGACGCCGGGCAGCGCGGCGATCGTCGGCTCGTAGAGGCCGGGGTAGATGTTCGTGTCGCAGCGGATGAACATGTCCTTCCGGCGTCCCATCAGCACGACGCCGTCCTCGGTGAGCCGCGCCAGATCCCCGGTGCGCACCTCGGTGGCGTCGTCCTGTCCGAGGTATCCGGTCATCTGGTGCGGGCCGCGCAGGACGAGCTCGTCGTCGTCGGTGCGCGCGCGGACGTCGCCGACGAGTCTGCCGGCCCAGTCGCCCGGCGTCGTCCTCGCGAGCTTCTCATGACCGTCGGCCACTGCGACCGGGAGGATCTCGGTCATGCCGTACACGCTGAGGATGCGCGCGTTCGGGAAACGGTCGTCGATCCGGCGCAGGAGCGGAGCGAGCACGGGCGCCGCCCCGGTCGCCACGAGGGTCGTCCGCTCGATGCGGCGGCCCTCGCGCTCGAGCAGGTCGAGGAGGTCGCGCATCGCGGCGGGCACCGCATAGAACAGATCGGCGTCCTGGAGCATCCCCAGATAGCGCCCCGGGCGGGCTGCGGGGTCGAGCCCCGCCGCCGGGAACTGCCAGTGCGCGCCGGCGATGAGGGCAGGGATGCCGATCATCAGCTGATCGGTGAGGAGCGTCTGACCAGGCTGGATCCGAGCGATGTCGGCGAATGCGCTGAGCCCCGCGCCGAGGGAGGCGCGGGAGTGGACGACGCCCTTGGGTGACCCGGTGGTCCCCGAGGTGAACGTGATGACCGCGGGGAGCCCCTGATCCGGGTGCAGCGTGCCGTTCGAGGCATCCGCACGCCGCAGCGCGCGCAGGGAGCGTGCGCCGAACGGCGTGCCGGGCAGCCAGGGCCCGGCACGCAGATGGTGGCGGGGAGGCGCGAGCTCGGCGTAGCGGGGAAGCGTCACCCCGAGACGGCGACCGATCCGCGTGTGCGAGAGCGCGTACAGCAGCGGCTCCGCGGCGACCCAGCGCGGACCCGCCGTCCGCACCCGGGCCTGGAAGAGCTCGAGGCCGACGCCGGGGTCGGAGAACATCGCCGCCCCGCCCGCGCCGGCGATCGCGAGGGCGAGGACGATGGAGTCGATCCCGGGGCGGATGCTGAACACGACGCGGTCGCCGGGTGCGAGACCGGCCTCGCGCAGACCGGCGATCGTGCGGGTGACCCGCTCGCCGAGCTCGTCGTACGTAAGGGTCCGCCGTCCCACGGTGATCGCCTTCTGCGGTCCGAGGGAGGCGGCGGTGTCGAGCACCGATCCGACGAGATCAGGCATCCTCGACCTCCAGCGATCGGTACGCGGGGACGAGGACGCGCGTCGAGGGCGTCCGTGACACGATCCGCAGGCCCGGATGTGCGGCGATCGCGGCGAGCCCGATGCGGATCTCCGCCATCGCGAGCGGCGCGCCGATGCAGAAGTGCGGTCCGGCGCCGAACCACAGCTGCTTCAGCGACGCCGCGGGAGAGTCGGACGGGTCGAACAGCTCGCCCGCCGAGCGGTTCGCGGCGAAGGTGACCAGGAGGAGCCGGTCGCCGCTGCGCACGGGCACGCCGCCCAGCGTCGTCTCCCGTGTGACGGCCCGCAACGTGACCGGCGACGGGGTCGTGATGCGCAAACCCTCCGCGACCACGGCATCGGTCAGCCCGGGGTCGGCGGCGAGCCGCGTCAGCCAGCCGGTGTCGACGAGGATCGCGGTGAGACGGGGGAGAAGGGAGGAGAGCGTCTCGGTGCCGGCGATCACGAGCGCCGTGATGACACCGCGCATGTCCTCCAGGTCCAGTCCGAGCGCGCGCATCCGCCCCGGAACGGTGGCCTCGTCGCCCCGGCGATAGGCGTCCTCGGCGTGCGCGGTGATCTCCGCCACGATGGCCCGCGCCTTCGTCAGCTGCCGTGGGCGCAGAGTGCGCCGCAACGCCGAGGCGAAGCCGGTGATCTCGCTCGCCCGGCGGAACAGCTCCTGATCGTCGAGCGTCTGCTCGAACCCGATCAGACGCGACACCGTCGTGCTCGAGAGCCGCCGTGCCCACCGGGCGACGTCGACGCGGCGTCCCGCCGCCAGCGTCTCGTGGAACTCGTCCACGAGCGGCACGAGCGCCTCCGCGGCGAGCTGCGCGGTGAAGGCCGGGGAGAACAGCGGCGCGAGCTGTCGTCGCAGTCGACGATGCGCGTCGCCGTCCATGTTGAGCAGCCCGCTCGGCCCGATCATCGGCGTCCACAGCTCGGCGGACCCTCCCGGCCCCGTCTTGCTGAACCGGTCCGTCTCGGTGAGCGCCTCGCGGACCAGAGCCGGGTCCTTCACGACCACCACTCGTGCGGCGGGGATGCGGCGGATCGGCGCCCGCACGCGGAGCACGGCCTGATAGGTCATCGGATGCGCGGCACGCATGAGGTCGTGCTCATGCCGCTGGGCGAGCGTGAAGACCGGCGTGCGCGCCATCATCGGATGTCGACCGTCTCGCCGCGGTAGGAGTGATCGCGGTACCACATGAGCGTGTTCCACAGCCCCCAGGCGCGCACGCGGCGCGACGAGATGCCCGCCACGACGTCGAACCGGCGGCGGATCACCGAGCCGGGGATGCGCCGGGCCGCCATGAACAGCGCGCGGTCCTCGTGCTGCTCCTCGATCGAGGTGCGGGTGAAGCCGCCGCACGCCTCGTACAGCGCAGCGGTGACGCCCATGTTGCAGCCGGGCAGGACGAGATACGGCCCGTGCAAGCCGGCGCCGTAGTTGCTCGGGCGCAGCAGCCCGAACACCTCGGCGACGTACGCGGCGACCTGGAGCGCGGCGCGGCGTCCGATGCTCAGACCCTCGTCGGCGCGCGGTCGCATCTCGCCGCAGACGAGGTCGATGCCGAGCCCGGAGGGCCGTCTGGACAGGGCGCGACGCAGCCGTGCCGTCCACTCCGGCGCGGGGAGCGCGTCGGCGTCGGTGCGACCGAGCATCGTCGCGCCCGCGGCGATCGCGGCGCGCATCCCGGTGTCGGCCGCGGCACCGGTGCCCTTCTGGGGTTCCGCGATGACGTGCCAGCGCGACAGGCCGGCCGCGCGGGCGAAGTCCTCGATGACGGCGGCGGAGCCGTCCGTGGAGCCGTTGTCGACGAACCATGCGTCGAAGTCGAGGTCGTGCTGCGCCGCGAGCGCCCGCAGCGTCGCGCCGATCCCTCCGGCCTCCTGATAGACCGGGACGACCACCGCGAGACTCACAGCCGCACCGCCGTCAGTCCGAGGCTGATGCCGCCGGCGAGGCCGATGAGGAGAAGGAGACTGCCCGCGGCGACGAGTCCGCGCTGACGCGCCAGCTGGATCTGCAGGGGGAGGGTGGCCGAGGCGAGGTTGCCGTGGTCGGTGACGGTGACGATGCTGCGGTCCATCGGCACGCCCAGCCCCTCGAAGACGGGAGGGAGGAACGGGGCGGACACCTGGTGGATCGCGACGAAGTCGAAGTCGTCCCATGTCCACCCGTGCTTCCGCAGGAAGCGGTGGACGGGGTCGGGACCGAGCGCCATGAAGGCCGCGCGCAGGGCGTGCCCGTCCATGTCGAAGTACGTGGCCTCGAGGTCGCGCGGCCGCATCGTCCCGCCGGCGGGCAGCGTCCCGATGTTCCAGTGCTGCGACTCGGCGTGGAACGACTGCGCGAGGATGCCCCTGGCCGGATCGTCGGTGCGCTCCAGGACGATCGCAGCGCCGCCGTCGCTCATCGTGAAGCCGGGGAAGGACCGCATGAACTCCGCGCGGTCGCGGATCGCCCATCGCACCGCGGAGGACGGCTTCTCGCCCGAGGCGACGAGCACGCGCTCGTACTGGCCGGCGCGGATGAGCGCCTCGGCGACCTGGAGGCCGTTCAGGACCGAGTTGCATGCGTTCTTCACGTCGAGCACGGGCACGCCGTCCAGCCCGAGCTTCGCCGAGACGATGTGGGACGTCGCCGGCTCGATGAGATCCTGCGACGCGGAGGCAAAGATCAGCAGGTCGACGTCGCCGGGGGACTCCGCGAGCGCGGCGCGCGCGGCCTCGACGGCGAGGTCGGACGCATCCAGATCCGTCGCGACGTGCACGGACTCCACGCCGGTCATCCTCGCGATGAGCCCGGTCGGCAGCGGCAGGCCGCTGGCCCGGCGCAGCGCCCGCTCCGTCTCATGGGTGTGCCGGACATGCGGGGGGAGGTGGACGCCGAGCCCGGCGATCCGTGCCGCGGAGGGGCTTCGGGCTGCGACCATCATCCAGGCGACTCCAATCATGGCCGCTCATGAGAGCCGTCGCGTGTGCGAGCCCCGCGGAACACTCGACCAACATATACCGGCCTCGTCCCGTCGCCTCGGGACGAGGCGGCTTCCGGGTAGGACGGAACCCCGCGCCCCTCAAGGGCCGAGGTCCTCGTCCGCCTGCCCCCAGCAGACGGACGAAGGCGACATCTCGACCGATGGCGACCTCATCATCCCCAAATGAAGGGTCTCGCCCGAAATGCGTCCGTGAGTGAATCCTGCGGGATGCGGGCGACCCCGACCAGCCCAGATCGCGACAGACCCGTCGATGAATTGCGACATCCGTCCGATGGGGAGCCCGGGCGTCACGAGAGCAGGTGTCATGGCCGAAGTACGGGCCGTCGGTGCCGCGTTGTCCTCGCAGAATGTCGGATTACGTGCGGGATGGGAGTGTGTAGAATTTAGGCAAGGCTACCCTAAGTTGACTCCACCGATCGAGAGGAGAGAGGCCGATGGCGAATCCGCATCCCGGATACGGCGATCATTTCGTCCTGGCGGGGGTGAGCAGCGACGCGCCCTTCGTCAACCGGCTGGTCGCCGCGCTCCCCGAGGACAGCTACGGTCAGGTCTTCCTCGAAGGCACCGGGCCGTCGCGGGTCCTGGGCTGGCCCGGGCCCGCCCGGCTCGTCCCGTTCTGGCTGCGCCAGGATCTCGCCCCCGCCGTGGACGGTCGCCTGCCGGGGCCGGGGGACGTGCTGGCCGCCGCGCTCCGCGCGTGGGCGGACGAGTGGCTCCCCGAGCCCGGGCATCGCGGCGTCCTCCCGTTCACCGTCTGGATCGGAGGGGCAGGGCACCGGCCGGTCGACGAGCTCTGCCGACGGCTCACGCTGAGCTATCCCGGCCTGCATCTGCACCATCCGGAGAGCGCGGCGGCGAGAGGCGAATAGGCCCTGCCGACCCGGAGACGGCGATCGACGTCTCTGCGTCCTCCGGGCATGGTGAGATCCGCCGCGTGGTGTTACGGTCCTCTTCGTGGCACGACCCCTCACCTACATGCCGGCTCTCGACGGCCTTCGGGCGGTGGCGATCGTCTTCGTGCTCATCATGCACGGCGCGAAGCCGTTCACCGTTCCCGGCGGGTTCGGCGTCGACGTCTTCTTCGTCCTGTCCGGATTCCTGATCACGACGCTGCTGTGGGCGGAGGTGCAGGGCACGTCGAGGATCCGTCTCGGCATCTTCTACGGCAAGCGCGCCATCCGCCTCGTCCCGTCGTTGTTCGCCACGATCATCATCACGATCCCCATCGCGCTCCTCCTCGGAATGGACGCCTCGCGTCTCGCCGTCGACTCCACTGCGGCGGCGTTCTACCTCACGCCGTTCTCCACCGCCCTCGTCGGCGATCCGCTGTACTACGGGCACCTCTGGACGCTCGCGGTCGAGGAGTACTTCTACCTGCTCTGGCCGATCGTCTTCCTCCTCATGGTCAAGCTCGGGCTCACCTGGAAGACGATCGCCGCTCTCGCGATCGGGGGAGGATCGCTGCTGTACATCGCGCAGATCGTCGTCCCGACGGGGACCGGCTACCTCCGTGCCGGCGGCATCGCCGTCGGCTGCGGAATCGCCCTGATCATCGCTGAGACGAGAGCCCGCGGGGACGCACGATGGCTCGGGGCCGCGGCCGTCGTCTCCCTCGCCGCCGCCGCTGTGACCTCGACCATCCCCGCCGTCGCGGACGCCGCGTACCCGCTCGCCGCCGCCAGCGCCGTCGCGACCGTGTTCGCGGTGAACGGCCCCCGTCGAGCCCTTCTCCAGCGCGTGCTCGAATCGCGTCCCATGGTCTTCATCGGCAAGATCTCGTACGAGGTCTATCTGGTCCACATGCTGTTCCTCGCAGGGCTTGCGATCCTGTTCGGGACATCGCGGATCGTGGTGGCCATCCCCGCGTACGTGCTCACCTTCGCCCTCGCGGCGGCGCTGCACTTCGGCTTCCTCCCGATGCAGGCCCGACTCCGTCGCGCGCTCACCCGGCCCCGTGCGCTGGCGGGCCGCTCCGTTCCCGAGGCCGGCTGATCGTCGGACGCGTCCCGGCGGTGCGTCGGGACGCAGGTCTTCGTGGCGACGGTCAGAACGTCAGAAGCCGCCGGGCGACGAGGGTCACCAGCAGGGCGCCGAGGACGATGCCGGCCCCGACGAGGCCGGCGGCCGCATAGCCGGGTCCCGTCACGAGCACCCCGCCGAGCGCGGAGCCGCCTGCGATCCCGGCGTTGGAGAGCACGTTGATCCAGGCGCCAGCCATCTCCGGTCCCTCGCGCCCTGCTCGGACCAGCGTGTTCTGATACGTCGAGTTGACCGGGCCGAAGGCCGCCGTCCACAGCGCGGCCGCGACCAGCACGAGCGCGAGGTGCGGGAAGGCGAGAGCGACGCCCAGCTGCGCCACGGCGATCGCCGCGGGCACCGCCACCATCCACCCGTAGGGGTGATGGTCCAGCCTCGGCGCGGCGATGCGGATCCCGACGAGCCCCGTCGCGCCGATCCCGACCAGCACGGCGCTGAGCCACACCGGTGGAAGCCCGGCGGCCAGGAGAAGCGGGCTCACGTACGTGTAGAGCGTGTAGTAGCCGAGGAACGCGGCGCCGGAGAGGCCGGCGATGAGCAGCATCCGTCCCCCGCCGGGGACGAGCGTCCGCCCGGCAGAGACGTCGTGCGAGACCGGCGGGAGCAGCACGCTCGCGGCGATCCCGGCGAGCGTCACGAGGACCGCCAGCACAGCGAAGGCCAGGCGCCAGCCCACGGCCTCGGCGAGCGCCGTGCCCGCGGGGACCCCGAGGATCAGACCGGCGGAGACGCCCGTCGCGACCAGGGCCATGGCGCGCCCGGTCTGCCCCTTCGGGGCGATGCGGGAGGCGTAGCCGATCGAGATGGCGAAGAAGAGGGCGTGGGCCACGCCGCCGATGGCTCTGGCGGCCATGAGCCAGGCGAAGGTCGGCGCCAGGGCGGCGAGCGTGTTCGAGAGCGTGAACACCGCGAGCGTCACCAGGAGGAGGGGCTTGCGGGGCGCACGGGCTGTGAGCCGTGTCAGCGGGACGGCGGTGACCGCGACGAGGATCGCGTACAGGGAGATCAGGGAGCCCGCGCCCGCCTCGTCGACGCCGAACGCGGTCACGATCTCGGGGACGAGACCGATCGGCACGACCTCGGTGGTGATCGCGCCGAGCACGGCGAAGGCGAGGACGTACAGTCCGGCCCAGGGATGGGCGGCGAGAGGGCGCACCGGTCCATTCTGTCGCCCTGCGGGCGCCGTGCCGGACACGCGGGCGTGGCGTCTCCTCGGAACCGCGGTCGCCCGGCGGGGTGAGAGGACGACCTGAGAGGATGTGGGCATGCCCACGCCTGTCGGAACGACGCAGCATGAGGATCCCGCGGTGCCGAGGGGCGTGCCGCTGACGGCGGCCGAGGTCGCGGAGCGGGTCGCGCGGGGCGAGGTGAACGCCGAGGAGTTGCACACCAGCCGGAGCTTCGGCGAGATCTTCCGGGCCAATGCCTTCACGCGCGTGAACGCGATCTACTTCGTGCTCTTCCTGCTGATCCTCGGCACCGGGTATCTGATCGACGGCCTGTTCGCGCTCCTGATCATCGTCAACAGCGTGGTCGGCATGGTGCAGGAGGTGCGGGCCAAGAGGACTCTTGACCGTCTCGCCCTGCTGAGCAAGGCTCCGGCCAGGGTGGAGCGTGCGGAGGGGGTCCGCGAGATCCCCGTCGAGGGCATCGTGCTCGACGACGTGGTGCTGGTGGCATCCGGGGATCAGGTCCCGGTCGACGGCATCGTGATCGACGCGGTCGGGTTCGAGGTCGACGAGTCCCTGCTCACCGGTGAGTCCGAGCCGGTGCTCGGACACCCGGGATCCCCCGTGATGTCGGGAAGCTTCGTCGCCGCCGGCTCCGCCCGTTTCCAGGCGACGGCGGTCGGCGAGCACGCCTACGCCAGCAAGCTCGCCAAGGAGGCCTCGCAGTTCCGCAAGCCCCCGTCGCAGCTGCGCGCCGGCATCGACACGATCCTGAAGTACGTCACCTGGCTGCTGATCCCGGTCGGCGTGCTCACGATCGTGAACCAGATCTGGGGGAACCAGCTGGAGTGGCGCGACGCGGTGCGCGGGCTGGTCGCGGCGCTGGTGCCGATGGTGCCGGAGGGCCTCGTGCTGATGACGAGCGTCGCGATGGCGGTGGGAGTCGTGCGTCTCGGACGGCGGAACTGCCTCGTCCAGGACCTCCCCGCCATCGAGCAGCTTGCGAGGGTGGACGTCGTCTGCACCGACAAGACCGGGACCCTCACCGAGGACGGGATGCGGGTCGGACGGATCGAGACGATCGCGGACGGCGACATCGACGCGGTGCTGGCCACGATCGGCCGCGCCGAGGGCAAGCCCAACAGCAGCATGGCGGCGATCCTGGAGCACGTCGGCGAGGCGGAGCCGCTGCCGTCCGTGCGCTCGGTCGCGTTCTCCTCGGCTCGCAAATGGGCGGCGGTGCAGACCAGGGGCGCAGGCGCCTGGGTGCTCGGGGCACCCGACGTCCTGCTCGCCGAGGGCGACGACGCCCGCGTCCGGTCGGACCTGCTGGCGGTGGAGGGGCTGCGGGTGCTCGCGCTCGCCCGCACCGGAGCGGCGCTGCCTTCCGAGGGGCTTCCGGAGGGACTGACGGCCGTGGCGCTGGTGGTCCTCGACCAGCGCCTGCGCGAGGAGGCGCCGGGGGCCATCGCGTACTTCGCCGAGCAGGGCGTGGACATCAAGGTCATCTCCGGCGACAACTCCGCCGCAGTCGGGGCCATCGCCGCGGCCGTCGGCGTCCCGAACGGCCGCGGCGCGGTGGACGCGCGAACGCTCGATCCCGATGCGGCGGACTTCGAGGGCGAGGTGCGCGACCACTCGTCGTTCGGCCGGGTGACCCCGTCCCAGAAGCGAGCGATGGTGCACTCGCTGCAGGGCGAGGGGCGCGTGGTCGCCATGACCGGCGACGGCGTGAACGACGTGCTCGCCCTCAAGGACTCCGATGTCGGCGTGGCGATGGGCTCGGGGTCGCCGGCGGCCAGAGCGGTGTCGCGGATCGTGCTGCTGGACAACTCCTTCGCCACCCTCCCGCACGTGGTGGCCGAGGGGCGCCGCGTCATCGGCAACATCGAGCGGGTGGCGACGCTGTTCCTCACCAAGACGCTCTACTCGATCCTGCTCGCCTTCCTCGTCGCCGTCACGGCGGTGCCCTTCCCCTTCCTGCCGCGCCATGTGACGCTCATCGCCTGGTTCACGATCGGGATCCCCGCGTTCTTCCTCGCGCTCGCGCCGAACGCCGCGCGCGCCGAGGGCGGGTTCGTCCGTCGCGTGCTCGACGCCGCGGTCCCTGGCGGCATCGGTGCCGCGCTCGCCTCCTACGGCGCCTACCTCACCGCGCGCGCGGTGTTCGGCGTCGGGGAGGCCGAACATGTCCTCACTGCCTCGACGGCCTTCCTCGCCCTCGTCATCGTCGCGTTCTTCGTGTTGTTCACCGTCGCCCGTCCGTATCGTCCGTGGAAGGTGCTGCTGGTCGGCCTGATGGTGGCGGCGATGCTCACGGTCCTCCTCACGCCGCTGGGCGAGAGGGTGTTCACCGTCGACCTCCACGACCCGCTGGCCGTGCTCATCGCCTGCGGGTTCGGGGCGGCGGGGATCGCCGTGCGCTTCCTCGCCCGCTGGGCGATCCAGGCGGTACGGCGTGCGCTGGAGCGTCGACGGGCCGCGAGCGCCGTCCGTTCCGCGGCCTGAGCGGGAGGGCTGTCACACCTCGCGGGGCACTCCGGTCATAGCCAGAGTCGCCCGTATCCGGGAGCTTTGTACGCGCTGCTCGGTCCGGTGTGACGATCGTCTTGATTTCTTCCGGTCGGATCTCCCGATGGCGTGCCGCCCCGCGATGCCATGATGGGGGCATGACAGGAGGCGAGAACGAGCTGGAGTCGGTTCGCGTGGCGCGCGTGCTGCGCGCGGAGATCCTGCACGGCGATCGTGCGCCGGGCTCGCGTCTCGTCGAACGGGACATCGCGGCCGAGCTCGAGGTCAGCAGGCTGCCGGTCCGTGAGGCGATCCGGATGCTGGTCGCGGAGGGCGTCGTCGTCGCGCGGCCCCGGTCGTGGGCGGTCGTGCGGGAGTTCACCGCTCAGGACATCCAGGAGTTCAGTGAGGTGCGCGAGGCCGTCGAGACCCTGGTGTTCCTGCTCGCCGCCGAGCGGCACGACGAGGCGGGGCTCGCGATGCTCCGTGCGGCGCTCGATGAGGAGTTCGCCGGGGCCGAGGCGGACGACGAGGTCAGGGCGCAGGACGCGGCGGGGGAGTTCCACGTCATCGTCGCGCGCCTGGCCGACAACTCCATGCTGAACGAGCTGCTCTTCGGGCTGGTGACGCGCCTGCGCTGGCTTTTCGGGCAGCACGACGACCTGCTCGGGATGGCCGAGCAGCATCGGACGCTGTTCGACGCCATCGCGCGCCGCGACACCGAGCTGTTGCGCGTCGAGGTGCCCCGGCATCTCGACTCCGGTCGCCAGGAGGCGCTGCGTCGTCTGGCGGAGCGCAGTCGCGCGGTCGGCTGAAGGCGCTCAGCGGGCCCGGCGCATCGGCGTCGTGGTGTCGACCGCCTCGCGCAGCGGGCCACGCATCGCCGCCCAGTACCGGACGGGGGCGAGCCTCACGAGCGCGTCGATCAGCCGGGCCTCGCGTCCGACCATCGTCCGCGCCCGCCGGCGGAGCACGCCCTGCACGATCAGCTCCGCCGCGTCCGCGGGGGCGGTGTGGTACATCGCGGCCTGTGCGGCGGCGGCCCTGGCCGCGACCTCCGGGTCGATGGCGGCGGCGTAGCGACCGTGCAGGATGATGCCGGTCCGCACGCCCGCCGGATAGACCGCGCCGACGGTGACCGTCGAGCCCTCCAGCTCGTGCCGCAGCGCCTCCGAGAACGCGCGGACGGCGAACTTGCTCATGGCGTAGGGGATCCGGCCGGCGGGCGAGGCGAGCGCATAGACGCTGGCGAGGTGCGCGATGTGGGCGGCGGGCGCGCGGCGGAGGGCGGGCAGCAGCCCGCGGGTGACCGACACCGTGCCCCACAGGTTCACATCCATCAGCCAGCGCATCTCCTCCATCGTGAGCTGGTCGAGGGAGCCGAGCATCGAGGAGCCGGCGCAGGTGATGAGCGTCTGGATCCGGGGGTGCGCGGCGACGACCTCGGCGGTGACGGCGGCGACGGCCTCGTCGTCGCGCAGGTCGACCACGTGGGTCGTGACCGCGAGGCCGGGACGGGTCGAGGCGAGCTCGGCGGCGAGACGGGCGAGGCCGTCGGCGTCACGATCGATGAGCGCGAGGCCTGCGCCCCGCGCGGCGAGGTTGCGGGCAACCTCCGCCCCCATCCCGCTGGCGGCTCCCGTGATCGCGCTCGTGGAGCCTGCGGGGTTGAGACGTCGCATGGGGGTCCTCCCTCGACGCGCTCGGGTCACGCGTCGTCGCGTCGCCGCGGGGCCGGTGCCTGCGACGTGGACTCCATTGTCGCCCACGACGGGACGGGCCGGAAACGGTACCCTCGACACAAGAGGAGGTAGCGGTGGGACGGAGTGCGGATGCCATCGCCGAAGGCGTCGCCATCGCGACCTCGGCGGCGCGCCTGGCGGTGAAGAACCACATCCTCGTGGGGACCATCGCGCAGGGCGGCTCGTTCGACGCCGGCCGCTACGTGCAGGACGCCCGCGACGCGCTCCTCGTGCTCGCCGCGGAGTCGGAGGAGGCCTCGCAGCTGGTCACTCGTCTCCGCAAGCGGGCTCACGGCCGGTACTCCGACCCCGCGGGCACCCACGACTACCGCGACCGCGATGTGCGCAACCTCAAGCGCCGCGCCAAGCAGTCCGCCGGCGTCGCCCAGCGCTTGCAGGACCTGGCGGAGAACACACCGGCGCTCCGCGAGCTCGTCGAGCAGGCGCGGAGGGCGGCCTGGGGCGACGTCGCAGGCAACCTGCAGCGCCGCCTCCAGGTGGAGGGGATGCGCGCGGACCAGGACCCGGACTACGACACGATGCGCGAGGCACGGATGCAGGCCCTGCGCCTCGTCGACCTCCAGGCGCTCGCATCGGAGCAGCGGTCGCGGCGCAAGCGCATCCAGAAGGCCGAACGGGCGCTCGCCAAGGACGGCGGAAAAGGGGAGAAGAGGGAGAAGAAGGCGAAGTAGCCCGCCGTTGCCCCGTTCTCTCGGGCGGCCGATCGGGCTCGCCCCGATTCGCTTTGCGCGCCGAACTTGGGGTATCGTTGACGAGGCCCGCGCGAGTGGGTATGCGCCTCTAGCTCAATGGATAGAGCATCTGACTACGGATCAGAAGGTTGGGGGTTCGAGTCCCTCGAGGCGCACACTGTGTTGAGACAGTAGACGAGTCCCCGTCGCGGAAGCGACGGGGACTTCGTCGTTGCTCCCCGATGGACAGCCTTCGTCCTCCCGGCCTCGATCCATGTCCCCTCCCCTGATCCGGTCACCGTCTCCGAACATAGCCCTCGACTATGTGGGTTCCCCTACGCCAGGTTCCCGCAATCCCGGGGTGAGGCCGGGGCCTGGTCGCGGAATCGTGACGCCATGTCATGATCAGGAAATTCGCGCCGTCAACTGGGGAGGCGCGCAGCTCAGATCTGGGGGGATCTATGAAGATTCATTCTGAGCGCCGGGGATTCCGCGCGCTCGCAACCATCGCCGCGGCGCTCATCGCCGGGGCAGGCCTCACCGTCGCCGGTGCGGCCGCGGCTCAGGCCGCCGAAGTGGACGCCATCACCGGCCTGTCCACGCATCCCGCCGAAGTGCTTCGGGCGCAGTCGATCTCGGTCGAGGGAACCTATGTGGTGCCCGACGGCGCGAAGGCCGGCGACACGATGACGATCGCGTTCGGGGACAAGGTCGAAGGCCAGCCGTCCACTTTCGTCCTGCGGGACAAGGCCGGCGCGAAGATCGCCGACTGCGCCGTCGTGGCGAAGTCCGCGGTCTGCACCTTCACCGACTACGTGCAGTCCCACTCGGGGGTCAGCGGGACGTTCGCGTTCCCCGTCATCGGTCAGGTCATCACCGAGGGCGCTGGTCTTGACTGGACGACCGGCACGGGCAAGCCTCTGCACACCAACACCGAGATCCTCCCGCGAGGGAGCGGCCTCCCGGATCGGCTGTACAAGAGCTACCGCAGCAACCTCGATGGCAGCATCGACTACACCTATGCGCTCCCCGGCGAGCTTCTCGTCAAGGAGGGGTTCGCTGTCGTCGACTCCTACGACGCTCGCACGATCCTGCAGCGCCCGACCATCTCGATCGGGACCCGCGATCGTGACCCGAACACGGGAACGATCGGCAATCTCGTTGAGCTCGATCCGGCGGACTACGTGCTCACGTACGACGACGCCGTGCCCAGCTTCACCGTGACCTTCAAGAAGGGCGTGGTCCGCGACTCGATCGATCAGGCGTTCTTCGTGTCGTACACGATGGTTCCGGACGACACGGTCGTCAACGGGACGAAGCTCGCCAACACTGCTGCGGTGGGCGAGAAGAACTACGTCCTGGAGCACGTCTACAACGGCACCGGCGGCGGCGGCGCCGGACTCCTCGGCGCGGCTTCCTGGAGCAAGGTCGATGAGAAGGGCAAGCCCCTGGGCGGCGCGGAGTTCACGCTCGCCGGTCCCAACGGGTACTCGGAGTCGATCGTCGACAACGGCCCTCTCGATCAGGATCCCGCTGCTGGCGAGATCAGCGTCGCTCAGCTCTCGAAGGGTACCTACACCCTGACGGAGACGAAGGCGCCTGCCGGTTACGAGAAGAGCAGCAAGTCCTTCACCGTGACCATCGCCTCCGGTGGCATGACGCAGTCCTTCGGTGACGTGGTGAACGTGAAGAAGGTCACGCCGACTCCCACGCCGACGCCGACTCCCACGCCGACTCCCACGCCGACGCCGACCCCGACTCCCACGCCGACCCCGACGCCGACTCCGACGGTCACGCCCACGCCGACGCCGACTCCGACGGTCACTCCGACCCCGACGCCGACGCCGACTGTGACGCCGACTCCGAAGCCGACGCCGACCGTCACCCCGACGCCGAAGCCGACGCCGACTGTGACGCCGAAGCCGACGGTCACGCCGAAGCCGACTGTGGCCCCGACTCCGAAGCCGACCGTGGCTCCGAAGCCGGCACCGCACCTGCCGGTCGTCTCCGGCTGACGCTGTAGCTGATCAGTCACGGGTGGTGGCGTTCCGCGAGTCGGAGCGCCACCACCCTTTTCTTGCAAGAAGTCTCCGGGGGTTGAGATGCGTCGTCGCACGAAGCGAATTGTCCTGATCGTGGCGGGAATCATCGCCGTCATCGCGTGTGCGGTGGTGATTGTCATCGGCGCCCAAGGCGGGTTCGGAGCCTCATCGCCGCCCTCGGCGGAACGGCCATCTGCGTCCGCGTCGACGGCGCCGCAGGAGTCCACGGCGCCGACGGCGCTCTCGGATGCTGCGCTCGCCGCGCTGCCCGAGGCGCGGTACGACGCCGTCATCCCCGCGTTGCCTGCCGCACCTGCGGAGATCGACCTCGCAGCGGCACAGGTCGGCGCCCTCGCGGAGAACACGCCGATCTCGGCCGAAGAGGGCGGGAGCCCTGTTGCCTGGCTCGCTGGCGAGAACTTCCTCTACGAGCCGACCACGGTGTTCGTCCTCCGGACGACGGCCGACGGGTGGAGCGAGATCCTCACCCCCGCGCGCAAGACCCTTCCGTCGCAGGCGGCGGACTCTCCGGCGCAGACGTCGGGCTGGGTGCGGCAGGAGGCCGTCCAGGCCGCCGCCGCCGTCACCTCGCGCGTCGTCATCGCGGAGGGCGCGCAGACGCTCACCGTCACGGCGCCGGACGGATCGGTGGCCGAGTTCCCCGTGGGCATCGGTGCCGAGGATACCCCGACCCCGACGGGTGTCACGGGCTACCTCCAGGCGCGCTATCTCGACCCCGCGCAGGGCCAGACCGAGTACCCCATCCAGCTCTCGACCCTTCACTCCACGGCCGCCGATGAGCCGTACGGGGGATCGGACGGCGGGTTGATCGGTATCCACTACGACCCCACGAACTCCGGGGCGATCAGCCACGGGTGCGTCCGTCTCTCCGCCGAAGCGATCGCGGCCGTGAACGCCCTGCCTCTGGGCACGCCGGTCACGATCACGGAGTGAGCGATGCGGACGCGACCATCGACCCGACGACGGCGTAGCCTGGGATCGTGACAGCGTACGTCTCGGCCTTCGACCTCTTCTCCATCGGAGTGGGGCCGTCGAGCTCCCATACCGTCGGCCCGATGCGGGCCGGTCTCGACTTCGGGAGACGACTGCGAGGCGGCGGGCTCCTGGAGCGGACCGCACGCGTCACCTGCTCGCTCTACGGCTCTCTGGGCGCGACGGGCATCGGTCACGGGACGCCGGACGCCGTCGTGGCCGGGCTTCAGGCGCTGACGCCGGAGACCTGCGATCCGGCGGATGTGCGCCGTGCATGGACCGACTGGGGGGACGGCTCCTTGCTCGCCCTCGACGGCACCCACCGGATCCCGTTCGCGAAAGAGGACATCGTCTTCGAGCCGAGGACGCGCCTTCCCGGCCACCCGAACGCCATGACGCTGCGTGCCCTCGACGAGGCCGGCGATGTCGTCACCGAGGAGACCTACTACTCCGTCGGCGGCGGCTTCATCCGGCGGGACGGCGAGGAGACGAAGCTGGGCGGGCACGAGCACCCGTTCTCCTACCGCGATGCCGCGACGCTCCTGGAGCTCTGCGACGAGCACGGCCTGACCATCGCGGAGCTCGCGCGTCGCAACGAGACGGCCGTCCGCTCCGAGGAGGAGGTGGCCGCCGGGCTCGATGCGATCTGGGATGCGATGTCCGGATGCGTGGAGGCGGGGCTGCATGCGGAAGGTACGCTGCCCGGCATCCTCAAGGTCAAGCGCCGGGCCGCCGTGATCCGCGGCCAGTTGGAGTCCACCGAGGCGGACGGGCATCGTGAGCTCCCCGGAGAATGGCTGGGCGCGTTCGCGCTCGCCGTGAACGAGGAGAACGCGGCGGGCGGCCGTGTGGTCACGGCGCCGACGAACGGTGCGGCCGGGATCCTCCCCGCCGTGGCGATGTACTGGTGGCGCTTCCTGGCCGACTCCGGCCTCGGCGCGGGCAACGCGGTCACGCCGTACGGCGAGCTGGTGGGCAGCGCCCTGCTCGGTTTCGACGGCACGTCGGTGGACGTCGAGCCGGACGACGATTCCGTGACCGCGGAGGCGAACCGGCGACGCGGCATCCGACGGTTCCTGCTGACCGCGACGGCCCTCGGATCCCTGTTCAAGGCGAACGCGTCGATCTCCGGAGCCGAGGGCGGATGCCAGGCGGAGGTCGGCTCGGCCTGCGCGATGGCGGCGGGCGGGCTGACCGCCGTCATGGGCGGGACGAACCGTCAGATCGAGAACGCCGCCGAGATCGCGATGGAGCATCACCTCGGGCTCACCTGCGATCCGATCGGCGGGCTCGTGCAGATCCCGTGCATCGAGCGGAACGCGATCGCGGCGTCGACCGCGGTAACCGCCGCGCGCCTCGCTCTCCGTGGCGACGGCTCGCACTATGTCTCGCTGGACGCCGTCGTCGAGACCATGCGTCAGACGGGACTGGACATGTCGACGAAGTACAAGGAGACCAGCGAGGGCGGTCTCGCTGTCAACGTCATCGAGTGCTGATCGCATGACCGCCGTCCGCCGTCGAGGTCGCCCACGGGGGGAGACCGGGGCGCGGGACCGGATCGTCGCGGCGGCCGTGCACGAGTTCGGCGAGAAGGGCTACGACGCGGCGACCATCCGCGCCATCGCGACGGGCGCGGGCGTGGACTCCGCGCTCGTCCATCACTACTTCGGGACGAAGGCCGACCTCTTCGCGGAGGCGGCGGGTTTCCCGCTGCGTCCGGACGTGGAGGTCCCGCTCATCCTGCGTGGCCCGCGTGAGGAGGCGGGGGAGCGGATCGTGCGCTACGTGCTGGAGTCGTTCGAGCGGCCCGAGGTGCGCAAGCGCGGGGTCATGCTGCTCCGCTCCGCAGTGGGCGGGCGGGCGACGACGCCGCTCCTGGCCGGCTTCCTCTCGCGCGAGCTGCTCCCGCGGATCTCCCGGACGCTCGACGCTCCCGATGCGGAGCTGCGCGCGACCCTGGTGGGCTCGCAGATCGCCGGAATGCTCATCGCCCGCTACGTCCTCCGTCTGCCCGGCCTGGCGGAGGCCTCCGTCGACGAGCTCGTCGACCGGGTCGGCCCGACGATCCAGCGGTACCTCTTCGGCGCCGACCCCGCGTGACCGTCGCTCCGCCGATGGGGGATGCCGCACCCTCTTGACGGAGGTCTGTCCGCACCGCATTATTCATCACATGATGAATAATGCGGTGACCGTGACGGGACTGCATGTCCGGCGGGGAGGGACGACGGTCTTCGACGGGCTGGACATGACGATTCCCCGCGGGACGATCACGGGTCTCCTCGGTCCGTCGGGCTGCGGGAAGACCACGCTGATGCGCTCGATCGTCGGTGTGCAGCGGATCCTCTCGGGCCGCATCGACGTGCTCGGCGCCCCGGCGGGATCCGCGCGGCTGCGGAGGAGGGTGGCCTACGGCACCCAGGGCTCCGCGGTCTACGGCGACCTCACGGTCCGGCAGAACCTGCAGTACCTCGCCGCAGTGCTCGGCATGGAGCGAGGCGAAGTGGGGCGAGGCGGAGCAGGGCGGCGTGAGGTGGATCGGGTGATCGCGGAGGTGGGGCTCGGTGAGCAGGCTCGCCAGACGGTCGGATCGCTCAGCGGCGGACAGACGAGCCGGGTCTCGCTCGGACTTGCGCTGCTCGGGGCGCCGGAGCTGATCGTGCTCGATGAGCCGACCGTAGGGCTCGATCCGGTGCTGCGAGCCGACCTGTGGGCGCTGTTCCGGAGGATCGCGGACGACGGGACGACCCTCATCGTGTCCAGCCATGTCATGGACGAGGCCGCGCGCTGCGATCGTCTCCTGCTTATGCGGGCGGGAAGGGCGATCGCCGAGACGACGCCGCAGGCGCTGCTGGCCGACACCGGCGAACCCGATCCGGAGGCGGCGTTCCTGGCGCTCATCGCCCGCGACGAGGCCACGCATGCGCCGGGCAGGCGCGGACATCGAGCGGAGGGGCGGCGATGAACGTGCGGCGGACTCTCGCGACGGCCGGCCGGGTGCTCGCCCAGCTGCGTCACGACCCGCGATCCATCGCCCTGATGCTCGTGGCGCCGAGCCTCCTGGCCGGGCTCTTCGCCTGGCTGTTCGCGGATCAGACCGGTGTCTTCGACCGCTTCGGCGGGCCGATCCTCGCCCTGTTCCCCTTCATCCTGATGTTCCTGCTCACCTCCATCACCACGCTCCGGGAGCGCCGTTCGGGAACGCTGGAACGTCTGATGACGACGCCCCTCGGCAAGGCGGACTTCATCCTCGGCTATGCGCTCGCCTTCGGTCTCATGGCGGTGCTGCAGGCGGTGATCACCGTGGCCTTCGCCGTCGTCGTGTGCGGGCTCACCGTCGACGGCCCGCTGTGGCGGCTGGGACTCGTGGCGGTCGTCGATGCGCTTCTGGGCACCGCCCTCGGGCTCTTGGCGAGCGCCTTCGCGCGGACCGAGTTCCAGGCCGTGCAGTTCATGCCCGTCCTGGTGTTCCCGCAGATCATCCTGGGCGGGCTGTTCATGCCGCGGGATCAGATGCCCGACGTGCTGCACGCGATCTCGGACTGGCTGCCGCTCAGTCATGCCATCGATGCGATTCAGGCGGTCACCGCCGGGGAAGACGGGTGGGATCTTTGGGGGCCGGTGCTCATCGTCGCCGCGTTCGCCGCGGCGTTCCTGGTGCTGGCCCCTCTCACGCTGCGTCGCCGGACCCCGTAGCGGCGGTGACCACGATGGGTCTGGATCGGCACGGCGAGCGCGGAGCTACTCGCGGTCGAGGCCGAAGGTGCGTTTGACGAGCGCTTGCACGTCACGGTCCAGCCCGTTGATGCTCGTGTCCACGGCGTCGAAACGGGTGTCCACGGCGTCGAACCGTGCGTTCACGGCCTCGAAACGCCCGTTCACGGCCTCGAAACGCCCGTTCATCTCGGCACGGAGCCCGCCGATCTCTGCGCGCAGCTCGGTACGGACGCTGCCGATCTCGGTGCGAAGCACGCGAATGAACAGCGTCGAGACGATGGTGACCATGCCGAACATCAGCGCCGTGAAGGCGCCGATCATCGTCCAGATCTGCGGTTCGGTCATCTCGATCACCCTTTCAGTCTGCGCCGATGCCTCCAGCGTGCCAATGGACGATGGTCGAGATCTTTCGTCTTCCGCGCATGGGGGACAACGAGCGTCCCCGGGCGATTGTGGAGGGGGGTTGACGTGTGCGACGTGCGATCGACGGACCCGCGGAGCGCAGCCGCAGCAACCGGGGAGGTCCGGTCGGCGGCTCGGTGGCTGCTCAGCGGCTGCGGAGCTTGCGGGTGAGCGCGCGGAGGGTCCGCTGCTCCTCCTCGGTGAGGGGCGCCATCTTCTCGGCGATGGTGCGGCCGTGCACGGTGGCGAGCTGGCGGAACTTCCGCACACCGTCGTCGGTGGCGTGGATGACGGCGCCGCGCCCGTCGGTGGGGTCGACGCCCTTCGTGAGCAGTCCGCGGCCGACCATCCGGTCCACAAGACGCGAGACGCTGGGCTGGCTGATGAGCATGTTCGCGGTGAGCTCGCGCAGTCGCACGGTGCGATCGCCGCAGCGGGTGACGGTGAGCAGCACGTCGTACTCCGCCGCGCTGAGCCCGGCGCCGTCGAAGTCGGCCGACATCTCGATGAAGATCTCGTGCTGTGCGCGGAAGAGGCTCTCCCAGGCCTCGATGGCCAGCTTCCGGTCGCTCATCCTTTCAGAGTACCGGCAGCCTCCGACGCCGGGGAGGCGCCACGATCGGGACGCAGTAAGGGCCGGTCGGAGAGGCTTCCGGCCGGCCCTTGTCCCTTGCACCAAGAGTGTCCTGCAATCACATGCGGTGGATGCCACAGCAAACATTCACCGTGCTCACACTGTATAACGGCCAGGTAACGAATGCAACGTTTTGGTCACGGCGGATGACTCGGGCGTCGCTGTCCGATCTCACGAAAGTCGTCGGAGCGTCTCGCTCATGCGGGCCTGCGGCACGGAGAGGTGACGGGTTGACCTGCCCCACGGATCTGGCGCCTTGGATGTCTGATCCCGAGATCGCGGCAACCCCCGTGGGGATCAGCGCGAACGAGAAGACCGTCCGCTCGTCATTCTGAGGCTCGTTCCCGGAGGTGCCGAGTGTTGTGCGGCTTAGAGGCGGGCGGTTGCGGGCGGTAGGTTCGTCTGATGACAGAATCCGCTGGAGCCCCGTCCGCGTCGCCTCTGTTTGAGAGTATCGCCGCGATCGATCGGTCGATTCCCCTTAGCATGCCGGTCTACACCAAGGTGGGGCACGTCTCTCCGAGGCTCGACCGATCAGAAGCCAAGATCGCCTACCTCGTCGACTACATCAACTACCTCGAACAACGCATCGCCGCGCTCGAGACACGATGACCACCACTGCCGGGCACTGTCCGTCGGCCCGCCAAGGGTGCTGTCATCGCCGCTCGCTGTTCCGCTCGCGGAGCATCCATCGCAGGTAGGCCTGCGATGCGACCACCATCGAGGCTGCATACACGAGCAGCGGCACGCACACGAGCACCACGATGAGACCGACAACACTCCCGTGCGTCGATCATCTGCACCCGCAGGACGTTCATGACTCCCGCGAAATTCCGCGGGAGCCATGTCTCAACGTCAGAGTGTCAGAGCGCCGGAGCGTCAGACCGTCAGACCGTCAGGAGCACCTTCGTGGCGCGGCGCTCGTCCATGGCGCGGTATCCCTCCGCGGCGTCCTCGAGAGGGAGGGTGAGATCGAACACCGCGCCGGGGTCGATCGACCGGTCCCAGATCCGCTGGATGAGCTCGGGGAGGAAGCGGCGGACCGGCGCAGGGCCGCCGTGCAGGTGCACGCCGGAGAAGAACAGCTCCCGGCCGGGGAGCGCCACGTCGTGCGAGACGCCGACGTAGCCGACGTGTCCGCCAGCTCGCGTCGAGCGGATCGCCTGCATCATCGACTCCTGAGTGCCGACCGCCTCGATCACCGAATGCGCGCCGAGCCCGTTCGTCAGCGCCTTGACCGCGGCGACACCGGCGTCCCCGCGCTCGGCGACGATGTCGGTCGCGCCGAAGCGCCGGGCCAGCTCCTGGCGATCGGCATGCCGGCTCATCGCGATGATCCGCTCGGCGCCGAGCTCCCTCGCGGCGAGGATGCCGAGGAGCCCGACCGCGCCGTCACCGACGACGGCGACCGTCTTCCCGGGGCCGACCTCCGCGGCGACGGCGGCGAACCAGCCGGTGCCGAGCACGTCGGACGCGGCGAGCAGGGACGGGATGAGATCGGGGTCCGGCCTGCCCGGCGTCGCGACGAGGGTGCCGTCGGCGTGCGGCACGAGCGCATACTCGGCCTGGGTGCCGAAGCGGCCCATGGGCACGACGTGCACGCAGCGGGACTGGTACCCGGCTCGGCAGATCTCGCAGGTGTTGTCGGAGGCCATGAAGGATCCGACGACGAAGTCGCCGACCTCGACGCTCTTCACCTCCGCGCCGATCTCCTCGACGACGCCGACGTACTCGTGGCCCATCGGGGTGGCGTCCACCCCGTCCGCGCCGCGGTACGGCCAGAGGTCCGAGCCGCAGATGCAGGTCGCCGCGATCCTGATCACGGCATCCGTCGGCCGGGTGATCGTCGGCTTCTCCCGATCCTCGACACGGACGTCTCCGGGGCCGTGCATCACTACTCCGCGCATCTGCTGTCGTGCTCCTTCTGGTGAGTGGTCTTCCTGGCGAACGGCCGGCGCCGGCGCCTCGGTGCGGGACGATCCTGAGCGGTTCATGCCTCCGGGATCTCCTTGCCGAAGGCCTCGAGCGTGATGTCCTCCGGCGCGGGCCCGCGGCGCACGTCGGTGCCCAGCGCGTCGATCGCGGCGAGCTGCTCGGCGGTGAGCTCGAAGTCGAAGACGTCGAAGTTCTCCGCGATGCGCGCGGGACGCACCGACTTCGGCAGCGCCGAGCGTCCCTGCTGCAGATGCCACCGCAGCATGACCTGGGCCGGGGACTTGCCGTGCTCGGCCCCGATCGCGATGAGGGTCTCGTCCTCGAACGCGGATGCCCCGTTCGGCCGGTAGGCGGTGATGCCGCCGATCGGCGACCACGCCTGCGTGAGCGTGCCCGCCGCGGCGTCCGCCCGCTGCACGGCGCGCTGCGGGAAGTAGGGGTGCACCTCGATCTGGTTGACCGCCGGCACGACGGAGGTCTCGGCGGCGAGGTCGGCGAGATGGGCGGCCATGAAGTTGCTGACGCCGATCGCGCGGACGCGGCCGTCGGCGAGGAGCCTCTCCAGGGCCGTGTAGGCGCCGACGGTCAGGTCGAAGCGGGAGGGGAGCGCCTGATGCAGGATGAGCAGGTCGAGGGTGTCGACGCCGAGCTTGCCGGTCGCCTTCTCGAACGTGTGGAGCGTCTCGTCGTAGCCGAAGTCGCTGATCCAGACCTTCGTCTCGATGAAGACCTCCTCGCGGGGGACGCCGGAGCGGCGGATGGCCTCGCCGACCTCGCGCTCGTTGCCGTAGGCGGCCGCGGTGTCGATCAGCCGGTAGCCGGTCTCCAGGGCCGATGTCACGGCGGCGACGGTCTCCTCCGGCGCCGCCTGGTAGACGCCGAAGCCGAGTGCGGGCATCACGACGCCGTTGTTCAGGGTGAGGTTCATCGTCATGTCTCCAGTGTGAGGACGGAATCGGTCGAGTGGGAGGGGCTGGCGGTACCTCCCTTCGGCCGCCGACGGGGCGTACGGTCGGAGTATGGACACCCGGAGCGAAGTGCGTGAGTTCCTCTCCACGAGACGAGCGCGCATCACCCCCGATCGGGCAGGACTCCCCGTGTTCGGCGGCAACCGCCGTGTGCCGGGTCTGCGCCGCGAGGAGGTGTCGCTGCTCGCCGGGGTCAGCGTGGACTACTACACCCGCCTCGAGCGCGGGGACCTCTCCGGGGTGTCGGACAGCGTTCTGGGATCCCTCGCCAGGGCACTCCTCCTCGATGAGGCGGAGACCGCGCATCTGTTCGACCTCGCCCGCGCGGCGAACGCCTCGCCGGTCGCGCGGAAGCCCCGGAGGAAGGCCGACGCGATCCGTCCTAGCATCCAGCGTCTGCTCGACGCCATGACCGGGGCGCCGGCGCTCATCCGCGACGGTCGCTTCGACTACCTCGGGGCGAACGTGCTCGGGCGGGCGCTGTACTCGCCGCTCTGGACCGAGCCCGTGCCGAACAGCGCGCGCTTCGCCTTCCTGAACCCCGCGGCCCAGGACTTCTACGTGGACTGGGAGCGGGTCACGCGGGATCTCGTCGCGGCCATGCGCGGCGAGGCGGGCCGCAATCCCTACGATCGACGGTTCAGCGATCTCGTCGGGGAGCTCTCCACCCGCAGCGAGAGGTTCCGGGTGCTGTGGGCCGCGCACGACGTGCGCTACCACCGCAGCGGGGTGAAGCGGCTGCACCATCCGATCGTCGGCGAGATCGAGCTCGTGTATGAGGCGTTGGAGCTGCCCGCGGATCCGGGGCTCCACCTGTCGACGTACACCGCCGAACCGGGCACGCCCTCCGAGGACAAGCTGAAGATGCTCGCCAGCTGGGTCGCGACCGAGTCCTCCGGGGTGAGGGGCGCGACGCCCGCCGAGGCCTGACGGTCGAGGGCGACCCCGCGGTCGTCTCGATCCTCAGCCGAGCCGTATCCCGCCGAGGAGCAGGCCCACGACGGTCCTGTCCCAGGTCTCATCCAGCGGGGTCCCGGCGATCCGTGCCGCGTAGAAGGCGCCGGCGAGCAGATCGGGCACGACGTGGGCGTCGACGTCGGGGGCCACGACGCCCTGCTCCTGTCCGCGGCGGACGATCCCCTCGATCGCCGCGCGGCGAGGGCCGATGGCGGCACGCCGCCACGCCTGGATGAACTCCGGGTGATGTCGCTCCTCCGCGAGGAGCGTTCCCGTCATCCCGATGTCGGTGACCTCCTCGTACATCCTCCTGATGTCGCGCAGCTGCGCCAGGAGATCGGCCTCGACGTCGCCGGTCGGCGCGATCTGCGTCCGTTTCGTGAGCGCGACCGCGGCGGAGACGACCTCGGCCTTGTTCGCCCATCGCCGGTAGATCGACGGGACCGAGACCCCGGATCTGGTCGCGATGTCCTGCAGGGTCAGCCGTTGGTACCCGAGCTCGCTCATGAGCTCGAGCGCCGCGCGCAGGATGACCTCGTCATCGTGCACGCGCGGGCGCCCGCGCGCTGCCCGCCCCGTCCGCGCTGGTGTCGCCATCGCCGTGATCCCCGCACCCATCGATCGTCCTTCGTTCAGCATAACGGTCGGATCAGGATTACATTACGTGTTGTCTAGGTAACGTAAACTGTCGAATCGTCGAAGGAGATCAGATGAGTACAACGACAGCGGGAGCGAGCGCCGACCTGCGCGGCAGGGCTCGCCAGGTCATCGCCTCCTGGTTCGAGGCCCCCGCCCATCGGCCGGTCGCGGACGCGTGGCTGCGCGGTTTCGAGCCGGAGTTCAGCAGGAGCCTCGCGCGGGAGGGCCTGCTCGGGCTGAGCTGGCCGACGGAGTACGGCGGCGCGGGGCGGAGCAATGTCGACCGCCTCGCCGTCACCGAGGAGCTGTTGCGCGCCGGTGCCCCCTCCGCGGCGCACTGGAGCAGTGAGCGGCAGATCGGTCCGGCCCTGCTTCGGCTCGGCACGCCGGAGGCCAAAGAGGAGCTGCTCCCCCGAATCCTCTCGGTCGACGCGATCTTCTGCCTCGGCATGAGCGAGCGGGGCGCGGGATCCGACCTCGCGGCCGTCGAGACGACCGCGACGCGGGTGGGCGGGGGCTGGCTCATCAACGGCACCAAGATGTGGACGGGGCACGCGCACCGCGCGACCCATGCCTACGTGCTCGCCAGGACGTCGAGGGAGGAGCGGAAGCACCAGGGGCTCAGTGAGTTCCTCGTGGACATGGATCCGTCGACGATCACCGTGACGCCGATCATCAACCTTCTCGGCGAGCACCGCTTCAACAGGGTCGACTTCACCGACGCGTTCGTCCCCGACCATCGTCTCCTCGGCGAGGAGGGCAACGGCTGGCGTCAGGTGGTCGAGCAGCTGTCCTTCGAGCGCGGCGGGTCCGAGCGGTATCTCTCCAGCTACATCCTCTTCTCCGAACTGCTCCGTCGCGCGGGGGGCGAGGGGTCGGGGGCGCTGGATCACCTCATCGGCGGTCTCACGCAGCGCCTCGCGGTGCTCCGCCGGCTCGGCCACGACGTGGCGCGCATGCTGGACGCGGGCGGGGCCCCGATCAAGGAGGCGGCCGCGCTGAAGCTCCTCGGCAACCAGTTCGAGGTGGACGTCATCGAGGCGCTGCGCCGGTGCCCGGTGCCGGAGGACTCCCGCCGCTCGAGCGACTTCGCCGCCTCGGTGCAGTCCTCGCCCGGCTTCGAGCTCCGTGGGGGATCCGTCGAGGTCCTCCTGTCGATCATCGCCCGTGAGGAGGCACGCTCATGACCACCGCTCCGCTCAACGAGGCGCTCGCCGCCATCGCGTCCGGATCCGGCGACATCGCCGATGCGCTCGACCGCGCCGCGCGGCTGATCTCCGGTGCCGACCCCCAGCGCAGAGGAACGGTCGTCCTGAATGACGAGATCCTCGCCGGGGACTCGCAGGCCACCGCGGCGATCCCGATCGTGCTCGGCGCGGATGCGGCAGACTACCTCGTCATCATCGGCGCCGCCGCTGTCGTCATCGTCGACCTCGATGCGGAGGGGGTGGTGCGGGAGCCGATCGAGGATCTCGGCGGCGTCGGCGGCGCGGGCCTGACCCTGACGCATGCTCCGGTGCGGGTCGTCGACACCTCGTCGGAGCTCGCCGAGTATCAGCTGCGGGTGCTGGCCGCCGCGGCGCTCATCAGGAACGCGCACGAGGCGTATCGCCTCGCCCGCGACTATGTGCGCGAGCGCGAGCAGTTCGGCGCCCCGCTCCTGAGGATCCCCGGGGTCGCGGCGAACCTCGCCCGGGTCCATGTCGAGATCCAGCGCCTCGAGGCGGCGCTCGCGCGCGGGGTGAGGAGCGGTGCGTCCTCGGTCGACGCCCTCGTGCTCTCGGGCGTCGCGGCGGACGCGGCGACCCGCGTGGCGAGGCTTGCGCATCAGCTCAGCGGCGCCCAGGGCATCCGCGAGGACTATGCGCTGCAGGTGCACACGCGGCGCATCTGGGCGGCGCGCGACTTCCCCCGGGGCGAGCACGTGGACACGGAGCGGCTTGGGCGAATCGCTCGACGCGGCGGTGAATCGGAGGTCTGGGAGCTCCTGACCTCCGCGGGCTGACCCGCGCCGCGCGGGAGGGCGCCCCGGGTCGGGCGCCCTCCCGCGCAGCGGCCGAACTCGGGCTTGCGGAGTCCGAGGTATTAACGTTACGTTCTATTCACGCAATGAAAACTGATCGCTGCGACGAAGGAGGTCTCATGCCACGCGAGGAGCGGCTCCCCGGCATGCGGGTCTCCCGCGACGGCGACATCGTCCGGGTCGTGTTCGACGACGAGGCCACGCGGAACGCCCTGGGCGGCGACGCGCTCGCCGCCCTGACGCAGACGATCTCCGGCATCCGCCCGGGGGACGTCCTCGTCCTCGCCGGCGACGGGGGATCGTTCACCTCCGGTGGCGATCGCCGAGAGCTCGCCCCGCGGGGCACGTTCGAGGAACAGGTCACGAGTCTCCGCGCGAAGGCCGCGCTCGTCGAGCGGATCCGTGCCCTCGACGCCGTGAGCATCGCCGCGATCGACGGGGCCTGCGTCGGGCTCGGCGTCGGTCTCGCCGCCGCCTGTACCCTCCGCATCGCATCGGAGCGTGCCTTCCTCGACACCGCCTACCTCCGCAACGGCATGTCCGGCGACTTCGGCGCCGCGCACCTTCTCGGCGCACTCGTCGGACGCGGCACGGCGGCCGACTGGCTGCTCCGCCCGCGACGCATCCCGGCGGATGAGCTGGTGCGCCGCGGGTTCTGCCAGGCGCAATGGCCGTCCACGACCTTCACCCTGGAGACGTCGGCGCTCGCACAGGAGCTCGCCGCACAGTCATCCGTCGCACGACAGGGCATCGTGGGAAACCTGCGCGATGCCGATCGGCTCGACCTCACACACGCGCTGGACGCCGAAACACGACGCCACGTGCTGTCCAAGTCTTCTCCCCGAGAAGTCCTCCCCGCCCTCTGAACAAGGAAGATCAGAATGACGCAGAGTAATGACGCTCTGGCCGCCACGCGCACGGAACCCGTCTCCGTGAAGCCGAAGCAGCTCCGCAAGGCAGTGATCGCCGCCGGTGTCGGTTCGACGATCGAGTATTTCGACTACACCATCTATGCGATCCAGGCCGTGACGCTGGCCGCGGTGTTCTTCCCCTCGGAGGATCCGATCGCAGGTCTCCTCTCCACGCTCGCCGTGTTCGCGGCGTCCTTCCTGCTGCGCCCGCTCGGCGGCATCATCATCGGCAACATCGGGGATCGCGTCGGGCGCAAAGCGCAGCTCACGATCGCGATCATCGGCATGGGCATCGCGACGCTGGGCATGGGGTTCCTGCCCACCTTCGCCGCGATCGGCATTGCCGCCCCGATCCTCCTCGCCACCCTCCGCTGCGTGCAGGCGCTCGCCGCAGGAGGGGAGGCGGGCGGCGCCGCCGCCTATGTGGTCGAGTACGCCCCCGAGGGGCGCCGCGGCCTGTATGCGAGCTCGGTGCAGCTCGGTGTCGTCGCAGGCACGGCCCTTGCCACCCTGACGCTCATCATCGTCCGCGCGGTCCTGCCGGCCGAGGACGTGGCGGCATGGGGCTGGCGCATCCCGTTCATCATCTCGGGCGTCATGACCGTGGCCGCCTGGTTGTACCGCCGCACGCTGGAGGAGTCCCCGGACTTCCAGCGCATGGCCGAGAAGAAGCAGGTCGCCAGGATCCCGTTCTTCGAGCTCATCCGCCACAACTGGGTGGGGGTCGTCAAGATGGCGATCGCGAACCTGATCTCGTTCTCCTCCTATTACCTCGTCTTCACCTTCATGGCGACGTACTTCGGCCTCACCAAGACCATCGACCCGGTGAGCGCGTCGTTCGCGATCCTGGCCACGCAGATCATCAGCGCGGCGACGATGCCCCTCTACGGCCGCCTCTCGGACTCGGTGGGCCGCCGTCCCGTCATGATCGGCTCGTGCATCGCGTTCATCGTCGCCAGCTACCCGCTCTTCCTCTGGATCGGGACGGGAACGATCCCCGCCGTCATCGGCCTGCTGGTCCTCGGCCAGTGCGTGTCGGCGTTCATGGCGTGCATGGCCTCGGCGTACACCGAGCTGTTCCCGCCGCAGGTCCGCGCGAGCGGGTTCAGCCTCGGCTTCAATCTCGCCGCGATCTTCGGCGGCGGCCTCGCGCCGTACATCGCGACCTGGCTGATGGGGTTCACCGGGAACGACGCGTCGCCGGCGTTCTTCATCATCTTCACCGCGGTGCTGTCCCTCATCGCCGTGCTGTCGATGAAGGAGACCGCACACTCCCCGCTGCGCACCGAATGACCCCCGTCCGCGTGGGCGGCCGCCCCGCCCACGCGGACCCCCGATCGCAGGCGATCTCCGCCCTGCATCGTAGAAAGGAAACCCCGTGACGAGCAGCTCCGAGCCCGAGGGGGCACTCGGCGGCATCAAGGTCATCGACCTCTCCCGCGTCCTCGCCGGTCCCTACGCCACACAGATGATGGCCGACCACGGCGCCGAGGTCATCAAGGTCGAGCCGCCGGCAGGCGACATGACCCGGGACTGGGGTCCGCCCTTCGTGGGTGATGTCAGCGCGTACTATGCCGGGCTGAACCGCAACAAGCAGCACCTGTCACTGGACCTCTCCCGCGACGAGGGCCGCGCGGTCCTGCTCAGGATGCTCGCCGACGCCGATGTCCTCGTCGAGAACTTCAAGGCCGGGACGATGGAACGGTGGGGTCTTTCGCCGGAGACGCTCGCCGAGCTGTTCCCCGGGCTCGTGTACTGCCGGATCACGGGCTTCGGCACGACGGGGCCGATGGGCGGCATGCCCGGATACGACGCCGTCCTCCAGGCCTACTCCGGGATCATGTCGATCAACGGGGAGCCGGGCGGCGGCCCGCTGAAGGCCGCAATGCCGATCGTCGACCTCACCACCGGCATGCTCGCGTTCTCCGGCGTCCTGCTGGCTCTGCACGAGCGGACCCGATCCGGCAGGGGGCAGCTCGTCGATCTCGCGCTTCTCGACGCGGCCGTCAGCCTGCTCCACCCCTCGGGGGCGAACTTCTTCATGGACGGCAAGCTGCCGACGCGGCTCGGCAACGGGCATCCGAACGTCACGCCCTACCAGACGTTCCAGACGCGATCCGGCGACAGCCTCTTCGTGGGCGGCGGCAACGACCGTCAGTTCGCGGCGCTCTGCCGCTATCTCGGCGAACCGGAGATCGCGGACGACCCGCGGTTCGCGACCAACGCGGATCGCATGGCTCACCGCGAGGAGCTCGCCGCCGTCATCAACCGCCTCATGGAGGGCATCGACCTCGATGAGGCGGCCAGGAGCATGCTCGCGCACGGTGTCCCGGCGAGTCGGGTGCAGACGCTGGACGAGGTCTTCACGGACCCCCAGGTGCTCCATCGGAACATGATCGAGGAGATCGACGGCTATCGACTGCTGGGCGTCCCCGTGAAGCTCGATCGCACGCCCGGCTCCGTCCGGACGGCTCCCCGGTCGCACGGCGCCGACACCGTCGAGGTGCTGCGGGCGCACGGATACCCGGACGTCGAGATCGAGGAGCTGCTGGGGTCCGGGATCGTCCTGGAGCCCGCAGAGGGAAAGGCGAGGATATGACCGACAAGGTGCTGATCGAGGACGTCGGGGCGATCCGCCTCATCACGATGAACAACCCGGGCACCCTGAACGCCTTCGATGCGGAGATGCTGCTCGGCACGGTTGAGGCGTTCGACGCCGCCGGACGTGACGACGCCGTCCGAGTCGTGGTGCTCACCGGCGCGGGGCGGGCGTTCTGCTCCGGAGGGGACACCGGCACTATGGGCGCGGAGGTCGAGGCCGGGGAGAATCTCGGTTTCCTCACCGGCGCGGTCCACCAGGTCCCCCTGGCGATCCGTCGGTGCCCCCGCCCGGTCATCGCGATGGTGAACGGTCCGGCCGTCGGCGCGGGCCTGGACATCGCGCTCGCCTGCGACCTGCGGACCGTCGCGCAGGGGGCAGCGCTGCTGGAAGGCTACGTCCGCGCCGGACTTGCCGCGGGCGACGGCGGGGCGTGGCTCCTGCCGCGCCTCGTCGGCACCGGGCGCGCGCTGGAGCTGCTGCTCACCGCGCGTCGGATCCCGGCCGATGAGGCCGTCCGGATCGGGCTCGCGGCCAGCGCCCATGAGCCTGAGGAGCTTCGAGAGGCGACGCTCGATCTGGCAGGATCGATCGCCCAGCACCCGCCTCGGGCGCTGGCGGCGATGAAGAACCTGGTGCACCAGAGCCAGGACGTCTCCTTCGAGGTGGGACTCCAGCTCGGGGCGAGCGCCGTGGCCATCCTTCAGGACGGCGCCGAGCACCGCGAGGCGGTCGCCCGGCTGCGGAAGCGGGACAGGGCATGATCATCAGGAGCGCCGTGCTGACGGCTGCAGGGGCGGAACGTCCCTACGACGGGTCCGCACCCGTCGAGATCCAGGACCTCGTGCTGGACGACCCCGGACCCCACGAGGTCCTCGTCAGGATCGAGGCCGCAGGCCTCTGCCACTCCGATCTGTCCGTCGTCAACGGCGACCGCGTGCGCCCGTTGCCGATGGCCCTCGGGCACGAGGCGGCGGGGGTCGTGGAGTCCGTCGGCGTCGGCGTCACCGATCTCCAGGTCGGCGACCACGTCGTCATGGTCTACGTCCCCTCGTGCGGGGAGTGCTCGTACTGCCGCGAGGGACAGCCGGCGCTCTGCGCAAGGGGCGCGGCCAGCAACGGCAGAGGAGAGCTGCTGGGCGGCGGGCACCGGCTCCACACCGGCGACGGAAGGGATGTGCACCACCACCTCGGCGTGTCCGCCTTCGCGGAGCATGCGGTCGTCGATGCGTCCTCCGCCGTCCGCGTCGACCGACGCGTGCCTTTCGACGTGGCCGCGCTCTTCGGCTGCGCGATGGCGACCGGGTACGGATCGGTGATGCGCACCGCCGCGGTGAAGCGCGGCGACAGCGTCGTCGTCGTCGGCGCCGGCGGCGTGGGCCTCGCCGCCGTCATCGCCGCGGTCGCCGCCGAGGCGTCCTCTGTGGTGGTCGTCGATCCGGTCGAGACGAAGCGCGCTCGCGCGATCGAGCTCGGCGCCTCGCTCGCGATCGCCCCGGACACCGCGGCGGAGGTCGTGGAGCGCGAGCTCGACGGCGGAGCGGACTGGGTGTTCGAGGCCGTCGGCTCCGCACGGGTCATGGAGCAGGCGTTCGCGCTCACCCGACGCGGAGGCACGACGGTGTTCATGGGGCTTCCCCATCCGGACGCCGAGCTGCACCTGCCCGCCCTCGCGATCATCGCGGAGAGCCGCACCCTGAAGGGCTCCTACATGGGCTCGTCCCGCCCGCAGGAGGACATCCCCGACATGGCGAGGATGTGGCTCGAGGGCAGGCTCCCCGTCGAGCGTCTCATCAGCGGGCATCGTCCGCTCGAGGAGATCAACGACGCCCTCGAGGCGCTCGCCGACGGCAGCGCCCTTCGGCAGATCATCCACCCCACCACCGAGAGCGGCGTCGCCCGACCCGTCCAGACGGAAGGACTCCCATGACCGATCCCCATCCCGGCACCAGGACCGCGCTCGTCACCGGGGGAGCGCAGGGCATCGGCGCCGCGATCGCCACGCGTCTCGCCGCCGACGGATACCGCGTCGCCGTGCTCGATCTGAACGCGCAAGGTGCGGCCGAGGCGGCCGCGGAGATCACCCGCGCCGGCGGCACGGCGCGGCCGTACGTGGCGGACGTCACGGATCCCGGCTCGGTCGAGGATGCCCATCGATCGATCGTCGACGAGCTCGGCGCGCCGTCCGTGCTCGTGAACAACGCCGGCGTCACCCGCGACAACCTTCTGTTCCGGATGACGGAGGATGACTGGGACACCGTCATGGGCGTCCACCTGCGCGGGGCGTTCCTGCTGAGCCGCATCGCCCACTCGCACATGCGCGAGATCGGGTGGGGGCGCATCGTCAACCTGTCCAGCACGTCCGCCGGCGGCAACCGTGGCCAGGCGAACTACTCCGCGGCGAAGGCGGGCATCGTCGGTCTCACCCTCACCCTCGCGAAGGAGCTCGGCCGGTTCGGCATCACCGCGAACTGCGTCGCCCCCGGGTTCATCGACACGGCCATGCTCCGCGCGACGGCGGACCGCCTCGGCGTCGCGTTCGATGACTTCACGGCCGCGAACGTCGACCGCATCCCCGTCCGCCGCATCGGCAGCGTCGAGGACGTCGCCGACGCGGTGTCGTTCCTGGCGAGCGAGCGTGCCTCCTACATCACGGGCGAGACGATCCACGTGTCGGGCGGGTTCCGCGAATGACGCGCGTCTTCGACGGTCTCGACGGCCTGCGGGCCGCAGTGGGCGAGCCGCTCGGGCCCTCCGCGGCGCTGACGGTGAGCCAGGATGTGATCGCCCTGTTCGCCGATGCGACGGGCGATCACCAGTGGATCCACACGGACGTCGAGCGCGCGACGCGAGAGGCCGGCGGCACCATCGCGCACGGCATGCTCACCCTCGCGCTCGTCGTGCCGCTGGTGACGCGGCTCTTCCGCGTCGACACACCGGTCTCGATGAACTACGGGTTCGATCGCGTCCGCTTCATCGCGCCGGTCCCGGCAGGCGCGCGACTGTGCGCGACCGCGCGGATCTCCCGGGTCCTGCCCGACGCGGCGGGCACGAAGGTCCTCTCGAGCGTCGCCATCGTGGACGAAGGCGACGGGGCGACCTACTGCGTCGCCGACTGGTGGACCTACTATCCGGGAATGACGGACGAGGGAGAGCCGAATGGATGACGCCGTGATCGTCGCCGCGACGCGCTCGCCGATCGGCCGGGCGTACAAGGGGGCGCTGGCACGGGAACGCGCCGAGGACGTCACCGCAGCGGTGATCGCCGCCGCGCTCGCTCAGGTGCCTGCGCTCGCACCGGACGAACTGGACGACCTCATCCTCGGGTGCGGTCTTCCCGGAGGGTTCCAGGGCAACAACCTCGCTCGCGTCGTCGCCGTGCTGATGGGACACGACACCCTTCCCGGCACGACCGTCACCCGCTACTGCGCCTCCTCCCTGCAGGCCGCGCGAATGGCCTTCCACGCGATCCGCGCGGGGGAGGGGCGGGCCTTCGTCGCCGCGGGGGTCGAGGTCGTCAGCTCTCAGCGCGTCATCAGCAGCGATGCCGGTGAGGGATGGGACTTCCGGCATCCCGCGTTCCGGGACGCGGCGGACCGGTCGACGCTCGCCGCGGAGGGCGGCGCGCCCACCTGGGCGGACCCCAGGGCGGAGGGGCGGCTTCCGGACGTGTACCTCGGCATGGGGCAGACGGCCGAGAACGTCGCACGGACGTGGGGGGTCTCGCGCCAGGAGCAGGACGAGTTCGCGGCGCGGAGCCAGCGACGGGCGAGGGGCGCGGAGGAGCGGGGCCGCTGGGCGCGGGAGATCACACCCTACGTCACGCCCGCCGGAACGACGGTGACGCGCGACGACAGCCCTCGTCCGGGCACGACGGTCGAGGGGCTGGCCGGCCTCGCCCCCGTCTTCCGGCCGGACGGCACCGTCACAGCGGGCAACTCGTGCCCGCTGAACGACGGCGCCGCGGCGTTGATCGTCATGGAGACCGAGCGCGCGAGGGCGCTCGGGCTGACACCGCTCGCACGTATCGTCTCCACCGGGGTGTCGGCGCTGTCGCCGGAGATCATGGGCATGGGTCCGGTCGAGGCCTCGCGGCGCGCCCTCCGGAACGGGCGTCTCGCGGCCGGCGACATCGACCTCTGGGAGGTCAACGAGGCGTTCGCGGCGCAGGTGATCGCGGTGATGCGGGAGCTGGACCTCGATGACGGGAACGTCAACGTGGACGGCGGGGCGATCGCGATCGGCCACCCGTTCGGGATGACCGGCGCTCGCATGATCGTGTCGCTGCTCAACAGCCTCCGCGAGCGCGATCTGACCACGGGCCTGGTCTCGATGTGCGTCGCAGGCGGTCAGGGGATGGCTCTGACCCTCGAACGGCTCTCCTGAGCGCGAGTCAACGAAATGGTGAGGACGATGAATCCAGAGAAGGTCGTATCCACGGAGAACGTCGAGGTCTTCCGCGTCGAGGAGGCCCGGATGCCGATGTTCGCGCCGGAGGAGCTGTTCCGCGACTTCGACCCGGTCGCGCATGGCCTCGCCGCGCTCGGCGCGGACGACTACGATCCGGCGTCCGGCATGCTCATCATGTCCTCCAGCACGTATGTCGTTCGCGACCACGGCTTCACCGTGCTCGTCGACGCCGGGGTCGGTGACCATCGCCCGCGACGACGACCGGTCTACGACGATCTGGAGACCGGCTTCTGGGACCGGCTGCAGGAGGTGGTCGATCCGGAGGAGGTCGACGCGGTCGTGTGCACGCATCTGCATGTTGACCATGTGGGATGGGCCTCCCGTGAGATCGACGGAGCGTGGCGGCCGGCCTTCCCGAACGCGCGCTACGTGTTCAACGAGGTCGAGTGGGCGTTCCTGCGCGGACCCGCCATGCCCGCGGTGCTCGAACGCAACGGCGACTACGTCGCCGACTCCCTGCAGCCGGTCATCGACGCGGAGCTGGTCGAGACGGTCGCGCTGCCCTTCCGCCTCAGCCCGGCGATCCGGCTGGAGGCCGCCCCCGGAGACACCCCGGGGCATCTCCTCGTCCGGGTGACGGACGGTCCGGACGGGGCCACGGCCGCACTCGTCACCGGCGACGCCTTCCACCACGTCATGCAGGTGCGGCACCCGTCGCTGACCTCCCGCTTCAGCTCCCTCCCGGACGCCGCGGTCGACACCCGGATGCGCCTGCTCGCCGAGAGCGCCGACCAGGGCGTCCCCCTGCTCGCCGGGCACATCGCGTCCCACGACGCGCTGCGGATCGAGCGGACCAATGACGGCCGGTACGACCTCGTCGAGGGGACACCGGGCCGATGACGAGCTACTGGGACGCCGACAAGGCCGCGCTCGCCGCGCTCACGGCGGACGCCTTCACCGTCCATCGCCGGATCGACACCCGATGGCGCGACAACGACACGCAGGGCCACGTCAACAACGCGGTCTACTACGAGTACTTCGACACGGCGATCAACACCTGGATGCTGCAGGATCTGAACAGCGGCGACTGGTCGCCCGGAGTCCTGCGGTTCGTCGCCGAGTCGGGGTGCAAGTACCTGCGCGAGCTGGCGTACCCCACGCCGATCCTGCTCGCGCACAACGTCGCCCGTCTCGGCAGGTCGAGCGCCGTCTACGAGGTGGCGATCTTCCCGATCGAGGACGGAGCGCCCGGGAGGATCGCGGCGCTGGGGCGGTGGGTGCACGTCTTCGTCGACAGCGAGACCCACCGTCCCGTCGACATCCCCGCCATCATCCGCAGCGGGCTGGAGCAGGGCATTCCCGCCCGCTGAGAGCCCAGCGCATCACCCTCGCGAACGTGAGAGACCGACAAGGAGAAAACCGCATGTCACAGCCGCAGCTGTTCACCCCCATCCAGCTTCGAGACGTCACGCTGAGGAACCGCGTGGTCGTGCCGCCGATGCATCAGTACTCGGCCGTCGACGGCCACGCGACCGACTGGCACGCCGTCAACGTCGGCAGGTTCGCCGCCGGCGGTGCCGGCCTGGTCTTCGTGGAGTCGACCAAGGTCGAGCGTCGCGGCGCGGGAACGGTCGGGGATCTCGGGCTGTGGTCGGATGACCAGATCGCCGGCCATCGCCGGCTCGCCGACGTCATCCGCCGCAGCGGCAGCGTGCCCGGGCTGCAGCTCGGGCACACCGGACGCAAGGCGCGCCGGTCCCGTCCCTGGGAGGGCGGCGGACCGCTCGTGCGCGAGGAGGCCGAGGCCGAGGGCGTCGGCGACTGGGATGAGTGGGAGATCGTCGCGCCGAGCCCGTTGAGCAGCTCCGCCCGGAGCGCTCCGCCGCGCGCGCTCACCGCGGCCGAGGTGCAGGAGGTGGTCCGGCGGTGGGCGGACGCTGCCCGCCGCGCGGATCAGGCCGGGTACGACGTTCTCGAGATCCACGGCGCCCACGGCTATCTCATCCACCAGTTCCTCTGCCCGTGGTCGAATGAACGGACCGACCAGTACGGCGGGTCGGAGGCGAACCGGATGCGCTTCGCCGTCGAGGTCGTCGAGGCGGTCCGCGAGGTCTGGCCGGCGGGGAAGCCCCTCTTCCTGCGACTCTCGGTCGAGGACGATGCCGGCTGGGGGCCGCGGGAGAGCGTCGAGCTGGCGAAGCTCGTCGGGTCGAGGGGCGTGGATGTCATCGACTGCAGCTCCGGAGGGATGAAGGGCGCCCCGGTGACCGGCCACGGCCCGATCGGGTACGGATACCAGGTCCCGTATGCGGAGCGCACGAGGCGCGAGAGCGGGGTGAAGACCATGGCGGTCGGCCTGATCGTCCATGCCGACCAGGCCGAGCGGATTCTCCAGGACGGCAGGGCGGATCTCATCGCGGTCGGACGAGAGGCCATGTACAACCCCAACTGGGCGCTCGACGCGGCGCTGAAGCTGGGGGTCGACGACGCCTTCGCCCGAACCCTGCCCGCATCACAGTCCTACTGGCTCGCCAAGCGCGCGGCAGCGGCCGTCGGGGTGGAGCCGTCCACCTACGGCAGCGGCATCTCCGCCTAGCAGGAGCGGGTGCGGGGCTTGACGGAACACTTGTATTTTGCAAGTGTTAACGCCATGAGCCTCTTCATCACCTGCCCCGTCGAGAACGTCGAGCGTGCGACCGCCTTCTACACTGCCCTCGGCTGGACCCTCAACGCCGAGATGTCCGATCACAACGTGTCGTGCTTCGCGATCGCGCCCGAGCAGTACGTCATGCTCGGCAGCCGCGAGATGTATGCGAGCGTCGGCGGCGTCGAGGCGCTGATCGGCGGACCCGAAACGCCCTCGAAGGTCACTGTCTCGTTCGACCTCGGCAGCCGTGAGGCGGTCGACGAGCTCGTCGAGCGTGCCGGCGCCGCGGGCGGGCGGATCGGTGACACGGACGACTATCCCTTCATGTACCAGCGTCAGTTCGACGATCCGGACGGCTACCACTACTCGCCGTTCTGGATGAAGCCGGCCGACGATGCGACCGAGGTCGATCCGGCCGAGTGAGCGACCTCGCCGCGGCCCTCGACGTCGTCGGAGCGCGGTGGGCGCTGCTCATCGTGGAGCGGCTGCTCGACGGGCCGCAGCGCTACGGCGATCTGCAGCGCGACCTCGGAGTGCCGACGAACATGCTCGCCACCCGCCTGCGCGAGCTCGAGGCGGCCGGCGTCCTGTCCCGTCTGGCCCTCCGGCACAACACCCGGGCCTACGCGCTGACCGCTCGCGGGCTCGCCCTGAGCGAGGCGATCGCCGCGCTCGGGCGCTGGGGCGCCGGAGAGGATCCCGCGGTTGTCCCGCGGGGCGCCGAGGGCTCACCATAGAGGGATGAGCGCCTCCGCATCGCCCGCGACCACCCCCTCCGTCCTCTTCGTGTGCGTCCACAACGCCGGCCGCTCGCAGATGGCGGCCGGATTCCTCCGTGACATCGCCGGCGACCGCATCGAGGTCCGATCCGCCGGGTCGCTCCCCGCGGCGCAGATCAACCCGGTCGCGGTTGCCGCGATGGCGGAGGAGGGCATCGACATCGCGGGGGAGCAGCCGAAGGTCCTGACCACCGAGGCCGTGCAGGACTCCGACGTGGTGATCACGATGGGCTGCGGCGACGAGTGTCCCTTCTTTCCCGGGAAGCGCTACGAGGACTGGGTTCTCGATGACCCGGCGGGGCAGGGGATCGAGGCGGTCCGCCCGATCCGCGACGAGATCCGGCGCCGGATCGAACGCTTGGCCGCCGAGCTGATCTGACGGGGTGCCCGGCCCATTGGCTGGGGCGTGTCTGACAGTGTCTTGGTCCAGGCGATGGTGGCGTGGATGAGGGCGGCGGCACGGTAGGCGATCGAGTGTTTGTCGTATTGACGGTGCGGTTCTGGTAGTCGTCGGCATCGAGCCCGACGGGTCTGCCTCCGTGTGAGCCGCAACGTTCGCGGTGGTCCTTGCTGGTCACGCGGTTACCCAGCCCTGCCCACGCGGAACAGTTCAATCAAGACTGTATGAAGTTTCGATCTTCAAGCCTAACAACTTCCCTGATAGTAGTATCTATAGTTGAATCAACTGTGGCATTGCCCTGCGGTCTCACTAAAGTGGCCATAGTGGTTGCAGCAATGCGCGGCCGCCGTTATATTGCACACAATGGCTGCGACGTGGCGAGCCGCTGAACTCTGGGATGGTCACCATGAGACGTAGAGCTGCCTTTGTAGGGGTCGCGCTGTTCACCTTGGCGGGGCTCGCAGTCCTTCCGGCCAGTGCTCTTGCCGGTTCGCACCCGGAAGGCGAGGCGCCGGTGGCACCGACGCAGGCAGTGGCGCCGGCTGAGAATGCGCCCGAACAAACGGAAGAAGATGCGGCAGCGGAATTGGCGAAGCTGAACGACCCCTTCACGTTGCAGAGTCCCGCTACGGGGGCGGCACTTCAGGAGCTCAACGCACGGTTCCCGGACGTCGCGTCTTACCTCTCGGTTGATGCGAGTCGACGTGTTCTCCTGCCCACTTACGATGACCGGGCTGCGCCCGACCGTATCGCGGCATATCTCGCAGCCGTAGGTGAGATCGCGAAGGGATCGCCCTTCCCCATCGAGGTCGAAGCGAATTCCTACAATCTCGCAGCACAAACCGCGCTCGTGGAAAAGATCGCAGGCGACCATGCGAAATGGAGCGAAGAGTTCGGAGCGGAGATCGTGTCCATCTCCCCGGAGAAGGACGGGCCGATTCAAGTGACGACCTACGGCCCTGTGGGAAGCCAACAAGAGTATGTCATCGACGGAATTACCGTGCGCGTGACCGGAGTAGAGCAACTCGAGGGGATGGGACCGCAGGGAAGGACCGACGACACCTCACCGTGGACCGCTGGTAGTCGCATCAAGAACACTTCGATCTGCACCCAGGGCTTTCGCTGGGAGCGATGGGCGGCGCCCTACGAAGTGATGGGGGGCACGGCACGCCACTGTGGGGGAGGCTTGTGGTCATCGAACCTAGGTTCCTCGATTGGATACGGGCACATTTTCAGTGCAGCAGGCCAGGACCAGCAGTTGATACGCGCGACCGCTGGTAGCTGGGGAAGCACCGTCTGGGTATCGCCCAGCCTTCAATATCCCGTCGTGAACGCCCAAGTACTCCTGCCGGGAGCCACTATCGCTCAGAGCCTGGGGTTCAGTGGAGTCACCGTGACCTCTGTGGATCAAATCAACAAGTGGGTCACCTACCAGGGTGTGACGTACGGACCGATGACCTCTTCATGGAGCGGGACCTGCCTTCCCGGAGACTCTGGTGGACCGTGGATCACAACCAACGGCTCGACCGCCATCGCACACGGACAGCACTGGGGCGAGTGGGCTTGGTACAGCCATGCAGGCAACCGCGAGCCGTACTGCACGTTCTTTGATGTCAACACGATTAGCGGTGCACTTTCCGCCACGTTGAAGTTCTAACGAGCTGTGGGCCAACGTTGACGTCGACGCCCTGGAGTGGCGCTACAGCATCCCCGAGCATGGCAACACCCCCCTGCCCAGGACCGCAGACACCGGCCTGGTCCTGGGACGCTTGGCGCGAAGGCATGATTCACCGATGCTGATCCCGATATTGGAGCAGCTGCGCGTCACACGCGATATCAGCTTGCCCTGCACCCACGCAGATGTCGCCCGGGTCGACAAAACGTACTCCTCCCGGACGATCCGCCAGCACCTGCGGGGCCGCGGGATCAAGGCCGCGATCCAGTAACCGCGTGGCCAGCAAGAACCACAGCGAACGTCGCGGCTCACGCGGAGGCAGACCTGACTGGATGCGCTGGACCATGATCAACCTGCAGGCAGGAGTCAGCCGGGCATTAGCGTGGGGCATGAGAGACCTTCGTGTGAACGAGCAGGGGAACTAGACAGCTCCAACTCGACACCGAAGGTCTCTTCTACGTCAACAACGATCCGGGTCAGTACACCTAGGTTCGCCGCCGCTGCCTGATCGCCTCGTAGAGGATGACGGCGGTGGCGTTCGCCGCGTTCAGCGAGGAGGCGTGCCCGACCATCGGGATGCGGGTGAGGACATCGCAGGCGTCCCTCCAGGCCGCCGACATGCCGGAGTGCTCGTTCCCGGTGACGATCAGGGTCGGCCGGGTGAGGTCGACGTCCCAGACGTCGTGCGTTCCCGCCTCGTCGGTGCCGACGATCTGGATGTCGACGCCCCGAGCCCGGGTCTCCGCGATCCAGTCGAGCACGGGGCTCACGCCCGGCAGCCGGACCGTCGGGGTCATGATCGCGGATCCGGTCGATGCCCGCAGCGCCTTCGGGTCGTAGGGATCGGCGGCGTGCCCGGTGACGAGCACGCCGTGGCCGCCCAGGGCGTCGACCGACCGGACGATCGACCCCACGTTGCCGGGGGAGGCGGGGCGGTCGAGCGCCACCAGCAGCGCATCGGCGGGGGTCGGTATGCGCGAGAGGTCATCGGCCGGGATGGCGACGATCAGCAGCAGCTCTGGCGTCTCCTCGTCCTTCTCGCCGAGCTCGCGCATCAGCTCGGCGGAGACGGAGAAGGAGGCGGCACCGGCCTTCTCCGCCGCCGCGATGCTCTCGGACGCCCAACGGGAGCGGGAGTCGGCGATCGTCGTCAGCACGGCGCGCACCGTCAACCGGGAGCGGAGGGCGAGCGTGATCGGCCGCACGCCCTGGACGATCGTCTCGCCCGCACGGTTGCGCTTGGTGCGATTGCCGATGAGGGTCTGCCAGTACTGGAACGTCGCGTTCCTCGTCGTCACCATCTGCGGCCGGTGCGGGCGGGTTGCCGGGGCCATCTCGGATCCTGCGCCTCTCCTCGATCGGGTGCGCCGCGCGTCGCGCGGGCAGGACGAGCGTATCGAGCATCGCCGCGTCGTGGCTTCAGGCCTTGCCGTTCCCGGGGTTTCATCTGAGCCTGCCTCCGGCCTGACGCCGGTGGGGCTGAAGGCTGAGGGCTGGGTGGAGGCCATCGGAGGCGGCCGGGAGGGGTGGTTTCCCGTCCCCAGCCGGCCGACTCCGTGCCGAAGCGGTCAGGCCTGCTCGGCGGGGAGGGAGATGAGGCCGAAGACCTCGCCCTGCGGGCCCTGGACGATCGACATGCGACCGAATGGCGAGTCCGTCACGGGCATGAGGACGGTGGCGCCGAGGCCGGCGGCGCTCGCGGTGCTGGCGTCGACGTCGTCGGCGGCGAACCAGGTCAGCCAGTAGTCCGGGACGCCGTCCGCGATCTGCGTGTCGTGCTGGATGCCGCCCACCTCGGCGGCGTCGCCTGCGCGGCGGAAGGTGAAGTAGACGAATCCGCCATCGGAGAGGTCTTCGTACTCGTAGCCGAAGACGGTGGCGTAGAACGCGCGAGCCGCCGCGTCGTCGCGGGTGTGGAGCTCGTTCCAGCAGAGTGCCCCGTGCTCGTTGACGCGCTCGGCGCCGATGTGCGATCCGGCCTGCCAGATGCCGAAGGCGGCGCCCGTGAGGTCGGTGGCGATCGCCATCCGGCCGGAGTCCATGACGTCGAACGGCGGCGCGATGAGGTGCCCGCCCGCCTCTGTCACGGCGTTCGCGGTGGCGTCGACGTCGTCGGAGCCGATGTAGCTGGTCCACACGGTCGGCATCTGGGCGTCCTGCTTGGGGCCGATCCCCGCGACGGCCTTCCCGTCGAGCTGGGCGAGCAGGTAGCCGCCCGACTCCTGGCCACCGGACTGGTATTCCCAGCCGAAGAGTCCGGTGTAGAAGGCCTTCGCCGCATCGACGTCATCGGCTCCGAGGTCCACCCACATGGGCGTTCCCGCAGGCCAGGGTTCGTTACGAATGGACATGGTGCTCCTTGATCAGGGTGCGCCGCGGATCGGCGTCACTGGAGAGACGCGATGGCGGGCCGAACATGACGCGGGATGGGTCGGGGTTTGGATGCGAGTTTTGGCGGGGTCGGGTGGGGTTTCGGGGTGCGGGTTCGCGGGGCGCGCAGGGTTGGGTGGGGCTGGTGATGCCCCGGCGTGGCAGGTTCTGTGGGTTGAAGGGCGGTTGAACCCGCAAGAACTGCCACGGCGGGGCAGAACATGCGGGGGAGGGCGCGGCGGGGCGAAGCGTGGTGAGGCGAAGCGTGGTGAGGCAAAGCGCGGCGGGGGAAGGCGCGGTGAGGTGGGGCGAGGCGGCGCGCGCTGAGGCAGGAGTGGGCGGGGCGATGAGCTAGCCTTAGGTTAGGCAACCCTAATTGAGGCAGATGTGGCCGTGCTCGACGGCGCGGCAGAGAGGCTCGACCATGCAGCTGCGCGCGCCCCGCCGCACCATTCCCCTCACCCTCGGCGTGCTCGGCGCCTTCGCGCTCGCCGCCGCGGCGGCGCCAATGACAGCGACAGCGACAACGGCTCCCACGGTTCAAGCTCCCACGGCATCGACGTCCTCCGTCGCGGCACAGGCCCCGGGGGATCGCCCGCGTGCCGCGATCGGCGGGGGCTGCACCGTGACCGGCGGGACCCTCACCTGGGGGTTCAAGGAGTCGTTCCGCTCATACATCAGCGGCACGATCGCGAACGGCTCCTGGGAGGCGTCGGCGGGGGCGACCTATGCGACGCCCGACTTCACCTGGTCGGGGGCGACCGGGCGGATCGATCCGCAGCGAGGCGAGGGGCAGGTGGCCTTCACGGGCCTCGTGCGCTTCTCCGGCCACGGCGGCCTGCTGGACACCACGATCGCGAACCCCGTTCTCTCGATCACACCGCAGGGGGTGACGCTGCTCCTCGACACCTCCGGAGTCTCGATGGACGACGCGCTCGCGGGGAAGACCGACGCCGTCGCCCATGCGGCCGTCCCCTTCGCCGCCCTCGCCGTCGATCCGGCGGCGATCGTGGTCGACGGGACGTCGGCGGCCCTCGCCGCGGTCCCCGCCACCGTCACCCCCGAAGGGTTCGCCGCGTTCGGGAGCTATGAGGCCGGGACATCCCTCGATCCCGTGAGCGCCTCGCTCACGCTGGACTGCACGACGCCGGAGCCGAGCCCGACACCGAGTCCGGAGTCGAGCCCTGAGCCGAGCCCTGAGCCCACTGCGACGAGTGGTGCCGGCGCGGTGACGGCGGCGCCGGCGGCCTCCTCGGCAACGGACGACGGCGCGGGAGGGGCACCGGGCTGGGTCCCCTGGACGATCGCGGGGGCGGTCCTGGCCGGGCTCGCCGGCGTGGGCGCCGTGCTGATGATCCGGCGCCGCGGCGCAGCCGGCGAGACCCACGACGAGGAGGCGCCAGGAGACGCGGCCGGAAATGCGACGGACGGCGGTGCCGACGGTGCGTCCGATGCGGGGCCGGAGCTGCCGCAGGACGGATCCGGGGGGCCGCGGCCGTGAGGCGATGGCTCGCGGTCGTGGCGATCCTGGCGGTCGGCCTGCTGAGCGCCTGCTCCGCGCCGGATCCGTCTGCGGGGCCGTCCGCGACCGTCGACGCGTCCGCGTCGACCGCGGCGCTGACCGACCTCGTCCCCGTCGCCGACCCGCGCGCCTGGGAGGGGCCGTCGACCGCGCTCATGCCGGACACGGACATCACGCCGGTCGTCGAGTCGCCGGCGCAGGCCCTTCCCGTCACAGTCGTCTCGCACGATGCGGCGGGGCCCGGCGACGTCGTCGTGAGCGACGCCTCGCGCGTGATCGCGATGGATCGGGCCGGCTCGCTCGCGGCCACCGTCTGGGGCCTCGGCCTCGGCGGGCTCCTCGTCGGACGGGACGCATCGACGTCCTTCCCCGGTACCGAGGCACTGCCGGTGGTCACTGGCCCCGGCCACACCGTCAACAGCGAGAGCATCATCGCCCTCGCCCCGACCCTCGTCATCACGGACGGGTCCATCGGCCCGCGCGACGTGGTCGAGCAGCTGCGCGACGTCGGCATCACGGTCGTGACCGTGACGAACACGCCCTCCTTCTCGGGCGCCGAGCAGCTGGCGCGCGACGTGGCAGCGGTCCTCGGCGTGCCCGCGGCCGGCGAGACGCTGGCGTCCTCGATCGCCGCCGACATCGCCCTGGCTACCGCGGAGGTCACCGGGGTCGCGCCGACGACGCCCGACGCCAGGGTGCGGATGCTCTTCCTCTACGTCCGCGGAAGCGCCGGCGTCTACTACCTGTTCGGCGAGGAGTCCGGGGCGGATGCGCTCATCGCCGCGCTCGGCGGCATCGACGTCGCCGGCGAGCTGGGCTGGCAGGGCATGCGGCCGATGACGGACGAGGCGATGGCCGCGGCCGACCCCGACCTCATCCTCGTCATGACGCACGGGATCGAGTCCGCCGGCGGCGTGGACGGGCTGCTCGAGCAGAAGCCCGCGATCGCGCTGACCGCGGCGGGCGAGCACCGCCGGTTCGTCGACATGGACGACGCGCAGGTGCTGTCCTTCGGCCCCCGCTCCGGCGACGTCCTCCGCGCCCTCGCCCGCGCCGTGTACGCCCCGGACGGCCGGGTGCGCGCGGGGTCCGGCGGATGACGGCGGTCGCTCCGGCCCGGTCGGGGGCAGCGCCCGATCGGCGCGCTCGCCGGATCGGCCTGGTCCTTCCCGTGCTGGCCGTGCTCCTCGTCGCCGGGGTCGTCCTCTCGGCCGGGCTCGGTCAGCTGGCGATCTCCCCGGGCGAGGTCGTCGCGTCGCTGTTGCGGGCGGTCGGGCTCGACCAGGGCGGAGCGGCCCCGGACGCGCTCGCGGAACGCACGCTCTGGCAGATCCGCTTCCCGCGCATCGCGATGGCGCTGCTGGTCGGCGGCGCGCTCGCGGTGGCGGGTGTCGTGATGCAGGCGATCTTCGGCAATCCGCTCGCCGAGCCGGGCGTCGTGGGCGTCTCCTCGGGCGCCGCCGTGGGGGCGGCGGCGTCGATCACGCTCGGGCTGAGTCTGGCCGGAGTCTGGACGACGGCCCTCCTCGCGTTCCTCGGCGGCCTCGGGGCGACCCTGATCGTCTACGGCGCCGCACGCGTGCAGGGGCGGGCGGATGCCGTCCGGCTCGTGCTCACCGGGGTCGCGGTCAACGCCTTCGCCGGGGCGCTCCTGGCCGTGCTCATGTTCGCGGGCAGCACGGCATCGCGGGAGCAGATCGTCTTCTGGCAGCTGGGCAGCATGAACGGCTCACGGTGGGGCGAGGTCGCCGTCGTGGCCGCGGTGATCGCGGCGGCCGGAATCGCCGCGTTCGGCCTGGGGCCCCGGTACGACCTGCTCGCGCTCGGCGACCGCACCGCCGCCCACCTCGGCGTGCGGGTGGAACGGCTGCGGATCCTGTCGGTCGTGCTCGTGGCGCTGCTGACCGGCGTCGCCGTGGCCTTCGTCGGGATCATCGCCTTCGTGGGCCTCGTGGTCCCGCACCTCTTCCGGGGGATCATCGGGCCGTCGGCCCGGCCGCTGATGCTCGCCTCGTTCCTCGGCGGCGGGGCGCTGCTCGTCTACGCCGACCTGCTCGCGCGCACGGCGGTCCCCGCCTCGGACCTCCCGATCGGCATCCTCACGTCCCTCATCGGCGGCCCGTTCTTCTTCGTCCTGATCCGCCGCAATCGTGGGGGATGGGCATGAGCGTCGCGATCGAGGTCGATCGGGTGAGCCATGCGATCGGGGGCGCCGAGATCCTGCGGGACGTCTCGCTGGCCGTGCCGTACGGCCGCCTGCTCGCGCTCGTCGGACCGAACGGCGCGGGCAAGTCCACCCTTCTCGGCGTGCTCGCCGGCGACGTGCGCCCGCGCTCCGGATCCGTGCGGCTCGACGGGCGGGGGCTGCACCAGTACCGGGTGCGGGATCTCGCCCGGCGGCGATCGGTTCTGCTCCAGTCCAACGACGTCTCGTTCGGGTTCACCGCAGCGCAGGTGGTCGAGATGGGGTGCGCGCCGTGGCTCGGCAGCGACCGCGACGACGATGCGGCGGTGGCCTCCGCCACGGAGCGGGCCGACGTGGGGCATCTCGGCCACCGGGTCTACCGCTCCCTGTCCGGCGGGGAGCGGGCGCGGGTGTCGCTGGCCCGCGTGCTCGCGCAGGACACCCCGATCGTCATGCTCGACGAGCCGACGGCGGCCCTCGACCTGCGCCATCAGGAGGAGGTCCTCGGCGTCGCCAGGGAGCTCGCCGCGGAAGGGCGTGCGGTCGTCGCGGTCCTGCACGACCTCTCCCTCGCCGCCGCCTACGCCGATGACATCGCGATGATCGCGGACGGGCGGCTGGTCGCCCAGGGGGAGCCCGCCGGCGTGCTCACCGCCTCGCGGATCGAGGCGGTGTACGGCGCGGCCGTCGCGGTGATCGCCGATCCGGTCAACGGGCATCCCCTCGTGATCCCGCGGCGACGGCCGCGCTGATCGCCTTTCCCTCCCAGGCATTTGCCAGGTAAGGGTAACCTCAGTAAGCTCCATAAATAAGGTTAGGCTTACCTGACTTTCCCGTACCTATGGCGCCAGAATGACGGCGCTCGATCCGAGGAGGAGACCGTGTCCCATACCCCCAAGGCGCTGCGCCCCGCGCGCACGCGCCTGCTCGCGGCGCTGACGGCCGCGGCGCTGGCCGTGGCCGGTGCCGTGGCCGGAGCAGCGCCGGCGACGGCGGCGGATTCCCCGGCGGTGACGATCGCCGAGGCGCCCCGCGCCGGCGGCACCGTCACCGTGACGGGATCCGGCTTCGCCGGCACCTCGCCGGGCGTCTACCTGGGCCTCGGCCCCGCAGGGCTGCCGGGCTTCTACCAGGGCGCGAGCGGCCTGCAGCAGGTCGTCTGGATCGCCCCGGGCAACCAGGAGGGCCAGAGCGAGGCGGGCCCCACGGCGCCGATGAACCCGGACGGCACCTTCACGGTGACCCTCGACATCCCGGCGTATGCGGACGGCGTCGAGTGGGCGCTCTACACCTCGAAGGCCCACGGTCAGGGGTTCGCCGATCCCAGCCAGAACACGATCACGGCGGTCGCCTACGCGGCGCCCGAGCCGTCGTCGACCACGACGACGCTCGCGGTCGACCCGCAGGGCAGCTCCGCTCCCGGTGTACCCGTGACCCTCACCGCGACGGTGACGCCGGCGGACGCCGCGGGATCGGTGACGTTCTTCGCGCACCGCGCCGGTGAGTCCACCGCCGTGGCCGATCGGGTCGCCCTCTCCGGAGGCACCGCCACCGTCGTCGCCGAAGGACTGGAGGCCGGCGTCACCGGCTTCAGCGCGTCGTTCGCGCCGGCGGACGCGGCCGTGTCCGCGCCCTCGGACAGCGCCGTCGTGCCGCACGAGATCGTCGGCGGCACCGACCCCGAGCTGGAGTTCGACCCGCAGATCCGCGTCTTCCTCGCGGACGGGACGACGCCCTACGCCGGCCAGGAGGTGCGGACGGGCGACCAGCTCGTCGTGAAGGGCACCGGTTTCGACCCGGCAGCGAACGTCGGCGGCCGCGGTGCGCCGATCCCCGCCGACCTGCCGCAGGGCACCTACGTCGTGCTCGGCTCGTTCCTCGACGCCTGGCAGCCCTCGGCCGGAGCCCCCGGCTCGGCGCGCAAGGCGGTCGACCAGAAGTGGGCGCTCGCCGAGGACGTGCTGAACCAGGTCCCGCCGCGCTACCAGGACGCGGTTCGGGCGCAGTGGGCGCCCATCGCCGCGGACGGATCGTTCACCGCCACGCTCACCGCGAAGGACTTCTCCTCCGCGCTCGGAGGCGGCACCTGGGGCGTCTACACGTACGCCGCCGGCGGCGTGGTCAACGCGGAGCAGGAGCTCTCCGCCCCCGTGAACTACGCGGGCGACGTCGTCGTCCCCGAGCCCACGGGCCCCGCGATCACCGTGACCCCTGCCGAGAAGCTCGACCCAGGGGTGGACAACGTCATCACGATCGCCGGCACCGGCTTCACCGGGCCCGGCGCCGCCAACGGCGCCTACGTCCTGTTCGGTGAGACCTCCGTCTGGAACGGCGGCGGACCGCTTCCGGCCGACGGGTGGGTCGCACAGGGCTGGGTGATGCCGAAGGACATCGCCGCCGGCTCCTTCCAGACGACGCTGACGATCCCGGCGGGCTCCCTGGTTCCGGGGAAGACCTACCACGTGGCCACCTCGGCCGCGCACGGGCTCTCGCAGACCGACCGCTCCCTCGACTCCTTCGCCGCGGTGACCGTCGCCGAGCAGACCGGTCCCGCGACTCCTGCGATCCGGCTGAGCTCGGACTCCCTGCGCGCCGGGGAGGCGCTCACGGTGACCGGCACCGGCTTCCCGGCCGGAAGCCAGGCGACCGTGACCGTGAACTCCTCGGCGTTCGTCCTCGGCACGGCGCTCGTCGGCCCGTCCGGCGTCTTCTCGGTCACGGGCACCCTGCCCGCCGACATCGCGGCGGGCGCGCACACCGTCACCGCCTCCGCGGGCGGCGTCACGGCGGCGGCCGCTCTCACCGTCCAGGCGGTCTCCGCACCCACGAAGACGCCGCCGGCCCAGCCGGTGTGCCTGGCCTCCGAGGTTGGCGGTGCGTCGCTGAGCTGGGGCGTCAAGGCGTCGTTCACCAGCTACATCAACGGCCCGATCGCCAAGGGATCGGTCTCCGGCGGATGGGGCAGCGGGTCGGGTGCCTACAGCACCGAGACCGGCAACGGCAGCGTCTCCTACGACGGCGGGATGCACTTCTCGGGACACGGCGGGAAGCTCGATCTGTCGCTCTCGAACCCGCGCATCCGCGTGACGGGCTCCTCCGCGACCCTGTTCCTCGACGTGCGCTCGAAGGGCTACAACGGGTCTCCCGACATCGACACCGCGGGAGTCGCCTTCGCGACGCTCGGGCTGCCGGCGGCCTCCGCCTCCGGAGGGGAGATCTCGTGGTCCGGCGCCTCGGCGACGCTCACGGCCGAGGGCGCCAAGGCGTTCGCCGGCTTCTACTCCGCGGGGGCGGCGCTGGACGCGGTGTCCTTCACGTTCCCGCTCGGCGCGCAGGTTCCGTGCGACTCGTCGACCAGCGGGGCGGCGGCGGGCGGCGGGCTGGCGACGACCGGTGCCGAGGCGGACCTCGGCGCGGTCGGGTTCGGCGCGGTCATGCTGCTGGCGGGCATCGTGCTCGTCGCTGTGCGTCGTCGCCGGCTGACCGAGGTCTGATCGCACCCGCATAACGCAGGGAGGCATGAAGAGGGGGAGTGCCCCGGGTCGAGAGGCTCGGGGCGCTCCCCCTCTTCTCCGCCTTTCCCTGTCGTCCAGCCGGACGATACGATCCCGGGCAGACACCCGCCGATGAGGACCGATGAGGGAGGGCGCATGCAGGATCGGACCACGCGACCACGACCGACGCCCGCGCAGCTCCGCTGGCAGCGGGCAGGCCTCGGCATGTTCGTCCATTTCGGGGTGAACACGTTCGCCGGGCGCGAGTGGAGCGACGGCTCGCTCCCGCCGTCGATCTTCGATCCGTCCGCTCTCGACGCGGAGCAGTGGGCACGGGCGGCCGTGTCGCTGGGCGCGGCGTCGGTGGTGCTCACCGCCAAGCACCATGACGGCTTCTGCCTGTGGCCCACACGCACCACCGACTACTCCGTCGCCTCGTCGCCGTGGAGGGGCGGGGCGGGAGACGTGGTGGGCGAGCTCGCGAAGGCCTGCGCCGCCCACGGCCTCGGATTGGGACTGTACCTCTCTCCCTGGGACCGGCATGCGCCGGAGTACGACGACCCGGAGCGCTACGACGACCTCTACGCCGCCCAGCTCACCGAGCTGATGACCGGATACGGCGACCTGGTCGAGGTGTGGTTCGACGGCGCGGGGTCGGAGGGGCGGGTCTACGACTGGCCCCGGTACATGGAGATCGTCCGCCGGCATCAGCCGGACGCCATGATCTTCAACATGGGGGAGCCGACCATCCGCTGGATCGGCAACGAGGACGGCCTGGCGGCCGATCCCGTCGACTACACGGCCGACTCCGTCCCCCTCAGCCAGTACGTCACGGGTGCGGCATCCCTGCCGACCCGGATCTACCTCCCGCCCGAGTGCGACGTCTCGATCCGCCGGGGATGGTTCTGGCACGAGGATGAGGAGCCCAAGGGGCTCGACCACCTCCTCGCCATCCATCTCGCCTCGATCGGGCTCGGCGCGAACCTGCTCCTGAACGTCCCGCCCTCCCGTAGCGGGCTGATCGACGAGCGCGACCTCCGGAGGATCGGGGAGTTCCGCCGCGAGCTGGACGCTCGGTTCGGCGCGCCCGTCGCTACCCGCCTCACGCCGCGCGGGCCCGGCGTCTGGGACGCGGTGCTGCCGTGGCCGGTCGAGGCCGGCCATCTCGAACTGCGCGAGGCGCTCGAACAGGGGCAGCGGGCGACGGCGCACGAGGTCAGGAACGGGGTGGAGGGAGATATGGACGGCGAGGGTGCGCTCCTCGCCCGCGGAGGGTCGATCGGCGTCCGCCGGATCCATCCCCTCTCCGAATCCTCCGGGCCATCCGCCGGGCCCGTGCTGCTGTCGGCGCTCACCGTCCGCACGGATCGGGACGTCGAGCTCGCCGAGGTGCTCGTCCACCCGGCGACCGCCTCGCCGATCGTGCCCCGCCTGCCGGAGGGGTATCAGGCCTCGACGGAGGCGCCGGAGTAGCGGGGCTGCCGCGGTGCCGTATCGTCGGGGCATGTCTTCCACCGGGCGGCGGAGCGCCGTGATCGCGACGCGCATCGCCGACCGCTGGTTTCGCGAGCTGGGGCTGCCCACCTTCGTCCCCCTCCGGCGCTGGTTCACCGACCTCCCCCGCCGCGTCGCCCCGCTCCTCGTCTGGGTGACGGTCATCGCGTACCTGCTGGAGGACGGCGTCGATGACACCATCGACGTGACGATCGAGATCTTCGGCGCGAACGACTGGGCGATCGTCGCCATGCTCGTCCTGGTGATCGCGCTCTCCGCGGCCGCGGCCTGGATCGGCTACCTCCTCGCGCGGGCGCTCCTTCGCCGGCTGCCGCCCGCGGTCGGCACGGTCCTGGCCTCGCTGCTAATCGTCGGCTGCATCGCCGCGCTCGTCGTCGGCGGGTACCTCGCCAACCCCCGGGCGACGGTGAGCCCCGCCTTCCAGGCCATCGGGCTGGCCGCGGTCTGCGTGCTGATCATCGGGATCGGCGGAGGCGCCTTCGTCTCCTGGGCCTCGCGCCTCGCTATCCGGAACGCCTCCGCGATCGGGCACATGGCGTCCATCGCGCTTCCCGTCATCCTGATGCTGGTGGTGTTCGCCTTCTTCTCCGCCGAGGTCTGGCAGATGGCCTCGGCGTTGCGGTGGCCATCGCTCGCACTCGTCGGAGCGGTCGTCGGAGCGCTCGCGGTCCTGGTGGTGCTGCGGGTCTGCGCCTCCGAGATCGACGACGCCCCGCGGGTGCCCGAGGAGCGCACGGAGCTCCTGGTCGGAACACCGGCCGAGGACCACGGCGATGCGCCGCTTCCCCGGCGGAGGCTCGGCGTCGTGCAGCGCGCGAACATCCTCCTCGTCATGGCCTTCGCTCAGCTGCTCCAGGCCCTCTTCTTCGCGTTCCTGCTCTGGGTGCTCCTGGTCCTGATCGGCAGCATCGCCATCCCCATCGGCGTCGTGGAGCTGTGGGTGGGCCCGGGGAGCGCCGATCAGCCGCTGCCCGTCGAACGGCTGGTCGTCGGGAACGCGGTGCTCCCGATCACGGTGAACCTGATCAAGGCCGCCGCGCTGCTCTCGCTCATCGCGACGCTGCCCTTCGTCTTCTCCGCGGTGAGCGAGGAGCGGTATCGGGAGCGGTTCTTCGATCCGATCATGGCCGACATGCGGAGGGCCATCGCCGTGCGCGACGCCCTCGCGATCCGCACCGCGGTGCAGCGGGAGGCAGTGCCCGCGTCGCGCCGACGCCGGGACGGACGCGCCCGCGCCCTCTGACGCCCCTGCGACCTGCGACCCGGCGACCGGCGACGCGACGCTCAGGTCGAGGAGACGGGTGGGGCAGCGTTGGCGGCGTTCTCGGGCGCCGTGACCTGTCCGGTCGTCAGGGACACCAGGGCGTCCAGGACGCGGTCGTCCGCGAGGATGCGGGAGTGCCCGAGTCCCTCGGTGCGCAGCAGCGTCGACCGGCCGCCATGGGCCTCGTGGAGACGGAGCGCGTCCGTGTCCGGCATCTGGCGGTCCGCGCGATCGTGGACGACGAGGAGCTCGACGCCGGGCGGCAGGGGATCGGCCACCGCGTCGTACTGCGCGACGAGGTCGGCGGCGTCCACGCCCATCCGGGCGCGGAACCGCTCCTCGAACCGGGCCCGTGTGGCGGCGTCGAGGCCCAGGCCCTCACCGAACACGCGGAGGAAGGCTGCGGGGCTCGCCGCTCCCGAGACGACCGCGACGGCACGGGCGCGCACCCCGTGACGTGCGGCGGTGAGGGCGGCGAGGCCCCCGAACGAGTGCCCGATGATGGTGTCGAAGCCCGTGCCGTCGTCGAGCAGCCGGACCGCCTCCAGCCAGTCGCGGATGTCGGTCCGGCGTCCCTTCGAGGCGCCGTGGGCCGGGGCGTCGAAGGAGACGACCCGGAGGCCCGCCGCCACGAGCTCCCGGACCAGCGGGGAGAACTGCGACGCGCGTCCCCGCCAGCCGTGGAGAAGGAGAGCGGTCTCGGTGCCGTCGCCCCACTGATAGGCGACGACCTCGTTCCCCCGGACGGTCACGCGACGGCGCCGTGCGTCGAGATCGGTGGCGGCATCGGCCTCGCGCACGGCCATCCGCGGGGCGGTGGCGAAGAAGGTCCGGAGCGCTAGGGAGGCCCCGAGGGCGGGGGAGACCGCTCCGGAGGCCCGGAGGGCGGAGCGGATGAGCTGATCGCTGCGGGGCATGGGGACTCCTGCGGGACGAAAGAAGGTGAACGGTCGTACGCATAGTATAAGAACGATCGTTCGTATACTAGAGCGATGACCGATCAGCGCATCGATGACGGAAGACGGGCGCGGGGCGACGCCTCGCGCCGGACGGTCCTGCGGAGCGCGACCGACCTCGCCTCCGTCGACGGTCTCGACGGGCTGACGATCGGCCGGCTCGCCGAGGCGTCGGGCCTCAGCAAGAGCGGCATCGCGACGCTCTTCCGCGGCAAGGAGGGCGTGCAGCTCGCCGCGGTCGCCGCAGCACGGCAGATCTTCGTCGACCGCATCATGGAGCCCGCGAGGGACGAGCCGCGCGGCGTCCGCCGGCTCTCGGCCCTGCTGCGCAACGCGCTGGACTACTCGCGGGACCGCGTCTTCACCGGCGGGTGCTTCTTCGCCGCCGCCGCCGCGGACATGGACTCCAAGCCCGGTCCGGTGCGCGACGCGGTGCGCGAGGCGCTCGTGGACTGGTACGGGTATCTCGGGGCGCAGGTGCGCGCCGCCGTCCGTGCCGGGGAGCTCGTGCTCGACGAGGAGGGTGCGGAGGTGCTCGCCTTCGAGCTCGCGGCGCTCAACGAGCAGGCGAACGCCCGGTCGCTCCTCCTCCGGGACGACCGACCCTACGCGCTGGCCGCCGCGGCGATGAGGGAGCGGCTGCTGGCCGCGGGCGCCTCGGCGGAGTCGATGCGCGCACTCGACGCCTGAAGCGTCGGGGTGGCCGGCGGAGCCCGTCCTTCCGCGCGCCCGTAGACTCGAAGGTGATGTCGTCGACGAACCGGGTGCCCTGATGGGGACGGAAGAGGAGCGTCGGCGGCTGTCCCGTCCGTCGCCGCACCGCGCGATCGTCGCGGTGCTGCTGGCCACGGGGCTGTGCGCCTCGTTCCTGTTCACGCTCGTCGTGCCGATCCAGGCGAAGCTCCCCGATCTGCTCGGTGCCGCCAGGGAGGACACGGCGTGGGTCGTCACCGCCACGCTGCTCGCCTCCGCGGTGATCACGCCGATCGCGGGGCGGCTGGGGGACATGTACGGCAAGCGCCGGATCATCCTCTGGCTCCTGGTGATCACGACGGTCGGCTCGATCGTCGTCGCACTGTCCTCGCAGATCCTCGGCGTGGTCCTCGGGCGCACGCTGCAGGGCGCGATGGCCGGGGTCATCCCGCTCGGCATCGCGGTCATGCGCGACGTGCTGCCCGCGCACCGCGTGGACGGGGCCATCGCCATGATGAGCTCGACCCTGGGCGTCGGCGGGGCGCTCGGGCTCCCGGTCAGCGCGCTGATCACCGAGTACGCCGACTGGCACGTGCTGTTCTGGGTGACCGCCGCGATGAGCGCCGCGGCGTTCGGCCTGGTGCTGTGGATCGTGCCGGTGAGCGTGCTGCGCGACGCCGGCCGGTTCGACCTCCTCGGCGCGCTCGGCCTCAGTGCGGGCCTGATCGGGATCCTGCTCGCGGTCTCCCGGGGCGACCAGTGGGGCTGGCTGAGCCCGGCGACGCTCGGCTGCGGGATCGGCGGCGTCGTCCTGCTCGTCCTGTGGGCCTGGTACCAGCTGCGCGTGCGCGAGCCGCTGCTCGATCTGCGCGTCGCCGCCCGCAGGCCCGTCCTCCTGACGAACCTCGCCTCGATCGGGATGGGCTTCGCCCTGTTCGCCTCGAACGTCGTCTACCCCCAGCTGCTGGAGATGCCCGCGTCCTCCGGGGTCGGCTTCGGCCTCCCGCTTCTGATCGCGAGCCTCGTCGTGATGCCGTCCGGCATCCTCATGATGCTGCTCTCCCCGGCGGCGGGGCGGATCGCCAGGGCCATCGGGCCCAAGGTCCTGCTCCTCGTCGGCGCGGCCTCGCTCATCGCCGCCTACGCCTTCACGATCGTGCTGCACACCGAGGTCTGGCACATCCTGTTCGCGAACCTGCTGATCGGCGTCGGCATCGGATTCGGCTACGCCTCGATGCCGATGCTCATCATGCGCTCCGTCCCGCAGAACGAGACCGGCGCCTCGAACGGTCTGAACGCCCTCTGCCGGTCGCTCGGGACGAGCACGGCGGCCGCGGTGATGGGGGCGGTGCTGGCGGCATCCAGCGCGCAGAGCGGGACCGGGATGCCGAGCGCCGACGGCTTCCAGCTCTCCTTCGTGCTCGGGATCGCGGCGGCGGCCGTCGCCTTCGTGCTGGCTTTCCTGATCCCCTCCGCCCCACGGCGGAGCGGCACCCCTCGCTCCCCGCGGACTGAGGGTGCTGTCATGCATCCTGTCGGATCATGACGACGAGGTCGGACCGATCCGTCGATTCGGTCCTTCGAGAGTGAATCGATCCGGCGGAGTTGCGTCGGCCAGGCGCTGTCAGTGCCCTAGGTCAACCCGGGTCAGGCGGGGAAGGCGAAGCGCAGCTTGGCGGGGGCGCCGATCTGGCGCAGGCCCGTGATCCGGCCGTTGGCATCGGCCTCGATCCCGAGGATGTCGGTGCGGCCGGACAGGCGCAATGCGATCGACGGCTCCCCGTTGACGTCGATGAGGACCGCTCCGATCGAGGAGGGCGCTGCCTCCCATGATGCCTCCCACGCCGCCTCCCGCGATGCCTCCCGTGCCGCCTTCTGGAGGATGCCGACGAAGAACCGGGCGATGCGGTCCGCGCCGAACACGGGGTTCAGGGCGCTGCGGACCTGGCCTCCGCCGTCCGCCCAGAGGATCGCATCGGGGGCGAGCAGGGCGGTGACGCCGGCCACGTCCCCGCTCCCGATCGCCTCCACGAGGCGCGCGAGGTCGTCGCGGGCGAGGGATCGGGGCGCGTCGGCCTCCGGATCGATCCGCAGGCGCCGCTCGCCCCGGGAGATCAGCTGACGGACGGCGGCGGGCGATCTCTCCAGGATCTCGCCGATCTCGCCGGCCGTCATCCCGAACGCACGATGGAGGACCACCGCGGCACGGGTCTCCGGCGCGAGCTGCTCGGCGACGTGGAGCAGGGCGATCGAGAGCATCTCGCGATCGGCGACGGCCTCCTCCGGCAGCCGGGAGGTCGCCACCGGCTCGGGAAGCCAGTGTCCGGTGTACTCCTCGCGGGATGCGGCGAGGCCGCGCACGAGGTCGATCGACCGGCGTACGCAGATGGTCGTGAGGAGGGCGGGCCAGGAGCGGACGGGCGCCGCGCCGTCCCGCTCCTGCCGCAGAGCCTCGATCGCGACCTCGGAGACGACGTCCTCGGCGAGCCCGAAGTCGCCGAGCATCCGGTAGGCGATGCCGAGGAGGCGGCCTCGCTCGTCCGCCCATGCGTGCGCGGCAGGCGTGGGCGCGGTCATGCCTCCACGCTAGCCCCGGTCGGCGACAGGGGCGTCCGGCCGTGCGGTCACACGATCGGGTTCTTCGCGTCCACCGGCGGCGCCATCTCCGTCGCGATCGCGATGCGGTTCCAGACGTTGATGACCGAGATCGCGAGGACGATCGCGCCGAGCTCGCCCTCGTCGAAGTGCGCGGCCGCGGCGTCCCAGATCTCATCGGTCACGGTGTCGGGGCCGAGCTTCGTCACCGCGTCGGTGAGGGCGAGGGCCGCGAGCTCCCGCTCCTCGAAGAGCGCCCGCGCGTGCTGCCACGCGCCCACGGCATGGAGGGTCCGCTGAGGGATGCCGTGCGCCGCGCCGTCGGTCGCGTGCATGTCGACGCAGTAGCCGCAGCCGTTCAGGATGGACGCGCGGAGCTTGATGAGCTCGTACAGCCGGGTGTCCACGGCCTTCCGCGCGTACGCCTCCATGCCGAGCACGGCCGCGTAGCCGAGCTTGTTGGTCCGCGAGATCTCGATCCTCGTCATCCCGAGTCCTTCCTCCATCGGCCCGGTCCGCGGGGATCGCGGGTCCTCATGAGGCCGTCATAGGAGAAGTCGGGGGAGGAGGGCGAAGTGTGACATCCCCGTCGGCGAGTCCTCGGATCAGGCCTCCGTCGTCGTCCCGCTGTCGATGATCGCGAGCCCTCTGCCCCGGAGGCGCCGGCGCTCCTCGGCGAGCGTGGCGAGGATCCGCGCGGTGGTGGTGCGGATGTGGGCGACGGCAAGCGTCGCGGCGGCGTCCGCGTCCCGGGCGGCCAGGGCATCGACGATGGCGCGGTGCTCGTCCACCGCCTGCATCCGGGAGTCGGGTGTGCGCGCCTCCAGCCAGCGGGGGCGCAGCAGTCGGGTCATGACGCCGGACATCGCCTCGGCGAGGAAGGGGTTGCCGGACAGGCGGCCGAGGACCTCATGGAAGCCGTTTCCGTGCCCGAGCACGTCCTCCTCGTCGGTCGCCTCCAGGCCGGAGCGGAGGGCGGCGAGGTCGTCGTCCGAGGCTCGTGCGCAGGCGAGCCGGATCGCGGCGACCTCCACACCCTCGCGATATTCGGCCAGCGCCCGGATCTCGGCGAGGTCGATGGGAGCCGTCGTCCATCCGCGCCCCTCTCTGCGCACCAGCCCCTCGGCCTCGAGGCGCAGCAGCGCGCCGCGGATCGGCGTCCGGGACGAGCCGAGGTCCGCCTCCAGGCCCCGTTCGGTCAGGCGCTCCCCGGGGATGTAGTCCAGGGAGAGGATGGCCTGGCGGAGGCGGTCGTGCACCGAGGAGGCGTCGGCGAGGTCGGGTGTCAGGGCGGGCATTCGTCCTCGAATCGGGGAGGGAATCTTGGGATCCCAAGTTGGTGTACCTTGACGATATCCCATCCACGCCTCCCCGGGGGCATCCACGGAGAAGGGCACGACATGGCCGGAGAAGGCGCATCCCTGCGGGCCTGGGGCATGCTCGCCCTCGGCGTCGCGGCGCAGGCCGCAGGCACCGTGCTGGTGAGCACGCCGGCCTTCCTCCTCCCGCACCTGCATGCGCAGGGCATGTCCCTGGTCGCGGGCGGCGCGCTCGCCGCGGCGCCGACCGTGGGGCTCGTCCTGACGATGGTGCTCTGGGGCGCGCTGGCCGACCGCTTCGGCGAGCGGATCGTCATCGCGGCGGGCCTCGGCCTCAGCGCCCTGGTCGCCGCGCTCGCGATCGGCGTCGCCGACCCGCTGCCGCTGGGGATCCTCCTGCTCCTCGGCGGCGCGACCTCGGCGAGCGTGAACGCGGCGAGCGGACGAGTGGTGATCGGCTGGTTCCCGCGCGAGCGCCGGGGGCTTGCGATGGGTGTCCGGCAGATCGCGCAGCCCCTCGGCGTCTCCGTCGCGGCGATCCTCGTTCCGATCCTCGTCGACGGCGGAGGGATCGCGGCGACCATGACCTTCTCCGCCGTGCTCCTTGGCGTGCTCGCGGTGCTGTGCGCGCTCGGGATCCGCAACCCGCCACGCAAGCCGGCCGGGGGACGAAACCGGGGCGGGGGACGAAGCGGTGTTGGAGGGTCTTCGCCGGGCGCGATGAGCGGGAATCCCTATCGCTCCGGATCCTTCCTCTGGCGCATCCACGCCGTATCCGCGCTGCTGGTCGTCCCGCAGTTCGCCCTGTCGATCTTCGGCGTCGTGTGGCTGGTGACGGACCTCGGATGGGACGCGACGGCCGCCGGCGTCCTGGTCGCCGCCGCGCAGTTCATCGGTGCGCTCGGCCGCATCCTGATCGGGGCGGTGAGCGACCGCGTCGGCAGCCGCGTCCGCGTCCTTCGCGCCGTCTCGATCGCAGGAGCCGTGGCGATGCTCGCCGTGGGAGGAGCGGGGCTCCTCCGGGTCGACGCCGTCGCCGCGATCGTGTTCGTGATCGCGACGGTCGTGAGCGTGGCCGACAACGGGGTCGCGTTCACCTCCGTGGCGGAGGCAGCCGGCGGGGACTGGGCGGGGCGTGCCCTCGGCGTGCAGAATACGGGGCAGTACCTCGTCGCGTCCGCCGTCGGCCCGGTGGTCGGCGCGCTGATCGGGCTGGTCGGTGCGCCCTGGGCGTTCGCGCTGCTGGCCGTGGCACCGGCGTTGGCGCGACCGCTCGTCCCGGCCGATGACCGGTTCGACTTCGCCGGGACCGACGAGTTGTCGGGGCCGTCCGCGATGGGGGACGCCCGTGGCGCGGGGGAGCCCACGCGATAGCCGCCCCTGCACCACAGGTGCCTGCCGATGCGGCGGCCGGTCGGTCTCAGTCCTGGCCTGCGGAGATCATCCAGTCGATGCCGAACCTGTCGGTGAACATGCCGAAGAGGCCTCCCCACGGCGCCTCCACGAACGGCATGGTGACGGTGCCGCCGTCGGAGAGCTTCGTCCAGGCGTCCTGCAGGGCGACCGTGTCCGTGCCGCTGAGGGAGACCGAGATGCCCTGAGGGGCGACGTACGGCATGACGCTGGGGATGTCGGAGGCCATCAGCACGAGGCCGTCGGGGGTGGTGAGCTGGGCGTGCATGACGAGATCCTTCTCGCCGGGGTCCTGGATCATGTCGGGGAAGGCCTCGAACGTCGAGACGTCGAGCTCTCCGCCCAGCGCCTGCTGGTAGAACTCCATCGCTGCGCGGGCGTTGTCGCGGAACGAGAGGTAGGGGTTGAGCGAGGGCATGACTGCTCCTTCTGGCGATCGGATGTCGCGGCCTGTGCCGTGCAGGAGCAAGTCTCCGCGCGGCCTCCGACATCCGCAATCCCCTCCTCGTGCCGGCTTGTCGTTGCGCGCCGATCCGCCGGATGGCGGTGCCGCGGACGCCGAGCGCGGCCGCACGGCGGGTGCCCATCGTGCGGCATCGTCCGCAAGATGGGATGCATAGGTCGCTCACCATGGACGAAGGAGTTCACATGACATCGACGACGATCCGGCCGCCCTTCGATCCGGAGCTCGAGGCAGCCCTCGGCATCATGCGCGAGAACATGCCCGCGACGCTCACGGTCGACATGATCCCGGCCATGCGGGCGGTGCCCCTGGCGTTGGGCGGACGCGAGACGATCGAGGATGCCGGGCTCGTGACCCGGGACGTGACGATCTCGGGCCACGACGGCGCGGAGATCGTGCTGAGTATCATCCAGCGACCCGACCGCACGGGCACGGGTCCCGGGATCTACCATGCCCACGGCGGCGGAATGATCGTGGGCGACCGCTGGGCCGGCGTCGCGGGCCTCGCGCGCTGGGCGCACGAGCTCAACGCCGTGATCGTCACGGTGGAGTACCGACTCGCCCCCGAGCATCCGGATCCCACGCCGGTCGAGGACTGCTATGCCGGCCTGGTCTGGACGGCGGCGCACGCCGCGGAGCTGGGCGTCGACCTCGACCGGCTCATGATCGGAGGCGGGAGCGCCGGCGGTGGGCTCGCCGCCGGGACCGCCCTGCTCGCCCGCGACCGCGGTGGTCCCGCTCTCCGCGCGCAGCTGCTCATGTGCCCGATGCTCGACGATCGCGACACCACGGTCTCGACCAGGCAGATCGACGGGGTCGGAGTGTGGGACCGCGGCAGCAACGTGGTCGGCTGGAGTGCGCTGCTCGGCGACCGCAGGGGGACGGACGACGTGTCGATCTACGCGGCCCCGGGACGCGCCGTCGATCTGTCCGGGCTGCCGCCCGCCTACATCGACTGCGGCAGCGCCGAGGTCTTCCGCGACGAGGATGTCGCCTACGCGACCCGCATCTGGGAGGCGGGCGGACAGGCCGAGCTCCACGTGTGGGCCGGCGGCTTTCATGGCTTCGAGATGGTCCCTCAGGCCGCGATCTCGCAGGCGGCCGTCGCCGCGCGCGACAGCTGGATCGCCCGCATGCTCGGCCGCTGACCCCCTGACCCCGCGGAGTCCGGCGAGCCGCCGGTCTCCGCGGCCTAGACTGGCCGGCACAGAGGAGCCGCCATGCAGGAACTCGCCGGACGACTGACGGCGCTCGATCCCGATGCGAGCGAGTCGCTCAAGGTCATCTCGTACTTCGATGCGCTCGTCGCGGGCGGTGCCGGCATCGATGCGCTCCTCCGCGCCGCGGCGCTTCTCAGCGGTGCCGTCGTCGGCGGCGAGCTCGACGGGCGGATCGCGCGGATGGACGCCGGCGGGCGAGCCGTGGGCAGCGCCTCGTCCCAGGGGTGGTCGTCCCAGGGATGGCCGGCGTCGGCCGCCGGAGGACGCAGGGTGTGGATCGAGCGGGAGGGGGCGGCGCACGCGAACGACGCGATGATCCTCGAACGCCTCTCGCTCGCCGTCGCGATCGTCGACACCCGCCGCCCTGGAGCCGAGCCCGGATCGGTCGAGATCGTCCTGGACGGAGCGCGTTCGGCCGATGAGCGCGCGGTCGCCGCGACGCGGCTCCGCATCGGCGGCGGACCGTTCCGTGTGGCCGCGCTGCCGCTCGATGCCGATGCCGACGCCGATGCCCCGCCCGGTCCGTCGGCGGTGCTGGCGGGGCCCTATGGCCTCGCGCGAGCCGTCATCGCGCCGGCGGGGGCGGTGCCCGCCGTCGGCGGACACGCGGCGGCGGAGTCGATCGAGCGGCTCCCGGAGGCCTGGATCGATGCCCGCGCCGCCTTGAGGATCACGGACGCGAGGCACCCCGTGTGCTGCGCCGACGATCTCGGTGCGGCGATGCAGCTCGTGCGCGCGCACGATCCTTCGACGCCGCGGCATCCCGATGTCGACGCGATCATTGCGTTGGATCCGCGCGCTCGTGAGCTCCTGGACGAGCTAGTGGAGGCGGAGAGCGTACGAGCGGCGGCGGCGTCCCTCGGGCTGCACCACAGCACGCTCCAGTCCAGACACGAGACGCTCACGCGACAGCTGGGCTATGACCCTCGCTCCCGCCAGGGTCGCCTTCGCTACGAGGTGGCGCGGCTGCTCGAAAGGCTCGTGTGACGCTCGTCGCCCCTGCTGTTCCGTCCTTCCGTGCTGTCCTGCCCGCGCCGCCCTTCCCGTTCGCGCTGTCGTTTCCTGTTCGCGCTGCGAAGGTTTCCGCCGCGCGAGCAGGAATGAGCAGCGCGGGGGCAGGATGGAGGGATGACCGCCGTCACGCTCATCCGCTCCGCATCCCTTTCCGACGTCGCCGAGTACGCCTATGCCGCCACCGCTCCGAAGGACGCCAGGCTCATCTTCCTCGCCGGCGCCTGCCCGCTGGAGGATGACGGGTCGACCGCGGCCGTTGGTGACTATGCGGGGCAGGCGGCTCGGTGCGTGGAGACTCTCCGGCGCGCCCTGGCCGATGCCGGCGCGGGGCTGACCGACGTCATCAGCACCCGCGTGCTCGTCGCATCGAGCGCCCAGGCCGATCTCGTCGCGGCCTGGGAGGTGGTGCGCGATGCGTTCGGTGCGCACGATGTGCCGAGCACGCTCCTCGGCGTCACGGTCCTCGGGTACGACGATCAGCTCGTGGAGATCGAGGCGATCGCCGCCGTCGTCGACCCGGAGGGCTGAGCCGGATAGAGGGCATCAGCGCCGTGCTCCGAGGAGCCGCCACAGCTCGGCCCACGCCTCGGGCGCAAGGTCTCGCGGCAGCGCGCCGACGGGGATCCCCGCGCGGGAGAGTGCGGCGCGGACCTCTCCGGCCGGACGGCGTGAGGCGTTCTCCAGGATCCGGCGCAGTCCTCGCCCGCCCCCGGTGAAGGCGCCGCGGACGAACCGTTCATACCCGCCGCGCTCCGAGAGCGGCACCAGGGGCGAGCCACGGCGGGTGATCCCGAGGATCCCGCCGTCGACGGAGGGGACGGGGCGGAACCGCTCGCGGGGGACCCTTCCGTGGAGCGCGAACGTGAACCAGGGCGCCGTCTGCGCCGTCAGCATGGTCGATCCGCCGACGCCGGCCCTCTTCCGGGCGACCTCCCACTGCGTCAGCAGGACCGCATGCCGCCAGGCGCCGGAGGACAGCATGCGCCGCAGCAGCGGGGTGGTGAGATGGAACGGGATGTTCCCGACGAGCACCGCCGCGTCCAGGGGCACCCGGAGGGCGTCCGCGCAGCGGACATCGACGCCCGCCCGCCCGCCGAACCGCTCGCGGAGGGTCCGCGCTCGGTGCTCGTCGATTTCGACGGCGGTGAGCGGCCGGCCCAGCTCCGCCAGCTCCCCGGTGAGAGCGCCGTCTCCTGGTCCGATCTCGAGGATCGTCCCCTCGGTGGCGGCGACGAGCGAGGCGATGGTCCTCGTGGTCGGACGATGGGCGAGGAAGTTCTGGCCGAGCTCATGCCGGCCACCGTGCACGGAACGCGGGTCAGAACGAGGCACAGAGCTGTGCACAGAACGCGGCACGGAACCGTGTGCAGAACGCGGGTCGGAGGGGCGGTCGGACGGGTGAGACGAGGAATGGCGACGCATGGGTGCTCCCGGAGAAGAGGATGGAGCACCCGGCGAGCGGGTCGGTGGACCGGATGGGCGTCGACGCCGTCCGGAGACGGCGAACGCGGGGTTCGACGGAGGACCGCTCCCCGGGTGCGATGACCGGGGGTACGGCGCGAGCGGCAGGCTAGGCGAGCGTCATCGCGCCGTCAGGCGCGGCGGTCGCGGAAGCCGTAGAAGCACACGCCGACGCATGCCTCGCTTATCGTTCCCATGCCTGCCAGTGTAGGCGATCCCCGCGAGGGCGTGAGCGGCTCAGGATGTGAGGGGTCGGACAGCGGCGCTCACACCACGACGCGCTCCGGCGGTGCTCAGTGCGGGGCGTGGTACTCGGCCTCGCCGCGCTTCCAGTAGCCCTTCACCACGGCATGGTCCGTGTCGACGCCCCAGCGGCCGAGCAGCGCGCGGCCGGGCTTGACGACGGCCTGCTCCGCCGCGATGAAGCAGAACGGATCGGCGCCCGGGGCGTCTGCCTCGCCGAGGCCGTCCAGCATGTCGATGAGCGCCGAGCCGGAGGGGGCGTCGCCGCGGTGCAGCCACTCGACGTCGACCGGTGCGTCGATATCGAGCTCATCCTCCGCGGAGCGCACCTCGACGACGATGCGCGCCGGTGCGCCCCCGATCATCCCGGCGAAGCGTCGGATCGCGGGGATCGCCGTCTCGTCGCCCGCGAGGAACCACCCTCCCGGCGCGCCGGTGACCACGGCGGATCCCCGGGGTCCGCCTACGCCGACCACGGATCCGAGCGGAGCCGTGGCCGCCCAGGGGGCAGCGATCCCCTCGTCCCCGTGCACCGCGAACTCGACGTCGAGCCAATCCTCGCCCCAGGCGAGCGGCGTGTACTCGCGGCTCGGCGCCTCGCGCATCTCCTCGACCGTCGCCGGCGGCGTCGCAGGGAAGAACAGGCGCAGGTGGTCGTCGGCGCCGAGGGAGGTGAAGCCCGAGAGATCCCCGCCCTGCAGCCGGACGCGCACGTAGGCCGGGGCCAGCCATTCGCGGGCGGCGAGGGTGACGGTACGGAAGCGCAGATCGAGCCGCTGCCGCTCGATCGTGAACGCGGAGGACGTCGGTGCCGAGGGCGGGGCGGGAGTCGGGTTCGACGAAGTCATGCCTCTAGGCTAGCCTGATCACGTCAGGTTAGGATTGGCTTACCTACATTGTCTCCACCTGGCAGACCCCCACACCGCAGAACAGGAGTCTCTCCATGTCCGTGCCCAGAATCCTCGCCGCCACCGCTCTCGGTGCGGCCTCCGTCCTCGCGATCGCCGGGTGCTCGGCGTCACCCGCAACGGCGCCCACCGCATCGGCGCCCGCGGCCTCGTCGGTCACCATCGAGGACAACAACGGCACGCACGAGATCAAGACTCCGCCGACGGCGGTCGTCGCCACCGACAACCGCACCTTCCAGACCCTCTCGGACTGGGGGATCGAGCTGAAGGCGGCGGCGGTCGCGCTCATGCCCGACTCCTCCCCGTACAAGAAGGACGAGAAGATCCTCGACCTCGGCAACCACATCGAGCCCAAGCTCGAGACGGTCGTGGCCGCGGAGCCCGATCTCATCATCAACGGCCAGCGCTTCGCCTCCTTCCACGACGACCTCGTCACTCTCGTTCCCGACGCGACCGTGATCGAGCTCGACCCGCGTGAGGGCAAGCCGTTCGACGAGGAGCTGCGCCGGCAGGTGACCGTGCTCGGTGAGATCTTCGGCAAGCAGAAGGAGGCCGAGAAGCTCGTCGCCGACTTCGACGCGGCCGTGGACCGGGCGAAGGACGCCTATCAGAAGGCCGACAAGGTCATGGCGGTCAACACCTCCGGCGGTGAGATCGGCTACATCGCGCCGACCGTCGGCCGCACGCTCGGCCCGATCTTCGACCTCATCGGCATGACGCCGGCGCTCGAGGTGCCGGAGGCGAGCACCAACCACAAGGGCGACGACATCTCGGTCGAGGCGATCGCCACCTCCAACCCCGACTGGATCCTCGTCATGGACCGTGACGCCTCCTTCAGCGCCAAGGAGCCGTCCTTCAAGCCCGCCGCCGAGATCCTGGAGGGCTCCGAGGCCCTCGCCGGCGTCACCGCGGTGACGAAGAAGCAGATCGTCTACATGCCCTCCGACACCTACCTCAACGAGAGCATCCAGACGTACACGACCTTCCTCAACGACCTCGCCGACGCGTTCGAGAAGAGCGCCAAGGGCGCCAAGGGCTGAGCGGCCCGGGACGGGGTCCGGTCGTCCGGACCCGTCCCGCCGGCCGGTCATCCGTCCGCGTCCCGCGCCTCTCATGACGACCGCTCCCGCTGCCCCCGCGACCCGATCGCGGGGGCGCCTGTTCGATCCGAAGCTGCTCATCGGCGTCCTCCTGGTCGCCGGCCTCCTCGTGCTCTCGCTCTTCACCGGCGTCTACGACGTGGTCGGCGGAGAAGGCGGGGGCGAGATGTTCGCCATCACCCGCATCCCGCGCACCGTCGCGCTCATGCTCGCCGGCGCGGCGATGGCGATGTCGGGCCTCGTGATGCAGCTGCTCACGCAGAACCGCTTCGTCGAGCCGACGACGACCGGCACGACCGAGTGGGCGGGCCTCGGACTGCTCACGGTCATGATCCTCAGCCCCCAGGCGAGCATCGCGCTGCGGATGACGGGCGCGGTGCTCGCGGCCTTCCTCGGCACGATGGTCTTCTTCCTCTTCCTCCGCCGCGTGTCCCTGCGCTCGTCCCTCATCGTCCCGATCGTGGGCATCATGCTCGGCGCGGTGGTCGGATCGGTCTCCACCTTCATCGCCCTGCAGGCGGACGCGCTGCAGAGCCTCGGCGTCTGGTTCGCCGGCAGCTTCACCTCGGTGCTGCGCGGACAGTACGAGATGCTCTGGATCGTCGCCGTCGTCGGCGTGGTCGTGTTCGTCGTCGCGGACCGGTTCACCGTCGCCGGCCTCGGCGAGGAGGTCGCGACCAACGTCGGGCTGAACTACAACCGGGTCATCCTCCTCGGCACCGTGCTGATCGCGCTCTCCACCGGCGTCGTCACCGTCGTCGTCGGGAACCTGCCGTTCCTCGGCCTGATCGTCCCCAACATCGTCTCGATGATCCGCGGCGACGATCTGCGCAGCAACCTGCCGTGGGTGTGCCTGCTCGGCATCGCGATCGTGACGGTCTGCGACCTCGTCGGGCGCACGATCATCATGCCCTTCGAGGTCCCGGTCTCGCTCATCCTCGGGATCGTCGGCGCGGCCGTCTTCATCCTCCTCGTCCTGAGGCAGCGCCGTCGTGGCTAGGGCCGACGTCTTCATGCCGCCGCTGGCCACAGGTCCCCGCCGGTCGGACGCCCTGCCGACCCGGCGCGCGCGTGTCCGCTACGCTGTGGTCCTGACGGTTCTCGCGCTCCTCGCCGTCGGATCCGCGGTCGGCCTCCTCGTGCACGGCAATCCGATGCCCTTCGGCACGGGCGGCTTCTGGCGCATCGCCCAGCTCCGCGTGGAGAACCTCGTCGTCATCGGCGTCGTCGCCTTCAGTCAGGCGATCGCGACCGTGAGCTTCCAGACCGTGACGAACAACCGGATCATCACCCCATCGATCATGGGATTCGAGTCGCTCTACGTCGCGGTGCAGACCACCTCGGTCTACCTCCTCGGCATCGCGGGCGTGATCGCGCTCCAGGGGGTCGGGCAGTTCGTGCTGCAGGTGGCCCTCATGGTCGGCTTCGCGATGCTGCTCTACGGATGGCTGCTCTCCGGCCGCTACGGGAACCTCCAGATCATGCTGCTGATCGGGATCATCCTCGGCGGCGGCCTCGGCGCCGTGTCCACCTTCATGCAGCGGCTGCTCTCGCCCAGCGAGTTCGACGTGCTCGCCGCGCGGCTGTTCGGCAGCATCGCGAACGCGGACGCGTCCTATCTGCCGGTCGCCGCGCCGCTGTGCCTCGTCGCGGGAGCACTGCTATGGGTCCGCGCGCGCCGGTTGAACGTCATGGCGCTCGGCTCCGACACCGCGAACGCCCTCGGAGTCGGGCATCGCCGCGAGCTGATGCAGACGCTCTTCCTCGTCGCCGTGCTCATGGCGTGCTCGACCGCCCTCGTCGGCCCCATGACCTTCCTCGGATTCCTCGTGGCGACGCTCGCCTACCAGCTGGCCGACTCGTTCGATCACCGACTCGTGTTCCCCGTCGCCGTGCTCACCGCGTTCACCGTGCTCGGCGGCGCCTACTTCGTCATGAAGAACCTCTTCTATGCGCAGGGCGTGGTCTCGATCATCATCGAGCTCGTCGGCGGCACGGTCTTCCTCATCGTCATCCTCAGAAAGGGCCGCCTGTGATCACGCTCGACGGCGTCGCCAGGAACTACAGCACGGAGGTGGCCATCGGGCCGGTCGACCTCGTGATCCCGGAGGGCGGGATCACCGCTCTCATCGGGCCGAACGGCGCGGGGAAGTCGACGCTCCTCACCATGATCGGCCGGCTGATGGGGATGGATGCGGGATCGATCGAGATCGCCGGGCACGACGTGGCGAGGACCCCGTCGAAGACGCTCGCGCGGGTCGTCTCGATCCTGCGGCAGGAGAACCACTTCGTCACCCGCCTGACCGTTCGCCAGCTCGTCGGGTTCGGCCGCTTCCCCTACTCGCGGGGGCGTCTGACCCGCGCGGACGAGGAGATCGTGAGCCGCGCGATCGACTTCCTCGACCTGGGCGCCCTGGAGTCGCGCTATCTCGACGAGCTCTCCGGCGGGCAGCGTCAGCGGGCCTACGTCGCGATGGTGCTCGCGCAGGACACCGAGGTGGTGCTGCTGGACGAGCCGCTGAACAACCTCGACATGCGCCACGCCGTGCAGATGATGAAGCACCTCCGGCGGGCGGCCGAGGAGCTTGGGCGCACGATCATCGTGGTGCTCCACGACATCAACTTCGCCGGGCACTACGCCGACCGGATTTGCGCGATGAAGGACGGCGGCGTGGTCGAGTTCGGTCCGCCGGACGAGATCATGACCGACGAGGTGCTCACTCGCGTCTTCGACACCGCCGTCCGCGTGATCGATGGGCCGAACGGCCCGCTCGCGGTCTACTACTGAGCGGCCCGCCGGCCGGCCGACCGGCCGACGCGCCCGGGGTGCGGCTACGGCATGTGGCTGCGGCGTGCAGGTGCGGCGTATCGGGGGCGGCCATCTGCATGGAGAATCCCCGCCGGGCGGTGTCCGGAAGCCGATGTCTCCCGCCATCCGGCCGCTCGGGGTGGTGCGGGGCGGGCCGGATGGCCGGGCCGGGCGGGGCAGGTTCGGAGGGCGGGGCTCAGCGTCGGCGGTGGTCCTCGGGGGCGAGGCGCGGCCCGCGCCGGGGCTCTGCGACGCCGCTGCCGCGGATGAGGCGGATCACCCGTTGACGGTGCCCCGCCCAGGGGGCGAGGAGCTGGAGCATCCCCGCGTCGTCGGTGCGGCGGCCGGTGAGCGCGAAGCCGATCTCGTGGGCGAGGTGGTAGTCACCGACGCTCACCGCGTCGGGGTCGCCGAGCGCGCGGGCCCGTGTCTCCGCCGCGGTCCACGCGCCGACGCCGGGGAGCCCGGTCAGCACGGCGTCGCGGGCGGGGCCGTCGGTCGCAGCGTGCACGGCCCGCTCGATCCGGTCCCCTCGTTCGGCGGCGCGGACGATCGTCCGTGACTGGGGCGGCTCGACGCCGGCGCGGTGCCAGGCCCAGGACGGGATGCGCCGCCACGTCTCGGCGGGAGGCGGTGCGTGCAGAGGCCGCGGGGCGGGCCCCGGTGCCGCCTCCCCGAAACGGGAGACGAGCGAGCGCCAGGCCCCGAACGCCTGCAGTCCGGTGACCTTCTGTTCGAGGACGGCACCGGCCAGCGCCTCGAAGACGGCGTCGGTGCGCGTCAGACGCAGGCCGGGCGCGCGGCGGGCGGCCTCGGCGAGGAGGGGATGGGGAGACGGGTCGAACGAGGACGGATCATCATCCGCCCCGCAGAGCCGCGGGACCAGGGCGATGGCGTGCTCAGCGCCGGGACCCCAGGCGCTCGCGCGGACCTCGCCCGAGACCATGCGCAGTGCGAGCAGGGCGACGCCGTCGGGGGTGCGCGACGCGCGCCAGATCACCGGGCCGTCGATCGCCATCGTGGGATCGCGGGGTCCGCGGCGCAGCACGCCGACGGTCGCGGTCAGATCGAGCGGATGAGGGGGCCGGTAGACCGTCTCCCGCACGGCGGGGGCCTCGCGCGGCAGGGAGCCGCGCAGGGGCTCTCCGGCGTCGAGCGCCTCTGCCGTCACGGTCATCCGTTCACCCTACGTCGGAGGACCGACACCACAGGGCGGCGAGCTCGGCGGGCGGCGAGGGCCGGATCGTCAGACGCGGTCGGGCGAAGGGGTGCCGTGGCCGTAGCGGATGGAGACGTCGGCGTGGCGGTCGAAGCGGTAGCCGACGCCGCGCACGGTCCGGACGATGTCCTCGTAGCGGCCGAGCTTGGCGCGCAGACGGCGCACGTGCACGTCGATCGTGCGCTCGCCGGGCGTCTCGTCGCCGGGCGCCTGCCACAGGGCCGACACGAGCTCGGTACGCTCGATCGTGCGCCCCTCGCGCAGCACGAGGTACTGCAGCAGCTCGAACTCCTTGTAGGTGAACGCGGCGGACTCGCCGTCCAGCAGCACGCGCTTGCGGGAGATGTCGACGACGACGCCGCCGCGGTCCTCCGCGCTCTCCTCGGATCCGGCCTTGGCGCGGGCGATCGCGCCGGGCTCGTGGAGGGCGAGGCGCACGACGTCCAGATCGCGACCGCCGGCGCTCTGCGGCGCGAGGGCGACCGTCGCGTGGGTCTCCGCCTCCGGCGCCAGCTCGGCGAGGGTGCGGCGGAGGGCGTCGACGAGGACGGGCAGGCTCACACCGGAGGTCGCGGCCTTCAGCTCGTCGAGGCCGACGTACAGGGCGAAGCCGCGGGGCGAGCGCGCGGCGGGCTGGTCGCCGGCCGGCTGCTGCTCGGCGGGGCGCTCGGTCGGCTGGGGGGCGTCGATCTGCGTGCGGGGGACGGCGTGCAGCCGGACCGGGGCGGGGGAGACGACGGCGGAGGAGGGGCGCTCGAGGAGGGCGATGTTCGACATGATGATGGGTCCTTGGCGAAGGGGGACCCGTGGCCCGCGTCTATCGGGGCCGACGGATCGAGAGGTGTTGCGAAGTGACCGGAGGGGCCGGGGAATGGGCACGGGGTGAGTGCCCAGGGACTCGGCTCGCGGAGATACCGGCGGAGCGAGTCAGGCGGAGCGGCTGGTCAGCGACACATTCGGCAACACACGCCAACGCAGCCGGCCATCATCATGCCGGCAGTCCCGTTCGCCTCCTGGGCGGACAAGGGGAGTGCGTTGGTGGTCATGCGGCCGATTATGTCGGACGATGACCGTTCGTGTCAAAACGAATCCATGGCGATCGAGGCGGCGTAGCGTGGCGGGATGACCAGTGCGGACCTCCCCGACGGATACGTCCTGACCCGGGAGGACGACGCCTCGCGATACTCCCTCACGCGCGGGGGCGACCTCGTGAGCGTGCTGGACTATCGCGACGACGGGCGGACGATCGCCCTCACCAGGGCCTTCACGATCCCGACTTTCCGCGGAACCGGGCAGGCCGCGCGGATCGTCGCGGGTGCGGTCGCCGACATCGAAGGACGTGGCGACCGCCGGGTCGACGCCGTCTGCTGGTACGTGGCGGACTGGTTCGACGCGCACCCGGAGCACCAGCACCTGCTGCGCCGCCGCTAGGCGATCCCGCGCGAAGGCATCGGTCGAGCGGCGTCCGCGGGCGGCCCTCCATGACGCCGTGTTACGCCGGACGCTCCGACCCTGCCCCATCCAGCGGCGTCGGCCGTGCTCGCAACCGGCTGCATCAGCGGGGTCGCGAACACGGGTTCGCGGCACGCCTGGCCGGCGATGTCGGACCCCCTCCGTAGCGTGGGTGGCATGCGGATCCTGCACACCTCCGACTGGCACATCGGGCGCTCCTTCCACGGGCACGCCACGCTCGATGCGCTCGCCGGCGTGCTGGCGGCGATGGCCGCGCAGGTGCGCGAGCACGCGGTGGACGTGGTGGTCGTCGCCGGAGACGTCTTCGACTCGGCCACGCCGGCCGCGGCCGCCTTCGCGGTCCTCGACGATGCGCTGCTGGCGCTGCACGAGACCGGAGCGACGGTCATCGTCACCAGCGGCAACCACGACTCGGCCGCGCGGCTGGGCTTCCACTCCCGGCTGCTGCGCGACGGCATCCACATCGTCACCGATCCGCGGACGGTCGGCACGCCGATCACGATCGACGACGCCGACGGTCCCGTGCACTTCTACGGGATCCCCTATCTGGAGCCTGCGATCGTGCGGCGGCACTGGACGGACGGGGACGCTGCCGGCGAGCCCGTCCTGCGGACGCAGGCGCAGACGGTGGCCCACGCGATGTCGCTCGTGCGGGCGGGGATGGCGGAGCATCCGGGGCGCTCCGTCGCGATCGCCCACTGCTTCGCGGCGGGTGTCGATGCGACCACGGGGCTCGAGCGCGAGATCCGGCAGGGCGGGATCGACATGGTCCCGCTGCCGGTCTTCGACGGACCGGACTACGTGGCCCTCGGGCACATCCACGGGCGTCAGAGCCTGTCGGAGCGCGTGCGCTACGCGGGGGCGCCGCTGCACTACAGCTTCGGCGAGCAGCACAAGGAGCGCGGGTCCTGGCTCGTGGACATCGACGGAGAGGGAGGCATCGAGGCGGAATGGCTCGCGCTCCCCGTCCCGCGGCGGCTCGTCACCCTCACGGGATCCCTCGACGAGCTGCTGGCCCCGGAGCTGGTCGCCGCGCACGCCGACGACTGGGTGAGCGCCGTGTACACCGATGCGCTGCCGCAGACGGATCCGATGCGCCGCCTCCGGGAGCTGTATCCGTTCTGTGCGCTCGTGCAGCACGTGCCGATCGACGCGCCGGCGAAGGACGAGCGCTCCTATGCCCAGCGGCTGCACGCCGCGGTGACGGACGTCGACCGGATCGACGCATTCCTCGCGCACGTGCGCGACGGTGCGGGGGCGAGCGAGCAGGAGCGCGCCCTCATCCGGGACGTCCTGGACGACCGCGTTCGTGCGGAGGCGCTCGTCTAGTGCGCCTCCACCGCCTGGAGATCGAGGGGTTCGGCCCGTTCCGGGAACGACAGGACGTGGATTTCGACGCGTTCGCCGACGACGGGATCTTCCTCATCGCCGGCCGTACGGGCGCGGGCAAGTCGAGCATCCTGGACGCCGTGTGCTTCGGGCTCTACGGCGGTGTCCCGCGGTACGACGGCGGCGACCGTCGCCTGCGGAGCGATCACTGCGAGCCGGGCGATCCGACCGAGGTGCGGGTGGAGTTCAGCACCGTCGCCGGACGGTTCCGGGTCACCCGGTCACCGGAGTACGAGCGCCCGGCGAAGCGGGGCGGCGGCATGACGAAGCAGGCCGCGGCGGCCTCCCTCGAAGAGCTCTCCGAGGGGCGATGGGTGGGCAGGGCGGCGCGCGCGGTCGATGTCGCGCACGAGCTGGAGGGGATCCTCCAGCTGAACATGGCGCAGTTCCTGCAGGTCATCCTGCTCGCCCAAAACCGGTTCGCCGAGTTCCTGCACGCCAGCAGCAAGGATCGGCAGGCGCTCCTTCGCAAGCTGTTCGGCACCGAGCGCTTCGGTGACTACCAGGCGCGTTTCGAGGAACGGCGGAGGGCTTCCGAGCAGGCGCTCGGCGGCGCTGTCGCGACCGTGACGGCGCGCGTCGAGGAGGGCGAGCGCCTCGTCGCCGCGAATGACCTCGCCGCGAATGACCTCGGCGTGAATGCCTCCGGCGTGCCTGAGCCCGGCGAATCCGTACCTGCACCCGAACCCGAACCCGCATCCGGAGAACCCGAACCCGGAACCTCCCGCGAAGGTCGGGATGCGACGACGGCGGATCGGATCGCGCTCCTGCGACGGGCTCTGGACCGCGCCGCCTATCGATCGGAGCGGCGCACCGCCGATCGGGAGGATGCGGAGAGCCGCCTCCTCCGGGCGGAGCGGCACCGTGATGAGGCGAGAGAGCAGCGACAGGCGCAGATCGAACGCGATCGGGCGCGGGCGGCGCTCGCCGAGCTCGATGCGGAGGCCCCCGCCGTCGCGGAGGACCGCGCGATCCTGGACAGGGCACGTGCGGCGGAGGCGATCCGTCCGCTGAGCACGGCCGAGCAGCGGGCGCGGAAGGCGCTCGTCGAGGCCGACGAGGTTCTCGCCGTCGCGCAGGAGTCCTGGGAGGAGACAGCGCGCGAGGCAGCGCAGGAGAGAGAGCAGGGCTCGCTGGACGCTGGTCCGGATCCGATGTCCCCGCTCTCGATGCGGGAGTGGGCATCGGCGCGGACACGTGAGGTCGGGGCATGGGAGCGCGCCGGTGTGCTCGAGGCGGAGGCGCCGTCCCGCGTCGCCGCGATCGCCGAGGCCCGTGCGACCGCGGAGGCGGTGGCGGAGAAGGTGGCCGGGCTCGATCGGGAGCGCGCGGGGCTGCCCGCGGAGCAGGACGCGCTCATCGTTGCGCGGGACGACGCGCGGCGGCTCGCCGACCGGGAGGCGGATCTCGTGCGCGCCCGCGACGATGCGGCGTCCCGCCTCGCGGGCGCCGAGGACGCGGTGCGTCGCGGCACAGAGCGGATCGAGGCGGAGCGGGTCCTGCTCGAACGGTCAGAGGAGGCGACCGCCGCGCAGGCGCGGGTCACCGCGCTTCGCCGTCGGAGGTTCGCCGGGATCGCGGGAGAGCTCGCCGCCGCCCTCGTCCCCGGTGAGGCCTGCGCGGTGTGCGGCGCGACGGAGCATCCGCATCCGGCGACCCATGCCGACCCCGTCACGGATGAGGACGTCGTCGCCGCGGAGGCGGACCAGGAGCGCGCGGCCGCGGAGCAGGCGATCGCGGCGACGCGTGCCGCCGAGGTCGCCGCCGATCTCGCGGCAGCCCTCGCCCGGTCCGGCGGTCTGGACGTCGCCGCCGCGCAGACCGCCCTCGACGCCGTGCTCACCGAGCACGCGAGCGCCGTCGCCGCCGCGGTCGCGGCGGACGAGGCGGAGGCGGCGCTGGGGCGTGCCCGCGAGCGCGGGGCTCAGCTCGACGCCGAGCACGCCGCAGCTCTGCGCGCGGGCTCCGACGCGCGCGAGGCGCTCACCCTCCTCGAACGCCGTCACGCCGATGCCGAGGAGCAGATCGCCGCAGCGCGAGGCGGGCATGAGTCGGTCGCGCGGCGGCAGGAGGGCGAGGCGGTCCGGATCGCCGCGGCCGGGGCGCTCGCCGATGCCCTCGACGGACGCGCGCAGAGGCGGGATGCTCTCGACGGCGCTCTCGCCGACCTGCGCGGCGCGCTCGACGCCTCGCCCTTCGGCGACGCCCGGGATGTGGAGGACGCCCTGCGCCCACAGGCCGAGCAGAGACGACTCGAAGAGCGGATCGCCCGGCACGCCGGACGGCGGGAGAAGGAGCGCGCGACGCTCTTCGACCTGGAACTGCGGATGCTCCCCGACGAGCCCCTCGATCTGGCGCCGTCCGAGCAGGCCGCGGACTCCGCGCGCACCGTCTGGGCGGAGTCCGTGGACGCGGCCAGCCGCGCGGGCGCGGTGGCGACGCAGCTGGGAGCACTGGTCGACGCCGCCGCGACCGCGCATGAGCGCAGCGCATCCCAGGCCGAGGAGCACGAGGTCCTCCGCGCGCTCACCGACGCGCTCGCCGGTCGAGGGACGAACGTCTACCGGATGAACCTGGAGACCTTCGTCCTCGCCGCGGAGCTCGAGGACATCGTGGCGGCGGCGAACCTCCGGCTGCACGACATGTCATCGGGGCGCTATCGCCTGGTCCACAGCGATGCCGTGGCGGCGCGGGGCGCGGCGTCCGGTCTCGGCATCGTCGTCTACGACGCGTTCACGGGGCAGACGCGTCCGGCGCAGTCGCTCTCCGGCGGCGAGACGTTCCTCGGCTCGCTCGCCCTCGCGCTGGGGCTCGCCGAGGTGGTCACGGCCCGAGCCGGCGGTGTGCGCCTGGACACCCTGTTCATCGATGAGGGCTTCGGATCCCTCGACGGCGACACGCTGGAGGTCGCCATGCGCACGCTCGACGAGCTGCGCCAGGGCGGTCGCACGGTCGGGGTCATCAGCCATGTCGAGGCGATGCAGGATCAGATCCCGGCCCAGCTCACCGTTCGCACCACCCCCGGCGGCTCCAGCGTCATCGACGCCCCGCGCCCTCGCTGAGCCCGCCCGTACCCTTCCCCGCGCCCCGTTCCCGCGCCCGGTTCCTGCCCGGTTCGACCGCGAGACTGCATCTGCGTCACGAGGCAGCAGGAAGATCGCGCAGTCTCGGAACGCAGATGCAGTCTCGCCGGGTCAGACGCGGGGGAGGACGCCGGGGGACGACGCCGGTCAGACGCCGTACTCGGCGCGGACGCGCTCGCGGAGCTGGGCGCTGCACGCGGCCACGACCTCGTCCCAGATCTGGGTCGCGCCGTCCTGGGCGCGGTCGGACACGGCGCGGAGCACGCGGATCGGGACGCCGAACTGCCCCGCGACCCAGACGTAGGCGAAGGTCTCCATGTCGACGAGCTCGCCGCCGAGCGCGCGGATGCGGGCCACGGCGTCGGCGTCGTCGACGAAGCTGTCGCCGGTCGCGATCGTGAGCCCGGGCCGCCCCGTCTGCACACGCTCCGGAAGGGAGACATGGCGGCCGGGGACGCCGTCGAGATCCTGCACATCGTGCTGGATCGCGGTCGCGACCTCGTACACGTCGGCCGCCAGCTCGTCGCCCACGGCGCCGGCGGTGCCGACGACGAGGATCTCCTCGTAGGGCGCTCCCGCTTCCTGCGCGGCGTCGAGCGCACGGGTGAGGCCGTAGGCGGCCTTGAGCTTCCCCGGCCCCGTGACCAGACGGGCAAAGCCCGGGAGGTCTGCGGGGAAGGCGGAGAGTTCGGAGTCGAGGGCGGCGACGAGGAGCTTCACAGGTCCATCCTCGCATCGGGTTCACACGGTCGTAACGCGACGGGCGGATACTGGAGGTCCGATGATCGGAGGATCCGTGACCGTACAGCAGGAGATCGCCGCCGCCCTCGGGGTGCGCGCCGAGATCGACCCCCGCACCGAGATCGACCGACGGGTGTCGTTCCTCGTCGACTATCTCCGCCGCACCGGCGCCCGCGGCTACGTCCTTGGCATCTCCGGAGGGCAGGACTCCACGCTCGCGGGCCGCCTGGCGCAGCTCGCCGTGGAGAGGGCCCGCGCCGAGGGCGGGGATGCGGCCTTCATCGCCGCCCGGCTGCCGTATCGCGTGCAGCGCGACGCCGACGACGCGTCGGCAGCCCTGGACTTCATCGCGCCCGACGAGCGGATCGAGGTGAACATCGAGCACGGCGTCGACGGGCTCGAGACCGACCTCGAAGAGGCCGGCGTCGGCGAGATCAGCGACTTCCACCGGGGCAACATCAAGGCGCGCCTGCGGATGGTGACGCAGTACGCGATCGCCGGCCACCGCGGCATGCTCGTGATCGGTACGGACCATGCCGCCGAGGCGGTGACGGGGTTCTTCACGAAGTTCGGCGACGGGGCGGCGGACCTCACGCCGCTCGCCGGGCTGACCAAGCGCCAGGGGCGGGCGATGCTCCAGCTGCTCGGCGCCTCGGATCGGCTCGCCCTGAAGGTGCCGACGGCCGATCTCCTGGACGGGACCCCCGGTCGCTCCGACGAGGATGAGCTCGGTCTGACCTACGTGCAGATCGACGACTATCTGGAGGGGAAGCCGGTGGCGCCCGAGGTCGCCGAGCGCATCGAGGCGAAGTACCGGGCGACCGCGCACAAGCGGCGTCAGCCGGTCGCCCCCGACGACGACTGGTGGCGCTAGGACGCTCCCGGACCGATGTCCGCGGCTGCGTCTAGGGTCGTAGCAGCGGCCGAGGCGGTCGCGGACAAGGAGCCTCCGTGCGCGTCATCCCCTCCTCGACGGAGTCCGAGGAAGCCCGTGTCGTGTGGAGCGCGACGGACCTGAAGCTCGCCGCGGAGTGCGAGTTCGCCTGGGCCCGTGCGCTCGACGCCAAGCTCGGCCGGGTGCCCGCCGTCGAAGACCCGGAAGACGCGATGCTCCTCCGCGCGGCCGCCCTCGGCGATGCGCACGAGCGCGCTGTGCTCGAGGACTACGTCGTGCGCTTCGGCCGCTCCGAGCGGGGCGGCCGTGGCGTGGTGGAGCTGCCGAAGGTCTCCTCCGCGGATCGCGAGGCCCTCGCCGAGGTCGTCGCGGAGACGGGCCGGGCGCTGCGCTCGGAGGCGGACGTGATGTTCCAGGCCGCGTTCTCCACTCCGGAGTTCGTCGGATTCGCCGACTTCCTGCGCCGCGACGAGGACGGTCGGTGGCGGGTCCAGGACACCAAGCTCGCCCGCACCGCCCGCGTGACCGCACTCATGCAGCTGGCGGCATATGTCGATCAGCTCGATGCCCTGGGCATTCCCCGCGCCGACGAGGTGGACCTGATCCTCGGCGACCGCTCGGTGAGCGTCCATGCCGTGGACGATCTGCTTCCGCTGTTCCGGGTGCGCAGGAAGCGCCTGCGCGCACTCATCGCTGATCGGCGCATCCAGGATGGGGCAGGAGGAGCGCCGCTCGCCTGGGGCGATGACCGCGGCGATCTGCAGGTGGTGGCCTGTGGCCGGTGCGCGACCTGCGAGGAGCAGGTCGAGGCGCATCGGGACCTCCTCCTGGTCGCGCGGATGCGGCCCGTGCAGCGCAAACGTCTCCGCGCAGCGGGCATCACGACGATCGACGACCTCGCGGCGACCGAGGCCGTCCCCGAGGGCATGAGCACCGAGAGCTTCCTGACCCTGCGGGCGCAGGCCCGTCTCCAGGTCGGCGCACAGGCGGCGCCCGGCGCCCTCCCGCCGTACGAGGTGGTGTCGGCCGCGGCGGTCGGGATGCTGCCCCGGCCGAGCCGCGGCGACCTGTTCTTCGACTTCGAGGGGGATCCCCTCTACACCGAGCCCGCGGAGGATGCGCCGTGGGGCATCGACTACCTCTTCGGATGGGTCGATGATGCGGAGCAGTACTCGGCGCTGTGGGCGCACACCTTCGAGGAGGAGAGGACAGCGCTCCTGCAGTTCCTCGAGTTCGTGAAGCTGCGGCGGCAGTCGCATCCGGATCTGCACATCTACCACTACGCGCCGTACGAGACCGCGCATCTGACGGCGATGGCCGCGCGCTACGGGGTCGGGGAGGCGGATGTCGACCGGCTCCTGCGCGAAGGCGTCTTCGTCGATCTGTATCCGCTCGTGCTCCGCGCGGTGCGGATCGGGTCGCGGTCGTACTCGATCAAGAAGCTCGAACCGCTGTACATGGGCGAGGAGGTGCGCACCAGCGACGTGCAGAAGGGCGACGAGTCCATCGTCCAGTACGTCCAGGCGCGCGCCCTCGCGGCGGAGGGGAGCTCGGCCGCGGCCGACGCCATCCTCACGGACCTCGCCGACTACAACCGCTACGACTGCGTCTCGACCCGGCGGCTGCGCAACTGGCTCATCGGGATCGCCCGGAGCGAGAACGTGCTCCCCGCCCCGCCGGACGATCCGGAGACGCGGGCCTATGAGCCCTCGCCGCTGTCGCTCGCGCTGCAGGCCGAGGGACAGCACACCGACCACGAGGGGCGCGACGGGGAGCCCTATCGGGTCGCCGCGGCCGCGATCGACTACTACCCCCGCGAGGCGAAGAGCTTCTGGATCGGGCATTTCCAGCGTCTGCGCGAGCCGGTCTCGCTCTGGGAGTCGACGCGGGACGTGCTCCGGGTCGACGCCGAGCGTTCGCGTGTCGTCGAGGGGTGGGGCATCGAGGAGGGGGCGAGGGCGCAGACCCGTCTCGTGGAGCTGCGGGGAGAGCTGGCCCCCGGCAGCACGATGGGCGCGGGAGGGCGACCGTTCGCCCTCTACGCGGTGCCGGCACCGTTCGACGGCGAGTTCCCGTCGCGGGTCATCCACGTCCCGCACGAGGTCGAGCTGGTCCAGGCGACCGATGACGGGTTCCTCGTCCGGGAGAAGGCGGTCCAGGGGCAGACGTGGGACGTGCTGCCGCTGGCGCTCGCCCCGGCCGCCCCGCCGCGGGTCGTCTCGTTGCAGGGCGCGATCGAGGAGTGGGCGGACGCCGTGCATCGTGCGGCTCCCCGATTCCCGGAGGACGCGGTGACGGACATCCTCCGGCGGATCCCTCCGCGAACGGTCTCCGGGGAAGCGCTCCCGGTCGCGGACGGGGACGTCGTCGACGCGATCGTTCGGGGCGTGCGGGACCTCGACCGCAGCTACCTCGCCGTCCAGGGGCCCCCGGGAACGGGGAAGACCTACACCGGATCGCAGGTCATCGCCCGGCTCGTGCGGGACCACGGATTCCGGGTCGGGGTGGTCGCCCAGTCCCACGCGATCGTGGAGAGCCTGCTGGAGCGGGTCGTGGCCGACGGGGTGCCCGCGAGCCAGGTCGCCAAGGCGCCGAAGGATCCGGACGGCCCGGAGCCGGCGTACACCGTGATCCGCAAGGACGGCATGGCGGGGTTCATCGACGAGCATCGCGGCGGCGGTCTCGTCGTCGGGGGGACCGCCTGGGACTTCAGCAACACCCGTCGGGTGGACCGGCGCGGCCTCGACCTCCTCGTGATCGACGAGGCGGGCCAGTTCTCGCTCGCGTCCACGATCGCGGTCGCCGCCTCGGCGCAGCGGCTCCTTCTGCTCGGCGATCCGCAGCAGCTTCCGCAGGTGAGTCAGGGCGCCCATCCCGAGCCCGTCGACACCTCGGCGCTCGGCTGGGTCATGGCGGGCGACGCGGTCATCGACCCGGCCTACGGCTCCTTCCTCGCCCGCTCCTGGCGGATGCACCCGGAGGTTGCGGCTCCCGTGTCCCGTCTTGCCTACGCGGGACGGCTCGCCTCGGCCCCCGGCGCCGAGCGTCGGGTCATCGACGACGTGGCCCCCGGGCTCCATGTCGTCCCGGTGCGGCATCGTGGCAACGCCACGCAGTCGCCGGAGGAGGCCGCCGAGGTCGTGCGCATCGTCGGCGAGCTGATCGGCCGTGCATACCGCGACGGGATGGACGACCCGAACACCGCCCCTCGCCCGCTCACCGCTGCCGACATCATCGTCGTCGCCCCCTACAACGCCCAGAAGCAGCTCATCCACGACGAGCTTCGGCGGGCCGGCTTCGGCGAGGTCGCCGTCGGGACGGTCGACAACTTCCAGGGCAAGGAGGCCGTCGTCTCGATCACGTCGCTCGCGGCATCGAGCGGGCGAGACGCCCCGCGGGGGCCGGAGTTCCTCCTGCTGCAGAACCGGCTGAACGTCGCGATCTCGCGGGCCAAGGCCGCGGCCTACCTCGTGCATTCGCCGGCGCTGCTGGACGACCTCCCGTGGACGCCCGAGGGCGTCGCCCGGCTTAGCGCCTTCGCCCGCCTGGTCGGCGCCGACCAGGACTGACGCGCGCCGCCGGGTGCGGCCCGCGCTGTCTTTCCCTGCGTCGCGCTGCTGTTTCCTGGGTTGCGCTGTCCTTCCCTGCGTCGCGCTGCTCTTTCCTGTTGACGCTGTGCCGATCTGCGCCGCGTGAGCGGGAAAGGGCAGCGTGGGCCAGGGCCAGGGCCAGGGCCAGGGCCAGGGTTAGAGCCAGAGCCAGGGCCAGCGCGCTGATCAACGGGCGGCATGGGAGAGCAGCGTGGGCGAGGCAGAATGGGGCCGTGCATTCCGTCGATCAGATCCTCCGGGCCTCGGCGGCCTGGGTATGGCTTCCGCGTGGGTCCGAGAGCGAGGACGAGCATCTCCAGCTCGTGCGCTATCCGTCGCGATTCGGCGGTGGGGTGAGGGCGTCGATGGTCGACTCCCCGGATGATCCGGCCGCCGTGGTCGATCATGCGATCCAACGCACACGCGCCTGGGGCGAGACGAGGCTGACCTTCTGGGTCGGTGCGGCCGACTCCCCCGACGTCGAGGAGGAGCTGCGACATCGCGGCGCCGTCCATGACGACACCGTCACGGTCTTCGTCCGTCCGATCGACGCGGAGCCGGTGGCGTTCCCCTCGAACGTCACGACGGAGATCGTCCGCACGCCGGAGCAGGTGCGCGAGGTGGATGCGATCAACGTCCCGGTCTGGGAGCAGCAGCCGCTCGACGCCGCCGGCCTTGCGGAGGAGCTGGCCGAGGTGACCTCGTCACTCGAGTCCGGCGTCGGCGCCCGCGTGCTCGCCCGCATCGACGGACGCCCCGCGTCCACCGGCGGCTGCACGATCGTGGACGGGTTCCTGAGGCTGTGGGGCGCGGCCACGCCCGCCGAACTGCGCGGTCGCGGTGCCTACCGGGCGGTCCTCGCCCGACGACTGCGCTTCGGCGCGGAGAACGGCGCGGCGACCGCGCTGGTGAAGGGCCGCGTCGCGACATCGGCACCGATCCTCGCCCGCTCCGGATTCACCCGATACGGGGAGGATCGCTCGTACACGCTGGACCTCTCCTGATCGGAGCCGACCCCATGCGCCTCGATCCGAGGCAGGAAGCCGGATCAGGCACCGCACCGCACGGCACGGCACCTCAAGCGCGCACGACCGACTTCACGAGGCCGGCCTTGCTCGGACGGCCTCGAACATCCACGGCTGGAACAGCCGCACCCGGTCAGGCGGCGAGCCAGAGGCCCTTCTGATCGGATGTGATCCGCATTCCTGCGGCGATCGTCTCGTCGTCGCCGATCCGCGCGCCCCGCGCGATCCGGGTACCGGCGCCGATGTCGGTGCGCACGCCGACGCTCGCGCCGTCGCCCACCGTCGCGCCGACGCCGATGTGTGCGTGGGCGTCGATCCTGGCGTTCACGCCGATCACCGCATCGGGCTCGATCCACGCGCCGCGGGCCACTCGGGCCCCGGCGCCGATCTTCGCCCCCGGTTCGACATACGCTCCGGCCTCGACAAGCGCCTGAGGGTGGACCTTCGCGCCGTGCGCGACGAGTCCACGACCGTTGGCGTGCTTGCGATAGCGCAGCGTGCCACCCTGGTCGTCATCGATGTCGACGTAGTTCTTACCCACGAAAACCTCCCGCGTCCCGGGTGCTTTCTCCCGGATACATGAACAACCACGGATGGCCGTGTTTCATTCCCGGGCGCCGGTGTCGGGTGCGGCCCCGGATGGGCGTCGGCCTTCGACGGCGGGAGTGCTCAGCTCTGGCATCGCGGACACCAGAAGATCACCCGCTCCTCGGTCGGCGCGGCGCCCAGCTCGCCGGTCTCGATGGGGGTTCCGCAGCGTCGGCAGGGTCGCCGGGCCCTGCCGTAGACCCAGGTGGTCCGACCGTGTCGGCTCTCGCCGGTGAAGGTCCGCTCGACCCGCTCCGCGTTCGCCCGGATCGTGCGGGCGCCGAGGGCCAGAAGCGCCCTCGCGTCGATCTCCGTCGCGGGCCGGGTCGGCAGGATGCCGCGGAGGAACAGCAGCTCAGCGGCATACTCGTTGCCGAAGCCGGCGACGTTCCGCTGATCGAGCACGGCGACATGGGCGGCCCGCGGATCCGCGCCGACCCGCCGTGCGGCCTCGTCGAGATCCCAGTCCTCGCCCAGGGGGTCGGGTCCGAGGTGTCCGACGATGCTCTCCTCGTTGTGCGTCGGCACGAGCGCGAGCATCGAGACGTCGAACCCCACGGCCTCGATCCGGTCCGTGGCGATGATCACCCTGGCGCGGAAGGCCGGTGCTCGCCATCGTTCCCCCGGGCGGACGAGCTGCCAGGAGCCGTCCATCCGAAGGTGGGAGCGCAGGGTCATGCCGCCGATCCGGTGGAGGATGTGCTTGCCGCGCGGGACGACCTCGTGCACGACGGATCCGCGGAGGTCCACGGTCGCGAGCTCCGGGACGCGCAGCTCGAAGCGGGTGACCTCGTCGCCGTGCAGCGCCCGGTCGAGGCGCCGAGCGGCGCGGAAGACCGTGTCCCCCTCAGGCATGACCACCCGGATCCTGGCCGGTCGGATCCTGGCCGGTCGGACCCTGACCGGCCAAACCCTGGCCGCGGGGATCGAGGCTGGTGGGGGTCCGTTCTCGCAGGTCGCGGGCGAGCATCGTCCCTCCCGCCACCGCGGCGGGCATCACCAGCACTGCGCCGAGCGGGACGAGGAAGCAGAGCTGTGTCGCGACGCCGAACCCGAGCGTTCTGCTCCGGCCACTTCGGAACAGCGCCGCCCGCTGCGCCGGATCCAGATCGCGGGCGTCGAAGGCCCGCCCGGTGAGCTCTCTGGCGAGCACTCGTCCCGGTAGCACGATGCCGAGCACCGCGGCGATCGGGCCGCCGATCACCGGGATGAACCCGATCAGCAGGACCAGGACTCCCACGAGCACGCCGAGGGTCAGCACCCGCAGCCCTTCGCCGACCGTCGACCAGAAGGAGCCCTCACCGGAGGGGGGATCGCCGAGGTCCTCCTCGACCGCGCGCCAGATCCGTTGGTAGAACGGATCGCCGATCACGAGCGTCAGCGCGGTGAACAGCGAGGCGGCGAGGACGAGCGCCGCGATCATGACGACGGCGCCGACGGCGATCCGCACGGCGACGCGCCATCCGTCGATCCAGTCCTCCGCGAACGGGGTGAGCGCATCCGTGACGGGACCGAGCGAGAGCACGAGCGGGAGGAGGGCCGCGGCGAGCAGCGCGAAGGCGATCAGCGCCGGGACCAGACCCAGGGCCATCAGCCAGGGTCGCGTGCGCCAGAACCCGAAACCGCGCGCGAGCGTTCCGGCTCCGGCACCGAGCTCCCCCACCACCGCTCTCACCCCCATCGTCAGAGCGCCTTGCGCAGGGTGAATCCGCGGGGGGTCGCGACGAAGCCCGCCTCCTGCAGCACGACGCCGAGAGCGGATCCCCGGTCGGTGCCGTACATCCCCTGACCGTTGACCTTCTCGACCGTCAGGGTGTCGAGCCGTCGTCCTCGCGCCGTCGCGGCCAGCTCCGCGGTCGCCGCCCGCAGGGTCTCGGCGTCGTCAGCGAACGCCAGCACGGTGCGTCCGCCGCGTTCGAGGTACAGCGCGAGGGCGCCGTCGACCAGGACGACGAGCGCGCCCGCCTTGCGCCCGGGGCGATGGGGCACGTCGTCGAGTCGCGGCCAGGGGAGCGCGGCGCCGTAGGGGTTGGCCGGGTCAGTCGCGGCGAGCGTGACCGCCGAGCGCGGAGGCGGATCGGAGAGACCGGCGAAGGTCCGCAGCCGGTCGACCGTCGTCGAGGCGGCGAACTGGGCGGCGCCGAGCCTCTCGATCACATAGCCGCGTCGGCAGTGCCCGGCCTCCTCGAACCCTGCGAGCACCCGGTACGCCTGTGCGAATCCGCCGGGGACGCCCTCGGACTGGACGGATCCGCGGGTGACGACCCCGTAGCGGTCGAGGAGGAGCCCGGCGGTCACCGTGGCGCGGCGGGCCGGGGCCTCCTCGCGGGGCGGGGTGAGCGACCATCGCCCGCCGACCGCGGTCGGGCGCGGGGAGGCGGCGGGCCGGGCGAGTGAGATCCCGCGGAACGTGCGCGTTCGAGGGGCCCGCCGGGTGACGCGGTGCGCCTGCGAGCCGCCGGCGAGGAGCGCGCGGATCGGGGCGAAGGTGTCGTTGGTCACGTGCCCCGCCCAGGCCAGATTCCACAGCGCCTCGACCACCGACTGCTCGTTCGCGGCGCCGGTCGCCTCGCGCAGCTGCGCGGCGAAGTATGCTCCTCCCGCTCCCAGGGCAGCGAGCAGCTGCTCCTCCAGCGGATCGGTCGCCGGCGTCTCGGACGGATCGGGGAGCGTGAAGGGCGCGAGGTCCGCCGGATGCAGGGACACCCACCCATCGCGGCCCGGCATCGCGCCGTGCCCCGCCCAGACGATCTCGCCCGCCGAGGTGAGCTCGTCCAGCATCGCCGGCGCGTAGTCGTGCACGCGCTGCGGCAGGACGAGGGACTCCCAGGCGCTGGCGGGGATGGGGACGCCGGCGAGCTGCTCGATCACCGCGGCCACGCCGTCGACGCCTTCCAGGGGCCTTCCCAGGTGCTGCCACTCCGGGAGGAAACGGGCGAACGCCTCCGGGGCGACGGGTTCGACGCTGCCGCGGATCGCGGCGAGCGAGCGCATCCGGAGCCGGCGCAGCACCTCGACATCGCACCACTCGCCCTCCGCGTCGGTGGCGGAGGATGCCTCGGGCAGGAAGAACCCGGCGGCCACCCGGCCGTCCGCCTCCAACCGCTGCAGGGCATGGCGGACGACCGCGGCTCCGAGACCGAGGCGCCGGCCGATCGCCGGCGCGGCGAAGGGGCCGTGCGTCCGTGCGTACCGGGCAACGAGATCGCCGAGCGGGTCGGCGACGGGCTCGAGGAAGGCCACGGGGATGCCGACGGGCAGGGGGACGCCGAGCGCGTCGCGCAGTCGGCCGGCGTCCTCGATCGCGGCGACCCGGGGAACGCCGCCGATGGTGACCTCGATCGCCCGGCGGGCCTCCACCAGCGCCCTCAGATGCGCGACGGCGGCGGAGAGCGGAGCAGCGGCAGAGGACGGGTCGTCGGCGGCGGGCGGATCGGCGGATGCGTCCGCGTCAACGTTCGCGTCGGCGGGGTCGAGGCGAACCGCGACCTCGGCGGCGTCGAGCGGCCCGAGCAGGCGAAGGAGGTCCGCGACGCCCTCTACCCCGCGCGCCCGGCGGCCAGGGTCCAGCCGCTGGACCTCGCGTTCGAACTGCGCCAGCACCTCCGGGTCCAGGAGCTCGCGCATCTCCACGGTCCCCAGGAGCTCGCCGAGCAGCGCGGGATCGACGGACAGCGCCGCCGCCCTCCGTTCGGCCAGCGGCGAGTCGCCCTCGTACATGAACGCGCCGACGTAGCCGAACAGCAGGTCCCGGGCGAAGGGGGAGGGCTGTGCGGTCTGGGTCTCGACCAGGCGGATCCGACGATCCGCGATCGCCGTGGCGAGCCGTCGCAGGGAGGGCAGGTCGTAGACGTCCTGGAGCACCTCGCGGAGGGTCTCCAGGATGATCGGGAACGTCGGATGCCTCCGGGCGACCTCCAGCAGCTGGGCGGAGCGCTGGCGCTGCTGCCAGAGGGGCGTGCGGCGGTTCGGGTCCATGCGCGGCATGAGCAGGGCCCTCGCCGCGCACTCCCGGAAGCGTGCGGCGAACAGCGCCGACCCGCCCACCTCGTCCGTGACGATCCGCTCCAGCTCCTCGGGGTCGAACACGAACAGGTCGGCGCCCGGCGGCTCCGCCTCGGCATCGGGGAGACGGACGATGATCCCGTCGTCGCTCGCGACGGCCGACCCCTCCACGCCCAGGCGCTCGCGCACCCGGGCGTTCACCGCGAGGGCCCACGGCGCGTGCACGGTCATGCCGTAGGGCGAGTGCAGGATCACCCGCCAGTCGCCGATCTCGTCCCGCCCCCGCTCGACGGTGAGGGAGCGGTCGGTGGGCAGGGTGCCCGTCGCCTCCCGCTGCCCGGCGAGATGGGCGAGCAGGTTCGCCTGCGCGCGCTCGTCGAGTCCCGCGGCGTCGAGACGCTCCTTGGCCTTGTCCGGCGAGGCCGCGTGCACCTCGCGGGTGAAGCGGCCGAGCGCCTCGCCGAGCTCATACGGGCGCCCGAGGCCGTCGCCGTGCCAGAACGGCACCTTTCCGGGCTGGCCGAAGGCGGGGATGACGTTGACGCGGTCGTGCGTGATCTCCGCGATCCGCCAGCTGGTCGTGCCCAGCGTGAAGACGTCTCCGACGCGCGACTCGTAGACCATCTCCTCGTCGAGCTCGCCGACGCGGGCGCCGGCGGACTCGCCCGCGACGAAGACACCGAACAGCCCGCGGTCGGGGATCGTCCCGCCGCTGGTCACCGCGATCCGCTGCGCGCCCGGCCGGCCGGTGAGGGTCCCCGCGTCGCGGTCCCAGACGAGGCGGGGGCGGAGCTCGGCGAACTCGTCGGACGGGTAGCGGCCGGCGAGCAGGTCGAGGGTCGCCTCGTACGCGGAACGGGGGAGGGCGGCGAACGGGGCGCTGCGCCGCACGGTCTCGAACCACCCCTCGACGTCGAGAGGCGCCAGCGCGCAGGCCGCGACCGTCTGCTGCGCGAGGATGTCGAGCGGGTTCCGCGGGACGGCGAGCGACTCGATCTGCCCGGCGAGCATGCGCTCGGTCACGACGGCGGTGTGCAGCACGTCGCCGCGGTGCTTCGGGAAGAGGGAGGCCCGGCTGATCTCGCCGACCTGGTGCCCCGCGCGGCCCACGCGCTGAAGGCCGGAGGCGGCAGACGGCGGCGCCTCGACCTGGATCACCAGGTCGACGGCACCCATGTCGATGCCGAGCTCCAGGCTGCTGGTGGCCACGACGCAGCGGAGCACCCCCGCCTTCAGCTCCTCCTCCACGACGGCCCGCTGCTCCTTGGAGACCGAGCCGTGGTGCGCCTTGGCGAGGACCGCGTCCGCGCCGGCCGTCGATCCTGCCTGCGCCATGGTCGCGGCGGGGATCGCGGGGGCGGGGAGCGCGATCCCGAGCCGCTCGCTGTAGATCTCGTTCAGACGCCCCGTCAGCCGCTCGGCGAGGCGGCGGGAGTTGGCGAAGACGATCGTGGAGCGGTTCGCGAGGATGCGATCCACGATCGCCTCCTCGACGTGCGGCCACACCGATCCGGTGATCTCGGTGTTCTCCCCGAACCCACCCGCCCCGTCGTCGCCCGGCGCGGGGACCCCGGGTGGCGGTGGCGGGTTGAGCATGTCGTCGATCGGGACCACGACGTCGAGCGCGAACGTCTTCGACGCCCGGGGCGCGACGATCTGCACCGGCTGTGCGCCCCCGAGGAAGCGGGCGACCTCGTCGATCGGCCGGACGGTCGCCGACAGCCCGATCCGCTGGACGGGGCTCGGGGCGCCGTGTGCCGTGCGCAGGGCGTCGAGGCGTTCCAGGCTCACGGCGAGGTGGGCGCCCCGCTTGGTCGCGGCGACCGCGTGGACCTCGTCGATGATGACGGTGTGGACGCTCCGGAGGGTCTCGCCCGCACGGCTGGTGAGCATGAGGTACAGCGACTCCGGCGTCGTGATGAGGATGTCCGGCGGGTCGCTGACGAGCTTCCTGCGGTCCGAGGAGGTCGTGTCGCCGGAGCGCACACCCACGGTCACCGACGGCGCGGGCACGTCGAGCCGGCGCGCGGCCTGCCCGATCCCGATGAGCGGGGAGCGGAGGTTGCGCTCGACGTCGACGCCGAGCGCCTTCAGCGGGGAGATGTAGAGGATGCGCGTGCGCGCCGCGCCGTCGGCCGACGGGGAGGCGGCGGTCGAGGCGGCCGTCGTCGCCGTCCCTCCCGCTCCGTGCTCGCGGAAGACGCTGTCGATCGCCCAGAGGAACGCCGAGAGCGTCTTCCCGGATCCGGTGGGGGCGACGACGAGGGCGTGCCGCCCGCCGGAGATCGCCTCCCAGGCCCCGGCCTGCGCGTCGGTGGGCGCGGCGAAGGCACCCCGGAACCAGTCCTGGGTCGCCGGGGTGAAGCGGTCGAGCACGTCGCTCATCCCCCCCATCTTCGCCGCTGCCGCCGACATCCGGCGCGGAGCCTGCGACGGCCGGCTCCGCGGGCCGCGAACGGGCAGCCGTTGCCTCCTGGCCGATGAGGCGAGATCCTGGACGGATGCCGCACACGACGAACTACCTCTCCACGTTCATCGAGGTCGCGGAGGACTGCCCGGCGGAGCGGGCGACCGAGCCGCCGATGGGGGAGAGGCCGACCATCGCGTCGCTGCACTATCGCCTCATCGCCGAGGCGCCGGGCACGTGGACCTCGGACGATGTGATCTTCGAGACCTGGGCGCTCCGGCAGGACGTCTCGGACGAGGACAGAGCCGCCGCCCGGGAGGCGTTCTTCGCGAAGGGACAGGCCTGCCTGCGCTCCTCGCCGCTGGGCAAGCGCTACGGGTGGGGGATCCTCCACGACGCCGAGGGGCGGGTCTCGCTCGTGCCGAGGGAGTCGGAGGAGTACGCCCTGCTCGCGGCGGATCCCGAGCTGGCGCACACCCGGGCGATGCGTTCTCGTCGCGTGTGAGCGATGCGCGCCGCGCGACGGGTCACTTCTCGACGGGGATGAGGATCCAGAGCACGATGTAGATCCAGAGCGGGAGCCCGGCGAAGACCATGGCGACGACGGTCAGGATGCGCAGGAGCGTCGGGGACCAGCCGAAACGGCGGGCGACGGCCGCGCAGACGCCCGCGATGACGCGGCCCTTGCGGGGGCGGATGAGATCGTTCATGATCCCATCCTGCCCCCGCACCCTGGGCTCCGTCTGAGGGGGAGGCGAAGCCGAACCGGGCCTCAGCCGACCTGGTGCAGTCCGCCGTCGGCGTCCAGCTCCAGCGTGAGATCGAGGCCGATGCGGCCGAGGAACGCATCGTCATGGCTCACCACCAGCACCGCTCCCCGGTAGGCGCGCAGCGCCTCGACGAGCTGGTCGACCGTGTCCAGATCGAGGTTGTTCGTCGGCTCGTCCAGCACCACGAGGTGCGGCGCCGGGTCGCTGAGGAGGAGCGTCGCCAGCGCGACGCGGAAGCGCTCGCCGCCGGAGAGGGACGCGACGGTCCGGTCCACGGTGGCCCCGCGGATCAGGAACCGGGCCAGCCGGTTCCGCAGCTCCTTCTCCGGCACGGCCGGTGCCTTGGCCGCGACGCTGGCGAGGACCGTGGCCGCGTCGTCCAGGCCGTCCATCCGCTGCGGGAGGTAGCCCACCAGGTCGGTGTGCCGCTCCCCCCGCGGCCCTGCGGGGTGCTCGTCCGGGTCCGGCCCGAAGCTCCCCTCCTCCACCAGCCGGCGCAGCATCGTGGTCTTGCCGACTCCGTTGCGTCCGATCAGCGCGACCCGTTCGGGCCCCTGGATCACCCAGGACCGCTCCGCGTCGCCGAGCGTGGCGATGCGGCGCGACCGGGAGAGCCCCGGATCCGGCAGCTCGATGCTCATCAGGTCGTCGTCGCGGACGCGCCGCCCGGCCTCGTCGAGCGCGGTGCGCGCCGAGGCCTCCTTCTCGCCGACCTCCGTGCGCAGCCGGCCGGCCGAGACCTCCGCGGCCATGCGTCGTCCGTGCGCGACGATCTTCGGCACCCTCTTCTCGAGCTCGGCCTTGCGGGCCGTCCGCGCCCGGCGGGCGAGCTTCACCTCGGCGTCGATGCGCTGCTGCTTCTCCTTGCGGAGGGTCTGCGCGGCGTCGCGCTCGGCCTGCCGGGCCGCCTCCTGCGCGGCGTCGAGCCATGCCCGCCACTCGGAGTACGGCCCGCCGAAGACGCCGAGCTCCTGTGCATAGAGCTCGGCGGTGTCGTCCATGAGCTCCAGGAGCGCCACGTCGTGGCTGACCACGATCAGCGTTCCGCGCCAGGTCCGGATCATCTCGGACAGGCGCGCCCTGGCATCCCGGTCCAGGTTGTTCGTCGGCTCGTCCAGCAGCGTGATCGGCGCACGGCGCGCACGGATCCCGGCGATGGCGACGAGCACCGCCTCCCCACCGGAGAGCTCGCCGACCGTCCGGTCCAGGAACGACGGATCGAGGCCCGCCTCGGCAAGGCCTGCTTCCGCCCTCGCCTCGACGTCCCAGTCGTCGCCCACGGCGTCGAAGCGCGCAGGGTCGACGTCGCCGGCCGCGATCGCCCGCACGGCGTCGAGCGCCTCGGAGATCCCGAGGAGCTCGGCGACGCGGGCGTGCGTGTCCAGCGTCAGACGCTGGGGCAGGTAGGCCACATCGCCGTGGGCGAGGACGTGGCCCGACGTCGGCGTCAGCTCGCCGGCGACCAGGCGCAGCAGGGTGGACTTGCCCGCCCCGTTCCGGCCGACGAGGCCGGTGCGGCCGGTGCCGAACGCCCCGGACACCGCGTCGAGCGCGGTGCTCCCGTCGGGCCAGGTGAAGGTGAGGCGGTCGAGGACGACCGATGATGTGGTGTGCGGTGCGGACATGGCGACTCCCGGTGATGTGCGGGTGCGCTGACGTCGACGGGTCGCGTCACGCGCTCCGTGGAGGCGTGGGAGGACCGATGCCGGTGGCAGGAAGGATCGTCGGATCAGCGCGTGGAAAAGAACGCGGAGAGGCGACGGCTCAGATCAAAGGACTTCCAGACACGGCGGACAAGAGGTTCGACTGTATCGCGCGTCGGCGATGCCGTGCAACCCGGGCGTGTCGCACCCGTTGAGCCTCAGTCCCCTGGCGCTGTCGAGTCATCGGGCGCTGTCGAGTCGTCGGCCGGGGGAGCCTGGGCCTCCGCCAGCCAGCGGTCCAGGAACGCGGTGACGTCGGCGAGCTCCTCCTCGGAGACGCTGTGGGTGAGGCCGGGGTAAACACGGCCGGAGAGCGCCGTGTGCGCGGGCATCCACTGGGCGGTGAGGTCGATGAGCGCGGGACGGATCACGTCGTCCCTGGCCCCGCGCCCCCAGTAGGCCGGCGGCCGCCGCTCCCGCAGAGCGGTGTCACCGGGGAGGTCGCCGGGCACGACGAAGCCGCTGAGGTTGACGACCGCGGCGATCCGCTCCGGGGCGAGACGGAGCGCCTGCAGGGCGATCGACGCCCCCTGGGAGAAGCCGAGCAACGCGATCGACGCGGCATCGGCGGCGTCGGTCTCCAGCCAGTCGAGCACGGCCTGCGCGGCGGCGGTGGCAGCGCGGGGGTCTCCCCGCTCCAGGTCGTCGATCGGGTACCAGGATCGGCCGGGCATCGGCCACGGAGCGTCGAGCGGCGCGGGAAGTGAGGCGATCGCGGCGTCCGGGGGCAGGTGGGGCGCGAGGCCCAGCAGATCCCGCTCGTCCGAGCCGTAGCCGTGCAGCAGCACCAGGAGCGGTGCGCCTTCGCGGCGCCGGGACCCGCGGACGGCGTCGCGGTCGATCACGGGACGGTCGGTCACGCGTCCCATCCTGCCAGTCTCCACAGGATCCGCTCCCGCATCGGTGGCGGAGCCCGGTCGCTGGTAGAAAAGGAGCATGGCCGTGCGAACCCCTGATCCCGATCCGTCAGACGGCGACGACCTTCCCGAGGGCATGCCCGGCGGTCTCGGCCCGCTCGACGCCTCCGACGGCGCGGCGAACCCGGGCTGGCTCAGCGAGTTCGAGCTCGCCCAGGCCCGTCGCCGGCTCCCGATGCTGTACGTCGAGGCGATCCCGGTGCGCATCGACGGCTCGGGGCAGGTGATCGACGTCGGCATCCTGCTGCGCGCGACGCCTCTCGGCGAGATCACGCGCACGATCGTCTCGGGCCGCGTCCGCTTCGGCGAGACCGTCCGCGACGCGCTGTTCCGTCATCTGGAGAACGACCTCGGCCCGATGGCCTTCCCGCTCCTTCCGGCGTCCCCCGTGCCGTTCACGGTGGCCGAGTACTTCCCGATCCCGGGCGTGAGCGCCTTCCACGACGACCGGCAGCACGCGGTCTCCCTCGCGTTCGTCGTGCCCGTCACCGGCACCTGCGAGCCGCGTCAGGACGCGCTCGAGGTCACCTGGTTCTCGCCGGAGGAGGCCGTCTCCGACGCGCTCGCCGCGGAGATGGAGGGCGGGCGGGGCACGCTCGTCCGACAGGCGCTGGCCCATCTCGGCCTGCTCCGCTGATCGTGCAGGACCACACCGCGCGCCCGCCGCTGATCGGCATCACGGGGCGCCGCAAGACCGCGAGCCTGATCGGGGCGCCGTCGGGCTTCGCCGACGCGCCGCTGGAGACGTACTTCAGCGAGTACGCGACGTCCGTGCTCGCCGCGGGAGGCCTTCCGGTGCACCTTCCGCTCGATGCGCCGCCCTCGGCGCTGGCCGACCGCCTCGACGCGATCATCGTGACCGGCGGCGATGACGTCGATCCGCGCCGCTACGGGCAGCCGCCCGGCGCGCACACGCTCACCGTCGACCCGGAGCGGGACGACTTCGAGTCCCTGCTGATGGAGGAGGCGATCACCCGGCGGCTGCCGCTGCTGGGTATCTGCCGCGGGGCACAGCTCCTCAATGTCGTCCGCGGCGGCACCCTCCGTCAGCATCTCGCGCTGGGCGAGGGGGAGTCGCACGGCTCCTACGCCTATCCGCGCGCGTATCGGGCGCATGAGGTGCGCACGGTGCCGGGGAGCGTCGTCGAGTCGCTCTACGGGGCCTCGGTCCGCGTCAACTCCTTCCACCACCAGGCCGTCGAGCGCCCGGGATCCGGGGTGTCGGTGACGGGGACGGCGCCCGACGGGGTCGTCGAGGCCATCGAGCTGGACGGGCTCCCGGCGCTGGGGCTGCAATGGCACCCCGAGGCGCTCGCGGGCGACCCGGTCTTCGGCTGGCTCGTGGAACGGGCGAGGTCCCGGGACTGACCGGCGGCGTCGTCCGCGCCGGTCGGTCCCGATACTCCGCCGCTACCCGGCGATCCGCCGCTGCTACTCGGCCGCTACTCGGAGGTCAGTCGTGCGAGGGCGGCGACGAACGCGTCGACGTCGTCCTCGGTCGTGTCGAAGCTGCACATCCATCGCACCTCTCGCGCCGCCTCGTCCCAGTCGTAGAAGCGGAACGTCTCGCGGAGCCGGTCGGCGATGCCGGCCGGCAGCGTCGCGAACACGCCGTTGGACTGCGTGGGCTGGGTGAAGGCCACGCCGCGGACGGATCCGTCGGCGATGCCGGCCTCGACGGCCGCGCGCAGGCGCTGGGCCATCGCGTTCGCGTGCCTGGCGTTGCGCAGCCACAGGTCGCCCTCGAGCAGCGCGACCAGCTGGGCGGAGACGAAGCGCATCTTCGAGGCCAGCTGCATGTTGAGCTTGCGGCCGTAGAGGAGGCCCGGCGCCGCCTCCGGGTCAAGGACCACCACGGCCTCGCCGAGCATGGCGCCGTTCTTGGTGCCGCCGAAGCTCATGACGTCCACCCCGGCGTCCCGGGTGAAGGCCCGCAGCGGGAGGTCGAGGGCGGCGGCGGCGTTGGCGGCGCGGGCGCCGTCCAGGTGGAGGCGCATGCCGCGCTCGTGCGCGTGGTCGGCCAGGGCACGGATCTCCTCGACGGAGTAGAGGGTGCCGAGCTCGGTGGACTGGGTGATGGAGACGACCAGCGGCTGGGCGCGGTGCTCATCGCCCCAGCCCCATGCCTCGCGGTCCACGAGCTCCGGGGTCAGCTTGCCGTCGTCGGTGGGCACGGTCAGGATCTTGATCCCGCCGACGCGCTCGGGGGCGCCGCCCTCGTCGACGTTGATGTGCGCGGTGGACGCCGCGATCACCGCGCCCCAGCGCGGGAGCATCGACTGCAGCCCCACGACGTTCGCGCCGGTCCCGTTGAACACGGGGAACGCCTCGACGCCGTCGCCCAGATGGGCGCGGAAGACCTCCTGCAGCCGGACGGTGTAGACGTCCTCGCCGTAGGCGATCTGGTGCCCGTCATTGGCCGCGGCGATGGCCGCGAGGACCTCGGGATGGATGCCGGAGTAGTTGTCGGAGGCGAAGCCGCGCAGGGCTGTGTCGTGCAGTGGGGTCACTGCACCAGCCTACGCGGGGCGGGCCGGTCCCTCCCTCGCGCACCGGTGCCGCGAGAGCGCCCCTGGTGCGATGTCGGTGGTCCTGCGTAGCCTCGACGCATGGACGAGCGATCCGGTGCGGCAGGTGAGATGGGCGTGGGCCGGCCCCGCACGCCGCTCACCGAGGAGCAGCGCCACGGGGTGCGCAGCTTCGTGCAGGTGCTCGTCAACACGATGGTCGCGAACGTCACGACGAGCTTCCTCTGGTTCGCCCTGACGTTCTGGGTGTACCTGGAGACGCGGAACGTGATGGCGACCGGCATCGTCGGCGGCGCCTACATGCTCCTGGTCGCGCTCTTCGCGATGGTGTTCGGGACGATCGTCGACCGGCACCGCAAGCGCAGCGTGTTCGTCTTCTCCAGCGTCGCGACGGCCGTCGCCTTCCTCGCGGCCGCCGGGATCTACCTCGCGCAGCCGGAGTCCGCGCTGCTCGACTTCGGAGGCCCGTGGTTCTGGCTCTTCTCCGGCATCATCCTCGCGGGCGCCGTGGTCGAGCAGATGCGCAACATCGCGCTGTCCACCACGGTCACGCTGCTGATCCCTGTCGAGCGCCACGCGAACGCGAACGGGCTGGTCGGCACGGTCCAGGGCATGGCGTTCATCGTGACCAGCGTGTTCAGCGGCCTGGCGATCGGCTTCCTCGGGATGGGCGGGACCCTGGCGATCGCCGTCGCGCTCACGGTCGTGTCGCTCGTGCACATCCTCTTCGTCAGGATCCCGGAGAAGACGCCGGAGCGGGATCCTGATGCGCCGAAGACGCTCGACATCAGGGGCAGCGTGGCGGCGATCCGCGCCGTCCCCGGCCTCTTCGTCCTGCTGTTCTTCGCGATGTTCAACAACCTCATCGGCGGCGTCTACATGGCGCTCATGGACGCGTACGGCCTTGAGCTCATGCCCGTGCAGTGGTGGGGCGTGGTCTTCGGGGTCGCCTCGACGGGCTTCATCGTCGGCGGTCTCATGATCGCGACACGCGGGCTCGGGCGCAATCCGATCCGGACGATGCTGATCCTGGTCATCGCGATGGGCGTGCTCGGATCGGTGTTCACCATCCGCGACTGGTGGCCGTTGTACGCGGTGGGGATCTGGCTGTACATGGCCCTCGTCCCCGCGGTCGAGGCGGCGGAGCAGACCGTCATCCAGCGGGTCGTGCCCTTCGAGCGGCAGGGGCGCGTGTTCGGCCTCGCCTCGGCGATGGAGGCGTCGGCGGCGCCGATCACCGCCTTCCTCATCGCCCCGATCGCGCAGTACGCGATCATCCCGTACGTGCAGTCCCCGGAGGGCGCTGCGGCCTGGGGATGGCTGGTCGGGGGCGGTCATGCGCGGGGCATCGCGGTGATCTTCTTCTTCGCCGGCCTCGCGACCGTGGCGCTCGGCCTCGTCGCCTTCACCACGAAGGCGTACCGGACGGTCAGCGCGAGCTACGCGGAGGCACCAGCCGCCGTCGATCCCCCGGACCAGGGCCCTGCGGCGGGCGAGGCGGGCGACGCGGGTAGAGGCAGCGGCCCATCGGGCGAACGGTCCGGCGTCAGCCCGTGACGTCGATGACGCGGTCGTTGAGGGACTCGGCGGTGTCGTCCCAGAGTCCTGCCACCGCGCGGGCCACGGCATCGCGCACGTCATCGAGGCTCCGTACCCGGAAGACGACGGCGGCGGCGCGCAGCGGCTCCCCGGCATCGCGGGCGGCCTTGGCGAAGCCGTGAGCGACCGCGCGGGTCCACGTCTCGCTCGCTGCCTTCACCGCCGCATAGTTCGCCCCGCCCGCCAGCGGCCGGGCGACGGCGGTGGAGGAGATGATCGCGAAGCGCCCGGCCGCGGAGGCGCGGAGCTCCGCGTCGAAGGCGCGGCTCACGACGCGGACGACGGTGAAGGAGTCCTCCAACGCGCGGTAGTCCGACTCGGTCTGGCCGGCGAGACCGCCGCCGCCGCGCCACCCGCCGACGAGGGGGACCACGGCGTCCACGTGCTCGCCGTCCGCGGCGAGCCGCTCGGCGAGGGCGGCGACCTCCGCCTCGTTCGTGAGATGGCAGACCTCGGTGCGGACGCTTCCACGGCCGGCCGCCGCCGCAAGGGCGTCGAGCTTCCCCTGGTCGCGGCCGACCGCGATCACCCGTGCGCCGGCGGAGACCAGGGCGCGGGCGATCGAGAGCCCCGCCGGGCTCGTCGCCCCCGCGAGGAGGACCGTGCGGTCGCGTGCGCTCATCCCGGTCTCCGACATCATCTGCACTCTCTCCCTCACCTGCGTGCTCATTCACTCACGCGCCTGCCGGCTCGTCGGACGATCGTCACCACGTCGGACCGAATCGGCGTGACGGGCCGACAGAACGTCAATCACCCGACCAGATCATCCGACCAGATGGCCCGACCAGATCATCCGACCAGATGGCCGTGCCGCCGACGCGCGGGCCGGCGGCACGGTGCGGTCAGTCGTCCGAGCCGCGGATGCCGACGGTCGACTCGATGACCGGCTTCATCTTCTTGTCGAGCGCCTCGAAGAACATCGACAGGGGGAACTCGTCGTCCAGCACCGCGTCGGTGTAGCCCTTCGGGGCGCCGGCGAGGATCTCGTCCGGCAGGCCTCGCGCCCACGCCGATGCGGGGTGCGGGGTGAGGGTGGACCGGACCAGCTCGTAGGCCGCGAGCCAGTGCGCGTTCTTGGGGCGGTCGATCGAACGCCAGTAGAGCTCGTCGATCGTGTCGCCCAGCGCAACGACGGCGTCGGGCACGCGCTCCCAGTCGAAGGCGAGCTGCGTGTCGGTCCAGTGCAGCACGCCGCGCTGGTGCAGCCAGGCGAACAGCAGCTGGCCGCCCAGGCCGTCGTAGTTGCGCACGCGGGAGCCGGTGATCGCGAACCGGAAGATCCGGTCGAAGATCACCGCGTACTGCACCAGGCCTGCGTGCTCGAGCGTCTCCTGCTCGGGCGCCGTCAGGGACTCCCCGGCCTCGGCGCGAGCGGCGAGGGCACGCTGGATCCGCACCGACTCGCGGAAGGCGGTCAGGTCGCAGCGCAGCTCCTCCAGCGAATAGAGGAAGTACGGCATGCGCTGCTTGATCATGAACGGGTCGAACGGAAGGTCGCCGCGCATGTGGGTACGGTCGTGGATGATGTCCCACATCACGAACGTCTTCTCTGTGAGCGCCTGGTCATCGAGCATCCGTGCGGCGTCCTCGGGGAGGTCGAGCTTGGTGATGGCGCTCGCCTCGCGCACGACGCGGCGGTAGCGCGCCGCCTCGCGGTCCTGGAAGATCGCTCCCCACGTGAACGCCGGGATCTCGCGCATCGCGACCGTCTCGGGGAACAGCACGGCGGAGTTGGTGTCGTAGCCGGGCGTGAAGTCGACGAGGCGGAGCGAGACGAACAGCTTGTTGCCGTAGTCGCCGGCTTCGAGGGCCGCGATGAACTCCGGCCAGATCGTCTCCACGATGAGCGCCTCGACGAGTCGGTCGCTGGAGCCGTTCTGCGTGTACATCGGGAAGACGACGAGATGGCGGATGCCGTCCTCGCGGTGCTGTTGCGGCTGGAAGGCCAGGAGCGAGTTGTAGAAGTCCGGAACGCCGAAGCCGCCGTCGGCCCAGCGGCGGAAGTCCTGCACCGCGGCGTCGAGGTAGGCCGCGTCGTGCGGGAAGGCGGGGGCGAGCGCGCGGATGCCGGCGACGATGGCCGTGACGTGGGAGCGGGCCGCATCGTGGTCGGCGGCGTCCGGGATGGAGCCGTCCTTGATCTGCAGGGGCCGGATCGCGATCGCGGCGTCCTTCAGGAGCTGCCACGCGGCGCTCTGCTCGGCGATCGACGCGTCCTCGACGACCTCGGGTTCGCCGACGATGGCGTTGACGGTGGAAGCCTTGGCGGAAATGATGGACATCGGAACCTCCGATCATGAGGTGGGGCGGAATCTTTCCGGCGAATGCCGGGTATTGCCGTTATTCTTCCATGTATGGAGGATGCTGTCGACCGCGCGATCATCGCCGAGATCTCCCGGGATGCCCGGGCCACGCTCGCCCAGCTGTCGACGAGCGTCGGACTCTCGGTCTCCGCGGTGCAGTCGCGGCTGCGACGTCTGGAGTCCCGCGGCGTCATCGTCGGCTATCGGCCGATCCTGGATCCCACGGCGGTCGGCAAGTCGCTCGCGGCGTTCATCGAGATCACTCCGCTGGATCCCGCCCAGCCCGACAACGCTCCGGAGCTGCTGGAACATCTCACGGCGATCGAGGCCTGCCATTCGATCGCCGGGGACGCGAGCTACATGCTGTTCGCCCGTGTCGCCTCGCCCCGAGACCTCGAGCAGCTGGTGCGGGACATCCGTCTCGCCGCGTCCGTCAGCACCCGCACCACCGTGGTGCTCCAGACGTTCTACGAGAACCGTCCGATCGTCCCCGCCGGCGAGTAGCGTCCGCGGAGATGTCCCCATGTCCGCGGAAGGCGGAAGAGGCGTGGGGGCGTGAGGGCAGCGGCGTCGCCGCGCCCCCGTAGGGTAGTGCGCAGGGCAGGAGGCGGCGGATGATCGAGGGCAGCACGGCGGGCGAGATCGCCGAGAGCGTCCGTGGCCGGATCGACGCCGGTGCGCTGTCCGCGGGCGATGCGCTGCCGACGGTCCGGGCGCTCGCGGACGAGCTCGGGGTGAACCGCAACACGGTCGCCGCCGCCTACCGGGCGCTCGCGCGGGCGGGCGTGGTGGTCAGCCGGGGGCGGTCTGGCACGGTCGTCGCCGGTCCCGTCCTCACCGAGGAGGAGGGCTTCGCGCGCGAGACCGTGCTGCGCGACCTCGGCAGCGGCAACCCCGACCCCGATCTCCTGCCGCTCCCCGTCCTCTCCGAGCTCGATCTGCGCACGCCGGCGCTGTACGGCGACGCGCTGATCGACAAGGATCTCCGCGCCTGGGCCGCGAACTGGTTCGCGGCCGCGCAGCCGCGCCCGTTCGAGCTGAGCGTCACCTCGGGCGCGGTCGACGCCCTGGAGCGTCTCCTCGCCGCGACCCTTGCGTACGGCGATGTCGTGGCGATGGAGGATCCCTGCTTCCTCTCCAGCATCAACGTCGTCAAGCTCGGCGGGTACCGTGTCGTGGGTGTGCCGCTCGACGACGAGGGCATGACGGTGGCCGGTCTGCGCGCGGCGCTGGACGCCGGCGCGCGGGCGATCGTGTGCACCCCGCGGGCGCACAACCCCACCGGGATCAGCCTCAGCGAGAGGCGTGCGGCCGAGCTGCGGGCGGTGCTGGAGCGTGCGCCGCACGTCCTCGTGATCGAGGACGACCATTACTCCCTCCTCTCCCGTCGGCCCTATCACTCGGTGGTCCCGGAGGGGCATGCCCGCTGGGCGCTGGTGCGCTCGATGTCGAAGTTCCTCGGGCCGGATCTGCGGCTGGCCCTGCTCGCGAGCGATCCGGACACGGCCGTGCAGCTGCGTGCGCGTCTCTCGCCCGGCACGACATGGGTGAGCAGGATCCTGCAGCGCGTCGCGGTCGGGATGCTGGAGCATCCGGAGACATCCGCCGCGTTGGAGCGTGCGGGCGCCCACTATGCGGCACGAAACGACAGGCTGCGGGCGCTGCTGCGCGAGCGGGGCATCTCGGCGCGCGGGGACGACGGCCTCAACGTGTGGGTCGAGTGCGGGGCGGATGCGCGCACGGTGTCGGCGGCGATGATGCGCCGTGGCTGGCTCGTGCGCACCGGCGGTGCTTTCCATCTGGAGGCGGACGACGGCGCGCCGGAGATCCGGCTCACCGCGCACACCCTCGACGACGTCGAGCTGCGTGACCTCGCCGACGACCTGCGCGCCGCGATCGACGAGGCCGGCGGCCGACAGTCCCGCCGCTCCAACGGCTGATTCCCTGGCTTGGGCTTGGGCTTGGGCGGGGGCTGGGGCTGGGCTGAGTCTGAAGCTGGGGGCGGTTTGAACCCGCCGTTTCTACCCCGCCGTGGCAGTTGTTGTGGGTTCACCGGGGCCTGAACCCACAACTTCTGCCACGCCGGGGTAGAAACGGCGGCGTTCATGGGCGAGAAAGCGCGCGGCGGCTATCCGGTCAGGCCAGACCCGGGCGGCGACATACCCTGCCCCGGAGGAGCGGCGACATGCCCCACCCGGGAGGAGCAGAGGGGCGGCGGCTAGGATTTCTGCGTGGCTTCCTCCCAGCGCTCCGGCCGTTCGACCTCCCGCCCCGCGCCCCGTTCCCGCTCCGGCAACCCGGCGAAGCGACCGGTCGTGGAGCAGCGGCCGGTGGGGGTGGGGGACTGGATCGGCGCCTCCCGCCCGCGGACCCTTCCCCTTGCCATCGCCCCCGTCCTCATCGGCACGGGCGCGGCGAGGCTGTCGGATCCGGCGTTCCACTGGGTGATCGCGCTCGCCTGCCTCGCGGTGGCCGTCTGCCTGCAGATCGGGGTGAACTTCACCAACGACTACAGCGACGGCGTGCGGGGCACCGATGCGCACCGCGTGGGTCCTGCGCGGCTGACCGCCTCCGGACGGGTTCCCGCCCGGGCGGTCCTGATCGCGGGGCTGGCCTTCTTCGCGCTCGCGGGGCTCGTGGGGCTCGGCATCGTCATCCGCACTCAGCAGTGGTGGATGCTCGCGGTCGGGGCGGTCTGCATCGTGGCCGCATGGTTCTACACGGGCGGGAAGCGTCCATACGGCTATATGGGCCTCGGCGAGGTTTTCGTTTTCGTGTTCTTCGGACTGGTCGCGACCCTCGGCACCACGTGGGCGCAGGTGCAGGATCTGCCGCAGGAGTCCTGGCTCGGTGCCGTCGCGGCGGGGCTGTTCGCCTGCGCCGTGCTGCTGGCGAACAATTTGCGCGACATCGATCAGGATCGGGTGTCAGGCAAGCGGACGCTCACCGTTCTGATCGGCAAGCGCGCGACACAGGTCGTCTACACGATCTTCCTGATCATGCCGTTCGCAATCTCCACGGTCCTCGCCGTGTTCTACCCGATCGCGTGGATCGCGTTGCTCGCCCTTCTCGCGGCGCTGCCGGCGCTCACGATCGTCTGGATGTACCGGAAGGCCACCGAGCTGGTGCTCGCGCTCGCTCTCACCTCGCTCGCGGCTCTGCTCTACGCCGGCGCCCTGTTCTGGGCTTTCACCGGCTGAGCGAGTCTGCGCCGAGTCGGTTCAACTCATCCGGTTGGGCCAGGTCGATTCGACCAAACCAGTTCGACCAAACCAGTTCGACCAAGCCGGTTCGGCTGATCCGGTTCGACCAAACCAGTTCGGCTGACCTCCTCAGAGTGCTCACGGGCGTCGCGTATGTCCCGGCGTGGCAGGTTCTGTGGGTTCAGCCCGCTCTGGACGACATCTTCTGCCACGCCGGGGCAGAACCTGTCAGTTGCCCGCCTGACGCCCGACGGGTCAGGGGCGCACAGAGGCGCAGGGTGCCGGGTGCCGGGTGCAGAGGCAAGGTGCCCAGGGCGCAACCTGCAGAAGCTGCCCCGGCGTGGCAGGTTCCGCGGGTTCAGCGGTCGGTGAACCCGCAACATCTGCCACGGCGGGGCACAAATGGACACAAGGGCACAGAAAGGCACGAGGCCGGCACGGGGGTGGGTGCGAACCGGGCCTGAAAGGCGCACAGGGCGCACGAGGCCGGAACCGGGCACGAAAGGCGCACGAGGCGGGCGGGGGACGGGCACGGGGCACGGTAGTGTGCATCCACGCAGGCGCCGGAGAGACCAGGCGTCGAGAAGGGGAGCACCGTGGCATTCCAGTCGTACCTCGACAACATCGAGACCAAGACCGGCCTCACGCCGAGGCAGTTCATCGAGCTCGCCGCCGCGCGCGGATTCGGGCCGGAGACCAAGGCGACGCCGATTCTGGAGTGGCTGAAGGAGGACTACGGCCTCGCGCGCGGCCATGGCATGGCGCTCGTGCACGTCATCACCAAGGGGCCGAAGATCAGCGACAAGCACGTCGGCAGGTCGGGCCCGCACGGCGACGCATCCGACACGCTGTGGCTCGATGGGCAGGCGACGAACCCGTCGAAGGCCTGACCGCACGTCCTCGTCGCTCGTTCCGGTCGCGATTTCTGCCGTCTTGACGCTCCGTCAGCGGCACAAATCGCGACCGGAACGGCATTCGAGGGGCAAGCCCGGGAGGCCAAACCCCCGGGGGTCCCGGAGGCGAGCCCCGGGAGGGCGAGCCCCGAGGGGGCCGGGGAGTCAGTCGGACGGGGAGGCGGCGTCCTCGACGTCTTCGTCGCGCGGACGCGGCTCGCGGGATGCGCGGCGGCCGTAGATCTCGCGGGATGCGTCCGAGAGCGGGCGGCGCAGGAACAGCATCGAGATGCTGATGCCGATGAGCGCGGCGAACAGCGCGGCGAGCCACCAGAACTCCCGGAAGATCGGGAAGAAGAACCAGAGGACGCCCAGCGGGACCAGGAACGCGAGAAGCCGCAGCACGGAGTACACGAGCAGGGGCGGAAGCTTCACCCGTCCAGTTTAGGCGTCGGGCGTGAGGCGTCCGCTGTGAGAGGTCGATGCGCGGGCAGGGCACCCTCGATGTGCGGGCTGAGCGCTCTGCCCTCCCACCCGTCCATCGGGACGGCAACGGGACGGCAACGGGGCGGGCATCCGGAACGGGGCCGCCGCCGCGGGGCGCGCCTAGACTGGAGGGGTGACGCGGTTTCTCTTGGTCGGCGGCTTTCTGGCCGCGGTCTTCTGGATCTTCAGCATCGTCGACTGCTCTCTGCAGCCGGCGGCGCGTCACCGTGGCGTGTCCAAAGGGGTCTGGATCGCGATCGTCGTGCTCATGCCGGTGATCGGTGGGATCCTCTGGTTCACGATCGGCCGTTCCCGCGGCGGTGAGCAGACGCGCGACCTGTACGTGCCCCTCGACGACGACAACGGCCACCTGCGCCGGATCAGCGAGGCCGAGCAGGAGCGCCGGATCCGCGACCTGGAAGCCGAGCTGGCGCGCCTCGACGACCCCCGCGAGGGCGACACGCCGAGCGAGCGCGCGTGACCGGAACCGCGGGAGCCTCCGTTCCCGCGCCTTCCGTCCCGGCGACAGAGGCCGCCGCGGCGCTGCTGGCAGGCCTCCTCTCCCACGGCGTCCGCGATCTCGTCCTCTCACCGGGCTCCCGTTCGCAGGCCCTCGCTCTCGAGGCGACGGCTCTCGCCCGCGCGGGCGCGCTGCGGGTGCACGTCCGCATCGACGAGCGCGTCGCCGCGTTCACTGCCCTCGGCATCGCACGGGAGAGTGGCGCGCCCGTCGCGGTCCTGTGCACGTCGGGCACGGCGGCGGCCGGATTCCTCCCCGCCACGATGGAGGCCTTCCACGCGGGGGTGCCGCTGCTGCTCCTCACCGCCGACCGCCCGCCCGAGCTCCGGGGCATCGGGGCCAACCAGGCGACGGCCCAGCCCGGGATGTTCGCGGCCTGGGTGCGGTTCGCGACCGACGCGCCCGTCCCCGGAGACGCCGGGCCGGAGGCCTTCACGGACCTCGCCGCGGCCGCCGTGTCGGCGGCGGTCGGGGCAGACGGGACCGGAATCGCTGGCGTCGCCGGCCCGGTGCACCTGAACCTCCCGTTCCGCGCGCCGCTCTCGGGCGGCCGAGGCGCCGGGGACGGTCCCGAGCACGGCGGGCCGGGCGCGCAGAGCGTTCCTGAGACCACCCCGCACGGCCCCGTCCCAAACATCGCGCGGGAACCGTCGTTCGCCCTGCCCCGGGGGCCGCGCACGGTCGTGATCGCGGGCGCGGATGCGGGCGCCGATGCCGAGGAGCTCGCGCACGCCGGCGGCTGGCCGCTTATCGCCGAGGTCGTGAGCGGTGCCCGCTTCGGCCGGCAGATCGTGCACGGCTACCGTGGACTGCTCCTCGATCCGCTGCTGGGCGGACGGATCGAGCGCGCCGTCGTGTACGGGCACCCCACGCTCAGCCGCGAGGTCCCCGCGCTCATCGCCCGGCCCGATGTCGAGGTGGTCGTCGTCCATCGCGGCGGCGAGCTCCTCGATCTCGGGCGCGCGGAACGCCCTGCCCGCGGGGTCGCGGCGGTGTCCGTGGAGGCGGGAGCCCCGGATCGCGAGTGGCTCGGGGAGTGGATGCGCGCATCGGCCGCCGCCGCGGCGACCGCGTCCGCCGCGATCGGCGACGTCCCGCCGCCGGATGTCGACGGGCTCGGATCGACGGACGTCGCCACGCGGCGCGACGCGGTGCGGGCCGAGCTCGCGGCCGTGCGTCGCCCGATCGACCGGGCTGTCCTGGTCGACGCGGTGTGGCGGGCGACCTGGCCGCACGACCGGCTGGTCTTCGGGTCCTCCCGGCTCGTGCGCGTGGCCGACGCGCTGCTGGGCGGCAAGCGCGTCCCGGTGCACGCGAACCGGGGCCTCGCCGGCATCGACGGCACGATCGCGACGGCCACCGGCATCGCCCTGGCGAGCCAGGCCGCAGGGGCACCGGGGGCGACTCGGCTGCTCCTCGGCGACCTCGCCTTCCTGCACGACGTCGGGGCGCTCCTCCTCCCCGCCGACGAGCCGGCCCCACGGCTGCAGGTGATCGTGGGGAACGACGGCGGCGGCACGATCTTCGACGGGCTGGAGGTCGCGGACTCCGCCCCGCAGGCGGACCTCGACCGTGCCTTCTACACCCCCCAGTCGGTCGGGCTGGAGCACCTTGCGGCGGCGTACGGCTGGGAGTACCGCCGAGTGGCCACCCGATCCGCGCTGGACCAGGCCCTCACGGCCCCCCTTACGGGACCGCAGCTCATCGAGGTCCCGCTCCCGCGCTGAACCTGGCTCCCGGGGACGGGCCGAATCGGCAGCGCCGCGCGGCGGAGGCCGGGACCGTAGGGCAGGATGAGGGCATGAACGCACAGGGATGGACCGCCGACGCCGCCGATGTCCTCCGCGCCGGGCCGGGGTTCCGGCTGGCCGACGTGGATCCGGACGCGACCCCCGGCTACGGCGGGGACAAGAGGAGCGGGGCGAAGGACCTGGAGGTGGGCCGGCAGCGCCTCGGCGATCTGCAGGAGCGCCTCTTCGCCCGCAGTCGCGTCGGCGAGACGGACGACGCCGTCCTGCTCGTGCTGCAGGCGATGGACTCGGCCGGGAAGGGCGGGATCGTGCGGCACGTCGTCGGCGGCGTCGATCCCCAGGGCGTCGCGCTCGCCGCGTTCAAGGCCCCGACCCCGGAGGAGCGGGCGCAGGACTTCCTCTGGCGGATCGAGAAGCGCCTGCCCGAGCCGGGCTTCATCGGCGTCTTCGACCGCTCCCACTATGAGGACGTGCTGATCGGGCGGGTCCGCAGCCTCGCGTCGCCGGAGGAGATCGACCGGCGCTATGACGCGATCGCGGAGTTCGAGGACCGCGTGGCGGCATCGGGGACGCGGATCGTCAAGGTCATGATGCACATCTCCCAGGACGAGCAGAAGACGCGTCTCATGGAGCGGCTGGACCGCCCGGAGAAGCACTGGAAGTTCAATCCCGGTGACGTGGACGAGCGGCTGGTCTGGGACGATTACATGGCGGCGTATCAGACGGTGTTCGAGCGGACGTCGACGGATGCGGCGCCCTGGCACGTGATCCCGGCGAACCGGAAGTGGTACGCACGGCTCGCGGTGCAGGAGCTCCTGCTCGCGGCGCTGCAGGACATCGATCCGCAGTGGCCCACCGCGTCCTACGACGTCGAGGCCGAGCGGAAGCGGTTGGCCGCCAGCTGACATCCTCGCGGCCGGTTGAATCACTTTCGCCGGCTGACCGATTCGCTTTCGCAGGCTGATCGTCGCGCACCGGCGCGCGGTCAGGCCATCGCGTCGACGATCGGGCGGAACTTCACCCGGGTCTCCAGGAGCTCGGCCTCCGGGTCGCTGCCGGCGACGATCCCCGCGCCCGCATAGGCGGTGATCGGGATCAGCCCTTCGTCGGCGCCGAGCGGATCGCCGAACTGGGCGCAGCGCAGCGCGATCGCCCACTCGCCGTCCCCGTCACCGTCCACCCAGCCGACCGGTCCCGCGTAGCGGCCGCGGTCGAAGGGCTCCAGCCGTCGGATCGCAGCGACGGCGGCATCGGTCGGCGCCCCGGCGACGGCCGCGGTCGGGTGCAGCGCGCCGACCAGGTCGAGGGAGGACTGCCCGTCGGTCAGCTCGCCCTCCACGTCGGTCGCGAGATGGAACAGGTTCGGCAGCTTCAGCGTGAACGGCTGCTCGCTCGCGGCGAGCGTGCGCGTGTGCGGGCGGAGCGAGGTCAGCACGCTCTGCACGGCGTACTGGTGCTCGTCGAGGTCCTTGGTGCTGGAGGCGAGGGCGGCGGATGCGCGGGCGTCGGCGTCCGCGTCCGCGCCGCGGGCGGTGGTCCCGGCCAGCACGCGGGCGGTCACGGTGCCGCCGTGGGAGGTGACCAGGGTCTCGGGGCTCGCGCCGATCAGCCCGTCCACCGCGAACGCCCAGGTGTCGGGATAGCCGGTCGACAGCGCGCGGACGAGCCGGCGCAGGTCGGATCCGGAGGGGACGGTGCCGACGAGGTCGCGGGCGAGGACCACCTTCCCGTACTCGCGGGCGGTGATCTCCTCGACCGCGGTGCGGACCGAGTCCTGATAGCCCTGCGGGGACTGCGCCCCGGGGCCGAGCGTGCCGGACCAGTGCTCCCCGTACCCGCGCCCCCCGTCTGCGCGCCCCCCGTCTCCGTGCCCCCTGTCTCCGTAGAGGAGGGCTTCGGTGCGGGACTCCGAGACGGGGTCGGCGGCGTCGGCATCCCGGATCCGCGTGATCCAGGAGCGTCCGCGATGGCGGCCGATGACGGCGCGCGGGACGATGACGACGCTGTCCTGCGCCGATCCCTCGTCGAACACGAGCGCGCCGAAGCCCACCAGCCCGGTCCCCGGGAGATGCAGCGGGTCATCGACGTCGGCACGGGATGCGAGCTCGCGCCAGGCGTGGGCGAGGACGGAGGTGCGCGACGCCGCGGCGCCGGCGGAGACCCGGAGCTCGGTGACGGACTCGGCGCCGATCGCGACGATCCCGTCGCCGCGGCGCAGCCAGGCGAGGGGGCGATCGGGGTCGGCATAGGGGAGGAGGTCGTCGACGGGATCGATCTCCCGTGTCTCCACGACCAGGGCAGTGCTCACCCGTCCAGCCTAGACTCGCCGGATGAGCACTGCGCGCCCGCGGCACGGGGCAGGGATGATCGTCCAGTGGCGCAAGTGGGACGGCTCGCCGCACTGGCGCCATGAGTGCGTCTATCTCGGATCGGACGTCTGGGGGGACTGGGTCGGTCAGCCCGTCGGGTGGCGGAGCGCGCGTCCGGGAGCCGCGTTCGTCGCCGAGGGCCCGAACGTCACGCTGTTCCCGGCGAGCGGGGATCTCGCGCTCACCGTGTACCGCGACCACCCCCACGGGATGCGGATCTACATCGACCTCGGCTGGGAGGTCCGCTGGGGCGGGACGGACGGCGCGGAAGACAGTGCGGCCGACCCGCTGCTCGTGACCGGGATCGACATGGACCTCGACGTGGTGCGGGTCGAGGGGGAGCGCGGCACCTGGATCGATGATCGCGACGAGTGGGACGAGCATCGGATCCGCTACGGATACCCGCCGGAGGTCGTCGCCCGTCTGGAGGCGCTCGCGCTCGACCTCGAGCACCGCGTGCGCGCGCAGGAGCCGCCGTTCGACGACGCCGTCCCGGACGCGTGGCTCGACCGTCTGGAGGCCCTCGGCCTCGATCGCATCGAGCGCGTAGACATCGAGCGCGGACATCGAGCCGTGGACATCGAGCCGTAGACTCGGAACCGTGACCTCGAACGAGCCCAACCGCGCAGATCTCGGCAAGAACCCGGCGCAGGTGAGCGGCATGTTCGACCAGGTCGCCGCGGGCTATGACCGCACCAACGTCGTCATGACCTTCGGCAACGACGCGTTCTGGCGGGCGGCCGCGACGCGAGCGGTCGCGCCCAAGAAGGGCGAGCGGATCCTCGACCTCGGCGCGGGCACCGCCTCGTCCTCCGCATCGCTCGCCGGCAGCGGGGCCGAGGTCGTCGCCGCGGACTTCTCGCCCGGCATGCTCGCCGAGGGGCGTCGCCGCCACGGGCATCTGCCGAACCTGAGCTTCGTCGAGGCCGACGCGACCGACCTGCCGTTCGGCGATGACGAGTTCGACGCCGTGACGATGTCCTACAGCCTGCGGAACGTGCACGATCCGAAGAAGGCGCTCGCCGAGCTGTTCCGGGTGACCAAGCCCGGAGGGCGGCTCGTCGTCAACGAGTTCTCCACCCCGCCCAGCCCGCTGTTCCGCGGCCTCTACCGCTTCTACAACGCCCGGGTCCTGCCCAGGGTCGCGCGGCTGGCCGGCACCAACGCCGAGGCCTACGACTACCTCAACGAGTCGATCCGCGACTGGCCGGACCAGGCGACGCTCGCCTCCTGGATCCGGGCGGCCGGCTGGACGGAGGTCGCCCATCGGAACCTCTCGATGGGGATCGTCGCCCTCCACCGAGCGATCAAGCCGGAGCTATGAGCGGGCCGCTCCCGCCCGGATCAACAGACCTGTCCGCGGCCCTGCCCGTGTCTCTGTCCGTGCCCCGATCGTCGATCGTGTCGTCATCTCCGTCGCGGAGGACCGAGACCGCCGGCGCGCCCAGGTAGGCTGGAAGACGTGACTTCGAGCCCCCCCGCTTCGGGTTCGCGCCTCGCGAGCCGACTAGGCTTCAGCGACCGCGTGTTCGTGGGGCCGGCCGCACGGCGCCTCGCGCGCGAGATCGAGGCGGGTCTCGACCTCGTCGAGGAGGGGCTCGCGGAGGACCTGCGGGTCGCCGACTCCCTGGCCGACGCGGCGAGCCGGTACCTGTACCTGGCCGGCGGCAAGCGCGTGCGCCCCGTGCTGGCGCTGCTGACCGCCCAGCTCGGGAAGGGCAACGTCCCCGCGGTCATCGACATCGCCAAGGCGCTGGAGATGACGCACCTGGGCTCGCTCTACCACGACGACGTCATGGACGGCGCCGATCGGCGCCGCGGTGTCCCCGCCGCCCACGCGGTGTGGGGCAACAACGTCGCGATCCTCACCGGCGACATCCTCTTCTCGCGGGCGAGCCAGCTCATGTCCCGCAACGGCGACCGCGCGATCCGGCTGCAGGCCGACACGTTCGAGCGCCTGGTTCTCGGGCAGATGCACGAGACGGTTGGACCGCAGCCGGGCGATGACCCGATCGAGTTCTACATCCAGGTGCTCGCCGACAAGACCGGTTCCCTGATCGCCGCCGCGACCGAGGCCGGCGCGATCTTCTCCGGCGCTCCCGAGGAGTACGGCGAGCCGCTGCGCGTGTACGGCGAGAAGGTGGGCGTCGCCTTCCAGCTCCTCGACGACGTGATCGATCTCTCCGCCAACCCCGACGACACGGGGAAGGTCCCCGGCACCGACCTCAGGGCGGGGGTCCCGACGATGCCGTCGCTGCTCCTCGCCGCAGAGATCGACCCCGACTCCGTCGCCCTCTCCGCGCTGATCGACGACGGCGTCGCGCGGATCGCGGACGGCGCCGACCCCGCGATCCTCGACGAGCCGCTCGCCCGGCTCCGGGACCACGCGGTCACCGGGAAGACGTTGGACCTGGCGCGCGCCTGGACGCGCGACGCGATCGATGCGCTCGGCCCGCTGCCGAAGGGGCCGGTGCGCGACGCCCTGGTCCGCTTCGCGCAGTCGCTGGCCGACCGCAGCAGCTGACCCGGAAGGAAACCATGACCAAGCTCAGGCTTGCCATCGTCGGAGCCGGCCCCGCGGGCATCTACGCGGCCGACATCCTGCTCAAGGCCGAGCGTCGCTTCGACGTCTCGATCGACCTCTTCGAGCAGCTCCCCGCGCCCTACGGCCTGGTTCGCTACGGCGTCGCCCCCGACCACCCGCGCATCAAGGGCATCATCACGGCGCTCCGCGACGTGCTCGACCGCGGCGACATTCGTCTGTTCGGCAACGTCCGCTTCGGCGAGGACATCACGCTCGAAGACCTCAAGCACCACTACAACGCGGTGATCTTCGCCACCGGCGCCGTGAACGACGCCGCCCTCGACATCCCCGGCATCGACGCGGTCGGATCCTACGGTGCGGCCGACTACGTTAGCTGGTTCGACGGGCACCCCGACGTGCCGCGCGAGTGGCCGCTGGACGCGGCGTCCGTGGCCGTGGTCGGGAACGGGAACGTCGCGCTCGACGTGTCCCGGATGCTCGCCAAGCACGCGGAGGACCTGCTGGTCACCGAGGTCCCGGAGAACGTCTACGAGGGGCTGCGCGCGAGCGCGGTCACCGACGTGCACGTGTTCGGGCGCCGCGGCCCCGCGCAGGTGAAGTTCACGCCGCTGGAGCTGCGCGAGCTCGGCGAGCTGCGCGATGTCGACATGGTCGTGTACGACGAGGACTTCGACTACGACGAGGCGTCCCGCGACGCCGTGGCCAGCAACAAGCAGGTCATGGTCATGGACCGCATCCTGCAGTCCTGGCGCTCGCGGCCGGCGGTCAACAACGCCGGCGGCGAGGCCTCCCGGCGTCTCCACCTGCACTTCTGGGCGCGCCCGGTCGAGGTGCGCACCGACGAGGCCGGCCGCGTCGCCGCCCTCGTCTACGAGCGCACCCAGCCCGATGGGCAGGGCGGCGCCGTGGGCACCGGCGAGCTGCGCGAGGTCCCGATCCAGGCGCTCTACCGTGCGATCGGCTACTTCGGCTCACCGCTTCCCGGAGTCCCCTTCGACAAGAAGCACGGCGTGATCCCGAACCGCGAGGGCCAGGTGCTCTCGAAGGACTCCAACCAGCGCGTCTCCGGCATCTACGCCACCGGCTGGGTCAAGCGGGGTCCCGTCGGCCTCATCGGACACACCAAGTCCGATGCGATGGAGACTGTTCGGCACCTCATCAACGACCAGGGGTCGTGGTGGCAGCCGGAGGACCCGTCGGAGGAGGCGATCCCCGCGCTCCTCGCCGAGCGCGGCGTGCGCTGGACGGACCTGGACGGCTGGCACCGCCTCGACGAGCACGAGATCGCCCTCGGCACGCCGCAGGAACGTGCCCGGGTGAAGGTCGTGCCGCGCGAGGACATGGTCCGCATCTCCCGCGGGGAGTAGCCGCCCGCCCGGCTGGGTGCGGAGGCGGGGTGCGCCACCGCCGTCCGATCGGTGTCGTCAGATCGGTGTCGTCCGCCTGACTAGCATGGAGTCATGGAGAGGACGAGGGCGATCCGCGCGGCGCGCGGCGCGATCGCGGCGACGCTCGCGACCTTCGTCGCCCTCCTCTCGCACGTCGGCGGGGGTGGTGCGATGCCGGGCTGGCTCGGTGTCGTCGTGCCGTGGGTCTTCTCGATCCTGGTCTGCGTGCCGCTCGCCGGGCGCCGGCTGTCCGCCGTCCGGCTGGGCATCGGCGTCGCGCTGAGCCAGGCGCTCTTCCACGTCCTCTTCGTCCTCGGAGCCGGCTCCTCCGCGGGGCTCGTGGGCGTCGGCCATCACGGCATGATCGCCCTTCCCGCGGACAGCGTCTCGACGACCGCCTCTACGACCGTGCCCGCCTCCCTGACCGCGCCCGTCTCGCTGGAGGGGCTGCTGTGGGGGGACGCCGCGATGTGGACGGCGCACGTCCTCGCCGCCGTCCTCACGATCGCCGCGCTGCACCGGGGCGAGAGCGCCGTCCGGCGTCTCCTGACGCTCGCGGCGGAGACCGGGTCCTGGATCGAGCGTCAGGTGCTGGCGATCGTCCGCGCCTTCGCCGGCCCGCTCCTGGTCGCCGGACCGCGCCGGCTCTTCGACGCCGAGACCGCTGTTCCCCGCGTCCTCCGGGCCGCTCATCTGTCCATCGTCGTCCGTCGAGGCCCTCCGCCCGCGTCCGTGTGATCGTTCGCCGCCGCCCATCGTGAGGCGGTCGGCCGATCTCCGCCCTGTCCGGGCGGAGAGATCCGCGTGCGCGACTCCTCGGAGCGCGCCGCCCGCACGCCACTGCGCAGGCAAGGCCCTCCTCCGTCTCGACGGGCCAGGAGGCCGCTGCGCACGACACGGCCGCCGTCGCGGCGGCCGGGAGAAGACAGCATGGACCACACCGTTTCCCCCCTCCATCCGACCGCCGCCGATCGCGCGACCGCACCCCGCGCGCGGCGACGAGGACGCCTCCGCGCGGCCCTCGCCGGCATCGCCGCCGGTGTCCTCGTCGTGCTCGGCACGGCGGTGCCCGCGTCCGCGCACGACACGCTCCTGTCGAGTACGCCGGCAGAAGGCGCGGTGCTCGACACCGCGCCGACAGAGATCGTCCTCACTTTCTCGGGCAACATCCTGCCAGGGACCGCGATCGTTACGGTTACCGATGCCGCCGGCGTCGATTATCACCAGGGTGATGCCGTGGTCTCCGAGACCACGGTCACCGTGGGCGTGAAGGCGGGCCTCGCGAACGGGGCCTATGAGATCCGCTGGGCGGTGACCTCGGAGGACGGTCATCCGATCTCAAGGATTACGCCTTTCTCGATCGCGGGCGCTGCGGCAGCAGGGCCCTCCGCGGCCCCCACACCCGCACCGACCTCGCCTGCGACCGGCGCTCCGTCCGCGGACCCCGCCACCGCGGCGCCCTCCGATGCCGGGGCGAAGACCCCGACGACGGCTCCGACCTCGGCGCCGCAGGAGGGCTCGTCGACGGGACCGATGCTCGCGCTCGTGCTCTCCGGCGTCGCGGTCCTCGCCCTCGTCGCGGTCATCGTCGTGATCCTGCTGCGCCGTCGCGGCCATGCCACCGGAGCCGCAGGCGCTGATGGCGCCGGCTCTGATGCTTCTGGTCCTGATGCCACAGGGCAGGACTCCACCGGCCGGAGCTGATCCGGCCTTCCCTTCAGGGCTCCGCCGCATCGGCCGGGCCCTACCGGGCGCGCCGTGATCGCGGCAGCCCCGGATCCCCTTTCGCGGGTGCGCACGTCCGTGCGCCCGCCCGCCTCATCGACCCCGAAAGAACGAACCATGAACGCCAACGACCGCACCCAGACCATCTCCGCCCCTATCGGCTCCCTCCCCCTCACCCCCACCGCCCCCCACGTCCGCACCGCCCGCACCGCCCGCACCGGTCGGGTCGCGCGTGCCGGCGGGGTCGCCGCCGTCCTCCTGCTCGCGCTCTCCGGATGCGCGGGCACGGCCGGCGCCGCCCCAACGCCCTCCGCCTCGTCCGCCACGGCCGCGGCGGGGATCACGGTCACCGACGCCTGGGTGAAGGCGGCGGACTCCGGGATGTCGGCGGCCTTCGGCGAGATCGAGAACACCGGCTCCGCGGACGTCACGCTCGTCTCCGCGGAGACCGCCGTCTCGCCGATGGTCCAGCTCCACGAGACGACCGCGAACGAGTCCGGCCAGATGGAGATGCGCGAGAAGGACGGCGGATTCGCGATCACGGCCGGCGGGACGCTGACCCTCCAGCCCGGCGGGGACCACATCATGCTGATGGGTCTGGCCGCACCACTGAAGGCCGGTGACGAGGTGACGCTCACCCTGATCTTCTCCGACGGGTCATCGAGCACCGTCACCGCGCCGATCAAGGACTACGCCGGCGCGAACGAGACCTACTCCGACGAGCACTCCGGCCACGGCGGCTCGGGCGGATCCACCGGGTCCGACCGATGACCGGCGGCTCCGCGGCGCGGAGCGGCGCGACCCGGCGGCAGTTCCTCCTCGGAGGGGCCGTCGCCGGGGCCGGCGCCGCCGCGGCGATCGGGACCTCCCTGCGCCCTGCCGACCCGGCGGCGGCCGCAGCCGATCCGCAGCCCCCGCACGGCGGGGAGACGGTCGACTTCCACGGCGCGCACCAGGCCGGGATCGCGACGCCGGCCCAGGCGCACGCGGTGTTCCTCGCGCTGGACCTGCGCGAAGGCGTCGATCGGGACGGCCTCCGCCGGCTCATGCGCACGCTCAGCGACGACGCCGCGCGCCTCATGCGCGGGGCGGGGGCGCTGGCCGACACCGAACCGGAGCTGGCCGCCGCCCCGGCGCGGCTCACCGTCACGTTCGGGTTCGGGCCGGGACTCGTCGCCCGCGCCGGAGGGGAGTCCCCGGGTTGGCTGAGGCCGCTTCCGGCCTTCGGGATCGACCGGCTGCAGCCCGAGTACGGCGACGGGGACCTGCTGCTGCAGATCGCTGCGGACGATCCGCTCACCGTCGCCCACGCCGCGCGGATGCTGCTGAAGGACGCCAAGGGCGCTGCCCGTGTCCGCTGGCGGCAGCAGGGGTTCCGCCGGGCGTATGGCACGGAGGCCCCCGGGACCACCATGCGGAACCTCTTCGGCCAGGTGGACGGCACGGTGAACCCGCGTCCGGGGACGGACGACTTCGACCGGGTGGTCTGGATCCGCGAGGGCTGGCTGGCAGGCGGCACCGGCATGGTCGTCCGGCGGATCCGGATGGACGTCGAAGGCTGGGACCGGATCGATCGCGCCGGCCGGGAGCAGTCCGTCGGGCGCCGGCTGTCCGACGGGGCGCCCCTCACCGGGAAGGCCGAGCACGACGAGCCCGATTTCGACGCGCTCACCCCGGTCGGGTTCCCCGTGATCCCCGCCTTCTCGCACATGCGCCGCGCGCGCAGCGACGATCCGCGGGAGCGGATCTTCCGCCGCGCCTACAACGACGACATTGCGCCGAGCGGGGAGGAGATCTCCGAGTCGGCGCTCGTGTTCGTCTCCTTCCAGGCCGATGTCGACGCGCAGTTCGTGCCCCTCCAGCGCCGGCTGGACGAGCTGGACCTGCTCAACACCTGGACGACGCCGATCGGCTCCGCGGTGTTCGCGATCCCGCCCGGGTGCGAGAAGGGGGGATGGATCGGCGAGACCCTGCTCGGCTGAGCCCGCTCTGCTGGCCCGTTCGGCTGGGCGCGCTCGGCTGACTTGGCTCGGCTGGGCGTGCCCGGCGCCCGTTCGGTCGGGCGGCGGTGCGGGATACGCTGGCGTCATGGACGGGTCTGCGAGCGGCGAGGGGTGGGTGCCGGACGTCCTCGGGGACGAGTTCGAACGGCTCACCCTCCCGCTCGGGGCCGATGACGAGGGCGAGGTCGTCGCGACCCTGGTCCGCGCGCTCCCGCGCCGCACGCTCCGGCAGCGGGTCTTCGGGGATCGGCGGCCCCTCGCCGACGTCGATGTGCTCTACGTGCACGGCTGGTCGGACTACTTCTTCCAGAAGCGGCTCGCCCGGTTCTGGACGGCGCGCGGCGCACGCTTCTTCGCCCTCGACCTCCGCAAGTACGGACGGAGCCTGCGCCCCGGTCAGACCCCCGGGTACATCTCGGGCCTGGACGAGTACGACGCCGACATCGCCGCCGCGCTCGCCGCAGTCGGGATCGTCTTCCCGGACGGCGGGAAGCCAGAGGCGCACGCGCAGGCGGAGACCGACGAGGGAGAGGTCGCTCCCGCCGCCGCCCCCGACACCGTGCCCCCGGCCCGGACGCGGCGGCTGGTGGTGCTCGGCCACTCCACCGGCGGGCTCATCCTGAGCCTGTGGGCGGCGCGGCACCCCGGGGTCGCGGACGCCGTGATCCTGAACAGCCCGTGGCTGGAGTTCCAGCTGCCGCGCCTCACCCGGGAGACCATCGCGCCGCTCGTCGGCCTGCAGGCGCGGTACCGCCCGCTCGAGCGGGCCCCGCAGCTGGACCTCGGCTTCTACACGAGGGCGCAGAACGAGGTCGCCGATCCGGATGACCCGATGGACATCGAGCTCGGATGGCGTCCCGAGCAGACGATGGCCGTCCACGCCGGCTGGCTCCATGCGATTCTCGCAGGTCACGCGGCGGTGGCGGGCGGGATCCGGATCGATGCCCCGGTGTGCGTGCTGCTCTCGGCGCGCAGCGCTCTGCCGACCGCGTGGTCGGAGGAGCTCACGCGTGTCGACAGCGTGCTCGTGGTCGACGACATCGCGCGCGCGGCCCTGAAGCTCGGCCCGTCCGTCACGATCGAGCGGATCGACGGCGCGCTGCACGACGTCTTCCTCTCCCGGCACGAGTCCCGGGACGAGGCGTACGAGCGTCTCGGCCGGTGGGTCGCCGGCTGGGCCGCCGCGCACCCCCGCTGAGCGTCGGGGCCTCCGTCGCCGTGCCCGCGATGGGTGTCGGGGACGGCTGGGTAGGATTGGGCCATGGCCGACAGCTCATTCGACATCGTGTCCAAGGTGGATCACCAGGAGGCGGACAACGCCCTCAACCAGGCCCGCAAGGAGATCGAGCAGCGCTACGACTTCAAGGGCACCGGAGCGTCGATCGCGTGGAGCGGCGAGCAGATCGTCATCACCGCGAACGGCGAGGAGCGGGTGAAGGCGGTGCTGGACGTCTTCCAGACCAAGCTCATCAAGCGCGGCATCTCGCTGAAGAGCCTGGAGTCGGGCGACCCGGTCGCCAGCGGCAAGGAGTTCCGCCTCGTCTCCACGCTCAAGGACGGGATCTCCTCCGAGAACGCGAAGAAGATCGGGAAGATCATCCGCGACGAGGGGCCGAAGTCGGTGAAGTCGCAGATCCAGGGCGACGAGCTGCGCGTGCAGTCCAAGAGCCGGGACGACCTCCAGGCCGTGATCGCCCTGCTGAAGGGCTCCGACCTGGACATCGACCTGCAGTTCATCAACTTCCGCTAGTCGCCGCGCCCGGCGCGACCCCGGCCCTGGCCCTGCGTGGCTCACGGTGCTGTCTCGTGCGAGCCAGCGGACGGCCGAGAACGGTCGGGCGCTCGAGATCAGGAGAGGGCTGAGCGCCCTCGGCCCGGCAGCCTCGCCGCGCCGAGGGCGGTGATCCTGGCCGTGACCGCTGCGCTGCCGGCATCGACGACCGTGACGACGACATCAGCGACGCGAGTCGCAATGCCCGCGATGCGAGCTCTGATAGCCATGCCCGCGATGCGAGCCTTGATAATCCTGCCCGCGCTGCGAGCACCGATGGTCATGCCCGCGATGCGTGCCTTGATCGACATGGTCACGGCGCGAGCGCCGACGGTCTTCCCCGCGACGCGAGCTTTGATCGTCGTGCCCGCGATGCGAGCGCGGGTCGCCATGCTCATGGCGTGAGCGCGGATCGTCCTGCCCGCAGTGCGAGCGCCGATGGTCATGCCCGCGAGGCGAGTCCTGAGCGCCCTGTCGGATCCGGTCAGGCGGTAGCCCGCGCACCGGAGCGCGGCGACCCCCAGAGCGACGGCGAGCAGCGCCGACCACAGGGGCACGAAGCCGAGCTGGAGGATCACGATCACCGAGCCGATGCCGAGGACGACCGCCGCCGCGATCCGGGTCGTGCTGGTGATCGGGCTCCGTTCGAGCCGGATGCGGCGCTCCACCGTCCGGGCGAGTGCGAGGAACGGCAGCAGGGTCAGCCCGATCACCGCGAGCACGACGGGCCGGGTGATCCACCAGGCCGCGGAGAACGTGTCCGGCAGGGGCACGGCGGCCAGGAGCATGACGGCGACCACGGTGGCGAGCGCCGTCATGTGCCAGAGGTAGATGACCGTGCTCCGTACGTTCACCCAGTCGACGACGGCGCTCATGCGGGCGCCGGAAGCAAGGCGCGTGAGGGCGGAGTGGGCGAGAAGGAGGGCGGCGAACTGTCCTGCCCCGAGCACGACCAGTGCGATGCTGGCCGGGTTGTTTCCCGCCAGGAGCAGATCGGCCGGGTAGCCGAACGCCGTGGTGAGGATCATGAGGCCGGCGACGGCGCCGACGATCATCAGGACCGCGGTGCGGCGGCGGAGGCGGAACGCCGAGCCGTCGGCGACGAAGAAGCCGAGCTGCTGCATCGCGAGCCAGACGAACGCGTAGTTCCACAGCGCCACGCCGTCGCCGAGGGGCACGCGGGCGAGGTCCACGCCGATCACGGCCACGACGAGCAGCGCGAGGGTCAGCCGGGGGCTGCGCCGGTGGGCCGCGTGCATGATCGGCACGAGCGCGGTGACGAGGAGGTAGACGCCGAGGAACCACAGCGGTCGGCCGATCCAGTAGGAGCCGTCGGCGATGAGCGTGGCGGGGGTGCCGGCGAGGGCGGCGATCCCCAGCAGCGCGCCGACGATCGCGAACATGATCAGCCCGGGGATCAGCAGGCGTCCGATCCGCTCGGCGGCGAAGTCACGGCCGGTGGCGCCGCGGGAGCGCATCCGTTCCCACAGTCGTGCCGACGCGAAGCCGCCGACGATGAAGAACAGCGGCATGACCTGGACGATCCAGGTGATCGGGCCGAACCACGCCTGGTCCTGGATGGGCGTCCCGATCTCGACCCGACCGTCCGACAGGGTGATGCTCGCGACGAGCAGATGTAGGACGACGACCAGGAGCACGCTGCCCGCGCGGAGCAGGTCGATCACGGGATCCCGACGGGAGCCGGCGACGGAGGGCGCCTGGGAGGGGAGCGGGGAGCGCGCCTCAGAGGGTGCGCGGGAGGGGAGGGAGGGAAGGGAGGGTGCCGGGGCGAGGGCGGACACGATGCTCCGATCGGTTCGGGCCGGCCGGGTGGCGGGCGCTGCCCTGACCGTACGGACGAAGCCTCCGTGGGTTCATCCCCCGCCGGTACCCGCGACCCCCTACCGCCGTACCGTTTCCTGGCCCTGGCCCTGGCCCTGGCCCTGGCCCTGGTCCTGGCCCTGGCCCTGGCCCTGGCCCTGGTCTTGGTCTTGGTCTTGGTCTTGGTCTTGGGGCGGTCCGGTGGTGGCGCCCATGTCCCACTTTCTGTTGTTCCTCACCGATCCAGGAACAGTTTCTGGGACACGCCCCGCCGAAATGGGGACAGGGGGCGCCGAAAGGGGGACATGGCCCAGCCAGCCAGCCAGCCAGCCAGCCAGCCAGCCAGCCAGCCAGCCAGCCAGCCAGCCAGGACAGGGCCAGCCGGCCAGTCAGTCAGCAGGGCAGGGCCGGGGGTCAGGCGCCGGGGAGACCGCGCTCGCCGGGGGCGATCAGCCCGGTCTCATAGGCGAGCACGACGGCGTGGACGCGGTCGCGGAGGCCGAGCTTGCCGAGCACGCGGCTCACATGGGTCTTGGCGGTCTGCTCGGCGATGAAGAGCCGCGCCGCGATCTCGGTGTTCGACAGGCCCTCGGCGATCAGGGCGAACACCTCGCGCTCGCGGTCGGTGAGGTCCGCGAACACGGCCCCGTGCTCGCGGGGGCGCGGGGTCGACTGCGTGAGCTCGCGGACGAGCATGGTGGTCACCTTCGGCGCCAGCAGCGCGTCGCCGGCGTGCACGGTCCGCACCGCCTCGATCAGCTGCGCCGGGCTCGCGTCCTTCAGCAGGAATCCGCTGGCCCCGGCGCGCAGCGCGTCGAACACGTAGTCGTCCACGTCGAAGGTCGTGAGGATCACGATCCGCGGACGGTGCCCGGAGACCGGGTCGCTGAGGATCTCGCGGGTCGCGTCGATCCCGTTGAGGACGGGCATGCGGACGTCCATGAGCACGACGTCCGGCTGCAGCGCGCGGGTGCGCTGGCGGGCCTCGGCGCCGTCGGCGGCCTGGCCCGCGACCGTGATGTCGGGCTGGGCGTCCAGGATGGCGGCGAGGCCGACGCGGAACATCTCCTGGTCATCGACCACCAGCACCCGGATCGGTCCGGTCATGCGCTCTCCTCGGTCAGCGGCACCTGCACGACCACGGCCCATCCGCGGCCGCGCGGCCCCGCCACGACGCTACCGCCCACGAGGCCGACGCGCTCCTGCATCCCGGCGATCCCGAGGCCGGAGCGACCGGACTGCTCGATGGATCGCGCGCCGGTGCCGTCGTCGATCACCTCCAGCAGGAGCCGGCGCTCACCGCCGGGGGAGCGCTCCTCCTCGAGGATCACCCGGACGTTCGATCCCGGCGCGTGCCGGACGGTGTTGCTCAGCCCCTCCTGGGCCGCGCGGTAGACGGCGAGCTGGACGGCGTCGTCGGGGAGCGGATCGGGCAGGGCGATCTGCGCGGTCACCCGCACGCCGGCCGTCCGGGAGCGCTCCACGAGCTCGTCGAGGTCGGCGAGGGTCGGCTGCGGCGCGGTGAGCTGCTCGCCCTCGTCGCGGAGGACCCCCAGCAGCTGACGCATCTCCGTCAGGGCGCTGCGGGCGCGCACGGCGATCCCGTCGAACTCCTCGGCGACCTCGATCGGGAGGCCGGGGTGGCGGTAGACGGCGGAGCTGGCCTGCATGTGCACGATCGACATGGAGTGGGCGACGACGTCGTGCATCTCCCGCGCGATCCGGCGCCGCTCGGTCGCCCAGCGGACGCGACCGACCTCGACCTCCGTCGCCGCCTGGGCATCGCGCAGCTCTCCTCGGACGATCCGCCACTGCGCGATCCCGATCCCGAGCACCATCACCACCAACGCCTGCGAGGCGACGGCGATGTCGATGCTCCACGCCGGGTCGGCGTCCGGGCGCAGCGCCACCGAGAACAGGGCGGCTCCGAACGCGGCGAGGAACCCGGTGGCGGGCAGCGGCCAGGGCTCGCGCAGGGCGAGTACGAGCAGGAAGGCCGACATCGCGATCATCCCCGGCACCGGCAGCGGCCACGGCGCCCCGGTGCCGGTCGCGGCGGTGAGCGCGACGATCATGATCCCGGCGGCGTGCGCGACGATCGCGAGCCTCGGCATCACCACGGCCAGCGCGATGCTCCCGCACTGCAGCACGGCCCCCGCGAGGGCGGCGACGACCGGGACGCCGGAGATGCTCGCGTTCACGGCGGTGCTCACCGCGGTGAGGACGAGGGCGACCGCGAGGGAGATCCAGCCGAGGGCGGGGACGGTCGGCGGACGACGGGCGGCCGAGGTGCGGATCAGCTGCCATCCCTCGCGGATCCGTTCCTCCGTGTAGAGGCTCACCGGGAGCGGGCTCGCGCTCGCCGGATCCCCGGTCGGAGAGGACGGCTTCCCGCTCGTGTTCTCAGGCATGCTCCGACGCTATTGCCCCGGAGGGCATCGGCGCGTCCCCCCGCCGTCGCATCCCGCCGCTACCGGCGTAGCATCCGCGCGCCGGGGCGGTGCGCCCGGACCCCGGTCGTATCCTCGGTCCCATGGCACGAATCGGCGGACGCAACACGGCGCTCGCGTGGATCGCCGGCATCGTCTGCCTCGGCGTGGTCGTCGGGCTCGGATATCTGGCCGCGCCCATGCTCCCGGCCATCGGCCAGTACCTCGGCGACCTGCTGGCCTCCTGGACCCGCTGACCGCCTGGACCTGCTGACTGCCGTGACCCGCTGACCGCCGTCCGTCGCACCCATCCGTCGACACATCGGCACGCCTCCGCGGGCGGCGGGGGCCGCGGAGATACCCTCGGCATGCACACGTATACGATGCGCGAGGAGCATGCCATGAGTGACCACGAGGGCTCGAAGCCGGTGCAGGGGCACGACGTCGACGACGTGGTGGACAGCGCGAAGGCGGGGCTGGCCGACGCCGAGGCCGCGCGCGCCGGCACGATCGATGACGCGTCGCAGGCCGCCGCCGAGAGCGCGACGGACGGCGCATCCGCCGTCGCGGCCGACGCGACCGCCTCGGAAACGACCACCCCCGAAACGACCGCGTCCGAGGTCGCACCTGAAACCACCTCGCCGGGGACGTCCGCGTCCGCTGCGGGGGACGGGAAGGCGTCCGACGCGCCCGTGTCGGACCACGACGCCGATCTCGCCGCCTTCGCCGAGGCCGAGGCCGCGTTCCCCGGGACCTTCGGCGGCACGTTCACCCCACCGCCGGCCGATCCCGCGAAGACCGCTGACCAGAAGCCGGACCAGAAGCCGGAGGAGGAGACCGCCGTGCTCGCCTCGGCGCCGCCCGCGGCCGCACATGCCGTCGCCGAGCCCGAGGTCGCGACGACCGCCTACGCCCCGCCGTCCGCTGCGGAGCTCGCCGAGACCCGTGTCCTCCCGTCCGAGCCGGTCCTCCCGGCCGACACCGCCCAGGCGCAGCTGCCGATCTTCGTGCAGGCGCCCGAGGCGCCGCGCCCTCGTGGCAACCGCGGGACCATCGCCGGCATCGGCCTGCTCGCCGCGCTCTCGTTCGCGATCCTGTACCTGGGCGCCGCCCTCGGCCTCGGAGCCCTCGAGGGCCGGGTGACCGGCGAGAACATCGGCACCGTGGTGCTCGACCACCTCCGCAGCTGGACCCTCTGGATCCCGACCGCGGTGTTCTTCATCGGCTTCTGGCTCCTGGGCGCGATCATCAACCGCGGACGCTGGGGCTTCTGGGTGATCTTCGGCATCCTCGTCGGGGCCGTCGCGTACGGCGGCCACATCCTGGGCGAGCTGTTCGCCGCGCCCTTCTGGTCGCAGGCCGCAGCGAAGAACCTGGACATCGTCGACGCGCAGCTCCTCGCCCCGCTCGCGATCGTGGCGCTGGTGATCGGCCGCGAGCTCACCGTCTGGTTCGGCGCGTGGGCCGCCCGCAGCGGAGCGCGCAAGAACGTGCGCAACGCCGAGGCCCAGCGCGAGTACGAGCGCGTCCTCGAGGCCGGGCCGCAGCTGCCAGGCTGATCGGCGGAGACATCACGGACGATCGCCGAGAAGACCCCCGAGGGCCGGACCCCCATTCCGGCCCTACGGGGGTCTCTGCCGCCCTGGCCTGGGTCCTGTCGACCGCGTCGTTCTTCGCCCTGTCGATCATGGGGCTCGGGTTCCTCAGCCTGCTCACGGAGTCCGACATCATCATGGTGCCCGGTCTCGGCCAGCTGCCCGGCATCGTCGGCATGGTGCTCGCGGTCGCCGTCTTCGCGCTCACGCTGTGGATGGTCCTCGCCGCCCCGCGGCCGTCCTACGTCTCCACCGTCTTCCTGGCGCTCGGCACCACGCTCGCCCACCTCGGCGGGATCTGGGCGACGGCGCTCGCGGAGGGCGTGGGCGTCGCCAGGGCCACCGCCCCCGTCGGGCATCTCGTCCTCGGCGGCGGCAGCGCGGTGATCGCGTTCGCGGCGCTCGTCGCGGCGTGGGCGGGGATCGCCCTCCGCCGCACGCGCGCCCGGCAGCCGCACTGGCCGTGGGAGAGTCCGGACGAGGACTGATCACCCGCCGCGAATCCACGCGTCCCGGCCATGTGGGACGTACGCTGGGTGCGTGGAGCGCTCATTGGAGACGCAGGTGGACCAGGCCGTCGGGGCCTGGCTCCGCTGGGTGCCGCGCTGGGAGCCGTCCACGCACCGGGGGAGGGTCGCCCTGTGCCGTCGCTGCCTGGGGTCGCCGGTGCTGTCCGCGGCCGGGATCGGCGGCAATGTGCCGCACGGCGTGCAGCACGGCCTGTCCACGCGCATCAAGACGATCGTCGACCACGCCGTGGCGGAGTACACCGCCCGCAACCTGCCGATGCTGCAGAGCGAGCTCGATCAGCAGTCCGCCCGCAACCGCTCGCGCGGCTACCGTCCCGCCGAGGACCTGGACCCGGAGTACGAGGGCATGCCGCTGGACCCCGATCCGGTTCCCGGGGCCCCGTTCCTCTTCACGCTCGCGGGCCTCGCGGACCAGGAGGCGGCGGAGCTGCCGCCCCTCCCGCCGCTGAGCGATGAGGCGAAGGCCGCGCTCCGTCGCGAGGTCGCGCTGGCCGACGAGTACGCGAACATGGTCGGCCGGGAGATCTGCGGCCTGCTGCTCCGCCACCGGCTGCGCGTCCAGGCCGCGATCTCGGAGTATGTCGAGCCGCAGATCGAGGCGATGCTCGCCGAGCTGACCGAGGCGCTGGACTCCCCGTTCGACCCCGACGCGCTCTGACCGGCGCCGCCCCGTCTCCCTCCCGCTTCGGGGCGTTCCTACCTCGGGGCGAGGACGCCGATGGCTGCCCCCTCGGCGTTGAAGACCTGGAGCCCGCCGTCGGTGATGGTCGCGGTGTCGGCCGCGCGGAGCCAGCTGTCGACGCCGACGCAGCCCTTCAACGTCGTGAGGCCGGGCGCGAGCGTGAGCAGGTCGCCCTCGCGCGTGTAGGTGCCGACGAGGTCGTTGCACCCGTCGCTGCCGTTGAACGATCCGTCGGCGCGGAAGGACAGGAAGGGAGTCCCCGGCTGCGTGCTCTGCCACGTGGCGTCAAGCCCGAGGCCACCGGAGCCGGACGAGGTGGATCCGGGGGTGGAGCCGGGGGCGGGCGAGCTGGCGGCGGATCCGGTGGCGGACGGCTCCGGAGCCTCGGAGGGCCCGGCCGGCCGGGCGGCCGCGCAGGCCGTCAGAGCGGTTGCCGCAAGCGCTCCGAGGAGCACGAGAGCGGAGGTCTTCATACGCATGGCACCTGTCCCGTCGAGGAGCGGAAGCCCCTCATCGAGCCACAGAGTACCCGAGCGGCCTGGTAGGCCCATGATGAAAATTGTTCCATTTACGTCATCTTGACTACCGAATCCGACGCTCGTGGGTTACCGTGAACAAGCTGTGCCTTAGCTGTGAGGTTCGGGCTCAGCACTTTCCGGGGGGCTCGTGATGAGCGCCGAAGAGGACGAACGAGGAATCTGACACGTGAAGAGAACAAGTAGGAGACTGCTGACGCTGTCGGCAGTCGGAGCAAGCGCAGCGCTCGCGATGGGAGGGATCCTCGCGGTCCCGGCCATGGCGACGACCGTCGAGACGGCGAACGCGCCGGTGGACGGGACCGGTTACGACGAGTTCGCACTGGGGCTGCTCAAGGCCGATTCCGCGATCGTCTCGGTGGGGCAGAACGAGCAGGGCGACGTCGTCGTCACCCGGGACAAGGACAAGGAGGTGTCCGCGGCGACCGCGGCCACCATCGCGTCCTACGCCAACGTCCACCTCGAGCAGGGCGATGAGATCATCGCGCTCTCGCAGGACCAGGTCGTCGGTGGCGCGGGCTACATCAACCAGGAGGAGAGCGCGGTCTGCTCGGTCGGGTTCCCCGCCTGGACCTCCGCCGGAGCGCCGGCCCTCCTCACCGCCGGCCACTGCGGCACCGCGGGTCAGACCGCATGGCGCAGCGCGCCGGTCGACGACGACGCCCCGAACAAGCCGACCGTGCCGGGCGACGCGCAGTACACCCCGAGCGTGCTCGACGCGGCCGCTGCCGGATCGTTCGACTTCTCGATCTACGGCGGGCCGAACAACGACCCCGCAGCGACCGACATCGCCGGCATCACCCTCACCAACGCGGCCCTGCACAACCTCCCGGCCGTGACGGACTGGACCACGTTCGCCAGCAACGACCTCGCGGCTTCCGCGACGCCGGTCACCGCTGTCGGCGAGCCGGTCGTCGGCCAGCAGATCCAGAAGAGCGGGCGCACCACGGGCCTGACCGACAGCACCGTGTCGCAGATCAACGTCTGGGCCCAGGTGTCCGGCAACTACGTCTTCGGCTTCGCGAGCGACGGCGCACCCGGCACGGTCTTCGGCGGCGACTCGGGCGGCTCGGTCTTCGCCGGCGGCACGGCCCTCGGCGTCGTGTCCGGTGGGAACACCGACGGCTCGCTCCTGTTCTCGACGAACCTCGTCAACGCGCTGGCGCAGACGCCGGGCTACACTGTCATGCTCGACCTCGCCGAGCCCGTCGTCACCTCCCCGGCTGCCGGCACCGAGGTGGCGCCCGGCTCCGCGATCACCGGCACCGGCCCCGCAGGCCTGACGCTGGAGTACACGGTCAACGGCGGCGCGCCGCAGACGGTGACGATCCTCGCCGACGGCACCTGGTCGATCCCGGCCCCGGCCGCTGAGGGCACCGCGAACTTCGCCTTCACCGTGACCGACGCCCCCGGCTTCAACCGCTCCGAGACGGTTCCGTTCTCGGTGATCGTGAAGAAGGCGCCGATCGCGCCGCTCGTCATCACCTCCCCGGCTGCCGGATCCACGGTCGTCGGCCCCGACGTGACCATCAGCGGGACGGGCGCACCGGGTGCGACGATCCAGCTCCTGGGCGGCGTGACCGGCACCACGACGGTCGGCTCCGACGGAACCTGGTCGGTCACCGGACCCGCGCCGTACGGCTCTGTCGAGGTCATCGTCACCCAGACCGTCGGCGATGACGTCAAGACCGGGAACACGTCGTTCTCGGTCGCGCCGGCCGCCCCGGCGATCACGTCCCCGGCCGACGGGGCACAGCTCACCGTCGCGCCGTCCGCGATCGCAGGCACCGGCATCCCCGGCGCCACGGTGACCGTCACCCTGGACGGCACGGCGCTGACCCCCGCGGTCACCGTCGGGCAGGACGGCACCTGGGCGGTCGCCGTCCCCGCCGGCCTCGCACTCGGCGGTCACGCGATCTCGGCCGTGCAGAGCGTCGACGACGTGGCCTCGGCCGCGTCCACCTCGGCCTTCGCGCTGATCGAGGCGACCGTGCCGACGCCGCAGCCGTCGACCCCGGCCGGCCCGTCCAGCCCGTCCAACCCCGGTGGCGGCCTCCCCGCGACCGGTGCTGACGGTGGCGCGCTGCTCGGGACGGGCATCGTCGGTGGGGCCCTCGTGGTCATCGCCGGCTCCGTCCTGCTGATCGCCCGGATGCGCGCGAAGAGCGTCGCCGAGTAATCCGCCCCCCGGAAAAGAGGAAGGCGCGTCCCCGCCCGGGGCGCGCCTTCCTCGCGTCCTGGGGGCTGATCGGGCGCGCGAGAGGGCGTGTCGTCGGACTGTATTTGACCCGAGGGTTACGCCGCATTACCATTGATCGGGAATGCGTGTGCCTCGGCGCGCGCGTCCAGGGCGCCGGCACTCGCCGGTTCGCCTCCACGGCATACCCACCACCTCAGCACGTCGGTCCCGGCGTGTGGTGGGTCATGATGTGAAATCCATCACGCTGTCACCGTGCAGCACTATGAGGAGAGAACGTGCCAACCATTCAGCAGTTGGTTCGCAAGGGTCGTTCGCCGAAGGTCTCGAAGACCAAGGCGCCCGCCCTGAAGTCGAACCCGCAGCAGGCAGGCGTGTGCACTCGCGTGTACACCACCACCCCGAAGAAGCCGAACTCGGCGATGCGCAAGGTCGCCCGTGTGAAGCTCCGCAACGGCACCGAGGTCACCGCCTACATCCCGGGCGAGGGTCACAACCTGCAGGAGCACTCGCTCGTGCTGGTCCGTGGCGGTCGTGTCAAGGACCTCCCCGGTGTGCGTTACAAGATCGTCCGCGGTGCCCTGGACACCCAGGCCGTCAAGAACCGTAAGCAGGCTCGTTCCCGCTACGGCGCGAAGAAGGGTTGAGATAGATGCCTCGTAAGGGTCCCGCCCCCAAGCGTCCCGTCGTCAACGACCCGGTCTACGGCGCTCCGATCGTCACCTCGCTGGTGAACAAGATCCTCGTCGACGGCAAGAAGTCGCTCGCCGAGTCGATCGTCTACGGCGCCCTCTCGGGCGTCGAGGCGAAGAACGGCCAGGACGCCGTCGCCACCCTCAAGAAGGCGCTCGACAACGTGCGCCCCACCCTTGAGGTCCGCAGCCGTCGCGTCGGCGGCTCGACCTACCAGGTCCCGGTCGAGGTGAAGCCGCACCGCGCGAACACCCTCGCCCTGCGCTGGCTCGTCAGCTACGCGAAGAGCCGTCGCGAGAAGACCATGACCGAGCGTCTCCAGAACGAGATCCTGGACGCCTCGAACGGTCTCGGCGCCGCGGTCAAGCGTCGTGAGGACACTCACAAGATGGCCGAGTCGAACCGCGCCTTCGCGCACTACCGCTGGTAACAGCCCGCCCGTCCCCGTCGCCCAGCGCGACGGGGACGGGCACCCACACTTCACCTCGTCGAACGACGAAAGCAAGAAGACAAGGAAAACGCCCGTGGCACAAGAAGTGCTCACCGACCTGAGCAAGGTCCGCAACATCGGCATCATGGCGCACATCGATGCCGGTAAGACCACGACGACCGAGCGCATCCTGTTCTACACGGGTGTGAACCACAAGCTCGGCGAGACCCACGACGGTGCATCGACCACCGACTGGATGGAGCAGGAGAAGGAGCGCGGCATCACCATCACCTCCGCCGCGGTGACCTGCTTCTGGAACGGCAACCAGGTCAACATCATCGACACCCCCGGCCACGTGGACTTCACGGTCGAGGTGGAGCGCTCGCTCCGCGTGCTCGACGGCGCCGTCGCGGTGTTCGACGGCAAGGAGGGCGTCGAGCCCCAGTCCGAGACCGTGTGGCGCCAGGCGGACAAGTACAACGTGCCCCGCATCTGCTTCGTCAACAAGATGGACAAGCTGGGCGCCGACTTCTACTTCACCGTCGACACCATCATCAGCCGCCTGGGCGCGAAGCCCCTCGTGCTGCAGCTGCCGATCGGCGCCGAGAACGACTTCGTCGGCGTCGTCGACCTCATCGAGATGCGCGCCCTGGTCTGGCCCGGCGACAGCAAGGGCGACGTGACGATGGGCGCCTCCTACGAGGTGCAGGAGATCCCCGCCGACCTCAAGGAGAAGGCGGCGGAGTACCGTCAGCAGCTCCTGGAGACCGTCGCCGAGACCGACGACGCGCTGCTGGAGAAGTTCTTCGGCGGCGAGGAGCTCACGGTCGCGGAGATCAAGGGCGCCATCCGCAAGATGGTCATCGCCTCGGAGATCTACCCGGTCCTCTGCGGCTCGGCGTTCAAGAACCGCGGCGTGCAGCCGATGCTCGACGCGGTCGTCGACTTCCTCCCCTCGCCCCTGGACGTGCCCGCCATCGAGGCGCACGACCCCAAGGACGAGGAGCGGATCATCGAGCGTCACCCCGACGCCAACGACCCCTTCGCGGCGCTCGCGTTCAAGGTCGCGGTGCACCCGTTCTTCGGTCGCCTCACCTACGTGCGCGTCTACTCGGGTCACCTCGACTCGGGTGCGCAGGTCGTCAACTCGACCAAGGGCAAGAAGGAGCGCATCGGGAAGATCTTCCAGATGCACGCCAACAAGGAGAACCCGGTCGACTCGCTCACCGCGGGCAACATCTACGCCGTCATCGGCCTCAAGGACACCACCACCGGTGACACCCTGGCCGACCCGGCGCAGCCCGTCGTGCTGGAGTCGATGACGTTCCCGGAGCCCGTGATCGAGGTCGCGATCGAGCCGAAGACGAAGGCCGACCAGGAGAAGCTGGGCACCGCGATCCAGAAGCTCGCCGAAGAGGACCCGACCTTCCGCACCGAGCTCAACCCCGAGACCGGTCAGACGATCATCAAGGGCATGGGCGAGCTGCACCTCGACATCCTCGTGGACCGCATGAAGCGCGAGTTCAAGGTCGAGGCCAACGTCGGAAAGCCGCAGGTCGCGTACCGCGAGACGATCAAGAAGGCCGTCGAGAAGCACGACTACACGCACAAGAAGCAGACCGGTGGATCGGGGCAGTTCGCGAAGATCCAGTTCACGATCGAGCCCCTCGAGGTCACGGCCGAGAAGTCGTACGAGTTCGAGAACGCCGTCACCGGCGGTCGCATCCCGCGCGAGTACATCGGCTCGATCGACGCCGGCTTCCAGGACGCGATGAACGTCGGCGTCCTCGCCGGCTACCCGATGGTCGGCGTCAAGGCGATCATCGTCGATGGTGCTGCCCACGACGTCGACTCCTCGGAGATGGCGTTCAAGATCGCCGGCTCCATGGGCTTCAAGGAGGCGGCTCGCCGCGCGAACCCCATCCTCCTCGAGCCGCTCATGGCCGTCGAGGTGCGTACTCCCGAGGAGTACATGGGCGACGTCGTCGGCGACCTGAACTCGCGTCGTGGCCAGATCCAGTCGATGGAGGACGCCGCAGGCGTCAAGGTCGTCCGCGCGTCGGTCCCGCTGTCGGAGATGTTCGGCTACATCGGTGACCTGCGCTCGAAGACCTCGGGCCGTGCGGTCTACTCGATGGAGTTCGACAGCTACGCCGAGGTCCCGAAGGCCGTCGCCGACGAGATCATCCAGAAGACCAAGGGCGAGTGAGCCCTTCCGCTCGGCCGGTCCTCCGCTCCCCGTTCGCGGAGCGCGGACGGTCCGGCCGGGCGGTCGCACAATTTCATATTGTCTCTCTACTAAACTGAGTAACCAACCCGTAGGGATCCGGTCGCAATCCAGTGCCCGGAGGCTCTACACGACCGTCCTGAGGAGGACCTAGTGGCTAAGGCCAAGTTCGAGCGGACCAAGCCGCACGTGAACATCGGAACGATCGGTCACGTCGACCACGGCAAGACCACGCTCACCGCGGCGATCTCGAAGGTGCTCGCCGACAAGTTCCCGTCGGCCACCAACGTGCAGCGCGACTTCTCGTCGATCGACTCGGCGCCGGAAGAGCGTCAGCGCGGCATCACGATCAACATCTCGCACGTCGAGTACGAGACCCCGAAGCGTCACTACGCGCACGTCGACGCCCCGGGGCACGCCGACTACATCAAGAACATGATCACGGGTGCTGCCCAGATGGACGGCGCGATCCTCGTGGTCGCCGCCACCGACGGCCCGATGGCTCAGACGCGTGAGCACGTCCTGCTCGCCAAGCAGGTCGGCGTGCCGTACCTGCTCGTCGCGCTGAACAAGTCCGACATGGTCGACGACGAGGAGATCCTGGAGCTCGTCGAGCTCGAGGTCCGTGAGCTCCTGTCGAGCCAGAACTTCGACGGCGACAACGCTCCCGTCATCCGCGTCTCGGGCCTGAAGGCCCTCGAGGGCGACGAGAAGTGGACCCAGTCCATCCTCGACCTCATGGACGCGGTCGACGAGTCGATCCCGGACCCGGTGCGCGACAAGGACAAGCCGTTCCTGATGCCGATCGAGGACGTCTTCACGATCACCGGTCGTGGCACCGTCGTCACCGGTCGCGCCGAGCGCGGCACCCTCGCCATCAACTCCGAGGTCGAGATCGTCGGCCTGCGCGCGACGCAGAAGACGATCGTCACGGGTATCGAGATGTTCCACAAGCAGCTCGACGAGGCATGGGCCGGCGAGAACTGCGGTCTTCTCCTCCGTGGCACCAAGCGTGAGGACGTCGAGCGCGGCCAGGTCGTCGTGAAGCCGGGTTCGATCACCCCGCACACCGACTTCGAGGGCACGGCGTACATCCTCTCGAAGGACGAGGGTGGCCGTCACAACCCCTTCTACACGAACTACCGCCCGCAGTTCTACTTCCGTACCACGGACGTCACCGGCGTCATCGCGCTGCCCGAGGGCACCGAGATGGTCATGCCCGGCGACACCACGGACATGACGGTCGAGCTGATCCAGCCGATCGCCATGGAAGAGGGCCTCGGCTTCGCGATCCGTGAGGGTGGCCGCACCGTCGGCGCCGGCACGGTGACCAAGGTCATCAAGTAAGCTTCCCGCTTGCTGAGCGGAGGGGCCGGGTCTTCGGATCCGGCCCCTTCGTCGTCCCCGGGCCCTGACGGACGGGGAAGCGCACGGACACGCTGAGGCGCGAAACACGGTGAGATGGGACTTCCGTCAGGCCGGGCGGTGACGTAGAAATAGAAGTGCTGGCTACCGCCAGCATCAGCCAACCAAAAGGGGAACCCCATGGGCATCGAAGAGACGATCGGCGACGCGGTCAACAAGGGCAAGGAGTTCGTCGAGCAGAACGCCGACAAGATCAACGAGGCCGTTCACAGCGAGCAGGCCGAGGGCATCAGCGACAAGATCCTCGACGGGGTCGCCGACTTCGCCAAGAAGGTCGCTCCGGGCGCCGCAGAGCAGATCGACGGCGTCCGCGACAACGTCGACAAGGCCGTCGGCAACGAGTGATCCTCGACTGATCCGTCTGTCTCGGATCGGGCGGCGCATCCACCGGGATGCGCCGCCCTTCTCTTTGCCCGCGATGGCGGGTGGGAGGCGGCCCGGAGGCGGGTCGGAGGAGCGCGACACGCCCGGGTTTGCAGGACGGGAATCCGGCATGGCAGAATAGACAGGTTCCACATTCCGGCATCGCTCAGCGTGGCCGGATCACTGCCAGGCAGTGCATAGGCGGCGCGCTCTCCCGAGAGGTCTGCGCAGGGTTCTAGGCCGCGGGCAGCAGAACACACAACCGACACCTCCTCACCGAGGCCCCGTCATGTGCGGGGGTCGGCATCCGGATGCCCTCGGGCGGCCGGGCTGACAGCAGAACAGTGGTGCGCGGTTCGGCTCGCAAGAGCGGATCCCGTGCAAGGCGTGAAGAACGCCGACGTGCGTCCAATGCCCCCGGGTCCACCTGACCAGGGCCGGTAAGACGCCTGAAGAGAGTGAGCAGACAAATGGCGGGACAGAAGATCCGCATTCGCCTGAAGTCGTATGACCACGAGGTCATCGACACGTCGGCACGCAAGATCGTCGACACCGTGACCCGTGCGGGCGCGACCGTCGTCGGCCCCGTGCCGCTTCCGACCGAGAAGAACGTCGTGTGCGTCATCCGGTCGCCCCACAAGTACAAGGACAGCCGCGAGCACTTCGAGATGCGCACCCACAAGCGCCTGATCGACATCGTCGACCCGACGCCCAAGGCCGTCGACTCGCTGATGCGTCTCGACCTCCCGGCCGACGTCAACATCGAGATCAAGCTCTGAGGTCGGACATGGTTGACATCAACTCCAAGATTTCCAAGGGAATGCTGGGCACGAAGCTCGGCATGACCCAGGTGTGGAACGAGAACGGCAAGCTCGTTCCCGTCACCGTCATCGAGCTCGCGCCGAACGTGGTCACCCAGGTCCGCACGCCCGAGAAGGACGGCTACAACGCCGTCCAGATCGCCTACGGCCAGATCGACCCGCGCAAGGTCACGCAGCCGCTGACGAAGCACTTCGAGGCCGCAGGCGTCACGCCGCGTCGTCACGTCACCGAGGTCCGCACCGCGGACGCCGGCGACTACTCGCTCGGCCAGGAGCTGACCGTGGACGGCGTGTTCGAGGCCGGCCAGCTGGTCGACGTCGTCGGCACCAGCAAGGGCAAGGGCACCGCCGGTGTCATGAAGCGCCACAACTTCAAGGGTGTCTCCGCCTCGCACGGTGCGCACCGCAACCACCGCAAGCCCGGCTCGATCGGCGCATCGTCGACCCCGAGCCGCGTCTTCAAGGGCATGCGCATGGCCGGCCGTATGGGTGGCGAGCGCGTGACCGTCCTCAACCTCACGGTGCACGCCATCGACGTCGAGAAGGGACTCATGCTCGTCAAGGGCGCCGTCCCCGGCGCGCGTGGCCGCATCGTCTACGTCCGCAACGCAGTGAAGGGTGCCTAAGGCTCATGGCTGACACGTCACTCACTCTCGACGTCTTCGCAGGCGGCAAGAAGACCGGTACGGTCGACGCCCCCGCCGGCATCTTCGACGCCAAGACCAACGTCCCGCTGATCCACCAGGTCGTCGTCGCGCAGCTCGCCGCGGCACGTCAGGGCACCCACTCGACCAAGCGTCGCGGTGAGGTCTCCGGTGCCGGCCGCAAGCCCTTCAAGCAGAAGGGCACCGGTAACGCCCGTCAGGGCTCGATCCGTGCGCCGCACATGACCGGTGGTGGCATCGTCCACGGCCCGAAGCCGCGCGACTACTCGCAGCGCACGCCCAAGAAGATGATCGCGGCCGCCCTCGCCGGCGCGCTCAGCGACCGTTACCGCGGTGAGCGCCTGCACGTCGTCGAGTCCTTCGGCATCGACGGCAAGCCCTCCACCAAGACGGCCGCCGCGTACCTGAAGGCGCTCCCGGGCAAGACGGTCCTCGTGGTCCTCGACCGCGGCGACGACGTCAACGCCCTGAGCCTTCGCAACCTGGCCGGCGTGCACGTGCTGTACTTCGACCAGCTCAACGCCTACGACGTGATCGTCTCCGACGACATCGTCTTCACCAAGGCCGCCTTCGACGCGTTCGTCGCGACGAAGTCCGGCGCAACCGAGGAGGTCTCGGCATGAGCGCACAGGAGAACATCCTCGCCACGGCTGGAAACAAGGACCCGCGCGACATCATCCTGAAGCCGGTCGTCTCCGAGAAGAGCTACGGGCTCATCGACGAGGGCAAGTACACCTTCCTGGTGGACCCGCGCGCGTCCAAGACCGAGATCAAGCTCGCGATCGAGAAGATCTTCGACGTCAAGGTGGCGGGCGTCAACACGATCAACCGCGTCGGCAAGGCCCGTCGCACCCGCTTCGGCGTCGGCAAGCGCAAGGACACCAAGCGCGCGATCGTCAGCCTGAAGTCGGGCACCATCGACATCTTCACGGCAGTGAACTGACCGGGGGATAAGGACAAACATGGCTATTCGCAAGTACAAGCCCACGACCCCGGGTCGTCGCGGCTCGTCGGTGGCAGACTTCGCCGAGATCACTCGATCGACGCCGGAGAAGTCGCTGCTGCGCCCGCTGTCGAAGACCGGTGGTCGTAACAACCAGGGCCGCATCACCACCCGCCACATCGGCGGCGGGCACAAGCGCCAGTACCGCGTCATCGACTTCCGTCGCAACGACAAGGACGGCATCGACGCGAAGGTCGCTCACATCGAGTACGACCCCAACCGCACCGCGCGCATCGCGCTCCTGCACTACTTCGACGGCGAGAAGCGCTACATCCTCGCGCCGAACAAGCTGAAGCAGGGCGACGTCGTCGAGTCGGGTCCCTCGGCCGACATCAAGCCGGGCAACAACCTGCCGCTGAAGAACATCCCGACCGGTACCGTGATCCACGCGATCGAGCTCCGTCCCGGTGGCGGCGCGAAGATGGCCCGTTCGGCCGGCGCGGGCGTCCGCCTCGTCGCGAAGGACGGCCCCTACGCGCAGCTGCGTCTCCCCTCGGGCGAGATCCGCAACGTCGACGCGCGCTGCCGTGCGACGATCGGCGAGGTCGGCAACGCCGAGCAGTCCAACATCAACTGGGGCAAGGCCGGCCGCAAGCGCTGGAAGGGCGTCCGCCCGACCGTCCGCGGTGTCGCGATGAACCCGGTCGACCACCCGCACGGTGGTGGTGAGGGCAAGACGTCCGGTGGCCGTCACCCCGTCACCCCCTGGGGCCAGGCTGAGGGTCGCACCCGTCACGCCAACAAGGAAAGCGACAAGTACATCGTGCGTCGCCGTAACGCCGGCAAGAAGCGCAAGTAGGAGTAAGAGAAGATGCCTCGCAGTCTTAAGAAGGGCCCCTTCGTCGACGAGCACCTGCTTCGCAAGGTGGTCGTGCAGAACGAAGCCGGCAGCAAGAACGTCATCAAGACCTGGTCGCGTCGTTCGATGATCATCCCGGCCATGCTGGGACACACCATCGCCGTGCACGACGGTCGCAAGCACATCCCCGTGTTCGTGACCGAGACCATGGTCGGCCACAAACTGGGCGAGTTCGCGCCCACCCGCACCTTCCGCGGCCACGAGAAGGACGACAAGAAGGGCCGTCGCCGCTGACGCGGTGGCGCAAGAGGAGAGAGAAATGGTGGAGTCCATCGCCCGCGTGCGACACATCCGCGTGACCCCTCAGAAGGCTCGTCGTGTCGTCGCTCTCATCAAGGGCAAGCAGGCCGAAGAGGCCCTTGCCATCCTGAAGTTCGCGCAGCAGAGCGCCAGCGAGCCGATCTACAAGCTCGTGCACTCCGCAATGGCGAACGCACAGGTCAAGGCCGATCGCGACGGTGAATACCTCGACGAGCAGGACCTGTACGTGAAGAACGCCTTCGTGGACGAGGGGACGACGCTCAAGCGTTTCCAGCCCCGCGCCCAGGGACGCGCGTTCCAGATCAAGAAGCGCACGAGCCACATCACGGTCGTGCTGGCCACTCCTGAGGTGGCCGAGACGAAGAAGGCGAGCAAGTAATGGGCCAGAAGGTAAACCCCTACGGCTTCCGCCTCGGTATCACGACCGACCACGTGTCGCGTTGGTTCTCGGACTCGACGAAGCCGGGTCAGCGTTACGCCGACTACGTCGCCGAGGACATCAAGATCCGTAAGCTGCTGCAGACGCAGCTCGACCGTGCCGGTGTCAGCAACATCGAGATCGAGCGCACCCGGGACCGCGTGCGGGTGGACATCCACACCGCGCGTCCCGGCATCGTGATCGGCCGCCGCGGCGCCGAGGCCGAGCGCATCCGCGGAGACCTCGAGAAGCTCTCGGGCAAGCAGATCCAGCTGAACATCCTCGAGGTGAAGAACCCCGAGGCCGACGCTCAGCTGGTCGCCCAGGGCGTCGCCGAGCAGCTCTCTGCTCGTGTCGCGTTCCGTCGTGCCATGCGCAAGGGCCTCCAGGGCGCCCAGCGCGCCGGCGCCAAGGGCGTCCGGATCCAGGTCTCGGGTCGTCTCGGCGGCGCCGAGATGAGCCGGTCGGAGTTCTACCGCGAGGGTCGGGTGCCGCTGCACACGCTCCGCGCGAACATCGACTACGGCTTCTACGAGGCCAAGACCACCTTCGGCCGCATCGGCGTGAAGGTCTGGATCTACAAGGGCGACCTCACCAACAAGGAGCTCGCTCGCGAGCAGGCCAACCAGAAGCCCTCGCGTGACCGTGGTGGCGACCGTCGTCGCGCACCGCGCAACGAGGCACCGGTCGCGGAAGGAGCGTCGGCGTAATGCTCATCCCTCGTAAGGTCAAGTATCGCAAGCAGCACCACCCCAAGCGGGATGGTCAGGCGACCGGTGGCACGAAGGTCTCCTTCGGCGAGTTCGGCATCCAGGCACTGACGTCCGCCTACGTGACGAACCGTCAGATCGAGTCCGCTCGTATCGCCATGACCCGTCACATCAAGCGTGGCGGCAAGGTGTGGATCAACATCTACCCGGACCGTCCGCTCACCAAGAAGCCCGCCGAGACCCGCATGGGTTCCGGTAAGGGCTCGCCGGAGTGGTGGGTCGCCAACGTCAAGCCGGGTCGCGTCCTCTTCGAGGTCGCCGGCGTCAACGAGCAGCTCGCTCGCGAGGCCCTGACCCGTGCCATTCACAAGCTGCCGCTCAAGGCACGCATCATCAAGCGCGAGGAGGGCGACGCGTAATGGCGATCGGCACCAAGGAGCTCGGCGTGACCGAGCTCGACACGTTCGAAGACCAGCGCCTCGTCGAGGAGCTGCGCAAGGCCAAGGAGGAGCTGTTCAACCTCCGTTTCCAGTCGGCCACCGGCCAGCTGGAGAGCCACGGCCGCATCCGCGCCGTCAAGCGCGACATCGCGCGCCTCTACACCGTGATCCGTGAGCGCGAGCTCGGCATCCGTGCGACGCCGGCTCCCGTCGAGGCTCCGGCCAAGAAGGCGTCCAAGAGCAAGGCGAAGAAGGCCGATGAGGCCGAGGCGCCGAAGGAGGAGGCCGAGTAATGGCTGAGAAGAAGGCTGCAGCCGTCGAGGCCGAGGTCGAGACCGTCGCCCGTGGCTACCGCAAGTCGCGTCGCGGCTACGTGGTCAGCGACAAGATGGACAAGACCATCGTCGTCGAGGTCGAGGACCGGGTGAAGCACCCGCTGTACGGCAAGGTCATCCGCCGTACCTCGAAGGTCAAGGCGCACGACGAGGAGAACGCCGCCGGCATCGGCGACCTCGTCCTCATCAACGAGACCCGCCCGCTGAGCGCCACCAAGCGCTGGCGTCTGGTGGAGATTCTGGAGAAGGCCAAGTGATCCAGCAGGAGTCCCGCCTCAAGGTCGCCGACAACACCGGCGCGAAGGAACTGCTCACCATCCGTGTCCTCGGCGGCTCGCGCCGTCGTTACGCGGGGCTGGGCGACACCATCGTCGCGACCGTCAAGGACGCGATCCCGGGCGGCAACGTCAAGAAGGGCGATGTGGTCAAGGCCGTCATCGTCCGCACCAAGAAGGAGACGCGCCGTCCCGACGGCTCGTACATCAAGTTCGACGAGAACGCCGCCGTGATCCTGAAGAACGACGGGGAGCCCCGCGGCACCCGTATCTTCGGGCCGGTCGGTCGTGAGCTTCGCGACAAGAAGTTCATGAAGATCGTCTCGCTCGCCCCGGAGGTCATTTGATCATGGCGAAGATCAAGAAGGGCGACCTGGTCCAGGTCGTCTCGGGCGCCAAGCCCGAGCGCGGCGGAGACCGCGGCAAGCAGGGCAAGGTCCTCGAGGTCCTTACCGAGCAGAACCGCGTCATCGTCGAGGGCGTCAACTACGCCACCAAGCACACGCGCGTTGGTCAGACGCAGCGCGGCACGAAGACGGGCGGCGTCGAGACCATCGAGGCGCCCATCCACATCTCGAACGTCGCCCTGGTCGACCCCGAGACGAAGAAGCCGACCCGCGTCGGCCACCGCGTCGAGGAGCAGGTCAAGGACGGCGTCAAGCGCACGGTTCGCGTGCGCTACGCGAAGAAGAGCGGTAAGGACCTCTGATGAGCACCGACACTGCCGCGCCGGCTGGCAAGATCCAGCCGCGCCTGAAGCAGAAGTACAAGGCCGAGATCCAGCAGAAGATGCAGGAAGAGTTCGGCTACGCGAACGTCATGCAGATCCCTGGTCTGGTCAAGGTCGTCGTCAACACCGGTGTCGGTGAGGCGGCTCGCGACAGCAAGGTGATCGATGGGGCGGTCGATGACCTCACCAAGATCACCGGCCAGAAGCCGATCGTCACCAAGGCCCGCAAGTCCATCGCGCAGTTCAAGCTGCGCGAGGGCCAGGCCATCGGTGCGCACGTCACCCTCCGGGGCGACCGCGCCTGGGAGTTCCTGGACCGCCTCGTGAACCTGGCGCTGCCGCGCATCCGCGACTTCCGCGGCCTCTCCGGCACCCAGTTCGACGGTCACGGCAACTACACGTTCGGTCTCACCGAGCAGAGCGTGTTCCACGAGATCGACCAGGACCGGATCGACCGCGTCCGCGGCTTCGACATCACGATCGTCACCACCGCGAACACGGACGACGAGGGGCGCGCGCTGCTGCGTCACCTCGGCTTCCCGTTCCGCACGACCGACACGCAGGCGTGATACCACCGACGGGCCCGGGACTTCGTTCTCCGGGCCCGTCGGGCGTGTCGTACAATTGAAAATTGCGTGCTCATCGTAGGTCGCCTGCCGTGTAACGACAGTCGAAACCTCATGACTGAAAGAAGAACACCATGACAATGACAGACCCGGTCGCAGACTTGCTGACCCGTCTGCGCAACGCGAACTCGGCGCATCACGACTCCGTGACCCTGCCGTCGAGCAAGCTGAAGACCCACATCGCCGAGATCCTCCGGCAGGAGGGCTACATCTCCGGCTGGGAGGTCAACGACGCCCGCGTCGGCAAGAACCTCACCATCGCGCTGAAGTACGGCCCGAACCGGGAGCGTTCGATCGCGGGCATCAAGCGCGTCTCGAAGCCCGGCCTCCGCGTGTACGCGAAGTCGACGGAGCTCCCCAAGGTGCTCGGCGGCCTCGGCGTCGCCATCCTGTCCACCTCCTCCGGTCTCCTCACCGACCGTCAGGCCGAGCAGAAGGGCGTGGGCGGAGAAGTTCTCGCCTACGTGTGGTGATCGAACATGTCGCGTATCGGACGACTTCCCATCGACATCCCCGCGGGCGTGACCGTTTCGGTCGACGGCCGTGAGGTCAAGGTGTCCGGCCCCAAGGGCGATCTGTCCCTGACGGTGGCCGCTCCCATCGAGGTCTCGGTCGAGGAGGGCCAGGTCCTGGTCACCCGCCCGGACGACGAGCGCGCCTCGCGCTCGCTGCACGGCCTCACCCGCACCCTCATCAACAACGACATCATCGGCGTGACCCAGGGCTACACCAAGGGCCTCGAGGTCGTCGGCACCGGTTACCGCGTGCAGCAGAAGGGCGGCTCCGTCGAGTTCGCCCTCGGCTTCTCGCACCCGGTCCTGGTCGACCCGCCCGCCGGGATCACCCTGACGGTGGAGGGCACCAACAAGCTCACCGTCAGCGGCATCAGCAAGCAGGCTGTCGGAGAGGCAGCCGCGAACATCCGCAAGATCCGCAAGCCCGAGCCGTACAAGGGCAAGGGCGTGCGCTACGCCGACGAGGTCGTGCGTCGCAAGGCCGGAAAGAGTGGTAAGTAACCATGGCTCTCAAGTCAAAGTCTGACGCCCGTTCGCGTCGTCACGCTCGCCTCCGCAAGAAGGTCGTCGGCACCGAGGTGCGTCCGCGCCTGGTCGTCAACCGTTCCGCTCGCCACGTCTTCGTGCAGCTCGTCGACGACAGCAAGGGCCACACCCTGGCGTCGGCCTCGACGCTGGAGACCGACCTGCGCACGCTCGACGGCGACAAGACGGCCAAGGCCCGCAAGGTCGGCGAGCTCGTCGCCGAGCGCGCGAAGGCCGCCGGCATCTCTGAGGCGGTGTTCGACCGCGGTGGCAACCGCTACGCCGGTCGCGTCGCCGCCATCGCCGAGGGCGCCCGCGAAGGGGGTCTGGCACTGTGAGTGACATCAAGGAGAACGAAGTGACCGAGACGGCTCCCGCCGCCGAGACGGCTCCCGCCGAGGCCTCGGCCGAGCCCCAGCGCGACGAGCGCCAGGGCCGCCGTGGAGGCCGCGACCGCGGCCAGGGCGGCCGTGACCGCAACTCGCGCGATCGTGGGGACAACCAGTTCCTCGAGCGCGTGGTGACCATCAACCGCGTCTCCAAGGTCGTCAAGGGCGGTCGCCGCTTCAGCTTCACCGCGCTCGTCGTGGTGGGCGACGGCAACGGTCTCGTCGGGGTCGGCTACGGCAAGGCCCGCGAGGTCCCGCTGGCGATCTCGAAGGGCGTCGAGGAGGCCAAGCGCAACTTCTTCCGCGTGCCGCGCGTCGGGACCACCATCCCGCACCCGGTGCAGGGCGAGGCTGCGGCCGGTGTCGTGCTGCTGCGTCCCGCGGCCGGCGGTACCGGTGTCATCGCCGGTGGTCCGGTCCGCGCCGTGCTCGAGTGCGCCGGGATCCACGACGTGCTGTCGAAGTCCCTCGGTTCGTCGAACACGATCAACATCGTGCACGCGACGGTCGCGGCCCTGAAGCAGCTCGAGGAGCCCCGTGCGGTCGCCGCACGCCGTGGCCTCGAGTTCGACCAGGTCGCTCCGGCGCGTCTGGTCCGCGCAGAGGCCGAGGCCGCTGCTGCGCAGAAGGTAGGTGCCTGATGGCCGCCCGGCTCAAGGTCACGCAGGTCAAGTCCAAGGTGAGCGAGAAGCAGAACCAGCGAGACACGCTGCGCAGCCTCGGTCTCAAGCGGATCGGCGACTCGGTCGTCCGTCCGGACGACGCGCAGACGCGCGGTTACGTCAAGACCGTCGCTCACCTCGTGAAGGTTGAGGAGATCGACTAATGGCAGAGAACGAAACGGTCGAGGCCGCGGCGACCAAGACGGCCGCGAAGCCCGCGACCCGCAAGGCTGCCGCCAAGAAGCCGGCCGCGAAGAAGGAGGCCCCGGCCTCCCGTCCCGGCGTGCTGAAGGTGCACCACCTGCGTCCGGTCCCCGGCGCCAACACCGCGAAGACCCGTGTGGGTCGCGGTGAGGGCTCGAAGGGCAAGACCGCCGGTCGTGGCACGAAGGGCACCAAGGCCCGCAACACCGTCCGCGTCGGATTCGAGGGTGGGCAGATGCCGCTGCACATGCGCACCCCGAAGCTCCGCGGCTTCAAGAACCCGTTCCGCGTGGAGTACCAGGTCGTGAACCTGGAGAAGCTCGCGGAGCTGTACCCGAAGGGTGGCGAGGTCACCGTGAGCGACCTGGTCGCGAAGGGTGCCGTTCGCAAGAACGAGAAGGTCAAGGTTCTGGGCAACGGCGACATCGCCGTGAAGCTCACCGTGTCGGTCGACAAGGTCTCGGGCTCAGCCGAGCAGAAGATCGTCGCGGCGGGCGGATCCGTCAAGTAACCGCGATGAGAGGGGCCGGGGATATCTCCGGCCCCTCTTGCGTTACCCTGGTTTTTCGGCCGTCCTTCACGGGATCGGCATCCCTTTTCAGGAGGCACGCCCTTGTTTAGCGCTATCGCGCGGATCTTCCGCACGCCGGACCTGCGTCGGAAGATCATCTTCACGCTGGCGATCATCGCCGTGTACCGGCTCGGATCGACGGTGCCTGCCCCGTTCGTGAACTTCCCGAACGTGGCGGAGTGCATCGCGCTCAACAGCGGCGCCGAGGGTCTCCTCGGACTCGTGAACCTCTTCTCCGGCGGCGCGCTGCTGAAGCTCTCCATCTTCGCGCTGGGCGTGATGCCGTACATCACGGCGACCATCATCACCCAGCTGCTCCGCGTGGTCATCCCGCACTTCGAGACCCTGCACAAGGAGGGTCAGGCGGGCCAGGCGCGGCTCACGCAGTACACGCGCTACCTCACCATCGCGCTGGCGCTCCTGCAGTCCACGACCCTCGTCACGGTCGCTCGATCCGGGCAGCTCTTCGGACAGGGCGCAGGCGGCGCCTGCCAGCAGCTGCTGACCAACGACGCCTGGTGGGCGCAGGTGCTGATGATCATCACGCTGACCGCCGGCACGGGCCTGATCATGTGGTTCGCCGAGCTGGTCACCGAGCGCGGCATCGGCAACGGCATGTCGCTCCTCATCTTCACCTCGATCGCCGCCACCTTCCCCGGCGCGATGTGGGCCATCTGGGAGACCCGCGGCTTCGAGGTCTTCCTCCTGGTGCTCGCGATGGGCATCGTGGTGATGACGCTGGTGGTGTTCATTGAGCAGTCGCAGCGGCGCATCCCGGTGCAGTACGCGAAGCGCATGGTCGGCCGGCGCACGTACGGCGGCACCAACACCTACATCCCGATCAAGGTGAACATGGCGGGCGTGATCCCCGTGATCTTCGCCTCCTCGCTGCTGGCAATCCCGATGCTGGTCGCGCAGTTCAACATCCCGCAGGACGGCTCGACGCCCCCGGAATGGGCGACCTGGATCATCCAGTACTTCACCCGGGGCGACCACCCGCTCTACATGGCGGTGTACTTCCTGCTGATCATCGGCTTCACCTACTTCTACGTCGCGATCACGTTCAACCCCGTCGAGGTCGCCGACAACATGAAGAGGTACGGCGGGTTCATCCCCGGCATCCGCGCCGGTCGCCCGACCGCGGAGTACCTCGACTACGTCCTGACGCGCATCACCTTCCCCGGCTCGCTGTATCTGGGGCTCGTGGCCCTCATCCCGCTCATCGCCCTCGCGACGGTCGGCGCCAACCAGAACTTCCCGTTCGGCGGCGCCTCGATCCTGATCATCGTCGGCGTGGGTCTGGAGACGGTGAAGCAGATCGACGCGCAGCTCCAGCAGCGACACTACGAAGGGCTTCTCCGATGACGGCATCCGCGCACTCCTCCGCTCGCCTTCTGATCGTCGGTCCGCAGGGATCGGGCAAGGGCACCCAGGGGGTGCGGATCGCCGAGGCCTTCGGGATCCCCGTCGTCTCGACCGGGGACATGTTCCGCGCGAACATCAAGGAGGGCACCGCCCTCGGCGCGCAGGTCACCGCGATCCTGGACCGCGGCGACCTCGTCCCGGACGAGCTGACCGGCGAGATCGTGCGCGACCGGCTGTCCCAGCCCGACGCCGCGCAGGGCTTCCTGCTGGACGGCTATCCCCGCAACGCCGCGCAGGTGACGCACCTGGACGCGTTCCTCGCCGCGCACGGCACGGCGCTCGACGCGGTCGTGCTGCTGGACGTGCCGCGGGAGGAGAGCCTCGCCCGCCTGACGCTGCGCGCGATCGAGCAGGGCCGCTCCGACGACACCGCCCAGGCGATCGCGCACCGCCTGGACATCTACGAGAACGAGACCGCGCCGATCCTCGCCGCCTACGGCGAGCGGGGGATCGTGGATCGCATCGACGGCGTCGGCGACTTCGATCAGATCACGGACCGCGTCTTCGCCGCGCTCGAGGCGCGCGGGCTCGAGCGCGCGGTCGCCGCCTGACGTGGTGTTCCGCCGCTCGATCTACAAGACCCCCGCCCAGCTCCGGGCGATGGTGGAGCCTGGGCTCATCACCGCGGGCGCGCTGGCGGAGGCCAGGGCGCTCATCCGGCCGGGCATCACCACGCGCGAGCTGGACGCGGTCGCAGACCGGCTGATCACGAGCCGTGGCGCCGAGTCGAACTTCAAGCTCGTGCGCGGCTATCGCCACGCGACCTGCATCTCGGTCAACGATCAGGTGGTGCACGGCATCCCGGGCGACCGGGTGCTGCAGCCGGGAGACATCGTCTCGATCGACGGAGGGGCGCAGTTCCACGGCTGGAACGGCGACTCCGCGTTCACGATCGTCGTCCCGGACCCGGAGCGCCCCGAGCTGGTCGCGCGGCGCCAGGCGCTCTCCGACGTCACGGAGGGCGCGATGTGGGCGGGGATCGCCGCGATGGCGACCGCCCGCACGCTCGGCGACGTGAGCGCGGCGATCGAGGATCGGATCCATGCCGCAGGGCCCTCGGCCGGCGGCGAGACCTACGGCATCCTGCGTGAGTACGTGGGCCACGGCATCGGCCGGAAGATGCATGAGCCGCCGAGCCTCTTCAACTACCGCACCCCGGATCCCGGCCCCGAGGTCCGTTCCGGTCTGGTGCTCGCGATCGAGCCGATGGTGACTGCCGGGGGAGAGGCCACCTTCGTCGAGGACGACGACTGGACGGTGACGACGGTCGACGGCTCGGACGGCTCCCACTGGGAACATAGTGTGGCCGTGCATGATGGAGGAGTGTGGGTGCTGACTGCGCCCGACGGAGGAAAGTCAGGACTCGCGCCGTTCGGCGTCGAGCCGCAACAGATCGGATGACAATGGCCGCTGCGAAGGGCAGGACCAACGGGTTCGCCATCGGTATCTCCATCGCCGTCGTCGTGGTGCTGGTAGCACTCGGCGGCGTGGTGATCTGGCTGAACAACAAAGCCACCGACGCGGGGCCCGCTCCGAAGAGCGAGATCCTCAACACCGACACTGGGGCGCTCACCTACGGGGGCGGCAAGGACGTCGTCGCGGTGTATCTCGACTTCCAGTGCCCGATCTGCAACACCTTCGAGCAGCAGTACGGCGAGAAGCTGGAGAAGGCGGCGGAGGACGGCAAGATCACCCTCGAGTACCACCCCATCGCGATCCTCGACCGCTACTCGCAGGGCACCCTCTACTCCTCCCGCTCTGCGGCTGCCGCGTTCTGCGTGGCCGAATCCAACCCGGACAAGTACCTCGACTACGCCAAGACGCTCTTCGCGAACCAGCCCAAAGAGAACAGCCCGGGGCTGGACAACGACCAGCTGATCGAGTTCGCCAAGGAGGTCGGCGCGGACAAGGCGGCGTCCTGCATCACCGACGAGAAGTACGTCAAGTACCCCGCGGCCCAGGCGCTCAAGCACGAGATCAAGGGCACGCCGTCGATCGACATCAACGGTAAGCGCCTCGACCTCCAGAAGAACGGCGTGGCGCAGCTCGAGGAGCTCATCAACTGAGCGCCGTCGGGTCCGTGCCCGCTCGCTCCCCGCGCCGGCTTGCCGGATGAGGGGAACGCGTCTAACATAGATCTTTGGTGCCTTGCGCCTTTGCTCGGCGTGTCCGAGGGCCAGGCACCAACCCACCCCATCCACCGCAGATCGACCGGTCTGCACAAGCGTCAGCGAGGCTATGGCTAAGAAAGACGGAGTCATCGAGATCGAGGGCGTCGTGTCCGAGGCGCTGCCCAACGCGATGTTCCGCGTTGAGCTCAGCAACGGGCACAAGGTCCTCGCCACGATCTCCGGCAAGATGCGGCAGAACTACATCCGCATCATCCCGGAGGATCGCGTCGTCGTGGAGCTCTCGCCCTACGACCTCACGCGCGGCCGTATCGTCTACCGCTACCGCTGACCGGTCGAGAAGTAACACCCCAGGCGTCATCGCCTGCCCGGTGAAGACAGCGAACAGGAAGCACACAATGAAGGTCAACCCCAGCGTCAAGCCGATCTGCGATCACTGCAAGGTGATCCGCCGCCACGGCCGCGTCATGGTGATCTGCAAGAGCAACCCGCGTCACAAGCAGCGCCAGGGCTGATGCCCTGAGGCCGCCGGCTCCGCCGGCCGGCCACGCTGCGCTGCGGGACTCGCGCAATCGCACAACTCAATATCTGAAACAGGCAGGATCAGAACCCGCAAGGGGGACACCTCGGGGCGGAGGCCCGGGCACCGATCCTGCTCCACACCTCCATCAACACCCAGGAGATTCGCATGGCACGTCTTGCCGGCGTTGACATCCCGCGCGACAAGCGCGTGGTGATCGCCCTCACCTACATCTACGGCGTCGGCCGTACCCGTTCCGTGGAGATCCTCAAGTCCACCGAGATCGACGAGTCGATCCGCGTGAAGGACCTGAGCGACGACCAGCTCATCGCACTCCGCGATCACATCGAGGCCAACTACAAGGTGGAGGGTGACCTCCGCCGCGAGGTGGCGGCCGACATCCGTCGCAAGGTCGAGATCGGCTCCTACGAGGGCCTCCGTCACCGCCGTGGCCTGCCGGTCCGCGGTCAGCGCACCAAGACCAACGCCCGTACCCGCAAGGGTCCGAAGCGTACCGTTGCGGGCAAGAAGAAGGCCCGCTAAGCGGCCCGGGTAAGAGGAGAAGACTTTCATGGCTGCACCCAAGGCCGCCGCGCGCAAGCCGCGCCGCAAGGAAAAGAAGAACATCGCGCTGGGCCACGCCCACATCAAGTCGACGTTCAACAACACGATCGTGTCCATCACCGACCCGTCCGGCGCTGTCATCAGCTGGGCGTCCTCCGGTGGCGTGGGCTTCAAGGGCTCGCGCAAGTCGACGCCGTACGCCGCAGGCATGGCCGCGGAGTCCGCTGCCCGCCAGGCGCAGGAGCACGGTGTCAAGAAGGTCGACGTGTTCGTGAAGGGTCCGGGCTCGGGCCGCGAGACCGCGATCCGCTCGCTGCAGGCCGCCGGCCTCGAGGTGGGCTCGATCCAGGACGTCACGCCGCAGGCGCACAACGGCTGCCGCCCGCCGAAGCGTCGCCGCGTCTGATCCCGCTCCGGTGAGGGGCGCCGAGAGGCGTCCCTCACCGCGGTGATCCCACCGACTCTCACAACTCAACACCTCACCCAACACGTGTCATATAGCGGGCACGTGATCGAAAGGAACACCAAGTGCTCATCGCACAGCGTCCCACTCTCACCGAGGAAAAGATCTCCGAGAACCGCAGCCGGTTCGTCATCGAGCCGCTCGAGCCCGGCTTCGGCTACACGATCGGCAACGCGCTGCGTCGCAGCCTGCTCTCGTCGATCCCCGGTGCAGCTGTCACCAGCATCCGCCTCGACGGAGTCCTCCACGAGTTCAGCACCATCCCGGGTGTGAAGGAGGATGTCACCGAGATCATCCTCAACATCAAGCAGCTCGTCGTCTCGTCGGAGCGCGATGAGCCGATCACCGCCTACCTGCGCAAGACGGGTGCGGGCGAGGTCACCGCTGCGGACATCTCGGCGCCTGCCGGTGTCGAGGTGCACAACCCGGAGCTCGTCATCGCGACGCTCAACGACACCGCGAAGTTCGAGCTCGAGCTCACCATCGAGCGCGGCCGCGGCTACGTGTCGGCGTCGCAGAACCGCAGCGAGTACGCCGAGGCCGGTCAGGTCCCGATCGACTCGATCTACTCCCCGGTCCTCAAGGTCAGCTACCGCGTCGACGCCACCCGCGCCGGCGAGCGCACCGACTTCGACAAGCTCGTGCTCGACGTCGAGACCAAGGCGTCCATCGTCCCGCGCGACGCCGTCGCCTCGGCCGGCCGCACCCTGACCGAGCTGTTCGGCCTCGCCCGCGAGCTGAACGTCGAGGCCGAGGGTATCGAGATCGGCCCGGCGCCGGTGGAGGCCGTGCTCTCCAACGAGCTGTCCATGCCGATCGAGGACCTGGACCTGTCGGTCCGCTCGTACAACTGCCTCAAGCGCGAAGGCATCAACACGGTGTCCGAGCTCGTCGCCCTCTCGGAGACGCAGCTCATGAACATCCGCAATTTCGGACAGAAGTCGGTGGACGAGGTGCGCGACAAGCTCGTCTCGCTCGGCCTGTCGTTGAAGGACTCGGTGCCCGGTTTCGACGGCGCCCACTTCTACGGCGGCTCCGAAGACGAGTCCTACTGATACCCGACCCTTCCGATTCCAGGAGTTAGACAACAATGCCCAAGCCCACGAAGGGTCCCCGCCTCGGCGGCGGCCCCGCCCACGAGCGTCTGCTGCTTGCGAACCTCGCCGCGGCCCTGTTCACGCACAAGTCGATCAAGACGACCGAGACCAAGGCCAAGCGCCTTCGTCCGCTCGCCGAGCGCCTCGTCACGTTCTCCAAGCGCGGCGACCTGCACGCCCGTCGCCGGGTCCTGTCGATCCTGCGCGACAAGGACGCGACCCACGTGCTGTTCGCGGAGATCGCACCGCTGGTCGCCGAGCGTGAGGGCGGCTACACCCGCATCACCAAGGTCGGCAACCGCAAGGGCGACAACGCCCCGATGGCCGTGATCGAGCTCGTCCTCGAGCCCGTCTCGCCGAAGAAGAAGGCCGCGAAGACGACGAAGGCCGAGGCCCCCAAGGCCGAGGAGAAGCCCGTCGAGGAGGCTCCCGTCGAGGAGGCTCCCGTCGAGGAGGCCGCCGAGGTCGTGGAGGAGGCCCCCGTCGAGGAGGTCTCCGCCGCTGACGAGAAGGCCGCTGACGAGAAGGCTGCTGACGCGAAGGCTGCCGAGTAGGCATCCGCTCCGGTTCGATCGAGACCCGTCGCCCCTCTGGGCGGCGGGTCTCGTCGATTTGCCGGACGGCGCCGGTGCCGTTATCCTTGACGTAACCGAAGACCGCAGGTCATCGGGGTGCGCGCAAGCGGATCCCGATCGAAGCACTGCAGAGCATGATCCCCGGATCCCGCTCGCAGAGGGCCCGCGCAGGTGTCACGATCGAATCCCTCTCGGGAATCCCGCTCCGTGCGCTTGCGCCGGAGCGTTTTTCTTTGCCCGAGAACGACCGAGGTCCAGGCCGATGCCTCACTGCCGTGAAGCATCTCGTACACACAAGGAGTGGCCATGGCGCAGAAGGAAGCATCGGTCGCCGAGCTCACGAAGAACTTCGAGGACTCGACTGCCGTTCTGCTCACCGAGTACCGCGGTCTGACGGTTGCAGAGCTCAAGGAGCTCCGCAACAGCATCCGTCAGGACGCGGAGTACGCCGTGGTGAAGAACACGCTGACCAAGATCGCCGCGAATAACGCGGGGATCTCGTCGATGGACGACGACCTCAAGGGTCCGTCGGCCATCGCGTTCGTGCACGGCGACCCGGTCGCCGTCGCGAAGGGCCTGCGTGCCTTCGCCAAGGCACACCCTCTTCTCGTGATCAAGGGCGGCTATTTCGATGGCAACCCTCTGACCGCAGACGAGGTCAACAAGCTCGCCGACCTCGAGAGCCGTGAAGTCCTGCTGGCGAAGCTCGCCGGCGCGATGAAGGCCTCGCTCACCAAGGCGGCGTACCTCTTCAACGCTCCGCTGTCGAAGGCCGTTCGCACGGTCGACGCGCTGCGTGAGAAGCAGGAATCCGCTGCCTGATCAGGGCACGGCGACAAAAACCACAATCAAGGAGATACATCATGGCAAAGCTCAGCACTGAGGAGCTTCTCGACGCGTTCAAGGAGCTCACCCTCATCGAGCTCTCCGAGTTCGTGAAGGCCTTCGAGGAGACCTTCGACGTCACCGCTGCGGCTCCGGTCGCTGTTGCCGCTGCCGGCGTTGCCGGTGGCGCTGGCGACGAGGCCGCCGCGGAGGAGAAGGACTCCTTCGACGTCGTGCTCGAGGCTGCCGGCGACAAGAAGATCCAGGTCATCAAGGTCGTCCGCGAGCTCACCTCGCTCGGCCTCGGCGAGGCCAAGGCCGTCGTCGACGGTGCCCCGAAGGCCGTCCTGGAGGGCGTCAACAAGGAGGCCGCCGACAAGGCGAAGGCCGCTCTTGAAGAGGCCGGCGCGTCGGTCACCCTCAAGTAATCTCGCGTTCCACGCGTGCGAAGGCCCCGGGTCCGCCCGGGGCCTTCGTGCGTCCCGGGCTTTGCGTTCCCGCCCCTGCGATCCCGCTCCGGATCACACCTGCCGGGGCGCGGCGGTGGACGAGCGCACGACCAGCGACGACGGGGCGATCACGTGCTCGGCGGCGCCGCCCGGATCCGCCATGCGGGACCGCAGCAGGCGCACGGCCTCCTGGCCCTGCGAGACCGGGCTCTGCCGGATCGTGGTGAGGGCGAACATCTCGGCGTAGCGGTGATCGTCGATGCCGACGACGCTGAGCTCCGCGGGCATGCCGATCCCCAGCCGACGTGCGGCGATGATCGCGCCGATCGCCGCCTCGTCGCAGACCGCGACGATCGCGGTGGGGCGGTGCCGCCGATCGGCCAGCAGGTCGACGGCGGCGGCGAAGGCGTCCGGGATCGTCGAGGAGGCGGGGATCGTGCGGATGCGCTCCACGAGGCCCGCCGCGGTCATCGAGACGCGATAGCCCTCCGAGCGCCGTTTGTCCCCGATGCCGAAGCGATCGGGGTCGGGGATGCCGCCGAGGAAGGCGATGTCCTCGTGGCCGAGGTCGATCAGATGCTCGGTCGCGACGCGGGCCGCGGCGACGTCGTCGATCGAGATGGCGCTGGAGCGCTCATAGAAGGGGCCGACCGTGACGAGGGGGAGTCGTGCGGCCTCCAGGCGCTCCAGCTCGTGCGCACCCGGCTGGACGCAGACGGCGATGATCCCGTCGACGCGGCGCCGGGCGAGTGCATGGTCCAGCATCCGCTCCCGGTCGGCGCTGCCCTCGGCGGCGTTGTAGAGCACGAGGTCGAGGCGGGCCTCCACGAGCGCCCGCTGGAGCCCGGAGAGCAGCTCGGCGAAGTACCAGCGATCGACGGACGGCATGATCACCCCGACGGTCTGCGTGCGTCCCGTCGCGAGATTGGTCGCACTGGAGTGCGCCACGTAGGCGAGGTCCTGAGCCGCGCGTTCCACACGGGCGCGGGTCTCGGCGGAGACGTAGCCGCTGCCGCTCAGGGCGCGACTGGCCGTGGCCTTCGAGACGCCGGCTCGTGCGGCGACGTCGGCGATCGTGGTCATCGATCCGAGATCCTCTCGTTCGGTGCGGGATCCCCAGCCCGGCATCGTTGCGGCGCCTGTTCATCGTACTGGGTGGACAGGGATAAGGGAACCGGTTCCACACCGCGGCGAATGGGAGCGCTCCCATCTCTCGCGGGGGTTGTGCGAGGTCCCGCTCTCTCCATCCGCCTGAATGGTTGCCAGGTTGTGATCCGCAAGGAGTTGTGCTCCGGTGGCGGCGTCCCATAGGGTCACCTGGAAGCGGTTCCTGGGAGGAGCCTCAGCGTGGAGAAAAGCTCTCTTCGCGGTTCAAAGGAGAAACGTATGGGAATGTCTCAGCGACGCCGTCTCGTCGCCCCCCTCGCCGTCCTCGGCGTGATGGGCCTCGCGCTCGCGGGCTGCGCCGAAGGCGGCAGCGGATCGGGCGGCAGCGGCTCGGGCAGCGATGCCGGCAAGGGCGAGACCGTCAGGATCTCCGGTGGCATCACCGGCACCGAGGCCGAAGACCTCAACGCGTCGTTCGAGAAGTTCACGAAGGACACCGGCATCAAGGTCGAGTACACCGGTGACAAGAGCTTCGAGGGCAACATCGTCACGAAGGTGAACGGCGGCGACGCCCCGGACATCGCGATCGTCCCGCAGCCGGGTCTGCTGAAGACGCTGGTCGAGACCGGCAAGGTCAAGACCGCGCCGGAGGCCGTCTCGAAGGCGGTCGACGAGAACTGGTCCAAGGACTGGAAGACCTACGGCACGTTCGACGGCAAGTTCTACGCGGCGCCGATGCTCGCGAACCTCAAGGGCTACATCTGGTACCAGCCCGCGAAGTTCAAGGAGTGGGGTGTGGAAGTCCCCAAGACCTGGGACGAGCTGCTCACCCTCACCAAGACGATCCAGGAGAAGACGAGCACGACGCCCTGGTGTGCCGGGTTCGCCTCGGGCGAGGCATCGGGCTGGCCCGGAACCGACTGGGTCGAGGACCTCGTCCTGCGCCAGGCCGGTCCCGAGGTCTACGACAAGTGGGCCGCCGGCGACGTGAAGTTCACGGACCCGGAGATCGCCAAGGCGTTCGACGCCGTGGGCTCCATCCTGAAGGACCCGGCCTACACCAACGCGGGCTTCGGCGACGTGAAGAGCATCAACTCGACCGCGTTCGGCGATGTCGCCGCGAAGGTGGCCGACGGCAGCTGCGCGCTCACCCACCAGGCGTCGTTCCTCTCGGCGAACTTCCTCGACGTGAAGAACGCCGCGGGCGCGACCCCGACGGTCGCCCCCGACGGTGACGTCTACGCCTTCCTCCTTCCCGGCATGAAGGCGGGCGAGCTCCAGGTCGAGGGCGGCGGCGAGTTCGTCACCGGCTTCTCCGACAGCGCGGCCACCGTCAAGGTGCTCGAGTTCATGGCCTCGCCGGAGTTCGCCGATGCCCGTGTCAAGCTGGGCGGCGTCATCTCGGCCAACAAGAAGGCCGACCCGACCCTCGCGTCGAGCGAGTTCCTCCAGGAGGCCATGAAGACCCTCCAGGATGAGAAGACGACCTTCCGTTTCGACGCCTCGGACCTCATGCCGTCCACCGTCGGCTCCGGATCGTTCTGGAAGGGAATGGTCGACTGGATCGACGGCAAGGAGACGCCGACCGTGCTGTCCGACATCCAGGCCGGCTACGCCAACTAACAGGCGCAGCAGAGGCGTACTGAACGCATTCCGCTGAGCGGTGCGGGGCCGGGCGACAACGTCCGGCCCCGCACCATCATCCGTGGCGGGGCGCGTTCGGTCGTTCTTCAGAAGGGGGTTTCCATGTCACAAGTGTCCGTCGACAACGTCGTTCAGACAGACACGCCCGTGACGACGCACGGAGTGGACGCGAAGGGGCGCAGGATCACGCGCACCGTCGTGGTCATCGGCTTCGTGCTCGTCGCCGCACTGCTGTTCCTGCTCGTCTTCACCACACCCGCCGAGGAGTCCGCGCGGGTCACCATCGGCTTCTCGCTGAACAGCTTCTTCCTCTGGCTGGGCGGGATGAACCCGCTGCTCCAGATCCCGGTCGTCCTCGTCGCGTTCGCCGCGGTGGTGGGCATCGTCCTGGTGCTCATCGAGTACGCACCGCGCCCGGGCCGGGGCTACTTCATCATGCGCCTGGTGGCCTGCCTGGTCATCCCGGTGCTGGCCTTCATGCTGCTGCGCCCGTACTCGAACGCCGTCCTGTACGTCGTCGCGATCGCGCTGCTCGTCGGTGCGCTGCTGTTCTTCGCGGACTACCGGTCGCGGCAGGGTGCCGGCTACCTGTTCCAGCTCATCCTGTTCATGGCTCCGGCCGCGATCATGCTGCTGCTGGGGCTCATCTATCCCGCGATCTCGACCTTCTTCAAGTCGTTCTTCGACAAGACGGGGGCGAACTTCGTCGGGCTCGAGAACTACGTCTGGGTGTTCACCAACCCCACCGGCACCGCCTCGGTCGTGAACACGTTGATCTGGGCGGTCTTCGCCCCGATCATCTCGGTCGTGGTCGGGCTCGCCTACGCCGTCTTCATCGACCGGGCGCGCGGTGAGAAGATCCTGAAGGTCCTGGTGTTCATGCCGGTGGCGATCTCGTTCGTCGGCGCGGGCATCATCTGGAAGTTCATGTACGACTACCGGCAGGGAGACCAGCTCGGCCTCCTGAACGCGATCGTGACGCTGTTCGGCGGCGACCCCGTGAACTGGCTCGCGGTCAAGCCGATCATCAACACCGTGATGCTGCTGGTCGTGTTCATCTGGACGCAGACCGGTTTCGCGATGGTGATCCTGTCGGCCGCGATCAAAGCGGTCCCGGCCGAGCAGCTGGAGGCGGCGTCCCTGGACGGCACCAACGCCTGGCAGCGCTTCACCAACGTCACCGTCCCCGGCATCCGGTCGTCGCTGATCGTCGTGCTGACGACGATCACGATCGCCTCGCTGAAGGTCTATGACATCGTCGCGGTGATGACCGGAGGTCGAGACGACACCACCGTCCTCGGCTTCGAGATGGTCAACCAGCAGCAGCGCTTCCAGAGCTACGGCCACTCCTCGGCTCTCGCCGTGGTGCTGTTCGTCTTCGTGCTGCCGCTGATCATCTACAACGCCCGTTCGATGCGCAAGCAGAGGGAGATCCGCTGATGACCACCACCGAAGCGGTCACCGTCGACAACCGCACGAAGCGCCAGGTGGAACGAGACACCCGTCGCAACGAGGCGATCGCCCACAAGAAGCTGACGTCCAAGGGCGCGACCATCGCGGCCGTGATCATCGCCATCTTCTGGACGATCCCGACGTTCGGGCTGTTCGTCACCTCCTTCCGCCCCGGCTCCGACACGCAGTCGACCGGATGGTGGACGGTGTTCACCAACCCCGATTTCACGTTCGACAACTACGTCGAGGCGTTCACTGCGGGCGGGACGTCCACGACCCTCGCCTCGGCGTTCGTGAACTCCCTGGCGATCACGATCCCGGCGACGGTCTTCCCGATCGTGATCGCGGCGCTCGCTGCGTACGCGTTCGCGTGGATCGACTTCAAGGGGCGGAGCCTGCTCTTCATCTTCGTCTTCGCGCTCCAGATCGTGCCGCTGCAGATGGCGCTCGTCCCGCTGCTGAGCCTGTTCTCGGAGGGGCTCGTCGTCAACGGCGTGCCGATCTTCCCCGGGTTCGGCCTCAACGACGTCAGCTACAGCTTCGCCCGCGTGTGGATCGCCCATGCGATCTTCGCGCTGCCGCTGGCCACGTTCATGCTCCACAACTTCATCTCGGAGATCCCGGGGGAGATCGTGGAGGCGGCACGCGTGGACGGTGCGGGGCACGGGCAGGTGTTCTTCCGGATCATCCTCCCGCTGGCGATGCCGGCGATCGCCTCGTTCGGCATCTTCCAGTTCCTCTGGGTCTGGAACGATCTGCTCGTCGCGACGATCTTCGCCTCGCCCGGCGCCTTGCCGATCACCCAGGCGTTGAACTCCCTGTCCGGGACGTGGGGCAACAAGTGGTTCCTGCAGTCCGCGGGAACCTTCATCTCGATCATCGTTCCGTTGATCGTGTTCTTCGCGCTGCAGAGGTTCTTCGTGCGGGGACTCCTGGCGGGAGCCACCAAGGGGTAGCCCTCGGAGACATCTGCGCCAGGCGCGCAGGGCGACATTCGCACCGGAGGTGCAGGGTCGGCGGGAGTGCGGTCATCGCACTCCCGCCGATCTGCGTTCCGGGGTCGGCGTGGCGTGGGGCACGGGAGTAGGCTGGGAGGATTCTCGCGGAGTCGAATCGGTTCGACTCCGCTGTTCCCGTCTCAGGGCGCGCCATTCCCTCCGCCGCGCCCCATCCGACTCGTTCTCCGCACTGTCCTATCCCCGCACTGTCCTATCCCCGCACTGTTCTATCCCGCGCTGTTCCATTCCTGGACCGCTCCATCCCCGCCCCTCTCCTCCGGAAGCCTCGTGACCGAACCCACTCCTCCCGCCGACCGCGCCGACGACGCGACGCCCGCTCCCGACGGCCTCGGGAAGGCCGCCCCCGGTGCTCCGGAGCGCACGGCGACCGGCAGCATCAGAACGGTCACCGGGTCCATCCGCACCTCGACCGCGACCGGCGCGATCCGCACGCTGGGCGCGAATCCGGCGACGGCGCCGGTCATGCTCCACCCGGGCGATGCGATCCCGTCCGCCCGCCGGGTGGTCTACATCATCCTGCTCGGGGCGCTCACGGCCCTCGGGCCTTTCACGATCGACCTGTACCTCCCGGCGTTCCCGGTGCTGGAGGCCGACTTCCACACCACGGCCGCCGCGATCCAGCTCACCCTCACGGGCACGATGATCGGGTTCGCCCTCGGGCAGCTCGTCGTCGGTCCGTTGAGCGACAAGGTGGGGCGGCGCGTCCCCCTGATCACCGTCACCGCGCTGCACGTGGTGGCGAGCGTCGCGGCCGCGCTCTCCGCGGACCTGCTGCTCCTCGGCGCGGCGAGGGTGCTGATGGGCGTCGGCGCCGCGGCCGGCGGGGTCGTGGCGATGGCGATCGTGCGCGACCTCTTCGGCGGGCGGAGGCTGGTCGTGATGCTGTCCCGGCTGGCGCTGGTGTCCGGCGTCGCGCCTGTGGTGGCGCCGCTGATCGGGTCCTGGCTGCTGGGCGTGATGCCCTGGCAGGGCATCTTCATCGTGCTCGCCGGATACGGCGCGGTGATGCTGGTCTCGGCGATCGTGCTCATCCCGGAGACGCTGCCGAAGGAGCGGCGTCAAGAGCGGGGATCCACGACCGTGTGGCAGCGGTATCGCAGCGTGCTCTCGGACCGGGTGTTCGTGGGCGTCCTCATCATCGGCGGGATGACCTTCTCCGGGCTGTTCTCCTACCTCTCCGCCTCGCCGTTCCTCTTCCAGCAGACCCACGGGCTGGACGCGCAGCAGTACGGCCTGCTGTTCGCGATGAACTCGGTGGGCGTGGTCGTGGGCGTGCAGGTCTCCTCCCGCCTGGCGGCGCGGTTCGGGCCGCAGTGGGTGCTCGCGGTGTCCACCGCGGTGCTCCTGGTCTCCGGGGCGGCGATCATCGTGACCGATCAGCTGGGCCTCGGGCTGTGGGGCACCGTGGTGCCGCTCTGGGTCTTCATGACCGCCTGCGGGTTCAGCTTCCCCTGCGTGCAGGTGCTCGCGCTCGACCGTCACGGTAAGGCCGCCGGCACCGCGGCGTCGATCCTCGGCGCCAGCAACAACGGCATCGCGGCCCTCATCTCGCCCGTCGTCGGATGGATCGCCCGGGACGCGGGGATCACCGCGACCACGATGGCCTCGGTCATGGTCGGCTGCGCGGTGGTCGGCGTCCTGTCGCTCTGGCTCATCGTGCGGCCGCGGACCGTGGCGATGCTCAGCCCCTGAGACTCAGCTCCTGGCTCTCAGCCCCTGAACCCAGCCCCTGACCCTTGATCCTGCGCTGTGGGGGCGTGCGCGGCGCAGGGCGTTCACAGGGCGTCCGGACAGAATGGGCGGATGACCCGCCGCAGCGCCCTCATCGTCGGAGCCGTATGCCTGGGGGTGGCCGTCGTGCTCGGTGTTCTCGTGATCGTGCGCCCCGGGATCATCCAGGGGCTCGATGACGCATGGAACATCGAGATGGGCGAGTGGCGCTCGCCGGCGCTGATCGGCTTCGCGCTCGTGATGAACAGCATCGGGGGCGGATGGATCGCGACCCTCGTGATCCCGCTCGGACTCGCCGTCCTGCTCCTCCTCGTCCGCGGATGGCGGTCCGCAGCGTTCGCGCTCGTCGCCTTCCTCGGCAGCGCGCTCGTGGTGCAGGCGATCAAGCACGCGCTCGGGCGACCACGACCGCAGGATCTGCTGATCGCCTCCGACTTCGGCTCCTTCCCGTCCGGGCACACGTCCAACGCGGCGACGATCGCGATCGTCCTGAGCCTGCTCTTCCCGCACGCGCTCACCCTGATCGGCGGCGCGCTCTGGGTGATCGCCATGGCGTTCTCGCGGACCGTGCTCAGCGTGCACTGGTTCAGCGACACGGTCGGCGGCGCGCTCGCCGGGGCGGGGGCTGCCCTGCTCGTCGCCGCCGTGGTCTGGCCGTGGATCGTCCGAGGACGGAACGGGCGAGGCCTCCTCGCCCGCGTGTCCCGATAGGCGCGACGGGGCCGCGTCGACCGATCGATAGGCTGATCGGAGCCGTCCGTCGTCCGAGGAGATCGCTGTGTCGCACATCCGTCCGTACCGTCCCGCAGACCGTGATGCCCTGTACGAGGTGTGCCTGAAGACGGCGGCCTCCGGTGGGGACGCGACAGGGGTGCTCGCCGACGACCTGCTGTGGGGCGATCTGTTCGCCGTGCCGTACGTGGAGCGCGATCCCGGGCTGTCGTGGGTGGTGGAGTCCGAGGACGGCCGGACGATCGGATACATCGTCTCGACCGACGACACCGATGCGTTCGAGCAGTGGTTCCGTGACGAGTGGTGGCCGACGCGAGCCGGTCGCTATGCGCGCTCGGGGGAGGCGGAGCCGACCCGTCAGGACGCCCTCCTCGACTACGCCGACGGCCGCGGCCCCGGCAAGGAGCCGAACACCGCCGAGTATCCGGCACACCTCCACATCGACCTCCTTCCGGAGACGCAGGGCCAGGGGCTGGGGCGCCAGCTCGTGCAGCACCTGTTCGCCGAGCTCGGCCGTCGCGGCGTCCGTCGACTCCATCTCGGCATGAGCCCCGAGAACACCGGTGCCGCCGCGTTCTACGACCGGCTCGGGTTCACGCCGCTCCCGTCGCCGGAGGGGACGGCGATCCTCGGCATCTCCGTCCGCGAGGGCTGACATCTCGCCGACTCTGCTCAGCCGATCCTGCTCGGGCCGAAGTGACTCGGGCCGAAATTGCTCGGGTCGAAATTGCTCGGGTCGAACAGCTCAGGCGGAACTGCTCAGACGGGGACCGCTCAGGCGGAAACTGCTCAGGCCGATTCTGCTCAGGCGGGGTCGGCCTGATCCGCCGCGCGGAAGTCGGTGAGGATCTCCGTCCATCGCCGCAGGAACCGCGGCTCATCGAATCGGCGACGGCGCATCCACGAGGTCACCTCGTCGTTGCTCTTGCTGGCGTTGCAGGACCGGCAGGCGGGGACGACGTTCTCGAGCGTGTACCGCCCGCCGCGGGAGATGGGCAGGACGCAGTCCTTCTGAAGGGCGGCGCCGTCCGCGCCGCAGTAGGCGCATCGCGCCCAGGCGTCGAGGATCCGGTGCCACTGGACGTCGGTGAGGTCGCTCCCGGAGGCTGCGACGCGACGGGCGCGGCGGCGGGACGCGCGTGCGCGCCGGGTCTGACGGAGAGCCACGGGACGACGCTATCGTCCGGACTCCGATCGACGGCCACGCCGCGCCCGCGTCGTCCGTCCGCTCCGGGCCGTTGTCCGCTCCCGTTGTCCGCTCTGGGGCGTCCGGCCACGGGGCGTTTGTCCATGGGGTGTTCGTCCATGGGGTTGTTCGTCCGCGGGGCGCTGAACGCGAGCATGCCTGAGGATGAAACGAGAACGCCTGGAGAGTGCCGCATTCGCGATACTCTCCAGGCTGTCTGGCGGAGGATGGGGTGTCTGGGTTCGGGACATAGGCGACAGGTGATCGGCGACACGTGAGTCGGGTCATAGGCGACAGACTCGGGCATGTCGAAGCATCGGGTCGTCGTGTTGAAGATCATCGCCGGGCAACTCACTGTGACCGCCGCCGCGGCCGAGTACGGACTCTCCCGCCAATACCTCCATGTCCTCCTCGCCCGCTACCGAGCCGAGGGACTCGACGGCCTTGAACCACACTCACGCGCCCCGCTGTCGAGCCCGCAGACGACCACGGAACGGGTCCGGGAACGGATCATCGCCCTCCGACAGCAGCTGACCGCGGACGGCCTCGACGCCGGGCCCGTCACGATCTCCTGGCACCTGCGCGAGGAAGGCCTAAAGCCCCCGTCCACGTCTACGATCCGCCGGATCCTGCACCAGGCCGGGCTGGTCACCCCCGAGCCCCGCAAACGCCCCCGCTCGTCCTACGCTCGCTTCGAGGCGGCCCAGCCGAACGAGACCTGGCAATCCGACTTCACCCACTGGCGCCTCGCCGACGGCACCGACGTCGAGATCCTGAACTGGCTCGACGACCACTCCCGCGCACTGCTGTCCTGCACCGTCCACACCCCGGTCACCGGAGACGACGTCGTCACCACGTTCCTCGCCTGCATCGACAAGCACGGCACACCCGCATCCACGCTCACCGACAACGGACGCGTCTACACCGCCCGCCACGGCGGCGGCCGC
>NZ_JAVDUM010000005.1:0-263269 GCF_031456305.1 Microbacterium resistens
GGACGTTTGACCCCGATCGAATTCGAGACCATCATGACCAACAACCTGGCCCTCGCGGCCTAACCGAAACTGTCACCAGTTCGTTCAGCAGACCCGTCCGTCATAACCTGGGACACTCACCCGACCCCAGACACCCCTGCTAGTCCGGGACACTCGCCCTGGCCCGGGACACCCGCACTTCTGTCGGACGAATTCACCACCGTCGGCCCGAGTCAGCAATCCAGGCCGACCAGATTCAATCCATCCGACAAACGTGAACACCCATGTCCCGAATCTGGTCCCCTCCAACTCCCGGGCCTGAACCAACCAGGTCCCGGCATCTACCCGTCCTGGCCAGGACACCTGCACTCCGTCGGCCGATCGCACTCCCGTCGGCCCAAATCAGCAATCCGGGCCGACCAGGTTCAATCCATCCGACAAACGTGAACGCCCGCGTCCCGAATTTGGTCCTCTGCGCCCCCGACCACGGAACCGAGCCCGAAGCTGGACCTGAAGCCAAACCTGGATCCGCCCCGGACCGGAACCACCGGGGCCAGACCAGCACCGGGAGCCAGACCAGCACCGGAGCCAGACCAGCACCGGGGGCCAGACCAGCACCGGATCAGGCCAGCACCGGGGGCCAGACGCCGATGATCAGGGCCATGATGACGACCGTGACCAGCTCGTGGGCGATGTTCATCACGGTGAGCGAGGTCGGCCGCCCCTCGAAGGCGTCGTGCGTGATGAAGCGCGCCGCCGTGAAACCGGCCCAGAGGGTGACGCCCGTGACCAGGGCCGACGCGAAGAACGCGCCGCCGTAGAAGTGGAACGCGATCGCCGAGGCGCCGGCCAGCACCCAGGCGGTCAGGAAGCTCACGACGACCGTGACGAGGATCGCGACGACGGGACTGCCGTTCGGGTTGTCCAGATCGACCTTCGCCAGCCGCGCCCAACGGGTGCCGAAGACACCGCGGGCGTACCAGATCGAGCCGACGACCATGCTCGACGCCGTCGCCAGCAGAACAGCCCAGTAGTTGATCTCAGGAACCATCGGTCCTCCTCGGTCCGGGCACGCGCCGTCGCGTGGCGGTGCCTGAAGCGTAGTCCTGCCGGGGAGCCCGTGGGGGTGTGCCGGCTGTCCTCCCGGTCACGAGTCGGGGATCATCCGTTCAGGATCACGCAGGATCAGTGCGGGATCAGTGCGGCTAGGGTCGAAGGGTGAGCCTCGTCGTCACCGTTCCGTCCGACCGTCTCGCCGCCGGCCTCGGCGCCCTTCCGGAGGGGGTCGAGCTGCATGTCTGGGACCTGCGGACCCCGCCCCCGGCCGATCGCCTGGATCTGGTCGTCCCGCCGTACATGGGGACCACGGAGTCCCTCGCGGCGCTCGAGGGACTGGACGTCGGGCTCGTGCAGAGCCAGTCGATCGGCTATGACGGCGTCGCCGACGCGCTGCCCGCCGGGATGCCGTTCGCCAATGCCGCGAGCGTGCACGAGGCATCGACCGCTGAGCTCGCCGTCGCGCTCATGCTCGCCGCACAGCGTCAGCTCCCCCGTTTCGTCCGCGCGCAGGACAGGGGCGAGTGGGATCCGGTCTTCGCGGACAGCCTCGCCGACCGCCGTGTGCTCCTGATCGGTTTCGGCGGCGTTGGCACGGCCATCGCCCGACGTCTGGCCCCGTTCGAGGTCGCGCTGAGCGCCGTCGCGCGGACGGCGCGTCCGGTCTCCGTCGACGGCATCGGCGAGGTCGCCGTGCACGGGCTGGACGAGCTGCCGCGGCTCCTCCCCGACGCCGAGATCGTGGTGCTGAGCCTTCCCGGGGGTGAGGAGACCCGGCATTTCCTGGACGCGGACCTCCTGTCCCGGATGGCGGACGGCGCGCTCCTGGTGAACGTCGGACGGGGATCGATCGTCGATACCGATGCGCTGCGCGCCGAGCTCGAGTCCGGGCGCCTGCGCGCAGCCCTCGACGTGCTGGAGGAGGAGCCCCTGCCTGCCGGGCACCCGCTGTGGTCCGCGCCGAATCTGCTGATCAGCCCGCATGTCGGCGGGGCGTCCACGGCGATGAACCCGAGGATCGCGCGGCTGGTGCGCGCGCAGATCGATCGGCTGCTGCGCGGCGAGGCCCCGCGGAACGTCGTCCTGCCCGCACGCTGAACCGGGCTCCCTGCCCTGGCGCCGCGCACGTTTCTGCCCGCATGGACGTACGTTTCTGCCCCGCCGTGGCAGTTGTTGCGGGTTGACACGCCTGGCAACCCACCAGAACTGCCACGGCGGGGCAGAAACGGTTGCACGAGGACGGGCGCCGAACATCGGCCGACCCCGACCCCGGCCCGGCCCCGGCCCCGGCCCTACTCGCCATACTGCAAGCGCTTGCAGTAGCGTGGGGCGCATGCCTGAGCTCGAGCAGAAGTCCGCACCCGGTTCCGAATGGTGGCGGTCCGCCGTCATCTACCAGATCTACCCCCGCTCCTTCGCCGACGCCTCGGGCGACGGCATCGGCGACCTCCCCGGCATCACGTCCCGCCTGGACTCACTGAAGCAGCTCGGGATCGACGCGATCTGGCTGAGCCCGTTCATGACGAGCCCGCAGAAGGACGCCGGGTACGACGTCGCCGACTACCGCGACGTCGACCCCCTCTTCGGCACCCTCGCCGACTTCGACGAGATGCTCGCCCAGGCCCACGCCCGGAGCATCCGCGTGATCGTCGACCTGGTGCCCAACCACTCCTCCGACCAGCACGTCTGGTTCCAGGCCGCCCTGAAGGCGGCGCCCGGGAGCCCCGAGCGCGCGCGCTACATCTTCCGCGACGGCAAGGGCGAGCACGGCGAGCTGCCCCCGAACAACTGGGAGTCGGTCTTCGGCGGCGGGATGTGGGAGCGGATCACCGAGGCCGACGGCACACCCGGCCAGTGGTACCTGCACATCTTCGACGCCTCGCAGCCCGACTTCGACTGGACCAACGAGGAGGTCCGCGAGGAGTTCCGCTCCACTCTGCGGTTCTGGCTCGACCGCGGCGTCGACGGCTTCCGGGTCGACGTGGCGCACGGCATGATCAAGGCCGCCGGCCTCCCGGACTACTCCCCGGGCGACGGCGCCGACTCCATGGGCGGCGACCAGGACGAGGTGCCCTACTGGGGGCAGGACGGCGTCCACGACATCTACCGCGACTGGCACAAGGTGCTCGCCGAGTACGACGGCGACCGCGCCCTCTGCGGCGAGGCGTGGCTGCCGACCCTGGAGAAGACGGCGCTGTGGGTCCGCCCCGACGAGATGCACCAGACGTTCAACTTCCCGTACCTGATGACCCCGTGGGACGCGAAGGCGCTGCGGGACGTCATCCGCGAGTCGCTCGACCGGTTCGGAGCCGTGGGGGCGCCCAGCACCTGGGTGCTCTCCAACCACGATGTCGTGCGCCACGCGACCCGCCTCGCACTCACCGCCGAGAACCCGCAGGGCGAGGGCATCGGCCCGAACACGCCCGGCAAGCCCGACCCCATGGTCGGCCTCGCCCGCGGCCGCGCGGCGACCACCGTCATGCTGGCGCTGCCCGGATCCGCCTACCTGTACCAGGGCGAGGAGCTGGGCCTCCCCGAGGCGATGGAGATCCCGGACGCGTTCCGACAGGACCCGACCTGGTTCCGCACCGAGGGCAAGCGCTACGGGCGCGACGGCTGCCGCGTGCCGCTCCCCTGGACCGCCGATGCCCCCGCCTACGGCTTCAACGACACGGGCGCCTCCTGGCTGCCCCAGCCCGCCGAGTGGGCCGACTACGCCCGCGGCGTCGAGGCGGGGACCGAGGGATCCACCCTCGAGCTGTACCGCACCCTCCTCGCCGAGCGTCGCGGTCGCGGGCTCGGGTCGGGTTCGCTCGTCTGGGAGGACCTCGGCGAGGACGCCGTCGCGTTCCGCCGCGGAGACCTGCACGTGGCCGCCAACCTGGGGGACGCGCCGCTGGACCTCGGCGCCGACGTCCGGTTCGTCGTCCAGAGCGAGGAGTTCCCCGGCTCGGTGCTCCCGCCGAACACCGCCGCCTGGTTCACGCGCGTCTGAGCGCGCCTCCGCTCCGCTCCGGGTGCCGACATGGTGAGCATCGACGAGGTCGCCCGCCGGGCCGGCGTCTCGACGGCGACCGTGTCCCGTGCCCTGAGCGGGCGCGGACAGGTCTCCGCCGCCTCCCGCGCGAAGGTGCGGGAGGCGGCGGACGCCCTGGGCTACGTCGTGTCCTCCCAGGCATCGGCGCTCGCCTCCGGGCGCACCCGCAATGTCGGGGTGATCGTCCCGCACCTGGACCGCTGGTTCTTCAGCACGGTGCTCTCCGGCATCTCTGACGCCCTGATGCGCGAGGGCTACGACGTGACCCTCTACAACATCACCGCGGACGAGGACGTGCGCCGCGACGTCTTCTCGACGTTCGTGCGACGGCGGCGCGTCGACGCCGTGATCGCGGTGGCGATCCGCCTCGGCGACCTGGAGGCCGACCGCCTCCTCGACCTCGGGATCCCCGTGATCGCGATCGGCGGCCCGAACCCCCGTCTCACCACCCTCACCGTGGACGACTCCGCCGTCGCCCGTCTCGCCGTCCGGCATCTGCTCGACCTCGGGCATCGCGACGTCGCCCACATCGGGGCCCGCCCGGAGTTCGATCGCGAGTTCCGGGTGCCGACCCAGCGCAGGCTCGGCTTCGAGGGCGCGCTGGCGGATGCCGGGATCGCGGCACGGCCGGACCTCGTAGAGCCGGCGGACTTCACCGTCGAGGGCGGCTATCGCGCCGCGATGCGCCTGCTCGATCGCACCGGCCCCCGACCGACCGCGATCTTCGCGGCCTCCGACGAGATGGCCGTGGGGGCGATCCTCGCCGCCCGCGACCTCGGTCTCCGCGTGCCGGAGGACCTCTCGATGATCGGGGTGGACGGCCACGATCTCGGCGCCGTCCTCCGGCTCACCACGGTCGACCAGTTCCCGCTCGACCAGGGCCGTCGCGCCGCCGCGGAGCTGCTCCGGATGCTCTCCGACCCGGACGCGAGGCCCGCGCCGACGGCTCTGCCGTTCGAGCTCGTCGTCCGCGGATCGACCGGCTCCCCCGATCGGGGGTGACCCGGGGGACGTGGGATGCCTGGGGCCCGGGGTGACCCGGCGTGACTCGGCGGCCGCACACCTGCACGACCGAATCACGGATGCACGACGGAAACCCTGATTCTCGCGTGCGTCCGTTCACGGATCGTGCAAGTGTCCCCGCCCCCCTGTCACGGCGTGGCACTAACCGCCCAGATCGACTGGGCCACGGCGTGGCACCAACCGCCCAAACCACTACAACGGCAACGGCAACGGCTCGTACATTCGCTGCCGGACCGTGCAGGCCCCGGAAGGGGGAGGGCGCCCTCCCGGGGCGACGGTCAGGCCGCGGTCACCAGGACGCGACCCTCGCGGCGGGCCACGATCGCGTGCGGGACGAAGGTGACCAGGAGGATCGCGGCCGAGAGGGGCAGCAGCGCATCGGCCGGGATGCCGCCGGCGACGGCCACGCCTCCCAGCGCCGCGCCGATCGCCGATCCGAGCGACATCGCGCTGCCGTTGAGCGCCACGACCAGGGCGACCGAGTCCGGGGCCATGCCGCCGAGGCGGGCCTGCAACGGGACGCCGGACCCGCCGTTCCCCACCGCGGATGCGAGGAACCAGAGGACCGCGGCGACCGCACCGGCAGCTCCCGGGAGCGCGAGCCCCGCGGTGCCCAGGAGCGCCACCACCACGAGCGCGCCGATGATCCCGGTGAGCACGCGCGTCGGCCGGAACCGATCGGTGAGCCGCCCCGAGACGATGTTGCCGAGGAGGCTCAGCACCCCGTAGCCGAACATCACGACCACCATCGCCAGACCGGTGCCCACCCGCGGCCCGAGGATGAGGGTCGCATAGGTGAAGCAGAGGTAGCTGGCGGTCATGATCCCCGCCGGCACGAGGAGGGCCACGAGGATCCGCCCCTGCGTGAGCGGCTGCAGTGTCCGTCGCAGCGAGAGGGGCGGGAGGTGCAGCCGCGGCACCTTGAGCACGATGCCGACAAGGGCCGCGGCTCCCACGACCGCCACCAGGATCAGCGGGATCCGCCAGTCCTCCTGTCCGATCACGAGCCCGATCGGCACGCCCAGCGCGGTCGCCGCCAGCCATCCGCCGAGGACGAGGGAGAGCGCACGGCCCCGCCGTTCCTCCGGCGTCTTGGCGATCACGTACGCGCTGACCACGGCGTTGAGGAGCGCCGCCCCGAGCGCGGAGACGATCCGCCCCGTCATCGCCCATGCATAGGTGGGCGCGACGGCCACGACCACGTTGCCGACGACGAACACGGCGAGCGCGCCGACGATCGTCCCCTTGCGCTCCCAGCGCCCCGTCAGCGCCCCGAGGACGGGGCCCGCCACGGCGCTCGTGAGCGCGAACACCGCCATGAGCTGTCCGGCGGCGGCCGGATCCACGTCGAGGTCGTCGGCGATCTGCGGGAGGAGACCCGCGAGCACGTACCCGTCGATGCCCATCGAGAAGGTCGCCACCGCGAGCCATATCAGCGCCCCGAACCCCGCCGTCCGCGACTCATCCGTCATCCGCACCAGCCCATCCAAGCAGAACCGGGCGACACCGGGCATCGCGGACCGGAATAGGCTCGCCCCATGACCATCGACCTCGACGCGCTGTTCATCGACCTGCATCAGAACCCCGAGCTGTCCTTCCAGGAGACGCGCACGGCCGCGGTCGCCGCGGGACATCTTCGCGACCTCGGGCTCACGGTGACCGAGGAGGTCGGCCGGACCGGCGTCGTCGGCGTCCTCGCGAACGGGGACGGCCCCGTGGTCTGGCTGCGCGCGGACATGGACGGCCTGCCCGTCACCGAGCAGACGGGCCTGCCGTATGCGAGCACGGCCACGGGCGTCGACCCGGACGGCAAGACCGTCGGGGTGATGCACGCCTGCGGCCACGACATGCACGTGACGGCGATGATCGGCGCCGTGGAGCGGCTGGTCGCGGCGGCGTCCGAGTGGTCCGGCACGCTGGTCGTGCTCATCCAGCCCGCCGAGGAGGTCGGCGGCGGCGCCCGCGCCATGCTCGACGACGGCCTGCTCGACCGGTTCCCGCGCCCTGACGTCGTGCTCGGACAGCATGTCACCCCGCTCCCGGCCGGGGTGATCGGCGTGCGGCCGGGGCCCCAGATGTCGGCCTCGGACGGCCTGTCCGTCGTGATGCACGGCCGCGGCGGCCACGGCTCCCGCCCGCACTCCACGGTCGACCCGATCGTGATGGCCGCGGCGACCGTGATGCGGCTGCAGACCGTCGTCTCCCGTGAGATCGACCCGCACGACCTCGCGGTCGTGACGGTCGGCGCGATCCACGCCGGCACCAAGAACAACATCATCCCGGCCGAGGCGACGCTCGACCTGAGCCTGCGGTATCCCGACGAGGCGCTGCGCGAGAAGGTGCTCGCCGCGGTGGAGCGGGTCGTCCGTGCGGAGGCGCTGGCGTCCGGCGCGCCGGAGGAGCCCACGATCCGGACCCTGCACACGCTGCCCGCGACCATCAACGACGCCGATGCCACGGCGCGCGCGACCGCGGCGTTCCGTCGGGCGTTCGGCGAGGAGCAGGTCATCGATCCCGGCCTCTTCACCGGCAGCGAGGACGTCTCCTGGTTCGCCCGCGACGCCGGAGTGCCGCTGGTCTACTGGTTCTGGGGCGGCATCGACCCCGCGCGGTTCGCCGCGGCGGTCGCGAACGGCACGCTGGAGAGCGAGATCGCCACCAACCACTCGCCCTTCTTCGCGGTGGAGATGCACCCCACGATCGAGGTCGGCGTCACCGCCCTGGTCACCGCCGCCCGCGAGTTCCTGGCCTGAGGCGCGCGCGTCACCTGTCCCGGGCGTCAGTTCATGCCCGGGCGTGGCGTGAGTTCATGCCCCGGCGTGGCAGTTCTTGCTGGTTCGGACGCCTCTCAACCCGCAAGAACTGCCACGGCGGGCAATCCAACCCGCAGAAACTGCCACGGCGGGGCACTTCCGGCGGGGCACCTCCGCACAGGCACCGGCACGGGCGACAACTCCGGGGCACTTCCAGCACCAGCGCCCAGGAACCGTCAGACCTGGATGACCCTGGGCGGAGCCGGAGGGAGGGCGCCGAGGGTCATGCCGTGCGCCTCGCGGTGCAGCTGCTCCATGCGGGCGTCGAGCTCGCTCGCGGCATCGGCCGCGCCCGTGAGGCTGTCCACGAGATGCGCGGGCACCTGGCCCTGGAACTTGTAGTGGATCTTGTGCTCGAGGCTGGCCCAGAAGTCCATCGCGATCGTCCGGAACTGCACCTCGACAGGCACCATGATCGTCCCGGTGGACAGGAACACGGGCACCTCGAGGATCGCGTGCAGACTCCGGTAGCCGTTCGGCTTGGGCGTGGTGATGTAGTCCTTGACGATCCGCACGGTCACGTCGTCCTGCGCCGTGAGGAGGTCGAACAGACGGTAGACGTCCGCGACGAAGCTGCACGTCACGCGGACGCCCGCGATGTCGGTGATGTGCTCCCGGATCGAGGCGAAGTCGGGCTCGATCCCCCGGCGCGCGACCTTCTCGACGATGCTGTCCGGCGACTTCACACGGCTCTTCACGTGCTCGATCGGGTTGTACGCGTGGTGATGCGTGAACTCGTCGCGGAGGATCGAGATCTTCGTCTCGACCTCGCGCATCCCGAACTCGTACTCGTGCAGGAAACGCTGGAACTCGTCACGGAGCTCACGAGCCTCACTGAGGGTCTGGTTCAGCGTCTCGTCATCGACGGGCACGGTGCTCATGATGCCGACGTTACGCATCCGTGATTCGAATCGCCTGTGTGTTCGTCCTCAGCGGACATGCCCGTGACGAAACCGGGACGGTTCCGCATTGCGCACTGGGTCCGAGCAGGCGTAGTCTCGCGGATCGTGGCAAACGACGGTCGTGAGTCCGCGGACGCTCCGCAGCTCGCCAAACGCATCCTTCTCGGAGACCCGCTCACCTCGGAGCAGGTGGACGACCAACTGCTCCCCAAGAGGATGGCGCTTCCGATCTTCGCCTCGGACGCGCTGAGCTCCGTCGCCTACGCGCCGCAGGAGCTCCTGATGATCCTGCTCGTGGGCGGGATGGCGTTCCTGTCGTTCACGCCGCTGGTGGCGGGCGCCGTCGTGGTCCTGCTCGTGGTGGTGGTCCTCAGCTACCGCCAGCTCATCAAGGCCTACCCCTCGGGCGGTGGCGACTACGAGGTCGCGTCGAAGAACCTCGGCGAGGTCCCCGGCGTGATCGTCGCCGCGGCGCTCCTCGTCGACTACGTGCTCACCGTCGCGGTCTCGATCGCCTCGGGCGTAGACAACATCATCTCCGCCGTCCCGGAGCTTGACCCATGGCGCGTGGAGCTCGCGGTCGGCTTCGTCGTCCTCATCGTGGTCGTGAACCTCCGCGGGGTGCGCGAGGCGTCGACCGTCTTCGCGATCCCGACCTACCTGTTCATCGGATCCGTCGTGGTCATGGTGGTCACCGGGCTCCTGCGCACCGTCTTCGGCGACGCGCCGGTCGCCTCGAGCGCCGACTACACCGTGCAGGCCGAGAGCCTCGGCCAGGCCGCCGTGATCCTGCTGGTGCTGCGCGCGTTCTCCAGCGGCTGCTCCGCGCTCACCGGGGTCGAGGCCGTCTCCAACGGCGTCCCGGCCTTCCGGATGCCCAAGATCCGCAACGCCCAGACGACGCTGGCGATGATGGGATCGATCGCCGCCCTCCTCTTCGCGGGCCTCACCGCCCTCGCCCTCATCGCCGGCGTGCACTACGCGGAGGACCCGTGCGACCTCGTCGGCTTCGACTGCTCCAACCCGCAGCCGAGCCTCATGGCGCAGGTGGCCGCCGCCACGTTCGGCGGCGGCAGCATCCCGTTCTTCATCATCCAGGCCGCCACCGCGTGCGTGCTGCTGCTCGCGGCCAACACCGCGTTCAACGGCTTCCCGCTGCTGGGGGCGGTGCTCGCCCGCGACGGCTACGCGCCCAAGGCCCTGAACACCCGCGGCGACCGCCTCGTCTTCTCCAACGGCATGATCGTGCTCGGCATCGCCGCCGCCCTCGTCCTGGTGGTGTTCCAGGCGAAGCTCACGACGCTGATCCAGCTCTACATCATCGGCGTGTTCGTGTCGTTCTCGCTCGGGCAGATCGGCATGGTGCGGCATTGGCGCCGGGTCCTGCGCGGGATCGGGGAGGAAGATCCGGACCAGGTCTCCTCGGTGCGGAGGTCCGCCTACACGGGCCTGGTCATCAACTCCATCGGCGCCGCCCTCACCGTGCTCGTGCTGCTGATCGTGACCATCACCAAGTTCACGCACGGCGCGTGGATGGTGTTCTTCGCGATCCCGGTGCTCGCGATCCTCATGATGGGCGTCAAGCGGTACTACCGGGACGTGGAGCACGAGATCACGGTCGACGACACGACCCACTTCGGATCCGAGGGCGACGTCGCCATCATCCTCGTCAGCCGCCTGCAGAAGCCGGTCATCAAGGCGATCGACTACGCGATCGCCGCCAAGCATCAGAAGACGGTGGCCCTGCACGTCGCCCTCACGCCCGAGGACGGCGTCCATCTGCAGCAGGAGTGGGCCCAGCACAACATCCCCATTCCGCTCGTGATCGTGGACTCCCCGTACCGCACCTACGTGCAACCGGTCGAGCACTTCATCCGCCAGTACCGCGAGAAGCACGGCCCGAGCGTGATGACCGTCTACCTGCCGCAGTACATCGTGGGGCACTGGTGGGAGTCCCTCCTCCACAACCGCCGAGCCCGGCGCCTGGCCAACCAGCTGATGCTCGTGCACGGCGTCTCGATCACGCTCGTGCCGTGGCTGCTCGACTCCTCCGAGCTCATCTACGGACGCCGCTCCCGGCCCCTCCCCGGCCAGCAGCGCGGCGGACGCCCCGTCTCGGCGTACAGCCCCGCCAGCCCGCGCGGACGTCGCGCACAGCGCCCCGCCGGCCCGCCCGAGCACGAGGAGTAGCGAGCCCGATCGACCGACCGCGAGACCGCAACTGCGTCCCGAGACTGCGCGAGAATATCGCAGTCTCGGGACGCAGTTGCCGTTTCGCGCGTCATAGGCGCGTAGGCACGGCACACAGCGCGCGCATGGCGGGCGCAGGGGAAACGCGAGGACTCCGCATGGGTCGGCGTCGGGGGCGTAGGGATTTCGTGAGGATCCCGTTCCGGGGCCCTCGGACGGAGTTCGATCAGTTCTCGTGCTCGATCTCATCTACCTGGCGCTGACGCTCGCGCTGTTCTCCCTCGTCGCGCTGATCGCGAAGGGGGTGGAGCGGCTGTGATCGTCTTCGAACTCATCGCCGCCGCCCTCGCGATCGCCGCCATCGGCTACCTCGTGATCGCCCTCGTCGCCCCGGAGAAGTTCTGATGGACGCGGCCACGATCTGGTTCGGCGTCCTGCAGGCGGCGACGCTCATCGCGGCCCTCGTGCTGCTCTACCGCCCCCTCGGCGACGCGATCGCCCGCGTCTACACCGGCGCACGCGATCTCCGCATCGAGCGGGGCATCTACCGGCTCATCGGCGTCGACGCGTCCTCCGAGCAGACCTGGCGCTCCTACGCCAGGGGCGTGCTCGCGTTCTCGGTCGTCGGCCTCGTGCTGCTCTACCTGCTCCAGCGCTTCCAGTCGGTCCTCCCGCTCTCGCTCGGCCTGCCGCCCGTGCCCGAGGGCCTGGCGTTCAACACCGCGGCCTCGTTCGTGGCCAACACGAACTGGCAGTCGTACTCGCCGGAGCAGACGATGGGGCACCTGGTGCAGCTCGCCGGCCTCACCGTGCAGAACTTCGTCTCGGCCGCGGTCGGCATGGCGGTCGCCATCGCCCTCGTCCGCGGGCTCGCACGCCGCGGAAGCGCCACGATCGGCAACTTCTGGGTCGACCTGATCCGCGGACTCGTGCGCCTGCTGCTGCCGATCGCCGTGATCGGTGCCCTCGCGCTCCTCGCGGGCGGCGTCGCGCAGAACCTCTCCGGCTTCACCGAGGTCCACACCCTCACCGGGGCCGCGCAGTCCATCCCCGGCGGGCCCGTCGCCTCCCAGGAGGCGATCAAGCTGCTGGGCACCAACGGCGGCGGCTTCTACAACGCCAACTCCGCGCACCCGTTCGAGAACCCGACGCCCTGGACCAACATGATCCAGATCCTGCTGATCCTCGCCATCCCGTTCTCGCTCCCCCGCGCGTTCGGCCGGATGATCGGCGACAACCGCCAGGGCTACGCGATCGCCGCCGTCATGGCGACGCTCTTCCTCGTCTCGACCTTCACGCTCTCCGCGCTCGAGCTCGCCGGACACGGCACCGCCCCGGAGCTTGCGGGAGCGGCGATGGAGGGCAAGGAGCAGCGCTTCGGGATCCTCGGGTCCACGCTCTTCGGCAGCGCCTCCACGCTCACCTCCACGGGTGCCGTGAACTCGATGCACGACTCCTACACGGCGCTCGGCGGGATGATGCCGATGCTGAACATGATGCTCGGCGAGGTCGCCCCTGGCGGTGTCGGATCGGGCCTGTACGGCATGCTCGTGCTGGCCGTGCTCGCGGTGTTCGTCGGCGGCCTGCTCGTCGGACGCACGCCGGAGTACCTCGGCAAGCGCATCGGCCCGCGGGAGATCAAGCTCGCGAGCCTCTACATCCTGGTCACCCCCGTGCTCGTGCTCAGCGGGACCGCCCTGAGCTTCGCGATCCCCGGGATCCGCGACGAGATCGTCGGCACGAGCATCCTCAACCCGGGGCCGCACGGCCTCAGCGAGGTGCTCTACGCCTTCACGTCCGCGTCGAACAACAACGGATCCGCCTTCGCCGGCCTCACCGCGAACACCCCGTGGCTGAACACGGCCCTCGGCGTCGCGATGCTCCTCGGACGCTTCCTGCCGATCGTGCTCGTGCTCGCCCTGGCCGGCTCCTTCGCCGCCCAGCAGCGCGTCCCCGAGACCGCAGGAACGCTGCCCACGCACCGTCCGCAGTTCGTCGGCCTCCTCGCCGCCGTGACGGTCATCGTCACCGCGCTCACCTACTTCCCCGTGCTCACGCTCGGGCCCCTCGCAGAAGGACTCGTCTGACATGACCCTCACCGACACCGACATCACCCGGCCCGCCGCGGCCGCGGCGGAGGACGCCCCCGCCCGCCCGCAGCGCGCCTTCGGGCCGAGGCAGCTCGTCCAGGCCCTCCCCGGGGCGCTGCGCCGCCTCAACCCCGCCACGCTCCTGCGCAACCCCGTGATCCTGCTGGTCTGGGCGGGGGCCGCGCTCACCACCGTGCTCGCGATCGCCGAGCCCTTCCTCGGCGGCGCCGGGGAGTCCGGCGGCACCGCCGTCCCCGGTGGCTTCACCTGGTCGATCGCGGTCTGGCTCTGGCTCACGGTGCTCTTCGCGAACCTCGCCGAGTCCGTCGCCGAGGGGCGGGGCAAGGCGCAGGCGGCAACCCTCAGGCGGACCCGCACGACCACCTCCGCACGGCGCGTGGTCGGCTACGACCCCGCCGGGGACGCGATCGCCGCGAAGGCCGCCACCGAGGACGTCTCCTCGGCCGACCTCCGCCTCGGCGACGTCGTCGTGGTCGTGGCCGGTGAGCCGATCCCCGGCGACGGCGACATCATCGCCGGGATCGCGACCGTGGACGAGTCCGCGATCACCGGCGAGAGCGCTCCCGTCGTCCGGGAGTCCGGCGGCGACCGCAGCGCCGTCACCGGCGGCACCCGGGTGCTCTCGGACCGGATCGTCGTCCGCATCACCTCCAAGCCCGGCGAGACGTTCGTCGATCGCATGATCGCGCTCGTCGAGGGCGCCGACCGCCAGCGCACGCCGAACGAGATCGCGCTGAACATCCTGCTCGCGAGCCTGTCGATCATCTTCCTCGTGGTCGTGCTGGCGCTGAACCCGATCGCGTCCTACTCCGCGTCGCCGGTGAGCATCCCGGTGCTCATCGCGCTCCTGGTGTGCCTGATCCCGACGACCATCGGCGCGCTCCTCTCGGCCATCGGCATCGCCGGCATGGACCGCCTGGTGCAGCGCAACGTGCTGGCGATGTCCGGACGCGCCGTCGAGGCCGCAGGAGACGTGACCACGCTGCTCCTGGACAAGACCGGGACGATCACCTACGGCAACCGCCGCGCGAGCGACGTCCGCCCCGTGACCGGCGTCGACGGGGACGAGCTGCTGCGCGCCGCCGCCCTCTCCTCCCTCGCCGACCCCACTCCGGAGGGCGCGTCGATCGTCGACCTCGCCGCCGGCCGCGGGATCGTCGTCACCTCACCGGAGGGCGCGGAGCCCGTGCCGTTCACGGCCCAGACCCGCATGAGCGGCGTGGACCTCGCCGACGGCACCCGCATCCGCAAGGGCGCCGGATCCGCCGTCCGTGCCTGGCTCGCGGCCGAGGGCGCCGACGTCGGCGCCGCGGCCGACGAGGCGGGGCGATATGCGGACGGGATCGCGGCCGACGGCGGCACGCCGCTGATGGTGGCCGTCGCGGGCCCCGCCGGCGACGGCCACGCGGACGCACGGATCCTCGGCGTCGTGCACCTCAAGGACGTCGTCAAGGACGGCCTCCGCGAGCGCTTCGACGAGCTGCGCAGCATGGGCATCCGGACGGTCATGATCACCGGCGACAACCCGCTCACGGCCAAGGCGATCGCCGCGGAGGCAGGGGTGGACGACTACCTCGCCGAGGCGACGCCGGAGGACAAGCTCGCCCTCATCCGCCGCGAGCAGGAGGGCGGACGCCTCGTCGCGATGACCGGCGACGGCACGAACGACGCCCCGGCGCTCGCCCAGGCCGACGTCGGCGTCGCGATGAACACCGGGACCTCGGCCGCCAAGGAGGCCGGGAACATGGTGGACCTCGACTCGGACCCGACCAAGCTCATCGACATCGTGCGGATCGGCAAGCAGCTGCTCATCACCCGCGGAGCCCTCACGACCTTCTCGCTGGCGAACGACATCGCGAAGTACTTCGCGATCATCCCCGCGATGTTCATGGGCGCCTTCCCCGGTCTCGCCGCGCTGAACATCATGCAGCTGCACTCGCCGGCCTCCGCCGTCACGAGCGCGATCATCTTCAACGCGATCGTGATCGTCTTCCTCATCCCGCTCGCCCTGCGCGGCGTGAAGTACCGCCCGGCCAGCGCCTCGGCGATCCTGCAGCGGAACCTCCTGATCTACGGCATCGGCGGCGTCGTCGCGCCCTTCCTGGGGATCAAGCTCATCGACCTGGTCGTCAGCCTCATCCCCGGGTTCTGACCCCGGCACCCGACGACCACCGCACACGAAAGGCATCCCATGTCCTCGCTCCGCACCTCCGTCCGCACAGCAGGCGTCGCCGTCCGCGCGATGCTGGTCCTCACGCTCCTCCTCGGCGTCGGGTACACGCTGGCGTTCACCGGGATCGGACAGCTCATCCTCCCCTGGCAGTCCAACGGGTCCCAGGTGGACGCCGCCGGCTCCCCCACCGGCGGCTGGACGGGAGGTGGGACGCCCACCGGCAGCGCGCTGATCGGGCAGTCGTTCACCGATGCGGACGGGAAGGCCCTGCCTCAGTACTTCCAGTCCCGTCCCTCCGCGGCCGGCGAGGGCTACGACGCGGCGTCCTCCGGCGGCAGCAACCTGGGGCCGGAGAACCCCGACCTCGTCGCCGCGATCGAGGAGCGCCGCGCGGCCGTCGCCGAGCGGGAGCAGGTGCCGGTGTCGGACGTCCCCGCCGACGCGGTCACCGCCTCCGGTTCCGGACTGGACCCCGACATCAGTCCGGCCTACGCGCTGCTGCAGGTGCCGCGCGTCGCGGAGGCGCGAGGACTCGGGGAGGCGGAGGTCCGCGCGCTCGTGGAGTCTAGGATTCAATCGCGGGATCTGGGCTTCCTCGGTGCGCCGCGTGTGAACACGATGCAGCTCAACCTCGCGCTCGATGCGCTCGAGAAGGAGAGTCGATGACGGATGCCGGAGAGCCCGCCGGCCGGCCCAAGGGTCGGCTGCGCGTGCTGCTCGGCGCCGCACCGGGGGTGGGCAAGACCTACGAGATGCTCGCCGAGGGACGCCGCCTGCGCGATCAGGGCCGCGACGTGGTGATCGCGATCGTCGAGACCCACGGCAGGGCCGCGACCCTCGCCCAGTCCGAGGGGCTCGAGCAGGTGCCGCGGCGCATCGTCCGCCACCGCGACGTGGAGCTCGCCGAGCTCGACCTCGACGCGGTGCTCGCCCGCTCGCCCGAGCTCGCGCTGGTCGACGAGCTCGCCCACACGAACGCCCCCGGCTCCCGTCACGCCAAGCGGTGGCAGGACGTGCAGGATCTGCTGAACGCCGGGATCGACGTCGTCACCACCGTGAACGTGCAGCACATCGAGTCGCTGAACGCCGTGGTCGAGAAGATCACCGGGATCGTCCAGCAGGAGACCGTGCCGGACGAGGTGATCCGCGACGCGGACGACATCGAGGTGGTCGACCTCGCACCGCAGTCGTTGCGCGACCGGCTCTCGGCCGGGTTCGTGTACCCGGCCGAGCGCGTGGACGCCGCCCTCTCGAACTACTTCCGCCTCGGCAACCTCACCGCCCTCCGCGAGCTCGCGCTGCTGTGGCTGGCGGACGAGGTCGACAGCGCGCTGCGCTCCTACCGCATCCAGCACGGGATCGAGGGGGCGTGGCAGACCAGGGAGCGCGTCGTCGTCGCCCTCACCGGCGGACCCGAGGGCGAGACGCTGCTGCGCCGCGGGGCACGGATCGCCGCGCGGTCGGCGGGCGGCGAGCTCATGGCCGTCCATGTGTCCACGCAGGACGGCATGCGCGACGAGACGCCGGGGGCGCTGAGCACCCAGCACCGGCTCGTGGAGTCGCTGGGCGGCTCGTACCATCAGCTCGTCGGCGACGACGTGCCGGAGACGCTCGTGGAGTTCGCCCGGTCCGTCGATGCGACGCAGCTCGTGATCGGGGTCAGCAGGCGCGGACGGATCGCAGCCGCCCTCACCGGCCCCGGCATCGGCGCGGAGGTCATCCGCGTCTCGGGGGACATCGACGTCCACATCGTCTCGCACGCCGCCGCCGGAGGACGGGGCGGGAGGCTCCCCCGGATGACCGGCGGGGCGCTCGGCTGGCGGCGGCAGGTGCTGGGGCTGGCCATCGCGCTCATCGGCGGGCCGCTGCTGTCCTGGCTGCTGTACATGACGAGCTCCCCCGAGTCGATCACCTCGGACGTGCTGGCCTATCAGCTCCTCGTCGTGGTCGTCGCGATCGTCGGCGGCCTGAAGCCCGCGCTCTTCGCCGCGGTGCTCTCCGGGTTCACGCTCGACTTCCTCTTCGTGCAGCCGCTGTTCACGGTGACCGTCGCCGACCCGTTCCACGGCCTGGCCCTCGTGCTCTACGTCGTGATCGCGGTGCTCGTGAGCATCGTCGTGGATCAGGCGGCGCGACGCGCGCGTCGCGCCCGTCGGGCCGCCGCCGAGTCGGAGCTGCTCGCGGCCGTCGCGGGCAACGTGCTCCGTGGCGACAGCGCCCCCACGGCACTCGTCAGCCGCACCCGCGAGGCGTTCGGACTGAGCGGCGTCCGCCTCCTCACCCCCGACGGCGAGGTGCTGGCGCGCGACGGCGAGCCGCTGGCCGACGGCCGGTCGATCACGATGCCGGTGGGCCGCAGCGGCGACGGCAGCCCCCGTGCGTTCCTCGAGCTGCACGGCGCCGAGCTCGACGCCTCCGGTCGGCGCCTGCTGGACGCGATCCTCGCGCAGCTCGCGGCGGCGATCGAGCACTCCGATCTGCGCGAGACCGCCCGCGAGGCCGCCGTGCTGGTCGAGACCGACCAGGTGCGCAGCGCCCTCCTGTCCGCGCTCAGCCATGACCTTCGCCGCCCGCTCGCCGCCGCGGTCGCCGCGGTGGGCGGCCTCCGCAGCGCCCACGGCCTGTCCGCCGACGATCGCGCCGAGCTGCTGGCGACCGCTGACGAGAGCCTCGCGACCCTCTCCCGCCTCGTGACCGACCTGCTGGACGTCAGCCGCGTCGAGGCCGGGGTCCTCGCGGTGTCGCTGGATCGGGTGGACGCCGGGAGCAGCGTCGTCTCCGCCCTCGACGAGCTCCACCTCGGGCCCTCCGACGTCGAGCTCGCCCTGGATCAGGACCTTCCGCCGCTGCGCGCCGATCCGGTGCTGCTGCAGCGCGTCCTCGTCAACCTGCTCACCAACGCCACACGGCACTCCCCCGAGGGAGAGCGCGTGATCGTCTCGACCAGCCGCCTCGGCGGGATGTCGGAGATCCGCGTGATCGACCGCGGCGAGGGCATCCCCGAGGGGCGCAGGGAGAGCGCGTTCCTGCCGTTCCAGCGGCACGGGGACACCGACAACACCACCGGCCTCGGCCTCGGCCTCGCCCTCTCCCGCGGGTTCGCCGAGGGCATGGGCGGTACCCTGACCGCGGAGGACACCCCCGGCGGCGGCCTCACCATGGTCGTCTCCCTCCCCCTCGCGGAAGGACTGCCAGGGGAGCCGGCCCCCGGCGGGACAGCCCTCGGGGGATCGGCCCTCGGGGCCCGTGCACGGGGGAACGCCATCGATCCGGGTACGGAGGCCATCGGATGAAGCTGCTCATCGCGGACGACGATCCGCAGCTGGTCCGCGCCCTGCGGATCACCCTCGCCGCGCACGGCTACGACGTGGTCGCGGCCCCCGACGGCGCGGCCGCGATCACCGCCGCCGCCCAGATGCGCCCGGACATCGTGCTCCTGGACCTCGGGATGCCACGGCTCGACGGGATCGCCGTGATCCAGGCGATCCGGGGCTGGAGCGACATGCCGATCCTCGTCGTCTCGGGCCGCACCGGCTCCGCCGACAAGGTCGAGGCGCTGGACGCCGGCGCCGACGACTACGTGACCAAGCCGTTCCAGGTCGACGAGCTGCTCGCGCGTCTGCGGGCGCTGTCGCGTCGGCGCTCGGCCGCGCCGACGGAGGCCGTCGTGACGTTCGGCGACGTCGAGGTCGACCTCGCCGCGAAGGCCGTGACCCGCGCCGGGACGAGGGTGCACCTCACGCCGACCGAGTGGCGGATCCTGGAGCACCTGGCCCGTCACCCCGGGTCCCTCGTCACGCGGCAGGAGCTGCTGCGGGACATCTGGGGGTCCGAGCAGGTCGCCGACACCGGCTACCTCCGCCTGTACCTGTCGCAGCTCCGCAAGAAGCTCGAACCCGTGCCCGGATCCCCGGTGCACCTGCTCACCGAGCAGGGCATGGGCTACCGCCTGGTCCTCACCCCGGCCTGACGGGCGGCGGCTTGCGGCTTGCGGCTTGCGGCTTGCGCTGCCGCGCGGCCGCTCGCAACGGGCGACTCGGCGGGTTGGCGGTTCCGAGGTGATGTGCGTTGCGGCGATCTCGCGCTGCCGTTCTTCTCACTGCGCTGCAATCCCCTGCTCACGCTGCTCTTTCCTCCCGCGCGCTGCAGTTTCTCCCCGCCGCGCTGCTATTCCCTGCCCGCGCTACACAGATCGGCGCAGCGCAGACAGGAAACAGCAGCGCGAGCATCCGTCCGGCGCGAGGCAGCGGATCTGCCGGCCCTCCGGCGCCGCGCGGGGTCAGGCGTCGCGGGAGCGCCAGAGGAGCCAGACGAAGTACGGGGCACCGAGGAGCGCGACCACGAGCCCGGCCGGCAGCTGGGCGGGGGCGAGCACCGTGCGGCCGACGGCATCCGCGATCCCGACGAGCACGGCACCCAGCAGCATCGCGACCGGGACCACCCTGGCGTGCCTGGCGCCCACGAGGGCGCGCGCGGCGTGCGGGGCCACCAGGCCGACGAAGCCGATCACGCCGACGGCCACCACGCTCAGGGCCGCAAGCACCGCCGCGATGAGGAGCAGCGTCAGGCGCGACCGCTCCAGCCCGACCCCCAGCAGGCGCGGGGTGTCCTCGTCCATGGCGATCACGTCCAGGTCGCGACGCTGCGCGAGGATCAGCGGCAGGGCGATCGCGATCACGACGGCGAGCGGGATCACCTGATCCCACACCCGCCCGTACGTCGTGCCGGAGAGCCAGGTGTAGATCCGGGGCGTGTCCCACGGGTTGCTCCGCAGCAGCACGAAGGTGGTGAGCGCGACGGTGCCGTAGGAGACACCGATGCCGATCAGGATGAACCGGTCGGCGCTGATCCCTCCCCGCCAGGCCAGCCCGTACACGAGGACGAAGGCCAGCAGCGCACCCAGGACCGCGGAGACGAGCATCCCGAAGGTGGAGGCCGCGGCGCTCGTCACCACCAGCACCGCGCCGAGCCCCGCTCCTCCGGTGATGCCGAGCAGGCTCGGGTCGGCGAGCGGATTGCGGCTCACAGCCTGCGTGAGCGTGCCCGCGAGCGCGAGCGCCGCCCCGGCGGTGACGGCCGCGGCCACGCGCGGCGCCCTCTCGTCGAGGGCGAAGGCGATCTGCGGCGGCGCCTGGCCCTGCATCCACAGCAGCACATCGCCGGTGAGCAGCGGCGTGCTGCCCAGCAGGAGACCTGCGATCACCACGCCGATCACGGCGGCGACCCCCGCGGCGAGCGCGACCCGGAAGACCCACGGGCGTCGGATGCCGAACCGCACCGACGGCGGGCGGCGAGTGGGGCCGGCATCCCGGAGCCGGCGCGCCATCACGATGAGCACGATCGCGCCGAGCACCGTGGTCGCCACCCCTGTCGGCACCGCGATCGCGCCCTCCGCGCCGATGATCAGCCGCAGCATGGCATCGGCGAGGATCACGACGATCGCGCCGATGAGCCCGGCCGCGGGGATGAGCAGCACGTGCCGGGCGAGCGCCGGGACGATCCGGGAGAGGAGCCGGGCGAGCACCGGAGCGCAGAGCCCGACGAACCCGAGGGGCCCGGCGAGCGTCACCGCCGTCGCGGTGAGGACCACCGCGAGCAGGATCCCCCCGATGCGGGTGGATCGGATGGGCACGCCGAGCGAGGACGCCGTGTCGTCGCCGAGCGCGAGCACGTCGAGCCGCCGGGAGAGGACGAGCGTGAGCACCAGCGCCGCGACGACCACGGGCGCCGCCTGGAGGAAGGCGTCGAGGCCCAGCTGCGAGAGGCTGCCGCTGCCCCAGGCGAGCAGGCCCTTCGTCTGCTCCGAGAAGAGGATCAGGAGGGTCGAGGTGCCCGCCTGGAACGCCAGGGCCAGCGCGGAGCCGGCCAGGACCAGCCTGGTCGTGCCCGATCCCGCGCCTCCGGCGATCCCCAGCACGAGGATCGCCGCGGCCAGCCCTCCCGCGAACGCCACCCCGCCCGAGGCCCAGGCGGGCACCGCGATGCCGAAGGCCGCGACGGCCGTGACCGCGAGGTAGGCACCGCCCATGACCCCCAGCGTGTCGGGCGAGGCGAGCGCGTTGCGGGACAGCGACTGCATGAGCACCCCCGCAGCCCCGAGCGCGACGCCCACGGCGACGCCCGCGGCGAGGCGCGGGAGGCGGGACCCGAGGAGCACGTCCGGATCCGCGAACACCGCGCCGCTCGTCCCCTGCGTCAGATGCCAGGCCGCCACCACGACGAGGACCACGGCGAGGCCCAGGAGGACCGCGAGCGCCCGTCCCGTCGACCCGCCGGTCCCACTGGTTCCGCTGTCCGCGCGATCCTCGCTGTCCGCACCGCCCACGCCGTCCGCTTCACCCCCGCTATCCGCCGCGTTCATGGCGCCTGTGCGCGCGTCCTCCGCCACGACGCCGCTCGTACGCGAGGAGGCGTCGCCATCGCGGGGCGCGACGGCGGGGGCGGAGGGACGCGCGTCGGTCACTTGGCCAGCACGCCGACGAAGCCGTCGATGATCTGCTCGGCCGAGCGCGGGCCGCCGAAGGTCCAGATCCCCGCGGGGAAGGCGGTCACCCTGCCGTCCTTCACCGCCGGGATCGATGCCCATGCCGGGTTCTTCTTCGCCGCATCGACGAAGCTCTCCGACGCGGGGTCCGCGGTGCCGGTGTAGTACAGGTTCGCGTCGCCGATGGTGGTCATGCCCTCGATGTCGGTGTTGCCGAGGCCGTAGGCCGGGTCGACCTCGCCCTTCCAGGCGTTGGTGAGGCCCAGCTTCTCGCCGATCTCACCGACGAGCGAGCCCTGCCCGAAGGGACGGAGGGAGACGTTGCCGCCGTCCACCCAGCCGTCGAAGTAGACGAAGTCGGTCGAGGCGGGCTTCGCAGCGGCGACGGTCTTCTGCGCGTCGGCCAGGTGCTTCTCGAACTCGCCGACGACCGTCTTCGCGCGCTCCTCCCGGCCCGTCGCCTGTCCGATGAGCTCGAACGTCTCGACCATGTGCCCGATCGGGTCGCTCGCGTTCGCGCCGCTCGTGGCGAGCACCGGCACGCCGTACTTCTCCAGCTGGCCGATGATCGCGTCATCGGGGGTGTTGGCCTCGATGATCACGAGGTCGGGCTTCGTCCCGAACAGGGCGTCGAGATTGGGCTCCTGGCGGGTGCCGACCGAGGTGACGTCCTTCGGCAGCTCCTCCGCGGTGTCCCACGTGCGGTAGCCATCGGCGTCGGCGACGGCCACCGGCGTCACGCACAGCGAGAGCACGTCCTCGATCTGCTGCCACTCCAGCACGGCGACGCGCTCGGCGGGCTTGTCGAGCTTCACCGTCTTCCCGAAGGCGTCGGTGAGCGTCACGGGGCCGGACGACGTCGCGGACGCGTCCTCGGCGCAGCCCTTGCCGGTCGCCGCGGCCGGGGCAGCCGACGTGCTCGACGCGGACGGCTGCGTCGTCCCGCACGCCGTGAGGGCGAAGGTCAGGGCGCCGAGGGCGGCGAGGGCTGCGAGGGGCTTCTTCATGGGGTCTCCATCTCGGTGGTGCTCGCGATCGGGTCGGAGCGGAGGCTGCGGTGGGGGTCGCGGGACGGGCGGGGGCGCGGGCGGTCGTGGTGGCGTCCCTTCGGGACCACCCGGACCCTGCCCGTCTCGGCGTCGACGACGGTGTCGATCCGCAGCCCGTAGACCAGGGAGAGGTTCTCCGCCGTGAGCACATCGGCGGGGTCGCCGGCCGCGTGCACACGGCCGCGATGCAGGAGCACGACGTGGTCGGCGACGGCCGCGGCGTGATCGAGGTCGTGGAGCACGACGCCGAGGGCGGTGCCCCGGTCGGCGAGATCGCGCACGAGGTCGAGCGTCTCGATCTGGTAGCGCAGATCGAGGTGGTTGGTGGGCTCGTCCAGGAGCAGGATCCCGGTGTCCTGTGCGAGCGCGGTGGCCAGCCACACGCGCTGGAGCTCCCCGCCGGAGAGCTCGTCGACGGCACGGTGCGCCATCTCCGCGAGCCCCGTGAGGGCGAGCGCCTGCGCTATTGCGTCCCGATCCGCCTCCGTGAGCCCGGAGAACCGGCCGCGGTGCGGGTGCCGCCCGTGGGCGACGACGTCTCGTACCTCGACGCCGGAGGGGTGGGGCCTGGACTGGGAGAGCATCGCGACCGCGCGGGCGAACTCGCGCGCGGACAGCGCGGAGACGTCGCGCACGGTCTCGGCCGCGCCGCCGATCCGGACGGATCCCGCGTGCACGCGATGCAGGCGCGCGATGGCCCGCAGCGCCGTGGACTTGCCGCTGCCGTTCGGGCCGATGAGGGCGGTGACGGCCCCGGGGCGGAGGCGCACCGAGACATCGTGCACGACCGGCGTGCGCCCGTATCTCAGCGCCAGACCGTCGGCACGCAGTTCACCGGGCGCAAGGGTCTCGGGAAGCTCGACGGGAGTCACGTTAGGGAAGCCTAACCTATAGTGGAGGGGTGAGCCACCCCTACCGCACGTACCGCACGACCGTCTCCCGACTCACGCCGCTGACCCCGAGCTTCACGCGGATCACGCTCAGCGGCGAGGACCTGCGATGGTTCGGCACCGACGGGCTCGACCAGAGGATCAAGGTGATGATCCCCTTCGCGGACGGCTCGTTCACCGACGTGGGGCAGTTCGATGAGACGCAGTCCATGACCGACTGGTACCGCCGGTGGCGGGAGCTCCCCGATGCCCTCCGCAACGCGATCCGCACCTACACGATCCGCGCCGTCCGACCCGCCGAGCGGGAGATCGACATCGACTTCGTGCTGCACGGCACCGAGGGCCCGGCCTCCGCCTGGGCGAGCGCGGCGAAGGTCGGCGACCCGCTCGCGATCGTCGGCCCGGACTCCCGGGTGGACGGTCATGACGGCGGCATCGAGTGGCATCCGGGGCACGCGGACACCCTGCTCATCGCCGGCGACGAGACGGCGGTCCCCGCGATCTGCGCGATCGTGGAGTCGCTGCCCGCCGATGCGAGGGGCGTGGTGCTCGCGGAGGTCCCGACCGAGGCCGACGCCCTTCCGCTCACCTCTCCCGACGGCGTGACCGTGACCTGGCTCGCCCGCGGAAGCGCCGCCCACGGCGTGCGCCTCAGCGCCGCCGTCCACGCCTGGGGGCAGGAGCGCGCAGCGCGCCGTGCCGCGGGACGGTCTGCGGGTTCGGGTTCTATGGGCGCGGGGTCTGTGGGGGCGGGTTCCGTGGGCGCGGGTTCCGTGGGCGCGGCGACCTCGACCGCGGTCGTCGAGGACTTCGCCGAGCCGGATGAGGACGAGGTGCTGTGGGAGGTTCCCGAGAGCGCGGTCGGCGGCGAGTACGCCTGGCTGGCCGGCGAGGCCGGGACGATCACGGCCCTGCGCCGCCACCTCGTCCGCGACCTCGGCATCGACCGCCGCTCGATCGCCTTCATGGGCTACTGGCGCCACGGCCGCGCCGAGGCCTGACCCGCGCCGTCGACCACTCCGCCTCGTCCGCGAACCCATCCCGCCCCGCCTCCCGCCTCGTGCCCCGTGTCCCACTTCTCGGCGCCCGTGTCCCGAATTCCGGCGGACATGTCCCACTTTCGGTCCCTCAGGGCCCGATCTCCAACCGATTTCGGGACATGCCGCCCCAGCCGGGCGACGCAGGAGATCCCGGACAGGAGCCGCAACACAGGTCAGCCCGCGTCCCACTTTTCGTGCCCCGTGTCCCACTTCTCGGCGCCCGTGTCCCGAATTCCGGCGGACATGTCCCACTTTCGGTCCCACAGGGCCCGATCTCCAACCGATTTCGGGACATGCCGCCCCAGCCGGGCGCGGCACGGAATCCCGGACAGGAGCCGCAACACGGGTCAGCCCGCGTCCCACTTTTCGGGCCCGCGTCCCACTTCTCCGCCCCCGCGTCCCGAATTCCGGCGGACATGTCCCACCTTCGGTGCCCCAGGGCCCGATTTCCAACCGATTTCGGGACATGCCCTGGAAAACCCCGGGAAGCCCGGTGGGTCAGGAGCGGAGCGGGGCCGCGAAGGCCTCATCGGGCGCGGGGCTCCGACGCGAGATCGCGACGGCGGCCTCGGTCCGCGTCGTGACACCGAGCTTGCGCAGGATCGCCGAGACGTGGACGCTCGCCGTCTTCGCGCTGATGAACAGCCGCTCCCCGATCTGACGGTTGCTGAGCCCCTCCGCGACGAGGGCGAGGACCTGCTGTTCCCGCGCGGTGAGCTCCGGCCCGCCATCGGCTCGGGGAAGGACGGGTGCCCCATGGTCACCGAGACCCGAGGCCGCGACGAAGGCCCCGACGTCCTGGCGAAGCCGGTCGTTGCCCAGCTCATCCGCGATCCGGCCCGCCTCCGTCAGCAGCTCCGACGCCTCACCGCGGTCGCCGGAGGCGACCAGGATCCTCGCGAGTTCCTGCCGGACGACGACGCGGAAGACCGCGGGAACGTCGTCGCCGTCCGCCATCACGACCGCCTGCCGCAGCGATGCCTCGGTGGGCGCGAGGAGGCTCGACAGCAGAGCGGACCAGGACGGCCCCTGCAACGACTCCGGCAGCTCGGCCCATCCCCGACGCACGAGCTCCGCCGCCTCGTCCGCCTGCCCATCGCCCAGGGCCCGCAGCGACGCGACGATCCAGCCGCCGTCAAGCAGCAGGCGACGCCGATACCCGAGAGCCGGGCCAGGGTCGGCGAGCATCCGCCGCAGAACGGCGAACGCCCCGTTCCAGTCGCCGCGGCCGACGGCGACCGCCGATTCCATCTTGAGCGTGAAGTACCAGACCTGCCGCTCGACGACGGCCGTCTGCTCCATCGACGGCAGCCACTCCCGGAGGACGGCGGCGGCCTCGTCGAGGCGACCGCGCCATGCGAGCGCCTGCACCCGCGACATCGTCGTGTAGAGCCGGAACACGCGGAGCGTGCGCGTGTTCAGATCCGTGGCCAGGAGCTCCTCGGCCCGCCCGATCTCGCCCCGTTCGAGGAGCGGCTCGACCATGTTCTGCGTCATGATCGCGCCGCTGGTCCGCTGCACGCCGAGGTGCTTCGCGTGCGCGAGCCCCTCCTCGGCGATCCCGACGGCCTCCCGATAGCGGCCGAGCATGATCAGGAGGTCGGAGAAGTTCACCCGGTAGCGGAGCATCGACGCGTCGTCCCTGGCATACTCCCGCGCGACGCCGTAGTCCTCCAGCCCGCCGACGAGATCGCCGAGATGCGCACGGCATGACCCGCGGATGTTGCGGGCGACCGACATCTCCCGTTCGGCTCCGGCGGACGTCGCACGCTCATAGGCCTCGGTGGCGACCGCGATCCCCTCGTCGAGGCGCCCGGCGATCATGTGACGGCTGGCGAGATAGTTGAGCAGGGTCGCGCGCAGCCGATCGTCTTCCAGCCGCGCGTCCATGATCGCCAGCGCTCCGGTCAGGAGTTCCACCGACCCCGGTCGTCCCAGGTGCTGCAGATACAGGGCCTTGTCGCGCAGCAGACGCACGTATGCGCCGGCATCGGCGGCGGCGGGATCGGTCTCGGCGAGCGCCTGATCGACAACGGCGAGCGCCCTCTCCCCGTCCCCCGCGTTGCGCAGGATCGACCCGAGCCGCGCGAGCAGCGTCATCCGTTCGATGCCGGCCACGTCGGCGGCGTCGGGGACCTGCTCCCACAGCTCCAGCGCCAGCTCGCCGAATCGGGCGGCCGTGGAGAACGCATAGCTCGCCTTGGACTGCATCATGGCGCCGACCGCCGCGACGAGCGCCCGCCGCGGATCGTGCGCCTGATGCCAGTGGAACGCCAGGGTCGGCTGGATGCAGGCTCCCGGCGTGCGTGCGCCCGCCTCCTCCAGCGCCTCCGCGTAGGCACGGTGCAGCCGTGCCCGCTCGCCGGGCAGAAGGTCGTCGTGCACGGCCTCGCGCAGCAGCGCGTGCCGGAAGCCGTAGGTCTCGCCCTCCCTGACGATGAGGATCGCCGCCATCGTCGCCTCGCGGATGGCCTCGTCGAGCTTCTCGTCGGAGAGCGGCACCAGAGCGAGGAGGAGCTCGTGCGACACACCGCCCTCCGCCCCGGAGACCGCCCGCACCACGCGCTTGGCGTCGTCGCTCAACAGGTCGAACCGCGCCAGGAGCACGTCGCGCAGCGTCTCGGGCAGCGGCCCCTGCGCGTTGCACGCGAGCTCCTCGACGAAGAAGGGCACCCCCTCGGCACGCTCCTGCATCCGCGCGAGGGACGCCGCATCGATCGGGCCGCTAAGGTGCTCGACCATGGCGCGCACAGCGCTGTCGTCAAGGCGATGCAGCGGGATGCGGTCGACGAGCCGCGCACGCTCGGCCTCGGCGAGGAAGCGGCTGACCGCCCCGCCCCGACGCACCTCGTCGATGCGGCAGGTGAGCACGAAGAGCACGGGGCGACCGGCGAGGACGCGCAGCAGGAACGCCAGTATCGACAGCGTCGCCTCGTCCGCCCAGTGCAGGTCCTCGATCACGAGCACGAGCGGACCGCGATCCGCCGCCGCCTCCATGACGTTCGCGATCGCCTCCCGCAGCAGCTCGGGCCCCACCGCCGAGCGGTCGAACGGCGCGGCGGACAGCTCGGGGAGCAGCACCCGAAGCGCATCGCGGCCCGGACCCGCCGCCTCGTCCGCGCGCTCCCCCAGCTCGGCGAGGACGCCGCGGAGGAGGGCGGGCAGCGGGCCGTAGGGCGCGGGCGTCGACCCGTAGTCGAGGCACCAGCCGACGAGGACCGTCGCCTCGCCGCCCGCGGCCGCACGGAACTCTCCGACCAGCCGCGACTTGCCGATCCCGGCCTCTCCGGCGACCAGGACCGACGAGGCCTCGCCCCCGGCAGCACGGCGCAACGCCTCGCGGAGGAGCGCGAGCTCGGCATCGCGGCCGACCATCGCGGCGACCGGCGCGGAGAAGGACATGCCTTCATCGTCCCACCGGCCACCGACATCCGGCCCGACGAGCGGATGTCCCGCCGCGCCCGCCCCCGACGTCACGCCGGACGGGAAGCGGCCGTCCGGGCGGAGGACGCGGGGGCGGGGCGGGATCCCGCGGACCGCCCTGAGGCGATGCGCGGCGCTGCGGCGCAGGAGGTCGCCGCAGTCTCGGGCGCGGCGGACGAGACGCCCGCCGCGGGCTCGGGAATCCGCACCCGAGGGGCGGTCACGGACGGGATCGGAGCCGGGATCGGAGCCGGGATCGGGGACGGGAGCGCGGCTGGGGGCGTCGGGCGTGCAGGCCCAGCCGGTCGGGCGAAGGAGCGACGCAGCCGGTGGAGGACGCCCTCGCGCGGACGGATCTGGTCGGCGTTCTCGGCCAGCACGCGGGCGCGCTCGGCGCGGACGGCGGCCTGCTCCAGCTCGAGCTGGGACACACGGTAGGTGAGGTGGGGGTGCGTGAACATCGGGATCTCCTCGGTTCTCTGTGTCTTCCACACTCCGCGCTAAGGCCCCCTCGCGGCATCGGACGGATGCCCTATTTCGCGCCATGCCCTGCCTCAGATCACGCACCCGGCCCGGTTCACAAGGCGCCCCGCGCACCCCGATCCGCCCCCGACGCCGCGCCGAGGCCGGCCCTCAGCCACCCGGGACTACCGTGAGGGGCATGGGCATGTCCGCCACCATCCGCGCCGCCAAGCGCGCCCCGCTGCTGCAGGTCGCCAAGTCGGCGGCGGCCACGATCGCGGCCTGGCTCGTGGCCGGACTCCTCGTGCCAGGCCAGCTGCCGGTCTTCGCGGCGATCGCCGCGCTGCTGGTCGTCCAGCCCAGTGTGAACCAGTCGCTCGCGAAGGCGGTCGAGCGCAGCATCGGCGTGATCGCAGGGGTGGTCATCGCTGTCCTGCTGAGCCTCGTCCTCGGCACCCAGAGCTGGATCGTGCTCCTCGCGATCATGGTCGCGATGCTCGCCGCGTGGGTTTTCAAGGCCACGCCCGGCACCGGCAACCAGGTCGCGATCTCGGCGATGCTCGTGCTGGCCCTCGGCTCATCCAGCCCCGCCTATGCGATCGATCGGATCGTCGAGACCCTGATCGGCGCCGCGATCGGCATCGTCGTCAACGCGCTCATCGTGCCTCCGGTGCTGGTCGCCCCGGCCCGCCGCGATCTCACCCTGCTCGGCGGCGAGGTCGCGGCCAGCCTCGACCGGCTCGCCGCTGCCCTCCCGGACACGCAGTCGCCCGCCCGCCTGCAGGAGCTCATGCTGGAGGCGCGGCTGCTGCGGCCGATGAAGGACGCCGCGGAGGCATCGGTCGCCGCCGGCGAGGAGTCCCTGTCGCTGAACCCGCGGCGGTCCCGCCACCGCGACGACCTGCACGCGACGCGCGAGCTCCTGGACCGCCTCTCCCCCATCGTGACCCAGGTGATCGGGATGACCAGGGCCTACCTCGACCACTACGACGACACCCTTCCGGAGGAGCCGACGGCCCGGGCGATCGCCGAGCAGCTGCGCCGCGCCGGTCACGACGTCCGTCTCGCCGTGCAGGTGGCCGAGGTCGCGGTGGAGCCGGAGACGCTGACCTCGGCGATCCCGGCGCTCACCGCGCCGTTGGTGGTGACGCCGCCCTCCTCCAGCCACTGGATCCTCATCGGATCGCTGATGGAGGACCTCCGACGGATCCGCGGCGAGCTCCTCGACGAGGACTGACCCCGGCCCTCCCGATGCCCCGTTGCCGTGTCCCGAAAACTGTCCTCGAACAGCGAATCGGGAACCGGAATCGGGACACGAACCCCCAGAATCGGGACACGGCGCGCCAGAATCGGGACACGGAACCCGTCCGGGACAGGCGGGCGGGACGGGGCCGGACGGGCCCGGACGGGGACGGGGCGAGGTCGGGGCGGGGCGGTCAGCCCACCGGCACGTCGGACCCGGGGACCTCGCTCAGGGCGCGGTACACCGGGATCCCGCGGGCGGTCGCGATCGCGACGTCCTGATCGGCGCCGCGGGACTCGCCGGGGAGGCGCAGCACGGCGTCGCAGTGCTGGAGCAGCCGCTCGGCGGTCGGGTACATGACCTCGGCCGCCAGGGGGTCCGACGGGCCGGCGCCGGCGCTCTCCAGGACGGGCAGCGCCACCCACTCCCCGATCATCGGGATGTGTCCGGCACGGAAGATCGGCCACGCGGCCTCTTCGAGACGCTTCAGGTTCCGGGCCATGAGAGCGGGGTCCCCGCCCGTCCCGGAGGCGTAGGGGCCGGCGATCAGAATCAACATAGGCTTGCTCATATCGGAACAATACCGCAGAATCGTGAAAGAACGTGAAGGAGTCGGAATGCTCGCGGCATCACGCAAGGAACTGCTCCTGGAACGGCTCCGCCGCGACGGGCGCATCGTCGCGAAGGACATCGCCCGGGAGCTCGGCCTCTCCGAGGACAGCATCCGCCGCGACCTGCGGGAGCTCGACGACGCGGGCCTCGCCGTCCGCGTGTACGGCGGCGCCCTCCCCGCATCCCCCGCCACGGCCGACTACGCGGCCCGCACCGCCGTCGCCCCCGACAGCAAACGGCGCGTCGCCGCCCTCGCCGCAGGGCTGATCCGGCCGGGAGCCACGGTCATCCTCGACGGCGGCACCACCACCCTGGCGGTGGTCGACGCTCTGCCGAAGACCCTCGCCTGCACGATCATCACCCACAGCCCGACCATCGCGACCTCCCTGCTCGACCACTCCGCCGAGGTCTTCCTGATCGGCGGACGCCTCTTCAAGCACTCGGCCGTCGCGAGCGGGGCGGCCGCCGTCGAGGCGGCGAGCAGGATCAGCGCCGACCTGTTCCTCCTCGGCGTCACCGGCGTGCACCCGACCGCGGGGCTGACTACGGGGGACGCCGATGAGGCGGCCATGAAGCGCGCGCTCGCCGCCCGCGCCGCCGAGACCTATGTGCTCGCCAGCGAGGAGAAGCTCGGCACCGCCTCCCGCTACGAGGTGCTGCCCCTCGACGCGGTCGCCGCGGTCGTCACCGACGTCGGCGCCGACGATCCGACCGCCCGGGAGCTCGCGGCGCAGGGCGTCACCCTCCTCGGACCCTCGACCGGCCCCTGACCGCCCCTCCGCACCCCGCTTCCGTGTCCCGAAAACTGTCGGCGAACGGCGAATCGGGAACCAGAATCGGGACATGCGGCCCCAGAATCGGGACATGGAGGCCGTTCCTGCTCGGCGCGGCCGGCCTGTCCGACCCCCTCTTTAGACTGAAGAACGAACGGCCGGGAGCAAGAGCACCTGGACCTGGACGACAGGGACACGGAAGACGGAAGGAGCGGAGGCGCCCATGACCGGAACGACCCTCGACACGGCGCTCGCCGACCTCGCCGCGCTGGAGGACCTGAAGGCGCGCCTGGTGAACGAGCGGCACGGCGACGCGCACGGCGTGAACCTGACGAAGATGCGGGCGCTGGCGAAGCGGATCGGCTCCGATCAGGACCTCGCGAGGGAGCTCTGGTCCTCCGGCGACGTGGCGGGGCAGCTCCTCGGGCTCCTGATCTGCAAGCCCAGGGCCTTCACCGCGGACGAGCTGGACGACATGGTCCGGGCCACCGACAGCGCCAAGGCGCACGACTGGTTCGTGAACTACGTCGCGAAGAAGTCGCCGAGGGCGGAGGAGATGCGTCTGCGCTGGTTCGACGACGCGGATCCGGACGCACGGGCGGCGGCCTGGTCGCTCACGACGGATCGGGTGATCAAGAGCCCCGAGGGCCTCGACCTTGACGGCCTGCTCGACATCGTCGAGCGCGAGCTGAAGGACGCGCCGAGCCGGCTGCAGTGGGCCATGAACGAGACCCTCGCGCAGATCGGGATCCACCATCCTGAGCATCGCGCCCGCGCGGTGGCCATCGGCGAGCGCCTGCAGGTCCTCGCCGACTACCCCACGCCGCCCAACTGCACCTCCCCCTTCGCCCCGCTCTGGATCGCCGAGATCGTCCGCCGCAGGGAGGGGTGAGCCGGAGGGGTGAGCCGCGCCCCGACGGATGGGGGATGATCGAGGGACCATGTCTGTGCGCCTCGATCCGTCCGCCCTGTCCTCCGGCGACGGATCGGCCCCCGATCCCGACGCCGTCTATGCGGCCTTCGTGGAGTGGGCCGAGAGCACCGGGATCTCCCTCTACCCCGCCCAGGATGAGGCGGTCATCGAGATCGTCTCCGGCCAGAACCTGATCCTGTCCACCCCCACGGGGACCGGGAAGTCGCTCGTCGCGGTCGCCGCGCACTTCGCCGCCCTCGCCGACGGCCGCCGGACCTACTACACGGCTCCGATCAAGGCACTGGTGAGCGAGAAGTTCTTCGCGCTCGTCGACGTGTTCGGCGCCGAGCGCGTCGGCATGGTCACCGGGGACTCGGCGGTGAACGCGGACGCCCCGATCGTGTGCTGCACGGCCGAGATCCTGGCGAACCTGGCACTGCGTGAGGGGGCGGAGGCCGACGTCGGCCAGGTCGTGATGGACGAGTTCCACTTCTACGGCGACCCCGATCGCGGTTGGGCGTGGCAGGTGCCGCTGCTCACCCTCCCCCAGGCGCAGTTCATCCTGATGTCGGCGACCCTCGGCGACGTGACCGACCTCGCCGCCGACCTCTCCCGGCGAACGAGTCGCGAGACCTCCGTGGTGACGGGCGTCGAGCGCCCTGTCCCCCTGCACTTCTTCTACGAGACCACGCCCATCCACGAGACGATCGACGAGCTGCTGAGCACCGACCGCGCCCCGGTCTACATCGTCCACTTCGCGCAGGCCGCGGCGATGGAGCGCGCCCAGGCCCTCGCGAGCGCCAAGGTGGCGACCCGCGAGCAGCGGGACGAGATCGCCGCGCTCATCGGCGGCTTCCGCTTCACCACCTCGTTCGGCCGCACGCTCTCGCGCCTCCTCCGCCTCGGCATCGGCGTGCACCACGCCGGGATGCTGCCGAAGTACCGCCGGCTGGTCGAGCAGCTCGCGCAACGGGGGCTCCTCCGCGTCATCTGCGGCACGGACACGCTCGGCGTCGGCATCAACGTCCCGATCCGCACGGTGCTGCTCACCGCGCTGACCAAGTTCGACGGGACCCGGATGCGGCAGCTCAACGCCCGCGAGTTCCATCAGATCGCCGGCCGCGCCGGCCGCGCAGGGTTCGACACCGCGGGCACGGTCGTCGCCCAGGCGCCGGAGCACGAGACCGAGAACGCCGCCGCCCTCCGGAAGGCCGGTGACGATCCGAAGAAGAGGCGCAAGGTCGTCCGGAAGAAGGCACCGGACGGGTTCGTGTCCTGGGGCGAGCCGTCGTTCCGCCGGCTTATCGACGCCGAGCCGGAGACGCTGACCTCGCACATGCAGATCACGAGCGCGATGATGCTGAACGTGATCGGCCGCGGCGGCGACGCGTTCGCGATCATGCGCTCCCTCGTCTACGACAACCACGAGACCCGCGCGCAGCAGCGGATCCTCGCCCTGCGCGCCCTCGGCGTGTATCGGACGCTCCGCGAGTCCGGCGTCGTCGAGCAGACCGCGGACGGACGGATCCGTCTCACCGTCGACCTCCAGCCGAACTTCGCGCTGAACCAGCCGCTGTCGCCCTTCGCCCTCGCCGCCTTCGAGCTGCTCGATCCGGAGTCGCCGACGTTCGCGCTGGACGCCGTCTCGATCGTGGAGGCGACCCTCGACGACCCCCGCGCGGTGCTGAGCCAACAGGAGTTCGCCGCACGGGGCGAGGCCGTGGCGGCGATGAAGGCCGAGGGCATGGAGTACGACGAGCGAATGGCGGCGCTCGAGGACATCACCTATCCGAAGCCGCTCGAGGAGCTCCTGGGCGCCGCGTTCGAGACCTTCAGCGCCGCCCAGCCGTGGATCAGGGACTTCGAGCTGCATCCGAAGTCGGTCGTGCGGGACATGTACGAGCGGGCGATGTCTTTCGGCGAGTACGTGGCGCAGTACAAGGTCGCCCGCTCCGAGGGGGTGGTGCTGCGCTACCTCTCCGATGCGTACCGCGCCGCCTCGCAGACCATCCCGGAGCATCTCAAGACCGACGAGCTGCGGGACCTCATCGAGTGGCTCGGCGAGCTCGTGCGGCAGGTGGACTCCTCCCTGCTGGACGAGTGGGAGGAGCTCATCGCCGGCCACCCGGTCGCGCACGGCGACGAGCCGGTGGTGCCCCCGGCGCCCCGGCGGCTCACGACCAATGCGCGGGCCTTCCGCGTCCTCGTGCGCAACGAGCTCTTCCGGCGCGTGCAGCTCGCCGCCCGGGAGGACGTGGACGCGCTCGCGACGCTCGATCCGGGCCTGGGCGCGGACGGCTGGAACGCCGCCCTGGACGCTTACTACGCGGAGCACGACGAGATCCTGACCGGACAGGCCGCGCGCGGACCGGACCTGCTGCTCATCGACGAGACGGGCACCGGTCAGGAGGCCGGACAGGGAGCCGGGAGCGGCGAGGACGCTCCCGCTCGGACCTGGACGGCGCGGCAGATCCTCGACGACCCGGCGGGCGACCACGACTGGGGCATCTCCGCGACGATCGACCTCGACGCCTCCGACGAGGCGGGCGAGGCCGTCGTGACGGTGACCGCCATGAACCGCCTCTGACGGCCCCGCGTTCCCCGCTTCCCCCGCCCCCCGCCGGATCTGCAGGTACGCCTGGCGCAGGGACAGATGGCGGGAGTTCCCCCGGATGGCGGACGATTCCGCCGCGATCCGCCCGCCATCCGGGAAAGCTCCAGCCATCCGTCCCGATCATCTCATTCACTCTCTTCACGAATTCGTGAAATAAGCGTAGGCTCGCCGCCATGAACGCGATCATCCGCACCAGCGGCCTGACGAAGCGCTACGGGCGCGTGCACGCCCTCGACGGTCTCGACCTCCGCGTCGACGAAGGCCAGGTGCACGGCTTCCTGGGTCCGAACGGCGCGGGCAAGTCCACGACCATCCGGATCCTGCTCGGCCTGGCACGCAGGACCGGGGGCGAGGCGGAGGTGTTCGGGGAGGATCCCTGGACAACGGCGGTGCGCATCCATCGCCGGCTCGCGTCCGTGCCGGGGGACGTGAGCATCTGGCCGAACCTGTCCGGCGGCGAGTCGATCGACCTCCTCGCACGTCTCCGCGGCGCCGGCACCCGGCACGACCGCTACCGCGACGAGCGCGCCCGGCTGGAGGAGGCGTTCCAGTTCGACCCCCGGAAGAAGGGGCGCGCCTACTCCAAGGGCAATCGCCAGAAGGTCGCACTGATCGCCGCCTTCGCCGTGCCCGCCGACCTCTACGTCCTCGACGAGCCGACCAGCGGCCTCGACCCCCTCATGGAGGTGATGTTCCGCCGCGAGGTCGCGCGGGTGAAGGCCACGGGTGCCACGGTCCTGCTCTCGAGCCACATCATGTCCGAGGTCGAACAGCTCTGCGACCGCGTCTCGATCATCCGCGAGGGGCGGATCGTCGAGACCGGCACCCTCGCCGAGCTCCGCCACCTCACCCGGACGGAGGTGTCGTTCGCCGCGACCGACGCCGCAGCGCTCGACGGCATCCCCGACGCGCACGAGGGACGGATCGAGGAGGGCAGGGCCCGCTTCACGATCGACAGCGACCGGGTCTCCGCCGTGCTCCCCGCCCTCGCCGAACGGCATGTGGCGGGGCTCCGGATCGAGCCGCCCTCGCTGGAGGAGCTGTTCCTGCGGCACTACGGCGACGACCTCGCCGCTTTCGAGGGCGCAGGGACCGCCGGCCCGACCGCCCCGTCGAGCACACCGTCGAGCACGCCCCCGACCGGCACACCCCCAGCGGGCCCCGGGACCAGGGCGGGTCGGCGCGGCCGGGCGAAGGCGGGACGCTGATGTTCATCCTGCTGCGGCAGCGGATCCGCCGCGATCGCACCCAGCTGCTGCTCTGGATCCTCGGCACCGTCGCCCTCGGCGCGGCGTCCGTCGGCGGGGTCGTGTCGTCCTACGGCACGGAAGCCGATCGCACGGCGCTCCTGGCGACCGTGATGGCGAATCCGGTCATCCTCCTCTTCCGCGGACTGCCATCGGGCGCCGGCGCGGCGGCGTTCACGCTGTTCCTCATCCTGCCCTTCCTGGCGATGATGGCCGCGTTCATGAGCGCCTTCCTCGCCGTCCGCCACACCCGCGGCGACGAGGAGCAGGGCCGTGCCGAGCTGCTCTCGGCCACCCCAGCCGGACGGCTCGTCCCGCTCGGGGCGACGATCCTCCACGGGGTGCTCGTGAACGTCGTCCTCGGGGCGCTGCTCACGGCCGCCTTCGCCGGATCGGGCTTCCCGATCGGCGGATCGCTCGTCGCCGGCGGCGCCACCGCCGCGGTCGGGATCTGCTTCCTCGGCACAGGGCTCGCCGCCGGACAGCTCATGCGCACCTCACGGGGTGCGAACTCGCTGACCGTGTGGATCCTCGTCGCCTCCTTCGTCGTCGCCGGTCTCGGGAACGCCCTGGGCACGCCCAGCGCCGACCTGACCCGCATGGAGAGCGGCTGGCTCGCCTGGCTCTCCCCGTTCGGATGGGCCGAGAACAGCCGCCCCTTCGCCGACGACGACCTGCGCCCCGTGCTGCTGTGCCTCGGGGCGGGGGTCGTGCTGATCCTCGTGGCGGCGATGCTGCAGACCACCCGCGACCTGGGCGCGGGACTCGTGCCGGAGCGGGCAGGGAGCACGCATGCGGGAGCGGGGCTCCGCTCCCCGATCGGGCTGGTCCGGCGCCTCACCGGCGGCGCGATCGTCGGCTGGGCAGTGGGCGGTCTCCTCACCGGTCTCCTCGCGACGAGTCTCGCCTCGGTCGTGGACTCGATCGGGACCAGGATCCCCTCGGTGCAGAAGATCTTCGAGGCGCTCTCGCGCAACGGCGACCTGGAGCAGGGGCTCGTGGTGGTCTTCTCCGTGATCGTGGGCGTTCTCGCCGCCTGCGCGGCGGTGCAGACCGTGAGCCGCGCCCGCCAGGAGGAGGCGCACGATCTCGCCGAGCCGCTGCTGAGCACACCGGTGGGCCGCGTGCGCTGGCTCGGCGGCTACCTGCTCGTGGCGTTCGCGGGAGTCGTCCTCGTCGTCGCGAGCGCGATCCTCGGATCGGTGATCGGCGTGGCCGGACGCGGCGGCGACGCGTGGTCGCTCGCGCAGGACGCCCTCATCGCCGACATCGGCCAGGGGGTCGCCGCCTGCGTCTTCCTCGCGCTCGCGGCGCTCGCCTTCGTCCTCGTCCCGCGGTGGACGATCCCGCTCGGCTGGACCCTCGTGCTCCTCGCGCTCCTGCTCGGGCTGTTCGGCCCGCTGTTCGACCTCCCGGAGTGGCTGACGAACGTCTCGCCCTTCGCGCAGACGCCGACGGTCGCCGACGGCGGGATCGACCTCAAGGGCATGTGGTGGCTGCTCGTGGTCGGGGCCGTCGGCACCGCCGGTGCGCTCGCGCTCATGCGTCGGAGGGAACTGCATCCCGCCGGGTGACGACCACGGCAGGATGGAGGGATCATGACCGCACGACCGCAGGGGAAGAGGAAGGCCGTGAACAGATCCGTCGAGCCGGTCGAGGATGCGCGCCCCGGGACCGGGCCCGCCGAAGACGCGCACCTCGGGATCGACGCGGCCGAGGAGGCCGCCGCGATGATCGCCGGCGTCGGCTTCCCGCGAATGCCCGGTCGGGTGATGATGGCCCTGATCGCGGCCCCCGCCGAGGGATACACGGCCGCGGACCTGGCCGAGCGGCTGGGCGTGAGCGCCGCCGCCGTGTCGGGTGCCGTGCGATACCTGCAGACGATCCAGGTGGTGCGGCGGATGTCCCGCCCTGAGGAGCGGCGGGACCGCTACGTCATCGTCGCCGACACCTGGTACGGCTTGATGACGAACAACGGCCCCATCTACGAGCGTCTCGCCGCGCACATCGAGGCGATCGGCCTCGCGCACGCCGACGACCACGCCGCCCGCGACCGTGCCGACGAGATGGCGGCGTTCTTCCGGTTCATGGCGGCACGGATGCCCCAGCTCATCGACGAGTGGGAGGCGCAGCGCGCCGCCCCGTCGGCCTGAGCTGTGCCCTGCCTGCTGGCGGGACTGGCCTGTTGGGCCCGGATGGCCGGTCGGCGGGACTGGCCGGGCTGGCCGGTTGGCGGGGATGGTCGGTTGAGTGGACTGGCCCAGTTGGTCGGTTGGGTGGACTGGTCGGTTGGCTGGACTGATCAGTCGGCGCGACCGGCCCGGCTGGCGGGAGTTCCCCCGCATGGCGGGATCACGGGCTCATATCCATCCGCCATCCGGGGGAACTCCCGCCAACCGTCCCGCGCAACCCAGCCGGAACGGCCCGGACCGACCTCGGCACACGCCGCGTTCCCGGATGGCGGCGGCCCCAGATGACCGGAGAACCCTCGGATGACGGGATCAGGGGCTCATATCCGTCCGCCATCCGGGGAATCTCCCGCCAACCGTCCAACCCGGACTATCGCCAGCGCACGCCCCGACCCCCGGATGGCCGGACATCCCCCGGATGGCGGGACCAAAAGGCCCGAACCATCCGCCACCCGGGGAAACTCCCGCCAACCGTCCCGCGCAACCCAGCCGGAACGGCCCAGACCGACCTCGGCACACGCCACGTTCCCGGATCGCGGCGCCCCAAATGGCCGGACATCCCCCGAATGGCGGGACCAAAAGGCCCGAACCATCCGCCAACCGGGGAAACTCCCGCCAACTGTCCGGCCCGGGCGACAGGCCCGGGCGACAGGCCGGGGCGCCGCCGTCAGCCGGCGAGGACGACGCGCAGCTGCTCCAGCGCCCAGTCGATCTCGGTCGGGCGGATCACGATCGGCGGAGCGATGCGGATGGTCTGGCCGTGCGTGTCCTTCACGAGCACGCCGCGCTCCATGAGCCGCTCCGCGATGTCGCGCCCGGTGCCGTGCGCCGGGTCGATGTCGACGCCCGCCCAGAGGCCGGCCACGCGGATCCCGGTCACCCCGTGCCCGATGAGCTCTTCGAGACCGGCTCGCAGGTGCTCGCCGAGCGCTCTGGACCGCTCCTGGAACTCGCCGGTCTCCAGCATCTCCACCACGCGCAGCCCCACGGCCGCGGCCAGCGGGTTGCCGCCGAAGGTGGATCCGTGCTCGCCCGGACGGATCACCCCGAGGACGTCGCGATCCCCGACCACGGCCGAGACCGCGAGGATCCCGCCGCCGAGCGCCTTACCCAGCAGGTACAGATCCGGGACGACGCCCTCACGGTCGCACGCGAACGTCTCGCCCACCCGGCCGAGACCCGACTGGATCTCGTCGGCGATGAAGAGGACGTTCCGCTCGGTGCACACCTCGCGGATGCGGCGCAGGTATCCCTCGGGCGGGATGATGACCCCGCCCTCGCCCTGGATCGGCTCGACGAGCACGGCAGCGGTCTCGTCGGTGATCGCGGCGGCGATCGCCTCGGCGTCCCCGTACGGGACGACATCGAATCCGGGGGTGAACGGTCCGAAGCCGTCGCGGGCCACCGGGTCGTCGCTGAACCCGACGATCGTCGTCGTGCGGCCGTGGAAGTTGCCTGCGGCCACGACGATCCGCGCCGCGCCCACGGGAATCCCCTTGACGCGGTACCCCCAGGCGCGCGCGACCTTGATGCCGGTCTCGACCGCCTCGGCGCCGGTGTTCATCGGCAGCACGAGCTCCTTGCCGCACAGCTTCGCGAGCGCCGCGGCGAACGGCTCCAGCCGATCGCTGCGGAAGGCGCGGCTGATGAGCGTCACGCGTTCCAGCTGCTCCTGCACCGCCGCGATCAGGGCGGGATGACGGTGGCCGAAGTTCACCGCGGAGTAAGCGGCGAGCAGGTCGAGGTAGCGCTTGCCCTCGACGTCCGTCACCCACGCCCCCTCGCCGCGGGCGATCGTCACCGGCAGCGGGCGGTAGTTCTCCGCCACGTGCGGCTCGGCACTCACCTCCGCGTCGGCCGCGGACACGTGCGAGAGGGTCATCATGCGCTGCGCAGTTCCAGCGTGCAGCACTTGATGCCGCCGCCGCCGAGGAGGAGCTCGGAGAGGTCGACCATGACCGGGTTGTAACCGCGCTCGCGCAGCTGCTTCTCGAAGCCGGTCGCGCGCGGCGAGATGATCACGTTGCGCCCGTCGCTGGCCGAGTTGAGCCCGAACACGGCGCCGTCCTCATCAGCCACGAGGATGGCGTCGGGGAAGCGCTCCTCCAGGATCGCGCGGCTGGCGTCGTCGAAGGCGTGCGGGAGGTAGGCGACGTTGGCGCGCTCCGGCCCGCCGTTCTCCACGCCCTGCACCGGGTCCAGCACCGTGAGCGCGGTGTCCAGGTGGTAGAAGCGGGGGTCGATGAGGTTGAGGGAGACGACCTCGCGGCCGAAGACCTCGCCCACCTCGCGGTGGCTGTCGCCGGTGGAGCGGAATCCGGTCCCGGCGAGGATCACGTCGCCGACGAGCAGGAAGTCGCCCTCGCCCTCGTTGACCTCTTCGGGCTCGACGGTGTCGAATCCGTTCGCGCGGAACCAGTCCGAGAACGCGGGCGCCTCGCCGGCGCGCTCCTCGAAGCGGAACTTCGGCACATAGGCGCGTCCGCCGATCACGAAGCCGCCGTTGGCCGTGTAGACCATGTCGGGATATCCGGCGAGGGGGTCGATGAGCTCGACCTCGTGGCCCAGCTCCAGGTACAGGTCGTGCAGCTTCTGCCACTGCGCGACGGCCTTGGCGGTGTCGGTGGGCTTCGCCGGCTCCATCCAGGGGTTGATCGTGTAGCTGACCGTGAAGTGCTCCGGGCGGCACATGAGGTACCGGCGGTGGTGCTGGGTGCGGGTCGCGGGTGCGGTCTGGGCGGCGGGCACGGTCTGGGTTGCCCCAGCGGTCGCAGTCTCGGGCGTCGACATGAGTGCTCCTCTGAAAGGGATGCGGCGGACGCTGTCCAGGGGCCCGGCGGTCCTTCGACCCGGCACTCGGCGAGGAAGCTCATCGGGGAGTACGAGGAAGATGCGACACGGGCACGCCAGCGTCCATTCTCGCACCAGGATGCTGAATGCCGCCAGATCCGACGTTCCCCGGGCGTTCCGCCGGGGTTTGGGGGTCTTGAGGTTGGGCTGGGACCTGGGGTTGGGGGTTCTTGGGGTTGGGGTTGGGGGGTTCTTTGGGTTAGGGGCTCTTGAGGGCCGGGCTTGGGGCTGGGGGCGCAGGACCAACCCGCATTTTCTACCCCGCCGTGGCACTTGTTGCGGGTTGGAGGTGTCCCCAACCCGCAACTTCTGCCACGGCGGGGTAGAAAATGCGGTCGCACCGGTCCAACCAGCAAGTTCTGCCACGGCGGGGCATAACTCAGGGAGCTGCGTCGGGCCGATCGAAAAATGTCGGACCGATTGCAGCGAGGAGGCCGACATTGTTTGATCGGGCCGACGGAACGGTTCCCGAGCAGCCGAACTCCCCCAGACAGCACAAGATCCCGCGTCCCGAGCAGCCCGCACCCCCATACGGCCCGAACACCCCGAACACCCCGAACCTCCCCGAGCTGCCGGCCGAGGCCTCACCCGCCGATGCGGACCACCGTCTTTCCCACGGCATGCCCCTCTTCCAGATGCGCCAGCGCCTCGGGGGCATCGGCGAAGTCCCAGACGCGCTCGATGACCGGATCGATCCGTCCGGCATCCGCCAGCGCGACCAGCTCCTCGACGATCGGCGGGCGCACCGCCGCCGCCAGCGGACGGACCTTGCGGCGCGAGCCGATCGAGAGGGCCGCGGCCCGGATCATCCGGGGTATCGGGCCGAGGACCGGACCACCGTCGCCCGTCACCAGCACTACCGTTCCGCCGTCCCGCGCGAGCCGCTGCAGGCTCCGCACCGGGACGCCCCCGGCGACGTCGACCACAGCATCGAACCACGCCTCGGGAAGCTCCGACAGCGGGGTCACCCGATGATCGACGGTGCGCACCGCGCCGATCCGCTCGACGAGGGCGCGATTGCGCTCTCCGCAGGTCGCCCACACCTCCGCTCCCCGAAGCGCCGCGAGCTGCACGGCGAAGACGCCGACCCCGCCCGACGCCCCGAGCACGAGGACGCGAGGCGCCCTCTCTTGACCGGACGCCGCCGAGCCGGAATCACTCCCCGACCGAGCGGACGACCGCGCCCCGGATCCAACCCTCGCCCCGCCAACAGGCCCGGCTCCAACCCCGCCGGCGACCCCAGATCCAGACCCCACTCCCGTCCCGCTTGCAGGCACACCCTCGCCCCCGTCAGAAACCCCGCCCCCAGTCCCAGCTCCAGCTCCAGCCCCAACCCCGCTCCCCTCCCCGTCGGCAGACCCAACCCCCGTCACGCCCCCGGCCCCACCTTCCGCTCCAGCCCCGCCTCCGAGCCCGGCCAGCGCCCACGCCTGCCACGCCGTGCCCGCCGCGATCGGCAGGCAGGCGGCGATCTCCGGAGCGAGGCCGGCGGGCCGCAATGTCACCCGATCGGCGGCCACGGTCGCGTAGGGCGCGAGGCCGCCGCCGCCCGGCAGCTCGGCCACGACCTCGTCCCCGATCCGCACCCGAGCCCCCTCCGCCACGCCCTCCCCGAGCGCGACGACCTCCCCCGCAACATCCATGCCCCGCACGGGGTTCCGCGGCCGGAAGATCCCGAAGACCGGCCGCACGAGCAGGGGATCGCCGAGCATGATCCGCACGTCCCCGGCGTTCAGCGCCGTGAACCTCAGACGCAGCAGCACCTCGCCCCGGCCAGGGCTCGGCACCGGGATCCGCTCCCGTCGCGTGCCGGCGGCAGGTCCATACTCTCGCCGCACCCAGGCCGACATCGACGCGCCCTCCGCCGGCACCCCGATGTCCCCGTTCCCGTCGGTGGTCGAGTTCTCGTCGGTGCCCATGTCATCCCCTGCTCTCTGCGTCGTCGGGGTACTGGAAGAGATCGTCGAGGGGGACCCCGAACACCCGCGCGGTCTGGAAGGCGAGCTCGAGCGTGGGCGAGTACTTGCCCTGCTCGATCGCGTTGAGCGTCTGCCGCGTGACGCCGATCCGCTTCGCGAGCTCGGCCTGCGTGAGGCCCGCCCCGTCCCGGTGCGCGCGGATCGTGTTGGTCACGAGCGTCGGCTTGACCATCAGACGAGCCCCCGCCGGTAGGCGATCACCCGGGCGATGCCGCCGATGAAGGCGGAGACCGCGAAGCCGGCGAACATCGTGTTCGCGATCCAGAAGAGGTCGGCGCGCACCGCGCAGAGAAGGATCACGACAAGCCCCGCGATCACGAGGAACGCGTGCTCGACGCGCGCCCCCATGCGACTGATGTCCCGGTCGCGGATGTCGGATGCGGTGGCCGCATCGCGATCGCGCACGCCGACGACGGCGCCCCAGACGATCGCGATGACGATGCTGAGGACGATCCCCCCGCCGATCGTCCAGAGCATGAGCGGCAGCCAGTCGACCTCCGTGAGCGGACCGCCTCCCGCCGCTGCGAACAGCAGCACGACGTACGCTCCGACGGCGAGCACCGAGGAGAGGAGTCCCGCCCAGGCGGTGCGTTCGTGATAGACCATGCGAGCCTCCGATGTAAAAAATTCTTTACACAGAGGCTACGCCGCCGCCCATCGCAGTGTCAAGAATTCTTTACATCATGTGCCGCAGATAGCGGAGCCCCGTCGCCGTCTCCTTGACGGGTTTCGCACGGAGTCGGTGCTGAGCCGTTCACCCGGGGAAGTCCTTTCCCGGGCAGGCGGCTTCCCATCCCGCAAGGATGGCATCATCCATCCCGTAGTTCGCGAAGAAGATCAACCCCATCCCTGCGGCCTCTTCTCCGTCGCACAGTGACACCAGGTCGAGCGCAAGCTGCTCGAAGACTCCGTTCTCGTCGAGGAGCTGAGCCGTCCCATCATCGACGGAATCGCCCACAGCATCCTTGAGCGCGGCGACGGTGCCCGCGATACGGGCGGCGGGATCCTGCCCGAAGGGTGTCGTAGAGCACCCCGTCATCAGTACGGCGAGCGCGATCAGGAGCCCAGCCAGAGACACACGCATCCGTCAAAGCTAGAGCATCGTCGCCTTCGCCCGAGTCGAGAAAAACGTCACGGGGCACCCAGACTGTTCCCGCGAGACTGCAACTGCGTTCCGAAACAGCGTGATTTTCGCGCAGTCTCGGAACGCAGGTGCAGTCTCGCGGAGGAACGCCCCCGAACCGACGGGCGGCCCTCAGATCACGTCGGTGCTCCAGGGGTCGGGGTTGCCGAACACAACGTAACACGGCAAACCACACCTAAGTTGCCGTACACTCACGTCATGCCGCTTAAAGCCGTCCTCTACACGCGCATCTCCGTTGCCCGCGATTCCTCGACGTCGATGGCCGGGCAAGCCGACGACCTCAGCGCCCTCGCATTCGCCGAGGGCTGGGACATCGTCGAGTCGTTCGCAGACGAAGGTGTCAGCGGAGGCCGCCAGCGCGAGAACGCCCGCCGAGCGCTCAGCATGCTCGCCAACGGTGACGCCGATGTCCTTGCCGTCTACGCCTACGACCGCTGGAGTCGAATGGGTTTGGAGGACACCGCTCCAATAGTCCGCACTCTTCGCGAGCGCCGCGAGCATGGCAGGCCCGCCCGATTCGTGGCCATACGCGAAGGCATCGACGACGACGGGAGCGACGAGAACTTTGACTTGCGTCTGTCCTTCGCCGCTGACCTCGCGAAGAAGGAACGCGACCGCACCCGCTCTCGTGTTCAGAAGTCACGCGCGCGCCTCGCCTCCGCTGGTCGGTTTGGGGGTGGTGTGCCCCCATACGGTTACCGCGCCGCCGACGGGCCGAGCGGCCGTACCCTCGTTGTGCACCCCGACGAGGCGGCGATCATCCGCGAAATCGCCGACCGCATCATCGCCGACGAGTCCCTCGTCAAGATCGCGTCCGACCTCACCATGAGAAAGTTCCCCCGCTCTCGAAGCCCGTACCGGCTCGCGGCCATTCGCCTCGCGGACGATAGCGACGCGGCCCAAGTCAAAGTCAGCCGCGACGGGGCCCGCACTCCGGCCGTCGTCACCGCGGTCCTCAACTCAGAGGGTGAGCCGGTCGACGCCGCAACGGGCGAGATTCTCCCCCGCGGCACATGGGACCAAGCACGTGTGCGAGACCTCTGGCTCTCTCAGCACCTCATCGGCCGCATTGTGCGACTGGGAACCGCCCCCGAGGTCGTCGTAGACGCCGACGGCACCAAGCGCACAGTTCGACGACGGGGAGTTCCCGAGGTGATATCCACCGCCTTCGAGCCGATCATCGACCTCGCCACTCATCAGCGCATCGCCGCACGATTCACAGATGTCCGACGAGGACATCAGCGCAAGCGCCGCGCGTCACACCTGCTCAGCGGCCTCGTGTATTGCGCTGGATGCCGTGGCCGGATGTACCCGCGAGAGAGCGGCAGCCTCTACTTCGGCTGTTCCGCCTCGGCTCGCGGTGAGACCTGCCCCCTTGGGCATCCGCGGATCAAGGCCGAACTCCTGGAGCGGTTCGTCACTGACAGGTTCCTCTCCTACGCAAACGCCACCCCTGAGGTCAGACGCATAGAGTCCGCGTCAAGCGACACCGCCGCCAGGCTCGCCGAGGTGCGGGCGCTTATCAAGGAGACGACGGCGCGGCTTACCGACCGCGGCGCCGACCGCACCAGCGTCCTATCCTCGCTCGACGAGCTACAAGCTCAGGAGGAGCGCTTGGAGGGACTCCCTGGCGAAGTCATGATCGAGCTCCGGCCAACTGGGCGCACTGTCGGCGAGGCGTGGGAGGCCTCCGCTGACCTCGAAGCGCGACGCTCCCTCCTCGCCGCGTGGATTGACCACGTCTCAATCGACAGGGCGAGAACCCGAGGGCGCACGGTCGACACCGGGCGTATCCACATCGAGTGGGTGCCCAGCATCGAGCACTTCGACCGCGACTAACCGCGCCGGAGTGGACGCCTGGGAGGCCGGGGGCCCTGAGTGTCGAAGTGACGGTTCAAACCGACATTCTCTATTCCTCTCTTAAGACGACTACCTCTTTAAGCGGGAATAAGAAATGTCGAAGTAAACCGTCACTTCGACACTCTCTCCCCGTCCCCACCACGAATCAGAGACCCCGTCGCCGCGTCTGACCCTCCTCGCCCTCCTTGACACGCTCGTCGAGGAGGTCGAGCCCACGACTGAGCATCGCCCGCTGTCGCCTGTGAGACATGAGCGACCGATACGCCTCGTATCAGTGTTCTCTACGACGAGCCCATGCTCCCGGCCACGGACCACTTCTCCCGAATCTGGATCGCTGGCGGCTTCTATGGTGCCCGGGTCTCCGGCCTCGACATTCGCGAGACAGCGTCCGCCCTCAGCGCCCGGGCCGCCGAAGTCTCTGCCGCCCTTGGCCCCGCACCGTTCGGCGACGCCGAGATCCGACAGTTCCTGGCGACGGTCCCGGAGGTCACCCCGCCCACCGTGTAAACGCGGGCACCCAGGCGGTATCTTCCAGTGACCCCAAGAAATGGCTATATCCCCCGGCGACCGGGCGCGCTCATACATACAGCGGCCCGGCACGGGGGCTTTTCCTTGCCCTCTTGCCGTTCCAACCGGCATCGATAACACATGAGAGGACGACATGGCCTTCCTGATCCAGTGCGCGGAATGCGCCCGTCCCGCCACCCTCGCCAAGCCCGGGCGTTTTTGCTCCGACGCTTGCCGCGCCCGCAACTTCCGATATCGGCTAGCCGCACAACGGGCCCGCCTCACCGACGCTGCCGACGCCGCACTCGCTTCCGGCGATGTTGCCGCACTTGAAGACGTCGCCCGGCGAGCAACCGAGCTCCTCAAGCGCTGACGCTGGGGCAGACCCATCGCCTCCGCGAGCTCGTCTCCGCGCATGGTTAAGGCGCGGTCCAAGCGGCGCTCACGGCTCTCTGAGCGGTGCCCCGGCCGCGTCAACCTCACCCTCACCCTCCCAAGGAGAACACCCATGGCCTTCCGCCCCGTCCACCCCACCGACTCCGACTACAACGAACCCATCGCCGAGTGGATTCTTGACGCCATCCCCGGCGCTCGCGAACTCGACGACGCCGTCAAGGCCGCCGACGCGGCGGCCAGTGACGTGCAGTCCACTGCCGCCACTCTCGAGCACAAGCTCCGCGCTATCTCCGAGAGGGGCGACCCGGAGAAGGGCCCCCGCGCAGACGTCAAGAACGACGACTGGAATAAGGCCTCCGACGCTGCCCGCCCAGCCCGCGCGGCCGTTCGACCCGCCATGGATGCGGCCTCCCACGCACGAAAGGCCCGATTCGAGTTCCTCTACGGCACCCATGATGAGCCCGGAGCGATGGACGGGGGAGACTTCGTCGCAAAGGTCGAACCGCTCTACGCGGAGGCATCGCGCCGGGCCAAGTCGCACCTCGACGCGCTCAGGGACGCCCTCATCGAAAGGGACAAGTTCGCCCTCGCCGTCGGACGCGTCATCGTCACCGATACCGGATGGCTTGGCATCCAGCATGACCTCCTCAACATCGACGGCTATGTAGAGGCCGGGCTCAATGACGAAGAGGCTGATGCCTGGAGCATCGTGAATACGGCGCTACACGAATGGGTTGCCCCAGGCACACACAAGATCGGTGCCCTCCGCGCTTGCCAGGCCATCCGGGAAAACTCGGAAGTCCCCGTCGCTCTCAAGGCAAACCTCTACCGTAATGCGCTGGCCGCTCACCGGGTGCCGCTCCGATGACTCGCCCCATCGCTGACATCATCACCGAGGCTCACCCAGGCTATGTCGTCGGCGACCCCCGCGACGCCGTCCCCCAGGACCAGCGCTCGGAGTATGACCGCCTCGCACAGCGCATGAACCCGAGCGTAGCGCTCGCCATCATGCGCGAACGGATCCGGCGCCGTGAGGTAGCGGCATCCTTTGACGATCACAAGCTCGCATCGGCTGTCGTCGCCAAGCTCCGACGATGAGCGCCGCGCCAGTGTCCGCGGCCCGTCTTGACCGTGAACTCCGCCGCGTCATCGCGGGTCCCCGCGAGCATCACGCGGTAGCTGTAGGGCGCTTCCTTAGCGGCACACTTCTCGTGACCGCTCTCGCGGCCTTCCTGCCATGGACCACAGTCGCCTGTGCCGCAGGCATCATCCGGAATCTCGTCGGTTTCTAGACACCCGTCGGCTCCGTGAACGCCCAGCCCGCCGCCTTCTCCGCCGTATCCTTGCGCGTGTCGAGTCAAGGCGGCGGGCCTCGCCCTGAACTACTCCGGCGCTTGCTCGGTCCAATACTGGCCTTCTGGAGTCCTCGGTACATAGTCAAGCTTTCGTAGAAGCGTCGCGGCCTGCTCACGATCAATCCCGAAATTCCGCGCTAGCTCGTCAAGATTCCACCAGGGTTCTGCACGCACGCACTGCACAAGATCCATACTGGGCGCTGAGTCCGTCCCCGCGACGATCCAGCGCCTAGCCGCCGAACGCTGACGCCGCCAGAGCACCGCTTCCACCGCGCCATGCCCACGTCTCAACAGATCCGCGACACCCGCAACAGTAAGCCCCACGTTGACGTAGTCGAGCAGCGTGGGAAGGGACGGGCCGCCGCGACCAACCATCGAGAGCAACAGCGGGTTTCCGTCTGTGAATGCCTCAACGTCTTGCACAGAGCTCTGAGGATCGACAGGAATAAGCACCCGATCAGATGTGCCTTCTGAACGGATCTCCACCGAACATCCATCGACTTCCTCATCAAGCGCACGGCTGAGAGCTACAAGGAACCGCTCACTGCGTTCCCCGACCAGGCGGCACGCGCGAACGCCGCCCGGCAGCCCAGCCATCTCGCGTTGATCCACGACAACGTCGACCTCGACCATACATCAAGCCTACCGACCAGCCGCGCCCTCTGACATTGCTAACCACGCGCAACACTGCACGTACTTTCCGGCCATCTATCCGCCCAGAAACTCACCTAAGCTCGCGCCGCGACCGCTTAGACGAATGAGGGCAGTCCGCTCAAGCGGATGCCTCGCCCGCCGAGGTGCGCCGACTCTCAGCCTGAGTTGCCGCGCGCTCGGCAGCCTCCCGTTTGGCAGCCGGAAGCATATCGTACAGCGTGCTAGCTCGGCGGGGGCGAGTGATGAGCTCCTCGACAAGCGCATTAATTGCGCCCAGGAACGTCTCCGCGAGCTCGCCCTCGCTATCCTGAAGGTAGACAGCGATGAGTTCGCCGTCGCCGCCATGTAGGGCATCATTGCCGACCACTCTCAGCGCCGTGAGCACCTTCCACAGGTCGTCGTTGATTGTCCCCCGGAGCTCACCTACCCGGGTATTGAGGTCGCGGTGCTGGCCGGAGGTATCAGTCTCAAGCAAGAGCGACTCCACTGCCGCCCTCGCCAAGGCCGCGGCGGCACGCTTCGATCCTGCAAGGACAGCAGCGGCCTCACGATAGAGCGCAACCGTGGCCTCTGGCATGTCAGGGTGCGGAGATGGGCCTCCTGCAATCGTTGCCGGGAAAATCAGCACGCCTTCGCGCCACAATGACAGGCTTTTGCAGGCCGCACAAAGAGTAGCCTGCCAGCGAGCGCCCGGAACGTAGGGCTTCCACATCTTTTGAACTTCGGCGTTGTATCGCCAATCGGCAGGGACGACTTTCGCGCCGCTCGGCTCGAACGCTCCGGCTTGATCGTCAATCAAGTAGACCTCGGACTCTTCAGTGTCCGAGTCCTCAATGATGATGCGCGGTGTTGTCAGAACCTGATGTGCATGTCTTCCACAGTGCGGGCAGTCCTTCAACGAGAAGGCGTCAGGCCTTTCGAGCTCGTCATCACGGTGCGATGCCATGTGTCGAGCCTATCGATGCCTCGCGGAGTTGCTCTTCTTCGACGTCATCCCGGCCAGTCCCCGCACGCATGGTCAGCATGGTCAGCCGCAGCACAGCTACGCCGCCCCCGCCAGGCCCGCGAACCCGAACCGCATCCGGCGCTCCGACGAGCGTGACTCGGCTTCAACTCGGCCCCCTCATCTGGAAGCCCGGGGCGGCATAGATTCTCGCGGTCGATGCGCATACGTCTCCGTTTTCAGCGAATTCCTTCTACCGTTTTCGACCCGCGAATCCCTGCGTTTCCGCAGATTCTCGGGCTTTCGACGCGCTTGTAGGCCCCGATTCCGGGTCGCAATAAGTGAATCTAACGCGGCGTGTCGACGTGAAAAGTCTCCCCTAAGCCGACGGGACGCCCTCCGGCGCGGCTCTAGTCTCGGGGCCCGCGGAATACCTCGCGTCGCTTGGGCCCCCGAAATGGGGCTTGCCTCCATTCCACGACAACCTCGGGGCGAACCCGCTTTCCGTCGCCCGACGTGACGTTGAAGAAACGATCCATCCCGCCTTCACCCCATTGGACTCCGGCGACGAGCGGCACCATGACCCACCATGTCTCGCCCGGCGCTATCTCGGCCTTCTTCTCCCAGGGATCACGTCCCCTGGCGCTCGACGGCACGAGGGAAACGACGTCGCGCGCGACTGCATCGCCGTAGTTGGTCAGCGCAAGTTGTCGAATCGGGACCTCATAGTGGGTCAACTCGGCACGCTCCCATGACGGCACGAGCTTCGGCTGGGCGTGATACCGGACCCGCTGGCGATACGCCATCCAACTGATCCCCAGCGCGAGCACCGATACCGCCAGAGCAACAACGCCCGGCCAATCCCATCCATTCACAGGGCGATGCTATCCGCCGCCCCCGACAGTCAGGACCCGCATGACCTTCATCCCCAATCACAAGTACCGCCGCCCCACGCCTGTCGAGGTGCCTCCTGGCCAGTCCATCACCATTCCCGCCACCACGCTCCACGTTGCCCACGACCAGCGTGGCCGCGAAGTCGGCTACGTCATCGAGCCCGACGTCGGTACCCAGCACTACGCGGGACCGGCACTGTGATCCGTTACGGAGGCCTTCCGTCAGACGCCCGCGGGGTGCCGGTGAATGTGACCGACGCCGAAACCGGAGCGACTGCGACTACTGACTCCGCCGCATCAGTGCAGGGCCGCCATGCTCGCCGCTGACCACGCCCTCCGCGACGCGGCAACCGCTCACGCCGACGCCGTACTCCGCCTCGTCGACGTCCTCAAGGTGGCTAGGGCGGCCCAGTGGGAGCGCGCCCCCGGCGCCCGCCTCACCACGCCGCTTATGGTCGAGGACCCTACTGGCGAGACCGCGACCTCCGGGTCTCGTCTCGTCCTCCGTGCCGCGACGATCGACGCCCTCCGCCGGTTCGAGGCAGCAACCACCGAGCTCGATGCCATAGCTACAAGCCTCGGCCTCGCGCTCGATCGCCATCTCAAGCCCACCTCACACCGAACGGATCCCGACGCATGATCGATCGCGACACCTTCTCTGTCCCGTTCCGCGGGCGCATCCTCCGCCTCTCAAGCTCACGAATGCACATCGCGCTCGCGGAGTCAGCAAACGACCCACTCGCATGGGCCCAGCGCATGCTCACCGCGGACGAGCTCGGCGAGGTCGGCGTCACGACCCGCGCCGACGCCGCCGACCTCGCCGAGGCGACGATCACGCTCCTCGACACCGCCGCGTTCATGTTCGCCCCGCGGATCCCCAGATCCTCACCCGTGTCACGCGGTTCCAAGCGCGTCCGACGCACCGCCAGGCGCCGCTAACGCCTCAACTCACTCCATCAAAGGCCCCGAGCCCTCTTCACGTATCCGCGCCGCGTGAGGAGGACCGGGGCCTTTGTCGTACCTACTGAAAGGCGCAGATCCATGGCCGAGAACATCGGCTACGCCACCCTCAACGTCCTCCCGTCCGCACAAGGGTTCGGCCGAGCCCTGACCAGCGAGCTCAACACCCAACTTCCCTCAGCAGGCTCCGATGCGGGCACCAAGACCGGCTCCTCGATCGTCGGAGCCTTCCGTGGCCTCGTCGGTCCCGCGATGCTCGCGACAGGTGCAATGGCAATCGGCCAGTTCGTCGCCGGAACCGTCTCAGCCGCAAGTGACCTCCAGCAGTCAACAGGTGCAATTGAGGCGATCTTCAAGGATCAGGCGTCGGCCGTGAAGGGCTTCGCTGACGAGGCCGCCGGATCCATTGGCCTTTCCAAGACCGCATACAGCGAGCTCGCGGCCGTGCTCGGCTCGCAGCTCAAGAACGGCGGCACCGCACTTGCCGAGCTCGCACCAAAGACACGAGACCTCATCGGCGTCGGCGCCGACCTCTCCGCAATGTTCGGCGGAACGACCAAGGACGCTGTCGAGGCGCTCTCCTCAGCCCTCAAAGGCGAGCGCGATCCGATCGAGCGCTACGGCGTCTCACTCAAGCAAGCCTCCATCGACGCCAAGGCCGCGTCCCTCGGCTTCGAGAAGGTTGGCGGATCGTTCAGCAACGAGGCCCAACAGGCCGCGACACTCGCGCTCATCATGGAGCAGACCGCCGACGCCCACGGCGCAGCCGGTCGCGAGGCTGAAACCTTCGCTGCCCGGCAGCAACAGCTATCAGCGGGATTCGAGAACCTCAAGGCGAAGATCGGCGGCGCCTTCCTCCCCGCCGCCGCAGACCTTATGGGCGTCTTCGCCGACCTCGTAAACGGCATCGAGCCCTTCCTCGACGAGGTCGGCCCGGTCCTCACTCAGACATTCGCCACCGTCGGCCCCGCTCTCGGCCAACTCGGCGGTGCCTTTGCGGGGCTCTTGCCCAACCTCTCACCCATCGGCATCGCCTTCCAAGCGCTCGCCCCGATGCTCCCGCAGATCGGCGCTCTCCTCGCACAGATCGCCACCGTGATCGCCGGGAACCTCACCACCGTCACACAAGCGCTCACACCCGTGATCCAAGCCCTCACGGCCCACCTTTCGGGCGCGCTTGCCATCGCGCTCCCCATCATCGCGGACCTCTTCACCCAGCTTGCTCCCGCCCTCGGAGAAGCCGCCGCGCTCATCGGCCAGCTCGTCGCCGCAATCGCCCCGCTGATCGGTGCCCTTCTCGACGCGCTCGTCCCCGTCATCCAGTCGCTCATGCCGATCGTTCAGACCGTATTCGGGTTCATCACCGACATCATCAAGGTCGCCGTCGACTTCATCGGCGGCATCATCCGCGCGTTCTCTGCCGCTCTCTCCGGCGATTGGGGATCGTTCTGGCAGATCATCGGCGACACCCTCAAAGGCGCCTGGGACGGCATCCTCGCCGCCGTCAGTGCAGCCATCGACGTGCTTGTCAACTGGTTCGCGGACCTCCTGCCCGCCATCATGTCGACACTCGCTGGCATCGGCGAGTGGCTCATCGAATCCGGCAGTCGCCTCGTCAGCGGCCTCTTCAACGGCATCGCCACCTTCTGGGAGAACGTTGCCGCCTGGTTCGCTTCCTTACCCAGCACCATCGGCGGCTTCCTCGCTGGCGCCGGACGCTGGCTCTGGTCCGCGGGTATCGATCTCATCGGTGGCCTCGTGCAGGGGCTCTGGAACGCGGCCGGTGCTGTCGGTGAAGCGCTCCTCGGCATCATCGGGGGTGCGGTCGACGGCTTCCTCGGCTTCCTTGGCATCCATTCCCCGTCTCGCCTCTTCCGAGGCTTCGGCGAGAACGTCGGTGAGGGCCTCGCACTCGGCCTCGGTGACATGGAGGGCGACGTCGCCAAGTCAGCGCTGGGTCTCGCGACCGCAGCCTCCGATGCCGTAAGCGGCATGAGCCTCCCACTCAGCGCGGATATCTCCAAGGCCGTCCCCCACGGTGGCCTCTCCGGCTCGATCGACCGCCAGGCCGAGGCACTCGCCGCCCTGGACGGCCGGGACTACGACGGTCCGCCGATCAACATCCACACGAACGATCCCAACCTTGTCGGCGAAGTCGTCGCCGACAAGCTCCGACGGAGGTAGCACCCTCCCGGCCCCGGTCCCCCATGATGAGGAGGCCGGGGCCTTTTTGGCGTTCCTGGCACAATCGTGCGGTGCTACGCTGCCAACGCCTTCCGCATCTCCACCAACGCCCCGATACGAAGCCTCTGCACAGCCGACCGGCTCCGGCCGAGCTCGTCACGCTCGGCGTTAGCCACTGCGAGTAGTCTTGACGCCGATGAAGGGACACAACAGCATCGACCTGCTTCTCCCGGATCAACGCCGCCTTTATGGCGTGCGGCGTTGGTTTGGAGAACCACGATGCACGAGTTTGTGCCTGTCCGCTCGACCGTGCCGGTCAACGAGAACTACCGGCCTGAGTCCTTTGCGTTCTGCCCCGCCGATGAGACGCACACCGGCCCACTCGGCGGCGTCTGCCCCGAGTGCGGGACGCCGATGTAGGCGACGGCTAGCCAGAGGGGTTCCGGGATCGAAGTAGCATCCCGGAGCCCCCCCCCCCCCCACACACACAACATCCATCACGCGGCGCCCTTGATGACGAGCTCGCTCTTGGTATAGCTCACCGTCTGCCCCTTGCGAGGCCCGTTCTTTGCGACGAACGAGACCGGCGAGAGAGTGAGCGTCGCCTTGACGGGTCCCTCCGCAGAGCCAAGCTCGGACTCGACCCCGTTGTAGGCCAGGTCCGAAGCGAATCCCCATGACCCGGTCTTGAACTTGAAGACGCCGAGGTCGGGCTCATCCGCGAGGCGGAAGAAGAGGTCGATGTCGGGGATGGCCCCGATGTCCTTCTTGGCCTTACGCTCAGCGAAGGAGAGATCGGCATCGGGGTCGCGCTCTTCGGTGGGGTGGCCCTGGTCGTCGAGGAGGTGCTCGCCGTCGCTCACGTAGATCGGCTTCCCAGAGCGGCCCCACAGCACCATGCGCTGCCGGAGATCCTTGGCCTTCTCGATGATGATGTCGACGGTGGAGGAGGCCGTGAAGACCTCGATGTTGTCCTCGCCCTTCGATGCCCACTCCTGGGGCCCGTCGCCGCCGAGAAGCTCATGCACCTTCGCGGCCACCTCCGGGTCTCCGGTCGTGATGTGCCACTTCGCCATCGGCACCGGCCGACCCTTGACCACATCTCCAACGCGGAACACTCCCACTTCAGCAGTCATCAAATCGCCACCCCTCAGCGTCTCACTGGCGCGCAACGCGCTACGAAGCATCATGCGGCAAGGCAAACGGCGGCAGTCTGCGACTCAGCGGGGAGCGTCAGAACCCGCCGCATCCTTTCCAGTCCTCCAGTTCGCACACGCTGGACCTTGGACCGCGAAAGTCCCCGCCTGTACGCGATCTCGCCATCAGGAATCGGCTCATACTCTGTGAAACCGTAGGCATCCCGGATTATGCTCTCAGTGAGTTCCTCAACCGCCGCGAACGCCCGGGCGCACATGGCCCCCTTGTCCACCGCCTCGAACCCGCCGTCGACTGCGACATTGCGGTGGTCATCCACTGGCGCGGCACTCAACGCCGCCTCCACCGCGCGGTATGTCTCCCTCGACATCCCGAGCTCTACGGCGACGGCCTCAACATCGGCACCGACACCGACCTCGCGACGCACCTGAAAGAAGCGCGACCTCGCCCGCGATGACATGCTGAGCACACCGACGAGGTGGAACTCGTCAGCCACTTTGAATGCCGCCACCTGGAGCTTCGCCGCCAGCCTCACCGTACCGTCGCAGGCGGCCAGGGCCTCCATGAACGCCAAGGCGACGTTCTGGCGGGTCTCCTCGGCATCGACGTGCTCCCCGGCGCGCGCGTACTCCCGCTTCGCCAGGCCCCGAAGGCCAACCGCATATTGACGCATGAGCGCCAGGGTCGCACGCTCGTCGCCAGCCTGCGCCTTCACTATGAGCGCGAATTCGACATCGAGGTCCAACGGCTCCAGCGCCTCCGCCTTGCTATCGAAGATGTCGGCGAGGGTCGTGTAAACGTCGCACTGGCCCTGAGATCCCATCACCACTCCCGTCTCCGAGAGGTCTCTCTCGGACTATATAACCCCGGAAAAGGTTGTGTCGGGGTTGCCGAAGCGGTGCGCGGTGATGGTCACGGACTGCTCGTGCAGGAAGGGCAGCAGCTCGATCCGGCCGGCGGTGGTCACCGCCCCCGCGTAGACCGCGAGGTCGGGATCCCCTCCCACGGCACCGGCGAAGGCGCGGTGCAGCGCCGCGACGGGCTCGGCCGGGCCGATCAGCCGCACCCGACTCGGACGGACGGACAGGGCATTCGCGACATCCGCCACCCCGGAAAAGCCCTCCCCGGACAGATCCACTCCGGACGGACGCGCCCCCGAAGGAGCCGCCCCAGACAGAGCCGCCCCAGACAGACGCTCCCCAGACAGCCCTTCCCCAGACAGCCCTTCCCCGGACAACCCCTCCGCCGCCGGCGCCTCCATCGCGTCGGCGACGCCGCGGGGCGCGAACCGCTGGAGCCATTCCTCGTCGGTCTCGACCGAGACCGGGATGCCCACATCGCCGAGCACGCGGCGCACCCCCGCCGGCAGGCCGACCGGGGTCGAGAGCGTCACGACGGCGCCCGTGCGGATGGCGGCGATCGTGACGCGCAGCAGCTCGCGCCACGCCGCATCCCCCGTGGCACGGACCGCGACCGGAACCGGGCGGTAGCGGAACAGGTTGCGCTCGATGCCGAGACGGGAGACGTCGCGCACCCGCCCGAACTCGCGATCCCACGCGAGCGCATCGGACAGCGCGGCCCGGCGCAGCCACTCGAACGCCGTGTAATCCAGGGACGGCTGCGCGGCCTCGATGAGCGCGGTGATCCGGGTGTCCAGTCCGCGCAGGTGCAGCGTGCTCGACGGCGCACCGCCGCTCGTGCCCTGCCACGACCCGAGGCCGATCAGGTAGTTCGGACCGCCCGCCTTCGCCCCGGCGCCGACGGACGAGCGCTTCCACCCGCCGAACGGCTGACGCTGCACGATCGCGCCCGTGATCCCGCGGTTGACGTAGAGGTTGCCGGCCTGGACGCGATCCAGCCAGAGGGCGAGGTCGTCGGGACTCTGCGTGCAGAGGCCGGCGGTCAGACCGTAGTCGACGGCGTTCTGGAGCTCGATCGCGCGCGCCAGCGTCGGCGCGTGCATGATCCCGAGCACCGGCCCGAAGAACTCCTCACGATGGAAGCGCGATCCCGGCTGCACGCCGACGCGGATGCCGGGGGTCCAGAGCCGCCCCTCGGCGTCCGGGGCATCCAGCAGTCGCGGTTTCACGAGCCACTTCTCGTCGCCCTCGAGCTCCGTGAGCGCCCACAGGAGTTTCCCCGAGGGCTTCTCGATCACCGGGCCGACCTCGGCGCGCGGGTCCGTCGGCAGACCGACGCGCAGGGAGCGCGTCGCGTCCGCGAGCTGCCGGGCGAACCGCTTCGACCGGCCGACGGGGCCGACGAGGATCGCCAGCGACGCCGCGGAGCACTTCTGCCCGGCGTGGCCGAAGGCGCTGCGCACGAGGTCTCCGACGGCGAGGTCGAGATCGGCGGACGGCGTGATGATCATCGCGTTCTTGCCGCTGGTCTCGGCGAGGAGCGGCAGGTCGGTCCGCCAGCTCCGGAACAGCGCCGCGGTGTCCCACGCGCCCGTGAGGATCACGCGGTCGACGTCCGGATGCGCGATGAGGCGCTGCCCCAGCTCGCCCTCCTCGATGTCCACGAGGGCGAGCGCATCGCGGGGGACGCCGGCGTCCCACAGGGCCGCTGCGATCACGGCCGCGCAGCGCCGCGCCTGCGGGGCCGGCTTGAAGACGACCCCCGATCCTGCGGCGAGCGCGGCGATGACGCCGCCGGAGGGGATCGCGAGGGGGAAGTTCCAGGGCGGGGCGACCACCGTGAGCCGGGACGGGACGAAGCTCGCCCCGGGGATCGCGTCGAGCTCGCGCGCCTTGGCGCCGTAGTAGCGGGCGAAGTCCACGGCCTCGCTCACCTCGACGTCGGCCTCGGCCAGGACCTTTCCCGTCTCGGCAGCCGCGACCTCGATCAGCTCGGCCCGGCGCGACTCCAGCACGGCCGCGGCCCGGAGGAGCACCTCGGCGCGCTCGGTCGCCGGTCGCGCACCCCAGGAGGCGCCCGCCTCCCGCACGGCCGCGATCGTGCGCTCCAGGACCTCGGGGTCCTCGATCCGCGCGGAGCGGAGGATCCCCTCGCCCGCGGTCGATCCCGGGATGCCGGCGAGGATGCCACGCGCCCACTCGCGGTTGGCCGGCAGCGCCGGGTCGCTGTCCGGGGTGTTCGCGAACCCGGGGGCGCCGAGGGCGATGTCGCCGGCGTCCTCGCGGCGGGCGTACACCGCGGTCTCGACGAACGTGTCGTCCAGGCTGCTCTCGGTCGAGCGGACGATGCCGAGGACGGCCTGCGTGTCCGCGGAGTCCTCGGCGGACGAGTCGGCGGAGCGGACCAGCGACTCGTGCACCGGGGCGAGGCGATCCTGCGTCCGACGGGGGACGCTGCGCAGCGCCGGGTCGGCCGAGCGCTCCAGCGAGGCGCCGAACCGCCCGATCTCCCTGTCCAGGAGATCCTGGTCGTCGTGCAGCCGGAAGGCGGCGGACAGGAAGTTCTCCGGGCTCGCGTTCTCCTCGAGCCTGCGGACGAGGTAGCTGATCGCGACGTCGAACTCGGCCGGCCGCACGACCGGGACGTAGAGGAGCACGTGGCCGACCTCCCTGGTCACCGCCTCGACCTGCCCCTGGGCCATGCCGAGCAGCATCTCGAACTCGATCCCGTCGCGAACCTCGCGCGCCCCCGCGAGGAGCCACGCGTAGGCGATGTCGAAGAGATTGTGCCCGGCGATGCCTATCCGCACGGCGCGCACCGACTCCGGGCGCAGCGCCTCGTCCAGGCACCGCAGGTAGTTGGCGTCGGTGTCGAGCTTGGTGTCGTACGGCGCGGGCGTCCAGCCGTGCATCAGCGCATCGACCTGCTCCATCGCGAGGTTCGCGCCCTTCACGAGGCGGACCTTGATCGGGGCGCCGCCGTGCTCCACGCGATCCTGCGCCCAGGCCGTGAGCTCGCGGAGCGCCGGCAGGGCGTCGGGCAGGTACGCCTGCAGGACGATCCCCGCCTCCAGCCCCTTCAGCCGCGGGTCCTCCAGGACGCGGGTGAAGACGGCGATCGTGAGATCGAGATCGCGGTACTCCTCCATGTCGAGGTTGATGAAGGTCCCGTCCTCCGCGGCGGTGACGTACAGCGGGAGCAGGCGCTCGGCGACCTCCTCGACCACCTCGTCGAACGCCCACATGGAGATGCGGCCGACGACGGCCGAGACCTTGACCGAGACGTAGTCGACATCGGGGCGCCGGATCAGGTCGTGGATCCCGTCCAACCGCCGCTTCGCCTCCTCCTCGCCGAGCACGGCCTCCCCCAGCAGGTTGAGGTTGAGCCGGGCGCCGCCCTCGCGCAGCCGGGCGATGGCGGCGCCGAGCTTCTCCGGGCGGGCGTCGACGACGAGGTGGCCGACCATGTCGCGGAGCGCACGTCGGGCGATCGGGACGGTCGGGACGGGGAGCGCCTGCGCGATGCCCCCGCCGAGGCGGACGGCGGCCCGCAGATACCACGGCAGGAAGCCGGGGACGAGCGGGGCGATCCGGTGCAGGTTCGCCGCGGCCGCGCCGAGGCTCTCCGGCCGCATGACGCCGTCGACGAACCCGAGCGTGAACGGCAGCCCGTTCGGATCCTGCAGCACTCCGGCGAGGCGCTCCGCCGCCGGGTCGCCCTTCCGTCCGGCCTCCCCCTTCCGGGAGGTGCTGCCCTTCTCGGGGGCGCCGGCCTTGTCGGGGCCGCCCGCCTTGTCGGCCGCCGCCTCCTCGACCCACCGCTGCGCGAGGTCGACGGCCTTCCGCGCGCGCTCCCGGTCCTCGTCCGTCAGCATGTGCGGCATTCGTCCCGTCCCTCTCTGCGCACGCCTTCTGCGCACGCCGGACCAGCCGGCTGCGCGTGCTGATCCCAGCATGGCGCGCTTCGGCGCGTCCGGGGCCGAGGCTCGCCCTCGCGCCCCGCCTCCCCTGCCGCGACCTCTTATGCTGAGGACCGTGAGTGATGGCGATCGGCGTCCCGCAGCGGGGGCGGACGCGCAGGGCACGCGCGGCACGGGGCGGAGGCTCGCGGACGCTCCACCTTCCGAGCCCGCGGCTCCGGCGTCCGCCGGGACGCCCCGCCGGTGGATCCGCGTCGCCGCCGACCGGGTGCCCACCTCGTGGTTCGGCGGGATCTGCACCGGCATCGTGCTGGTCACGACCGCCGCGTTCGGCGGACTCGCGACGGTCGAGGAGCCGACGCCGCGCATGAGCATCGGCGAGCATTTCCTCGGATCCGGATTCGACCTGGCCGTCATCGGCGCGGAGATCGTGGACGAGAAGCGCGAGGTCGAACGCCCCGGCCCGGGCGAGCGGGTGCTCCTCGTCGACGTCGATGCCATGAGCCTCACCGCTGAGACGCGCCCGAGCATCGGCGGCGGCATGAGCGCGCTGTCCGGCGTCCGCATCGACGGCCTCGACGCGGCGCCGTCCGTCTTCCGCCGGGACGACGGCACCGCCGCGCCCCGGCTCCAGCCGGGTCTGATGACCGGCCTGCGGCTCGCCTGGATCGTTCCGTCCGACTGGACGGAGAGGACCATCGATGTCCAGCTCCCTCAGGCCGTCGAGCGGCAGAACCGGCTGAGCGCCGGCACCCGGTGGGACTACGAGGGCGTCGGCGCCGTCGTCCCGGTGCCGGTGGTCGAGGGCGGCGCGGGGGACGCGCGATGACCGCGCGGCGCCGGATGACCGCCGTCGGCTCATGGGCGGCCGCCCTCGCGCTCCTCGTCGCCGCCGGCGCGGTCAGCGCGTTCACACCGCCCGAGAACGCAGGGGAGGAGCCCTTCCCCGTCTCCGCGGAGGTCGGCGAGCGCGGCGTCGGACGAGACATCGACGCCACCGTCGACCGGGTCGTCCTGGTCCATGAGCTCACCCAGAGCCAGCACGGGACCACCTGGCGGGGAGCGGGGACGTGGCTGCTGGTGGACCTGCGTGCCGCAGCGGTCGTCTCGCAGAACGAGGTGGGCCTCCGCGGGGTGGCCCTCGAGGCCGGCGGACGGATCTATCACGCCAGCAACCGGATGACGTCGATGTACGAGTCGGTCCTCATCCCTGGCGTGCCGCGGAGCGGGAGCATCGCGATCGAGCTTCCGGACGACATCCCCCGGGGTCCGGCGGTGCTCACCTTCTCCCGCGACAACGACCCGCGCGCGGACTCGCAGATCCGCGTCCCCATCGATCTCTCGACGATCCCGGAGCACCCCTCCGGAGAGATCTCCCCGACGGAGTGGGCACGATGACCGAGACCGTCCCGCGGCGAGGCTGGTGGCGCCGCAACGCCATCGCCCTCGGCGCCGTCGCCGTGCTCGCCCCGATGACGATCGCCGCGGTCGGCGGATACGAATGGTACGAGAACGTCTTCTCCGGGCCCGCCTCGGTCCCGGTGGACGCGGATCCGTCCGGCGACGGGACCATCGACATCGGCGGGGCGATCTGGGGACCCGCCAAGGGTGTGGTGGTCACGGACACGCAGGGTCTGGACCTTCCCGAAGGCACAGTGCTGATCGGCGTCACCATCCCGGTCGAGCCGCAACACCCGCGAGCCGAGGGGGAACCGGCATACTGCATGGCGCCCCGGCTCGTCGAGCAGCGCAGCGGGCGCGAATGGCTCCAGGTCCGCGCCGAGCTCGGACTGCCCTACCTGGCCGAGGAGCCCTACGACTGCACCCTGCAGGAGGGCGACCCCTTCCAGCTGGTCATCCCCTACGTCGTTCCGGCGGACGCGGAGGGCCCGTTCTGGGTCGAGGTCCCCGTGCCCTCGGCCGATCCGTCCTTCGCCCGGTTCTCGATCGACCCCTGACCCGACGAAGCCGATCGCCGGAGGGCGCCCAGCGTGGCGTCGTATCCGGCAGCGACCACGCTCACGCGGATGGGCTCGACGATGAGCGGGATCGCCAGGAACAGCACCGCGTCGGCGATCGCCCAGAACGTGGCGATGTCGTGCGGCCCGACCAGACGGATGAGGGCGATCCGCACCAGAGCGCTCAGAGCGAGGGCCACCGTGTAGAGGAGGACATAGGTCGCGATGACGACGGGACCTGCGCGCCACATCAGCAGGATCGACCGGCCGATCGGGCGGAAGCGGGAGAGCACCTCGTCCCGCAGATCGCCGAGCCGCTTGCGCGCCCATCCCGGCGCCGCGGAGTACCTCTTCCGCGCCAGATCGATGTAGCGCCGTCCACGGCCGAGATCCAGCGTCGGGCGCTCGGCCGCGATGGCCTGCCCGTAGACCACGCCCGCGACGGTCAGCCAGGCGAGGGGCTGAAGCAGGATCCCGCCCGCCTCGCCGAGCGCCCAGCCGATCCCGTCCCAGATCCACCCGAGGACGGCCAGGCGCTCCCCGATCCAGGCCCGGAAGTCCTCGACCCACACGATCGCCGCACGATGCGAGACCCACTCCGAGAGGATCCCGATCAGATCGCGCAGGGTCCAGACGAAGAAGAACACCCACACCGCCTCGAGGTAGACGGCGACGAGCGCGGACGCACGGGGCAGCCGCTTCTGCCAGCGCTTCCAGGCCCAGCGCAGGCCGAAGGCGACAACGATCACGACGAAGGTCCAGACCCCGAGCCCCGGGCCGCCGGCATCGTCGACGTGGACCTCCTCCCCCGCCGCCAGCGCACCCCAGACGATTCCGTGCTGCACCTGGAGCGCACGCATCAGGTAGTCCTCGTAGTCGCTGCGGAGCATTCCCCATGCGGCATAGACCGCGAAGAACGGCAGGATCCCGGAGAGAAGCGCCTGGAGGAAGGCGGCGCGCCGTTCCCTCGCGTCCTCCGGGGCCGGCGCGATGAGCGAGAGCTCGCGCAGTCCATCGCGCACGACGAGGAACATGCCGACGAAGCTGACGAGCCGCGCGACGACGCCCAGAGGGAGCAGGAGCAGCCCTCCGATCGACCAGTGCGCGCCGACGAGTCCGGCGAGCTGGATCCCCGCGTAGCGCGCGAGGATCCCGCCGAGGAACCACGCGACCAGGGCGGGCCAGTGCATGCGCAGCACGCGGCCGGTCGAGGCGAGGACGGTCAGCACGATGCACACGCTACCGTGCCGCCGCGCCCCGGACGCAGGGACCAGGGCGCTCCTGACCGTCAGTCGGTCCAGACGCTGGGCGCTGCGGCCTTGGTCGGCGGGAGCGCGGAGGCGGTGGCCCAGTCGTGGATCCAGTCCGCCACACCGGGGACGCCCTCGGGACGGCCGAGCGTCGCGAAGAGCTCCTCGTGCGAGACCGTGCCGCCCGAGCGGCGCAGCATCCTCGCCCGCACGATCACGCGGGCGTACACCTCGCCGTCCACCACGGCACGGTGCTCCAGGAACAGCGCCTTGTCGTCATGGCCGGTGAAGCGCGACTCGACGTCGAACCGCTGCCACGGCTCCAGCGACTTGCGGAAGGTGACCGTCTCGCTGGAGACGACCGCGTACCAACCCCGATCCTTCATCGCGTCGAAGAGGCCCGTGCGGATCAGCAGGTCCCATCGTCCGAGGTCGAAGAGCGACAGGTAGCGGCCGTTGTTCATGTGGCGCAGGATGTCGAGATCGGTCGGCAGCGTGGTGAGGCGGATCCGACCGACGGCGGTGGGATCGAGGGCCTCCCCGCGACGGACGCGACGACGCGCGGCGAGGATCACAAGAAGGGTGCGCCAGATCACATTCACAGGGCGATGGTAGTGACCGAAGTAAGGATCTGCAGATCCGTTGTGCTTCACCTCTAAACAGCGAGGTCGCATTCCGTACGGTTTCACTGGACGACAGACTGAGCATCCGCTCAATTTCGTCTCCGCGAGCGGCCCGCGTAGAGTCGCCGCATGAGCGCCGAAGCCCAGCCTGAGATCATCGTCCGGCCCGTCCGCGATGTGGACGCCGAAGCCCTCGGTCGCGTGCACGCCAGCTGCTGGCACGAGACCTACGACCACCTGATCAGCAAGGCGGCCCTGGAGAAGATCTCCCCCCGCCGCCTGGCCGAGCTCTGGACGCACTGGGCAGCCCAGGGTCCTGAGTTCCTCATGAGCGCCGCCCTCGTCGACGGCGAGATCGTCGGATTCGTCGGTTCCGGGCCCGCCCGCGACAAGGACGCCCCGAGCGACCGCGAGCTGTACTTCATCTACCTGCTGGGCGCATGGCAGGGCACCGGGATCGGGCAGCGCCTGTTCGATGCGGCGGTCGCGAAGGATCAGCCCCTGTACCTCTGGGTCGCCGAGGACAACCCCCGCGCCCACCGCTTCTACGAGCGCAACGGATTCCGGCTCGACGGCGCCACCCACACCGAGCCCTTCCTCGGCGAGACGCTCACCGAGGTCCGCTTCGTCCGCTGACCCCTCCGGCACCGCTCGTCCGGCACCGTTCTTTCCGGGTGCCGCTCTTCCCGGTGCCCGTGTCCCACTTCTCGCGGACCGTGTCCCGAATTCGGTTGTCCAGGCCCGTTTTTGCGACCATTTTTGGGACACGGACCGGGCTGACAGGCAGGGCTGAGAGACAGGGCTGAGGAGCACGGACCCGGCTGACGGACCCGGTTGACGACGGGGCCGTGAGGCACGGACCAGGACGGACCCGGCGAGAGATGGCGGTCAGCGGCCGCTGACGTTGCCGAAGACCTTGGCGATCGGCGCCAGGACGAGCGGGCGCGCCGCGATCCAGGCTCCGACGATCACGACGAGCGAGGCGACGAACACCCAGAACCCGGTCCAGGTGACGGCGTCCTGCGAGGCGTACATGTGGTTGAGGTTGCGCAGGAAGCCCGTGAGCACCACGAGGGCCACGTGCACGACGATGAACGCGACGAAGTAGAGCATCACGGGGAAGTGCACGGCGCGCGCCCACTCGACCGGATAGAGCTTCGACAGGCGCTCGGCCTTCTTCGGCCACATGCCCGACATCCGGAACCCGGTGACCGCGGCGAGCGGGGCGGCGAGGAACACGGTGGTGAAGTAGGCCAGCTGCTGCAGGCTGTTGTAGTTGACCCAGCCGTTCTCGGTCGGCCAGTCGAAGGAGACGTACTGGAGACCCGCCGACAGCGCGTTCGGGAAGACCTCCCAGCTGGTCGGCACGATCCTCGCCCAGTGCCCGCTCGCGAACAGCAGCACGATGAAGACGACGCCGTTGACGAGCCAGAGGATGTCCAGCGCCTGGTGGAACCACAGCGTGAGGCTGATCTTCCCCTTCGCGTTCCCTCGGGGGGACCAGAACACGGTGGGCCGCTTCTCACTGCGCACCCGGAGCCCCGATCGGATGATCAGGATCATCAGGAAGACGTTGAAGAAGTGCTGCCATCCGATCCAGGCGGGGAAGCCGGGCGTCGGATCGAACGGGGAGTGGTACTCGCCGGGGAACGCCGCGAGGAAGTCCTGCATGAAGGGAAGGGTGAGGAAGGCCCGCACGAACGCGATCGCGGCTCCCGCGAGGATCCCGAGCCCGGCCGCGGCGAAGAGACCGGCGAGCGCCTGCGTCCAGGTCGGACGAGGGCGTCCGGTCGAGGAATCGGCGCCGCGACCCTCGGCGGAGGCGGTGAGCCGGCGAGGCGCGGTCCCCGGCCAGACCGTGCGTGTGAACGGAAGGGGCGTGGACAGGTCCGCCCCTGGGCGGACCGCCTGCACGGGGGCCGATGCCGGAGCGGACACCTGCACGGCGGTCTCCGCGGGCACGACGATGCCCGCGAGCGCAGACGTTTCGGCGGGAACAGCGGCCTCTACGGTGGCGACGGTGCCTGCGGGCGGCCACGGCTCGCCACCGGCGACGCGGGGCAGCCCGCGGCGCACGGTCGGCCCGGTAGTGGACGGGGACGCCACCGCGAGCGAAGCGGGCACGGGCGCGGCGGCGGCAGGCGAGGAGGAGGACGAAGACGATGCGCCCTGGGGCGGGGAAGCCGGCGCAGGCAGAGCGTCAGCAACGGAGGTGGCGCGAGCAGAGGCAGCGCCCGCGGGGGCGGTGCCCGCAGAGGCAGCGCCGGTGGGTGGCCAGGGCTCGCCGCCGGCGACGCGGGGCAGCCCCCGTCGCATCGCAGATCCGACGAGGGACGTCCCAGGGGTCCCAGAGGCTCCGGACGTCCCAGAGGCTCCGGACGTCGGAGAGGCCCCGGGGCTCGGCGCGGCGGCCACCGGAACGGCATCCAGCGACGCGCTCGGCACGGCGACCGAGGCGGCATCCACGGAATCAGCCGCAGAAGCGGCAGTACCCGCACCGGCCGGATCGCCGATGCCCTGGCCGATCGGGGCCGGCCCGTCGACGTCTACCGCGCTGCCCGCCGGAGGCCAGGGCTCGCCGCCCACGACGCGGGGAAGTCCCCGCCGCAGCATCCGCTCCGCCATGATGAGCCGTTACTTCTTCCGCGCCCGGAGCGCCTCGATCACCTGGGGCACCACGGTGAACAGGTCTCCGACGATGCCGAAGTCGGCTACGTCGAAGATCGGCGCATCGCCGTCCTTGTTGATCGCGACGATCGTCTTGGAGGTCTGCATGCCCGCGCGGTGCTGGATCGCACCGGATATGCCGAGGGCGACATACAGCTGAGGGGAGACCGAGACGCCCGTCTGCCCGACCTGATGGGCGTAGGGGATGTAGCCGGCGTCCACGGCCGCGCGCGAGGCGCCGATCGCCGCACCCAGCTCGTCCGCGAGGTCCTCGGCCAGGGCGAAGCCCTCCTTGGACCCGAGGCCGCGGCCGCCCGACACGACGGCCCGCGCACCGCGCAGCTCCGGTCGGGACGAGGTCGCCTCGATCGCCTCGATCGCGCCGCCCGTCGCCGCGGCGGCACCGGAGGCGACGACGTCGAGAGCCTCGGTCCGCGGCTCCTGTGCGTCGGCGCGCGCGTCCACCGCGCCCTGCCGGATGGTGATGACCGGGGCGCCGTAGGTCGGCGCTGAGTCGGTGAGGTAGGCCCCGCCGTAGACGGAGTGATGCGCCACGACGCCCTCGTCGTCACGGGAGACGCCGACCGCGTCGACGGACAGCGCGAGCCGCTCGCGGACGGCGAGACGACCTGCGACGTCGCGTCCGGCGATCGAGTTCGAGAGGAGGACCGCATCCGGGCGCACCTTCGCGTAGGCGGCCTGGAGGGCGTCGACGATCGGGACGGTCAGGGCGGCGGCGTCGATGTCGGCCGTGAGCACCAGGGTCGCGCCGGCGGCGGCCGCAGCGGCGACGGCCGACTGCGCGGTGCCGGCCGGCGCGGTGACCAGGGCCACAGGGGTGCCGAGCAGGGCTGCGGCGCCGAGCAGGCCCGCCGTGCTGGGCGCCGCGTCGCCCGAAGGGGTCACGTCGACGAGGACGAGGATCGCGTTGTCGGTCATCTCACACCAGCCTGTTCTGCACCAGGAAGTCCACCAGCTGGGCTGCGGCGTCCCCCTCGTCCGTGATCTTCACGCCCGCCGCCCGCGGCGGCTTCTCGGCCACGCTCGTCATGATCGCCTGCGGCGCCGCCTCCGGGGCGATGTCGACGCCGAGGTCGGCGAGGGACAGCACCTCCAGCGGCTTCTTCTTGGCCGCCATGATGCCCTTGAAGTTGGGGAACCGGGCGTCCGGCAGCGCCTCGGTGATCGAGACGACGGCGGGGAGCGTCGCGGACACCTCCTGGGCGCCGAAGTCGGTGGCGCGCGTCCCAGAGACCGAGCCGTCGGCGATCTGCACGGCGCTGAGAGCCGTCAGCTGCGCGAAGCCGAGATGCTCGGCGAGCATGGCGGGGAGCACTCCCCCCGCCCCGTCGGTGGAGAGGTTGCCCGTGAGGACGAGATCGGGCGCTCCACGGCGGACGGCGGCGGCCAGGACCGCGGCGGTCGTGCCGAGGTCCGCGCCGCGGAGCCCCTCGTCGACGATGTGGACAGCCGACGCCGCGCCCATCGCGAGGGCCCGCCGGATGGAGGCCGTCGCCGACTCCGGGGCCATCGAGAGCGCGACGACCTCGGTGCCCGGATTCGCGTCCGCATAGGTCAGCGCCGCCTCCAGCGCGCGCTCGGTGATCTCGTCGAGGACGACATCGCCCGCACCGCGGTCGGCGAGCCCCGTCTCGAGGTCGAGCTTGCGGTCGCCGTAGGTGTCGGGAACTTCTTTCACCAGCACGAAGATCTTCATCGATAGCCTCCGCTTCCAGTCTGCCACGGCGCGCCCCTGGCGCCGTGCGCCGATCCCCCTCGCTAGCGTGGACGTGTGGCCCGATCCCACCCCCTTCCCGTTGATCCGCTCGCCGAGGCGAAGCGGCAATGGGTGGCGCACGGATGGAAGGATGCCGCGGACGGCATGTCCGTCGTCGTGTCGGTGATGCGCGCCCAGCAGCTCCTGCTGGGGCGGGTCGAGGCCGCTCTCCGGCCGTTCGGGCTGTCGTTCGCCCGATACGAGGTGCTGCGCCTCCTCGCCTTCAGCCGGGAGGGACGCCTGCCGCTGTCCAGCGTGGTCGCCCGCCTCCAGGTGCATGCCACGAGCGTCTCCAGCACCGCGGAGCGGCTCGTCCGCGATGGGCTCGTGGTCCGCGAGCCCCACCCGCACGACGGCCGCGCGGCGATGCTCTCCCTCACCCCCGACGGCCGCGCGCGGGCCGAGCAGGCGACCGCGGCGCTGAACGCCGAGGTGTTCTCCGCCCCCGGCCTGTCCGCGCAGGACGCGGCGGACCTCGTCGCGATCGTCGCCCGGATGCGCAAGGACGCCGGCGACTTCGCCGATCCGCGGCCGCAGCCCGATCCGCTCTGAGCCATGCCGGCCTTCGTCCTCGAGCGCGTGATCGCGGCTCCGGCGGAGCGGGTGTTCGCGCTGTCCCTCGACGTCGGGCTGCACGTTGACTCGATGTCCCGCCATCGCGAGCGCGTCGTCGCGGGCCCCGTCTCCGGGGCGCTCGGCGAGGGCGACGCCATCACCTGGAGCGCACGGCACTTCGGCATCCGATTCCGGATGACCTCCCTCGTGCACGACGTCGATCCGCCGGTCGGCTTCTCGGACCGGCAGGTCGCCGGACCCTTCGCGGAGTTCCGGCATCGCCACACGTTCTCCCCCTGCTCCGGCGGGACCCTGATGCGGGACCAGATCGTCTTCCGCTCCCCGTTCGGCCCCCTCGGCGGGATCGTCGATGCCCTCGTGATGCAGCGGCACCTCGTCCGCCTCATCGAGGCCCGCAACGACGAGCTGGAGACCAGGGCGGTCCGCGGCGGCTGATCGTATGCTGGCGGTCATGACCGAACTGCACGTGCGCACCGTCCTGGAGCCGATGGGACCGGCGGGGGCGATCGTCCTGAGCGATGACCAGGTCGCCGCTCTCGGAAGCGTCAAGAATCCCCCGGTCGTGGTGCGGATCGGCGAGAGGTCCGCCCGCCTGCGCGTCGCCCGGATGGGAGGACGGAACTGCATCGGGTTCAGCAAAGCCGTCCGTACCGAGCTCGGCGTGGAGCTGGGCGACGAGGTCGATGCCGTGATCTCCCTGGACTCCGCCGAGCGCACGGTCGACCTGCCCGCCCCGCTCGCCGAGGCGCTCGACGCCGATCCGGCGCTGCGCGGCGCGTTCGACGCCCTGTCCTACACCCGCCGCAAGGAGCTGGCCCGCTCGATCGCCGAGGCCAAGCAGGAGGCGACCCGCGACCGGCGCCTCGCCGCGGCCCTCGTCGAGCTCCGCCCCTGACCGCCGGGGCCCTGCCCGTCCTACCCCGTCGGCTCGCGCTGCACAATCCTGCACCCGCTACACAGATTTACGGCGCGCAAGCAGGAATCAGCAGCGCAACCGCAGGAAACAACAGCGCAACAGGAAACAGCAGCGCAGATCTGGGGCGCGCGAGCAGGATTTCGCAGCGGACCCCATCCGCGGCAGGAAACAGCAGCGCAAGCGCAATCCGAACCTGACCGAGCCCGGCCGGTCACCGCGCGGTCGCAACACCCGCTCGCGCTGCACAATCCTGCACCCGCTACACAGATTTACGGCGCGCAAGCAGGGATCAGCAGCGCAACCGCAGGAAACAGCAGCGCGACAGGAAACAGCAGCGCAACCGCAGGAAACGGCAGCGCAACCGCGATCCGGACCTGACCGAACCCGACCGACCCGGGCGGGGTCAGTCGCCGTCGTAGACGTAGCGGTCGAAGCGGGCGGGGATGTTCATCCGCTGCCAGGCGAGCTCCTCGTCACGGCGCGGGCGGTCCCCGGGGAAGGCCTTGGCCGTGTACCGCGGCACCTGGCGACTGTGGCCGGCCATGTGCGCGACGGCGACCGCCTGCCCGCACACCCGGGCGGCCGCGATCGCCGCGGGGTCCTGCGCCTCACGAGCCGCGGCATGGCAGGCGAAAGCGCGCTCGCGCACGGCGCCGATCCCGAGCTCGCCCCGCGTGAACGCCCAGGCCGCGTCGAGCGCCTCCTGCGGACGGGTGTCCTCCGGACGCTCCTCGATGAACAGCGGCAGGAGGCGCTCGGCGCAGGCCACGGTCCACGCGACGAGCGCACGGCGGTCGTCCTCGGAGAGCGTCAGATCGTCGTCATCGGGAAGCGAGGTGCTCATCGGTGCTGGAACTCCGGAGGGCGCTTCTCCCGGAAGGCGGCCATTCCCTCCTTCTGATCCGCGGTGTCGAAGAGCGCGGCGAACGCCTGCTTCTCGAAGGCGAGCCCCTCGGCGAGGGGCGTCTCCATCGCGGTGTCCAGGGCCGCCTTGGCGGCGTACACCGAGGGCAGGGACTTGCTCGCGATGGTCTCCGCGAGCTTCTCCGCCTCCGCGAGGAGGTCGGCTGCGGGCACGATCCGCGACACCAGTCCGATCCGCTCGGCCTCCTCCGCGCCGATCACACGCCCGGAGAGGACGAGCTCGGCCGCCTTGTAGTAGCCGACCGCGCGGATCAGGCGCTGCGAGCCCCCCATCCCGGGGATCACGCCGAGGTTGATCTCGGGCTGGCCGAACTTCGCCGTGTCCGCGGCGAGGATGATGTCGCACATCATCGCGAGCTCGCACCCGCCGCCCAGCGCGTAGCCGGCGACAGCGGCGATCACCGGGGTGCGCACCGCCGCGAAGGCGGTCCAGGCACCGAAGTGGTCCGTGCCGAGGATCTCGGCGGAGGACTTCTCCTCCATCTCCTTGATGTCGGCCCCGGCGGCGAAAGCCCGCTCGGATCCGGTCACGACGATCACCCCGACGCCCGCATCCGCGTCGAACGCGCTCGCGGCCGCGGTGACCTCCTCGGCGAGCCGGCTGTTGAGGGCGTTCAGCGCCTCCGGCCGGTTGAGGGTGATCCAGCCGACGCGTCCCCGCTGTTCGACGATGATCGTTGCGTACTCGGTCATGGCATCTCCCTCCGGCCGCGCCGTCGCGGCACATCCAGTATCACCCGAGGCCCTGGGCGGATGTTCCCCGCGAGGCGCCGGCTCCGGCGGGGCCGCCGGCCTGCGAGCCGACAACCCGTAAGGGCCCGCCCTCCTCAGCCGGCGTCGCGGATGTCGGTGATGATGCCGGAGAAGTCCCGGCCCGCACCGTCGCCCGCCGCGAACGCGGCGTAGATCTCCTGCGCGAGCCGCCCCATCCGGGCGTCCGTCCCCGTGCCGTCGATCGCCTGGAGCGCAAGGCCCAGGTCCTTGGCCATCAGCGCCCCGGCGAACCCCGGCCGGTAGTCCCGATTGGCGGGACTCGTCGGCACGGGCCCCGGAACCGGGCAGTTGGTGGTGAGCGCCCAGCACTGCCCCGAGGCGTTGGAGGCGACGTCGTAGAGGGCCTGATGCTCCAGCCCCAGCCGCTCGCCCAGCACGAAGGCCTCGGCGACCGCGATCTGCGAGATCGCGAGGATCATGTTGTTGCACACCTTCGCGGCCTGGCCGAGCCCCGGCCCGCCGCAGTGCACGATCCGCTTGCCCATCGTCTCCAGGATCGGCAGCGCCGTCGCGAAGTCCGCATCCGATCCGCCGACCATGAACGCGAGCGTGCCGTTCTCGGCGCCGACGACCCCGCCGGAGACGGGGGCGTCGATGTTGCGGTGGCCGGCCGCGAGCGCGAGCCCATGCGCGGTGCGCGCCTCATCCACCGCGATCGTGGACGAGTCGATGAACAGGGTGTCGGAGCGTGCCGCGGCGAGCAGTCCGTCGCGATACGCGTCGATGACGTGCCTGCCGCTCGGGAACATCGTCAGCACCACGTCGGCGTCGGCCGCGGCGGCGACCCCGGAGGGGGCGACCTCGATCCCGGCCGCCCTCGCCGCCTCCACCGCCGCCGGGACGACGTCGAAGCCGATCACCTCGTGGCCGGCCCTCGTCAGGTTCTGTGCCATGGGCAGGCCCATGTGGCCCAGCCCCAGGAATGCGATCCTCATCGTGACGCTCCTTCCGGACTGGTCCTTCAGTCCGCTTTGAGGACTTCGCGCCCGACGATCAGGCGCATGATCTCGTTGGTGCCCTCCAGGATCTGGTGCACGCGCAGATCGCGCACGACCTTCTCGATCCCGTAGTCCTGAAGGTAGCCGTAGCCGCCGTGCAGTTGAAGGGCCCTGTTGGCGACGTCGAACCCGGCATCCGTCGCGAACCGCTTCGCCATCGCGCAGCGCTCCGCCGCGTCATCCGCGTGCTCGTCGACGGCCGTCGCGCCGTCCTGAACCATGAGGCGCGCGGCGTGCAGCTCGGTGCGCATGTCCGCGAGCGCGAACACGATCGCCTGCTTCTCGGCGAGCGCCTCCCCGAACGTGAACCGCTCGTGCACATAGGTCACCGCGCGGTCCAGCGCCCACTGCGCGCCGCCGATCGAGCAGGCGGCGATGTTGAGCCGGCCGCCGTTGAGCGCGGACATCGCGATCCGGAAGCCCTGCCCCTCCTCGCCCAGGATGCTGGTCGCGGGGACGCGGGCCTCGTCGAAGATCACCTGGCGCGTGGGCTGCGCGTGCCAGCCCATCTTCTTCTCGTTCGCGCCGAAGCTCACCCCCGGGGTGTCGCCCGGGACCAGGAACGCCGTGATCCCGCGCGCACCGGGCTCGCCCGTGCGGGCCATCACGACGTAGACCGCCGCCTCGCCGGCGCCGGAGATGAACTGCTTGACCCCGGTGAGCACGTAGTCGTCGCCGTCGCGGATCGCGCTCGTCGTGATCGCCGCCGCATCCGAGCCCGCGCCGGGCTCGGTGAGGCAGTAGCCGCCGAAGTCCGCCATCACGGTCAGCCCGGGCAGCCACTCGGCGCGCTGGGCGTCGGTGCCGTAGGCGTCGATCATCCAGGCGACCATGTTGTGGATCGAGATGTAGGCGGCGACCGTCGGGTCCCCCTTCGCGAGCTCCTCGAAGATCGCGACGGTGTCGATGCGGGCAAGGCCCGTCCCGCCGGACTCCTCGCGCACGTAGATTCCGCCGAGGCCCAGCTCGCCGGCATGCCCCAGCGCCTCGCGGGGGAACTCGTGCTTCTCGTCGCGCTCGATGGCGAACGGCGCGAGCTCGGCCTCGGCGAACTCGCGGACGGCGCCGATGATGGCCGCGCGCTCCTCGGCCGTGGTGGTGGTGACGATGGTCATGGGCTCTCTCCTGGACGGGCCTCGTGGGCTCAGTGCATGGTGGGGATGACGAAGCTGGCGCCGTCGCGGATCCCGCTGGGCCAGCGGCTCGTCACCGTCTTGGTCTTCGTGTAGAAGCGGAACGCGTCGGCTCCGTGCTGGTTGAGGTCGCCGAAGCCAGACCGCTTCCAGCCGCCGAAGGTGTAGTACGCGATCGGCACCGGGATCGGGACGTTGACGCCGACCATGCCGACCTCGACCCGGGCGACGAAGTCGCGGGCGGCGTCCCCGTCGCGGGTGAAGATGCCCACGCCGTTGCCGTACTCGTGGTCGGACGCCATGCGCAGCGCCTCCTCGTAGTCCTCCGCCCTGGCGATCACGAGCACGGGCCCGAAGATCTCCTCGCGGTAGACGGACATGTCGGTCGTGACGTCGTCGAACAGCGTCGGGCCGAGGTAGAAGCCGTCCTCGTGGCCGGGGACGGTGAAGCCCCGCCCGTCGGCGAGGAGGGTCGCCCCCGCGTCAACGCCCTGCTGGATGTACCCCTCGACCCGCTCCACGGCGGCGCGGTTGACGAGCGGGCCGTAGTCCATGCCCTCGGCGAGCGATGGACCGACCCGGAGCTTCGCGATCCGCTCGACGAGCTTCGCGGCGAGCGCGTCGGCCGTCTCGCGCCCCACGGGAACGGCGACGGAGATCGCCATGCAGCGCTCGCCGGCCGAGCCGTAGCCCGCGCCGATCAGCGCGTCGGCGGCCTGGTCGAGGTCGGCGTCCGGCATGACGACGAGGTGGTTCTTGGCGCCGCCGAAGCACTGAGCGCGCTTCCCGTGCGCCGAGGCGGTCGTGTAGATGTACTCGGCGATCGGGGTGGATCCGACGAAGCCGATCGCGCGCACGCGCTCATCGGTCAGCAGGACGTCGACCGCCTCCTTGTCGCCGTGCACGACGTTGAGGATGCCCGCGGGCAGTCCTGCCTCGAGGAACAGCTCGGCGATCCGCACCGGGACCGACGGATCGCGCTCGCTGGGCTTCAGGATGAACGCGTTGCCTGCGGCGATCGCCGGCCCCATCTGCCACAGCGGGATCATCGCGGGGAAGTTGAAGGGGGTGATGCCGGCGACGACGCCGAGCGGCTGGCGCATCGAGTAGACGTCGATTCCGGTGCCGACGCCGGTCGAGAACTCGCCCTTGAGCAGGTGCGGGGCGCCGACGCAGAACTCGATCACCTCGACGCCGCGCTGGATGTCGCCCTTCGCGTCGTCGACCGTCTTGCCGTGCTCGCGCGAGAGCAGCTCGGCGAGCGGGTCCAGCTCGTCGCGGAGGAGCTCGAGGAAGCGCATGAACACGCGGGCGCGCTTCTGCGGGTTGGTCGCGGCCCAGCCGGGCTGGGCGGCCTCGGCGTTCGCGATCGCGGCGCGGACCTCGGACGCATCGGCGAGCGCCACCCGCGCCTGCACGGTCCCGGTGCTCGGGTCGAAGACGTCGCTGAAACGTCCGGAAGCGCCGTCCTGGCGCGATCCGCCTACGAAGTGGGGGATGTCACGGATCATTGTGCTCGGTCCTCTCGTGCCGTCATTGGCATCATGTCGATGATACGTGGGGATCCAGGAATTTACTAGGGTGTCCTTGTATTTGCGGCGAGACCCTTCCCGTCGCGTTCACCTCTCGTCCATGTCCGCCGCGTAGAACGGTGACTGCGCGAACATGGACTCTGACCGGATGGGTGGTGCTCCCTTCGCGCCTGCGGGTTCCGCCCCTCCTCGGGCGCCCGCCGCGGTCATGGACCGCGAGACCCCCGCCGAATCGGGTCGGCGGGGGTCTCCCCTTTCCTCGACCTTTCCTCGGTCGTCGGTAGTTGCTCCCGTCCGCCGGGGCCGCCGCCGCCTCCCTTGCCCGATCCGGACCGCCGAACATCAGTCACACCTGCACGACCCGGACACGGATGCACGACCAAACCCCCAACCCCGTCGTGCAGACGGGCCACGGTCGTGCAGGTGTGCAGGCGTACCGGCGGGAGGGAGGGCAGGAGAAGGGGCGGGACGGGCAGAGGAACGAGGCGGGCAGGACGCCTCAGAGACGCTCGATGATGAGGGCGTTGGCCATGCCGCCGCCCTCGCACATCGTCTGCAGCCCGTAGCGGCCGCCGGTCGCCTCCAGGTGGTCGAGCAGGGTGCCGAGCAGTCGCGTCCCGGAGGAGCCGAGCGCGTGCCCCAGCGCGATCGCGCCGCCCCAGGGGTTGAGGCGGGCGGGATCCGCCCCGACCTCCGCGGCCCAGGCGAGGGGGACCGAGGCGAAGGCCTCGTTGACCTCGTACGTGTCGATGTCGTCGATCCCGAGGCCCGCGCGCTCCAGCACGCGGCGCGTCGCCGGGATGGGCCCGGTGAGCATGAGCAGCGGATCGTCGCCGACCACCGCCGTCGCCACGATCCGCGCCCGCGGACGCAGGCCGAGGCTCTCCGCCCGTGCGGCGCTCATGACCAGCGCCGCGGAGGCGCCGTCGGTGAGCGGCGAGGAGTTGCCCGCGGTGATCCGCCAGTCCAGCTCGGGGAAGCGGGCGGCGAGCTCGTCCGTGCGGAAGGCGGCGGCAAGGCCCGCGAGTCCCTCGGCGGTCGTCCCGGGGCGCACCGTCTCGTCGGCCCGGGCCTCGGGGGCCTCCGGCACGGCGATCACGGACGGGGCGAAGCGTCCCTCTGTCCAGGCCGCAGCGGCGCGGCGGTGGGACTCGGCCGCATACGCGTCCAGATCGTCTCGGGAGAGACCCCAGCGCTGGGCGATGAGCTCGGCGGAGACGCCCTGGTTGACGAGCCCGGCCGGATACCGCTCGCGCATCCGCGGCGACATCGGCGAGACGCCGGCGAGCGAGGATCCCAGCGGGACCCGGCTCATCGACTCGACCCCGCCCGCGACGACGATCTCCGCAGCGCCGGCCGCGATCGCCTGCGTCGCGAAGTGGACCGCCTGCTGACTCGATCCGCACTGGCGGTCGATGGTCGTCGCCGGCACCCGTTCGTCGAAGCCCGCGGCGAGCACAGCCTGGCGGGCGATGTTCATCGACTGCTCGCCGATCTGGCTGACACAGCCGAGCATCACATCGTCCACCTGCGCCGAGTCGATCGCACTGCGTCCGAGCACGGACTGCAGGACGCCGGCGGCGAGATCGACGGGATGGACGCCGGACAGCGCGCCGCCCGGCTTCCCCCGCCCCACCGGGGTGCGGACGACATCGACGATCACGGCCTCGCTGCGAGCGTTCATCCCTCCATCATCCTCCCGCCGCAACAGCCGAGCTCCATCCGGCTCGATCGCAGAGCACCCGCGCTCGCTTCGCGAGGTGGCGGGCATCGTCACGCTGGCAGCAGCGTCCAGGAGCCCTCGGGCCGCAGTGTGCAGTCCGAGGGCTCCGTGTTTCAGCAGCGCTTTCAGGCGCCGGGGATGGGCTGAGCCTCGTAGACGTCGATCGTCCCGCCCATGGCAGCGTGCGGATGATCGTCGAGCAACGAAGCGATCTCCTCATAGGAGTCCGCGCGGAGCAACGAGTATCCGGCGACTGTGGGATCTGCGCCGGGCGAGACGGGGGCGGTCGGATCGCCGAAATTCACGATGGCGTCCCCCGCCTCCTCAGCCCAACCGTTCCATGCGGACATCATCTCGGCAGCCTGTTCGGGCGTCGGGTCCGGCATTGCAGCCGGGTCGGCACGGTAGATAAGCAGGTAGTCGGTCATATATGGGTTCTCCTTGCGATGTTTGATGCGAAGCGGGGAGGAGCATCTGTAGCGGGCCTTATCTAAGGCCCGGATGGAAGGCGCGCAACGGCTTCATCGAAGCCCTTGGCGCATGCTTGGCCCGATGACAGGTCCGAAACCTGCCGCGCTCGCCGAGAACATGGTCCGTGAATGCCTGAGCCCGCCGTTGCTCGCCCGCGAGATCTCGCGCCAGATCGCGCCAAATCTGCGCCAAATCGCGCCATCCGTGCTCTCAGGTCGCCGCAATCCACTCGATGCATGAGACTCAAACGCGTCGACGTCCGAAACCAGCAATATCAGGAATGTCGAAGACGTATCCATCAGCTAAATGAGATGTAAGTGAGCAAAAACTATGCAACGCGACTTCCAAGAAATCGACGCCAACTCGAACCATGAGATCAAGCGTCGAACGATCGTCAAAGGCGCAGCATGGTCGCTTCCCGTGATAGCGGCAGCGGTTGCAGCGCCTTCCGCAATGGCCAGCGGAACGGCAAATGCCACAAGTGGCGGCATTTTCACCATCAGTTACAGCAGCCCCACCTCGAATGGGTTCGGGTTTAGCGCCCCTATCGACTCCACGGCGTGCCCGGACATTACAGGGACCGTTCTCTCCATCACCGAGTACTGGGAGAACGGAGAAGTGACGACACAGACACTAGGCCCTTCTGTGACCGCAACCTTTGGGCCCGATGGGGTATCTGGTGCGATCAGCAACATCGACCGATCCCTGTCATATCTCACCAGACTGGAGATTGTCGTCGACATTACCGGCGGCTGTGCACCCCTGGGGCCGACAACATATACGTGGACTCCCGTCTTCATCGGAGGAGCAGGACCGAACTCTTACTCCGGAACCTGGGTCGCCGCATAGATGCCGCGTTAACGGCCCCATCTGGTTGTGCCAACGCTCGGAAAGCGCGCATGAATCATTTTAGTTTTGTCCTTGGGGGGAGGGCGAAACCTTGGCCGACTCGGGTGCGATTCGTCAGTATCACAGAAGCATCGACCCTTCCGCACCAAGCGAGCGCGCCTGGCTCGACGAGAATCTCCATCTTGTCACGTCGAAAGATCTTCCGAGTGGGCCAATAAGAATTGATGCTCTCAGGTTTCCCGACCTACTGGTTCTTCGCTTACAGACATCGACAGCACGGCTGACGTTTAGAGACACCCTCGGAATAGCGTCGGTTGTGATGATCTTCGTAAACATGGGCGAGCCGGAGTTTGAATCCACCATAGCCCCGAGCGTCGGAGCCAGAGGCGGGTTGGCAATCTACAGGAAAGGAGCCAGGCTGAAGAGCATTATCACCAACCGGGCAACAGACTTGACAATTCTCGCCGTCGATGCGGACCACCTTAGAACCGTTCGAGGCCACCTCACGATCCCGGATCACTCCCCTGTCTTCGGAGCAACATACGCGTTTCTTAGCGAGGTCGTAAGACCCACGCCGATCGGACCGGCGGGTGGAGGAAGGGTGATGCGCCGATTGATGCTCCAGGTGGCGCAAGCAGTGGTCGACGAGTGCACCCTTCCCACAATGACAAAACCCTCTGTCTCCGGGTTGGAGATACAACGCTTGATTGAGCGCTCGTGCACATCGGTCGCTTTCAATTCATCGGCAATAGCACTACATTTCGGAATTTCCAAAAGGACTGTGCAGAGAATAGCTGCCGAAAGTGGATTCAGCATCTCGGAAACGATCCGCCATTGCCGTGCGGTAGTGGCGATTGAAACCATACAACGAGGATCATATAAGTCATTGACAGATGTTGCAGCATTGAGCGGATTCGGGTCCGTCGCGTCCATGAGACGTGCGATCGAAACGCTGGCAGATGACACATTAGACAATCGTGACGAAACCCCCTGGTCACCGTAGAACCATAAGGTGTTGCAAAGATTCCGAGCGTGCCGTCTGGACGAAAGGAAAGTGATGATGAAAGACTCGAACGTCAATCGTAGAACCGTCCTCAAGGGGACAGCCTGGTCGGTACCCATAATTATCGCCTCGACTGCCGTTCCCCACTCAGCGGCGTCGACGGTGTCGGTAGATCTGACAGCCGTTGCAAGGTTGCCGAACGAACCTCGAAACGGCACTCACGACGGCTATCCGTACTGGCAGGGGCCTCGCGTCCTCTCCTTCACGATGACTTATACGAATAATGGCCCGGACGCATTACCGCCAGGAGGCACGATCACCTTTGGCCTCCCGTTCGCCGTGATCTGGGGAGACGCGACCATCATATCGGACCCGTCTGGCCTCTCACCGGTCTTCATCGGCACCGGCAGCGAACAGATAAGCGACTCCCCCCTTGCCTACCGGAAGGTATACTCCTATGCGGTCCCCGTCTCGATCGCGGCAGGAATGTCTTTCAGTATCACATTTCAAGTGCCACTGAATGATACGTCAAACACCGCGACGAACTCGCTGAGCGCCAGAACGACGGCGAGCTTCTCTGTGGGCACCAGCGGGGCGACGGACATAGATCCTTCAAACAACACCGGGTATTCTAATAGATACGCGCTCTTCAACAACGTCAACGCAGGATGATCGTCACAGACATATGAGAGAGAGTCCCGCCATCGGCTGGACTCTCTTTCATTGTGGCGCCAGCGGTCCTTGCGAAGCCGATGCGGTCGGTAGCGGGAGGGCGAGACGTTCGCGTCGAGGGACTCTCGCCGAGCGATGCCGATCGTGAGCGTCGCACATCACGATGCCCACCTAGAGGGACGCCGGACCCGCTCAGCTTGAGCGTGAACCCGGAACCTGCTTCGCCATGCCGAGACTGCGGAGCGTTCACGGCCTTCGTCACCTCGCGTTTCGGATCCTCCCCTTCACCCGCCGCGATGCCGACCATCTCGATCGCCGTGTATGCGAAGACGGCGCCCGACGGCACGATGATCGGGCCATACCAAGCGAACCCGTCTCCGGCCGGCCAAAGCTGGACACGACCACGATGGTGCCCAAAGCAGCCTGGCGAGCAAAGTGCGGCAGGTTCGGATCAATCTGCGTCGATCCGCTCTCGGGCCTCTTCCCCGATCCCCCGATGATGCGATCGTCGCAATGCATCGCGGGGACGACTCTGGGGGCCGACGGCATCGCCGGGTCACCGTGCTGCTATCGACGACACAAGAAGGAGATGATCGATGAGTAAGGAATTTGAGGGCGGGCCTGTGGTCGAGGGGAGCGGCGCCGTCGGGCTTCCCCGGAGGACGATCGTCAAGGGCGCGGCGTGGTCCCTTCCTGTTATCGCCGCAGCGGCTGCTGTGCCGATGGCATCGGCGAGCGTCACGCCGACTGATTGCAATGGGTGTTTCAGTTGGGACCCGACGGCCCAGAACATCGGCAGTCCGCCAGCGAACACGTGGCTTACGGCTCCGATCGATAACGTCGACACGCCCCGCACCTACGGCACGGCACTCGTCGCCTACTATTCGCTGAAGTACAACTGCGTCGTTCCGGATGACGTTCGCTACGTCAGCTATCTCGTCAACTACGACTCCCACATCCAGGCGGCTCCGGGTACGACCGTCTCGACCTCGGACGGTGGCAGCGTCCAGCCCGTCTACAACCCAGCTGGTGTTGTGAACATCCCCGGAGCCGGCGGCTCAGGCGCCGGCATCGTGTACGGGCCGAACTCCGGCGTCACTCCGGTCTCCAATGTCTCGGCGCTCGGCTATGCAGTCATCTATGCGGGGAATGTCGGCTGGTCGGCTCCGGCCACCGACCTCACCTCAGGGCCCAGCCTGTCGCATCACATCACGGGGACGACGTTCACCGCCAACGTGCAGTTCACGACCGTCTACATGGACGGAACAGTGAGCACCTCGTCCTGCACAGCTGATGTGACGCTGATGATGGCTTCGCCGTACCCGGGGACCAGCTTCTCGCCGACGGACTGGCAGTACTGGTACGCGGGATCGCTTACCGGAATCGTCGCCTAACTGGCCGCGCCGGAGCCAGCCCACCTGTGGCTGCTCCGGCGCGCCGCGACACTCTGCGCTGGTCTCGGCGAGAGACCGGTACGACCCGTTGACCGACAGCCCATTCTTTGTCAATGTCGGTGCGGAAGTTCCGCCACCATCGCCTCGCACAACCTTGCCGTCAAGGCGGCTGATACTGGCTCGTCCCCAGACGCATCGCTGGGGACATTTCGGACATTCTCTACCGTCCCGCCTGGAAGATCACGAGGCTACCGCCGAATCGGCTAGACATGCCTTCAAAGGAGACGCGCATGACTCTCCCGGACCGGAACTCGTACACAGTCGGCATGCCTGGATGATCGACCCGCTAATCAGAGCGCACATCGTCTACACGGCACCTCTGCGGGAGGAAATGCGCGAGACGCTTGAAAGGCGCATATTGATTGAGTCATCGTCGATATCAACCCACACCGCATTTACCATCGCCAGCCTTCAATCAATCGATATCTGGCGCGTGCTGACGTCTGGCGCGGAGTTTGTCTACAGGAACGAGGGAAGTCGCGAAAGAGGCGCCTACACGTTCATCTTCGTCAATCGCGGAAGCGTCGAGTTCGCAACGGCAGCCCCAATGGCAATCGGAGACGGAGGAGGATTCGTCGCATTCGGTCCAGATCGATCGACGATCGATATCCACGCCGGAAAGGCCACCGACATTCTTCTCTTCACTTTCGACCGATCAATCGTCCAATCAGCCCCGATGAGCATGTATCGATCGCCGCGTCAATCCGTCGGCACAACCGTCCTCTACGCCTCATACGCGCTGCTCAGCGGAATACTGGCAACTCAGGAATCAACCACCACGACGGAGGACGCCATCGTCCGTCGACTTGTGCGCCAGGTGGCTCAAGGGCTGGTCGACGGATTTCTCTCAGAAGCCGGACGACCGCGGCAAGTTGCGACCCCGGACATACTGCAGATCATCGAACAGCGATTCTCCTCGCATTCTTTCGATGTCTCGCGCCTCGCTGCCGAGCTCGAGGTATCGCGACGCACGGTCGAACGAATTGCGGCAACAGCCGGCTTCAGCGTCACCGACGAGATACGACGTCACCGCACAGCCTTTGCGCACGAGATTCTGGAACGCGACGGCCTCAGCATGGCTGAGGCCGCGGAGAAGAGCGGCTTCGGATCGGAGTCATCGCTTCGGCGAGCTCTCAGGAGTCTCCTGCCTCGGTGAGGATGCGAGGCCGTCATGTCAGCACGCCGCCGGCTCACCTACACTCGTAGACGCCCTGCAGCCGGTCACCCCGGCGAGGGAACCCATGAGAAACCCGCGAGGCCGCCGCGATCCGGTGCGCCCGCGCGACACCGAGGACCCACCCATGTCCCACGACTCCCCCGAGCCCGTCACCGTCTCCATCCGCCGCGAGGTCGATCCCGACCGCATCGCGGAGGCCACCGCCTGGGTGCAGACGGGGGTGAACCTGGCCAGCGGCCACCCCGGGTTCCTGGGATCCGGATGGGTGCGCGACGGCGACGCCTCGCACCACTGGCACATGCTCTACCGCTTCCGCAGCGAAGAGGCGCTCGAGGCCTGGGAGGCGTCGAGCGAGCGGGCGTGGTGGCTGTCGATGGGCGAGGGATTCGTCCTCAGCGAGCGCACACACCGGCGCACCGGCATCGAGGGCTGGTTCGACGAACCGTCGACCGGGACGATCTCGGTCCCCACCTCCACCGGCACCACGACCATCACCGTCGCCCCCTCCCCGCCGCGCTGGAAGCAGGCCGTGTCGATCTGGCTCGGCTTCTTCCCGGTGAACGTGCTGTTCACGTACCTGATGACGCCGGTGCCCGGATGGGACGCCCTACCGATCTGGCTCCGCGTGCTCGCGACGACCCTGGTGCTCACGCCGATCATGACCTACTGGGTGCTGCCCTGGGTCACCCGCTCCCTCCGGCGCTGGCTGACCCGCTGACCGAAGCGGGACGGCAGGAACGACAGGGACGACCGAAGCGGGACGGCAAGAACGGCAGGAACGACCCGCGCCTCACGCCGGGCCGCTCAGGCGGATGCGGATCCGCCGAGCCCCGCGATCAGGGACGCGACACCCTCGACGAGCAGCGCGCGATGCACGGCGAGCGCCTCCGGCGTCGTCCGCGGCTCCCCGAGCGAGAGGAGCGCCGGGGACCCCACCGGCAAGGCGGTCACCAGGCCCAGCACCAGGACCAGGACGTCGACAGCGTCGGCCCCGTACACCTCACGCAGCTGATCGACCTTCACGCGGTAGGCGTCCGCTTCCGTCTCCGTCGCCTGGGGCCGCTCCAGGGTCGCCCAGGTGCTGAGCCGCAGAGTCTCGGGATCCGCGAGCAGGAAGTCGAAGAGCCTCCCCGCGTACCCGGGCAGGTCGTCGGCGGTGAACGGCACGGCGAGGGACATGGCGGCGAGGGCGTCGATCACGACGAGGTCGAAGAGGTGCTCCTTCGGCCCGAAGTGCACGTAGATCGACCGCTTGTTGGCCATCGCCTGCTCGGCGATGCGGTCGATGCGGGCGCCAGCGAGCCCGTGCTGCGCGAACTCGCGTCGAGCGGCGACGAGGATGCGCCGCTTCGTCTCGGTTGCGTCCGGTGGCACAGGCCTCACCCTACTCATGAAATACATAACTAACTAGTTATTGACATTACCGGATCGCGAAGGCAGGCTCGTACATGCCGAGGTTCGGCACAACGATTCCACAGGGGGAAGCATGTCCAAGAAGATCCTGATCACCGGAGCCAGCTCCGGATTCGGCCGCGGCACCGCGATCGAGCTCGCGCGCCAGGGGCACGAGGTCGTGGCGACGGCGGAGACGTGGCCGCAGGTCCGCAGCCTGCGCGCGGACGCGGAGGAGGCGGGCGTCACCCTCCAGGTCATCAAGCTCAACCTGCTCGACGACATCGACATCGAGCACGCGATCACCTTCGACCCGGACGTCCTGGTCCTCAACGCCGGCGTCATGGAGGGCGGCTCGATCGTCGACATCCCGATGGAGCGCGTGCGGGAGTCGTTCGAGGTCAACGTGTTCGGCCACCTGCGCCTCGTGCAGGGCATCGTGCCGAAGATGGTGGCGCGGAAGTCCGGGAAGGTCGTCTGGACCTCGTCGATGGGCGGGATCCTGGTGGTCCCCTTCGTCGGCGCCTACTGCGCGACCAAGCATGCGATCGAGGCGATCGCCGGATCCATGAAGGCCGAGCTCGAGCCCTACGGCGTCAAGGTCGCCACCGTGAACCCCGGCGTCTTCGGCACGGGCTTCAACGACACCGGCGCCGAGAGCGTCGGCCAGTGGTACGACGCAGCCAATGCCGTCGTCCCGATGCCCGACATGTCCGGCGGGCTGGGCGCGCAGGCCGACCCGCAGGAGATGATCGACGCGATGGTCGAGGTCATCCCGGCCGACGAGCACCTGTACCGCACGATGCGCCCGCTCGCGACGATCGACGCCGCGAAGCAGTGGCAGGAGACGGAGTGGACGCAGAATGCCTGAGCTGACCCTCGAGCACGCCCACCGGATCATCGAGCAGGGGAGGGCGGCCGCCACGAAGGACGGCATGAACGCCGTCTTCGCCGTCCTCGACAAGGGCGCGAACCTCGTCGCCTTCTCGCGCATGGACGGGGCCTGGCTGGCATCGAACGAGCTCGCGCTCGCGAAGGCCCGCACCTCGGTCATGTTCCAGGCGCCGTCGGACGCCCTGAGCGCGCCGGTCACGATCGGGCAGCCGCTCCCGCACTTCGATCACATCCACGCGGGCGGCCTGCTGCTCATGGGTGGCGGCGTGCCGCTCTTCGACGCGGACGGTGCCCTGATCGGTGCCCTCGGCGTCTCCGGCGGCACTCCGGAGCAGGACGCGGCGCTCGCCCGCACCGCCTCCGCCTGACACCAGCACCACCCGATCGACCCCACTGCCTACCGCACGGCAGTGGGGCCGATCGGCGTTCGAGCACATTTGGGACGACTCTCCTGCCACCGTGGGACATTTCCGCCTGACGCGTCGACACGCCCCGTTCCGCTGACGAGTCTGAACGGTGCGGGTTGGGGTGGCCCCATCCGCTCGGCCCTGGGAAGGCCGGGCGGCACCGCCACGGTTCTTTGGGGGAACGGGTGACGATCGACAACGATGGGGAAACGGCGGCGGTACGACCGCCCGCCGACGGCGCGCGACGCCGCACAGAGGACCACGACCCCTCGTCGCATTGAGCGCGCCCTTGAGCACGCCATTGAGATCGCCCTCACCGTCGGCGCGCCGCCCTCATGGCACGGCCCATGAGCTGTCGCTGACGGGGGATGCCGCCCGGGTCTGGCTGCAGCGACAGGGGTGGGACGTCCGCGAGGAGCGGGGCCTGCTCCGGGTCTTCGCGGACTCCTTCGTCGACGACTCGCTCGCCATCTGGCGGATCTGGCTGACCCCGGCCGTGCTGACCGCGACGGAGTGGCAGGGCCCGGATCCGGACGAGCTCCGCGCGATCCTGGTCGTGGACGGGGACGCCGATGTCGCCGCGCCCGGATGGGCGGGCCCGGTCGCCCCCTGGGACATGCTGGTCCTCGGCGCGGACGGCGCCCGGCTCTCGCCGCACGCGGGGCTCGGCTTCTTCCAGGTCGTGACCTCCCGTGCCCGCATCTCCGCGTTCCATCCGCTCCCCTCGCTGCCGGCACGCGCCAGCGAGCCGGGATCGGCGCAGGTGATCGCCTCGACCCTGAACGCGATGATCACCGCGGACGCCGCTCCCGGAGAGCCGGGGACGCGGCTGTTCGCCCATGCCCTCGAACAGCTGATCACCGCGATGCTGCTGCGCAGTAGCACGCTCGACGCCGCATCAGGCCCCGCCGCCCTCGAAGAGGGGCCCCGGCGGGCCTTCGCCCTCATCGCCGAGCACCACACCGATCCCGACTTCGACGTGTCTGCGCTCGCGACGCTGATGGGCATGAGCCGCCGCCACCTCGCCCGGATGCTCGGGCGGACGGGGACCGGCCCCGCCGCCGCGATCCGGAACGCCCGCCTCGCCTCGGCCGCCGGGCTCCTCCAGGACGAGGACGGGCCGCGCGAGCCGATCGCGCACCTGGCGGGGTTCCGGGACGCCCGAGCCCTGCGCCGGGCGGCACAGCTCGCGGCAGAACCGATGGGGGATTCAGCGGGGGATTCGGCGGGTGATTCGGCGACGGGTCTGGTGGCGGATTCAGTGGTGGGAGACGCGTTCTGAGCACATTTGGGACCGCCGTCCGGCCGATTCGGGACATCCGGACCGCTCGCCGTGACCCCGACGACTACGGGGTGTGATCGTTGGCTGCTGTGAGGACGCCTCACGCGGCGCGGACATCGCTCGCGCCGCCCTTTCCACTTTCTCTGGGGGAACGAACGAATGACGAATGACGACTACGAGATCGGTGCCGAGCCGCGCCGTGAGGTCGAACGCCGCACGATCATCAAGGGTGCGGCCTGGTCCGTCCCGATCATCGCGGCGGCCGTGGCGGTGCCGGCGTACGCCGCATCGGGGGACAAGGAGCTGACGTTCGGCCCGGTGTCGGGGTGTGCCGAGGTGGGGGCGCAGACCTCGCTGATCCTCACGCTGACGAACCCCGGCGCGGGTGACACCGCGGTGGTGAGCCTCGCCGGCACCGGGTACACGTTCGCCGACGGGTCGACCACCGCGACGGTGGCCCTTGCATCGGGGACCGCGACCGTGGTGATCAAGCATGTCTCCGGCACGGGCAACGCGACCCTCCACGCGGTCCTCACGGGTGCGCCGACCGTCACGGCCGACGCGACCGTGCGGCCGACCTGTGGCGGCGGCACGGGGACGACGGTCAGGAGCATCGGCAACTACGACGCCGATGAGTCTGTGAACGGCAACGTGTACGTCACCGACGACTTCAATCTCCAGATGAACATCATCAATGCCAGCACCGGCGCACTCGTCACGTCCTGGGATCTGTACGACAGTCTCCGCGGGCCCGGGGCCGTGGTGAACCTCTCGGCGACGCCCTATGACGTCGTCGCCTCCCCCGACGGCACGAAGGTGTACATGAGCTACGCCGGCGATCCCAGCCTCACTGGCGGGTTCGGCGGCGGCGTACTCGTCCTCGACGCCAACACCGGCAATGTTCTCCAGCGGATCGAGACGGGCAGGGGCTACGCACGATCGGGACTCGCGCTCACCTCCGACGGCACCAGGCTCACCTCCTTCGGGTCCACCGGGGCTCGCGTGATCAACACCTCGACAGGCGCCGTGACCCAGACCATCGGCGTCCCGGCGGCACCGCACGCCGCAACGGCATCACCCGACGGCTCAACGCTCTACTTCCCCCGTCTGGTCGGTGACGACAACCTCGTGACCATCGAGGTCGTGAACGCCGCGACCGGCAGTGTGGAGCGCACGCTCACCAGCATGTCGACCTATGTCGGGACCTTCACTGACAGCGACTTGGCCCATGTCGAGGTCTCCCCGGACGGGCGGACGATCTACGTCCATTCGTCGCTTGCAAGGCCTGCGGGCATGGGAATCCCGTTCGCTGCCGTGGACATCGCCACGGACACGCTGGTCGGCACCTATACGATGCCGAGCTTCGGAGGGTCGGTGGCCACAGGTGCTGTCCCGGCCGGTCTCGGGATCTCGCCCGACGGCACCCGCGCCTGGGTGCCCTACTCCCAGGCCTTCAGCTCGCCCCCGCAGCTCATCCGGATTGATCTGTGACCCGGACGATCTGATGGTCGGCAGGGCGGCTCGTCCGCCGATCTGATCAAGTGGGTGCGCGCCATTCTGGTGCGCACCCACTTTTCTCGTCCGGTGGCCGGGTGGTCGACCCGGCATCTCGCCATGGCGATGGAAAGTCACACCAGCAGAGCGCCCCGGGCCCGCCGCAGGGCGCGCGCATCGCGGAAGCCGGAGAGCGCGGCGACGACGCGTTCGGGACGGCCGTCGCCCGCGTCGATGACCGCGGCCGTGCGCAGCCGTGCCCGCCGGATCGCCGTGGCCGGCGTCGTCCCGGCGCGGGCGAGGATCCTGGTCAGGTTGCGCGGGCTGGTCCTCAGGAGCGCCGCGAGGGCGGCGGTGTCGAAGTCCGGCCGTGTGTGCTGCGCAGCGATCGCGGCGAACGCCCGGCGGGCGTCCCCGTCCAGCGCCGGCGCATGGAACGGCGAGTCGACGACCGCGCTGCGGGCGAGGACCGCGCCGACGAGCTTCTCCAGAGCCTGGACGAAGAGGGCAGCCCCCTCCGCCCCGGCTCTGAGACCGACCGCGAACAGCGTGTTGACCGCCGCCACGAGCACCTGCACGGATGCGGGATCCGATGCGCGGGCCGGGAGCGGCGGGAGCGGACGGTCCAGCGCGAGCCGGTCACCGGCGACGGCGAACTGCAGGAAGCCGAACCCGACCGTGGCAGCGATCGTCGTCTCGACAGCGGGATCGACCAGCACGATCTCCCCCGGCCTCAGCGGGACCGCCCAGCCAGGGACCGACAGCTCCGCCCTCCCCTCCGCGACCAGGACGAGCCGGATGATCCCCCGCTCCTCGCCCCGCCGTGGCACCGCGACGATCCGCGCCGGGGAGTGCCAGATCCGCGAGACGGCGAGGGGATCCCCCGCGTTCGATCGGGGGACGACCTTGAGCCGCCCTCCCTGCGGGCGCTCCGCCCGCCAGCCGTGAGTGGTCAACCAGGTCGCCGCGGCGGCACCGGAGAGGGACGCATCACGAGCGATGCCCTGCGATGGGATCACTTCCCCTCCTTCCTCTTGTCCTCTGCGAGCCTCTTGTGCGCGGCGAGCCCGTTCAGCTCGCCGATCTCGTTCCACACGGCGGGCGCGCCTCCTTGTCGGCGGCGCACGTCGATCGTCCGCGTCCGGACGAAGCCGGGCAGCCGGACGGAGCCAGGCAGCCTGCGACGGCCTGACAGCCGGAGACGGGCGACGGCGCGAAACCGGGACGGGGACATAGGGGCCATGTCCGGATCGGCCGGCCACGTCACCACCAAGGGATCCGGCAACCGGTGGGCTGCCTGAATGCAGGCGCGCCAGCGGGCCACGATCAACGACCCGGAACCCGACCACTATCCCCTAAGAGGTCGGATTTCGCGCCCTATCGATAACGTTAGCTCGACGGGCTTCACATACCAGTCGCACTGTGAAAGGCGAGGCGTGCTCGCCGAGGGGGGCCACACCGGGCGCGACATCAGGCAGGCAGGAACCGCATGTCCTCATCTTCGGCCGATGACACCTCGACGGCGCTCTCCCCCACCTTCGCCTCGGCGCTGCATCGCGCGATCGAGGACCGAAAGATATCCCTCACCGAGATCCGACGGCGCCTGGGCGACGCGGGGAGCCCGGTATCGATAGCCACGCTCAGCTACTGGCGAGCAGGGGCGCGGCGTCCGGAGGGCGCCCAGTCGCGGGTCGCGATCGACGAGCTCGAACGCATCCTCCGTCTGGAACCGGGCGAGCTCTCCGATCTGATGGGGCCCACCCGTCGCCCCGGCCACCTCCGCCCGCCCGGTCCGGGGTTCTCCGACGAGGAGCTCACCGCCGCGGTCGGCGAGACGCTCGCCGCTCTGGACGCGGCGCCGCAGACGTCGCTTCGCGAGATCTCCTCCACGACCACGGCCGAGGTCGGCGCGGACGGAGGGGTCCGGGTCTACACCACACGGGTCCTCCTCCAAGCGGCAGCGGGAACGATCCAGGCGATCCCCGTCGCATACACCGTCTCCTCGCCCGAGGCGATCGGCAGCGCCCCTCAGCCGTTCGTCGTCAGCGGCGTCCGGCTCGGACGGCAGCACGTCCACCCCAGCCGGACGATCATCGGCGTGCGCCTGGAACTGGACGTCCCCATCACCGCACCGGAGACCGCCTTCTTCGAGTTCGGATACCGGATCCCGGAGGCGCATCCGCTGGAGCGCTCCCTCAACCACGGCGTGCTGCGCAAGAGCAGGGAGCTGATCGTCGAGGCGCGATTCACCCCGGACGCGCTCCCGGACTGGGTGGAGGAGGTGGAGGACGACGAGGACGGGGAGCGGGTCATCCCGCGGACGCTGAACGGCACCACGATCCACGCCGTGCGCCGGGGTTTCGGCCCGGGGAGCCTCGGCCTCCGCTGGGGCTACGACGAGCCGGAGTGACGGGCCGGCCCGTCACTCCGGCCCCGTGACCGCGGTGGTCGGCTCAGTCCCCGACGTGGCGCTCGTCGACGCCGTCGTAGGCCGAGAGCGGGCGGATGAGGGCGTTCGACGCCGCCTGCTCCATCACGTGCGCCGTCCACCCCGTGATCCGCGAGGCCACGAACAGCGGGGTGAAGATCTCGGTGTCGAAGCCGAGGAGGTGGTAGGCGGGCCCCGACGGGTAGTCGAGGTTCGGGTGAATGCCCTTGCGCGCCACGAACTCGGTCTCGAGCGCCGTGTAGAGGTCCGCGAGATCGGTGCGACCGGTGTCGGCGATGAGGACGTCGAGCGCGGCCTTCATCGTCGGCACGCGCGAGTCGCCGTTCTTGTACACGCGGTGACCGAAGCCCATGATCTTGCGGCGCTCGGCGAGCGCGGTGTCGAGCCACGGCACGACGTTCGACGCCTCCCCGATGTCGTCGAAGATGTGCATGACCGCCTCGTTCGCACCACCGTGGAGGGGGCCCTTGAGCGCGCCGATCGCGCCGACGACCGCGGAGTAGAGGTCGGCGGTCGTCGATGCGATCACCCGGGCGGTGAAGGTCGAGGCGTTGAAGGAGTGCTCGGCGTACAGCACCATCGAGATGCGGAAGACGTCCACCGCGGCGGCGGACGGCAGCTCGCCGAACGTCATCCACAGGAAGTTCGTCGAGTAGTCCAGGTCGTCGCGCGGCGCGATCGGCTCCTGCCCCCGGCGACGGCGCTGGACGGCCGCGACGACGGTGGGGATCTGCGCGAAGAGGTACGCCGAGCGCCCGAGGTCGAGCTCGCGGTCGGTCCAGCCGCCGGGCCGGTGGAGCGTCTCGTCGAAGGCGCCGAGCTGGCTGACCACCGTCCGCACGATGTCCATCGGATGGGCATCGACCGGGATCGTGTCCAGCAGCGCGACCGTGCGCGGGTCCAGCGGGCGCAGCGACCGCTCCTGCGCCTCGAACGCCGCCAGCTGCTCGGCGTCCGGGAGCTCGCCGTGCCAGAGCAGGTACGCGACCGCCTCGAACGGCTGGGTCGCCGCCAGCTCCTGCACGGGATAGCCCCGGTAGAGGAGGCTGTTGGTCTCGGGGTTGACCTTCGAGACGGCGGTCGTGTCGACGACCACCCCTGCAAGGCCCTTCTTGATGTCCGGCTCGCTCATGTCACTCCTTCGTGATGGTGAAGTTGAAGACGCCCGCATCGAAGTGGTTGTAGCCCTCGTAGTCGATGAGGTCGTAGAGATCGGCGCGATGCTGCATCTCGCCGAGCCTGCTGGTGAGGTGCCCGTCCTCGTTCAGCGTATCGAGTGCCCGGCCCGCGGCGCCCATCGCGATCCGCAGCAGCGACACCGGCCAGATCACGATGCTCACCCCCGCGTCCCGCAGCTGATCGACGGAGAACAGCTCGCTCTTGCCGAACTCGGTCATGTTCGCGAGGATCGGCACGTCCAGCTCCTCGGCCATCCGCTCGAACTCGGCGAGCGTGCGCATGGCCTCGGGGAAGATCGCGTCCGCACCGGCGTCGACCAGGGCCTTCGCCCTGTCGACCGCGGCGTCCATGCCATCGACGCCGCGGATGTCGGTGCGCGCCATGATGAGGAAGTTCGGGTCGCGGCGGGCGTCGGCCGCGGCACGGATCCGCTTGATCGCGGTGTCCTCGTCGACGACCGTCTTGCCGTCGAGGTGCCCGCAGCGCTTGGGGTTGACCTGGTCCTCGATGTGGGTGCCGACGAGCCCCGCGTCCTCCAGGGTCTGGATGGTGCGGGCCACGTTCATCGGCTCGCCGAAGCCGGTGTCGGCATCGACGATCGCGGGCAGCTCGGTCATCCGGGCGATCTGCTGCGCACGACCGGCGACCTCGGTGAGGGTGGTGAGGCCGATGTCGGGCAGGCCCAGGTCGGCGGAGAGGACGGCGCCCGAGATGTAGACGCCCTCGAACCCCTTCTGCTCGATGAGCCGCGCCGAGAGCGGGTTGAACGCGCCGGGGAAGCGGAGCAGCTCGTCCGAGGCGAGACGCTCCCGGAACAGCCGCCGCTTCTCGGCCGCCGGGGTGGTGGAGTACAGCATCGGTTTCCTTCTCCTTCTCCGGGTTTGGGGGTCTTGGTCCTGCGCTGGCCCCGACCCCGTGTCCCGCTTCTGGTTGCCGATCCGGGAATCTGGGACCAGATTCGGGACACGGGCCCCGAGAAGTGGGACACGGAGGGCGGGGCCGGACTGTCCGTCCCGGCCTGGGCCGGCTAGAACAGGCCCTTGGGGGCGGGCGCGCCGGCGAGGACGCCGGGCTTCGCGACGATGCTGAGCTCGGCGACCTCCTCGGCGGAGAGCTCGGGCAGGCGCTGGACGAGCTCCAGGAACCGCTCGATCTCGTCCGCGTCCAGCACGGGCTCGGCGAGGATCCGGAACTTGCGGATGTAGTCGGCCCGCGCGAACGGCCGCGCGCCGAGCGGGTGGGCGTCGGCGACGGCGATCTCGTCCTCGATCACGGACCCGTCGGTCAAGCGGATCTCCACCCGCCCGCCGAAGGCCTTCTCGGCCGGGTCGATCGAGTGATAGCGACGTGTCCACTCGGCGTCCTCGGCCGTCGTGATCCTCTGCCACAGGGCGACGGTGTCCTCCCGGGCCGCGCGCTCGGGCAGGTAGGAGTCGACGTGGTGCCACGCGCCGTCCTGCAGGGCGACGGCGAAGATGTACGGGATCGAGTGATCGAGCGTCTCCCGCGACGCGGTGGGGTCGTACTTCTGCGGATCGTTCGCGCCGGAGCCGATCACGTAGTGCGTGTGGTGGCTGGTGTGCAGCACGATCGACTCGACCTTCGCCGGATCGGCGAGCTCGGGGCGCTCGTTGTGCAGCTTGCGCGCGAGGTCGATCCACGCCTGCGCCTGGTACTCGGCAGAGTGCTCCTTCGTGTAGGAGTCGAGGATCGCCCGCTTGGCCTCGCCCTGCACGGGCAGCGGCACCTCGTAGGAGGCGTCGGGGCCGTCGAGCATCCAGGCGATCACGCCGTCCTCGCCCTCGTAGATCGGGCTCGGCGAGGTCTCGCCGCGCATCGCCCGGTCCACGGCCTCGACGGCCATCTTCCCGGCGAAGGCGGGGGCGTGCGCCTTCCAGGTGGAGATCTCGCCCTTGCGGCTCTGGCGTGTGGCGGTCGTGGTGTGCAGCGCCTGGCCGACCGCCTGATAGATCGTCTCGACGTCGAGGCCGAGCAGCGTGCCGATGCCTGCGGCTGCCGACGGGCCGAGGTGCGCGACGTGGTCGATCTTGTGCGCGTGCAGGCAGATCGCCTTGACGAGGTCGATCTGGATCTCGTAGCCGGTCGCGATGCCGCGGACGAGCGCGCGTCCGTCGGAGCCGGTGTGCTGGGCGACCGCGAGGATCGGCGGGATGTTGTCGCCGGGGTGCGAGTAATCGGCCGCGAGGAAGGTGTCGTGGTAGTCCAGCTCGCGGACGGCGACGCCGTTCGCCCACGCCGCCCACTCGGGGCTGGTGCGACGCTCCAGCGTGCAGCCGAAGACGGTCGCGCCCTTCCCGCCGATCGAGACCGGGTGGTCGAGGGCCTGCTGACGGGCGGCGCTCACGGGCGCGCGGGTGAGCGATGCGGCGGCGACCGAGGCGTTGTCGATGATCCGGTTGATGATCATGTCGACGACGTCGGCCTCGACCTCGACCGGGTCGGCCGCGATCTCGGCGATGCGCCAGGCGAGCTGCCCCTCGCGCGCGAGGTTCTCGTCGCTGCGATGCACCCGCAGGTGGTGGTTGACGGTCATGATCGGCCCTTCCGGTCGGATGCGGACGTGACGGCGTCGGCGGCTGCCCGCCGACGCCTGGATGCGGTGGATGCGGCGCCGGGCTCGGTGGCCGCGGGGTCAGCGGGGATGCCGTCGGCGCCGAGCGAGGAGAGGATGCTGGTGAGCGCGTTGTGCAGGTGCACGTGGGTGGCGTGCGCGGCGAGGTCCGCATCGCGCACCGCGAGGGCCTCGGCGATGAGCCGGTGCTCCCCGACCGATGCGGCCAGGCGCGCCGGATGATCGCGGGCCATCCTGCGCACGCGCACGAGGTGGGTGCGCACGGTGCGGAGCGCCGCGGTGAGGTAGTCGTTGTCGGCCGCATCGTCCAGGGTGGCGTCGAATCGGGCGATCAGCGTCTCGTACGCCCGGCGTCCGTCGGCGCTCCCGAGGTCATCGGCCTGGGCGAACTCCGCCGCCAGCGCGGCGAACGCCTCGGCGTCTCCCCGGCGCGCGGCGATGCGGGCCGCCGTCTCCTCCAGCGCCCGGCGCACCTCGAAGAGCGCGCGGATGTCGGAGGCGTCGATCGGCGCGACCACGGTGACCCGCGCCGACTGCTGGACGACCAGGCCGTCGGCGGCGAGCCTGCGCAGCGCCTCGCGCAGAGGCGTCCGGCTGATCCCGAGCCGCGCGGCCTGCTCCACCTCGCCGAGCACGGCGCCCGCGGGCAGATCGCCGGACTGGATGCCGTCGAGCAGCGCCCGATAGGCGAGCTCCCCGGCACGCATGCCCTCGGTGGCGATGGTCATGCGCCTAGTGTATACACAATCCGAGAAAGGCGGCCCGGAGTCGCATATCTGCGGTTGTTTTGCATACACAGGAGGCCGCCGCGGGTACGCACTCTCCCGCCGCTCCCATCCGCCCGCGCCGTCCCGCCGCGCGCCGCCCCGCCGATGCTCACCTGCACGACCCGGGCACGGATGCACGACGGATCGTCCGGATCGGTCGTACATCCGTGCCGCGGTCGTGCATCCGCGCACCGACATCCGGATACCCGGACACCGATCACCGGGCACCGGGCACCGGGTACCGGGCACCGGGCACCGGGCACCGGACGGGACCTGGCCGTAGCCCCCGTCAGGCCGCGGGGTGGCCGACGACGCCCTTGCGCAGCAGGGCGTTGCTGTACTTCCGGGTCTCGCCCGTCCGCACCAGGAGATAGGCCCCACGGGCGAGGTCGTAGTACGCGAACCGCTCGACGAACCCGGTCGATGCCCCATCCGTCCCCGCGGCGGACATGAGCTGACGCTGCACCTCCAGCACCTCGCCGTCCGCCGAGGCCATCAGGTCCATGCCCGGGGCGTCGTCGAGCGGGAGGACCGAGCGGATCGCGGCGACCACCTCGGGCGTCGTCGTGCCGGGGAGGTCGATCACCCGCTCCCCCAGCCCCCAGGCCGGGAAGTGGGCGTCCGCGACGACCACCGCGTCCGAGTGCCCCATGCGGTCCAGATGCAGGAGCAGCTCGCCGGTGAGCAGGGGGTTGATTCCTTCGAGCATGTCCTTCGCCTCTTTCTCGTGTTCCCGTCGCGTTCCTTCGGTTCCCGTCTCGAATTCTGCCGCTCAACGCCGCGAGTTGCGGCACATTTCGCGACGGGAGCGGAAGTACAGGGCCGGACCGGCGCAGCCCCGTCAGGGCGCGGGGGTCAGGCCCTCGGCGGCGAGCTCCTGCCACAGCGCGTCGGGGATCGGCATCGCCGCATACTCCGCGTTCTGCCGCAGCTGCTCGGGCCGGCTGCCCCCGACCACGACCGAGCGCACGAGGGATGACCGCAGGGGGAACCGGATGGCGGCGGCCGGGAGCGGGACGCCATGCGCACGGCAGACGTCTGCGATCCGGACCAGGCGTCGCCAGAGCTCCTCGGGCAGCGCGCCGTACTCGTACCGGCCGTCGCGGCTCGGCTCGCTCTTCGCGAGCAGCCCGGAGTTGAACACCGACGCCGCGACGATCCCGGTGCCCCGCTCCGCGCAGACCGGCAGCACATCGGCCTGCGCGGGCTGCTCGAGCAGCGTGTAGCGGCCGGCGACCATGACCAGGTCGAGGTCGGCGGAGCGGACGGACGCGGCGAGCGCCTCGGACACCATCGAGCCGATCCCGATCGCCGAGACCCGCCCGTCCGCACGCAGCGCCTCGAGCGCCGGAAAGGCCTCCCGCAGCGCCAGGTCGAGGTCGTGCCGCTCCGGGTCGTGGAGGTAGAACAGGTCGATGCGGTCGATCCCGAGGCGCTCGCGGGACTCGTCGAGACTCGCCCCGATCCCTTCCGCCGAGAAGTCCCAGACCCGGACGAGGTCGTCCGGCACATGGAAGTCGTTGGCGGTGTCCAGCGCCCCCGAGCGATCGGGGTTCGGGCGCAGGAGCCGTCCGGCCTTCGTGGAGAGCACGAACTCGCCCCGCGGCTTGGTGCGCAGGAAGGCGCCGAGCCGCCGCTCCGACAGGCCGAGGCCGTAGTGCGGCGCGGTGTCGTAGTAGCGGATGCCGCTCTCCCACGCCGCGTCGAGCACCGCCCACGCCTCGTCGTCAGAGAGCGGGCGGAACAGGTTGCCGACGTTCGCCGCGCCGTAGCCGAGGGCGGGCAGGACGAGGTCAGTGCGGGACATGCTCGCCCCTCCATTCGTACCGCGCACGGCTCTCCGCCTTCATCTCCATGCCGTTGCCCGGCGCGGAGGGGGCCAGATACGAGCCGCCGCGGAGGACGGTGGGCACGACGAAGTGCTCGTGCAGATGGTCCACGTACTCGATCATGCGCCCCTCGCGGCTGCCGCTGACGGCGAGGAAGTCGAACATCGACAGGTGCTGCACGGCCTCGCAGAGCCCCACCCCGCCGGCGTGGGGGCACACCGGGACGCCGAACTTCGCGGCGAGGAGCAGGTTGGCGATGTTCTCGTTCACGCCCGCCACCCGCACCGCGTCGATCTGCATCACCTGGATCGCCTCGGCCTGGAGGAGCTGCTTGAAGATGACCCTGTTCTGCGCATGCTCGCCGGTCGCCACGCGGATGGGGGCGACGCCGCGGGCGATCTCGGCATGGCCGAGCACGTCGTCGGGGCTCGTGGGCTCCTCGATCCACGCCGGACGGAACTCGGCGAGCGCGTTCACCCAGTCGATGGCCTCCGCCACCTCCCAGCGCTGGTTGGCGTCGATGGCGATCGGGAAGTCCGGGCCGCACACCTCCCGCGCCTTGCGGAATCGGCGGATGTCGTCGTCGAGGTCGGCGCCGACCTTGAGCTTGATCTGGGTGAAGCCGTCGGCGATGGCCTCGCGAGCCAGGCGTTCGAGCTTCTCGTCGGAGTAGCCGAGCCACCCGGGGCTGGTCGTGTACCCGGGATAGCCGCTCTCGCGCAGCGCACGCTCGCGCTCGGCCCGTCCGGGGACCGCCGCCCGGAGGATCTCCAGAGCGTCCTCGCGCGTGAGCGCATTGCCCAGGTACCGGAAGTCGACGAGGTCGACGATCTCCTCCGGCGTCATCCGCGCGAGCAGCTGCCACAGCGGAAGGCCCGCGCGCTTGGCCTTGATGTCCCACAGCGCGTTGACCGCGGCGCCGATGGCCATGTGCATCACGCCCTTCTCGGGCCCGAGCCAGCGCAGCTGCGAGTCGCCGACGAGCTCGCGGAAGATGCCGCCCATGTCGTCCAGGAGCGGCTCCAGCTCGCGTCCGACGAGGTGTCCGGCGAGGGCGTCGATCGCGGCGACCTGCACATCGTTCCCCCGTCCGATCGTGAACACGAACGCGTGCCCCTCGATGCCGTCGCCGGCGTCGGTGCGCACCACGACGTAGGCGGCCGAGTAGTCGGGGTCGGGGTTCATCGCGTCCGACCCGTCCAGGCTCAGGGACGTCGGAAAGCGGATGTCGCTGGTCTCCAGCGCGACGATGCGGCTCACGGGGCTCCTCACTCGGGGCGGACCTCGCCGTGACGGCTTCGGCCACAAAGGACAGTTGGAGTGTAAACATCCGATGTCTATACTGTCAACGCGAGCGTCGTTTCTCGGCGCGGCGAGAGGGCCGGAGAGCGGCTCGAGAGGAGAACCATGAAGTTCGCGCGCCTGGGCGCTTCCGGAGCCGAGATACCGGTGGTCCTCGAAGAAGGGCGGTTCTACGATCTGCGCCCCGTGACATCGGATGTGAACGGAGAGTTCCTCTCCGCCGATCCGACCGGCCGCACCCGTGCGGCCCTGGACGCCGGCGCTCTTCCCGAGCTCCCCGACGCCGCGGACCTGCGCATCGGCGCCCCGATCGCACGACCGAGCGCGGTCATCTGCATCGGGCAGAACTACGCCGCGCACGCCCGCGAGTCCGGCGCCGAGCCGCCGACCGTCCCGATCCTGTTCCTGAAGACGCCGAACACGGTCGTCGGCCCCGACGACGCGGTCACGATCCCCCGCGGCAGCGAGAAGACGGACTGGGAGGTGGAGCTCGGCGTCGTGATCGGCACGAGGGCCGCCTACCTCGACTCCCCCGCCGACGCGGCGGCGCACATCGCCGGCTACGTCGTGGCGAACGACGTGTCCGAGCGCACCTTCCAGATGGACGTCTCGGGCGGCCAATGGTCCAAGGGCAAGATCGCCTTCGGGTTCAACCCCACCGGCCCGTGGCTGGTGACGCCCGACGAGGTCGACGTGCAGAACCTGCGCCTGCGCAGCTTCGTGAACGACGAGCCGCGACAGGACTCCTCCACGAGCGACATGATCTTCACGGTCGCCGAGATCGTCCACCATCTCTCGCAGTACGTCACGCTGGAGCCCGGCGACCTCGTGCTCACCGGGACCCCGCAGGGCGTCGCGTTCGGCGGGCGGTTCCCGTATCTCCGGCCGGGCGACGTCGTCCGCGTCGACATCGAGGGGCTGGGCGCGCAGCGACAGGAGTTCCGGGCATGGGAGGACGCACGATGAGCGGTCAGGTGGAAGGGCTCGTCGCGATCGTCACCGGCGGCGCATCGGGGATCGGCGCGGCGATCGGCGCGCTGCTGCACGAGCAGGGCGCCGAGGTCGCGGTGCTGGACCGGGACACGACCCACGCCGACGAGCGGTTCGCCGCGTTCACGGCCGACGTCTCGGATCGCGCGAGCGTGGAGGCGGCGGTCGCCGCCGTCGCCGAGCGGTTCGGGCGCATCGACATCCTCGTCAACAACGCCGGGATCGGCGCGCAGGGCGACATCGCGGCGAACGACGACGACGAGTGGGCGCGGGTCCTGTCGGTCAACGTCACCGGGATCGCCCGTGTGACGGCCGCCGCCCTCCCCTGGCTGCGGTCCTCCCCCGCCGCGGCGATCTGCAACACGGCGTCGATCGCCTCGACGACGGGACTCCCGCAGCGCGCGCTGTACAGCGCCTCGAAGGGGGCGGTGTCGGCGCTCACGCGGGCGATGGCGGCCGATCACCTGCGCGAGGGCATCCGCGTCAACGCGGTCAACCCCGGCACCGCCGACACCCCGTGGGTCGGCCGGCTGCTCGGATCCGCCGCCGATCCCGCCGCCGAGCGCGCGGCGCTGGAGGCCCGCCAGCCGCACGGGCGCCTGGTCTCGCCGGAGGAGGTCGCCGGCGCCGTGCTCTACCTGGTGAGCCCCGCGTCCGGCTCGACCACCGGCACGTTCCTCGAGGTCGACGGAGGCATGGCGCAGCTGCGCCTCCGTCCGGAGTGAGCCGCGCCGGCGGCCGGTGCCGCGGGTCGGCGGGCCGGGCCGGGCCGGGCCGTCCGCCGCGGGCCGGGCCGTCCGCCGCGGCTTGGCCGTCCGCCTCGGCTTGGCCCGGGCGCCCGGCTCGCCGATCCGGCCACCCTCCCGCCTCCCGTCGCGAAAAGTGCCGTCCGTTCGCCCGAAATGCGGCACTTTTCGCGACGGGAGCGATCATCGTGTCCCCCTCCGGGCCGGCCGACGACCGGGTCGACCGGCGAGCGACGACGGGCATCGAAACCCTCCACAGATTGGCGCTGCCGTATCCGGCTCCCGTCTCGAAAACGGTCACCACCTTCTGCTCCGGTCGCGAAATATGCCGCCCAAAGCGCCTCGGGGCGGCACATTTCGCGACGGGAGCGGGAGGAGGTCAAGGGGGCGGGGCGCGAGATCGGGCGCAAGCCCGGTCGAGGCCTGTGGATAACCGCGAGCCGCGGGGGTCGGTCCTGGCACAGTACGGCGATGGGACGAGCACAGACCTTGCCGAATCACCTGGGTGACGCGTTCAGCGTCCGCGCCGCGACGGAGCTCGGCGTCGGCCGAGGACGCCTTCGGCGTCGCGATCTGGCGCGCCCGTTCCCGGGCGTGCGCGTGCGCATCCGGGACGGCGATCCGGACGAGGAGCCGCTCGCGGCCGGCGACGACCCTTACGCCCAGCAGGCTGCGGGTCGACTCGCCCGCGCTCGGGAGTACGCGCCGCGTCTGCGTCCCGGACAGTTCTACAGCCACGAGACGGCAGCGGTGCTCTGGGGCGCGCCGCTCCCCCTCGCCTTCGTCGACGATGCCCCGGCCGATGGGCATGCGCTGCCCGTGCACGTCAGCTCCTTCGGCACGGCGCCTCTCGTGCGAACGCCGGGCGTCTCGGCCCACCGCGCCCGCACGGCGACGACCACGCTCCGGGAACTCGGCGACATCGCGCTGTCGTCGCCCGCGAGCACCTGGGCGGCGCTCGGCGCACTCCCCCTCATCGACCTGGTCGCCATCGGCGACCATCTCTGCCGCGTCTGGCGCGCCGGTCCGGGCAGACTCGACGCCGGACGGGAGCCGCTGACCTCGACGACGCACCTCCGCACCGCCATCGACGCCGGCCGCCGCGTCGGGAACGGACGGCTCAGGGAGGCGGTCGAGCTGATCCGCGAGGACTCCTGGTCGCCGCGAGAATCAGCGCTGCGCTGTCGGATCGTGCTCGCCGGCCTCCCCGAACCGCGGCTCAACCACGATGTCTATGACGACGCGGGCCGGTTCCTCGCCTGCGTCGACCTCGCCTACGTCCGCAAGAAGGTGGCGATCGAGTATCACGGCCTGCTGCACCATTCGCAGTACGCGCGCGACGTCGAGCGGACCGCCGCCCTACGGGCGGCCGGCTGGACGGTGATCGAGGTGACCGCGGCGCTCTTCGCCCATCCCGACGAGCTGATCGTGCGGATCCGTCGTGCCCTGCGCCGCTGACCCTCGGTCGGGCCTGCGCCAATCCCGGTCCGGGCCCCGGCCTCGATTCCGCCCCGCGCGACCCGCTCGACCTTGCCCGGCCGACTGCCGGGCCGACCGACCCGACCCGACCCGACCCGACCGACCGACCGACCGACCGACCGACCGATATTGCCGCTTCAGGTCGCGAAAAGTGCCGTCTCCGGGCGCTGCGGACGGCACATTTCGCGACCGGAGGCGAAGAAGGAACCGTGACCGGGCGGGCACGGAAGCCGGATCGCGCCGCGGCGGGCACAGTCCGGGGCAGCGGATGCCGCCGAGGTGGTCAAGACCGATCGCGAGGATCGGATCGATCGGGGCGGGCAGAAGTCGGGCACCACCCGGGGCAGCGGGCACCGCCCGGACGGCGGGCATCACTGGGACGGCGGGCACCGCCCGGGGCAGCGGGCACCACCCGGAGCAGCTGGCCCACCCGGGCAGAGGGACGGTCAGGCCTGAATGGCCTGGCGCAGCCAGCGCTCCACGCCGGCGATATGCGCGGTCGCGAGCGAGGTCGCGAGCGACGGATCGCGCTGCGCGATGGCGTCGGCGATCGCGCGATGCTCCGACAGCGTCCGCTCCACCGCGCCCTGCTCGGTGAGCCCCCGCCAGACCCGGGCACGGATCGTCTGACTCGACAGGCTCTCGATGAGGCTCGCGAGGTAGCCGTTTCCGGTCATCCGCACGATCTCGCGGTGGAAGCGGATGTCGTGCGCGACGAGGTCGTCGATCGTCACTCCCGCATCGATCCCCTCGACCTCGGCATGCAGCGCGGCGATCGCCGCGTCATCGCCGTGCGAGGCGGCGAGGCCCGTGGCCTGCGACTCCAGCATCCGGCGCACCGCGAACAGCTCCAGAAGCGAGTCGTCATCGTGCATGTCCACGACGAAGCTGATGGCCTCCAGCAGGAGGTCCGGTTCGAGGCTGGTGACATAGGTGCCGTCGCCCCGACGGACGTCGAGCACGCGGATGACCTCCAGCGCCTTGACCGCCTCGCGCATCGAGTTCCGGGAGAGCCCCAGATGCTCGGCCAGCTCCTTCTCCGGCGGGAGCCGATCCCCGGGACCGAGCTCCCCCGACACGATCATCGCCTTGATCTTCTCGATCGCCTCGTCGGTGACAGCCATAGCGCACATCCTAGCCAGTGATCGGATGTCTGCCGCGAATCCGGGGGCGGATGCGGCAGGATGGCCCCATGCGCGCCCTCGACTCCCACCTGCACCTCTGGGACCCCACGGTACTCGACTACCGCTGGCTCACTGGACCGCTGCAGAGCCGCTTCGGTGCGGAGGAGCTGGCCGATGCCCGCGCCGTGGACGGAGACGAGGGCGCCGTGTTCGTCCAAGCGGAGTGCGTGGAGGAACAGTTCCTCGACGAGGCCCGCTGGGTGTCGTCGAACGCGGCACGCACCGGAGTGCACGGGATCGTCGCCGGCGCACGCCTCGACCGTGGCCCCGAGACCTCGGAGCACCTCTCGGCGTTGTCCGCCGTGCCGCTCGTGGTGGGGGTGCGGCATCTCCTCCAGGACGAGCCGGACGGCCTCGCGACGACTCCGGCCTTCCTCGCCGGGGCCGAGCAGGCTGCCGACCGCGACTGGTCGTTCGACGCCTGCGTTCGTGCACATCAGCTGCCGGATGTGACAGCGCTCGCCGCCGCCCTGCCTCAGCTGCGCGTCGTGCTCGACCACCTCGGCAAGCCCGCGGTGGGCACCGCGTCGGTGCTTCTCCGCCCGAGCCCGACGTGGGTCCGGGACATCCGAGCCCTCGCGGCGCACCCCGGTGTTTCCTGCAAGCTCTCGGGTCTCCCGGCTGAGGCCGGCGGCGCGTGGGACGCCGGCCAGGTCACCCCGTTCCTCGACGCGGTCGCCGACGCGTTCGGGCCGGACCGTCTCCTCTGGGGCAGCGACTGGCCCGTGTCCGCCATCGGACCCGCGGACAGACCCGCAATCGGGCACACGATCAGACCGGCGTCCGGATCTGCGTCCGCGATCGGACAGGCAGACGCCGGCGACGGCGTCCACGGAACCTCGACTCCCCGCGAATCGACTCCCCGCGACTCGGCTCCTCGAGACTCGGCGGACCACGGCTCGGCCTACCGCTCCGGCGAGCGCGGAGCATGGGCGCGCACGGTCGCGACCTGGGCCGAGGAACGGGGCTACGACACCGACGCGATCCTCTGGCGCAACGCCGTCCGCGTCTATCGGCTGGGCTGATCCCGCCCCATCCCGCGGGCCCGTGTCCCACTTTCTGTCGGAGAACCGGGAATCCAGACCGGATTCTGGGACATGGACCACAGAGATCGGGACACAGAGGCCCAAAATCGGGACAGGGTCTGAGCGCGGCCCAAGATCCGGACACAGGGCGGGGCACCACGGCCGGTACTGTCGAAGGCATGAGCGCCTGGGTCAATGCCGCCATCCGCAAGCTCGAGGCGGACGCCAACCGCAGCGCGGACACGCACCTGCACCTGTTCCCGCTGCCCGCGGAGTGGGGGATCGACCTGTATCTGAAGGACGAGTCGGTGCATCCCACGGGCTCGCTGAAGCACCGGCTCGCGCGCTCGCTGCTGCTCTATGGGCTGGTGAACGGGCGCATCGACGAGGGGACGACGCTGGTCGAGGCCTCCAGCGGCTCCACCGCGGTGTCCGAGGCGTACTTCGCGCGGATGCTGGGCCTGCCGTTCATCACGGTCGTGCCGCGGTCAACCAGCCAGGAGAAGATCGACCTCATCGAGTTCTACGGCGGACGCTGCCACTACGTCGACAGCGCGCCGGCGATGTATCCGGAGGCCGAGCGGCTGGCCTCCGAGTGCGGCGGGCACTACCTGGACCAGTTCACGTTCGCCGAGCGCGCGACCGACTGGCGCGGCAACAACAACATCGCCGAGAGCGTGTTCAGCCAGCTCGCCGACGAGCGGCACCCGATCCCCTCCTGGATCGTCGTCGGCGCGGGGACGGGCGGCACCAGCGCCACGTTCGGCCGGTACGTGCGCTACCGCCGCCACGAGACGAAGGTCGCCGTGGTCGACCCCGAGGGCTCGGCCTTCTACGGCGGATGGCGCGACCGCAACCCCGCCCACACCACCGGCACCCCCAGCCGCATCGAGGGCATCGGGCGTCCGCGGGTCGAGCCGTCCTTCGTGCCCACCGTGATCGACGAGATGATCGCCGTGCCCGACGCCGCCTCGATCGCCGCCATCCGCCTCCTCAAGGAGCGGACGCTGCACTGGGCCGGCGGATCGACGGGCACCAACCTCGTCGGCGCCTTCGAGCTCATCGCGCGCATGCGGGCCGCGGGCGAGGAGGGGAGCGTCGTCACCCTCATCTGCGACGGCGGCGCCCGCTACCTCGACACCTACTACTCGGACGAGTGGGTCGCCGCGCGGGGCTGGGACCTCGCGCCGCATCGCGCGCGGCTGGATCGCTTCCTCGACACCGGCGAGTGGTGACACGGGGGTGACCGCGACGGCTGCGCTCGCTACGCTGGCCGCATGAGCACCCTGATCCTCACCGTCGTCGGCTCCGATCGTCCCGGCCTCGTCGCCGCCGTCGCCGATGCGGTCGACGCCCATGGCGGCAACTGGGAGAACAGCCGCCTCGCCGAGCTCGCCGGAACCTTCGCGGGGGTGATCGAGGTGTCGGTGCCCGACGACCGCGCCGCCGAGCTGCAGACCGCCCTCACCTCCCTGGACGGGCTCCTGACGGTCGTGCACGCCGGTCAGGACGACGCCGATGCCGCCACCTCCGCCGCCGCCGCCGGAGGGTCCCCGCGGCAGCTCACGATCCAGGTGCTCGGCAACGACCGCGCGGGCATCGTCCGCGAGATCTCCGGGGTGCTGAGCGCCCACGCGCTGAGCATCGAGAGCATGACGAGCGAGACCCACGACGCCGCGATGGCCGGCGGCCGACTGTTCGAGGCCGCCGTCGTCGCGACCGTGCCGGCCGGCGCCGACCCGGAGAACCTGCGGACGGAGCTGGAGCGCCTCGCCGCCGACCTCCAGGTCGACATCACCGTCGCCTGAGGCCCGCCGGGTACCCGCACCCACCCGCCGGGCACCCACCAGCCGCGAACCCGCCCGCACACGACGACGGCCGACCCGCGGGAGCGGATCGGCCGTCGTGAAGGCTGGTCGTCAGACCAGGCGCGTCTTCGGCGAGACGTCGTCGGTGTCGGCGGGGTCCGCATAGACCGCATCGCCCAGGGCCGCGTCGATCGCGGCGAGGGTGTCGGCGTCCAGCGTCACGCCCGAGGCCTTGACCGTGTCCGCGAGTTGCTCCGGACGGGAGGCGCCGACCAGCGCCGCTGCGACGTTCGGGTTCTGCAGCACCCAGGCGATCGCGAGCTGCGGCATGGTGAGTCCGGCCTGCTCGGCGACGGGCTTGAGCCGCTGGACGGCCTCGAGGATCTCGTCGCGGAGGAACCGCTGGATGAAGTGCGCGCCGGAGTGCGGGTCGGTGGCGCGGGAGCCGTCGGGCACCGGCTGACCGGGGAGGTACTTGCCGGAGAGCACGCCCTGCGCCATCGGCGACCAGACGATCTGGGAGATCCCGAGCTCCTCCGATGCCGGGACGACCTTGCCCTCGATCACTCGCCACAGCATCGAGTACTGCGGCTGGTTGGAGATCAGCTGGATGCCCAGCTGCTTCGCCAGCGCGTGTCCTTCGCGCAGCTGCTCCGCCGTCCACTCCGAGACGCCGATGTAGAGGGCCTTGCCCTGGCGGACGATGTCCGCGAACGCCTGGAAGGTCTCCTCCAGCGGCGTCTCGTGGTCGAAGCGGTGCGCCTGGTAGAGGTCGACGTAGTCGGTGCCGAGGCGTCGGAGCGAGCCGTTGATGGACTCCATGATGTGCTTGCGGCTGAGACCTGTGTCGTTCGGCCCCTTGGGGCCGGTGGGGAAGTAGACCTTGGTGAAGATCTCGAGGCCCTCACGGCGCTGACCGGCGAGCGCCTTGCCAAGCACGACCTCCGCGGCCGTGTTGGCGTAGGTATCGGCGGTGTCGAAGGTGGTGATGCCGGCGTCGAGCGCGGCGTGGACCGTGCGCAGGGCGGCGTCGTCCTCGACCTGCGACGCATGCGTCACCCAGTTGCCGTAGGTGATCTCCGAGACCTTGAGACCGCTGTTGCCGAGGAAGCGATAGTTGACCATGGATCAAGGCTACGGCCCCCTGGACTCCCGCGGTCCCGTGGTCCCGCGGTCCCGTGGTCCGGTGGTCCGGTGGTCCGGTGGTCATTCCGTCGGCCGGATCCACTCCTGTCGGCCAGATCAGGCTCAACGGGCCGACGGGAGTGGATCAGTCCGACAAGAACGATGCCGAACGGCGCCTGCGGGAACGGTCCGCGGGCTCAGCGCCCTGCGGGGACGGGCTCTCCGGGCACCGGCTCCCCGGGCTCCGGACCGGACTCGGGCACCGGACCGGCGAGCACGTCGCGCGCACGCGGCACGCTCGGCACGCCCCATTCGCCCGGCCGCGCCGCACCCGACGGGCCGCCGGCCGTCGGCAGGACCACGGTCGGCGCCTCGCCCGAATCCGTGAACGTTCCCGACCCGACGACCGGAGAACCGCCCGCCGACGTCTCCAAGGCCGGAGCATCCGAAGCCAGGACCTGAGTCGGAACCTGATCTGCGGGAACCGTCACCGCGCCGCCCGCGGCCATCGCCGCGCCTTCGAGGGCGCCACGACGGGCGGCCTCCGCCTCGGCGGCGTCGGCGAACGCGCGATCGGCGGCACCCTGAGCGATGATCTCCGCACGATCGCGGAAGCCCTGCGCGCTCACCCGGTCCAGGTCCACCTGCTTGCGGATCGCGACCGCCTTCTCGTACAGCGACGGATCGCCGAAGCTGGTGAGCACCTTCACGAGCACCGGCAGCAGCTCGATCATGAAGAACAGCGCAGCGATCAGCCAGTGCGCCCAGAAGATCGTCGGCTCCTTCTCGGCCAGGCGGTTGAGGCCGCTGATCTGGCTGAGCAGGCCGATGGCCCCCGCGTTGCCGTCGGCGACGGACGATGCCCTGGCGTCGTAGGCGGCCAGCGCCTGGTCGTAGACCTGGCGGGCGGCGGGCAGCTGGTCCTCGGCCTCGGTGCGGTTCTGCGACTCCGAGGAGGAGGTGTTCTGCTTGGCCGCGGTCTCGGCGGACGCGAGCTCCTCGTTCGCGGTGCGCAGCTGTCCGGCCAGCGCGTCATAGGTCTGCTGGGCCTGGTCGAGCTGGGCGCGGGACGCGTCGGAGCTGGCACCCTGCCCCTGCACGCCGGTGCAGCCCGGCACGGTCCCGACGCCCTCGCCGGTGAGCTCGCACTGGTAGAGCAGCCGCGCCTGGTCGATCACCTTCTGCTGCTCGGCCATCTGCGCGGTCACCTTGTCGACCGTGCTCTGCGCCGCGGCCTGCGTCGCGGAATCGGTGGACGTCCCGGCGACCACGCCCGTGGCCGCCTGGTTCTCGAGGTCCTTGAGCCGGGAGGATGCGGCGTCGAGCGCCTTCTTCTCCGGGCCCTTCTCCAGCGCGTCCTGATCGGACTGCGCCTGGGTGATGTTGGTCGCCGCCACCTCGCGCGCGATGTCGTTGTGGAACACCTGGAGCACCACGGGCTCCGCCACCACGAATCCGATGAGAGCGGCCATGATCACCCGGGGGATCGCGAGGCCGATCAGACGCCAGACGCTCCGCGTGGAGGTCATGGTGGAGGTGAGGAAGCGGTCGAGGTTGAAGATGATCGCGGCCCACACGATCGCCAACGGGATGGCGAGCCAGACCAGCACCTGCACGCCGGTGGTGAGCGCGAAGAACATCGACAGCGCAGAGACGAGCGCGGTCCCGGCGAGCACGAAGAACATCTGCACGAAGCGCGGGGTCTCGGCCGGGACCCGATCGAGGATCGCGCCATCGGCGCCGCCGAGGATCGCCATCCGGCGCTGCGCGGATCCGGGGACGCGGCGAGCCCGCTCGCGGCGCGGACGCGGGGCCTTCGGCGCCCGCTCCGGCACGGGGATCGAAGGGGAGTCCGAGGGGAAGTCCGAGCCCGAGCCCGACGGTGCGGGTGCTGCGGGACGCGAGGAGGCAGTGGGCTCGGCAGCCGTGCCGCGGAGCGACGAGGGCGCGGGCATCGAGGGCGCGACCGTGGAGACGGCGACGGTCGGGGCATCGTGCGCGGCGTCGGCGGATGGAGCGTCAGCGGATGTAACAGCGGATGTGACGGCGGATGTCTCCTCCGCAGCACCGGGTGCGGCGTCGTCGAAGGGATCGAACGGCGCGGTCACCGCCTCACTGCCGGTGGGAACGTACTCCCGGACGAACTCGAGGGGCTCATCGGCAGCGGGGCGATCGCCGCTCTGGCCGTCGACGCCGAACGAGATCTGCCCCTGGGAGTCGAGGCGCCCCGGGCGATGCGCGGAATAGGACATCCGACCAACCTAGGAAACACTGGCTGGAAGATCCGTGGACGCCGCCTGCGAACGGCTCACAGGTTCGTCGTGGACGACAGCATCCTCTCGACCGCGGAGGTGTAGGCGGCGAGCGCTGTCTCCAGCGGAAAGTGCCCGGCGGCGGCGAGCGTGCCGAGGCCGTGGACGCAGCCCCACAATGCCGGCACGTCCTCCGCGCGGTCGAGGCCGACGGCGACGGCACCCGCGCCCATCAGAGTCTCCAGCTCGTCGATGAGCGGCGCCATCGTCGCCGTCGGTGCGCCGGGGACGCAGACCGTCGGGTCGTAGATCGCGTCGAACGCGTGCGGATGCTCGACGGCGAAGCGGATGTAGGCCCCGCCGCCGTCCACGAGCGCCGAGCGCGGATCGGATGCCGCCTCGGCCGCTTCCCTCACCTGCTGCACGAGCTCGACCATGCTCCGCTCGGCGAGCACCTTGAGCAGGCCGAGGCGGTCGGCGAAGTGATGGTAGGGCGCGTTGTGGCTCACGTCCGCCGCTCGGGCGACCTCCCGCAGGCTGATCTCCTGGGCCGGCTTCTGCGCGAGAAGCTGCATGGCCGCCGCCTCCAGCGCCTGCGCGAGGTCGCCGTGGTGGTAGGCGGATCGGGAACTTGACACAAGCAACATTCTTTCCTATCTTGACAGTGTCCACCACATTGACACTGTCAAGATTGGAGAGCCATGGCTTCCGCCCTGATCCTCGACGGCCACCCCGATGGCCGTTCGCTCACCGCCGCGATCGCCCGCCGCTACGCCGACGGGCACGGCGACGCACGCGTGCTCGCCCTCCGGGACCTCGACTTCGACCCGCATCTGCGCTTCGGGTATCGCGAGCGGATGACGCTGGAGCCCGACCTCGTGGACGCCAAGCGCGCACTGCACGAGGCGAGCCGGATCATCGTCACGACCCCGCTGTGGTGGGGGTCCGTCCCCGCGGTGCTCAAGGGCTTCTTCGATCGGGCGCTGCTGCCGCAGCAGGAGTACCGGTACACGAGGCTGGGGCTGCCCGAGGGGCTGCTCGGCGCCCGTCGCGGCCGGCTGCTCCTCCTCGCCGACACCCCCTGGTTCTTCGCCCCGATCACGGGGATCCCTGCCCGGACCCAGATCGGGCGCAACACGATGCGCCTGTGCGGAGTCCGGTCCTTCCGGGTGCATCAGATGCTCGGCGTGAGGGACGCGTCGCCCTCGAGGATCGCCGGCTGGCTGGATCGGGCGGAGCGGCTCGGCGCCGCGGACGGTGTCACCGACTCCCGAACCGCCCCTTCCCGCACCCCCGCCCCCGCCGTCGCCTGAGCCCGGGCCGGGCCCGGGTGGGCGGGGCGGTCGGACCAGCGGCGCGGCGGACCGGCGGGGCGGGTCGGTTGGGCGGGGCGGGCGGACCGGCGGGGCGGGTCGGTTGGGCGGGTCGTTCCCGTCCCGAATATGCCACCCTCTCTCGCTCCCGTCGCGAAATGTGCCGCCCAAACAGCCCGCAGGCGGCACATTTCGCGACCGGAACCGCGATGACACCGCCCCACCCCAGACCCCGCCACCCCAGACCCGCCACGCCGGCTCGACCCCGTCGATGGGTGGAACGGCCGGACGCCGGGCAGCCGGACCCACCGCGCCACCGGGCATCCCTACCATCGGCCCGCTCCCGTCCCGAAATACTCCACCCTCTTCCGCTCCCGTCGCGAAAAGTGCCGCCCAAACAGCCCGCAGGCGGCACATTTCGCGACCGGAACCACGATGACACCACCCCACCCCAGACCCCGCCACCCCAGACCCGCCACGCCGACCCCGTCGATCGGTGGAGCCGGACGTCGGGCAGCCGGACTCACCGCGCCCCAAGGCATCCCCACCATCGGCTCGCTCCCGTCCCGAAATATGCCGCCCTCCTTCGCTCCGGTCGCGAAAAGTGCCGCCTGAACAGCCCGCGAGCGGCACATTTCGCGACGGGAGCGTCGGGGCGGCTCGGACGAGAGCGGCGCGCAGCCTCGGACGAGAGCGGGGCGCAGTCTCGGACGAGAGCGGCGGGCAGTCTCGGACCGGAGCGGCGCGCAGTCCCGCGACCGGGGCGCTCCCGGTCGCTCCGGTCGCGGAATGTGCCGTGCGGACAGCTTGCGGGCGGCAGAAAACGCGACGGGAGAGCCTCGACAGGCGACAGGGGTCGCGACGCAGCGACAGGAGATAGGAAGGAGGCACGAATCGCGACGGGAAGCCGCGACCGCGACCGCGACAGTGACAGCGGATGGGCCCGGGTCAGACCAGAGCGGCGGCGGCCTCGTCCTCGGTGGTCGCGACGAGCTGCCCGCAGGCGCCGTCGATCTCCTTGCCGCGGGTGTCGCGGAGGGTCGTCGGGATCCCCGCGTCGTTCAGACGACGCACGAACTCGTCCTGCACCGGCCGCTCGGACGCGGTCCAGATCGAGCCGGGCGTCGGGTTGAGCGGGATCGGATTGACGTGCACCCAGCCGCGACCGCGCGCGTTGAGCTTCTCAGCGAGGAGGTCCGCCCGCCAGGGGTGGTCGTTCATGTCCTTGATCAGCGCGTACTCGATCGAGACGCGCCGGCCCGTCTTCTCGAAGTAGTCGCGCGCGGCGTCCAGCGCCTCGTCGACCTTCCAGCGGGAGTTCACGGGGATGAGCTCGTCGCGGAGCTCGTCGTCCGGCGCGTGCAGCGAGAGGGCGAAGGTGACCGGGATGTCCTCGTTCGCGAGCTTCGTGATCGCCGGGACGAGCCCGACGGTGGAGACCGTGATCCCGCGCGCGCTCATCCCGAGGCCCTCGGGCTGAGGGGCGACCATCGTGCGCACCGCGCGCATGACGCGGGCATAGTTGGCGAGGGGCTCGCCCATCCCCATGAAGACGATGTTCGAGACCCGCTCCATGCTGTGGTCGTCATGCCGCTTGCCGCCCAGCTCACCGTTCGCGATCGCGCGGTTGGCGCGGACCACCTGCTCGATGATCTCCGCGGCCGACATGTTGCGGGTGAGCCCTGCCTGCCCCGTCGCGCAGAACGGGCAGTTCATCCCGCATCCCGCCTGGCTCGAGACGCACAGGGTGATCCGGCCCGGATAGCGCATGAGGACGGACTCGACCAGGGCGCCGTCGTGGAGACGCCAGAGGAACTTGATCGTGTCACCCCGGTCCGTCTCGAGGCGGCGGACCTCGGTCATCAGCGCGGGCAGGAGACCGGCGGCGAGCTCATCGCGCTGGGCGGCGGGCAGGTCCGTCATCTCCGCGGGGTCGGATGTGTAGTGCGTGAAGTAGTGCGTCGCCAGCTGCTTCGCGCGGAAGCCGGGCAGGCCCAGCTCCTTCACCTTGTCCACACGCTCGGCCGGGGTGAGGTCGGCGAGATGCACCGGCGGCTTGCCGCGCTTCGGGCTGGCGAACTGGAGCAGCGGGCGCCCCTCGGCGTCCTTCTTCTGCGTCCATCCCTCCGTCGTGGGCCGCACCTGGGGTGCGCGGACCGTCGTCCTCGGCTCCGAGGGCTGGGCGGGGGTGTCGGCAGGCATGGCTCCAGGGTACGCGGTGGCCGCCGGGAACGCCCTGACAGACTGGGCTCATGGAACCGTGGATGTGGATCGTCGGGATCGTCGTGCTGCTGATCGTCGGTGGACTGACCGCGAGGTCGATGCGTCCGAAGCTGCCCGAAGCCCCGGGCAGCGCGGTTTCGAGTACGGCGGTTTCGGGCGGGTCTGTTTCGGGCGGGTCTTCCTCCGGGGCGGCGGGCCGAGCGGCGGGCGGGGTCTCGGGCGTCGCGAGCGTCCCGGGCGATGACGAGATCGACCGCCTCGTCGCCGAGGGCAACAAGATCCTCGCGATCAAGCGGCTCCGCGAGCGCTCGCCGATGTCGCTGCGAGAGGCGAAGGAGGCGATCGACCGGTGGCAGCCGAGCACATCCTCGATCGGTCGCGCCACTGCTGCCGCCGCCGCGACCGATGCCTTCTCGCCGTCCGCGCTCCCCATCGATGTGCGTGCCGAGATCGACCGTCTCGTCGCGGCGGAGCAGCCGATCTCCGCGATCAAGCTCCTCCGCGAGCACTCCGACCTCGGCCTGAAGGCGGCGAAGGACGCGATCGACCGCTGGGTCTGAGCCGCCGAGGGCTCCGCGGTCTGCGGGCTTTGCGGCTTGCGGGCTTGCCTGCTTTGCGGATGCGCCTGGTCTGCCCCGGCCCGTTCGCGGCCCTGGCTCCGGCTCGGTTCGCGGCCCGGCTCGGTTCGCGGCCCTGGCGCGGTTCGCACCCCCGGCTCGCACCGATGGCCCGGCGTGGCAGTTCTTGCGGTGACGGAAACGCCGCTGAAGACTCCGGTCGCGAAATGTGCTGGGTGAGGGGCGCCGACGCGGCAGATTTTGCGACGGGAGCGGCTGGTTCGGCTATCGCAACGGCCGGATGATGGCTGCCGGGTCACCCAGGGCAATCTCGTCGGATCATTCCACGCGCGTCGGCCCGACTCCGCAGAACGGGCCGACAATCGTGGATCCGTCCGACGCGCGTCGACACCGACGGGCTCACCGCACGCGGATCACCGCGTTCAGGCTTGACCAACCGTCCGGGCCGGGGTCAAATCCAAATCCGGATCCGGCCCGAGCCTGGGTCTGGATCCGAGTCCGAGTCCGGACCTGGGGCCAGGCCGGGGTCCGCGCCCCAGGTCCGGCACCAGGCAATCGGTCTAGGAGAATGGACGAGCCCTCGCCGATAGGAGACCCGATGACCGACCGCCTCGCCCGCACCCGTTCCGCCGGGGTACTCGCCGTCCTGCGCGCCCCGTCCGCCGAGCGGGCGCTCGATGCTGCGGAGGCGATCATCCGCGGAGGGGTCACGGGCATCGAGGTGACCTACTCGACACCCGACGCGCCGGCCGTGATCCGCGAGCTCATCGCCCGGCACGGATCCGCCGCGCACATCGGGGCAGGCACCGTCACGACGTCCGCCGAGGCCGCCGCCGCCGCCGATGCGGGCGCGGAGTTCCTGGTCAGCCCGGGGACGCTTCCCGACGTCACTCGCGCGATGCAGGAGACCGGCGCCGTCGTGATGACCGGGGCGCTGACGCCGACCGAGGTCATGACCGCCCTGCGGCTCGAGGTCGATGTGGTGAAGATCTTCCCCGCCTCCCTCGGCGGTCCCGGATACCTCGGGGCGCTGCGCGGGCCGTTCCCGCACGCCCCGCTGATGCCGACCGGCGGTGTCACCCCCGACAACCTCGCCGCCTGGTTCGCGGCCGGGGCCGTCGCGGTCGGGGCCGGGGGCGATCTCGCGAACGGATCCTCGATCGCGGCGGGGGACTGGGACGACATCGAGCGGCGAGCGACCCTTTTCACCGCGGCCTTGGCGTCCGCCCGCGCCTGAGCGTTCCACCCTGGGGCTGCGCCCGGCGGTTGTGCCCCGGCCGATTGTGCCCCGCCCGTTTGTGCCCCGGCGTGGCAGTTCTTGCGGGTTGAGTAGGTGCTGAACCCACAAGAAGTGCCACGGCGGGACACAAAAACGAGCCGGGGCCCCGGAGCCAGAAGCCCGAGGCAGGGCCAGAGGCCGGGCCAGAAACCAGGGCAGAAGTCAGCAGGGCCAGGACGAGTCAGCGCGAGCTGACATCCTCGGGACGCTCCTCCCTCGGCGCGTCGATGAGCTTGAGCCCGATCACGCACCCGACGACCCCCGCGAGGAAGAACAGCTTCCAGAAGGTTGCCGGCTCGGCGCCGGTGATCATGGCGTAGACGACCGTCAGGGTCGCCCCGATCCCGGTCCACACCGCGTAGGCGGTTCCCGTGGAGATCACGCGCATCGCCCAGGCGAGCCCGACCATGCTCGCGGCGGTGGCGACGAAGAAGACGATCGCGGGGATCGGACGACTGAGACCGTGCGACTCGTGCAGCGCGCTCGCCCAGACCGCTTCCAGCACGCCGCTGAGCACCAGCACGATCCACGCTGTCGAACGCCGAGGGACGGTCGGAACACTGGGACGCCGGGCGTTCATGAGCCGCTCACCACCTTCAGGCCGATCACGCAGCCGACGATCCCGACCAACAACAGCATGCGCGGGATCGTCGCCTTCTCGGTCTTCGTGACGATGGCGACGACGACCGTGAGCGACGCGCCGATCCCGACCCAGACGGCATAGGCCGTGCCGACGGGGATCGTCAGCATCGCGACGCCCAACCCGACCAGGCTCAGCACCATCCCGATGAAGAACACGATGCTCGGCACCGGTCTCCTCAGCCCTTTCGAGCGTCCGAGCGCCGTGGCCCACACGGCCTCCAGCATCCCCGACGCGATCAGCACCAGCCAGTCCATCCGCCTGCTCCTTCCGCACTCTCGGCCCGGAGCGACGAGGATCCGCCGCCGTTCCAACCTATGGCCGCCTTGGGCAGGCGCGGGCGGCTCGGGATCGGGGCCGGAACCGGACCGGGCGAGGCTGGGCCGGGGCAGGCCGGGCGAGGCCGAGCCCGGCGCGGTGCCGGCCGAGGCCGAGACCCGGGCTGAGCCGGGGCCGATCAAAGCCGGGAACCAGACCCGGGCAATCCAGGCCAGCCCAGGGCGAACCCAGCCCGAGCACCGCAACAACTGCCCCGGCGTGGCAGTTGTTGCGGGTTCAAGGGCCCGCCAACCCACAAGAAGTGCCACGGCGGGGCAGAAAGGAGCCCCAACCCCAACCCCAACCCCAACCCCAACCCCAACCCCAACCCCAACCCGTGAGAGCATGGCCGGATGGCCGTGGAACTGCAGGTCGTCGCGCACGGCGAGCTCGACGCCGCAGAGCTGGAGGGCCTGCGCGCGCTGTTCGATACCGAGTACCTCTCCTCCCACGGTCGCTGGGACCCTGATGCGCCCTACGGCTACTCCCCCGCCGACATCCACGTCACGGCTCTGCGCGGCGAGGAGATCGTCGGGCACGTCGGATTCCAGGTCCGCGACATCGCCGTCGGCGCGACGACCGTGACCATCGCCGGCACGGGAGGAGTCCTGGTCGCCCCGTCCGCACGCGGAACGGGTCTGGGCGCCGACCTCCTGCACACCGCCCGATCCGCGATGCAGCGCACACCGGGCGTCGAGTTCGGCTACCTCGGATGCCGCCCGGAGGTGGTGCCCTTCTACGAGTCGGCGGGCTGGCGACGGATCCAGGCCCGTGAGCACAGCCTCTCGCTGATCGATGACTCACCCGTCGAGTCGATCGATTCACCGATCCTCATCTGCGCGGCCGCGCGCCCCCTCGATGCCTGGCCCGCCGGCGATATCGACCTCCGCGGAAGACCGTGGTGAGCCACCGAGGCTCAGGACGAGCTCCGCGGACGAACGCCCAGACCGGCCCGTTTGGTATACCGTTTGGCATGCCCCGGACACGTTCGCTCACGGCCGCCGTCGCACTCGCGACCGCGCTCGTCCTCACCGGATGCACTGCACAGACCACCTCGCCGACCACCACGCCGACCACCACGCCGGCCCCGGCACCGAGCAGCCCCACGACCGCCCCGAACACCCCGACGGCTACGCCGCCCTCTCCCCTCACGGAGGCCGAGATGACCGCCCTCAACACCGCCCTCTTCGCCGCCGCGTCGAACGGAGACGCGGCGGCGGTCCGGTCCGCGATCGCCGCCGGCGCCGACCTCGAACACCGTGGCGACGGCGGGATGACGCCGCTGGTCGCAGCCACGAAAGCCGACCAGACGGAGGCAGCCCGCGCGCTCATCGAAGCGGGAGCGGACGTCAACGCCAAGGACGACATCCAGGACTCCGCCTACCTCTACGCCGGCGCGCGCGGCCATGACGAGATCCTGCGACTCACGCTCGCGAACGGTGCCGACCTCCGCAGCACCAACCGCTACGGCGGCACGGCGCTCATCCCGGCATCCGAGCGCGGCCTCCTGTCCACGGTGCGCATCCTGCTGGAGGCGGGCGTCGACCCGAACCACATCAACAACCTCCATTGGACCGCGCTGCACGAGGCGATCGTGCTCGGCGACGGCTCCGAGGCCTATGTCCGCGTCGTCCGTGCGCTCGTCGACGGCGGCGCCGACATCACGATCCGCGACGGCGACGGAGTGCTCCCCCGCGATCTCGCCGCCGCGCGCGGCTACGACGCGATCGCGACCGAGCTGGACCGGTGATCGACCTCGCCCCGTGGGCCTGGCCGCTGCTGATGTTCGCGGCGGTCGTCATCGGCGTCTCCAAGACGGCCGTCCCCGGTCTCAGCACGCTGGCGATCGCCTCCTTCGCGGCCGTGCTGCCGGCCCGCACCTCGACGGCCGCGATGCTCCTGCTCCTGATCGTCGGCGACGTGTTCGCGCTCATCGCCTACCGCCGGCACGCTCACTGGCCGACGCTCCTCCGCCTCGCGCCCGCGGTGCTCTGCGGCCTGCTCCTCGGATTCGGCTTCCTCGCCGTCGCGGGGGACGACATCGTCCGACGGGCGATCGCGGTGATCCTGCTCGCGATGATCGCGGTGACGCTGTGGCGTCGGCGGCGCATGCGTCAGGAGCCGGGAGGACTCGTCCTCGCCGGGGTCTACGGCACTCTCGGCGGATTCACGACGATGGTCGCGAACGCGGGAGGGCCGGTGATGTCCATGTACTTCCTCGCGACGCGGATGCCGGTGCAGGTGTTCCTGGGGACCTCGGCCTGGTTCTTCGCGATCGTGAACCTGGCGAAGCTCCCGTTCCTCGCCGGGATCGGGCTCTTCACGCCGTCCGTGCTCTGGACGGATCTGCTGCTCGCACCGTTCGTGGTCGCCGGAGCGCTGCTCGGCCTCGTGCTGGCGCGGCGGATCCGGCAGGCGGTGTTCGAGCGGATCGTGATCGTGCTGACGGTGCTCGGCGCGATCTACCTACTGTTCTGAGGCGCGCGCCGCCCTCGGGCGGGCGCGGCGGGCTGGGTGGGCGGGCAGCGCTGGCGGGCGCGGCGCGCTGGTTGGGCTCGGGCGTTGCCGGCGCAAGAACTACCCCGGCGTGGCAGTTGTTGCGGGTTGAGTCAGTGCCGAACCCACAACAACTGCCACGGCGGGTCGAAGACCAGGGCCAGACCCACAAGCCCAGCCCCAGCCCCGCCAACCCCGACCGCCCCGCCGATCAGCCCAGGAAGATGTCCGGGAAGAGGCGGTCGTCCGGGGTGCCGGGGACGGCGGCGTATCGCGAGAAGTCGGTGACGCCCGCAGCCTCGAGGACGTCCTCGACGATGAGGGACTGCCCGGTGCGCTCCCGGGCCGGGCCCGTGATCACCGCGTACGCGGCGTCGGCGTAGATCTCCGGCGTGCGACTGGCGGCCATCACGCGATCCCCGCCCAGCAGGTTCTGCACGGCCGCCGTCGCGATGGTCGTCCGCGGCCAGAGCGTGTTGGCCGCGATGCCCGCCTCCGCGAACTCGGCGGCGAGCCCGAGGGTCACCATCGTCATGCCGAACTTCGCCAGCGTGTAGCCGGTGTGCGCGCCGAGCCAGCGCGGCGTGGGGTTCAGCGGCGGGGACAGCGACAGGATGTGCGGGTTCGGCGCGTCCTTCAGCACCGGGATCGCGGCGCGGCTGAGCATGAACGTCCCGCGGACGTTGACGTCCTGCATGAGGTCGTACTTCTTCGCCCCCAGGTCGAGCGAGGGGGACAGGTCGATCACGCTGGCGTTGTTGATCACCACGTCGATGCCGCCGAACTCGCCCTGCGCCTTGAGCACGGCCTCGGTGATGTCGTCGTCGTTGCGAACGTCGCCGACGATCGGGAGCGCACGGCCCCCGGCCTCGCGGATGAGGTCGGCCGCCGTGTGGATCGTCCCCTCGAGCTTGGGGTGCGGCGTATCGGTCTTCGCGAGCAGCGCGATGTTCGCCCCGTCCGCCGCTGCCCGCAGCGCGATCGCGAGGCCGATGCCGCGGCTGCCGCCCGACATCAGGATGGTCTTGCCCGCGAGGGGCTTGTCAGCTTCCGACATGCTGCTCTCCTTGGGTTGCTCCGGTCGCGAAAATTGCCGCTTCGCGAGTCGACACGCGGCCGATATCGCGACGGGAAGGGTCGATCACCTCGGCGCCATTCGGATGGCGCCATCGAGGCGGATGGTCTCGCCGTTGAGGTAGCCGTTCTCCACAACGTGCTGCACGAGCGCGGCGTACTCGTCGGGCCGCCCGAGCCGCTGCGGGTAGGGCACCTGCTGGCCGAGGGAGTCCTGCGCCTCCTGGGGGAGTCCCGCGAGCATCGGGGTCTCCATGATTCCGGGGGCAATCGTGCAGACCCGGATCCCGTACCGAGCGAGCTCCCGCGCGATCGGGAGGGTCATCGCGTGCACCCCGCCCTTCGACGCGGAGTACGCCGGCTGCCCGATCTGCCCGTCGAAGGCGGCCACGCTCGCGGTGCTGACGATCACACCGCGGTCGCCGCCCTCGGTCGGCTCGTTCCGTGCGATGGCCGCCGAGGCCTGCGAGGTGACGTTGAAGGTGCCGATCAGGTTGATCCGGATGATCCGCTCGAACGCGGCGAGGTCGGCGGGCTCCCCCTCGCGGTCGAGGACCTTGGCCGGCGGGGCGATCCCCGCGCAGTTCACGACGATCCGGAGCGGTGCCGCCGCCTGCGCCGCAGCGACCGCCGCCCGCACCTCATCGGCGCTCGTGACGTCGGCCGGGGCGAAGAGGCCACCCAGCTCGGCGGCGAGCTCGGCGCCCGCCGACGTCGGCAGGTCGATGATCGTCACGTGTGCACCGGCAGCGGCCAGTCGCCGGGCCGTCGCGAGCCCGAGTCCGCTGGCGCCGCCGGTGACGAGGGCGCCCGATCCCTGGATCTGCATTCGTGTTCTCCTTCGAACGACGCCGCATGATGCGACCGAGTTTCAGCTTACGTGATTCCGAGTCTCAGCGCCCCCGGCGACCGGCACTGGCGGGCGGACGCACGGCGGTGTTGGCTGAAGGCCATGGAACTGCATCTGAAGCGAGCCTACGACACCGCGTCACCGGAGGACGGATACCGTGTGCTCGTGGATCGCCTGTGGCCGCGGGGCGTGTCGAAGGAGCGCGCGGCGGTGGACCTGTGGGCGAAGGAGACGGCCCCCTCGCCCGATCTGCGGCGCGACTGGCACCGGGCGCCCGCCGAGGAATGGGCCGCCTACGCCGACCGCTACCGCGCCGAGCTCGCCGGAGAGACCGTGCCCGCACTCCGCACCCTGGCCGACGCGCTGCGCACCCATCCTGTGGTCACGCTCGTCTACGGCGCGCACGATCCGGTGCACAATCACGCGGTCGTCCTGGCCGAGGCCCTCCGCCCCCTCCTCGCCTGACCCCGCGTCGCCGGCCCCGACCAAGCCCGGCGACCGTCAACCCCGGCGAATCCCGCGCCCGTCAAGCCCGTCAAGGACCGGTTCCCGTCGCGAAATCGGCCGCAAAATTCGCCGGGAGGCGGCCGATTTCGCGACGGGAGCGCATCCCCGGCGGCCGATTTCGCGACGGGAGCGCCGACGGACGAGGCAGGATGGAAGGCATGTCGATCCCCGTCGAGCCCGTGACCGTGCCCGCTCGCGTCGAGGAGCTCGCCCGCGGGGCGGCCCTCGTCTGCGTCTGGGACAACGACTACGGCGGGCTGACGTTCCGTGCCACGCCTGAGACGGGCGAGCCCTTCTACATCAAGTGGGGGCCGCGGAACCTCGAGTTCACGCTGCGCGACGAGGCGGAGCGGATGGCCTGGGCCGCGCGATGGATCCGCGTGCCCCGGGTGCTCGCTCAGGGCGAGGACGATGAGCACGAGTGGCTCGTGACCGCCGCGATCGACGGGCTCAGCGCCGTCGATCCGCGCTGGGTCGCCGAGCCTGCGACCGCGGTGCGCGCCGTCGGCGAGGCGCTGCGGGCGATGCACGATGCGCTCCCGGTCGAGGAGTGCCCCTGGGAGTGGAGCGTGGAGGCGCGGATCGCGAACGCCGAGCACCGCGACGTCGAGGTCCCGGAGCGCTTCCGCACCGCGCCGGGGATCGACCGTCTCGTCGTCTGCCACGGCGACGCCTGCTGCCCGAACACCCTCATCGGCGACGACGGCCGCTGGATCGCGCACGTCGACATGGCGCTGCTGGGCGTGGCCGATCGGTGGGCAGACCTCGCCGTCGCATCGATGAGCACGGAGTGGAACTTCGGTCCGGGCTGGGAGGACGCTCTCATCGAGGCGTACGGCCTGGAGCCGGACCGCGAGCGCCTCGCCTACTACCGCGACCTCTGGAACGCCACCTGACCCGACGCCCCGCCGACACCCCGCCGACGCCCCAGACCCTCGGTCAGGCGACCGGGCCGAGGATGAAGTTCCAGGTGCCGAAGACGACCGCGGCCGTGATCGCGAGGGCGGGGATCACGACGGCGGCACCGATCAGCAGGGTGTCGCGGCGGTCCCAGAGCGACTCCCTGGCCCAGGTGCGCGGGCCGCGCCCGCCGAAGCCGCGGGCCTCCATCGCCGTGGCGAGCGAGGAGCCGCGCCGGATCGCGAGCACGAACAGGGCGAACGCCATCCCCAGCGCCCGGCGGATCCGGCCCTGGTCGGCCACCCCCCGTGCGCGCCTGGCGAGGGCGAGCGCCCGCCAGTCCTCCGCGAGCAGGCCCAGCATCCGCATCCCGGCGAGCGCGCCGATCACGAACCTCGCCGGGAGCCGGAGACGCTGACCGAGGCCGTCGGCGAGGTCCGTCGGGTCCACCGTCGCGAACAGGACGACGGCGGGCAGCCCGATCGCGAGCACGCGGAGCGCGGTCGCGGCGGCGAGGGCGAGCGACCCCTCGCTCACACGCACCACGGCCCATTCGAGGAGCACGTCCCCGCTCGTGGCCCCGTACAGGGCGATGGTCACCGCGCTCAGCGGCGCGGCGATCCACAGCACCGCGGTCCGCGTCCAGAACTCGCGGGCCCGGAGTCCCGCGCACAGGAGCAGCGGGATCTCGAGGGCGAGGGCGACCGCGGCGGACAGGACGTCGATCGTGAGGATCAGCGGCAGCGCGATGAGGAGGGCCGCGGCGAGCTTGGCCAGCGCGTTGCGCGGTGCGATCGGTCCCGCACGGACGACACGAGTGTCGGAGGCGGTGAGGGCGGTCACGATCCGCTCCCGTCGCTGTCGAGGCGGAACGGCCGGGCGCGCAGGGCGCGCAGCACGTCCTCGTCATGGGAAACGGCGATGACGCCGGTGCCCTCGTCCCGAACCATCGCGATGAGGGCGACCAGCTCGGCCCAGGTGGCGGCGTCCTGACCGAAGGTCGGCTCGTCGAGCACCAGCAGCCGCGGACGGGTGGCGAGGGCCGCGGCGACGGTGAGCCGGCGCTTCTCGCCACCGGAGAGCGTATAGGGGTTGGCGGCGGCGAGCGGTGTCAGCCGCAGCCGTTCGAGCAGCTCCTCCACGCGCCGGGAGACCTCGGCGTCGTCGAGGCCGAGCGCTCGCGGCCCGATCGCGAGCTCGTCCCGCACCGTCCGGGCGAGCAGCTGGTGCTCCGGGCTCTGCAGCACCGTCCCGATCCGCGTGAGGAGCTGCCTCGACGACCAGGCATGCGGGTCCGAGCCCTTCGCGTCCCCGATGAGGCCCGGCGCCGCGACGACACGTCCGCCCTCGGCCGGGATGAGCCCCGCGAGCGTGAGCCCGAGCGTCGACTTCCCCGCCCCGTTGGGCCCGGTGACCCCGAGCACCTCCCCCGCGCGGACGGCGAGGTCGAGGGGGCCGCTCACGGGCACACCGCGTCTCCGGCCCACGACGAGGCCCTCGGCGCGGATCAGCTCATCGCCCGGCGCGCCCACCGGCGCCGGCGGGAAGGCGGGAGGACGGTCGGGGACCCACACGCCGGCGCGCGCGAGCTCCTCGCCCCGCTCGCCCAGCACCTCGTCCGGCGAGCCGTCGGCGAGCACGACCGTTCCCTCGGGCGAGGCGCCCAGCACGATCACCCGATCGACCAGGGGGAGCCATGCGTCGATCCGATGCTCGATGACCACGAGCGTGGCCCCGCTCGCCTCCAGCACCCGGCCCACCGCGTCGCGCACCTCGACGGCCCCCGCGGGATCCAGGTTCGCGGTCGGCTCGTCGAGGAGGAGCGCCCCCGGCCTCATCGCGAGGACGCCCGCCAGCGCGAGGCGCTGCTTCTGCCCTCCGGACAGCGCGGAGGTCGCGCGGTCGAGCGGGAGGTCCAGCCCCACCTCGTCCAGCGCCGACCGGACCCGTGGCCAGATCTCCGCCCGCGGGACGCCGAGGTTCTCGCACCCGAAGGCGACGTCGTCCCCGACGCGCGCCAGGATCGTCTGCGTGTCAGGGTCCTGCAGCACCATGCCGACCCGGCCCCTGGCCTGCACGGCAGGGGCGCCGTCGACGAGGAGCTCACCCAACGATTCGCCCTCGTCCGCGCCGCCGAGCACGCCGCCGAAGCCCTGCAGCAGGGTCGACTTGCCCGAGCCAGAGGCGCCGAGCAGCAGCACCCGCTCCCCCGGCTCGATGCGGAGCGTCGCCTCCCGGACCGCCCAGCGCAGGCGCGTGGCGTAGCGCCATCCCCAGCCGCGCGCCTGGAGCGCGGCCGGGGACGGCGCAGATGCTCCTCTCACACCCGCGTGGCGGCCGCGCGGCCCGAGGCGAAGCGGCTGAGCGCCCCGGTCGCCGCGAGCCCCCGGGCGATGAGCCACGATCCGAGGCCGGCGATCACGGCGCCGGAGACCGTCGTGGACACGATGTAGACGACCGTGAACAGGGAGTCCGCGCCGGCGTACCAGAGCACGCGGTCGTTGATGCCGCACGCGAGCCCCGCAGCGGCCCCCGCGAGGAGCACGACGGGGAGCCGCCAGACGCCGTAGAGGAACAGCAGGAAGACGAGCTCTGCTCCGAGTCCCTGGACGAGCCCCGAGACGATCGTCAACGGCCCCCACTGGTTGCCGACGAGGGCCGAGATCGTCGCGGCGACGAGTTCGGTGTACAGGGCGGCGCCCGGCTTGCGGATGATCAGCCCGCCGAGCACGCCGGCGATCAGCCAGGGGCCGGCCAGAAGTCCCTGCAGGCCGGGGAGCAGGGGCTTCAGCAGTGTGCCGGGAACCTCGTTGCCGACGTTCCAGAGCAGGAAGACCACCGCGCAGGCGACGGCGATGACGCTCGCCACGACGATGTCCACCACGCGCCAGCGCCAGAGCTCTGTGCGACGGGTGCCGGCGCCTCCGGCCGGGGAGACGGATGCAGACGTGTTCATTGATACTCCTCCCTGCGCTGGCATGACCCAGATCAGGTTCGACGGTCGAAGCGCGGATCGCTTCCTCTCAGCCCGGCTCGCCGGACTCCCGTGGTGTCCCGCCATCCTAGCCCCGCCGACATGCCGAGCGCCGCACCACGACGCGGATCCACAGGACGGGGCCGGTACCGTAGGACCGTGACCACCGACGACGCCGAAGCCGGCGCCCCCGCCCGGGAGGATCAGGCCGCGACCGGCACCTCGTCCGTCGAGACGCCCGCGGACCCGGGGCAGGCCGTCGAGACTCCGGTGACCACGGTCGTTCCCGAGACCGCTCCCGAGATCGATCCTGATCCCGTTCCCGACGCCGATCCCGATCCGGCGTCGCCCGAGACCGACGCGCTCTCCTGGGTGGACATCGAGCGCCTCGCGGTCTCGACCGCGACCGGCTCCTCGGCGACCGCCGCCTTCGCGAAGGAGCGCGGCGACCTGCTCTCCGATGCCCCGCGCCGCCCCGCGCTGCTGCGCCCGGCCGTGCTGGTCCCTCTGGCCGTCATCGTCGGCGTCGCCGGGGCCTACACGGGGACGGCGGCCCTCTGGCCGCTGCACGACCTCGCCCCGACGATCTCGGCCGTCTCGCTGCAACCCGAGCCCGCGCCGTCGGCCGTCATCGCCTGGCCCGCGGCCGGCAGCGCCGCGGTGGGCATCGAGGGGCTCGGCGCCATAGCGTCCAGCGACGCGCAGGCGCCGATGGCGAGCATCACGAAGGTCGTCACGGTCCTCGCCGCCCTGGAGCGCATGCCCCTCGCGCCCGGCGAGCAGGGCCCGTCGTTCTCCTTCAGCCAGAGCGACAGCAACGAGTACTGGCGGTACCTCCAACAGGACCAGTCCGCGCTCGACGTTCCCGTCGACGGCTCCCTCACCGAGTACCAGCTGATCCAGGGGATCCTTCTCGGCTCCGCCAACAACTACGCCGACCGCCTCGCGCGGGAGGTCTGGGGAGCCGATCGCGACTACGTCGAGGCCGCGCAGGGCTGGCTGCGCATGCACGACCTCGGCGGCGCGATCTCGCTGGAGAACCCCTCCGGCTTCGGGATGGGCAACACCGCCACGCCCCGCGCGCTCCTCCGCCTCGGCGAGATCGCGGTGCATCATCCGGTGGTCAAGGAGATCGTCGCCACGAAGTCGGCGGAGATCCCGGGCGCCGGCACCGTGAAGAACTCGAACAAGCTCCTCGACGAGGAGGGCTTCATCGGAGTCAAGACCGGCACCATCGGCGACACCGGGAGCGAGGACTTCAACCTCCTCTCCGCCAAGGAGATCGTGATCGACGGGCTGCCCGTCGTGCTCTACGCCTCGGTGCTCGGCCAGCCCGACGATGAGACCCGCTACGCGGTCAGCCGCTCCCTCTACGCCGACGTCGAGCGCGTCCTGAAGAACCAGCCGCAGACCATCGCCCAGGGGACGGTCCTCGGAACGGTCACGACCGCATGGGGCGAGACGGCCGAGGCGATCTCCTCCGTCGACGCCAAGGTCATCCTGTGGAACGGCGCCGCCGCCACGACGACGACCGCCCTCTCCCTCGGCGAGGAGTGGACCAAGGGCGCCGAGGTCGGGACACTGACCGTCAAGGGCCCGATCGACTCGCAGGAGCTGCGGATCGAGCTCGGATCGGAGCTCCACGGCCCCGACCTCTGGTGGCGGCTGACCCACCCGCTCGAGCTCTTCGGCCTCGACGCGCGCTGATTCCCGGCCGTCTCACGGCCGCCCCACACCGCTCATCCCGGACGCCGTAACAGCAAGTTCACGGCCGGGACCTCTCGCGAAACCTGCCGGAAACAGGCGGCGTGCCGCCGCGAAACGTCGTGCCGACAGACTGTGCGCACCCGACGCTGCTCGTGCGTCCTTCCGAGAGGATCGGTTCGACATGGATCAAGGCAATACGGCGTTCCTGCTCATCGCAGCAGCATTCGTCCTCCTGATGACGCCGGGACTGGCGTTCTTCTACGGCGGCCTGGTCAAAGCCAAGAGCGTGATCAGCATGATGATGCTGAGCTTCGGCGCGATCGGCCTCATCGGCGTCCTCTGGGTCATCTACGGCTACGCCGTCGCGTTCCCCGGCGCCGAGGGGATCGTCGCCCCGTGGTCGATCGACGGCTCCGCGATCGGGCTCTCCGGGCTCCTGGAGGTCCCGGAGGGAGCGGCGTATCCGCCGCTGGCGTTCGTGGCGTTCCAGGCGACCTTCGCGATCATCACGGTCGCCCTCATCTCCGGCGCGATCGCCGATCGCGCCAAGTTCGGCGCATGGATGATCTTCGCCGGGGTCTGGGCGACGGTCGTCTACTTCCCCGTCGCGAGCTGGGTGTTCAACTTCGGCCTCGCCGACGACGGCAGCTTCGCCTACGGCGGCTGGATCACCCGCGGCCTGCAGGAGTGGTTCGGCGTCGGGGCGATCGACTTCGCCGGCGGCACGGCCGTGCACATCAACGCCGGTGCCGCCGCCCTCGCCCTCGCCCTGGTCCTCGGCCGCAGGCTCGGGTTCCAGAAGGGCGTGCACGTCCCGCACAACCCGCCGTTCGTCCTCCTCGGCGCCGGCCTCCTCTGGTTCGGGTGGTTCGGGTTCAACGCCGGGTCCGAGCTCGCCGCCGACGGCACTGCGGCCCTGGCCTTCGTCAACACGATCGCCGCCCCGGCAGCAGCGCTCCTGGCCTGGCTGGTCGTGGAGAAGTTCAAGGACGGCAAGCCGACCTCGGTCGGCGCCGCCTCCGGAGCCGTCGCGGGTCTCGTCGCCATCACCCCGGCCTGCGCCTCGCTGACGCCGATCTGGGCCGTGGTGCTGGGCCTCATCGCCGGAGCGGTGTGCGCCCTGGCCGTCGAGCTCAAGTACAAGTTCGGCTTCGACGACTCGCTCGACGTGGTGGGCATCCACCTCGTCGGCGGCCTCATCGGGACGCTCTACCTCGGCATCTTCGCGAACGGCACCGGCCTCATCCACTCCGGGCAGTTCACGCAGCTCCTGGTGCAGGCCATCGCCGCCGTCGCTGTCCTCGTCTACTCGTTCGTCCTCGCCTACGCGATCGGCTTCGTGATCGAGAAGACCCTGGGCTTCCGGGTCAAGAACGAGGACGAGATCGCGGGCCTGGACACCGTCGTCCACGGCGAGGAGGGCTACGTCCTCACGGACGCCAAGGCCTGACCGCGCACGGGGAATCGGATCGGCCGTCGCCCGCGACAGGTCGATCCGGTTCCCCGCTCCTCCCGAGACGAGGCGTCCATGAACCCATCCGGCCCCATCGGCGGACCGCACGCTCCCACGGACCCCGCGACCAGGCTCCTGCACCTCCGAGACCTCCCGCGCCGTTCGCCCGTGTCCGGCGGCGGAAGCATCCGGGAGATCTGGGCGTCGACGGGCGGACAGCAGGAGCCGCGCTGGCTCCTCCAGCTCGTGGAGGTACGAGGGCACATCGGCAGGATGAGCCTCCCGCACCACGCGGACCACCTGCTCGCGGGGCTCTCCGGCCCCCAGGTCACGGTCGGCTCCCTGCCCCTCGCCGCCTCGCTGCGCAAGGGGCGCGTGCTCCCCTACGCCGGCTCGAGTCTCGAGCTCCGCCGCCCGGCCCTTCGCGCGGCGGAGCCGAGCCGGGTCATCCTGCTCAGCGCCTTCGACCGTCGGGATCCGCCGCGTCTGGTCTTCCTCGAGCTCCAGGGCACCTCCGCGCTTCCGACCGGGACCAGGGCCGTCGTCGTCCGTGCGGGGCGCCTGCGCATCGGCGGCGTGACCGCCAGCGCCTTCGACGCCGTCGGCTGCACCCGTTCGCCGGTGATCGTCTCGGAGGCGGAGGCCCGGGTCCTCCTCGTCGTCGATTGACCGGGCGCGGAGCCCGACAGGACAGCTGAGTGGGACGGGACGACTGAGCGGCCGGGGCGGCTGGGGAGCTGGACCGGAAGGGGATGGACCGGAGAGGGAACGACGAAGGGGCCCGCACCGATGTGCGAGCCCCTTCGTCGTGTGGTTCAGCCGTGTGGTTCGGCCGTGTGGCTCAGGAGCGCTGATCGCGCTCCGTCGCCCCTTCCACCGCGGCCGCGGCGGCACCCGCCGCAGCGGCGCCCTCCACCGCGGCGGCACCGGTCGCCGTGGCGATCCCGGCCGTCGGGTTCGCGTCGGCGTCGCCGGTCACGACCACCGGCACGGAGCCGGTGAGCGCTTCCTCGGCGTCGACGTCCACCGACGCCTGCTCGAACTGCGACTGGTACAGGCGCCAGTAGGCGCCCTTGGCCCCGATGAGGCCCTCGTGCGTGCCCTGCTCCACGATGTCGCCGTGCTCCATCACCAGGATCAGGTCGGCGTCGCGGATCGTGGACAGACGGTGCGCGATCACGAAGGACGTACGCCCCTCACGAAGCGCGGCCATCGCGTGCTGCAGCAGCAGCTCGGTCCGGGTGTCCACCGCGCTCGTGGCCTCGTCCAGGATGAGGATCGACGGCTGCGCCACGAACGCGCGCGCGATCGTGATGAGCTGCCGCTCGCCCGCGGACACGTTGGTCGCGTCCTCGTCGAGCACGGTGTCGTACCCCTCGGGCAGCGCGTGCACGAACCGGTCGACGTAGGTGGCCCTGGCCGCATCGAGGATCTCCTCGTCGCTGGCCGACGCCTTCCCGTAGCGGATGTTCTCGCGAATGCTGCCCGCGAACAGCCACGGGTCCTGCAGCACCATGCCGGTGCGGGAGCGCAGGTCCTCGCGGGTCATCTCGGCGATGTCCTGGCCGTCGAGGAGGATCCGCCCGCCGCTCAGCTCGTAGAAGCGCATCACGAGGTTGACCAGGGTGGTCTTGCCCGCGCCCGTCGGTCCGACGATCGCGACCGTCTGCCCCGGCTCCACCCGGAACGACAGATCCTTGATGAGCGGACGCTCCGGGTCGTAGGCGAACGCCACGTGCTCGAACTCGATGACGCCCTTGCCGTCGGTGACGGTCGGTGCGTCCTCCGCATCCGGATCCTGCTCCTCGGCGTCGAGCAGGTTGAACACCCGCTCGGCCGACGCCGTGCCGGACTGGACGACGGCGGCCATGCCACCCAGCTCCGACAGCGGCTGCGTGAACTGCTGCGAGTACTGGATGAACGCCTGCACGTCGCCGAGGCGGATCTGGCCGCTCGCGACCATCAGGCCGCCGAGCACCGCGATGCCCACATAGGTGAGGCTTCCGATGAAGGTCATGGCCGGCATGATGATGCCGGACAGGAACTGCGCCTTGAAGCTCGCCTCGTAGAGCTCCTGGTTCTCCGTCTGGAACTTCTCCAGCGCGTCCTTCTCGCGGCCGTACACCTTGACCAGCGCGTGACCGGAGAACGCCTCCTCCACACGGGCGTTGAGGCGGCCGACCTTGCGCCACTGGATGCCGAAGGCCTTCTGCGAGCGCGGACCGATGACGCCGAAGATCACGGCCATGAGCGGCAGCGCGACCAGGGCGACCAGGGCGAGCTGCCACGAGATCGTGAACATCATGATCAGCACGCCGACGACGGTCAGCACCGAGGTGAGCGCCCCGGACAGCGACTGCTGCATCGTCTGAGTGATGTTGTCGATGTCGTTCGTCACGCGCGAGATCAGCTCACCGCGCTGAACCTTGTCGAAGTACGCCAGCGGCAGGCGGTTGATCTTCGCCTCGACCTGCTCGCGCAGGCGCCACATGGTGCGGACCATGATGATGTTGATGACGTAGCCCTGGATCCAGCTGAGGAACGCCGAGCCGACGTAGATCGCCAGCGCGCCGGTGATCACCCAGCGCAGACGGTCGAAGTCGATGCCGGTTCCGACCGAGAAGTGCTGCATGGCGGCGACCATGTTCGCGAACTCGGTCTGCCCTCCCGCACGGAGCATCTCGACGACCTGGGCCTGCGAGGTGCCTGCGGGGAAGCCGGGGAAGTCCCCGGTCGCCTGCGCGAGCTGGTTGGAGATGACGCCCTCGTAGACGATGTTGGTCGCCTCGCCGAGCACCTTGGGGGCTGCCACCGCGAGCACGACGCCGACGGCGCCGAGGATCGAGACGATCACGAACCAGAGCGCGTAGGGCTTGAGCAGGCCGATCATGCGGGCGAAGCTCGGGCCGAAGTTGTCGGCCTTGCCGGGAGGCGGCGCGTCCCAGCCGCCGCCGTCGATGCGCGCCTGCTCGGCGAGCTCGGCCTCGTACTTCTCGGCGTCCGTCAGCTCGGGCTCGGCCGTGACGGTCGGGCTCTGGGCGCGGGAGGCGCGGCGGGTGTCCTTGCGGTCCTCAGCACTCATGCGTCCACCCCCAGCTGCGACTGGACGATCTCGCGATAGGTGTCATTGCCTGCGAGCAGCTCCTCGTGCGTGCCGACGCCGATCATGGTGCCGCCCTCGAGGACGACGATCCGGTCGGCATCGGTGATGGTGGAGACGCGCTGTGCGACGACGATCTTCGTCACCTGTGGCAGCTCGCGCCAGAGCGCCTGCCTCAATCGCGCGTCCGTGGTGAGGTCGAGCGCCGAGAACGAGTCGTCGAAGACCAGGATCTCCGGCTGGTGCACGATCGCACGGGCGATCGCGAGCCGCTGACGCTGACCGCCGGACACGTTCGTGCCGCCCTGGGCGATGTGGGAGTCGAGCCCGTCGGGCATCTCGGAGACGAAGTCCTTCGCCTGCGCGATCTCCAGGGCCTTCCACAGATCCTCGTCCGTGGCGTCCTCACGCCCGAAGCGGAGGTTGGACGCCACGGTCCCCGTGAAGAGGAACGGACGCTGCGGAACGAGGCCGATGCTCTGCCACAGCGTCTCGACGTCGGCCTCGCGCACATCGGTGCCGCCGACCGCGACCGCGCCGCGGGTGACGTCGAACAGCCGTGGGATGAGCGAGACCAGCGTGGTCTTGCCCGCACCGGTGGATCCGACGATCGCGACGGTCTCGCCGGGCTCCGCCCGGAACGAGATGTCGGTGAGGACAGGAGACTCCGCACCGGGGTAGGTGAACTCGACGTTCTCGAAGGAGACGGCCCCCCGTGCGGGGAAGGCGGTGACGCCCTGGGCCGGACGGCTCATGCTCGACTCCGCGTCCAGCACCTCGCCGACGCGCTCGGCGGACACCGCGGCGCGCGGGATCATCATGGCCATGAAGCTGGACATGATGACGCCCATCATGATCTGGCCGATGTACTGCATGAAGGCGAACAGCGTGCCGACCTGCACCGTGCCGGCGTTGACCTCGATGCCGCCGAACCAGATCACGCCGACCACGGTGACGTTGAGGATCAGCATGAACAGCGGGAACAGCAGGACGAACAGCGAGCCGACCTTGCGGCCGACGACCATGATGTCGGTGTTGGCCTCGCGGAACCGCTCCTCCTCGATGCGCTCGCGCACGAAGGCGCGGACGACGCGGACGCCCGTGAGCTGCTCGCGCATGACGCGGTTCACGGAGTCGAGCTTGCCCTGGTAGCTGCGGAACAGCGGGACCATGCGGCCGATGACGATCGCCGCCACGATGAGCAGCGCGGGCACCGAGACCGCGATGAGCCAGCTCAGGCCCACGTTGGTCTGCACGGCCATGATGATGCCGCCGATCGCCAGCAGCGGGGCGGTGACGAACATCGTCGCGCCCATCATGGCGAGCATCTGCACCTGCTGCACGTCGTTGGTGTTGCGGGTGATGAGGGAGCCGGCCCCGAACTGGGACACCTCCCTCTCCGAGAAGCCGCTCACGCGGGCGAAGACGTCGGCGCGGATGTCGCGCCCCAGCGACATGGCGGCGCGGGCCGCGAAGAAGGTCGCGATGACGGAGGCGACGATCTGACCGAGCGAGATGGCCAGCATGAGCAGGCCATGACCCCAGATGTAGGCGGTGTCGGACTGGGCGACGCCGTTGTCGATGATGTCGGCGTTCAGGCGGGGCAGGTAGAGAGAGGCCAGCGCGCTGGCGAACTGGAAGACCAGCACGCCGACGAGCAGCCATCGATAGCGGGACAGATAGCGGACGAGGATTTTCCCGAGCACAGGCGGACTTCCTGATTACCAGACGGATGTGATACGGACCGTGATTCGGCCACGGTATAGAGTGCCACGGGCCACGGACATTCTCAGCAAAGAGTTCAAAACCTTCGCTCTCAGCGAAACGATCCCCGGATCAGCGGGCCTTTCTGAATCCGATCGAACAAAGGCGGCCGGTCATCCGGGCAGCCGGTCATCCGGCCCTCCCCACCTGACGGCGGACCACCAGCGCGATCAGCTCGGCTCTGCTGCCGATGCTCAGCTTGCGGAAGATCCGCCCCAGATGGATCTCCACCGTCCGCCCCGCGATACCGAGCCGCTCGCCGATCTCGCGGTTCTTCAGCCCCTCGGCGACGAGCTCGGCGATCTCGTTCTCCCGTGCGGTGAGGGCGCTCCCGAGACGCGCCCTCATCCCGGCGTCCCGGTCCAGACGCGAGGCGACGGCCGAGAGGCGCGGGGCCGCGAGTCGGTAGCCCGGCTCGATCCGGACGGGAACGGTGGGCCGCACCCGTGCGAGGACGCCGGCGAACCCCGTCCACAGCTCCGGCGCGGCATGCCGCAGCATCCGGAGCCCGCTGGCGATCACGCCCCCGCCGAGGTGGGTCATGGGCAGCCGGCACAGGGAGTCGCGGACCGCGGTGGCCGCCGAGTCCGGCTCGCCGGAGATGATGAGGAGCGCGGCCTGCTGTCCCCGCAGGTATCCGTCGATGATGGGCGACAGCGCCCCGTCGGTGACCTTCCACGGCCATGCGCGGCGCGAGCCGGTGTTGGTCATCACGAGCCGGGCCTGGATCGCGTCCACCTCGTCGTCGTCGCCCCAGATCCCGCGGATCGCCTCGATCCCGGCGATCGCCTCCCGGTCCGCGTTCGTCGCCTCGAACGCCCGCAGCAGCGCCGTCAGCCGCGAGAGCGCGGGGACCGCCTCCTCACCGGGCAGCACGCCGCGGAGGTGGCTCACGGAGGCCGCGAGGACGGGCGAGGCCGCCTCCTGATGCGACGTGCCGTGGAACGTCCCCAGGATGGCCGCCGCCTCCTCGAAGCACCCGAGGGCGGCCGCCGCCCTTCCCATCAGGAGACGCCCGCGAGCGCTCAGGGAGGCGTCGGCGTCCCTGGCGACGATCCGGCCGGCGCGATACGCCGCGTCCGCCGACCCGCCGACCAGCAGGCGCTCGCCGAACCTCATCAGCTCGCGGACCGTGCCCTCGGGTGCGCCGTCGCCGATGTGGGCCGCATGCCAGGCCGAGCGGCCGACGTCGCCCCGCTGGCGATGCGCACGGGCCAGCGCGCGGTGGGCGGGCACCCGTTGCGTCGAGAGCCCGTGCAGCACCGCGGCCCGCGCCACCGGCGACGCGAACTCGTAGCGGCCGTTCTCCCAGAGGAGCAGGTCCTCGACGCCCTTCGCGAGCAGGACCGCCGGATCGGTCGCCGCCGCCGCGAGGACGACGTCGAACCGGTCCGAGGTGCACAGGGCCGCGGTGAGCAGCAGTCGCCTGCCCGCCGGCCCCGCGGCCTCCAGGAGCGGCGCGTACTGATCGCGAAGCGCCGGTGAGAGCGGCAGGACGCGCGGAAGCACCTCCATCCCGCTCAGCTGCCCCGGCGTGAGACGTCGGATGATCTGCTCCACATCGGCGAACCCGAGGTCGCCGAGGCGCGCGATCTCCCCCGCGACATGCGGCGCGAGGACCCTCCCGCCCTCCGCGCCTCCGATGCGCTCGCCGATCCATACCGCTCTCGCGGCGCGTTTGACTAGCACGGTCCCTCCCCCCAACCGGCGCCAGAACCGTGACAGACGCCGAGGAGCACATGGTGGCACGCCGTCGCCCGGCGATGCCTCCGTGTCGCGTATTCACCCGCCATCAGCGGGGTACCCCTATGTGATTGCACATAGGGGTACCCCGCAGCCATGCCCGAGGGCACCCGCATCGGTCACCGGCGACGGACCGGGACATCCGTCCGTGCGACGATCAGGCGCGGGTGCCCGCGCACCGACTTGGGGGAGTCGCCGCGGGTACCCGTCCCCCGCCCTGCCCGTCGAGGCAGATCACGGGGTGAGAGCGGTGTTCACGACCGGAGCGGCGTTCAGGACCAGAGCGGGACGGGCGGCGTGTACTCGCGGGCCGGGGCCGATGCCGCGGGGTCGAGCTCGGCGAGCGTCGCCGGGCTCCAGTGCGGGTCGCGGTCCTTGTCGACCAGCTGCGCCCGGATCCCCTCCACCAGATCGGGGTGGTGCGCCGCGAACCACAGGACCCGGCGGTACTCGCCGGCCAGCGCCTCGCGGAGGCCGCCCATCCCCCGCGCCTCACGCACCGCGTCGAGCGCCACGGCCAGCGCCGTGGGGGAGAGCCCCTCCAGCGTGTCGGCGACGTCCGCCGCGCCGGCGTCCGTCGAGGCGCGCAGCCGGGCCACGATCTCCACGACCGACTCGCCGGCGAAGGCGTCGTCGATCCAGGCGCGCTTCCCCGGCAGCGCCGACGGCTCCGGCGTCTCGTCGAAGAGGAGCACGATCTCGCTGGGCCCGGTCGGGTCCGCGCGATGTGCGAGGGCCTCGCGGAGCGCCTCCAGCCGATCGGAGGGGACGAGGTGGTCGGCGAAGCCTGCGTACAGCGCGTCCGCGCCGTCCATCGTCCCCCCGGTCAGTGCGAGGTACTCGCCGAGCCGTCCGGGGGCGCGGCCGAGCAGCCAGGTGCCCCCGACGTCGGGGGTGAAGCCGATCCTGGTCTCGGGCATCGCCAGTCGCGATCGCTCGGTGACGATCCGGATCGCCGCATGGCCCGCGATCCCGATCCCGCCGCCCATCGTGATGCCGTCGGCGATCGCGACGACCGGCTTCGGATACTCCGCGATGGCCGCGTCCAGCGCGTACTCCTCCCGGAAGAAGGCCACCGTCTCCTCGACCCGGCCCTCCTTCACCATGTCGTAGAGCGCCCGCACGTCCCCGCCCGCGCAGAGGCCGCGGTCCCCTGCCCCGTCGATCAGCACGATCTGCACGTCGGTGTCCTCGCGCCAGGCGTCGAGGATCGCGGTCATCGAGCGGATCATCCCGAGATCGAGCGCGTTCAGCGCCTCGGGGCGATTGAGGGTGATGTGTCCGAGCGCACCCTCGGTGCGGGCGATGACGGAGGGCGCGGAACGGGTGGGGGCATCGTCGGCGGGGGTCACGATTGCCACGTTACCCCCGGCGCGGGCCTCGTCCGGCTGTCCGCCGCGACGGGAATTCACGAGGTCGATGAGCTTTTCGAGGTACTTTCCGACAAGATAGACAGGTACTGCCCCTGACGACGAGAGGTCGCGGATGACCGACGGACAGCTGCTCGAGTTCTCTCGGGTGACGAAGCGATTCGGCGCGCTGACTGCCGTTGACGACCTATCTGCACGGATCACCCCCGGTGCTGTGACCGGATTCCTCGGACCCAACGGGGCGGGGAAGACCACGTCCCTGCGCATCCTGCTCGGTCTCGTGCGCTCCACGTCCGGCACCGCGACGATCGGCGGCAAGGCCTACTCGGAGCTGCGTCACCCGCTGCGCACCGTGGGATCGGTCATGGAGGAGGCCCTCTACCGGCCCCGCCGGACCGCCGCCCGCCAGCTGTCGATCGCGGCGAAGGCCAACGGCATCCCGCTCTCCCGCGTGGACGAGGTCATGTCGATCGTCGGCCTTCAGAACGAGACCGAGTCGCGGATCGGCGCGTACTCGCTCGGCATGCGCCAGCGTCTCAGCGTCGCGACGGCGCTCCTCGGAGACCCCGGCGCGCTGGTGCTCGACGAGCCCGCGAACGGCCTGGACCCGGAGGGCATCCGCTGGATGCGCCTCCTCATGCGCCGACTGGCCGACGAGGGACGCACCGTGCTGGTGTCCTCGCACGTGCTCAGCGAGATCGAGCAGATCGCCGACGACGTGCTCGTGCTCTCGAAGGGGCGCCTCGTCTACGCCGACAGCATCAGCAAGCTGTCCGACCCGACCAACGGATCCGTCGTCGTCGATGCCGAGGACCGCGGGGTCCTCGCCTCCGCGCTCGCCGGCGCCGGCCTGACCTACGACGTCCTACGCTCCGGCCTGACGGTGCACGACACCGACGCCGCCACGGTCGGTGCGGTGGCCGCCTCCGCCGGCATCGCGCTGACCACGCTGCTCCAGCGCGGGCCGACCCTGGAGGAGGTCTTCCTCGACCTCGTGCACGGGCGCCGCGACCCGATCGCAGGCGCCGCCCCGCTGGACGTCACGACCGCGATGCCCGTCGTCGCGACGGACGCCGGCGCTGCCGCTGCCGGTGCCGCCGGAGCTGGTGCCGCCGGAGCCGATGCCGCTGGCGCGGGAGCTGCCAGTGCTGAGGGGGCTGGTGGGGCGGGTGCCGCGCTGGCCGCCGGAGCCGCGATCGGAGCCGCCGGCATCGCCGGTGCTGCGGGCGCTGCCGGGCTGTTCGACGGGGCCGAGAGCGGGGAGCTGTCGCCGCGCCGTGCCGCGCGCGCCCAGGCCGAGTCCGCCCAGGCCGAGTCCGCCCAGGCCGAGTCCGCCCAGGGTGAGGCTTCTCAGGGCGAGGCTGCGGGAGACGCTGCCGAGGGCTCCTCCACCGCAGAGGCCGATGAGCGTCCCGACGAAGCAGCCGACACCGAGGACGAAGGGTCCGAGGGCTCTGAGGACTCTGAGGACTCTGAGGCCCAGGATTCCGAGGCTCAGGATTCTGAGGGCGAGGGGTCTGAGGCCGAGGGCACGCAGGGTTCCGACGACGCTCAGGGGGATGAGTCCTCCGCCGAGAGCGACGAAGCCCAGCCTGAGGAAACTCAGTCCGAGGATGCTCAGAGCGACGACGTTCAGTCGGACGATGCTCCGTCCGACGACGCTCAGGCCGACGCCTCCGATGAGGTGGCGCACGTCGACGAGGGCGATGGCGGCGACGAGACCCGCGTCTGGGACGCCGGCGACGCGCTGCCCCCCACCGAGGCGATCACCGCGATCACGTCCTCCGACGAGGACCACTCCGAGGAGAGCCACTCTGACGACCGGTCTGAGGAGGGCCGCTCCGAGGCGGACGCGCCGGGTGTCGCGCTGACGACCCCGATCGACTCCGACGAGGACTTCGGCGTCGACGAGAGCTCTTTCGGAGCCCCGGACACGAACACCGCCGAAGAGGACGCCTCCGACGGCACCCCGACGTCGCTGTTCGCAGCGCCCGCGGCATCCGACGGCGAGCACCGCGAGGGCGGCGACGTCCCGCTTCCGTTCGCGACCGAGGCTGTCTCGATCGCACCGACGGCGGCACCGGCGAGCTTCGACGAGCTCGTCTGGGGCGCGCAGACCGCACCGGCCGAAGCCGAGACGGACGCGCCCGCGGACGCGAAGACCGACGACACCGAGTCGCAGGGCGAGGAGCCCACGCAGGCCGAGGAGTCGCCGCACGAGCACGGCTCCGACGACGAGCACGGCTCCGAGGCGGGGCAGGACCACGGCGACGCCGAGTCCGGGTCACAGGACGACGAGCAGAGCTCCGAGGCGCAGGCCGAGTCCGCTCCGCAGGTTGGGGAGGACGCCGCCGAGCACGCTCCCGAGGTCGTGCTGGGTGATGACGCCCCGGTGGATGCCGTGAACGAGCAGGGGACGGAGCCGCCGACCGAGACGACGGAGATCGCCGGGATCGAGATCTTCGCCTCGCTCGCCGAGGGCCAGACCCAGGAGATCCAGGTGATCCTGGAGCAGCCGCACGAGGACGACCACGGCGACGACGATGTGACGCAGGGCGAGGACCCGCGCGCCGCGGCCGTCAGCGCATCGCTCGCCGCAGCGGCGCGGGCCTACTACAACGACGACGCCCCCTCGTACGTCCCGTCCGACGCTTCATCCGATGCTCCGGCTCAGGGTGAGGACCAGCGCCAAGACGACGGCCACGACGCCGGCGACGGCCACGGACACGACGGCGACCATCACGACGGCCAGCACCAGGACAGCGAGCACGAGCACGGTGAACACCAGCACGGTGAGCATCGCGAGGGCGAGCACGGCGAGGGCCGGCAGGACTGACCCTCCTCACACGCAGTCAGAGAGCGCGGCGATCCGGATGACCGGGTCGCCGCGCTCTCTTTTGTCCGCCATCTGGTCGGACAATGTCATCCCCGTCGGGCCGTTTCGCCGAATCCATCCGACAACGGTGGATCGGTCCGACAACAGTTCAGAGGAGGATCGGTCCGACAACGTGTCAGCGGTGGACCGGTCAGACCGGACGGACGGCCGACCTGCGGGACCGACGGGGCTTCTTCCCGGCCCCGGCGCCATTCCCCGAGGAGGCGATGTCGGAGACGTCGGCGGGCTCTGCCGCGACATCGAGGCGCAGAGCGCGGGTGAGCGCGAGGCCGTGCCGTGTCGTGAGGATGAGCCGCTGGTAGTCGGCGCCCTCCAGGTCGATCACGACACTCGGACGGCGACGGCGGATCAGCACGAAGTCCAGGCCTGAGGCGGATTTCCAGGATCCGGCCGCGAGCACGCCAGGGACGTGCGTCCCCGGCGAGGCGACGCCGCGGAGCCAGGTCCAGGCATCGTCGGTGAGCTGCACCTTGACGATCGCGTCACGCTCGATCAGGAGGTTCTCGCGGTGGAGCGTCACGGCGCGCTCGATGGGCGAAAGCACCACCTCGAGCCGTGTCCGATCCAGCAGCAAGGTCACCATGGCTCTTAGTCTGCCAGTCGTCCGCACCCGCGTCCTGGTGACAAGCTCACAGGACGGCAACGATCCGCCATCGGACGCAATCCCACCCGTCTCCCCGCGCGCCTCGTCTCCCGCGCCGGCCCGCTCCCGTCGTCAGAACCCGCGAGACGGCAACTGCGTTCCGAGACTGCGGAGAAATCGCGCTGTCTCGGAACGCAGTTGCAGGCTCGGCGTGGACGGGACGGGACCGGACGAGACGGGGCGGGACGGGACCGAGGCCGCGGCCGCGGTGAGGGGCGAGCGGCCGTCAGAGGGTGGCCAGGGCTGCGGCACGCGCGGCGGCGGGGAGGGCGGCCTCGATCGCGGCCACCTCCTCCTCGCCGTGCGCGGCCGTGAGGAACCAGGCTTCGAAGACGCTCGGCGGCAGGGCGATGCCCGCCTCGCGCAGGGAGTGGAAGAACGGCGCGTGGCGGAAGACGTCCTGGGACTGGGCCTCGGCGTAGTCCTTCGGCGCCTCCGGCCGGAACGCGACGCCGAACAGGCTGCCCGCCCGCGGAACGGCGTGCACGACGCCCGCCTCGGTCAGCGACCGGTCCAGGGCGTTCGCGACGCGGCCGGCCGCCGCATCCACCCGCGCATAGACCTCCGGCGTCGCCAGCCGCAGCGTGGCAAGGCCCGCCGCGACCGACAGCGGGTTCCCGGAGAGCGTCCCCGCCTGATAGACCGGACCGACCGGCGCGAGCAGATCCATGATCTCGGCCCGTCCTCCGAGCGCGGCGAGCGGCATCCCGCCGCCGACCACCTTGCCGAAGGTGAGGATGTCCGGCAGGTACTCCTCCCCCGCCTCCTGCTGGAGCCCCCAGAAGCCGGCCGGGTGCACGCGGAAGCCGGTGAGCACCTCGTCCAGGATCAGCAGCGCCCCGTGCGCATGTGCGGTCTCGGCCAGCAGGCGGTTGAACCCGGGGAGCGGAGCGACGACGCCCATGTTCGCGGCGGACGCCTCGACGATCACGGCGGCGATCCGCTCGCCGTGCTCCGCGAACACCGCGGCGAGCGCGTCCGGATCGTTGTAGTCGATGACCAGTGTCTGCGCGGCGATGGGCGCGGGGACGCCCGCGGAGCCGGGGAGCGCGAGGGTCGCCACACCGGATCCGGCCGCGGCGAGCAGCCCGTCGGAGTGGCCGTGGTAGTGCCCCGCGAACTTCACCAGGAGGTCCCGCCCGGTCGCCCCGCGGGCGAGGCGGATCGCGGTCATGGTCGCCTCGGTCCCGGTGGAGACCAGGCGCACCCGCTCGACGGGGCGGGACTCGCCCACGCGGACCCGATCGGCGACGAGGGCCGCAAGCTCGACCTCGCCCTCGGTCGGAGCGCCGAACGAGAGGCCCCGGGTCGCCGCCTCCTGCACGGCGGCGACGACCTCCGGGTGCGCGTGGCCGAGGAGGGCCGGACCCCAGGAGGCCACAAGGTCGACGTAGCGACGTCCCTCGGCGTCCGTCACCGTGGCGCCGGAGGCGGAGGAGAGGAACCGGGGCGTGCCGCCGACCGACCCGTAGGCGCGGACCGGCGAGTTCACGCCGCCCGGGATCACGGCGCGCGCGGCGTCGAAGAGGTCATCGTTGCGATCGGTCATCGTGCACTCCTAGGATCATGGCCGTCCCGGCCCCGGATGGCTTCGGGCTTCGGGCTTCGGGCTTCGGGCTTCGGGCTTCGGCGAGACTGCATCTGCGTTCCGAGACTGCGGAAAAATCGCGCTGCCTCGGAACGCAGTTGCAGTCTCGCGGATCCCTAGACTCGGGTCACTGCGCGCGGATCCAGCCCGCAGCCTCCGTCGCCCAGTAGGTCAGAACCACGTCGGCACCGGCACGGCGGATCGACAGCAGGGACTCCAGCACGGCCGCGCGGCGATCGATCCAGCCGTTCGCGGCGGCGGCCTCGATCATCGCGTACTCGCCCGACACCTGATAGGCCCACACCGGCACCGTCACGGCGTCGCGGACCTCGCGCAGCACGTCGAGGAAGGCCATCGCCGGCTTCACCATCACGACGTCGGCGCCCTCGGCCTCGTCGATCAGCGCCTCGCGCACCCCCTCGCGCCGGTTGCCCGGGTCCAGCTGGTACGTGCGCCGGTCGCCGTGCAGCTGCGAGTCGACGGCCTCGCGGAACGGCCCGTAGAAGGCGCTCGCGTACTTGGCCGCGTAGCCGAGGATGAGCGTGTCGGTGAAGCCCTCGGCGTCCAGCGCCTCGCGCACCGCCCCCACCTGGCCGTCCATCATCCCGGACAGCCCGAGGAGCCCAGAGCCCGCCCGCGCCTGGGCGAGGCCCATCGAGACGTAGCGCTCCAGGGTCGCGTCGTTGTCGACGGCGCCGTTCGCGTCGAGGACTCCGCAGTGCCCGTGGTCGGTGAACTCGTCCAGGCACAGGTCGGTCTGCACCACGAGCGCGTCGCCGACCTCGGCGGCCACCGCCGCCGTCGCGACGTTGAGGATCCCTTCCGGATCGTCAGCCCCCGACCCGACGGCGTCCCGCACGGCGGGGACGCCGAAGAGCATGATCCCCGAGATGCCGGCCTCGGCCGCCTCGACCGCGGCGCGGCGCAGGGAGTCGACCGAGTGCTGCACGACGCCGGGCATCGAGCCGATCGGCGCGGGAGCGCTCAGCCCCTCGCGCACGAACGCGGGGAGGACGAGATGGCGCGGGAGGACGTCCGTCTCCCGAGCGAGATCGCGGACCGCCGGCGACTGCCGGAGCCGCCGCGGGCGCACGGTGGGGAAGGACCCGCTCACGGGCAGGCGCGCGCTCACGGCGCGAACTCGTCGACCGCGTGCGGAAGGGTGAAGTGCGAGACCGCGTCGATGAGCGCATCGACGGTCTGCCGATCGGCGACCACCGACACCGACAGGCCGGCCTTCTTGGCGTCCTTCGCGGTCCGGGGGCCGATCGCCGCGAGGAGCGTAGTCGACGGGATGCTCGGGAACTGCTCGTGCACCTGCTCCGCCACGGAGCCGCTCGTGATGAGGATCGCGTTGATCCTCCCGTTCTCCACGTCGCGAAGGATCCGCTCGGTCACCGGCACTCCGACGGTCCGGTACGCGACGACGCTGGAGACGTCGTGACCGGCCTTCAGGAGCGACTTGGAGAGCACGGGCTTCGCGATCTCGCTCCGCAGCGTCAGGATGCGACGGGGCTCGCTCTCCAGGGCGATGAGCTGCTCGGCCATGCCCTCGGCCGAGTTGTCCTTCTCCGGCACGAGGTCGACCTGATAGCCCACGGCCTGGAGGGCGGCGGCCGTGGTCTCGCCGACCGCGGCGACCCTGGTGCGGGGCGGGATGACGGCGCGGTGCGCGAAGAGGACGTCGACGGTCGTCGCGCTCGTGACCGTCAGCCAGTCGAAGGCGCCCGCGGCGAGGGCGACGAGCGCCTCGTCGAGCGAGTCCTGATCGGTCGTCGGGGCGAAGTTGATGAGGGGCGCGACCACGGGGACGGCGCCCTGGGCGCGCAGGCTCGCGGCGACGCCGTCGCCCCAGGGGCCGCCGCGCGGCACGAGCACGCGCCAGCCGGTGAGGGGCTTGGCTTGGTTCGAATCAGTCATGGTCATCGGGAATGGTCTCGCGGGAGGAGATCGGCCGCCCCACGTTCGAGCAGCCGACGGGCAAGAGACGACCCGATGTCGCGCGCTGCGCTGATCGGGTCTGCGCCATCGGCAGCACCCGCACCATTGCCACTGCCGTTCTGATGAATATACCCCCCGGGCAGCGGCTCGGTGACGTCGAGGCCGATCCGCCACTCGTCGGCGGGCGCGTAGACGACGGCTCGCACGCGCAGGTTCCCGCCCTCCACGGTCGCGTGCACGGCCATCGGGGCCTGGCAGCCGGCGTCGAGGCCTTCGAGCGTCGCGCGCTCCGCGGTGACCGCGATCCTGGTGTCCAGATCGTCCAGCCGGGCGAGCGTCGCACGGAGCTCCTCCGGGGCGTCCGCGGCGATCTCGACCGCCAGCGCCCCCTGCCCGGGAGCGGTCGGCCATTCGGAGAGCCCGAGGGGCTCCGAATGCAGTCCCCGCAAGGGATCCCCGTCCAGCCGGGACAGCCCGGCCGCGGCGAGGATCACGGCGTCCAACTCACCGGAGAGCACCCGGCCGAGGCGCGAGTCGACGTTGCCGCGGATGTCCACCGCGCGGGATCGGGGCGAGCGGATCCGCACCTGGGCGATGCGTCGGGGCGAGCCGGTGCCGATCGTGCTCCCCGCGGGCAGCTCATGCAGGGGGACGCCCTCCCGGGTGACCGCGACGTCGCGGGCGTCCGCCCGTGGCGGCGTCGCGGCGATCACCAGATCGTCGGGCTGGCGGGTCGGCAGATCCTTAAGGGAATGGACGAGGAGGTCGCACTCCCCGCGTAAGAGAGCCTCGCGCAGGCGGGTCGCGAAGACGCCCATCCCACCGATCTCGGACAGGGACGCGCGGTTGGTGTCCCCCTCGGAGACGATCGGGACCAACTCGACCGGGCGACCGGCGATCTTCTCCAGCGCCGTTGCGACATGGCCGGACTGCGCCTGTGCGAGGGCGCTGCGCCTGGTGCCGAGGCGGATCGGTGCGGCCGTGCCGCTGATGCTGCTCATGTCGTCTACTGCAGCACGTCGGCGATCTCGTCGAGGCGCAGTCGCCGTCCGGTGTAGAACGGCACCTCCTCCTTCACGTAGCGACGCGCATCCGTGTAGCGGAGGTCCCGCATCAGATCCACGAGCTCGGTGAGGTCGTCGGCCTCCAGGGGCAGCAGCCACTCGTAGTCGCCGAGGGCGAAGGAGGCGACCGTGTTCGCGATGACGCCGCGGAAGGCCGCGCCCTTGCGCCCGTGCTCCGCGAGCATCCGCCGGCGGTCCTCCTCGGGTGCGAGGTACCACTCCGGGGTCCGGACGAAGGGGTACAGGCACAGCCAGCCCTTCGGCTCGACGCCGCGGAGGAAGCCGGGGACGTGCGCGCGGTTGAACTCCGCGTCGCGGTGGACGCCGAGGGCGTTCCAGACCGGGATGAGCGAGCGGAGCAGCTCGGTGCGGCGCAGACGTCGGAGGTCGCGCTGCAGCTCCTCTGCCGTCTCGCCGTGGAGCCAGACCATGAGGTCGGCGTCGGCCTTGAGGCCGGACACGTCGTAGAAGCCGCGGACGGAGACGCCGCCGGCCTCGACGTGGGCAACGATGTCCTCGAGCTCCGTGGCGTCGTTCTCGGTCACCGGGACGTCGGGGTTTCGTCGCCAGACGGCCCAGAGCGTGTATCCGGACGGGGAGGACTCGGCGTTCTCGGACGAAGCGGGCACGGTCGTCTCTTCGACTTCGGGCATGACCCCAGTCTGCCCCCTCCGGCGGGTCCTCGCGAACACGGCCGGACGAGCCCGCGCCCAGCGGGACGGCTCAGCGGGACAGGATGCGCGCCGTCGCCCAGACGATCCCGCCGACGGCGACGGCGATGCCGATCGCGCCCGCGATCGCGCCGGCCGGGTTGCGGCGCGCGAACGCGCGGGCCTTTCCGGCGGCCTCGGTCGAGGCCTTCTCCAGGCGACGCGGGAGGTTGCCCTTCACCTCGATCGCGGCCAGGGCCGCCTTCAGCTCGGCGCGCGCCGAGGTGACCGGGTCCGCGATGCCGTGGGGCACGGCCGTTCGCGGGAGCGACGCAGAGGCCCTCTGGCCTGCCGTGCTCCTCGAGCCTGCGGTGTTCCTCGGGTCAGCGGTCGTCATCGCCAGCCTCTCTCACGATTCGGATGTCCTCGGCCACGGCCTGGGCCGGGTTGGTCCGCGCCGTCAGGCGCCGGAACTGCAGGACGCCCAGCAGCCCGAACACCGCCACGGCGAGCAGGAGCATCCCGAAGACCACGATCGCCGACAGCCAGACCGGCCACCAGGACGAGATCCCCGCGATCGCGAAGACGAGGAGGACGGGGATCGCCCAGAACAGGAAGAACAGGGCGACGAGGAACCAGACGCTGCCGATCCCCGCGTCCTTGGCGGTGCGGGAGATCCACACCTTGGCCGCGTCGATCTCGGCCTTGACGAGGTTGCTGATCAGGTCGGGGAGATCGCCGAGCAGCGTCAGCAGGCTGTCGTCGGCGCGATCCCGATATCCGCGGGGCATGTCACTCGCCGCTTCGGGGCTTCTTGGCGGCGGACGGCTTCCCGGCGGGCTTGTCGAGGTCGCCCTTCTCGGCGGCCTCCACGGTCTCCTCCGCGGCGCGCTTGACCTCGTCGACGACGCCCCTGCCGCTGGCGAGGGCTGAGTCGACCTTCTGGCCGGGGGTCTCGCCGCTGCTCGCGGCCTTCACGACCTTGACCGCACCGTTCCACAGCGCCTGCGGCACGGCGGCGGCCTGGGTCTTCGCGAACTCTCGGACCTTCGACACCTGCGCCTGCACGGGGTCGAGGTGCCACACCTTGAGCCACTGCTTCTTGATCTGCTCGTAGCGCTCGCGTCCGGCGCGCGTTCCGAGGACGTACCCCACGCCGAGTCCGACGACGAGTCCGATCTTCCCCTTCATAGGGTCTCCCTCACGATGTGGTCGGCCTTGCGGAGTACCAGCGTAACCCCGTATTCCGATTTCGGCATCTATCGTCTTCCAGACCGGCCGGATGGGCGCATTCTGCGTCATCCGACGGCGCCGAACGGGTGTTTCCGCGCTGCTCAGCCCCAGAGCAGAGCGTGCCTGAGCCGCTCGGCCTCGGCGCGCGCGTGCGGCACGACCTGCGCAAGGCCCGTCCCGGACAGCCAGGCGCCGGCGGCGGCCAGTCCGGGGACCGCGGCGATCACACGCCCTGCCGCCGCGCGCCGATCCGCCGCGCCGAGGGAGGCGGACGGCTGCGACTGCGCGAACCGCGCACGGAAGGAGCCGCGCAGGGCGGCCGGGTCCAGCGCGACGCCGAGGAGCGCCGAGGCCTCGCTCAGCGCGAGCGCGGCGACCGCGTCATCGTCCAGCGCGGCGGTCGCCGGCTCTTCCCCCTGCGCCCCGAAGGAGACCCGCACGACGTGCCGGCCGCCCGCGGACGCCCGCAGCCACGGCCACTTCGCCGTGCCGTGGGTGAGCGCCTTGGCAGTGTGGCTCCCCGGGACCGTGAGCACGCCGGAGCCGCGCGGTGCCGCGTCCAGGGCAGGGGCGTCGAGCACGAGGGTCACGATCTCGATCCGGGGGGACGGGCCCGCCGGGATCGCGTCCAGGGCCGACACGTGCGGGGCGAGCAGGCGCCGGGCCGTCTCCTCGTCCGCGGCGAGGATCACCGCGTCGAAGCGCTCCGCGGTCGGGGCGGTGTCATCGGTCGGGTTCCCCCCGCCCGCCACGGATCCGGCGCCCTCAGCGGATCCGGCGCCCGTGTGCACGAGCCAGGCGTCGCCGTCCCGCTCCAGCGCGGTCACCGGATGATCCGTCCGGACCTCCGCGCCCAGCGTGCCGAGGCGGTCCACGAGCGCGTCGACGAGCACCGCCATGCCTCCGTCGATCCCCTGCACCGCGGCGCCCGGGCGCTTCGCCTCGGCCGACGCCCCGGCCTTCGCGGCGTTCTCCGCACGGAGCTCGGCGACCGCGCCGGAGAGGGAGCCGACGCGGGTGAGGGCCGCGTTCAGCCCGGGGGCGGCTGCGTCGATGTCGATGTCGTCGGGGTGCGCCGAATGGACACCGGTGCTCACCGGGGCGACCAGGCGATCGAGCACGCGCGCGCCCATCCGCGAGCGCACGAGGTGCCCGAGGCTGCGGTCGTGGCCGATCGTGAGAGGCGGGCGCACGCGGTCCAGATAGGCGCGCCAGGTCCCGCGCCAGCCGATGATCCGGCGCACGTCCTCGGCGAAGGGGTTCTCCGGGATGCCGAGGATGCCGCCGCGGGGCAGGGGCGCCGCACCGACGCCGGGGATGCCGGCGAGCCACGCTCCGCCCGGCGCGGGATCGACGATGCGCCCCTCGATCCCGAGGTCCGCCAGGAGCGCCCTGACATGTCCGCCGCGGGTCGCGAAGCTCTCGGCCCCCGCGTCGAACACGATCCCGTCCGCCTCGCCTCGACGCACCACGCCGCCCGGCACCGCGGCGGCCTCGAAGACCGTCACGGGCATGCCGATCGCCGCGCACTCCTTCGCCGCGACCAGCCCGGCGATCCCCCCGCCGATCACCGCGACGCGCAGGCCCGCGGCCTTCGCGGCCAGCTCCGCGGCGGCCGGCGCGAGCCCCGCGTCGCTCCCGCCGGGCGCGCCGGCCGAAGCGGGCGGGGATGCCGGCGGGGTCGGGGCGCTCACTCCGCGCCGCCCCTCCGGGATCCGTCCTCGGCGTGCACGAGCTCGACGATCCGGGTGAGCACGCCGGGATCGGTCTCCGGCGGGACGCCGTGCCCGAGGTTGACGATGTGGGCGCGCGCCGCGGTCCCCCGCGCGAGCACCTCGCGGACGCTCGCCTCGATCACGGGCCACGGCGCCGTCAGGAGCGCCGGGTCGATGTTGCCCTGCACGGTCACGTCGGGCCCGAGGACGGCGGCCGCCTCGTCCAGCGGCTGGCGCCAGTCCACGCCCACGGCCGATGCCGCGCCGTCGAGGCGCATGTCGGCGAGGAACGGGCCCGTGCCGACGCCGAAGTGGATCACCGGGGCGTCGATGCCCGTCACGGCGGCCGTCGAGTGCGGGGCGACGAAGGCGCGGTAGTCGGCGGGCGACAGGGAGCCCGCCCAGGAGTCGAAGAGCTGCACGGCCGAGGCCCCGGCGGCGCGCTGCGCGAGGAGGAAGGTCCGCGACACCTGCGCCAGCCACCCCGCCAGGCGGTTCCACGACGCGGGGTCCGTGTGCATCATGGCGCGGGCGCGCAGGTGCTCCTTGGAGGGGCCGCCCTCGACGAGGTACGCGGCGAGGGTGAAGGGCGCCCCGGCGAAGCCGATCAGCGGGGTCTCGCCCAGTTCGTCGACGACGATCCGCACCGCCTCGGCGATCGCCGAGGTGTCCAGCGACGCGGGGTCGATCGCCGTGATCCGCGCCACGTCCTGCGCCGTCCGCACCGGGGAGGCGAACACCGGCCCCCGCCCTGGCTCGATCTCGACCTCGACGCCGGCCAGGCGCAGCGGCACCACGATGTCGCTGAAGAAGATGCCGGCGTCGACGCCGTGCCGCCGCACGGGCTGGAGGGTGATCTCGGCCGCCAGGTCAGGGGTGAGGCACGCGTCGAGCATCCGGGTGCCGACCCGCAGCTCCCGGTACTCGGGCAGGGAGCGTCCCGCCTGGCGCATGAACCACACCGGGGTGCGGTCGGGGCGGGAGCCTGCGAGGGCGCGCAGGAGCGGAGCATCCGAGAGGGCCATGCCCCCATCCTCCCACCCGCCGTCTATGCGCCCCCTTCGGGCCACTTCCTTCCGCTCCCGTCGCGAAAAGTGCCGCTTCGGTGGGCTACGCGCGGCACTTTTCGCGACGGGAGCTGCCTCCGAGTGCACCGATCGCGACGGGAAGGTGATCGCGACAACAGGGCGATGGAGACCGAGGGATGGGCGGCAGCCCACGGGAGGCTCGCGGCGCGTAAACTCTTAGCGTGCTGCTGTGCCTGACGGCGAGTCACAAGACCGCCTCCTTCGACCTCCTCGAGCGTCTCAGCCGCACCCCCGACGGCGTCGCGACCGATCTGGTCGAGATGGCTCCGTGCGTGCAGGGTGCGGTGGTGCTCGCGACGTGCAACCGCTTCGAGGCGTACGTCGAGATGGACGAGCCGGTCACCGCCGCCGGCGCGATCGGCGTCGAGGCCGTGCTGGAGGCCGTCGAGGCGGCCACGGGTGTGGCCCCCTCGGATCTCGACGGGGCCTACGCCGTCCACACCGGCCGTCGCGTGGCCGAGCACCTCTTCGCGGTGGCGTCCGGGCTCGAGTCCGTCGTCTCCGGGGAGGGCGAGATCGCGGGCCAGGTCCGCCGGGCCCTCACCGCCGCACGCGCCGACGGCACCACCTCCCCCGAGCTGGAGCGGCTCTTCCAGCGCGCGAGCCAGGCGCAGCGCAAGGTCAAGAACGTCACGGCGCTCGGCAGGGCAGGGCGTTCGCTCGTCCGCCTCGCGCTGGAGCTCGCCGACAGCCGGATCGCCGACTGGGGCGCCGAGCGCGTCCTCCTCGTCGGGACCGGCGCGTACGCGGCCGTCACGCTCGCGACGCTGCGCGAACGCGGCGCGGTCGACATCAGCGTCCACTCCCCGTCCGGACGGGCGGCGGCCTTCGCCGCGAAGCACGGGATCCGCGCGCTCGACGCCGAGGAGTACGCCGGGGTCACGGCCAGGGCGTCGCTGGTGATCACCTGCACCTCCGCCGAGGTTCCCGTGCTCGATGCGGCACTCCTGCGCGAGGGACGCGGCACCGTCTCGGCCCCTTCCGCGTCGGCGTCCGGCTGCCCGGTGTTCGGCGCGCCCACCTCCGGCGCCCAGCTCATCATCGACCTCGGCATGCCGCGCAACGTCTCCCCCGACGTGACCGGGATCGAGGGGACGTCGCTGCTCGACCTCGAGACGATCCGCCTGCACGCGCCCCTGGAGGAGCTGCAGGCTACCGACGCCGCGCGCTCGATCGTGCGCGAGGCCGCCGAGACCTTCCACGTCGTCGGCGAGCGGCAGAGCGTGACGCCGTCGGTCGTTGCGCTGCGCTCGCACATCTTCTCGCTGCTGGAGGCCGAGATCGACCGCGCCCGTCGCCGCGGCGACGAGGACGGACGCGTCGAGCAGGCGATGCGCCACCTCGCCGGCGTCCTCCTCCACACGCCGACCTCCCGCGCGCACGAGCTGGCCGCCGCCGGCCGCGGGGCGGAGTTCAGCGCCGCACTGGAGACGCTGTTCGGTCTCGCCCCCGACGCCGAAGCGGAGTCCCGCGCCCAGACCGCCTGAGCCGGGCCGCGGGGCTGGGCGGGCCGCAGGCCGGGATGGTCTGGAGCCCGGTTGCGCCCTGAGCCCTCTCACGCCCCGCCGTCTCATGCCCTTGTGCCCCGCCGTGGCAGTTTCTGTGGGTTGGCAACCCCCTCAACCCGCAAGATGTGCCACGGCGGGGCATAAACGTCGCCACAGGGAGGGGGCCGCCGTCGGGTCACCGCCGCAGTCCAATGGCCGGAGACCGTACTTGCCAAACTGGAAAGTACGGTCCATACTTTCCAACATGGAAAGTATGCCGATGGACCACGAGCCCGAAGACCCGCGTGCGGCGCTCGCCTCGGCGGACCAGGCACGCCGACGGTTGACCGGCGGCCTTCGAATGCCGGCAGGCTTCTATCCGGCGCTCGCTGCATCGATCGCGGCGCAGCTCGGAACCGCCGCATACGGAATCGCCGCACAGTCGCTGGCGGGGGTGGCTGTCGCTCTGGCCGGAGTCGCCGTCTTCCTCGGCACGGCCGCCCTTCTGCTGCACCGATTCCACCGCGTCAATGGCGTCAGGGTCGATGGCCTCGCCAGCCAGGTCGTCCTCGCGGCGGGCGCCTCGGCCGCACTCGTCTACATGGGCGCGCTCGCCGCCGGGATCTGGGCGGCGTTCGGCGGACAGTGGTGGCTCGTCGCGGCGGCGGCCATCGTTGGAGGGGTCGGTTGCGCGCTCGGAGCGCGGCGATGGTGGCAGACCTACCGGGACGATCCCGCCGGCCACACGCGCGGCGCCTCCCCGCGCGTGCTCGCCGCGCTCGCCCTGGCCGCCTGCCTGGGATTCGGCGCGCTGCTGGTCTTCGGCCGATGAGTGGCCTTGACCCTCAGATCCACGCTCCGACGCGGCTCCAGCTCGTCACGATGCTGTCCTCGGTCTCCGAAGCCGAGTTCGCGACGCTGCGGGACGTTCTCGATGTCAGCGACTCCGTCCTGTCCAAGCACGTCTCAGCCCTGGTCGAGGTCGGCTACCTGCGCACCCGCAAGAGTCTCCACGCGGGTCGGCGGACGACGTGGATCGGACTGACCGACACCGGCAGGCAGGCGCTGCACGACCACGTCGCTTCGCTGCGCCAGCTGATCGACGGCATCGGCTGACCGTCACGCGGTCGCGAATGCGCCCCGCCCCTCGCTGCGCTCCCTGACCTTGCCTAGGCACGCCGTTCAGCCCCGCGCCTCGTATCTGGCGCCCCTCAGCCCCGCGCTCTCATACCCCGCCCTCTTCTGCCCCGCCGTGGCACTTTCTGCGGGTTGGCGACCTCCTCAACCCGCAAGATGTGCCACGGCGGGGCTCATCAGGCGGCTCATCGGACGGAGTGCACGCGGGGAACAGCAGCGGGAGGCGACCGAAGCCGCAAGAGCCTCGGATCTCAGCGCCACCCCGGCCCCACGCTGTCGAACCCTGTCGACGCTGCGCAAATCGGTGGCGCACGAACAGGGAACAGCAGCACGAGAGGCCTGGCGCTCAGGAAACAGCAGCGCGAGAGGCCACCCGACCCCGACTCTGGGTCAGCCGGCGGTCACTTCAGTGATGAGCGATTCGACTGCCGCGCGGATGCGGGGGAGATCAACGCCGAGGGTGTCCCACACCGCGTCGTAGTCGGTCGCCTCGTAATGATGCACGAGCCGATCGCGCATGCGCTTGATGCTCGACCAGGGAACCAGCGGGTTCGCGGCGATCGTCTCATCGCTCAACCGTGCAACGTTCCCACCGATCTTGATGATGATCGATTCAGCGGCCAGTCCCGGCACGTTGAGATCGTCCGCGTGGTACCAGTCGCGGCCGCGAGCGGCGAGTCGAATACCGCTGTCACACAACCGCACGATCTCCCGCAGTGCTCGAGCATCCCTCTCGCTCACGCAGCCACCGCTGACCGGCGAATCGGATGGTCCTCCGGCAGCCCGCCGTCGGTGACCACGCCGACCGGGACTCCGAGCAGCTGTTCAGCCGCGATCGTGAACTCGGCGATCGCCAGCAAGCCGACGTTCGGCGACCGAGTGACGAGGATATCGAGGTCGCTCTCCCTGGTGTCCGTGCCCTGTCCGGCGGATCCGAAGACGCGAAGGTTGCTCAGCCCGTAGCCCGCAGCGAGCTCCTTGAGCTCGTTACGATGCCTTTCGAGCGCCTCGTGCGGCAACGGTCGCATAGCCACTTGCAATCGGTCGAGCATGGCAGCCGACGGGTTGCGCCGTCCGGACTCATACGCGGCGATATTGGGTTGCGCAACACCACTGCGCATCGCGAGCTGCGCTTGGCTGAGCCCAGCTCGCTCGCGCGCTTCCCGCAGCGTTTCACCCATATCTCGATGATATCGCGTAGCCGATTTCGACGGAACAGCAGAAGCCCCGCGTGCGCTGACACCCGTGTGCGCGAAGTCAGACCGGATCGGTCTTGAGGCGACCCGCGGTGATGACGTCGACGCGCTTGCCGTTCACCAGGAACTTCTCCCGCTCGACCCCCTCTCGAACGAATCCGGCGGCGTGAGCCACAGCGGCCGAGCCCGGGTTGTTCGCACGGTAGCCGAGTTCAAGACGGTACAGCCCGCCCTCACCGAGCTCCCGGTCCGCCAGTGCCCGCACCAGTTGCGACGTGATGCCGCGTCGCCGAGCATCGGGGTGCGCCCAGTAGAACACCCAGCCGTTCGCGTTGCCCTGATCGACGGAGACGGCCGCGAAGGCGAGCAGTCGATCGGCATCATCGACCGCAACGAGCGTGCGGATATCGGGAGTCTCCGTCATCCGAGCCACATAGGCGTGGGCTGTCGCGGGATCGTGGACATCGCCCTGCCGGCCCATCTCTGCGGCATCCGACACGAATGCGTCGAGCACCCTCGCGGCATCTCTCGCCTGTAACGCTCGAAAGGCCACCACGCCCGCCAGCCTATGCGGCCTGACGGCGGATCGTCGATCATTTCCCGAAGGAGAAGAAGCTCACGCCGCATAGAGCGACCGAGCGTCGTGAAGGATCTGCGAACGGATGTGCTCGTTGATGGCGTCGCGTGCGACCAGATCCACGGCGCGTCCGAACAGATCCGACAGTTCATCCTCAAGCTCGAAGAACGCGAACCCCAATCGAGTTCCGGGCTTGAGCTCGTACAGCAGATCGATATCGCTTTCGTCGCGTTCGTCCCCGCGTCCGACCGAGCCGAACACCTCCAGTCGCGCGATGCCGTAGCGCTCGCCGATCTCGCGGAGTCGCTCCGCGTCGAAGGTGATGCCGCTCATGCCGTCATGATAGGCGATCGCGCTCGATGCCGACCTGCTCGAACACGACCAGGGAGAGAATAGACGCATGGCCCTTCACATCACCGGAGACACCGCCGCCGACGACCTGCTGACCACCAATCCGCTCGCCCTGCTGGTGGGCATGCTGCTGGATCAGCAGGTCCCGATGGAGACCGCGTTCGCCGGACCGCTCAAGATCGAGCAGCGCACCGGAGCGGAGGATGCCGCGACCATCGCCGCCTATGGCCCCGAGGCCTTCCTCGCGGCCTTCGCGCAGACGCCGGCCGTCCACCGGTTCCCGGGATCCATGGCGGCACGGGTGCAGGCGCTGTGCCGCGCGGTCGCCGACGACTGGGACGGGGACGCCGCCGCCCTCTGGACCCGGGGAGACCCGGACGGCCCCGAGGTGCTCCGCCGCCTCAAGGCACTGCCCGGCTTCGGGGAGCAGAAGGCGAAGATCTTCCTCGCCCTGCTGGGCAAGCAGTACGGCTACGACGGCAGCGGCTGGCGTGAGGCCTCGACGCCGTATGGGGAGGAGGGCTCCTACCGCAGCGTCGCGGACATCGTCTCGACCGAGTCCCTCGCCAAGGTCAGGGAGCACAAGAAGGCGATGAAGGCCGCCGCGAAGGCCGCCGGATCGTGAAGAAGACCGGCGGCAGTGTCGCCGCGTTCATCGCCGAGGTGACCCCCGCCGTGCGGCGGCGCGACGCCGAGACGCTCGTCGCGCTCCTCAGCGAGATCTCGGGCCGCGAGCCCGAGCTGTGGGGCACGATCATCGGCTTCGGCTCATGCCACTATCGCTACCCGACCGGCAATGAGGGCGACATGCCCGTGCTCGCGTTCGCGCCACGCAAGGCGTCCTCGACGATCTACCTCGACAGCGTCGAGCGCCACGGCGACGCGCTGTCGAGGCTCGGCACCCACACGACCAGCGTCGGCTGCCTCTATATCAAAGACCTCGAGAAGGTCGACGAGTCGGTACTGCGGGAGATCCTCTACGATGTGCTCGCCTGGACGGAGGCCGGCGGCGACGACTACGCGCGGATCACCGTCACGGGCTGACGGCCGCGTCGGTCAGGCCGGCCAGTCTGGCCTGCCGGGGTAGCCGCGGGGGCCACCGGAGCCCGACCGGATGCATGGACGTTCCCCTGACGACGGTCCGATCCGGGTCAGATCTCCCGCCATCCGGGGATTGTCCATGCACTCGGTCGACGTCGGGGCGACGAAATGACTGAAACGATATAGTGACCATCGATCCGTCTTGAAGGACGAATGCAGGAATGTCGGCCAAGATCCTCGGATCGGGCCGACATTCGCGCATTCATCCGACCCCGCCGCACCCGCACACCCCCACCCGCACCCGCACCCGCACCACCCGCACCACCCGCACCACCGCACGAGGCCCGCCCCACCTGAGAGGATCACGATGACCAGGCTCCTTCCCGCCGATGCCCCGCTGCGCTTCGGGGCGAACTACACGCCCTCGACGCACTGGATGCATTCCTGGATGTCGCTCGACCTGGACGACGTCCGCCGCGACTTCGCCGGCCTCGCCGCGCTGGGGCTCGACCATGTGCGGATCTTCCCGCTCTGGACGGTGCTGCAGCCGAACCGCACCCTCATCCGCGAGCGGGCCGTCGCGGATGTGCGCGCGGTCGTGGACGTCGCCGCGGAGTTCGGGCTCGACGCGAGCGTGGACGTGATCCAGGGCCACCTGTCGAGCTTCGACTTCATCCCGTCGTGGCTGTTCACCTGGCACGACAAGAACATGTTCACACACCCGGATGCGTTGAGCGGGCAGGTCGCGCTGGTCGAGCGCCTGGGGGCTGCCCTCGGCGATGCGCCGAACTTCCTCGGCTTCACCACCGGGAACGAGACCAATCAGTTCTCCGCCGAGACGCACCCCTCGCCCTGGCCGGTGACCGAGGCCGAGGCCGCCGCCTGGATCACCGCGCTCCTGGACGCGGCGACGACCGCCGCCCCCGCCCAGCAGCATGTGCACAGCGAGTACGACGCGGCCTGGTACATGGACGGCCATGGCTTCACGCCCGCCCTCGCCTCGCGCCTGGGCGCGATGACGACCGTGCACTCCTGGATCTTCAACGGCACCGCGCAGCGCTACGGCGGCCGCTCGATCGCCTCCGACCGGCACGCCGAGTACATGATCGAGCTCGCCCGCGCGTTCGCCACCGATCCGCACCGGCCGATCTGGCTCCAGGAGGTCGGCGCGCCGTCGAACTGCCTCTCGCCGGAGGAGACGCCCGGATTCCTGGAGGCGACCGTCCGCTCGGTCGCGCGCACCGCCGACCTCTGGGGCGTGACCTGGTGGTGCTCCCACGACGTGAGCCGGGAGCTGGCCGACTTCCCGGAGCTCGAGTACACGCTCGGGCTCATCGGCCAGGACGGCGAGGCCAAGCCGATCGGCCGCCGCTTCGCCGAGATCATCCCCGAGCTCCGCGCCCGGCAGGCGGCGCCCGCCAGGGCGCTGGGGATCGTGGTCGACGTCGACGAGGCCGACACCCCCGTCAGCCGCGCCGCGCTGAGCCCGGGCGGCGCGGTCTTCCAGGCCTGGGTCGACGCCTGCGCCGACGGCACGGACCCCGCGATCGTCACCTCCGCGGTCGCGGCGGACCCGGAGGCGCTCGCCGCGCGCGGCATCACCGAGCTCGTGCGCCCGGACCGATCGTCCGGCGTCGGCACGTACTCGTCCAACAACACCGTGGTGAGCTAGGCGACCCGACCCCGGCCCAACGCCGGCCCGGCCCCCGGCGCCGCCGGCCCATCCCTCCCGCCCTGCCTCTCCCGCTTCTTCCCCGCGAGACGGCAACTGCACCACGAGACCGCAGGAAAATCGCGCAGTCTCGGAACGCAGTTGCAGTCTCGCGGCCGGGCGGCCGGGCAGGGCCGGGCCGGGCCGCCGGGCACGCGCCGGGCTGAGCAACCGGCCCGAGCAACCGGGTCAGCTGCGGGCGGCGCGCTCCGCTTCCTTCGCGGCGACGATCTTCCGGAGGCCCGAGCTGGAGAAACGGTGGTCCCGGCGGTTGAAGTACAGCTCGATCCCGCTGTCCTCGCAGTAGGCGCGGCCCGTGAAGTCGCGGTCCTCGTACTCGTCGCCGACGATGCGCACGTCCAGCTTGAACGAGCGGAGGATGTCCTCCAGGTCCTGCTCGGTCGAGTAGGGCACGATCTCGTCCACGGACGAGCAGCCGCGGAGCTGGATGTAGCGCTCGACCACCGTCTGCGTCGGGGCGTTCTTCTCCGGGCGGTCCAGCGTCGGATCCATCTGCAGCCCGCAGATGAGGTAGTCGCACTGCCGCTTCGCCTCGGCGAGCATCATGATGTGCCCGGCGTGCAGCAGATCGAACGTGGAGAACGTGATCCCCACCCGCGGCCCGGGGTTGTAGTCCTGCCGCTTCTTCTCGCCCTCATGCACCATCGGGTCTCCTTCTCCGTCTGCAGGGTCTGCGGGATGCCGGAAGAACTCTACCCAACGGGCCTCCGATCGCGCCTCGTCCTTCAGCCCGGAGGCTGCGCCGTGCTCTCGCGGACGGTCAGACGCGGCAGGGCTCCCGCGCGGGGCGCCAGCGGCCCTGCCGCGTCGATCCGGTCCAGCAGGAAGTCCGCGGCCTGCTCGCCCAGGGCGAAGGTGTCGCGGGTGAGGCAGGTGATCGAGGGATGCACGAGACCCGCGACGACGGAGTCGTCGAAGGACGCGAGGGACAGCGCCGACGGCACAGCCACCCCCCTCTCCTGCGCGATCCCGAGCGCTCCGATCGCCATCACGTCGTTGTCGTAGACGATCGCGGTCGGCGGCTCGGCACGGCTCAGCAGGGACGCGGTGGCGGCCACGGACGCCGCCACCGAGAAGTCCGTGACGACCGTCTCCCCCACGACCCCCTGCGCCGAGAGCCCGGCGAGGACCTCGGCGCGGATCCGGGTGTGCTGGAACTCCCCCGGCCCCGACACGTATGCGATGCGCCGATGCCCGATCGCGACGAGGTGATCGAAGAGGATGTGCGCGGCCCTGGCGTCGTCGAGCCAGAGGGAGGATGCGTCACCCTCCCCCGAGGCGTGGCTGCCGATGACCACGGCCGGCAGCGGGAGGTCCCGGAGGGCGGACAGGCGCGGATCCTCGTCCCTCGGGTCGATCACGATCACGCCGTCCACCTGACCGGCGCTGCGCCAGCGGCGGTAGGTCGCGACCTCCTCCTCGAGCGAGGAGACGAGCACGATCTGCAGCGCCATGCGCCGCGCCCCGAGAGCCGACTGCACCCCGGCGATGAGGTCCGTGAAGAAGGCCTCCGCGCCCAGGGTGCGCGCCGGACGGTTCACGGCGAGGCCGATCACCCCGGCGCGGGATCCCACGAGGGCGCGCGCGGCGGAGCTCGGCGCCCACTCGTGCGCGTCCGCGATGTCGAGGATCCGCTGCCGCGTCTCCTCGCTGACGCCGGGACGCCCGTTGAGCGCGAAGGACACCGCGCCGGGGGAGACCCCCGCCATGCGCGCGATGTCGGCGATGGTGACGCGCTTCGCCCGTGTCATAGAATCACCGTGCTAGATCGTTTTAGTCGATGTCGCCCGCGTAGCATGTGCGGACGTTCCCCACATTCTGGCACCGCGAAGGAGCGCTCCATGCACGAAGAGTCCTCGTTGACCGTCGGACGCGCGAAGCGGGTGCTCGCCGAACGCGTGCGACCGGCGATCCACTCCGCGCGCATCCCACTGGAGATCGCCGCTCACGCCCTTCCCGGCGAGCCGATCGCCCCGGCCGAAGGCCTCGCGCTGGACTACAGCCCCTTCCGCGCCGGAGAGAGGTGGGGCCCGGCCTGGAGCACCACCTGGTTCCGGGTGCGCGGCGAGATCCCCGCCGATTGGGCGGGGAGGACGGTCGAGGCGGTCGTCGACCTGGGCTTCGACGTCAACATGACCGGCTTCCAGTGCGAGGCGCTCGTCTACCGCCCCGACGGCACGCCGGTGAAGAGCCTCAACCCGCGCAACCAGTGGGTGCCGATCTCGACGCGCGCAGAGGGCGGGGAGAGGATCGAGCTCTATCTCGAGGGCGCGGCCAACCCCGTGCTGCTCGACTACCACCCCTTCCTCCCCACGCAGGAGGGCGATGTCCGCACCTCCTCCCCCGAGCCGCTCTACCGGGTCCGCCACATGGACCTCGCGGTGTTCGAGGCCGAGGTGTTCGAGCTGTCGCTGGACCTCGACGTGCTGATCGAGCTGCAGGAGGAGCTGCCGGAGACGGCCCCTCGGCGCATGCGCATCCTCCAGGCGCTGGACGATGCACTCGACGCCCTCGACCTGCAGCGCATCGCCGAGACCGCGCCCGCCGCACGCGCGCTCCTGGCCCCGGCCCTGGCATCGCCCGCCGAGGCGAGCGCCCACCGGATCGCCGCGGTCGGCCACGCGCACATCGACTCCGCGTGGCTGTGGCCGGTACGCGAGACCATCCGCAAGGTCGCCCGCACCACCTCGTCGATGACGACGCTGCTGGACGAGCAGCCCGAGTTCCTCTATGGCATGTCCAGCGCCCAGCAGTACGCCTGGGTCAAGGAGCACCGCCCCGAGGTGTTCGAGCGGATTCGCACCGCGGTCGCCGCCGGCCGCTTCCTGCCCCTCGGCGGCATGTGGGTCGAGTCGGACACCGTGATGCCGACCGGGGAGTCCCTCGTCCGTCAGTTCTCGCACGGGCAGCGCTTCTTCGAGCGCGAGTTCGGTATCCGTTCGAAGGGCGTCTGGCTGCCGGACAGCTTCGGCTACTCCCCCGCGCTCCCCCAGCTCATGCGCCGGGCGGGATTCGAGTGGTTCTTCACCCAGAAGATCTCGTGGAACCAGCGCAACGTCTTCCCGCACCACACCTTCTCCTGGGAGGGGATCGACGGGTCGCGGATCTTCACGCACTTCCCGCCGATGGACACCTACAACTCCCAGCTGAGCGGGGCCGAGGTCGCGCGCGCCTCCCGGCAGTTCCGCGAGGGCAGGGTCGCGACCATGTCGATCGCGCCCGTAGGCTGGGGCGACGGGGGCGGCGGGACCACCCGTGAGATGACGGGGAGGGCGTCGCGGCTGGCCGACCTCGAAGGCAGCGCCCGCGTGGAGTGGAAGCATCCTGACGCCTTCTTCGACGACGCCAGGGCGGAGCTCCCCGATCCCGCCGTCTGGGTCGGCGAGCTGTACCTGGAGCTGCACCGCGGCACCCTGACCAGCCAACACGCGACCAAGGCGACCCATCGCCGGGCCGAGCAGGCCCTCATCGAGGCCGAGCTGTGGGCGACGACCGCCACGGTCCGCAAGGGAGCCGTCTACCCGCACGACGCTCTCGACCGCCTGTGGGCGCAGGTGCTGCTGCACGAGTTCCACGACATCCTCCCCGGCACCTCGATCGCGTGGGTGCATCGGGAGGCCGTCGAGGCGCTCGCGCGGGTCGTGACCGAGGCCGGGGCCCTGGCCACGACCGCACGGGAGACGCTCGCGGGCACGGGCGATCGGGAGCTCGTCTTCCGCCCGGTCCACACGCCCGTCGACGGAGCGCTGGGCGCCGTCGAGGCGACCGCGCCCTCGGGCGGTGTCGCGCTCACCGAGGAGGCGGGCGGGTTCCGGCTGGAGAACGAGCTGGTATCGGTCCTCGTCTCCGCCGAGGGGCTGATCATCTCGGCGGTCGACCGGGCCACGGGACGCGAGGCGATCCCCGCGGGGAGGCCGGCGAACCTGTTCCAGCTGCACCAGGACTTCCCGAACATGTGGGACGCCTGGGACATCGACCGCTACTACCGCAACCGCGTCGAGGACCTGACGGACGTCTCATCGATCTCTGGCTCTGGCTCTGGCTCTGGCTCTGGCTCTGGCTCTGGCTTTGCCTCGGACGGCGCCGCGGCCGTGACGATCGAGCGCGTGTTCTCGTCCTCCTCGCTGCGGCAGGTCATCTCGCTCGCCCCCGGCGCGCGCACCGTCCTGCTCCGGACGACGGTGGACTGGAACGAGACGGAGAAGCTGCTCAAGCTCGCGTTCCCCCTCGACGTGTTCGCCCGGCACACCGCGGCCGAGACACAGTTCGGCTTCCAGGAGCGCGTGACGCACGTGAACACGAGCTGGGAGGCGGCGAAGTTCGAGACCTCGATGCACCGCTTCGTCCTCGTCGCCGAGGAAGGCTTCGGCGTCGCGCTCGTGAACGACTCGGTCTACGGCTACGACACGAGCCGTGACGTGGACGGCGACGACGTCACGACCACGGTGCGCCTGTCGCTCCTGCGCGCGCCGCGGTTCCCCGATCCCGAGACCGATCACGGCGTGCACGAGATCGCCGTCGGGCTCGTCGTCGGCGCGGATGCCGCGATCGCGACCGCCGAAGGACAGCGGCTCAACGCGCCGGAGACCGTCGTGCACGGTGCGGAGGAGGTCGATCCGCTCGTCCGGGTGCACGGCGACGGCATCGTCGTCTCCGCCGTGAAGCTCGCGGACGACCGATCCGGCGACGTGATCGTGCGCGTGTACGAGGCGCTCGGCCGGCGCGCGACGGGAACGCTGGAGGTCGCGTTCCCGCACAAGGACATCCGCGAGGTCACCCTCATCGAGGACGAGCTGGACGCGCCGCGCACCGGCGGCGACCTCCGCCTCGGCCCCTTCGAGGTGCGGACCCTCCGCATCCCCCGCCGCTGACCCTTCCGCGCGTCCGCGTCCGGTCCCGGTCCGCCGTGCGACATGCATGGATATCCCCCACCTGGCCGACGAATACACGGGCAAACTCCAGCCATCCGGGCAAACTCCAGCCATCTGGCGGTCCGGGGTGACCGGGTCCGGAAAGCCGGGGTGACCGGATCCGGGGCGGACGTGCCACATGCATGAACATCCCCCGCCTGACCGGCGAATACACGGGCAGCCCCCAGCCATCCGGGCAAACTCCAGCCATCCGGAACTCCCGGGCGGCCGGATCCGGAGGAGTCAGAGTGGCCATGTCCGGAGGTCCCGGTGGCCATCTCCGGAAAGCCGGGGGGCCGGATCCGGGACGAACGTGCGACATGCATGAACATCCCCCGCCTGACCGGCGAATACACGGGCAGCCCCCAGCCATCCGGGCAAACTCCAGCCATCCGGGAGGACGGACCGCGCCATCCGGGGCGTGACCGACAGTTACCCGCCCCGAAGGCGACCCGAGGCGTCCTCGGGCGCCCGAGGGGACCCGCGACACCCGGACCGCGAGACTGCTTCTGCGTTCCGAGACAGCAGGAAAATCGCGCAGTCTCGGAACGCAGTTGCAGTCTCGCGGGAAAGGCCGGCGCGAGCGCGGAGGGAGGCCGGGAAGGCCGGGCCGAGCGCGGAGGGAGAGAGGCCGGGAAGACCGAGAGAGCGGGCGGGTCAGACGCCGACGCGCTCGAAGGCGTCCTCGCTGATGCCCTGACCCAGGATGCGGGCGGACCACTCGCGGGCACTGTGCAGGCTGTGGTCGCGGTAGTTGCCGCACTCCACGGCCGAGACGCCGGGAACGTCGCTCCACTGCGCCTGCTCGGCGATGAAGCGCAGGCTCTCGCGCACGCCGCTCACGACATCGGCGATCGCGGGCCGGCCCCAGGCGATCAGGTGGAAGCCGGTACGGCAGCCGAACGGCGAGATGTCGATGACGCCGTCGAGCCGGTCACGTAGGAGCGATGCAAGGAGGTGCTCGATCGTGTGCAGGCCGGCCGTAGGGATCTCGCCCTCGTTCGGCTGCACGAAGCGCACGTCGAAGTTCGAGATCTCGTCGCCCCGCGGCCCCTGCTCGACGCCGATGAGGCGGACGTAGGGAGCCTTGACGGCGGTGTGGTCCAGGGTGAAGCTCTCGACCTCGGCCATGGGTCTCCTTCCGGGAGCGAACAGCGGGGATCTTCGGATCCGGCGATACGTGTCGAGGCTACCCCCGCCGGAGACCGTGCACCGATCAGGAGTCGCCGGATGACGGGGCAAGGGATGGTTGAATGAAGACGAACCGTCGGACGGATCAACGATTGTCGGCCCGATATCGCGGATCGGGCCGACACAGCTGCATCGGGCCGACAAACCGCGCATGGGCCAGCGGACCATCGCCGGGCTGCACCGGACCAGCACACGGGTGATGGACCTGGGCACGGGTGATGGCCCTGGGCACGGATGGCGGGTCAACGCACGGATGGCTGGCCGAATCGGCGGATCGGCCAGCCATCCGTGCCCCAAGCCGCCATTCAGCACCCCGCGACCCGCACCGACACCGGCAAACCCGCACCGGCACCCCGCGACCCGCACCCAACAAACCCGAACCGGCACGCCCCACCCGAACCCCGGGTCAGGCCACGCCGGCGAGCGCGGTCACGCCCCCTTGAGACGCTCCGCGAGGTATGCGTCGAGGGCGTCGAGCGGCACGCGCTCCTGCCCCATGCTGTCGCGGTCGCGGACGGTGACGGCGCGATCGTCGAGGGAGTCGAAGTCGACCGTGACGCAGAACGGCGTGCCGATCTCGTCCTGACGGCGGTACCGGCGACCGATCGCTCCCGCGTCGTCGAAGTCGATCACCCAGCGGCCGCGCAGCGCGTCGGCGACCTCGCGGGCGAGCGGCGAGAGCCTCTCGTTGCGGGACAGCGGGAGGACCGCGACCTTGACGGGGGCGAGGCGCGGGTCGAGCTTGAGGACCGTGCGGATGTCGGTGCCCCCCTTGGCGTTGGGCACCTCCTCCTCGCGGTAGGCGTCGACGAGGAACGCCATCATCGCGCGGGTGAGGCCGAAGGACGGCTCGATCACATACGGGACGTAACGCTCGCCCGAGGCCTGGTCGAAGTACGACAGGCCCTGACCCGACGCCTCCGAGTGGCTGGTGAGGTCGTAGTCGGTGCGGTTCGCGACGCCCATGAGCTCGCCCCACTCCTTGCCGGGGAACCCGAAGCGGTACTCGACGTCGATGGTCCCCGCGGAGTAGTGCGCGCGGTCCTCCTCCGGCACGTCGAAGCGCTTCATGTTGCCCGGATCGATGCCGAGGTCGATGAACCAGTCCCAGCAGGCCTCGATCCAGTGCTCGAACCACTCCTGCGCCTCGGCGGGCGGCGTGAAGAACTCGATCTCCATCTGCTCGAACTCGCGCGTGCGGAAGATGAAGTTGCCCGGCGTGATCTCGTTGCGGAACGCCTTGCCGATCTGGCCGATGCCGAACGGCGGCTTCTTGCGGCTGGCGGTGAGGACGTTCGCGAAGTTCACGAAGATGCCCTGCGCGGTCTCCGGACGCAGGTAGTGCAGCCCCGACTCGTCGTCGACGACGCCGAGGTAGGTCTTGACCAGACCCGAGAACGCCTTGGGCTCGGTGTACTGGCCCTTGGTGCCGCAGTTCGGGCACGGCACGTCGGCGAGGCCGCCCTCGGCGGCGCGGCCCTTGCGCGCCTCGAAGTCCTCGATGAGGTTGTCCGCGCGGAAGCGCTTGTGGCACTGCAGGCACTCCACCAGCGGGTCGGTGAAGGTCGCGACGTGTCCCGAGGCCTCCCACACGCGCTTGGGCAGGATCACGGAGGAGTCCAGGCCCACCATGTCGCCCCGTCCGCGCACGAAGGTCTGCCACCACTGACGGCGGATGTTCTCCTTGAGCTCGGTGCCGAGGGGTCCGTAGTCCCACGCGCTGCGAGAGCCGCCGTAGATCTCCCCCGCTTGGAAGACGAATCCCCGGTGGCGGGCGAGGGCGATCACCTTGTCGAGACGGGACTGTTCGGCCACGGCGGCTCCAATGGTCGGATGCGGAGGGAGGGCACGGCGACGAGTGCGCCACGCCCTCCAATCCTATCGACGGCGACCGACGGCTCACCCGGCGGCGGGATGCGGCGCCTCGCGGATGATGAGGACGGGGCAGTGCGCATGCGAGGCGCACGTCGCGCTCACGGACCCGAGGAGGAGCCCGACGAAACCGCCACGACCCCGACTGCCGAGGACCAGCATCTCGGCGCCTCTGCTCGCCTCGATCAGCGCGGGGGCTGCGGGGCCGGCCAGCACCGCGGTCGAGAGATCCGGGGGAGGGCTGCCCTCGAAGGCCGTCGCGATCGACGACTCGAGGATCTCCGCGGCATCCGCCTCCGGGGACCAGCCCATGTCGGCGCGATAGTCGACCAGGGCGGGGAAGCTCCACGTGGTCACGACGTGGAGCGACGCATCGAGCGCCTCGGCGAGCGTGGACGCGTAGCGGAGCGCGTTGATCGAGGATTCGGAGCCGTCGACCCCGACGAGTATCCGTCCCTGTCCGGTGTCTTCCATGAGTCCTCCTGCGTTCTTCATCGACGGACGCTTTTCATCGGCTGATCAAATTCTCCTGCGGTGTCCGGCCCGGGGGAAGGGGGTCAGCCGGCACCCGGCTGATTGGGTGCCGGGAGAGCCCAGAGGATACGGTCGAATGATGAGCACGACACAGACAACGGGCCGCACCGAGCGACAGTTCTTCGGACAGCCCTGGGCGCTGGTGCACGTGTTCGGCGTGGAGATGTGGGAGCGCTTCAGCTTCTACGGCATGCAGGGCATCCTGCTGATCTACCTCTACTACTCGATGACCGACGGCGGCCTCGGGCTCTCGAAGGCCGTCGCCGGCGGCATCGTGGGCGCGTACGGCGGCTCGGTGTACCTCTCCACGATCCTCGGCGCCTGGGTGGCCGACCGGCTCTTCGGATCCGAGCGGGTGCTGTTCGGCAGCGCGATCGTGATCGTCGCCGGGCACATCGCCCTGGCGGCGCTCCCCGGTGCGCTGGGCGTGGGCGTCGGCCTGATCCTGGTCGCCCTCGGCTCCGGCGGCCTCAAGGCGAACGCGACCTCCGTCGTCGGCACCCTGTACTCCGCCGACGACACCCGCCGCGACGCCGGCTTCTCGCTCTTCTACCTGGGCATCAACCTGGGCGGGTTCCTCGGGCCGATCCTCACGGGCATCCTGCAGTCCTCGCTCGGGTTCCACTTCGGCTTCGGGCTCGCGGCGATCGGGATGACGCTCGGGCTCGTGCAGTACTCGTTCGGCCGGCGCCACCTCCCGGAGGAGGCACGACGCGTGCCGAACCCGCTCCCCCGGAAGCGCTATCCGCTGATCGGGATCGTCGCCGCCGTCGCGGTCCTCCTCATCGTGGGACTCGTGCTGACCGGGGTGATCCGCGCCGACAACCTGGCCACGATCGTGATCCTCGGGACGCTGGCCGCGACGATCGCCTACTTCGCCGTCATCCTCTCCAGCCGCCGGATCGACCGCACGGAGCGGTCGCGGATCTGGGGCTTCCTGCCGCTGTTCGTCACAAGCGTGGCGTTCTGGTCCCTCTACCAGCAGCAGTTCACGGTGCTCACCGTGTACTCCGACGAGCGCCTGGACCGCCGGCTCTTCGGCTGGGAGATGCCCGTCTCGTGGGTGCAGTCGATCAACCCGGTCTTCATCGTGGTGCTCTCCGGCGTCTTCGCCGTGATCTGGACCCGGCTCGGCAGCCGGCAGCCGTCCACCCCGGTGAAGTTCGCGCTCGGCGCGATCATCATGGGCGGCGCCTTCCTGCTGTTCCTCCCCTTCGCCGGGGGCGGGCCGAACTCCACTCCGTTGCTGGCGATCGTCGGCATCCTGTTCCTCTTCACCGTCGCCGAGCTCCTGCTCTCGCCGGTGGGGCTCTCCGTGACGACGAAACTGGCACCGGCGGCGTTCCACACCCAGATGGTGGCCCTGTTCTTCCTCTCGATCGCCCTCGGCACCGCGATCGCCGGATGGCTCGTCGGCTTCTACGATCCGAGCAACGAGGTCCCGTACTTCTCGATCCTCGGCGCCATCGCGATCGTGGTCGGCATCGGGCTCCTCCTCTCGGTGAAGCCCGTGCTGGCCCTCATGAAGGGCGTCCGCTGACCCTGGCCGCTGAGGCCGGGCGCTGATCCGGGTCCGCTGACCCGTGCCTGCTGATCTGGGCTTGTTGACTCGGGCATGTCCCCATTCCTGGGGACCATGTCCCGAATTCAGGCAACCATGTCCCAAATCCGGTGGGGAATCGGGGCGTGGCGAACCAGAAGTGGGACACGGCTCCGGGATGACGGCAGCGGGCGCCGGGGCCGGGCATGTCCGGGATCAGACGCTGACCGGGCACGGACACCGCTTGACCGAGGCCAGGAGCGGACTCGGACCCAACCCCGGGCGGACGTCTCCCGTATCCGGTGGACCTTGTCCCCAATTCAGTGGGCCATGTCCCGAATTCGGTTGAGAATCAGGGGTCTGAAGAACCAAAAGTGGGACATGGGTACGGCCGGGCCGGGCGGGGCGGGGCCGGGCCGGGGACAACGGGGCGGCGACAGGAGAGGGACGGGCCCATACAGGACCCGACCCTCTCCCCGATCAACGGGAGCCCTCAACCGGCATTCCGCCGGCCGGCACTCCACCGATCAATACTCCACCGATCAACACTCCGCCGATCGACACTCCGCCGATCAGCGGGAGCGGCGACCGCCGTGACGTGCGGCCAGGACACCGCCGACGCCGACCACGACGACCCCGATGGCTCCGATCAGCGTCCACAGGGCGCCGTCGAGTCCGGTGGTCGGCAGCGATCCGCCCGGACCCGATCCCTCGGGCCCACCGGTGGCCGGAGGACTCGTCGGCACGCCCGGACCCGACGTGGGCGTCGGAGACGGGGTGGATGTCGGACCCGGGGTGGACGTCGGAGACGGCGTGGGTGTCGGAGACGGCGTGGGGGTGTCGCGCACTCCCACCGGGAACGCCCAGGCGTCCACGTCGTCACCGGACGCCGCATCGGATCCCGAGGATCCCGACGATCCCGCGAAGGAGACCAGCAGCACCGTGTCCTCGGCCATCGCGGCGCGGGTCGCGTCGTCCAGGGCGAGCGTGAACCGGCCGGAACCGGCCGTCACGTCCGCGACGGTCGTCGCGAGCAGCCGCCCGCCCATGTCCGGGGACCAGGGCGGTGCCGCCCCGTCATCCGGCGAGCAGGCGTCGAAGCCGTAGCCGTCTCCCGCACAGCTGGAGGTCCACACCGGCACGAACCGGGGATCGCCCTTCCAGGCGAACACCCGCGCGGTGCCGGAGAGACCCGACTCGTAGGGGAAGGACACACCGTCGCCGGTGAACTCCACCGCCCCGATCCGCATCGCGTCGGTCGGCTGCACGCCCGAGATCGTCCCGCCACGGGTCGCCGACTGGAACACGGTCTGCGGGGACTCGACGCCCTGCAGCGCCGTGTCGGGGATGATCGCCGGCGGCGCCTCGGTGGGCGCCCCCTCGGGCGGAAGGTAGCCGTCCAGGTAGGCATGGCCCCAGCGGAACGGCTCGGACTGCTGCGACCCGAAGGCCGACCACGCGGTGCGCGTCTTGCCGATGAAGTCCATCGTGTCCGAGTCGTACGGCGTGACGTTCATCCCGACGAACCGCGGATCCCGCTCATTCGCGGCCGGGTCCCCGGTGGGCGCTGCGCTGGTCGGACCAACCGCGGCAGGGAGATCGGCGAACGGCACCTTCACCTGGACGACGTAGCGGCCGCCGACGTAGGCGCCCGCCTCGTCGCGAGCGGCCGAGACGGCCACCTCGACGCCCGGTGCGTTCAGACCGCCCTCGACCCCGCCCGCGAGCGGACCGGTCGAGAACCCCTGGTGGTTGTCGGCGTCACGCGACCAGCAGGCCCCGTCGACGCCGTTGCCGTTGGTCCCCGACGGGTCGTCGGTGTAGGGGAAGACCCCGAGCTTGAACGTCGAGGACGTGTCGATCGAGTCGCCGCGCGGATCGAGCAGCACCTCCACCGAGTCCACGAGCCAGTGCCCGAAGCACCGTTCCGGGGTCGCCGCCGCACTCGCGACGTCGTCGACCACCACGGCCTGCAGGTACAGCGCGTCGTCGAACCAGCCGACCGTCGCCGTGCTCCCCGCGCCGCAGTCCACGCCGTCCGGCTCGCAGGCGGCGCCCTCCCAACGTGCGCCGAGGTCGATCGGCGCGCCGGGCAGGTCGCTCGCCCCGTCGATCGCGGGCGCCGCATCCAGCCGGGGGATGACCACGGTCGGGACGACGTACATCGTGAGCGTCTCGGTCGCCGTGCCCTGCCCCGAGGAGGTCGTGGCGGTGAGCTTCTCGGTGCGGCTGCCCTTGTCGGCCGGGTCCGCGTGCGTCACCGCGAACGTGACGGTCGTGCTCTCCCCGGCCCCGAGGCCGGAGAAGGGGAGCTCCCCCTCGTCGACCAGGAATCCGGCGGGGACGTCGAGCGACACGACGCCCGACTCGACGGCGGTGGAGCGGTTGGTGACGATCACCGGGACGCTCACCGTCTCGCCGGCGCCGATCCGGCCGACCGCCTGGGAGCGTCCGCCGACGTGCGCGTCGTTCTCCTCGGTCCATTCGTCGTACTCGGCGGCCGTGCCGACGCGCTGGAAGCGGCCGTCGACGGCGGGGACGAGCTCGATGCGCGTGTCGTTGTAGGCCGTCATCGCGCCGCCCGCCCATCGCGCGCCGATCCGGTAGCGCGCGGATGCGGCGTCGGCGGTCGGGACGACGGTGAAGCTCGCGGTCGATGCGGCGGCGGTGCCGGTCTCGCCGATGGCCACCGGGTCGGACACGGTCCACCCGTCCGGCACGTCGAGCGACACGGCGCCCGCGGGCAGCGTGCCCTCGCCGGAGCGGAGGGCGACCTGCACCTCGAACGGCACACCGGCCGCGCCCCAGTAGTCGGGAGTGCTCACGGCGAAGGTGGTGCCCAGCGGCGTTCCGCCGGGATCCGCGATCGTCGTCCCGTAGAACAGGGCCTCATCGGCCGCCGCGGCCGGGGCGTCGTTGGGCTGCATCGGGACGATGGACTGCGAGACGCCGTAGCGCTGGCACGTCGGGTCCACCGGCGTCTTCTGCATCACGCGGGCCTGGGTGGGGTGTGCCCGCCCGCCCTCGCGGCCGACCTGCGCCCACGTCTTCGGCGTTCCCGCCGCGATGCCCGCGGTGTTCCCCGCGGCCCACGTGTAGGGCGAGTCGAATCCGGTCCAGGTGCCGACCACGGTGAACGGGTTGTCCGCCGCGGGCACGAAGCCCGTGTTGCACTCCGGTGCGGCGACGCCGCCGGACCCGGTGGTCATCCCGCCGGCGAGGACCTTCTTCACCTGCCACGGCGCGGTCGCGCCCGCACCGACGAGCTGCTCGGGGAAGCGGGTCGGGTCAGCGGCGGCGGCCGCCGCCTCCCAGACCATGCGTCCCTGCGCGTACTGGTGGTTGCCGTGTCCGGCGGCGAGCGACGGCGTCGAGCCGACGAGGATCTCGGGTCGGGTCTCCCGGATGATCCGGACGGTGCGCCGCAGGGTCTCCTCGGCGTCCCACACCTCGGCCGTCAGCGGCGCGGAGGTGTTGTAGTAGAAGTCGACGCGGTCGAGGTTGAAGATGTCGACCGTGCCCGAGCGGACGTGCGACGTCCGGTCCTCGTTCTCCCGGCGGAGGCCCAGGTCGGGCCCGGCCTCGGGACCGACCGAGTTCGAGCCGCCCTCGCCGCGGGTCGCCATGACGATCCCGCAGCGGATGCCGTACCGCTCGTGCCAGACACCGCAGGGCGTGGTGAACCCGGCGTCGTCGTCGGGGTGGGCCCAGATGCCCAGGACATCGATCTTCTCGCGAGGAGTGGCGCTCGCCTGCGAGCCGTCCTCCACGATCAGATCGGGTAAGGGTGCGGACGCGGCGCTCGCGATCGTCGGGACGCACAGTCCGACGACGGCGAGCAGGGCCGCGAGCACTCCGATGTGCGTGCGCTTCATTGCTCCTCCACGGGTTTCGACGCTGCGGGGGCAGGGCCGATGGCCGTCACGCTATCGCTGTTCCCGCGCGACTTCAAGCAGTTTCACTCATTAACAGTCATTTTCGCGCATACGCGGGCGCGACCGCGGGAGTCAGGTTCATGCTGGTCCCGCGCCCCGAGGGCTCATCGGCATCGTCTTCGCCCTCACGCCCCTCGGCGTGCTGCCGGTCGTCCTGTTCACCGGCGGGATTCAGCCGTCGTTCGTCGGGAGTTCATACCCCCACGCCCAGGTCGCTGGGAGACTTGTCCCGTGCACCGCAGAGACCTCTACGCCGGAGCCCTTGCCTGGCCGCTGGTCGCGCTCGGCGGCCTGTTCCTGGGGTCGGGACCGATGAGCGAGTGGGACATGTCCGTCGCGTCGTCGATCGCATTCCTCATCGGGGTCGTGATCGTCGCCTTCCTCGTGGGCGTGCTCTTGTGGCGCCCCTTGGCGGCGAAGCTGATCGTCGGCCAAGACTCCCGATCCCTGCTCAACGAAAGCCTTCGCGCAACGGTTCTCGGCATCGGTCTCGGCGCGGCACTGGCCGTGCCCGCCGCCCTCCTCTCGAGAAACTTCGCGTGGCCGGCCTCGATGGCCCCGATCATCTCGATGGTCGTCGCAGCAGGGATCGCCTCGCTCGGCGCAAGCCTGTTGGCTCGCTTCTTCCGCCGTCAGGCCAGGGCGCCCCGAAACGGCAAAGCCTGACGACGACCGGCACCACGCCGCGACCGGTCACTCCCGGACGGCTCCCTCGATCATCCCCTTGATGAAGTGCCGCTGAAGGAAGATGTAGAGCACCACGACGGGCAGCGCCACGAGCACGGCGCCCGCCGCGAGCAGAGCCGTCCCCTGCGTGTACTGGCCCTGGAAGAAGGCCAGCCCCAGGGGCGCGGTGCGCACCGAGCCGTTCGGCGACATCACGAGCGGGACGAGGAACTCGTTCCAGGTCCACATGAAGATCAGGAGCACAAGCGTGAGGATCGCGGGACGCCCGATCGGCACGAGGATCTGCCAGAGGATGCGCAGCGTGCCCGCCCCGTCGAGGCGCGCCGCCTCGATCATCGAGCGGCTCGCGGTCCGGAAGTACGTGCGCATCCAGTAGGTGCCGAACGCGATCGAGCTCGCCACCTGCGGGAACGCCACGCCCCAGACCGTGTTGGCCAGGCCCAGCTGACGCATGTCGAAGAACAGCGGGACGATGAACGCCTCGGTGGGGACCATGATCCCCAGCAGGAAGAGGTAGAAGAACAGCGTCGCGCCCCGGAACCTCATGGTCCCGAGCGCGTAGCCGGCCAGCACCGAGACCGTCACCGAGATCACCACGACGATCGCGGCGACCGCGACGCTCGTGCTCATGTACTGGCCGAACCGGCCCACCTCCCACGCCTCGGCGAAGTTCTCCGGGTGGAAGGGACCGCCCTCGCGGGCGTCGCGGACGCTCTGCGGTCCGAAGGCGGTCGTGACGATCACCCCGATCGGGCCGAGGATGATGAGGGCGAACGCGACCAGGATGATGTAGTTGCCTGCGCGCTCGAACGCGGAGATCTTCACGAGCGGTCTCCGATCATGTTGACGACGGCGTTGATGGCGAACACGATGGCGGTCAGCACGACGCCGATCGCGGCGGCAGCGCCCACCTCGCCGAGCTCGAAGGCGTGCCGGTACACCTCGTAGCTCGGCACGGTGGTGGAGTTGCCCGGCCCGCCACGGGTGGTGACGTACACGAGGTCGAAGGTCTTGAGGGCGGCGACGATGGTCAGCGTCAGGGCGACCGTGATCTCGCCGCGGACCGACGGCAGGGTGATGGCGAAGAACTCGCGCAGGGGGCCGGCGCCGTCCAGGCGCGCCGCCTCGTACTGCTCCCGCGGGACCCTGCTCATCCCCGCCATGAGGAGGACGGTCACGAGCCCGGTGGACACCCAGGTGCCGATGAGGCCGACGGCGGGGAGCGTCCAGGCGTAGTCGCCCAGCCAGGGCCGCGTGAGCGCGTCGAGCCCGATGGCCCGGAGCAGGCCGTTGAGCGCGCCGTCCGGCGCGTAGATCTGACGCCAGGTCACGGCGATGACCACCATCGCGATGACCTGCGGCAGGAAGATCACGGTGCGGAAGAACCCCAGGCCCCGCAGCGGCGAGCGCGTCAGGATCGCCGCGAGCACCAGCCCCAGGATGAGCGGGATGACGGCGAAGAAGAGGACGAGGACGAGCGCGTGCAGGAAGGCCTCGCGCAGCGGCCCGCTGCCGAAGACCTCGGCGTAGTTCGCGAGGCCGACGAACGTCGACTCGCCCAGCCCGTCCCACTCGAAGAACGAGAACTGGATCGCCCTCCCGAGCGGGAAGAGCAGGAACGCGCCGTAGACGAGCAGCGCCGGCAGCAGCAGGGCATAGGGGACCCACGGGCGGTGGTGGAGACGGCCGGGGCGGCGAGCGCCCCGGCCGTCGATGAGCGAGCTAGCCATTCGACGAGACGAACCCCGAATAGTCGGCCTGCAGCGCCTCGGTGAACTGCTGAGGCGTGAGCTTCCCGTCGATGAGCCCCTGCAGCGCGTCGCCGAGGGTGTCGCTGAAGGTCGGCGTGGCGTAGTCGAGATAGGGCAGCAGGTCGCCCTCGCCGGTCACCATGCCGAACGCCGAGAAGATGTCGGCCTGGACGCCTCTCGCCGGAGCGAGCGCCGCCGTGCCGTTGACCGGCATGTTCCCGGTCTCGGCCAGGATCTTCATCGCCTCATCGCTGGTGATGAAGTCGATGTATGCGGCCGCGACGTCCGTGTTCCTCGCCGCGGACGTGATCGCGAAGGGGAGACCCGTGCCTCCGGTCGTCGCCGAGGTGCCGTCCTCACGGCTCGGCACGAAGAAGCCCACGTCGTCGCCCATCGCGTCCTGGAGGTCGGCGCCGAGCCAGGAGCCGCCGATCAGGAACATCCCCTGGCCCGACCCGAACGACTGCCACGCCGCGTCGTAGTCCGTGCCGTTGGGGCCGTCGTTGAAGTAGCCCTTGGTCGCCCAGCCCTGCAGGGTCTCGGCGGCCTTCACGCTCTCCGCGGACGTCCAGTCCGCACCGGCGTTGCCCATGCCGAGCTTCGCGATGGTGTCGGCCGGCACCGCGGAGCCCTGGACGGGGCCGAAGACGTGGATCGCCGGCCACTTGTCGATGTTGCCGAGCACGAGCGGCGCGGCGCCCGCAGACTTCGCGGTCGCGAGCGCCGACTCGAAGTCCTTCCAGGTGGAGGGCAGCGTGATGCCCGCCGTCGCGAGGGCCTTCTTCGAGTAGAACACCCCGACGACCTCACCGGTCTGCGGGAGGCCGTACACGCTGCCGGAGCCGAACGTCTTGGCGTCCTCCGAGTAGCTGCTGTACTGGAGCACCGACGGGGCGAAGCGGTCCTTCCAGCCGTACAGCCCGGCGTAGTCGTCGAGCGGGCGCAGCTGCCCCGCCTTGACGAAGGCGCCCATGACGTTGCGCCCGTTGTTGGACTGCACGACATCGGGGGCGTCCTCGCCGGTGAGCGCGAGCCGCAGCGTCTTGTTGAGGTCGTCGAACGCCTGGGAGACGCGGTTGATCGTGACGTTCGGGTACTTCTTCTGGAACTCCTCGTTGAGCCGCTTCATCTGCTCGTCCTGACCGCCGCGGACCTCCTGGTCCCAGACCGTCAGGGTGATGTCACCGGCTGCGGCGACATCGGTGCTGATCTCGCCTCCGGCGGTGCTCGCGGGCTTCGCGCCGCCGGAGCCCGGGGCGCAGGCGGCCAGGGCGATGGCGAGCGCGGAGGCACCGGCGAGCGCTGCTGCGATACGCATGTGTCGTTTCATCAGTTGCCTTTCGTCGTGGTGTCGGGTTGGTGCAGGACGTCCGCCGCGAGAAGCCGGTCGGGGGCCGCGGGGGCGGGCGGGCCCGGATCCGCGGGGACGATGTCGTCGAGGAAGCCGTATCGCGCGGCGAGGTCGGCGTCGCGTCGCGCGGCACCCCACCACCGGTCGATGTCGCCCCAGGAGGGGGCGGACAGCGCGCTCCCGCGACGCGCGACGGCGAGGCCCGCCGCGAGCACGGCGAAGGCGACCTCCTGGTCGATCGAGAGCTCGAGCAGAGATGCGCGGACCAGCGCCGCGGCGAACACGTCGCCCGCCCCGGTCGGGTCGAGCACGGTGGTCGGAAGGGCGGGGACGGAGACCTCGATCCCGCGCGCCGCGTCGATGGCGACCGCGCCGTCCGCACCGCGGGTCACGACGACCAGCGGCACGCGCTCGCCGAGCGCCCGGGCGGCGGCCACCGGGTCGTCGGTGCGGGTGTAGGCCATCGCCTCCCGCTCGTTGGGGGTGAAGACCCCGCACACCGAGAGCGGGTCCAGGTCGTGGAGGTCCCAGCGCTCGGTGTCGTCCCAGCCGATGTCGGCGAAGATCCGCGTCCCGCCGTCGGCCACCGCGCGCCAGCGGGTGTCGGTCCCGTCGGCGAGCGAGCGCAGGTCCGTGACGAGCGCGCGGGCGGGAGCGGGGAGCTCATCGACCCTGAGGTCGTCGCGTCCGGGCTGGTAGGTCACCATCTCGCGATCCCCGTCGTGCGCGACCGCGATCGTGACGGGCGTCACGAGTCCGGGGCCGATGCGGGAGGGGGAGAGGTCCACGCCCTCGGCTCGGAGCACGGCACGGCACCAGTCGCCGAACAGGTCGTCGCCGAACGTCGAGGCGAGGATCGTGCGCAGGCCGAGTCGGGAGGCGGCGACGGAGAGGTTCGCGACTCCGCCGGGGCTGATCCCGACCGCACCGGCGAACACTTCGGTTCCGGGCGCGGGGGTTCCCCCGAGCTCCGCGAGTCCGTAGTCGAGGAACACGGGGCCTGCCACTGCAAGATCCCATTCGAACGGGGTCGTCATCGAGCCCTCCTTAAGCGCCGTCGACCGAGGTTGTGCCAAACCATACTCGGAATTGATCGGAATTGCACACTCACGCTCATTTCTGACTGCTATGCTCGCTCCATGCTCACGACGACTCGCCAGGCGCGCATCCTCGATTCCCTGCGCCAGGACGGACAGGTCACCGTCGAGGAGCTCGCCGGTCAGCTCGGCGTGTCTCCCTCGACCATCCGGCGCGACCTCAACGCCCTGAGCGCGGACGGCCTGCTGCGAAGAGTCCGCGGCGGCGGCAGCGTCGAGCCGGATCGGGTGCCGTTCAGCACCGTCCAGCAGCAGAGCCCCGCCGAGAAGGCGCAGATCGCCCAGGCGGCGGCCGCCCTCGTCTCCGACGGCGACGTCGTGCTCATCGACATCGGCACCACCACCGCCCTCCTCGCCCGGGCCCTGCGCGGGCGACAGATCACCGTCGCCACCTCGAGCCTCGCCGCGATCGACCAGCTCCGCGACGACGACGCGGTCGAGCTCATCGTGCTCGGCGGCGCGGTGCGGAAGAACTACAACTCGATGGTGGGCGCCCTCACGGAGCAGGCGCTGGCGCAGATCCGCGCGACCACCTGCTTCCTCGGGACGAGCGGCATCCGCGCCGATGGCACGGTGATGGACACGACAGGGATCGAGGTGCCCGTCAAACGGGCCATGATCGAGTCCTCGAACCGCGTCGTCCTGCTGGCCGACTCCTCGAAGCTCCCCGGCATCGGCACCCTCACGGTCTGCGGGCCGGAGGCGATCGACACGGTCATCACGAACGCCGACGCCGATCCCGGGACGATCCGATCCCTCGAGCAGAACGGAGTGGCGGTGATCACGGCATGAAGCTCACGATCGTCGGGGGCGGCGGCTTCCGAGTCCCCCAGGTGTACGAGGCTGTGGCCGGGAGCGACGCCCCCACCCGCATCGACGAGCTGTGCCTGTACGACGTGTCGGACGATCGGCTGGCCGTCATCCGCTCCGTCATCGACGAGCTGAGCCCGTCGTTCCCCTCCGCCCCCCGCGTGACCGCCACCACGGACGTCACCGAGGCCATGCGCGGCGCCGACTTCGTCTTCTCCGCGGTGCGGATCGGGGGGACGGGCGGACGCATCGTCGACGAGCGCACGGCGCTGGACCTCGGCGTGCTCGGCCAGGAGACGGTCGGGCCGGGCGGTCTCGCCTACGCCCTGCGCACAGTCCCGTTCATGGTCGACCTCGCCCGCACCATCAAGGAGGTCGCGCCCGACGCCTGGGTGATCAACTTCACCAACCCCGCGGGCATCGTCACCGAGGCGATGCGGGCCGTGCTCGGCGACCGGGTCGTCGGCATCTGCGACACCCCGATCGGCCTCATGCGCCGTGCGGTCGCCGCCGCCGGGTCATCCCCCGACGACGGCGTGCACTTCGACTACGTCGGCCTGAACCACCTGGGATGGCTCCGATCCGTGGAGGTCGGCGGCGTCGATCTCCTGCCGCGGGTGCTCGGATCCGACACCGCGCTGGAGCGGATCGAGGAGGCGCGCCTGATGGGGTTCGACTGGGTGCGCGCGCTGGGTGCGCTCCCGAACGAGTACCTGTACTACTACTACTTCGGCCGCGAGGCCGTGGCCAGCATCCGGGCGGCCGATGCCACCCGCGGCGAGTTCCTGGACCGGCAGCAGTCGACGTTCTTCTCCCACCCGCATGCGACGCCGCTCGCGGACTGGCAGGTCGCGCGGCATGCGCGCGAGTCGTCGTACATGGCCGAGTCGCGCGCGCAGGGCGAGGAGCGCCATGCCGAGGACGTCGACGGCGGCGGCTATCAGCAGGTCGCGCTCGACCTCATGGCGGCCCTGCACACCGGCCGCCCCGCGACCATGATCCTCAACGTCCGCAACGGCTCCCTGGTGCCGCAGCTGCCCGAGGACTCCGTCGTCGAGGTCGGATGCCGGGTGGACGCCGACGGCGTGCACCCGTGGTCGATCGCGCCCGTGTCGGACGAGATGCTCGGGCTCATGGCCCCCGTCAAGGCCGCCGAGCGGCTGGTCATCGCCGCCGCCCTCGAAGGGTCGCGCGAGCTCGCCTGGCGTGCGTTCGCCGCCCATCCGCTGGTGGACTCCGTCGCGGTCGCCCGCCGGCTCGTCGACGGCTACCGCGAGCGGCTCCCGTCGCTGGGAGCCCTGCTCTCCTAGCGGCGCGGCCGTGTCCCGCCCCCCGGAGGTCCGCCCCGGGAGGTCCGCCCTCCCGCACGCGGCGCGGCCGTGTCCCGATTTCAGCGAGCCGTGTCCCGAAATCAGCGGACCGTGTCCCGAAAAAGGGCGAGATCACCGGTCTGGAGGACCAGAATTGGGACACGGGTCCCCGACGGTCAGAACGCGTACTCCATGATCTCCACGCCCAGCACGCGGAAGGCGTCGTGGACGCGGAGGCGGTGCATGATCGAGAGGTCGTCGAAGCAGACGATGAGCGCGTAGGCGACACCCGCGCGCGGCCCGCCCAGCACCCCCGCCTCGACGCGGACGCCCGCCTCCCTGCCCGTCTTGTTGACGAAGAGGATGCCGTGGGCGTCGTTCTCGTGCGCGAAGGGATCGAGGCCCGTGGCCGCGCCCGCCAGGCTGAGGTCCTGGTTCAGGCTGAGCCACTCGGCCACCTGCGCACTGACCGCCGCATCGACCGCTCGCGAGTTCACCAGCGCCGAGAAGAGCCGCGCGAGGTCGCCCGCGGAGCCGACCGCCGGGTGCGGGGCGTCGTCCGGTCCGCGATGCTCGCGATGCCGGTCCAGGAGCGCGAGACGGCCGAGGCCGAGGCCTTCGATCCGCGCGCGGACGCTGTCCAGGCCCACCCGATCCAGCAGGGCGTTGATCGCGAGCTGATCTCCCGCCGTGGCGGCAAGCACCGCCAGATCCACGAGGGGCAGGGCGGGCGCCCGCAGGTTCCGCCAGATCCCGGTCGGCGCGTCGTCGAGCGTCGAGCGGTCGACGACCTCCAGCGGATCGAGAGTCCCTGCCTCGATGCGCGCGGCGACCTCGACGAGCAGCGGCACCGCTCCGAGGTCGCCGATCGGCATCGTCACGTGGTCGTCCCCGGCGAGCACGGCCTCCCCGCTGTCGAGGTCGACCACATGCACGCCGACCTGGGCCCCGGCGACCGCGAGCCCCTCCAGGGCGCGGATCGTGGCGTCGAACGAGCGGCGCCCGATCGCCGCGCGACGCGGAAGGCGGCGCGACGTCCGCTGCGCGCGGCGCAGGGCCGTGGACGGCTGCGATCCGTCGAACGGTTCCGGGACCCGGGACGTGCCCACAGGGTTTCCTTCCGCGGAGAAAGAGCGGGGAGACGCTCGCAGGCGGGGCCGCAGGGATCGCGCGACCGGGACGGCGGGTGTCAGGGCCATCGTAACCCCCGGTCCCCGACCGTCAGCCGACAGTCGGGAACCACCGACAGCTGACGACCGGAAGCGGGCGGTGAGTCCCCGCCGCACCTCAGAGGTCGAAGAAGTCGCCGATCCACACCCGGACCGCACCCAGACACTCCGGCGACACTCGACCGGCGACCGACGTGAGCCGATCGCGGGCGAGCGTGCGCGGCTGCTCGGTCATGATCCATGACGGCCGATCAAGCCCGCTGGGACCATCGACACGGACGTGATTGGGCCACCCCCGGTCGACGGTCGTGATCGGCATCGCGATCGCGAGCGTCGTCACCGCATCCAGATACCCGACCGATGCGACGATCAGCATCGGACGATGCCCGCCCTGCTCCCGCCCCCGCACAGGCTCCAACGCGGCCACGCGATCACACCCGGTGCAAGCTCCCCGTCGGTCACGAAGCCGCGTCGGTCAGCTCAGCCCGCTCCCACGCGGCCGTCTCATCCGCATACGCCCGGATCTCTGCGGGAGAGGACTCGGCGATCGCCGACCTCAACGACTCCAGCCGCCACTGACGATCCGCGGCATCCGCGAGATGCTCAAGATGCAGACCGATCGTGCTGTGCCCGTCCCGCGACGCCTGCGTCATCAGACGGTCACGGAGCTCCACGCTCACCTTGATCGTCGTATTCACGCTTTCAGTATGCCCATCTGGTTGACCGGAGGGGGGCGAGATCCGCCCCCCTCCGCGATCCGGTCACCAGATCGAGACGCGCTGGTCCGGGTCCATCCAGAGACGGTCGTCCTCGGACACCGAGAACGCCTCGTAGAACGCATCGATGTTGCGGACGATCTGGTTGCAGCGGAACTCCGTCGGCGAGTGCGGGTCGATCGTGAGCAGCCGGATCGCCTCCGCCTCGCGGCTCTTCTGCTGCCAGACCTGGGCCCACGACAGCAGCAGCCGCTGCACGCCGGTGTAGCCGTCGATAACCGGGGCCTCCTCACCGCCGAGCGAGAGCTCGTACGCCTTGAGGGCTATGCCGAGACCGCCGAGGTCGCCGATGTTCTCACCGATCGTGAGAGCGCCGTTGACGTGGTGCTCCTCGCTCAGCCCCACCGGGACGAGGGCGTCGTACTGCGCGATGAGGGACGCGGTGCGCTCCTCGAACGCGGTGCGGTCGGCATCCGTCCACCAGTCCTGCAGCTTGCCGTCGGCGTCGTAGCGGCTGCCCTGGTCGTCGAAGCCGTGGCCGATCTCGTGGCCGATGACCGCTCCGATGCCGCCGTAGTTCGCGGCGGCATCGCGGCCGGCGTCGAAGAACGGGTACTGGAGGATCGCCGCGGGGAACACGATCTCGTTCATGAGCGGGTTGTAGTAGGCGTTGACCATCTGCGGCGGCATGAACCACTCGTCGCGGTCGATGGGCCTGCCGACCTTGCCGACGACACGGTCGTGCTCGAACGCGGCGGCGCGCGCGGCGTTGCCGACGAGGTCCCCGGCATCGATCGCGACGGCGGAGTAGTCCCGCCAGGTCTTCGGGTGGCCGATCTTCGGCGTGAACGTGTCGAGCTTGGCGAGGGCGCGCTCACGGGTCTCCGCGCCCATCCACTCCAGCTCGGCGATGCTGCCGCGGTAGGCCTCGATGAGGTTCCCGATCAGCTCGTCCATCGCCGCCTTCGCCGCCGGCGGGTAGTGCCGCTCGACGTAGACTTTCCCGACCGCGTCGCCGAGCGAGCCCTCGACCAGGGAGACGGCGCGCTTCCAGCGCTCGCGGATCGTCGGGACGCCGGTGAGCTCGGTGCCGTAGAAGGAGAAGTTCTCCTCGACGATCTCGTCGGTGAGATAGGGGGCGAGGCCGTGCACGACCTTGGCGCGCAGCCATGCCTTCCAGTCCTCCAGGCGCTCCTCGACGAGCAGGCCGCCGAGCGCCTCGAAGAAGCTCGGCTGGTAGACGACGGTCTCGGCGAACGCCGCAGGGCTCGACGGCGCCACGGCGTCCCGCCACGGGGCGAGATCGACGCCGACGAGCTGCTGGAGCTCGTCCCAGGTCTTGAGGTTGTACGTCTTCACCGCATCGCGGTTGGCGACGTTGTCCCAGTGGTGCGCGGCGATCTCGTGCTCCAGGGCGACGATCCGGTCCGACTGGCCTGCGGCGTCCGCGACGCCGGCGAGGACGAGCAGGCGCTCCAGATGCGCGCGGAACGCGGTGCGGGTGTCCGCGAAGCCGTCCAGGCGGTAGTAGCTCTCGTCCGGGAGCGACAGGCCCGCCTGCACGAGGAACGGCACGTAGCGCTCGGGGTCGCCCGGGTCCGGCTCGACGAACAGCCCGATGAGCGCCGCGATCCCGCTGCGGTCCAGATCGCCGACCGTCGCGAGGAACCCGGGGATCGAGGAGATGGCGTCGACCGCCGCGAGCGGTGCCTCGAGCGGTGCCAGGCCGAGCGCCGCGATCCGCTCCGCGTCCATGAAGCTGGTGTAGAGGTCGCCGATCTTGCGGGCCTCCGACCCCTCCGGTGCCGTCCGCGCCTCCTCGATGATCGCGCGGACGTCCTTCTCGGCCTGCTCGGCGAGGAGGTGGAACGAGCCCCAGCGCGCCTTGTCGGCCGGGATCTCCGCCGTCGCGAGGAACGTCTCGTTCACGTGACGGTAGAGGTCGTCCTGCGGGCGAATCTCGGGGCTGAGGTCGTCGAGGGCAAGTCCAGAGGGCAGCACATCGGTCATGCGTCCCACCCTATGCCGGGCCACCGACTCATCGCCTCGGCGGACATCGGTCATCCTCCAGAATGACGACGGGCGCACCCGCAGGCTCCTAGCGTGGAAGGCATGACCGGGGGAATCACGAACATCACCGCGCCCAGACGGAGCCGATCGAACGATGCGCCATCGCCTTCCCGGCGGGGTGCGAGCCGGAGCGCAGGGTTCCGGATCACCGGCCTTGACCTCGCCCGCTTCGTCGCGTTGATCGGCATGATGGCGGCGCACGTCTGGACGTACGCCCCGGACGGCTCGTACAGCGTCGCCGAGCAGGTGGTCTCCGGCAAGGCGGCCGCCCTGTTCGCCGTGCTCGCGGGCGTCGGGATCACGCTCACCTCGCGCCGCGCTCTCGCCGAGGGACGCGTCGGGGCCGCCCGGTGGAACCTGTTCGGACGTGGGCTCGCGATCATCCTGATCGGCCTGACGCTCGGGATCGTCGGAGGCATGGGCGGGATCCTCGTCATCCTCGTCTACTACGGCGTCATGTTCTGGGTCGCGATCCCGATGCTGCGCTGGCCGAGCACGGCGCTCCTGATCGGCGCGGGCGTGCTCGCCGTCGGATGGCCGCCGCTCTCGGCCTGGCTGCGCGAGGGGATGATGCAGCCCTTCGAGCTCGGCGGCGCGAGCTGGTTCAGCCTGACCGATCCGGCTGCCTTCGGCCGCGGCCTGTTCCTCACCGGGACCTACCCCGTGCCCACCTGGATCGTGTACGCCATGGTCGGCATGGTGATCGGACGCCTCGTGCTGGCGGCGCAGGAGCATGGCGATCTTCGGCGACTGGGCCTCCGGCTGACCGCGATCGGCAGCGCCGTCGCCGTCGCGGCATGGGGCGCGAGCCTGCTCCTTCTGGGCCCGCTCGGCGGTCGCACGGCGCTGATCGCCACGCGGCCAGACCTCGACCCGGCACTCCTGGACCGGCTGCTCTCCGAGACCGGCATGGGTGCCCCTATCACCGGCGACCTCTGGTGGCTCGCCTCCGCGACGCCGCACACCGGGACGCTCTTCGACCTCGGGCTCACGACGGGCATCGCGCTCGTGGTGATCGGACTGTGCCTGCTGCTCGGAACGGCGCTGCGCGGGACGCCCGCCCGCCTGCTGGAGCCGCTGCGCCGCGCCGGCGCCGCGCCCCTCACCGTCTACACCGCGCACATCATCGCCGCCGCGGTCACCGTGCTCGTGATCCTGTCCGGAGGGATGCTGGACCCGTCCGAGGAGCGCCCCTGGTACACCTCCAGCGCCGGGCTCTGGGGGCTGCACGTCCTCGGCGCGATCCTCATCGGCGTGACCCTGATGGCGTTGGACCGCCGCGGCCCGATGGAGACCTTCGTCAGCTGGTTCGGCCGCCTCTTCACCCGCCTCTTCACCCGCTCGCGGAAGGGCTGACCTGCCGCCCTGCACGGGCCGGCGCGGCCCGGCCGCTCATCCGCGCCGGAACCACCGGCGGCGTGCGCGGTCGGGCGCCGCTTCCGGAGCGGAGGCCGCGACCCGCGCCGCCTCGCGCCGCTCGCGCCATCTGATGACCTCGGCGTCCACGTCCCTGGGCGTCGTCACGACCGGGGGCCCGCCCTGCAGCTGCCGTCGCGCCTCGACCACCCGGCGGTTGAAGTCCTCCAGGACCGCACGGACGTCCTCCTCGCGGGTGAGGGAGTCGAGCTGGTCGTCCATCCCGCGGTCCTCCACGCGCAGCAGCAGCGCGGGCGGACCGAGGCCGCTGAGGTTCTCGGTCTCGATCTTGCGACGGATCCACCAGTCCGGATCGTGGTGCGTCCCGAGGCCCTCGATGGGCTTGCCGGCGCCAGGGAGATCGTCGAACGCGCCCCGCCGGATCGCGACCTGGATCGCCGCCTCCACGATCGCGGAGGCGTTCTCGGCGTTCAGCTGCAGCGGAACGGCCTGCTCGTCCTCGTCCGCGCCCTCCGGGGCCTCGCGGCGCGCCCGGTAGCGGGCCGCCTCATCACGCGGATCGCCCATCTCGACCTCCTGCGACATCGATGCCCTTCCACCCTATGCCGCAGAATCGGGCCCGAGCTCGAGCGAGTCCGGCCCGGGGCGGGGCTGGATCGGGCCCGGCTCTGGCGAGCGCGGTCAGCCCTAGGCTCGTGGGGTGCCCCGTCCGTCCCTGAACCGCGACATCCTCCGCCTCGCCGTGCCCGCGCTCGGTGCGCTCATCGCCGAGCCCGCGTTCCTCATCGTGGACGCCGCCCTCGTCGGGCATCTCGGCACCGTCCCGCTGGCGGGGCTCGGGATCGCCTCCGCGGTCCTGCAGACGTTCGTGGGCCTGATGGTCTTCCTCGCGTACTCCACCACGCCCGCCGTGGCGCGGCGATTCGGCGCGGGCAAGCCGGGGGACGCCGTCTCGGTGGGGATCGACGGCATGTGGCTGGCGCTCGGCCTCGGCGCGGTCCTGGCCGGCATCGGCGCGTGGTCCTCCCCCTGGCTCGTCGGGCTCTTCGGCGCCGGCGACGCGGTCGCCGAGCAGGCCGACACCTATCTCGTCATCTCGATGTGGGGGCTGCCGGCGATGCTCGTCGTGTTCGCCGCCACCGGCCTCCTCCGCGGGATGCAGGACACGGTCACGCCGCTGTGGATCGCGGGCTGCGGCTTCGCGGCGAACGCCGGCCTCAACGCGCTGTTCATCTACGGGTTCGGCTGGGGCATCGCCGGCTCTGCCCTCGGGACGGTCGCGGCGCAGTGGGCGATGGTCGCCGCGTACGTGGTGGTCGTCGGACGCCTCGCCCGCCGTCACGACGCGTCGATCCGCGCCGAGCTCTCCGGCATCCGCGGCTCCGCCCGTGCCGGCGGGTGGCTGTTCCTGCGCACCGTCTCGCTGCGCGTCGCGCTGCTGGCGACCGTCTCCGTCGCGACCGGCATCGGCACCGAGGAGCTGGCGGCATGGCAGGTGGTGTTCACCGTGTTCTCCGCCGCCGCGTTCGCCCTCGACGCGCTCGCGATCGCGGCGCAGGCTCTCATTGGCAAGAGCCTCGGCGCCGGCGACGAGTCCGGTGCCAGGCAGGTGCTGCGGCGGACCGTGGCCTGGGGGACCTGGTTCGGCGTCCTGGTGGGCGTGATCGTCGGCGGCTTCTCCGGCGTGATCGGCCTCGTCTTCACCGGCGACCCCGGGCTCGCCGACCTCATCCGACCGGCGCTCATCGTGCTCGCCGTCGCGCAACCGGTCGCCGGGATCGTGTTCGTCTTGGACGGCGTACTCATGGGGGCGGGGGACGCCCGGTATCTGGCGGTCGCCGGCGCCCTGAACCTCATCGTGTTCCTGCCGGTGCTGGCCGTCATCGCCGCGACCGGCGTTGGCGGCATGGCGGGGCTCGTCTGGCTCGCCGTCGCGTTCTTCGGCGTCTATCTGCTCGCCCGCCTCGCCACGCTCGGCCTGCGCGTGCGGACCGGGCGCTGGATCACCGTCGGCGCGGGCTGACCGCCGGCCTCCTTTCACTTTCCCTTTCTCTCTCCCTTTCCCTATCCCGAAGAATGTCGGATGGATTCACTTCTGTCGGCCTCATATCGCTGTTTGGGCCGACATTCTTGAATCGATCCGACATTCTTGCGCTCCTGCACAGGATCGCGCTCCGGCCAGTTCTCCACTGACATCGCGGCCCGCGGAAATCTAGACGAAAGCAGCTGTCATCGTGGACGGACAGTCACGAGGATAGGGGGATGCTAACCGTGAACGAACCGCAGATCTGGACGCTCATCGGTGTCTTCGGCGCCGCACTGTTCGGCATGCTCACGCTGATGTCGACCATGTTCATCCGCATCGTCCGCACGGAGATCGGTTCCGTGCGGAACGAGATCGGATCCGTACATACGGTGATCGGATCCGTACGGAACGAGATGGGCTCGCTTCGACACGAGATGGAGTCGATCCGGCACGAGGTCACCGGCATACATCGTCGGATCGATCGCCTCGACGGCGATATCAACGCCCTGATGCGGCACACGTTCGGAGCCGAACGAGAGTGAGCCGGATCGAGCAGGAGCCGGCCGGAGCGCGCAGAACGCACGACGGCCGCGGAACGCCGTTGCCGAAGCACGGACGTTCCGCGGCCGTCATGATGAGACCGGCGGTCAGCGAAGGATCAGCCGGCAACCTCGGTCTTGAAGGCGTCCGGGAAGGTCTTCACCCACTCGGTGACGGCCTCAGGCTCCTTGCCCTCGCCGTACTTGTTCACCACGAGGTCTTCGAGGGCGCCGTACTGCGCGTCGTCGAGCTTGATCCCCGCGATGAGCTCGGCCGCCTCGGGGTACTTCTCAGCGAAGCCCTTGGTGCCGAGGAAGTGCAGCGCCTCGGGCTTGCCCATCGCGCCCTTCGGGTCTTCGAGGTCCTTCACCGGGTACGCGTCGTTGGCCCAGAAGGGACGCCACAGCGTGACGACGATGTCCTCCTTCTTCTCCGTCGCCTTCTTCAGCTCGGTGAGCATCGCGGCGGTGGAGGAGGTGGCCAGCTCGTACTCGCCCTCGAGGCCGTACTCCGGCATCATCGACTCCTGCGTCTGCTTCGTGAGGCCGGCGCCCGGCTCGATCCCGAAGATCTTCCCGCCGAACTGGTCGCTCTTGCCCTTGAGGTCGGCGATCGAGGTGATGTCGGTGTACTCGGGGACGGCGATCGTCAGCTTGGCGTCGTTGTAGTAGGCGCCGAGATCCTCGATCTTGCTGCCGTACTTGTCCATGTAGGACTTGTGGGTGAGCTCCGGCCAGGCCGAGGGGTAGATGTCGACATCGCCCTGGGCGAGGCCGGTGTACAGCGGTCCGGCCTCGGTGAGGGTCTTCATCTCGACCTTGTAGCCGATCTTCTCCAGCTGGTTCTGCAGGAGGTAGGCGGTGCTCAGCCCGTCGGTCCAGGAGGGCAGGAAGCCGAGCGTGATCGTGCCCTTGTCGCCCGAACCGCCCTCTCCGCCCTTGGCGCCGGATCCCCCGGCGCAGCCGGCGAGGACGAGGGTCGCTGCGGCGCCCAGCGCCACGAGCCCGGTGAGGTGTCGCTTCTTCATGATGTTCCTTTCGTCACGTATATCTCTTCGTTCGTTCCGTATCTCAGGAGAAAAGTGCCCTCGGTCAGGCGGGCGCGCCCCGCCTCGGCGACGCCTTCTGGCGCTCCGCCTCGGCCGCGGCCTCGCGCGCCGCCTCCGCGGCGTCGTTCCGCCGAACGTCCCGGCGCCGCGCGAGCACGCCGAGCAGCGACGAGCGGTACTCGGCGGGGTTGCCCAGCGCGGCGGTGACCCGGTCGAGGAAGACGGCGATGATCACGACACCGAGCCCCGCCTCGACGCCCTTGCCGATGTTCACGGTCGAGATCGCCTCGACGACCATCTTCCCGAGCCCGTCCGCGCCGGCCATCCCGGCGATCACGGCCATCGAGAGGGCCAGCATGATCACCTGGTTGACGCCGGCCATGATGGTCGGCAGCGCCAGGGGCAGCTGGATGCCGCGGAGGATCTGCCCCGGCTTCGCGCCGAAGGCCTGCCCTGCCTCGACGGTCTCGCTGTCGACGCCGCGGATGCCGAGCTCCGTGAGCCGCACCCCCGGGGGCAGGGCGAAGATGACGGTCGCGACGAGACCGGGCACCACCCCGATGCTGAAGAAGACGATCGCCGGGATCAGGTAGACGAATGCGGGCATCGTCTGCATGAAGTCGAGCACCGGCTTGAGGATCGCGCGGACCGTGGTGTTCCGCGCCGACCAGATGCCGAGCGGGATCGCGATCACGACGGCGACGACGGCGGCGACGAGCACGAGCGCCAGCGTCTGCATCGCCGGCTCCCACAGGTCGAGGCCGACGAGGAGCACGAACGTCACCGCCGTGCCCACGGCCAGCTGCCAGGAGCGGACCAGCCACGAGATCAGCGCGGCGACAACGATCACGACGACGAACGGCGTGTCGACGAGGAGGGACGTCAGGCCTTCGACGAGGGTCCGGACGACGAGCGAGATGACATCCAGGAGACCCTCGAGGTTGTCCTTGATCCAGTCGACGCCGGTCTCGACCCATTGGCCGAGGGGAATGCGGAAGCCGTCCATCAGCGCACCTCCCCCGTGCCAGCCGTGCCCGCGGAGCCGGTCTCATCCAGCACCGCATCGATCTCCGACTGCTCCATCGGCCGCATCGGCAGCGTGATCTCCTCCGTCGCCCCGGGACCGGGGCCGAGAGCTGCCAGAAGGGTGATGCGCGGAAGCACGCCGACCAGGCGTCCTGCGTCATCGACGACCGCCAGCGGCAGCGGCGACTCGACGGCCGGGACGAAGAGATTCATCAGGACCTCGCCCTCGTTCACGCTCTGCGGCACCGGGCGCAGCACGGCGCTCAGGCTGCTGTCGCCCTTGCGCACCTGCTTGACCGCGTCGCGATCCGTGACGATGCCGAGCAGCTGCCGATCGCGGTCCACCACGTAGGTGGCCGACATGAAGGCGTCGCGCATCTGCCGGAGCGCGGTCCGCGGCCCGGCGTTCACCGAGACGACGGGGCGCGACCGCTCCATCACGTTCCCCGCGGTGAGCACGCGGGCACGGTCGACGTCCTGCACGAACTGCTCGACGTAGTCGTTCGCGGGGTCGGTGAGGATGTCCTCCGGGGTGCCGATCTGCACGATGCGCCCATCGCGCATCACCGCGATGCGGTCGCCGAGGAACATCGCCTCGTTGAGGTCGTGGGTGATGAAGACGATCGTCTTCTGCAGCTTCTGCTGGAGCTCCAGCAGCTGCTCCTGCATCTCGCGACGGATCAGCGGGTCGAGGGCGCTGAACGCCTCGTCCATCAGCAGGATGTCGGTGTCGGCGGCGAGGGCGCGGGCGATGCCGACACGCTGCTGCATGCCTCCGGAGAGCTGCGCGGGGAGCTTGTCTCCCCATCCTTCGAGTCCGACCATCGCGAGGATCTCCTCAGCACGGGCCAGACGCTCCGTCTTCGCGACGCCCTTCAGCTCCAGCGGATAGGCGACGTTCGCGGCCACCGTGCGGTGCGGGAGCAGCGCGAAGTGCTGGAACACCATCGAGAGGCGATCCCGGCGGATCTCCCGCAGACGACCGGCGGGGATGCCGGTGATCGGGTCCCCCTGCACCGTCACGGTGCCGTCGGTCGCCTCGTGCAGGCCGTTGAGCATCCGGATGATGGTGGACTTGCCGGATCCCGACAGTCCCATGATGACGAAGATCTCGCCGCGGTTGACGGTGAAGCTCGCATCGATGACGGCGGCGGTCCCGGCGTCGAGGACGTCGGAACGGCCTTCACCCGCCTTCAGCCGCTTCACGGCCTGGCTCGGGTTCTTCCCGAAGACCTTGTACAGATGACGCGCTTCCAGAGCGGTTTCGGACACGTATCCCCCGTGGCACACCTGATGGGTGGGCCCACTTCGGTAACGCCCGGGTGGTGATCACAAGGCCGCTTCGACGACGCCGTGCAGACGGCTCGGGCACCGGATTTCGGATCCGGGGCAGAAATCACCGACCGTACGCCCGTGTCACTCGAGTTTGCACAGCGTGAGGACGCGGGCGCGGACTGGTCTCGGACCCTCAGGTCCAAGGACCACCGTAACGAAATGGCTGATCGGGGGCAAATCCTGGCTTTACCGGCACCCGCGCTTTCCCCTGCTGAGCGCGGGATTCGCTCGGCGTGTCGCGCCTTGGCCACCCCGGGGCCGGGCTGCCTCGCCGGCTGAACTGCCCCGCCGTGACAGGTGCGGGAATGCCGGGCTGCCGGGCTGCTGGGCTGCCGGAATGTGGGAATGCCCGAATACCCGAATGCCGGAATGCGGGAATGCCGGAGCCCGGGGTTGCCGGATTGTGCAGCGCCGTCGGCCCACTGCACTCAGGTCGGACCGTCCAGCCGGATCGGGCCGACGGAAGTGCACCCGGCCGACAATTCCACCAACAGCCCAGGAGCAGCCATCCAGCCAGCCAGCCAGTCGGCCGAGATCACCCAGCCAACCAACCGACATTGCATCGGCATCGGCATCGGCCATGCAGGCATCGGGGCAACGTCACTTTTGTCGGCCCCTTGCACCCGGGTCGGATCATCCAGCCAAATCCGGCCGACATCCTTCACTTGATCCGACAATCCACCAACAGCCCAGGACCACCCAGCCAGCCCCGCCGAGATCCCCCAGCCGGCATTGCACCGGCGCTGCCAGAGGCCACGCAGACATCGGGGGCAACGTCACTTTCGTCGGCCTATTGCACCCAGGTCGGATCATCCAGCCAGATCGGGCCGACAGAAGTGCACCAGGCCGACAGAATCAGCAGGGGCAACAGGGCGCAGACCCAACAGGGCAACAGGGCAACAGGGCAACAGGGCACAGACCCAGCAGGGCAACAAGGCACCAGATCCAACAGGGCATGGGCTCAGAGCCCGGGATCCAGGCGGAACTAGCCGACGGGACGGACCGAGCGGGTGACGGTGAACTTCGGGGTGCGGTGGATCTGCGTGGTCGGCCCCACGGCGGCGAGCGCACGGCGATGGTCAAGGCCCGAGTTGAACACCGTCCAGATCTCGCCGCCCGGCCGGACCAGGCGCGCCGCGGCATCGATCAGGCGCCGCCCTGCCCCTTCGTGGACGCTCGCGCCGAGATGGAACGGAGGGTTCAGAAGGATGAGATCCGCCGCCCCGGCGGGGAGGGCGGATCCCGCGTCGTCGAGATCCACGCGGACCCGGCCCTCGATGCCGTTGGCCGCCATGGTCGCCCGCGCCGAGCGCACCGCCGCGGCGGATCGGTCCGTCGCGATGACGGACGCCGACGGATGCCGGAGCGCGAACCACGCCGCGAGCACGCCGGTGCCGCAGCCGAGGTCGACGACGGCGGGGCCAGGCGCCGCCAGAGCCCCGGCGTCCATCGTCTCCAGGAGCACCCGCGTGCCGATGTCGATGCGGGCGCCGGCGAAGGCGCCGCCGTGCGCGCGGACCACGAGGTCCGCCCCGGCCACGTCGGCATGGACGGCGGACACAGGGAAAGGCGGTTCCTCGGGCACGGGCAGCGGATCCTCGGCGCTCACCAGCCGCGACTTCCGCTCGGCGCGCTGCGCCTGGACGCCACGGAAGGATCGTGCGAGCACGTCGTTCTGGGCGAGGGTCATGTGCTTGACCCTCCCTCCGGCGATGAGCACGACATCGGGCGCCGCCCATCGCGCCACGGCATCGGCGATCTCCTCGAGCTCGCCCAGCCCCTTCGGCAGCTGCAGCAGCACGAGACGCGCCCCGTCGAGCAGCGCCCCGTCCGCTTCGTGAGCGGCGAACCCGGAGATGCCGAGGGCCTCGGCATTGCGCATGAGCGCACGCCGGCCCGTCACCAGATCCTGATGCACCCGGATTCCTGCACCGACCGCGGCACTCAAGGCCAGGGTGATCGCACCGTAGCCGTCGCCGATGACCGCGATCTCGGTGCCGCGGAGCCCGCGGGCCGCCGCCTCGGCCACGCCGCGGGCGACGAGGAGCTCATCGGTCGCGTCCCAGGCCTGCAGGTTCGGCGCCTCCACATCGGGGAGCCGCCGCAACCGGGCGAAGGGGAACTCGGACACCCGCCCACTGTACGGCCCGACGGCGAACCGACGACGAACCCGCCGGGCCCCACCCGAACCCCGCCGAGCCCATACGCGCCCCGGGGAATCGCCGCGCCCGGCGCTGTCCGCGGCGCTCCGGATCCGCGATACTTGACCGGATGAGCGCAACGCTGAGCGTCACCGACGACGTCCTCCCCGCAGCGAACCTCGGGCCGGTCAATCCCCTGCCCGCCGTCGCCGCCATGCCCCAGGCCCCCTACGAAGCCGACATCGCCGGACTCCCGGACGGCATCGCCGCGAACCTCAGGTACGGACAGGTCTCGTCGATCCATCCGTATCTGCTGCAGGACGACTACGGTCGCGAGCGGACGCCGACGCCCCTGCGCGTCGCGGTGCTCGGCAACGATCACCTGAGGGCGGAGTTCGCGCTCGGCCTCGGCGGACGTCTGCTCTCGCTCGTCGACCGGCGCACGGGACGCGACCTGCTCTATCGCAACGCGGTGTTCCAGCCGGCCAACCTGGGCCTGCGCAACGCGTGGTTCTCGGGCGGCGTCGAGTGGAACATCGGCATGCGCGGGCACTGGCCGCTCACCTGCGATCCGGTCTACGCAGCCGAGGTCACGGGCCCCGACGGCGAGCCCGTCCTGCGGATGTGGGAGTACGAGCGCAAGCGCGGCCTGATCCTCCAGCTGGACGCCACCCTCGACGCGGACGCACCGGCGCTGCACGTCCGTGTCCGGATCCGCAACCCGCACGACCGCGAGACCGGCATGTACTGGTGGACGAACATCGCCGTCGCGCAGGAGCAGGGAAGCCGGGTTCTGGCCCCGGCCGCCCGCGCCTACCAGACCGGCTACGACGGCGCGCTCTCCACCGTGGACCTGGAGGAGCTCGACGCGAGCCGCCCGGCCACGGCTCCGGCCGCCGCGGACTTCTTCTTCGACGTCACCGGAACCGCTCAGGAGCGCGGCGAGGCCGTGCGCCCGTGGATCGTCGCCGTCGATGAGGACCGCAACGGCCTCGCCCACGTCTCCACCGCTCCCCTCACCGGACGGAAGCTGTTCGTCTGGGGAGACACCACGGGCGGACGACGCTGGTGCGACTGGCTCGGCGGGGCGACCGGGGAGTACTTCGAGATCCAGGCGGGCCTCACGACCACGCAGTACGAGCATCTGCCGATGCCGGGAGGCGCGACCTGGGAGTGGACGGAGACATTCCTGCCGATCCGGATCGACGACCCACGGCTCGACAGCTCCTGGAGCGAGGCCGTGCAGGCAGCCGGCGACCGGGTGGCGCAGCTCACCGACGGCGTGGGGGCCGCCGCATCGGCCCGCCTCGATGCCGTCGCCGATGCGGAGCCGGGACGACTCCTCGCCGAGGGATCGCCGTGGGGCTCGCTGGAGGCCGCGCTCTCCGCGAGGCTCGGCGAGCCGTTCGCCCCCCTTCCCGGCGTCCACTTCACGCCCGACGAGCCCGGATCCCCCTGGGCCGCGCTGCTGGACGGGGCTCTGCCGGACGCCGACCCCTCCGTCCCGCCGAGCTCGTACGTCGAGGGCGAGGGGTGGGAGCGCCTGCTCTCCGCGGCCCCGCAGACGTGGCTCTCGCAGTACCACCTCGCGGTGATGCGGCATGCGGCCGATGACCTCCGCACCGCGATCGCGCACTACGAGGCATCGCTCCGGAAGGCGCGAAGCCCCTGGGCGCTCCGCGGGCTCGGCCTCGCGCTGCTCGCGATCGCCGGGGAAGACGGGGAGAGCGGGGCCGGTCTCAGCGACGACAGCGAGGCTCGTGCCGATGCGATCGCCCGGCTGACCGATGCCCACGCGCTCGCCCCCGACTGCATCCCCCTCACCCTGGAGCTCGGCGACGCGCTGCTCGCGACCGGCAGGGCCGCCGAGGCCCGCGCCCTCGTCGAGGGGCAGCCGGATCAGGTCCGCTGCCTCGGCCGGTTCCGGGCGCTCGCCGTCCGCGCGGCGCTCGCCCTCGGCGATCGGGACGAGGCGGGGCGCCTCCTGGAGGAACGCTTCGAGATCCCGGACCTCCGCGAGGGGGAGCTGAGCATGTCCGCGCTCTGGCGTGAGGCCTTCCCCTATCGGCCCGTGCCCGCGTGGTACGACTTCGAGATGGCCCCGGAACAGGGCCCGAGCTCGCCCGCGGCCTGACCTCAACGGCTGGACCGCGGGATGATCCCGTGGGCAGACGCCCCGCATTCCTGTCGGCCGTTTGCACTCCTGTCGGCCCATCCGCGCCCGACGGGCCGACAGGAGTGCATCGGGCCGACCTAGCGACCCGCGCCTTCGCAACTGCGAGGGCTGGACCGGGATGCTCGCCGCCTTGAAGGTCTGGGCCGAGCACGGCATCAACCTCCGCGACGGCTTCTACGCCTGACCCGGTCAGGGCCGGAGGGCGCCGCGGACCAGGCGCTGCACGAGCTCGTCGTACCCGACGCCTGCCGCCGCGAACATCCTCGGCGCCTGGGAGGCGGGGGTCAGCCCGGGCATCGTGTTGATCTCATTGAAGACCGGGCCCTCCTCGGTGAGGAAGAAGTCCACGCGCGCGAGCCCCCGGCACCCGAACGCGTCGAACACGGCGAGCGCCGCCCGTTCGAGCGCAGCAGCCTGGTCCGGACGGATCTCCGCCGGCACCGTGAACCGGGCAGACCCGTCGTACTTCGCGGCCGTGTCGAAGAGGCCCGCCGCGTGGATCTCCAGCGGCGGAGCGGCCCAGCGCGTGCCATCGGCTTCCCCGAGGACCGCGACGTCGATCTCACGCCCCCGGATCACCGGCTCCACGAGCGCACGCCCGCGGCCCCGATCCGCACCCGCCCCGACACCCACGCCCGCGTCGATCTCGCAGGCGAGGGCGACGGCCGCGACCAGCTCCGCCTCGTCGCGGGCGAGGGAGACGCCATGGCTGGATCCGGAGGACACAGGCTTGACGACCACCGCCTCCTCGCACGCGATGTCGTCGAGGTCGCGCGTCGTGACCACCCGTCCCGGCGCCGTGCGGACGCCGGCCTGACGCGCGATGAGCTTTGACCGGTGCTTGTCCATCCCGGCCGAGCCCGCCGCGATCCCGGATCCGACCACGCGCACCCCGACCAGCGCGCAGAGGGCGGCGAGCGCGCCGTCCTCGCCCAACGGGCCGTGCACGGCCGGGAACAGCACGTCCGCCCGCCCGATCACGGCCAGGGCATCGGCCAGACCGGCCGCCCGCGCCTCCCGGCGGGATCGCGTGTCCGGGGCCGGATCGCAAGCCGGATCGTCCGAGGCGTGCTCCGGGTCGCCCGGGACTCCTCGGTGCCAGAGCCCGTCCCGCCCGATCGTGAGCCGGTCCACGGTGTGGCCGCGACGCTCCAGCGCCTCGGCGACACCGGCCGCCGAGGCGAGCGACACCTCGTGCTCCACATTGCCGCCGCCACCGACCACCACGACGCGCGCGCTCATGCGACCTCCCTCCGTACCCGCGGGCCGACGCCCGTGACGATCTCGTGCGGGATGGTCCCCGCCCAGCGCGCCCAGTCGCTGACCGTGGGCGCCGCCGATCCCGCCGGCGCCCACACCGTCGCGAGGGCGCCGCGCGGGATGCTCCGCGCCCTCGTGTCGAGGACGATCTGATCCATCGAGACCCGCCCGACGATCCGGAAGCGCTCGCCGCCGATCGCGACCGCGGCCTCCGGGGCGAGCGCACGCGGGATCCCGTCGGCATAGCCGAGCCCGACCACGGCGAGGTTCGTCGCCTCGGCCGTCACGTGGCATCCGCCGTAGCCGACGGTCGTCCCCGCCGGCACCCGCACGCTGTGCACGACCGGCGCGGTCAGCCGGGACGCTCCGCGGAGCGGCACGGTGCCGGACGGATCGATGCCCACGAGCCCCGCGCCGATCCGGACCAGGTCCCCGTGCGTCGCAGGATCCGTGAGCGTCGCCGCGGTCGCCGCCAGGTGCGTCAGCGGCACGGGGATGCCGGCCGCCCTCGCCATCCCCTCGGCCTCCGCGACCGCGCGGACCCCCGCCGCATTGCGCCACGGCTCCGCCCGATCGGCGTCGGGAAGATGACCCATCAGCCCCGACACCCGGATGAGCCCGCGCGCGGCGCCGTCGGCAGCGATGCGGAGGAATGCCGCCCAGTCCGCACGCACGGCTCCGCCCCGAGCCATCCCCGTGTCGACGTGCAGATGCACGCGGACCGGCCGGCCGGAGACGGCCCGTCCGGTCAGCCGCGCCGCTCCCGCCACCACCTCCTCCAGTTCCTCCGGGGATCCGACGGCGAGATCGACGCGCCCGCGGGCGGCACCCTCGACATCGATGCCGGAGGGGTGGAGCCACGCCAGCACGGGGGCGCCGATCCCCGTGCCCTCGGCCGGCCAGCGCAGCGAGAGTGCCTCCGACACGTCGGTCACCCCCAGCCAGGACGCACCGGCGGCGAGGGCGCGGTGCGCGACAGCGGCCATCCCGTGCCCGAACGCATCGGCCTTGACGACCGCCATCACCTGCGCCCTCGTGCGTGCGGCGATGGCGCGCACGTTGGCCTCGACCGCGGCAAGCTCGATGACGAGGACGGGACCCGCCGCACGTCCCGCACCCGCGACCCGGACCTCAGGCGCGAGGGGAGGGAGGAGAGGAGGGAGGAGAGGAGGGAGGAGACCGGCGCGCCCCGACGCTGCGACCGGGCGATACGCGACCGCGGTCATCGCTGGACCCTCGGATCCTGCGAGAAGTCGGGGTACATGGGCGGACAGCCCTCATCCACCGCCTGCGGGAAGTGCTCGAAATGCCACTTCTCGTTGTCGTAGGTGCGGCAGAGGCCGAAGGCCGCGCCCTTGCGGTCAAGCCAGTCGGCGGAGTCGTAGGGACCGATGTCGACGGCCTCCCCGGCGACGTGGCGGGAGGTCTCCGGCGTGCCCACCCAGCGCCCGGCCTCCTCTTCCGAGCCGTAGGTGCGCACGGCCTGCGTGAGGAGCCACGCCTGGTACGCCGGTGCACGCCATCCGCTCGCGACGCGCAAGGAGACGCCGTCGTCCTTCGCCGCCGATGCCGCGGCGTGCAGCGCGTCCAGGAGGGCCGGATCGAGCCGGGTGACCGCGCGGGCGGATCCGTCGAAGGGCGAGACGGAGTCGCCGTCCGCGATGAAGCCGTCGGCCGCGGTGGGCTCGCCTGTTCCGGTCGGGGCCTCATCGACGGTCACCGTGTCCACGGAGTGGGGGGCGGACGGGCGGCTCGCCGCGGCGGCGGTGGAGATCGCCGTCACGGTTCCGGCGCCGAGCAGGGCGACGAGGCCGATGACGGTCGCCGCCCAGAGACGGCGGGGTTGGGGAGTGTTCGTGCTCATGTCCCCCAGCACATCGGAGCGCGCGTTGCCCGCCCGTATCGGGTTTTGGATATGTCGGCGATACACCCGGGTGAATAGGCTTCCCCCATGCGCGTGCTGATCGTTGAGGACGAGCCGGACCTCGCCGGCGCCGTCCGCGACGGTCTTCGCCTCGAGGCGATCGCCGCCGACATCGCCCCCGACGGCGACGTCGCACTGGAGCTCCTGGCGATCAACGCCTATGACGTGGCGATCCTCGACCGCGACGTCCCCGGCCCCTCCGGCGACGAGATCGCCCGGTGGATCGTGTCCTCCGGATCCGGCCTGCCGATCCTGATGCTCACCGCCGCGGACCGGATCGACGACAAGGCGAGCGGATTCGAGATCGGCGCCGACGACTACCTCACCAAGCCCTTCGTCCTGCGCGAGCTGGTGCTGCGCCTGCGCGCCCTCGCCCGTCGCTCGCCGCGATCGACCCCTCCGGTCACCGAGATCGGCGGCTTGCGTCTGGACCCGTTCCGGCGCGAGGTCTTCCGCGACGGACGCTACATCGCCCTCACGCGCAAGCAGTTCGCGGTGCTGGAGGTGCTGATGGCCGCCGACGGCGGCGTCATCAGCGCCGAGGAGCTGCTGGAGCGCGCCTGGGACGAGAACGCCGACCCGTTCACGAACGCGGTGCGGATCACGGTCTCAGCCCTCCGCAAGAGGCTCGGCGAGCCGTGGCTGATCCTCACCGTCCCCGGCGTCGGCTACCGGATCGACACCGGGGAGGACAAGGGGGAGAACACGGGAGACGGGCCGGGAGAGGGACCCAGGACAGGCAAGCCGGCAGGCGGGGGCGACGATGGCTGATCCCTCCGTCCGGTTCTCCCGCCCGGCTCCACGCGCCCCCGGGCTCTCGGTCCGGGTGAAGCTGACACTCAGCTACGCCGCGCTCGTGATCGTGGCCGGCGTCCTGCTGCTCGGCGTCGTCGCCCTGTACCTCCTGCGCTACGTGCCCGAGGAGAATCTGTACATCGGCGACCCGCGCGGAGGGTCGTACGCCCCCAACCGCGGCGACCTGATCCGCGCGTTCGTCCCGGCCGTGGCCTGGGTGCTCGTGGCGCTGCTGCTCGTGGGCGTCGTCGGCGGGTGGTTCCTCGCGGGGCGCATGCTGCGCCCGCTGACCGCGATCGGCGACGCCGCACGTCTGGCGGCGGCAGGGTCCCTGACCCACCGGATCGGGATGCCGGGGCGTCAGGACGAGTTCCGCGAGCTCGCGGACGTCTTCGACGCGATGCTGGCGCGCATCGAGGGGGACGTCGAACGGCAGCGCCGCTTCGCCGCGAACGCCTCCCATGAGCTGCGCACCCCGCTATCGGTGACCCGGACCCTGCTGGACGTCGCCGAGGCCGAGCCCGACCCCGATGTCCCCGCTCTCCTCGCCCGGCTGCGCGGGGCGAACGACCGCGCGATCGACCTCACCGAGGCCCTCCTGCTGCTCGCCAGGATCGATGCGCGCCCGCCGAAGACCGAGCCCGTCGACCTCTCGCTCGCCGCCGAGGAGGCCGCGGAGCTGCTGCACGGCCTCGCAGCCACCCGCGGCGTCCGCATCGGCACCGCGATCGGCCCCGTCGCGGTGCGCGGCGACCGGGCGCTGCTGACACAGCTCGCGACGAACCTGCTGCAGAACGCCATCGTGCACAACCTGCCCCTGGACGGCTTCGCGTCGATCGCGATCGTCGCCGACGCGCATCGCGCCTGGCTCATCGTGGAGAACACCGGCAACGCGATCGATCCCGCCGTCCTCCCCACCCTCGTCGAGCCGTTCCAGCGCGGCTCCCAGCGCACCAGAGGCACCGCGCACGGCGGCGGGTCGGGCCTCGGGCTGGCCATCGCCGCGTCGATCGTCGATGCCCTCGGCGGCGCCCTCGTGCTCCACGTCCGCGCCGAGGGAGGGCTCCGCGTCGAAGCCTCCTTCCCCCTGGCCCACCCTCTCGGCCACTGACGCACGCACTGACTCGGCCGCCGGTTCAGCCGCCGACGCCGTCTCTGCCCCCTGACCGCGGCGAGCGCGGCAGATCCACGGTCCGGTGTTGACGCATGCCAGGTTCTATGGTTACTTAGTCGAGTAGGTAACCATAGAACCCTGAGGAGAGCCAGTGATCGACGAAGGCCGTGCGCTCTTCCTCCAGATCGCCGAGGCGATCGAGGAGTCCATCCTCGACGCCTCGCTCGCGGAGGAGGCCCAGGCCCCGTCGACGAACGAGCTCGCCGCGTTCTACCGGATCAACCCCGCCACCGCGGCGAAAGGAGTCGCCATGCTCGTCGACAAGGGCATCCTGCACAAGCAGCGCGGGATCGGCATGTTCGTCGCCGTCGGCGCCCGCGACGTCCTCCTCCGCGAACGCCGCGCCGTGTTCGCGGACCGGTTCATCGACCCGCTCATCGCCGAGGCCCGCACGCTCGGCCTCGGCCCCGAAGATCTCGCCGACCTGCTGCGCGAACGCGCCGCAGGCGCCCGCACCGAAGGGAACCCCGCATGACCGCCGTCATCGAGGTGAAGAACCTCACCAAGAAGTACCGCGACACGCTCGCCCTCGACCATGTCTCGATCGCGATCGAACCCGACCGGATCTACGGCCTCCTCGGACGCAACGGGGCCGGGAAGACCACGCTCATGTCCATCCTCACCGCGCAGAACTTCGCCACATCGGGAGATGTGCGGGTGTTCGGCGAGGAGCCCTATGAGAACGCCCGAGTCCTGTCCCGGGTGTGCTTCGTCCGCGAGAGCCAGAAGTACCCGGACGACGCGACGCCCAATCACGCCTTCCGCGCCGCGCGGCTGTTCTTCCCGAACTGGAGTCAGGAGCTGGCCGACAGCCTCGTCGCGGAGTTCCAGCTGCCGCTGAAGCGCCGGATCAAGAAGCTCTCCCGTGGACAGCTGTCCGCGGTCGGGGTCATCATCGGCCTCGCGTCGCGGGCCGAGATCACCTTCTTCGACGAGCCGTACCTCGGCCTCGACGCCGTCGCGCGGCAGATCTTCTACGACCGGCTGCTGGAGGACTACGTCGCGCACCCGCGCACGGTGATCCTGTCCTCCCACCTGATCGACGAGGTCTCGAACCTCATCGAACGGGTGCTCGTTATCGACGACGGGAAGATCCTCCTGGACGAGGAGACCGACGCCGTGCGGGACCGCGCCGTCACGATCGTCGGCGACGCCGCGAAGGTGGAAGCCTGGGCCCGGGCCGCGAGGTGCTGCACCGGGAGGCGCTCGGTCGGGTCGCCTCGCTCACCGTCCTCGGCGCTCTCTCACCCGCCGAGCGGGCGGCGGTCGAGGCGGACGGACTCGACCTCGCGCCCGTCTCGCTGCAGCAGCTCATCGTGCGCCTGACGCAGAGGGCAGCGGGCGAGAGAGCGGCCGCGGCGGGCGTCGCGACGGACACGAACACAGCCAGGCTCACGACCACGGAGGAGGTGCGCTGATGTCCCGCATCCTGAAGGTGATCCGACTTCAGCTGATCAACAGGCAGATGTTCATCTGGGTGCCGCTGATCATCCTCGGCAGCGCCATGCTCGTCTCGATCCCCATCTACGCGATGATCCCCATCAGCGGCCCGAAGTTCGGCGGTGCCGCCCAGGCGCCGCTCTGGTACTTCTTCGCGATCGGGATGTCGGCGCTCACGCTGACCTTCCCGTTCTCCCAGGCGATGAGCGTCACCCGGCGCGAGTTCTTCCTGGGGACGCTCGTCACAGCGATCCTCGGATCGTTCCTCATGTCGCTGGTCTTCCTGGTCGGCGGCTGGATCGAGGAGCTCACCGGCGGCTGGGGCCTGAACGGCTACGTCTTCCGCCTGCCCTGGCTGTGGGAGGCGGGTCCGTTCGCCGCGGGCCTTACGTACTTCACGCTCGCGATGCTCTTCTTCTTCATCGGCTTCGCCGGCGCGACGATCTACAAGCGCGGGGGCGCGACGATGACCACCGTCGCGAGTCTGGGCGTGGTGCTCGTCCTCATCGGGATCGCGTTCCTCGTGACCCGGCTGGGGCTGTGGCCGCAGGTCTGGGAGGGGATCATGACGCTGGGGGCGCTGGGGCTCACCCTCTGGGCTCTGGGCGTGGTCGCCGTCCTCGCGACGACCTCCTACCTGGTCCTCCGCCGCGCGACCCCTTGACGGTTCGCGGCCCGGTCGCGGCCCGGGGTGTGCAACGGTTTGTGCCCCGCCGTGGCAGGTTCTGTGGGTTCAGCATGCGGCCAACCCACAAGATCTGCCACGGCGGGGCACAAACGCACGGCCAGGCCAGGCCGGGGCAGGGCCAGGGCCGCGCGGGCCAGGCCCAGCGGCGACGGTCAGATGCGATCGTCGGCCGCGATGATGTCGATCTCGTAGAAGCGGGACTCCTCGCCGGAGGCGGGGTCATGGGTCTCCTCGGCCTCCTTGATCGCCTGATGCAGACGTTCCAGGAGCGCGACGAACTCGGACGACGTGAGCATCAGACCGTCGTGGGACAACGTTCCGTGAGCCTCGGCGGTCGCCCCGGAGAGGTACTCGGACGCCCAGGCGGTGAGACGCCGCACCCGCTCATTGTGATCGTCGACGAGCCCCTGGACGACGACATCGCCGAGCACCTGATCGGGCACCGGGTTCTCGGCCCCGCCGAGGTTGAACCCGTCCATCACGGCCGACCACACCCGGTCACGCCGGTCACGGGCGAGCTCCGGCCTCTCCGCGATGAAGCCGGCCTCGGCGAGCACCCGCAGATGGAAGCTGATCTTGTTTGCCGGCTCGCCCAGGCGCGCCGCGAGATCGACGGCACGCACAGCGCCATCGGTGCGGAAGACCCGGAGGATCCGGCGGCGCAGCGGATTGGCGAACGCCTTCAGCATGGCCGTCGTCAACGGCGTCTCCGGACGATCGACGGGCTCTGCCATGTCCAGAAGTCTACTCAGGAGAAGTTGCGCAACTAATCTTGCGCAACTTCTCCTGCGCATCTACAGTGAGGCCCATGACCGCACGGACATCGCTCTGGAGCAATGCGCGCTACGTGGCCTGGCTGGTGAGCGACACGGCCAAGGGCCTCGCGCAAGCGCTGTTCGGCTTCGCGGTGCCGCTGCTGGCCCTGATGATCACGGACGATCCGATTCAGGCGGGGGTGATCGGAGCAGTCGGCATGGGCGTCCGGGTCGTTCTGGTCCTGTTCGGCGGCGTGCTCGCCGATCGGCACTCGCGGATCGCGCTGATGGTGCTCGGTTCGATCCTCGGCGCGCTGATCGCGGGCACCTTCACCGTCCTCGCCCTGACCGATGCACTGACCTTCGTCGTGCTGCTGGTCATCGACGTGCTCCTCGCAGCCCGATCCGCCCTCTTCGACGTCGCGGGGGAGAGCGCACTGAAGGAGGTCGTCGCCGCCGACACGATGGGCCGGGCGCAGGCCGCGAACCAGGCTCGGGAAGCCGTGCTCCAGCTCGCCGGCGGGCCGCTCGGCGGAGCGCTGCTCGCTGTGGGCGGGTGGCTCGTCGGCCTCGTGATGGCGGGAAGCCATCTGATCGCCGCCCTCACCGCCGCGATGATCCCCCGCCTCCGAGGCCCCGCGACCGGCGGGGCGGATGCTGCATCCTCCGAGGCCGCACCCGTCGAGGCCGCACCCATCGATGCCGCATCCTCCGACATCGCCGAAGATGCCGGCGCGGCTTCCATATCGGCTGTCGCCGCGAACGGCTCCGGGGCGGATGCGACGCCCGCTCCCGCTTCTCGGAATGCCGGCCGCGAGATCCGCGAAGGGGTCGCCTGGCTCTTCTCCCGGACCGATCTGCGCGGCGTCCTCCTGATCATGACGATCATCAACCTCGGGTTCAACGCGGCGATGACGACCGTGATCTATGCCCTCCAGCAGGACGGACAGTCGCCGGCCGTGATCGGGTGGATCTCCGCCGGGCTCGGCGTCGCGATGCTCGTCGGGGCACTGTTCGCGGGGCCGATCGTGAGTCGGGTCGGTGCAGGGATGCTCATGATGATCGGGCTCGCCATGCTGACGGCGGGGGCCGCGGCGATGGCCCTGGTCCGGGAGCCCCTGCCGATCATCCTGATCCTCGCCGTGCCCGGCCTGCTGCTCCCGCCCTTGAACGCCGCGATGATGGGGTACTTCATGGTCGCGACGCCCAGTGCCCTGCTCGGCCGCGCCAACAGCGCGACCATGGTCTTCGGCATGGGGGCGATGCCGTTCGCCCCGCTCATCGCGGGCGTCGGCCTCTCAGCCATCGGCCGGGAGGGGACGATCCTCCTCAGCGCGGCGCTCTGCGGCATCGCCACGGTCCTCGCGATCGCCAACCGCAGCCTGCGCTCAGTCCCCGCCGAGTCCGGCTGGGCCGCCTACGCCGAACGCTTCGCCGTCACCACGCCCTCTGCCCCGGTCCGCTGACCCGGATTGGGGCAGAGGGCCCCGCAACAAGTGCCCCGCCGTGGCAGTTGTTGCGGGTTGACACGCCGCTCAACCCGCAGAACCTGCCACGGCGGGGCATCAAGCACACCCCCAACCCCGGCCTCAGCGCAGCGGGTCAAAGGGGGCGATCACCGGATCGATCCGGCCGGTGACGATCTGCTCGGCGAGGAGCTTGCCGGTCGCGGGGCCCAGCACGATCCCCCACATGCCGTGCCCGCCGCCGACGTACACGTTCGGCGCCTTCGTCGCGCCGACGAGGGGCAGGCCGTCGGGCGTCACCGGGCGGGAGCCCACCCACTCGTCGTGACGGCGATCCAGGTCGACGCCGGTCAGCAGGGTCCGCGCCTGGGCGATGATCGCCTGGATCCGACGCGGCTGGAAGGGCTCGTCGGGATCGCGGAACTCCATGGTCCCCGCGATCCGGAAACGCCCCTCGTAGGGCGTGCAGGCGATCCGCTGGTACGGCAGGTAGACCGGGTGCTCCGCCGGCTCGTCGGTGTCCACGGTGAACGAGTAGCCGCGGCCGGCCTGGACCCGCGTGCGCACGCCGAGGCGCCTGGCCAGCCGCGGCATCCAAGCGCCGGTCGCGATCACGGCCGAGTCCGCCTCCATCCGCTCCCCGTTCGAGAGCTCGACCACCGGACGCCGGGTGGATGAGACGTCCACCACCTCCAGGCCGGTGATCAGCTGCGCGCCGCGCGCGATCACGGCGGCGGCGAGCGCCTCGACGTACGGCGCCGGCTCGATGAAGCGCTGCCCGTCCAGCCGATAGGCCAACGACACCGCCTCGGACAGCTGCGGCGCGAGCGACCTCGGATCGTCCAGACGCTCGAACGGGACGTCCTGCCCATGCCGGATCACGCCGGCGACCTCGTGCAGGAAGCCCTTCGCGTGCGACTCGTGCTCGAAGCCGATGACGAACGGCCCCTCACGGGTCCAGGAGTCCACGCCGCCCGCGTTCAGCTCGTCGAAGCACTCCAACGCGATCCGGTCGATCGGCGTCAGCGCCGCCATGGTGCGGTCCCAGGCCCGGTCCGTTCCGTGCGCGGCGAACTGGGCGAGGAAGGACCACAGCCCAGGGTCCACCCGGAACGGCACATGCAGGGCCGCATCGGGGTCGAGCAGCGCCTTCGGCCCATAGGTCCACAGGCTCGGATCCGCGAGCGGGATCGTCTTGCCGGGGGTGAGCCAGCCGGCGTTCCCCCAGGACGATCCCGCCGCGATCCCGGCGCGGTCGATCACCGTCACCTCGACACCGCGCTCCTGCAGGTGCCAGGCGGTGGCGAGGCCCACCATTCCCGCACCGATGACGATCGATCGCACCATCGCGTCCTCCCGAATCTCCCGGGGCAGAGCATCGCCCCTGCCTGTGATCATGCAGATCTCGACGCTCTTTGCGAAGTCTGAGCGAAGAATCTGCGTAATCTTGCCGAGACAGAGATGTGATCCCTCCTCAACAGCTCAGGAAACCTCATGACCGCATCGGAATCCTCGCCCCTCTCCGCCGCCCCGTCGAGCGGTCTGGACGCGACGGACCTCGTCCTGCTCGACGAGCTCAGCCGCAACGGGCGGATCTCCAACACCGACCTCGCCGCCCGGGCGGGCATCGCGGAGTCCACCTGCCTCAAACGCGTCCGCGCGCTCCAGGCCCGCGGTGTGATCGTCGGCTTCCACGCCGAGATCGCCGCGGCGGCGATGGGCCTGCACTTGGAGGCGCTCATCTCGATCCGTCTGCACGCCCACGCGCGCGGCGACCTGCGCCGCTTCCAGGTCTATCTGGAGAGCCAGCCCGCGACGCAGCGGGTGTACTTCCTCGCCGGGGACCGGGACTTCCTCCTCCACGTCGCAGTCCACGACTCCGCCGCCCTCCGCGAGCTCGTCTCGGACACCCTGAGCCTGCGCCCCGAGGTCGCCTCCACCAGCACCAGCCTCATCTTCGAGCACGCCGCCGGACGCCGGAGCAGATAGGGCGCCCACAACGTCATTCGGCGATGACGACCTCGTAGCCGGCATCCTGGAACGCCTCGCGGTCGCTCTGGGCGATGCCGGCGTCCGTGAGCAGCACCGGGAAGAGCTCCGGCCCGCCGACCGCGGCGAACGCCGCCACACCGACCTTCGCGGAGTCGGCGACGACAACGGCACGGCGGGCGCGCTGCGCCATCATCCGGTTCACCGCGGCCTCCCGCTCGTCGTGCGTGCTCGCGCCGGACGCGGCGTCCATGCCGGTCACGCCGATGAAGGCGATGTCGAGACGGATGCCGCGCAGCAGCTGCTCAACGAACGGTCCCACCAGCTCGTAGCTGCGCGCATGGATCACGCCGCCGGTCACGACGACCTTGATATCGGGGCGGGTCGCGAGCTGGGCGGCGATGTTCACGGCGTTCGTCACGACCGTCAGCCCGTGCTCGGCGAGGTCCTCCCTGGCCGCGAGCGCCGCGGCGATCGCGGTGGTCGTGGTGCCGCCCGAGAGCCCCACCACCGCACCCGGCGCGACCAGGGCGGATGCGGCCTTCGCGATCCGCTCCTTCTCGTCCGTGCGGTGATGGCTCTTGTAGCGGATGGGCAGCTCGTAGGCGACCGACTGCGCGACCGCCCCGCCGTGGGTGCGGGTGAGGAGCCGGCGCTCGGCCAGGCTGTCGAGGTCGCGCCGGACCGTGGCCGGGGACGCGGCGAACCGGTCGACGAGATCCTCGACGGTCACCTCGCCCTGGGCGGCGAGGAGGTCGAGGGTAGCGCTCAGCCGCGCCGCGCGCTTCATCGCCCTACGCCACCGTCCACGCGCGGTGCCCCGCCTGCCTCGCCCGTCGCGGGTGCCGATGCATCCTCGAGCGCGAACAGGCGGAGGAGCCGGGCGGCCTCCGCGGTCACGGCCTCGCGCGCCGGGGTGAGGTACCTCCGCGAGTCGACGAGACGCTCGTCGGAGGCCAGCCGCTCCCGGATCGCCCGCGTGAAGAAGCCGTTGAGGTGGGTGGACACGTTGATCTTGGTCATGCCTGCGCGCACCGCAGCGACGATCACGTCGTCGGGGACGCCCGAGGAGCCGTGCAGGACGAGAGGGACATCGCCCCCCGCCGCCGCGCCGCGGAGCGCCGCACGCAGCCGGGCGATGAGGTCGAGGTCGAGCGAGGCGGTGCGATCGGTCATCGCGTGCGAGGACCCGACGGCCACGGCGAGGGCGTCCACCCCGGTCTCGGCGACGAACGACCGCGCCGCATCCGGGTCCGTGCGGACGCCCGGGGCGTGGGCGCCGTCCTTGCCGCCGACCTCGCCCAGCTCTCCCTCCACGTACACGCCCGCGGCATGGGCGCGGCCGGCGACCGCCGCGGTGAGCGCGATGTTGTCGAGGTCGTCGAGCCGCCCGCCGTCGAACATCACGGATCCGAAGCCGAGGGCGATCGCCTCGTCCACGAGTTCGGGGCGCTCAGCGTGGTCGAGATGGACGGCGACCGGCGTCGCGGCACGTCGGGCGACGGCGAGCGTCGCGAGCGCGATCGGCTCGAGCCCTCCGTGATAGTCCGCGCAGTTCTGCGAGATCTGCAGGATGACGGGAAGCCCCGTGCGCTCGGAGGCGGCGGCGAGCGCCTCCGCCGTCTCGAGGTGGATCACGTTGAAGGCGCCGATGCCGGCGCCCCGCGCGGCTGCCGCGGAGACGAGGTCGCGGGCGGAGACGAGGGTCATCGGAAGTCCTTACGATCGATGAGGAGCGCCGACTCGAGAGCCGGCCAGGAATCGTGGATCTCGCCGGCGAGCGGCATGAGGACGGCGGAGGCGGACCAGGCGGACGCCCGGCGGAGGAGGATCTCCGGATCGCGCTCGCCCTGGGCGAGGAGCACAGCGACGGCGGCGACCGCGGCATCGCCCGCCCCGGTCGGGTTTCCCGCCAGGGGCTCGGCGAGGCGCGCACGGATCAGCCCGTCCTCGCTCACCGCGAGCATCCCGTCGGCGCCGAGCGAGAGCAGGACGAGCCCCGCACCCCGCTGCAGCAGGGAACGGGCGCCGTCGACCGGATCCGCGATGCCGGTCGCCTCGACGAGCTCCGCGGCGTTCGGCTTGAGCACGCTCGCCCGGGCGTCGGCCGCCCGGAGGAGTCCCGATCCCGAGGTGTCGGCGATCACCTCGGCACCCGCGACGCGCCCCTGGGCGATGAGCGCGGGGATCAGATCGTCCGGGGCGCCGGGCGGCACGCTGCCCGACACCACGAGCACCGGCCGACTCTCCTGTCCCGCACCGAAGCCCTCCGACGCGTCTGAGCCCAGCCCCGCACCGGCGCCATGTCCCGCCTCGGCGAGCGCGGTGCCCACCGCGGCATGCAGGGCGTCCCATTCCTCGGGGGTCGGGTTCTCGCCGCGCTCGTTGACGACCGTGGTGTCGCCGAGGCTCTCGTCGACGAGCGCGATGCTGCGCCGCGTGGCTGCGGCCACGGGGACGAGCACGTTCGGCACCCCGCTCTCGACGAGCTCGATCGCGAACTCTCCGCCGGTCGCGCCCCCGACCGTCGTGACCGCGCTGACGGCCGCGCCCGCCGCGTGGGCGACCCGGGCGACGTTCAGTCCCTTGCCGCCGGCGCGGGACCGTCCGGTGTCCGCCCTGTGGGTGCCGCCGTGGACGATCCGGTCGACGTGCCAGGTGAGATCGAGGGCGGGGTTGGGCGTCACGGTGACGATCATGCGATCTCCCTCGCTCGCAGGGCGGCCCCGAGGATCCCGGCGTTCCCGCGCAGCTCGGCCGGCACGAGCGCCGGGATCCGGTGGAAGCTCAGGCGCGCGACGAGACGGGCGTGCAGCTCATCGAACAGCGCACCTCCCGCCCGGGAGAGCCCGCCGCCGATGACGACCGCCTGCGGGGCGATGACGGCCGTGAGCTGCGCGATCGAGAGGGCGAGGGCGTCGAGGGCCTCATCCCACACGCGGCCGGCGACCGGATCGCCCGCCGTCGCCCGCGCGATGACCTCCTTGGCACCGTCCACGCGCCTGCCGGTCGCCGCCTCGTACCTCCGCGCGATCGCCCCGGCGGAGGCGATCGCCTCCAGGCACCCGCGCGCACCGCACGCGCACAGCGGCTCGTCGCCGATCGGGGAATGACCGATCTCCCCGGCGTACCCTCCGGCGGTGTACGGCCGTCCGCCGAGGAGCAGCGCCCCCGCGATCCCGGTGCCGATGATCAGCACCACCGCATCGTCGTAGGACTGCGCACCGCCGAGGACGTGCTCCGCCCAGCTCGCCGTCCGCACGTCGTGGTCGAAGGCGACGGGCAGACCGAACGCCTCCTCGGCGAGAGCGCGGATCGGCGCATCGCGCCAGCCGAGGTTGCTGGAGAAGACGCCGACGCCGGCGACCTCGTCCACGATCCCCGGCACGATCAGGCCGACGGCCTGCGGATCGATGCCGGGATGCTCCTGCCGCAGCTCGGCGGCGAGCTCCTGGAGACGGGCGATGAGCCGGGCCGGCGCATCCTCCCCCGCCGCGGGCGTCGGGGTGCGGCGAAGCCCCCGCGCGCGCCCCTCCGCATCGAACAGGGACGACTTGATGTCGGTCCCGCCCACGTCGAACGCGAGCACCGCGGCCCCCGCGCCGATCCCACGGGCGGCCACGAGACGGTCGCCCGATGCGTCGACGACGACGTCCGGGATCGATGCCCGCTCCGCCGGGTCACGGCGTCCGGCTCTCTCGTTCGTCATCCTCGCCTCCGGGCCTTCGCTTCTTCGGGAGTCGGGTCTTGTCTTCGGGAGTCGGGTCCGGGGGTCAGTCGCCCAGGATGACCGAGCGGGTGAGGTTGCGCGGCTGATCGGGGTCGAGCCCCTTCGCGAGCGCGCGGTCCAGGGCCACGCGGTGGAGCCGCGCGAGATCCGCCATCGGGTCGATCGGGTGCTCCGCGAAACGGGCGCCGGTCGCCTCCACCTGCCGGGCGAGTCCCTCCGGCGCGGCCCCGAACTGCCAGGTGATCCGGCCGGGCGCCGCGATCGCGATCGGCCCGTGCCGGTACTCCATCGACGGGTACGACTCGGTCCAGGACTGCGAGGACTCGCGGAGCTTCAGCGCCGCCTCATGGGCGAGGCCGGTGGTCCAGCCGCGGCCGAGGAAGGTGTACTGCTCCGCCTCGGCGAGCGTCGGGTCGACGTCGGCGAGCGCGGAACGGGCGTCGGCGATCGCGGAGGAGAGGTCCTCGCCGAGGGAGGCGCGGAAGAGGGCCAGGGCGGTCGTGGCGAAACGGGTCTGCACGACGGAGCGCTCATCCGCGAACGGCAGCAGGATCGCGTCGTCGACGAGGTCGACGAGGGGGGACCCGGCGTCGCCGACGACGCCGACCACGCGCGGCGCGGACCCGCCGGCCTTGAGGGCGGAGACGAGCTCGAGCACCTCCGTGGTCGTGCCCGACCGGGTGAGCGCGACGACGGCGTCATAGCCGCGATCGACGAAGGCCTCGGACGCCGCGAACGCGTCGGTCTGGCCGTATCCGCCCGTCTCGCGCAAGGCCGCATACGACTGCGCCATGAACCACGACGTCCCGCAGCCGATGACGGCCACGCGTGCGCCGTGCGCCGGGAGGAGCGCCTGCTCGGCCGTCATCGCGGCGGCCCGCTCCCAGGTGGCGGGCTGGGACTCCAGCTCCTCGCGCATGTGTGCGCCGGGGGTCGCTGTCTGCTCGGTCATCGCGGCTCTCCTGAGTCACGCACATCTGCGTGATTGTGATCGGACTAGGCGAAAACGATCATATCTCACCATATGCATGCGCGCACCAACGATCTCCGGACGCGCACGGCGCCCGGAGACGATCACAGGACTCCGCGCCCTCAGCGCCCCTCGGCTGCCTCGGTGTGGTGTCGGATGACCTCGGCCACGACGAAGTTGAACCACTTCTCGGCGAACTCCGGGTCCAGGTGCGCCTCCTCGGCGAGGGCGCGCAGCCGGGCGACCTGCTGCTCCTCCCGCGAGGGGTCCGACGCCGGCATCTCGTGCTCCGCCTTCAGCCGCCCCACCTGCTGGGTGCAGCGGAAGCGCTCGGCGAGCATGAAGACCAGGGCCGCGTCGATGTTGTCGATGCTTGCACGCAGGCGCAGCAGCTCGTCCCTCGGATCCTCCGCAGCGGTCATGGTCGCTCCTCCCGTTTCGGCACTCCGACGATAGCGTGCCTCCCGGTGCATGCTCGCCTAGGGTGATCCCATGAGCCACGACGAGAACGCGACCGAGCCCGCGGCGAAGGACGCCACCGCGACCGCCGCCACGGAGACGGTCATCGATGACGCGACCGAGGCGGCATCCGCCTCGACGCCCGGCGCCGCGGACTCACCGCCGGAATCGCCGGCCAGGCCGTACGTGGAGGCCACGCAGCCGCGCGCCTCGTTCTGGACCCGCGTCGACAAGCCCTTCGTCTTCGGCTTCCTCGCCACCCTCGGCGGCCTCGCCGCGATCCTCCTCGGCCTCACCCTCTCGAACCTCTCGACGGTCCTCATCTACATCGCGTTCGCGCTGTTCGCGGCCCTCGGGCTGGACCCGGCGGTGCGCTTCCTCGAACGTCGGGGCCTCTCCCGCGGGTGGAGCGTGCTCATCGTCATCCTCTCGCTGCTCGCGCTCCTCGCGATCGTGCTCATCCTCGTCGTGCCGATCGTGATCAGCCAGGTCACGATCTTCGCCCAGTCGATCCAGCCGATGATCCGGGACTTCATGTCCAGCGACGTCTACCACTGGCTGGAGGGGCAGTTCGGCTCGCAGTTCGAGGACCTGTTCGGCGAGGTGCAGAAGTTCCTCACGGACCCGAACAACATCGCCATGATCGGGGGCGGAGCGCTCCAGGTCGGCGCCTCGATCGCGTCCGGCATCTCCGGGACCATCATCGTGCTCGTGCTCACCCTCTACTTCATCGCGACACTGCCCGCGATGAAGGAGTCGCTGCTCCGCCTCGCCCCCGCCCGCGACCGTGCGCGCGCGAGCGACATCACCGACCAGATCACCAGCTCGGTCGGCGGCTACGTGCAGGGCATGGTGATCCTGGCGTTCATCAACGCGATGCTGGCCCTCCTGCTGTACACGATCCTCGGCCTGCCGTTCCCGCCGCTGATGGCGACCGTGGCGTTCGCCGTCACCCTCATCCCGCTCGTCGGGCCGGTGCTCTTCTGGGTGATCGGATCCGGCATCGCCCTCTTCTCGGACCCCATCCCCGCCCTGATCTTCGCCATCGTCTATCTCGTGTACATGCAGATCGAGGCATACGTCCTCACGCCTCGCGTGATGAGCAAGGCGGTCTCGGTGCCCGGCGCCCTCGTGGTGATCGGCGCCCTCGCCGGCGGCACCCTGCTCGGGCTGCTCGGCGCGCTGGTGGCCGTCCCCGTGGCCGCCTCGGTCCTCATCATCGTCAAGCAGGTCTGGATCCCCCGCCAGGACGCACGCCGCTGACGCGCAGTCCCTCGGCAGATCGCGGCGGAGACGATTCGATCGCGGTAGACACGACGCGGCCGCCCGGACCTCGATGGTCCGTGCGGCCGCGTTCTTCGTGAGGATGCGGGTCAGCCGAGGCCCTGCGCGCTCAGCCAGCCCTTCGCGATGTCGGCCGCCGACTTCTTGTCGACGGTGCTCTGCACGTTGAGCTTGCCGAGCTCCTCGGTCGTGAGCTTGGCGCTGACGGCGTTGATCGCCGTGGCGACCTTCCCCTCGACGCCCGCGCTCACGATCGGCACGACGTTGGAGGACAGGATCATGTTCTCCGGGTCCTTGAGGGCGACGATCTGCTCGGTCTGGAACGCGGGGTCAGCCGAGTAGATGTCCGCGACCTGGACGGTGCCGGCCAGCAGCGCCTCGAGGGTCGTCGGCCCCGTGGCCGAGAATCCGAGGTCGACGCCGTAGGCCTTCTTCGCCGCCGCCGGGCCGTAGGGCCGCTGCTCGAACTCGGGCGCCGCGCCGATCGTGACGGGGCTCTGGACCTTGGAGAGGTCCCCGATCGATGTCAGGCTGTGCTCCTGGGCGAAGGCCTTGGTCACCGTGTAGGTGTCCTGATCGGACGCCTCGGCGTAGTCGAGCGCGACCAGGCCGGCCGGCAGCGCCTTCTTCAGCGCCGCATAGACGTCCTCCGGGCTGGTGGCCGTCGCCTTGTCGTCGAGGTACTCCAGCAGGTTGCCGGTGTACTCCGGGAAGAGGGTGATCTCACCGGATTCGATCTCGGGCATGTAGGCGTCGCGCTGTCCGATGTTGAACTGACGGTCGACCTTCAGACCGTCCTTCTCGAGGGCTTGCGCGTAGATCTCCGCGATGATCTCGTTCGAGTAGTAGGCCTGCGATCCGATGACGATCGTGCTGTCTCCGGAGCCGGCGGACGACGTGGCCTTGGGCTCGTCGAGGGGGTTGGCGGAGCCGCAGGCGCTGAGGGTGACGGCGACCGCGACGGCGGCGCCGGCGGCGAGCACGGTGCGGGTGAGTCGAGCGGTGAACATGGTGTTCCTCTCTGTGGCGGACGGTGATGCGGGGACGATGACGGATGGTGGGGATGGCGGGATGGGACGGGGTCTCGGGATCAGGCGGCGGCCGCGCGCGCCTTCCGTGAGGAGCGGGACGGGGACGAGCCGCCGCCGGCCGCACGGATCCCCGCGGGGACCGCGGCGCGCTGGGCGATCGCGAGCAGCAGGTCGGCGAGCAGCGCGAGGACGGCGACGAGGATGGCTCCCGCGAGCACCTGGTCGAAACGACGCAGCGGGATGCCCTGGATGATCGGCCAGCCGAGGCCGCCGAGGTTCACATAGGCGGCGATCGTGACGGTCGCGATCACCTGGAGCACCGCTGCGCGCAGACCGCCGATCAGGAGCGGCAGGCCCAGCGGGAGCTCGACCTTCCGGAACACCTGCCACGACGTCATGCCCATCGCCCGCGCCGCGTCGATCACCCGGCGGTCGATGGCCTCGATCCCCGTGTAGGCGCCCGCCAGGAGCGAGGGGATGGCGAGGAGCACGAAGGTGATCAGCGCCGCCTCGGGGGTGCGCAGGACGCCGAGGAGCAGGACGAGGAGCACGAGCAGGCCGAAGGACGGGATCGCGCGCGCGGCACCGGACACGGCGACCGCGATCTCCCGGCCGCGCCCCGTGTGCCCGATGATCCAGCCGAGGGGGACCGCGATGAGCGCTGCGACGGCCACCGACGCGACCGTGTACAGCAGGTGCTGTCCGAGGAGCAGGGGCAGGGCGTACTGCCCCTGCATCCGCTCCGGAGCGAACAGCCAGCGGATCGCCTCAACGAAGAGGTTCATGCCGTGGCCTCCACGGGCTTGGCCCGCCTCTGACGTGCGGGGGCGGCGGAGGCCCGCTGCCAGGGCATGAGCATCCGTCCGGCCAGCATGAGGAGGAGGTCGATGAGGAGCGCGAGCACCACGACGGCCACGACCCCGGCGAGCACCTCCTCGATGATCCGGCGCTGGAGCCCGTTGGTGAACAGGTAGCCGAGGTTGGTGACGCCGATGAGGATCCCGACGGTCGCGAGCGAGATCGTGCTCACGGCGGCGACCCGCAGCCCGGCGAGGATCACCGGGCCCGCGAGCGGCAGCTCGACGGTCCAGAACCGGCGCGTGGATCCGTACCCCATGGCCGTCGCCGCCTGGCGGATGTCGGGGTCGACGGCGTCCAGCCCGTCGGAGACCGCGCGCACGAGGATCGCGACGGCGTAGATGGTGAGCGCGACGACGAGGTTCGACTCGCTGATCGCCGAATAGCCGAGCGTGGCGGGCAGGAGGATCAGCAGCGCCAGCGAGGGGATCGTGTAGAGGAGCCCGGTGAGCACGATGATGGGTCCGCGCACCAGGCGGTACCGCCACGCGACCCGGCCGAGCGGCACGGCGATCGCGAACCCGAGCACCAGGGCGATGAGGCTCTGGCGCACGTGCACGACGGCCAGCTCGAGGATGAGCCCGATGTTCTCCGCGATCCAGCGCATCAGCCGTCGTTCTCGCTCCGTGCACGACCGCCGTCGACGAGCGCGGGGCCGTCCTGCTCCGCGCTCGCGAGGGTTCCCTGCGGCCGCCCGTCGGCGTCGACCACCACGGTCCCGTGCGCGGTGTGCTTGAGGTGCAGCGAGCGCTTGCCGCGGTCGGCGCCGATGAACGCCGAGACGAAGTCGTCGGCCGGAGCGGCGATGATCTCCTCCGGAGACCCGGCCTGCACGATGCGCGCGCCGACGTCGAGGATCACGATCTGATCGCCCAGAAGGAACGCCTCGTCGATGTCGTGCGTGACGAAGACCACGGTCTTGCCGAGCTCGCGCTGCAGACGCAGCATCTCCTGCTGCAGCTCCGTGCGCACGATGGGGTCGACGGCGCCGAACGGCTCGTCCATCAGCAGGATGTTGGGGTCGGTCGCGAGCCCTCGGGCGACGCCAACGCGCTGCTGCTGCCCGCCGGAGAGCTGGCTGGGGTAGCGGTCGGCGAGCGAGCGGTCGAGGCCCACCGTGTCGAGCATGCCGCGGGCGCGCTCATGCGCCTCCGCCCGTCCGACGCCGTTCAGGCGCAGCACGGTCGCGACGTTGTCGAGCACGGTGAAGTGCGGCATGAGGCCGGAGTTCTGCATGACGTAGCCGATGCGGCGGCGGAGCGGCACCGGATCGCCCTCCAGCACGTTCTCCCCGTCGATCTCCACCGCACCGGACGAGGGCTCGACCATGCGGTTGATCATGCGCAGCAGGGTCGTCTTGCCACACCCGGACGACCCGACGAGGACGGTCGTGCGCCGCGAGGGGATGACGAGGTCGAAGTCGTTGACGGCATGCGTGCCGTCGGGAAAGGTCTTCGAGACCGATCGGAACTCGATCATGACTGCCCCACGCCCGCTAGGGGCCCACCTCGACGCCCGGGGCGAAGGCGACATAGCCGGAGAAGTCGCGACCGACGCGCTCGATCGCGGTGGGATAGGGCGTCGGGTACGCCCAGGCGGCGTCGGCGTGCTCGCCGTCCTCCGCGACGACCGAGTAGTACTGGCACGCGCCCTTCCACGGGCAGGTGTACGGGGTCGGGCTCTCGACGAGCGCCCCCGGTCGCACCGACGACGGCGGGAAGTAGCTGTTCCCTTCGATGAGGACCACGTCGGCGTCGTCCGCCTCGGCGATCACGGTCCCTGCGAGTACGGCTTTCATGCTCGTCCCTCCTCGAGTCTTTTCGAGCGTAGGCCACACGTCCGACATCGACGCGATATCGCCTTCATCAGGCGTAATTCCGCCCGTAGGCCTCCAGCAGCCGCAGCCACACCTCGCTCATCGTCGGGTAGGAGGGGACCGCATGCCACAGACGCGCGATCGGCACCTCCCCGGCGACGGCGACCGTGGCGGCGTGGATCAGCTCGGCGACGTCGGGACCGGCGAGGGTCACGCCGACGATGACGCCGCGGTCCTCGTCGACCACCATCCGGGCCTTCCCCCGGTAGCCGTCCTCGTGCAGTCCCGCCCCCGCGACCGAGGAGAACTCCACATCGACCGCGCGGACGCGACGTCCGGCCTCGCGGGCCGTCGCCTCGGTGAGGCCGACGGCGGCGACCTCGGGCTCCGAGAACACCACCTGCGGGACCGCGGAGTGATCGGCGGTGGCGGCATGGCGGCCCCACGGCCCGTCGTCGATCGCCTGCCCGGCCGCGCGGGCGGCGATCACGTCGCCCGCCGCACGCGCCTGGTACTTGCCCTGGTGCGTGAGCAGCACGCGCCCGTTGACGTCTCCCACCGCGTACAGCCAGTCGATCCCCGGCACGCGCAGGGTGTCGTCCGTGCGGATCCAGCCGCCCGGCTCCAGGCCGACGACCTCCAGGCCGATGTCGCCGCTGCGAGGATGACGGCCGGTGGCCACGAGCACCTCCGCGGCCTCGACGTCGCCGCCGTCCGTGCGGACGGCGACGCCGTTCGCATCACGCTCGACGCTCAGGGTCGCGGTCTCCAGCCGGACGTCGACGCCGAGCTCGCGCAGTCCGTCGGCGACGAGCTCGCCCGCGAACGGCTCGACGGACCCGAGCAGCGCGCCCCGGGCGATCAGGGTCACATGCGAGCCCAGCGCCGCGTATGCGGTCGCCATCTCCACCGCCACGACGCCCCCGCCGACGATCGCGAGCGACGCCGGCACCTCCTGTGCGCTCGTGGCCTCCCGGCTCGTCCAGGGATCCGCCTCCCGGAGCCCCGGGATCGGCGGGATCGTGGCGTCGGTCCCGGTGCTGATCGCCACGGCGTGGCGGGCCGTGAGCCGTCGCTCCCCGCCGTCCGGCGTCGTCACCGCGACCACGCGTTCGCCGGCGATCCGCCCGTGTCCGCGGACGAGGTCGATCCCCGCCCCCTGGACCCAGGCGACCTGTCCGTCGTCCGACCAGTCGCTCGCGAAACGGTTCCGCCGGGCCAGCACCGCGTGCACGTCGAGGTCGCCGGTCACCGCCTCGGCGCTCCCCGCCACGTTGCGGGCCGCCCGCAGGGCCTGCGCCGAGCGCAGCATCGCCTTCGACGGCATGCAGGCCCAGTAGGAGCATTCGCCGCCGACGAGCTCGCTCTCGACGATCACCGCCGTCAGCCCCGCCTGCACCGCGCGATCCGCGACGTTCTCGCCGACCGGCCCTCCGCCCAGCACGATGAGGTCGTATTCGTCCGTCGTCAAGTCCTTGCCCGTCGCCATGTCCTGCCGCCTTTCCGAAGGGGGCTCCCCCGCGTTCCACCCTGACAGAACAGCGCGCTCCCCGGACCGATTCCCTTCAGCCGGATATCGACGCGTTCTGTTCGATCAGCGCGCACTCATCGGTGGGATGCGGTGCTGTCGGGTCGATGCGGTCCTGTCGGACCTGTGTCCTGTCGGACTGAAGCGGCCCTGTCGGTCCGATGCGCTCTTGTCGGCCTTGTGCACTCCTGTCGACCCGATCTGGTCCTGTCGGCCTTGTGTCCTGTTGGTCCTGTCAGTCCTGTCGGCCCGATCTGTTCCTGTCCTGTGCACTCCTGTCGACCCGATCTGGCCCTGTCAGTCCTGTCGGCCAAATGCATGCCTGTCGGCCTCACCACGCCAGCCAGGCCGACAACGGTGCATCCATCCGACGGAATGTCCCTCGCACCGGGCTCCGCGCACTAAATGCCCCGCCGTGGCAGTTGTTGTGGGTTGACACGCCACTCAACCCACAACTGCTGCCACGGCGGGGCACAAAATGCGGACGGGGCGCGACGGACGAGGCCAGCGCGACGGGGCGATCAGGCGACCGGGACGATCAGCGGACGGGGAGGAAGACCGTCGGGGCCGGCGCGGGGGTGCGGTGGCGGAGACGGCCGGGGGCGCCCGTTCGATCGTCGAGGTCGAGCACGACGATGTCGTCGGATCGCTGACCGGCCACGAGCAGCAGGCCGTCGTGCACCAGATGATGGCGCGGCCAGTCGACGCCGGAATCGGCGAGCGCGAGCGGCTCGACGATCTCGCCGGCCCCGCGGACACGGAGAGCGGCGATCGTGTTGCTGCCGCGGAGCGCGGTGTACAGCGTCGCACCGTCGCGGGAACGGGCGAGCTCGGCGGGGAAGTCGGACCCGATCTGCGCGATCGGAGCCGTCATCGTCGCGGCGACGACCGCCCAGCGCCCGTCGGGGCCTGCGGCGAGCGTGAACACCTCGCAGGAGTACTCCGTCACGACATGGAGATGCCCGCTCGGATGCACGACCATGTGCCGCGGACCCGTCCCCCGCGGCAGCACGACCTCGTGGTCGAGGATCAGCCCGGAAGGCCCCTGTCGCCAGAACCGGACGAGGTCGAAGCCGAGGTCGGTGGTCGCGATCCGTCCATCCGGGAGGAAGGCGGAGGCGTGCGCGTGGGAGACGCGCGGACTGCCGTTGGGGTCGAGGCGATCCGGATCCGAGGCGTAGGGGTCGGACGCCGCGAGCGGATCCGCCGCCGCTCCGGACTCCGGAAGCTCCTCGCCGAGAAGCGCCGCGCGGAGCTCCGCGGCATCGTCCGCCACGGCCTGCAGGAGGGAGCCGTCGGGTCCGAGCCCGAACCGGACGACCCGGCCGTCTCCGTAGCAGCTCGCGATGAGCGAGCCGCCGTCCGGCGCGACCGCGAGGTGGCAGACCGACTCGCCCGCGTCGACGGGGCGGCCGAGGGGCGTGAGCGAGGTCTCGCCGCTCCGTGTGAACGCGGCGACGGCACCCGCGCCCTCCAGCGCCGCATAGACGACGTCGAGCCGAGGGTGCGCCGCCAGCCAGGACGGCGATGCCGCCGGCACCACCGCCCCGCGGTAGGCGAGCGTGGTCGGCTCGCGTCCCTCATCGCCGGCGAGGAGGCCGATCCCGGTGGCCGCGCCGCCCATGTCGGGGCCGTAGCCGCCGACCCAGAATCGGGTCACGTCAGTCGACGAGGTCGTGGCGGACGACGACCTGGTCGCGCTCCGGGCCGACGCCGATCACGGAGATCCGCGTCCCGCTCATCTTCTCCAGCGCCAGCACGTAGTCCTGCGCGTTCTTCGGCAGGTCCTCGAACGTGCGCGCGGTCGAGATGTCCTCGCTCCACCCCGGGAAGAGCTCCAGGATCGGCTTCGCGTGGTGGAAGTCGCTCTGGTTCACCGGCACGTCCTCGAACCGGGTCCCGTCGACGTCGTAGGCGACGCAGACCGGGATCTGCTCGAGGCCCGTGAGGATGTCGAGCTTGGTGAGGACGAGGTCGGTGATCCCGTTGATCCGCGTCGCATAGCGCGTGATCGGGGCGTCGTACCAGCCCACCCGCCGCGGACGGCCCGTGGTGGTGCCGAACTCGAAGCCGCGGGCGCGCACCCACTCGCCCTGCTCGTCGAAGAGCTCGGTCGGGAACGGACCGGAACCGACGCGCGTGGTGTACGCCTTGACGATGCCGACGATCCGGTCGAGGCGCCCTGGGCCAACACCCGATCCGGTCGCCGCACCGCCCGCGGTCGCGGAGGAGGAGGTGACGAACGGGTAGGTGCCGTGGTCGACGTCGAGCATCGTGGCCTGGCCGCCCTCGAAGACGACCACCTCGTCGCGCTTCAACGCCTCGTCGAGGAGCGCACCGGTGTCGGCGACCATCGGACGCAGCCGATCGGCGTAGGACAGGAGGTCTTCAAGGATCTCGTCCACGGTGATCGAGCGGCGGTTGAAGACCTTCACCAGCAGGTGGTTCTTCTGGTCGAGCGCGCCCTCGACCTTCTGCCGCAGGATGTTCTCGTCGAAGAGGTCCTGCACGCGGATCCCGACACGGTTGATCTTGTCGGCGTAGGCCGGGCCGATGCCACGGCCGGTGGTGCCGATCATGCGCTTGCCGAGGAATCGCTCGGTGACCTTGTCGAGCGTGCGGTGGTACTGCGTGATGATGTGCGCGTTGGCGCTCACCTTCAGGCGCGAGATGTCGATGCCGCGCGAGCCGAGCGCCTCGAGCTCGCTGAAGAGCACCTCGAGGTCGATCACGACGCCGTTGCCGATGACCGGGGTGACGCCCGGCGAGAGGATGCCGGAGGGGAGCAGGTGCAGGGCGTACTTCTCGTCGCCCACGACGACGGTGTGCCCGGCGTTGTTCCCGCCGTTGAACTTCACGACCCAGTCGGTCCGCTCTCCGAGCAGATCAGTCGCCTTGCCCTTGCCCTCGTCGCCCCACTGGACGCCGATGATCACGATTCCTGGCATGGGAGAACCCCCTTGGTGTCGACCGCTGTCCGCAGCCGCTGCTTCGCCGGGTTTGCACCGGCCGTGAGCTGGCCCGATCGGGCCGTCCCATCCTATCGGGAGGCCTCGGACGCTCGTCTGCGCCCCTACCGCGCTCTTCCCGCGCCCCTTCCGCGCTCCCCGCGCCTCTTCCGCGAGACTGCATCTGCGTTCCGAGGCTGCGAGAAAATTGCGCGGTCTCGTGACGCAGATGCAGTTTCGCGGGGTTCGGCGGCGGCCGGGCCGGGGTGCGTCCTAGAGTGATCCCGTGACCTCCCCCGTCTCCGCGCAGCGTCGCGCACCCGCATCCCCCGCCTTCGTCGCCGGATGGTCGGCGCTCCGCCTCGCCGGCGCCGCGCTCCTGCTCGTCACCGTCCTCTCCCAGCTGTCGATGACCGTGTCCAACGCGCTGTCCGCGACGACGCCGGCGGCCGGTCACCTGCCGACGGTCATCGTCAACTTCTTCAGCTACTTCACGATCCTGTCCAACGTGTTCGCCGTGATCGGACTGGGCATCGCGGGAGCCTGGTCGCTGGCGCGCGGACGCGACGGGCGCACCGAGCCCCGCGGGCTCTCCGTCCTGCTCGCCTGCGTCGCGACCTTCATGATCGTCACCGGGATCGTCTACAACCTCCTGCTGCGCAACATCGCACAGGTCGGGATCTCCGCCCCGTGGATCAACGAGGTGCTGCACGTGCTCGGCCCGTTGCTCCTCCTCGCGGACGTCTTCTTCGCCCCCTCACGCCGACGCCTGGGCTGGGGCGTTCTCGGCGCGATCGCCGCCTTCCCGATCGCCTGGGTCGTGTACACACTGCTCCGCGCGAACGCCATCACCGCCCCGACCACCGGCAATCCCTGGTGGTACCCCTACCCGTTCCTGGACCCCCACCTCGTCGGCGGCTATCCCGGCGTCGCCGCCTACGTGGTCGGCATCGCCCTCGGCATCCTCGCGGTCGGCGCCGGGGTGATCTGGGTGTCGCGAAGGCGCGGCGCCGACAGCTGACGACCGCCGGTCACCCCCTGCGGCAGGGCCCCTGCGACACGGGCCGGCTGACCTCAGGAACGGATCGTTCCGCGGTCGAGCGCGTGCAGCGCGACCTGGAGCCGATCGCGCACCTGCCACTTGCTCATCACCCTCCCCAGATGCGCTTTGACCGTCGCCTCCGAGAGGTGCATGTTCGCGGCGATCTCCCGGTTCGTCATCCCTCGCATCAGGAGGGCGACGACATCGCGCTCCCGCGGCGCCAGCAGCTCATCCCCGTGCACCCGCACGGGACGGGACCTTCCCGCGGAGCGCGCGACATGCTCGACGATCTGGCGGAGCATCAGGCGCGACACGAACACATGTCCGCCGGCGACCTCCAGGACCGCACGGACCAGTTCCTCCGGCGCGGCGTTGCGGCCGACGATCCCGCACGCACCCGCGTCCAGAAGGGCGGGAATCCGATCGAACGACTCCGTGGGCGTCACGGCGATCACCCGAGCCCGCTGACTCACCCCGGCGAGGTCGGCCAGCGCAATCCGCTCTGCCCTCGTCTCCGAGGCGACGTCGTAGACCACGATCGGCGGCACCCCGGCGCCCTTCGCCGCGACCGCTCCGCTCAGAACGGAGCTCACGGTGATGCGCAGCCGCTGGCTCGCCGACGACAGGATCGTGGACAGCGCGGAGGTGACGAGGGTGTCGCCGCAGACGATGATCACATCGTGGACCGGCTCAGCGTCCGCCACCGCGCACCCCGCTGTTCCTCCGTGACAGCCCGGGCTGTGCCGACTCCGGATCCGGCGCCGGTGCACGGCGCCTCCGTCCGATCCGTCGGCATCTACTCGTGAAAACACCTCTCATAAAAGCCCCCCGGCTGTCACGCTAGCACCGGACCTCTTCCGGATTTTCGGTTTCCTTGTCCCCTTTTCGGAGGACAAGTCCGACATTCGATCATCCGGCCTCTTTTCCGCCGACCGGCGGCGATCAGGCGTCCTCAGGGGAGCCGTGATCGCCAACGGTACGCGAGGAGCGCGGCGAGGATCAGGATCGATCCCCAGGCCCCTGCGACGAGGGCTCCAAAGGCCTGTCCCGGCCCGTCCCCTCCCGCACCGATCGGGCTTCCCGCCGCCAGCAGCGCGCTCCCGAGCGGCAGCAGATCCGCGACCACGGGAGCGATCGACGCGAGGAACAGCGGCGGGGTCAGGGAGGCGAAGACCACCAGCAGCACGGACAGCGGAGCACGGACGAGCGCTCCGATCGCGAACCCCCAGATCCCGGCCCCCACGCCCAGGGCCGCTGCGGGGCCGAGAAGCGCCGGGTCCACGACGTCGGCGCCGGCGACGAGCCGGACGCCCATGCTCGCGAGGGTCCAGGCCGTCGTGCCCACCAGCGCGCCGGCGACGGCCGAGGAGCAGGCACGGGACCAGAACGGCAGCATCCCCGGCAACGCGAGGGCGTCCCGGCCGACGATGCCCTGCGCGAAGGCCGTGGAGGTGCGGATGGCTCCGAGCGCCGCCGCGAGCAGCGCGACCTGCGAGAGGAGCCCGGTCCCGACGTGCGCGCGCAGGCCGAGGAGCACCCCGTCCGGCGCCTCCGACAGGCCCTCCGGCAGACTGCCGAGGAGGGCGATCAGCGGCAGGGCCGCGAGGGCGAGGAATGCCGGGACGTACCGATCGCGGATGAACCGCCGCGCCTCGATTCGGAGAGCGCGGACGGCATGCGTCACGCTGCCGCCCGCCGTCGGAGGTCCATCCATCCGACGAGGACGGCGAGGAGCGCCCACCCCGCGAGGACCGTCCCGGCGATCGGCGGGGACAGGAGGCCGTCGATGCCGACCCCGCCGAGCCCCGCACTCGCACCGATGGGCAGGAACCTCTCCACGTCGCGGGCACGGCTCAGAAGCGGGACCCCGATGATCGGGGGGAGCACGAGAAGGACGAGGACGGCGAGATAGTAGTTGCGGACGACCCAGCCGACTCCGCAGCCCATGACCGCGCCCAGCACCCCCGCGACGAGATAGCCGGCCGCCATCGCCAGCGCGTCGGCGCCGACGAGGAACTCCCCTCCCCTGCTCTGGACGAGGATCGCCGAGATGGCGGTCCAGACCGCCGCGCCGAGGATGGCGAAGAGCCCGCCGAAGATCGCCGCCGCCGCGACCTTCGCCCCGAAGACGAGACGGGCTGGGCCGAGGACGAAGACACGATCCATCGACCGGTAGTAGTCCTCGCGCGTGACGATGTAGCTGCCGAAGAACACGCAGCCGAGGGCTCCCGACACCCCGATCGAGAGGAACGTGCGCGTGGCCGCGAGGCCGTCGCCGAAGTCGACGTCGTCCGTCGCCCCGGTGATGAAGACGACCAGCAGCGGAACGGTGAGCACGAAGGAGAACATGGTGGCGAGGACGGCGCCCGAGCGCGCCTTCAGCAGTTCCGCGCCGAGCAGCCGACGGAAGATCCGGCCGGCATCCGCACGGCTCATCGCGACGCCCCCTCGACCGAGGAGACGAGGTCGAAGTAGCCGTCTTCGAGCGTCTGGTCCCCGGAGCCCGTCAGCGCGTCGAGGGGGCCGAAGTACAGGAGCGCGCGCTTCATGATCGCGACGTCGTCGACGACGTGCTCCAGCTCGCCGAGCTGATGGCTCGAGACGAGGATCGTCCGCCCGGCGTCCGCCTCGGCCCTCAGGAACGAGCGGAGCCACCGGATGCCCTCGGGATCGAGGCCGTTGGCCGGTTCGTCGAGGATGAGCAGGTCCGGATCCCCGATGAGCGCGGAGGCGAGCCCGAGACGCTGCCGCATCCCGGTCGAGTAGTTCTTCACCCGCTTCCGGCCCTCGCCCTCCAGGCCGACGAGGTCGAGGAGCTGATCGACGCGCTCCCTCGCCATCCCCGCCGCGATCGCGAGGATCTCGAGATGTCTCCGCCCTGTGATCCCGGTCTCGAAACCGAGTCCGTCCATGTGCACGCCGACGATGCGCGCGGGGTCGCGGAGCTCCGCGAAGGTCCGGCCGAAGATCGTCGCCGTCCCGGCCGTGGGTCGCAGCAGACCGACGAGCCCCCGCATCGCCGTGCTCTTTCCCGCGCCGTTCGGGCCGAGGAGCCCGACGATGCGGCCCTGCCCGACCGAGAACGTCAGTGAGTCGACGACCGTCCGATCGCCGAACCGTCGTGTGAAGCCGCGGAACTCGACGGCATCTGCTCTCATGGTCATGCCTTCCTGGCCCGCACCGGGCCGTGTCTGCGAACGGACTCGTGGATCGGGTCGATCAGCTCCGGATAGTCACCGGCCATCGCCCTCGCGAGCATACGTGTGGCCTGGTAGGCGATCCCGAGCCGCCCGGAGGGGGCGTCGAGGACCTCGGCGAACCTGCTCCGGATCGTCTCGGCGACCTCGGGGACGAGGAGCGAGTGCAGATAGAGACCCGCGATGTCCGACCCCGCCGGAGCGACGCCCCAGGCCTCCCAGTCGACGAGCGCGAACTCCGGGCCGAAGAGGTTCGCCCAGTGCAGATCGCCGTGACTCGTCGTCCACGGGATCTCGGACAGGTCGTAGCGCTCGCCGAAGAGGACGTGCGTGCGATGGGAGAGGGACTCGGGCGTCGTCACCGCGCGATCGGTCCGATGTCGCGCGAGCGCCTCAAGAGCCTCCTCCAGCGCTGTCCACCAGGCATCCGTGAGCCCCGGGTCCACGCGAAGCTCCGGTGTCGGCGCGCAGGCGCTTCCGGGGAGCAGCTCCATGAGCTCGGATCGCGCCGTCACCGCGCCCTCCGACCACTCGTCCCAGGAGAGGAGCCGTGGGCGGGGCACCGCATCCAGGGCCTCCGCCTCGACGTTCCCGTTCCACCAGTCCCCCCGCGCGAGCTCGGCGCGCGCGACGACGACACGGAGCCATGCGGGCGCCTCAGCGCCGTGGACGACCTGCACGCCCGCGGATCGTCCGTGCCACCCGATCCTCGGCTCTCCCCGGGGACGCGCGCCGAAGCGCTGGCAGGCACGGGCGAGCGCCGCGACGACGGGCGGCGGCGTCCCGTCGCCCGTCGTCCTCGATGCGGCCGTCATCGGCTCTCCTCTCCTTCGAGGATCGCCGCCAGCGGCTCCTCGATCACGCGCCGCACCAGCAGAGCGCCCAGCGGCGTGGACGTCGCAAGCTCCGCCTCCGCCGCCCCCGCACGCGGGAGGTCGGCGAGGTCGGCGTCCGTCGAGAGCGGGACGGCGTGCACCGGGACGGACGAGCGCGCGCCCGCGTTCGCGACCGAAACGGGGGCGATGGCCTCGACCGGCGCAAGGAGCTCCCTCGCGGCCTCCGAGACGACCGTCCCGACGGCGAGCTGAGGCTGGACGAGGACGCCGTTGCTCCGCAAGCGCACCGCGTCCCCCGGGGAGAGCGCGCCGAGGGCCGAGGCTCCGGAAGCGACGATGTAGAGGCGCCCTCCATCCACGACGTACCCGGCGTGGACGGTCGTCCGCATCGGCACCAGCAGGACGGCCCCGCAGATGGCCGCCGCGACCGCGGACGCGAAGGCGACCCGGCCTGCCCGGGCTCTGTGCCGAAGGGCGGAGGCGACGAGCCCTCCGATCCGCCGGAGGAGAGCGATGACGAACACGAGGACGAGGAGGAGGAAGGCCGCCGACGTCCATGCGCCGAGGGCGACGAGCACGGGCTGCATCCGGGACGCTACCCAGCTGAAGAGCGCCAGGGGGAACAGGGTGCACAGGGCGCCGTATCCGGCCAGGATCCAGGAACGCGGCGGGTCGTCCGGCCGCTCGTCGATGCCGAAGGCCAGGCGGACGAGAGCGCGGCGCGCGGCGCCGATGGCCGCAGCACGGAGGTTCGGCGTGTCGGTGATCGCCACCAGCGCCAGATATCCGTCGAGCTTGATGAACGGGATGAGGTTCGCGACGACGGCGGCGAGGCACGCCACCCCGACCACCGCGAGAAGACGGCGGAGGCCCGCATCGGCGACGAACGGGACGAGGGCGAAGGCGACGCTTCCGGCGAAGAGGTGGACGGCCGGTCCCGCCAGCGCCACGGCGGCCCGGCGCGAGCGCTCACGGATCCGCCACCCGTCCGTGACGTCGCAGAAGAACGCCGGAGTGAGATAGAAGAGCATCACGCCCATGCGGGCGGGACGACCACCGAAGGCGGCGAGCGCGACGGCGTGGCCGAGCTCGTGCACGCATCCCAGCAGGAGGATCACGAGCAGGAGCACCGGCACGAGGTCGAGCGGGAACGGGGAGCCGAGCAGCGAGAGGATCAGCACGCGGTCCCGCACGACCGCGATCAGGGCGAGGACCAAGACCCCGGCGAGGATCAGGAGCGATGCGAGCCGGACCCCGCCCGATCGGAACGGGCGGGCGAGGAAGGACGCGACCGGCGTCGGATCGAACAGCGTCCACTGCACGGTGAGCGGAGGCCGGTAGACCAGACGCCGCCCGCCCGCCGGCCTCCGCGCGCCTGCCGGCGGCGGGCTCGTCCTCGGCGGGCGGGACGGACGTGATGGATGGACCGGTCGCCGGGCCGCACGGCTCGGGCGCCGTGAGGGACGGTCCGACGACCGGTCGCCGTGGAGCGGGTCCTTCTGGAGCAGGCCCGCCGCGGCCAGGGAATCCACGGCGGCGAACGCCTGCTCGGCGTCAACGTCGACGCCGGCCGACTCCACGGCCTCGCGCAGAGAGCGGCGGCCGTCGAAGAGCGCCGCCATCCGTGCGAAGTCGGCTCCGACGCGCGCCCGAGGGACGCCTGCGACGGAGATGATCCAGGGGGCGCCGTCGCTCAGCGGCGGGTCCACGCCGACCTGGTCCGCCAGCGCCGGATGCGCCGCGTCCCAGGACCGTGCCGCGACAGCCGACTCGCTCATGCCGTGTACCCCCGGACGAGCAGCCCGCCCTCCGCGCCACCACCGGCGGTCGCAGTGTCGGCGGCCACAGTGCCGGCGGTCGCAGTGCCGGCAGCCACGGTGTCGGCGATCACGGTGTCGGCCAGGGTGAATCCGGCCTCCGCCAGCTCCCTGTCCAGCTCTCCCGCGGTCAGCAGGAAGACCGTGGAGGAGAACTCGCGCGTGACGAGGTCACCGCCCTCGGGCCGGGAGAGGTGCAGGATCGACACGTCCCTCGTCCGCCCGCCCACGCGGACGTGGTCGCTGACGATCGCCACCGAGGGCGTCTCGCCGCGCAGCGGCACGACCCGCGTCGACGTGGATCCCGGCGCCATCGCCTTCCCCGGAACCGAGACGAAGAACCTCCCGCCGGGGGCGAGATGACGGCGCACCGAGGCGTAGAGACGTCGGCGCCCCTCCTCGTCGAGCAGGAGCATGGAGGTCGTGCCGAGGACGATCGCGCCGAAGACGCCGCCCAGGACGAAGTCCCGCATGTCGCCGACGACGCCGGTCAATGGAACGGTCCGTCGCGAGGCCGGCAGCGCCCGGTATCGCTCCTCGAGGGCTCGGATCATCTCCGGAGACAGATCGAGCCCGGTCACGGGACGCCCCAGCGAGAGGAGGGGGAACGCGAGGCGCCCGCCCCCGCAGGCGAGCTCCAGGATGTCGCCGTCCGTGCCGGCGAGGAGGCGCAGGAGCGCCGTCTGCTCGCTGACGTCGAACTCCGCGAGCCGCTCGTAGAGGCGGGAGCCCTCCGTCGAGTAGAGGTCGTCGGACGGCGAACCCGCGGTGAGCAGGGCGGCGAGCACCGCCGGCGGGCTCGCAGGAGCGCGGCCGCGGTGCACCTGGTCGTTTCGGGACACGGTCGTCTCCTTCTGGTCTTCGCTGGCTCTGTGGCGAGGTCGAACGAGGAAGTGGGCGGTCACGGGGTGCTGACCGCCCACCACGCTCAGGTCGCGATCGCGATCACCGCGAACGCGAATGTGCCGATGTTGAACAGCCATTCCTCCGGGCTCATCGGCGCGTCCGCCTGGTCGACCTCTTCGAACCAGAGGCTCATGTCGTGCGCGTGCATGTCGTCACCCCCTCTCCTGGTCGATCCGGGCACGCCGATCTCAGGTCACGAGGGCGATGAGCCCGATGAAGACGGCGAGCTTGAAGCCGACGTACATGTCCGAGTCGGGAGCCTCCATGCTCTCGATCTCCTCGAACCGCAGCTGCTGCGAGAGTTCCATTCGTCCACCTCCTTTCTGCTTTCGATGCGTCTTTCCCGTCCGGCGTCGTCGCCGGTCAGGTGGCGAGCACCGCGATGGTGCCCACGTATCCGATACCGAGCCACATGCCCCACCAGAACGTCTCCGCGTCCGGCGCGTCCGCCTCGTCGAGCTCTTCGAAGCCGAACCTGCTGATGTCCGTCATCGTCTTCACCTCCTCTCCTCCCCTCCGACCGAGGTCACGGGGTCCGGCGCCCACTGCGACGCTGCCGCGTAGACGGCGAGGATCTCGGCCTCGGAGATCCCCCGGAGCGCCGGGCGCCGACCGGCCCAGGCACGGGAGCAGCTTCGAGCGGCCGCGGCGATCGCGCTGCGGCGGAAGCGCGGGAGATCGATTCCCCAGGCCGACGGCCAGGCGCGCGCGCCGCGGATCGGGTCGGCGTCGAGGTCGATCTCCGCCGCGACGATCCGCCAGATGCGCACCAACCGGGCGCGGTCGCCGAACCGACGGTCGCCCTCCATCACCCTCCGCCAGACCTCGGGAAGGAGACGGAGCGTCGCCGGCACCTTCCTGGAGCGCTGGGCCGAGGAGATCTCGTTGGCGAGATACCAGTGCTTCGCGCCGTACGGATCGCGCCCGGCGAGCGCCCACCCCGCGTGGGTCTCGCCGGAGGCCGCCGCCAGGAGGAGGCGGATCCGGTCGTCGAACCCGCGGCGGAGTCCCTCGTGCGCCGTGCGCGCCGCCTGGGCGGCGAGCCCTTCCGCCGCCGCGTCCTGGACGTCGCCGGGCTCGCTCCCGACATAGCCGCCGATGATCCGGAGCAGGATCTCCGCTGCCCCTTCCCGTAGGGCGATCCCGTCCAGCGAACGGGTCAGCTCGGGGTCGAGGACGATCGAGTCCGCCTTCAGAGCGGCGCCGGCGACGAGCCGTCGAGAGGCCGCGCCCTCAAGGCACGCGACGGCCCCGGCCTCGGATCCCGTGCCGAGGGTGGTCGGTATCAGGACGAGCGGCACCCGCTTCCGCCCCCAGGCCTCGGGGACCAGGAACACGCCGAACGACTCCGCATACCGTTGCGCCGCACGGAGACCGGTGTTGCTGCCACGGAACAGTCGGATGAGCTTCGCCGCGTCCATCACCGAACCGCCGCCGACTCCGACGACCGCGTCGATGCGCTCCGCGGCCCCGACCTCCCGCTGCACGCGGTCGAGCAGCTGGGTCTGCGGCTCGCGGCGCGGCTCGACACAGATGACCCGGCGCATCCGCTCTCCGAACCCCGGATGGCGATCGAGGACCCGGCCGTCGATGAGGAGCAGGGAGTCCTCGGTCACGCCGAGTCGGGCCAGCGAGCGAAGGGCCGCCCCCGCCCCGATCACCGTGGGGACGGACCCGTCGTGGACGGCGACGCGCTCGGGAAGCGCCTGCGCGGTCATGCCGCACCGCGTTCATCGATGGCCGCATCCTGCTCATCGAGAGCCGTCTCGATCGCGGCGGCGGCCCGGTCCAGGTCCGCGGCGGCGGCGATGGCCGCAGGGATCAGCTGGATGCCCGCGGGGCCCGGGTGGACGACGACACCCCGGCGTCGAATCCGCTCGACCAGATCCGTCACCGCGTCCGGCGCGAGGCCCTCGCCCGGTCCGGCCCCACCACCCTGCTCAGTCTCGCCGCCCTGCGCGCCCTCGCGTTCCCGTCCGCCCGCCGACGTGCCGAGGATGCGCAGGGCCCGGAACGCACCGCGGCCCTGCGCGGCGACGATGCGCGGATGATGCAGCAGCCGTGCCACGACCGCGTCGAGACGGTCGGCGACATCGCGGAAGAGCGCGTCGGCGTCGAGGGAGTCGTAGAGGTCCAGGGTCGCGAGGATCGCAGCGCAGCTGGCCGGTGTGCCCGCCTGGGTCTCACCGTGGACGAACAGCGCATCCTCCCGGTCGAAGGCCGACACGATCCGTTCGCCGACCACGATCGCGGAGGCAGCGCAGGTGCCGTTGGTGAGCGCCTTCGACAGGATCATCGCGTCCGGTGGCGATGCCCAGCCCGCCGAGGCGAACCGCTGCCCTGTACGACCGAACCCCGTGGCGACCTCGTCGGCGACGAGGAGGAAGCCGTGCTCCGCACGAAGCCGGTCGAGCACGGCGAGGAACGATGGCGGGACCTCGACGGCGCCCGTCCCGAGCACCGGCTCGACGATGACGGCCGCCACGCGGTTCCCCTCACGCCTCATCAGCGTCTCCAGCCCCGCGCCGTCGTCGACCGGGACGTGCCGGACGTCACGGCGGTCGATGCCGTAGACGGCCTGCCCCAGCTCATCGCCGCTCAGCCCATGCGCACCGTGGGTCAGCCCGTGGTAGCTCCCCCGCAGACCGACGACGATCCGCCGCTGCGGGCTGCCGGCGAGGTGCCAGAACTGCCGGACGAGCTTCATCACGGCATCGTTGGCCGCGCCGCCGGACGTGGAGAAGAGCACCCGGGAGAAGGGCATCCCCGTGAAGGCGATCAGCCGCGCCGCCGCCTCCTCGGCGTAGGGGTGGCTCCGCCGGAAGAGGGTCAGGTACGACGCGTCGCGGAGCGCTCGCCCCACGGCCTCGGCGACCTCCGCGTTCCCATAGCCGAGCGGGACGTTCCACAGACCGCTCGTCGCGCAGAAGGCGTCCACGCCGTCGGCGAACCGGATGCGGGTGCCCTTCGCGGAGACCGCCCACGCGGCAGGACCCGGGTCCGCGCTGGGGCGGACGAGCGCCGTCCAGGCCCGCTCCATCAGCGGGTCTCCCCATCGGGGCCGAGCAGGACGCCGGCCGCGGCGAAGCGTGCGCGGAGGTCCGCGATGTCACGTCCGATACCGCCTCCGACGTCTGCGCCGCCGGCGATGCCCGCATCCGCGAACGCCGCGCGCGCATCGTCCTCCGTTGCCGCGCCGAGGAGGCACTCGACGACGAGGGCGGTGTCGCGTCCGAGCGAGAACCGGCGCCCCGAGTCCCCGGCGACGAGCTGATACTCGTCGCCCCTCCAGATCAGCAGATCGCCCGTGGGCCGGGCCCGCGGATCGGGATCCGCGCCGGTCAGAGTGCCCCCGAACCCCGAGAGGCTCCAGGTCTCCCCGTCCTCCCCTCCGGCGACGCGCAGCGCGGTCAGATACCGCGGGAGCCACGGCCTCTCCACGATCAAGGCCTCCGTCGCCAGGGGTCCGCCGCCGACCGTCTCGGGCCCGCCGTCCGTCTCGGGCCCGCCGACCGTCTCGGGCCCGCCGTCGGCGAAGCAGGAGAAGTACGCGCGCGCGGGCTGCGGCGCGAGGAGCGCGTCGTCATCGGCGGCGACCGGCGGCCCCACCGGCCAGCGCCGGATCTCTCCCCGATCATCGACCGTGAGGCTGTTGACCTCGACGTCCACGCCTCGCACGGCGGCATCGATGACGGCACGGTCGGCCAGGACGACGGACCTCGACGTCAGCTGCGGGATCAGCAGACCCGTCGCCCTCGCCTCATCGGCGTCCGCGGCGAACGCGGCCCAGCCCTCGGCGGACAGACAGCGGACGACGGTCGAACGGGTCACGGGGACGAACGGGAGAGCGAGGTAGTCCTGCAGCTCGATCTCGTAGCCGCGGCCGATGTGCATGACATCCCCCGGGACAGCGAGCTCCCCCTCGTAGGACAGGACGCGGACCCCAGAGGGCAGCCGCCAGTCTTCGAGGGCGCCGTCCGAAGGGAGGAGGACGGCGCCGTTCGGTCCGGCCAGTCGCGCGAGAGCCGGGAGGCCTTCCCGCGTTCCGCTGAAGACGACCCGGCCCGCGCCGTCCTCACGCAGGCCCGTCGCCCACTGGAACACCGCGGACGAGATCGCACGGGCGTGCGAGGTCGCAGGGCTCGCACCCGTCACGCGACCGGTGTCGTCGTCGCTCGGTTCCTGCATGTGCCGCCTCCTCCTGATGCTGCTGCGCGGATCTGTGCCGTACGGAAGCTGTGCCGTACGGAGCTGTGCTGCGCGTCGCGGGCTACTCGACCGGACGACGCAGAGCGACGACGATCAGCACGATCCCCGCGAGGAGACAGCCGGTGCCGCTGACATAGGCCTCGACCCGCCCCTCGGACCGGACGAAGGTGAAGGCGGCGATGACGAGGAGCAATGCTCCGAGCGCGATCGACCATCCGCGGTTCTTCATGACGCGTGCCCCCCGGCTCGTCTTCCGTTCGTCCCGCGGCCCTCGAAGAGAAGAGGCTGCCGCGGCTGTGAAGGACACGCTATTGAGCCTTGATGCCGCCGGGCATCCGCCATTCGTCTCCGATCCCTAGACGATGGTCGAAGCCGTCCCGACGATGGTCCTGGCATGACGCCCGCGCGCTCGCCGGCCCGCCACCGGCCGGAGGCCGACACGCCGGGCCGATAAGCTGAAAGCATGTCCAAGGTCCTCCAGTCCCTGCCCGTCGGCGAGCGCGTCGGCATCGCCTTCTCCGGGGGGCTCGACACCTCCGTCGCCGTCGCCTGGATGCGCGACAAGGGCGCGGTGCCGTTCACCTACACCGGCGACCTCGGACAGTACGACGAGGACGACATCGCCTCGATCCCCGGCCGCGCGCTCGAGTACGGCGCGGAGGCCGCCCGCCTGATCGACTGCAGGACGGCGCTCGTCGAGGAGGGCTTCGTCGCCCTGGCCTGCGGCGCGTTCCACATCCGCGCCGGCGGCAAGACCTACTTCAACACCACCCCCCTCGGCCGCGCCGTCACCGGCACGCTGCTCGTGCGGGCGATGCGGGAGGACGGGGTCGACATCTGGGGCGACGGCTCCACCTACAAGGGCAACGACATCGAGCGGTTCTACCGCTACGGCCTGCTCGCGAATCCGCGCCTGCGCATCTACAAGCCCTGGCTCGACGCGGACTTCGTCACCGAGCTCGGCGGCCGCCAGGAGATGAGCGAGTGGCTCGGGGCCCACGGCTTCCCCTACCGGGACTCCGCCGAGAAGGCCTACTCCACCGATGCGAACATCTGGGGCGCCACCCATGAGGCCAAGACCCTGGAGCACCTCGACGTCTCCCTGGAGACGGTCGATCCCATCATGGGAGTGAAGTTCTGGGATCCTGCGGTCGAGATCGCCGCCGAGGACGTCACGGTGACGTTCGAGGGCGGCCGGCCCGTCGCGATCAACGGCACCTCGTTCACCGACCCGGTGGCCCTGGTGCAGGAGGCGAACACGATCGGCGGGCGTCACGGCCTCGGCATGAGCGACCAGATCGAGAACCGCATCATCGAGGCGAAGTCCCGCGGCATCTACGAGGCGCCGGGCATGGCCCTGCTGTTCATCGCCTACGAGCGCCTGATCAACGGCATCCTCAACGAGGACACCCTCGCGACGTACCACGAGCAGGGGCGCCGACTCGGCCGCCTGATGTACGAGGGCCGGTGGCTGGAGCCGCAGTCGCTCATGCTGCGCGAGTCGATCCAGCGCTGGGTCGGGTCCACGATCTCCGGCACCGTCACGCTGCGTCTGCGCCGCGGCGACGACTGGACGATCCTCGACACTGTCTCCCCCAACCTCTCCTACGGCCCCGAGAAGCTCTCGATGGAGCGCGTGGGCGACGCCGCCTTCGGGCCGGTGGACCGGATCGGCCAGCTCACCATGCGCAACCTCGACATCGCGGACTCGCGCTCGCGGCTCGAGCAGTACGCGGGGCTCGGCCTCGTGGGCGGCGCGACCGGCGAGCTCGTCGGCCGGGTGACCGCCGGCGAGGCGTCGGAGATCGCCGGTGCCGTCGACGGAACCCTCTCCTCCTCGGACGAGGCCCTCGCCGACGCGGTCGATGCGGCCTCCGAGGGCGCCGCCTTCGACTCCGGCACCGACTGAGGTCGGTTGCGCGTCGGTCGCGCGTCCTGGCGTGCGTGGGCGTCGGTTCGGCTGCGGTTCGGCGTCGGTTCGGCGTGCGCCAGCTGCGGTTTGTGCCCCGCCGTGGCAGTTCTTGTGGGTTGAGACACCCGCCAACCCGCAGAAGCTGCCACGGCGGGGCACAAACGGCGCGAGTAGGCGGCGCACAAACGGCGGCCGCGGGCGGGGCAGGATGACCTCTCTGGGAATCCGCCGAACTATCTTGCACGATTGTGTGCAAGATAACTATTCTGGATCGGTGATCGAGACCTCCTCCCCCCGACGCCAGCGTCGGGACGCCGCCGAGAACCGGGCCGGCATCCTCGCCGCGGCGACACGGACGCTGGCCGCCGACCCGCACGCATCGGTCGACCAGATCGCGCGCGAGGCCGGCCTCAGCCGCCGGGCGCTCTACGGGCACTTCGACGACAGGGGCAGCCTCGTCCGCGAGCTCATCACGGCCGGAGCACAGCGCTTCAACGCGATCGCGCACCGCGTGGACGAGGCGGATGCCCGCGTCGCCCTCATGCGACTCACCTCCGAGCTCTGGCAGGAGGCTGCCCACGTCCAGGTCGCCGCCGCGATCGCACTCGACGAGACCCATGTCGAGGAGACGGCCGACGCCCTCGCCCCGCTCCGCCGGGTGCTCGCCGGCATCGTCCGCCGCGGCCAGGACGACGATCAGCTGCGCACCGACATCGCGGCCCCGACACTCGCCCGGCTCATCGAGGAGACCGCCCGCACGGTCGTCTCCCGCACCGATCCGTCCTCCCCCGCGGCCGGCGACATCGCGGTCCGCGCGGTGCTCAGCATCGCCGGGCTGTCCTGGCGCGAGGCCGACGCCCTGATGGCGGCGCACCCCGAGACCTCCCGCACCACCACACCGCGCACCACCGCACCAGACACCACCGCACCGAACACCACCCCACCAAAAGCCGCCGGCCCGAGCACCGCCGAGGAGGCGCACGCATGAGGATCGCCCTGCACCAGGTGAGCAAGGGGCGTCGAGGCGTCGCCCTCCCGGAGACCTCGCTGGAGATCGAGAGCGGGCACGCCCGCTTCGTGCTCGCCGAGACCGAGCAGCGCCCGACGGTCCTCGGCCTCATCGCGAGCGGACGGATGCGCCCCGACGCCGGTGAGGTGACGATCGACGGCACGAGGAACGCCTCGGACCTGCGCCTGCGCATGGCGCTGGTCGATGCGCCGGACGTCAACGACCCGCACCCCGGCGTGACCGTCGCCGCCGTCGTCGGCGAGGAGCTGATGTTCGCCGGCCAGCCCGCCACGCCGTTCCACGCACGGCGCTGGCTCGCCCAGACCGGTTTCGAGGACATCGCCGGCCGCCCCATCGGCACCGTCTCCCCCGCCGCCCGCGTCCGCATCCTGAGCGAGCTGGCCGTGCTCCGCGACGGCGTGGAGGGCTTCGTCCTCGTCTCCCCCGACCGCCACGGCGGACGGCCCGACGGCTGGTGGCGGATCGCATCCGAGTTCGCCGACCGCGGCTTCGCCGTGCTCGTCATCGTCGGCGGATCGGCGGCGGCCGTCATCGAGGGGCTGCCCGAGACCCTCGCCTCCGACAACCTGTCCGATGCGACGCAGCCGATCGCCCCGCTCGCCGACCTGACGGGCGCGACAGCGATCGACGGCGATGAGTCCAACGGCGCCGAGTCCGACAGCAGCGAGTCCGACAGCAGCGACGCGGACGACGAACCGGGACTCGACGTCGCCCCGAGTTCCGACGCGACCCTCGCGCCCGACGACGCGACCCTTCCGGCCGACCCGGCATCGACGATCGACCCCGACCTCGAATCCGCACAGGGCTCCCTCGACGACCACGGCTCGGAGCTCGACCTCGGGCTGATCCCCGACCCGGAGCCCGACCCCAATCCCGGACTGATCCCGGCCCCCGACTCCGGACCCACCCCGAACCCTCCCGCCGAAACAGCCGACACAGCGGACACCACCCACGATCCGGCGCAGAACCCCACGAAGGACGGAGGCGACCGATGAAGGTTCCCGCGATGATCGGCGCCGAGCTGCGCCGCCTGACCGCCAGCCCCATGGCCGTGATCGCGCTCATCGCACTGATGTGCGTGCCGGTGCTCTACGGCGGCCTCTACCTGTGGGCCAACCAGGACCCGTACGGGAAGTTCCCCGACGTGCCGGTGGCGCTCGTCGTCGAGGACGAGGGTTCGTCCTCCTCCGCGACCGGCGGGGCGACCAACTACGGCGAGAAGGTCGCCGACAACCTGCTCGAGGGCGGCGCCTTCGACTGGCGGCGCATGACCGCCACGGCCGCGTCCGATGCGCTCCACGACGGCGAGGTCGACTTCACGGTCACCATCCCGAAGGACTTCTCCGCCGCCCTCACCTCGGCGTCGGGCAACGAGCCGCACCAGGCCCGGATCGAGCTGGAGACGAACGACGCGAACAACTACCTCGCGTCCTCGATCGGCTCGACGGCGGTCGACCGGATCCGTCGATCCGTCGCCGAGATGGTCGGCACGGAAGCGGCGAACCGGCTGCTCACCGGTCTCAGCGACGTCCGCGGCAAGCTCTCCGAGGCCACGGACGGCGCCGGGAAGCTCCTGGACGGCGCGCACACCGCCTCGTCCGGCAGCATCCAGCTCGCCGACGGCACGACGCAGCTGGCCGACGGCACCGCCCAGCTCGCCAGCGGAACCGTCCAGCTCGCCGACGGCGCCCAGCGACTGGCCGGAGGGGCAGCGAGCCTCGCCGACGGAGCACAGCAGGTCAGCGCCGGGAACCAGCAGGTCGCCGCGGCCGCGGACGAGGCGGGCTCCCTCATGCAGCAGGCCACCGACACGCTCCCGCAGGTCAGGACCGACCTCGCCGCCGAGATGACGAAGCAGGGGATGACCCCGGAGCAGATCGACTCCGTGCTCGGCGCGCTGGATCCGCTGGCGGACCGCATCCGCTCCGGCAACGAGGCGGCACAGTCCGCGATCGGCCGGATCGACCAGCTCGCCGCGGGAAGCGCGACCCTGGCCTCGGGGAGCGCGACACTCGCGGCGAGCGCGCAGCAGCTCGCGGAGGGGGCGGGCACCGCCGCGACGGGAGCGGGGGCCGCGGCGACCGGCGCCGCCTCGGCCCGCGACGGCGCCGGCGCGCTGCGCGACGGGCTGGGCACCCTCGGCGAGGGGATCGGCACGCTGCGGGACGGCCTCGCCTCCGGGGTCGAGGCGATCCCCGCCTCCACGCCCGAGCTGCGCGACGCGCAGTCGAAGATCATCGCGGATCCCGTGGCCGTCGCCTCCGACAAGGTCGCCGCGGCCAAGGACTACGGACAGGGCCTCGCCCCGTTCTTCGCGGCTCTCGCGGGCTGGATCGGCATCTATGCGCTCTTCCTCATCGTGAAGCCGGTCTCCCGGCGGGCGGTCACCGCGCTGCACTCGCCGCTGCGGATCACGCTGGCCGGATGGCTCACCCCCGCGGCGCTCGGCGCCCTGCAGATGCTCGGCCTCCTCGGCGTGCTGTCCTTCGCGCTCGGGTTTACCTTCGACAACCCCTGGGGTGCGCTCGGGGTGATGGTGCTGGCCTCGGCGACCTATGCGGCGATCATCCTGGCGTTGAACGTCTGGCTGGGCTCGGTCGGGCAGTTCGTCGGCCTCGTCCTCATGGTGCTGCAACTGGTCACCGCCGGTGGGACGTTCCCCTGGCAGACGCTGCCCGAGCCCTTGGCCTGGCTGCATCACGTCCTGCCGATGGGCTACGTCGTGGACGCGATGCGCCAGCTCATGTACGGCGGCGCGATCAACCGCGCCCTCGCCGACTTCGCGGTGCTCGGCGGCTGGCTCGTCGGAGCCCTCGTCCTCGCGGCGATCGGCGTGACGCGGATGACGCATCGCCGCACGCTCCGCGACCTCCAGCCCAGCCTGATCGGCTAGCCCGGGGCGCCGCGCCCGGGTCCTCCGGCCGTCCTCTCTCCCTCTCCCGTCCGTCCGTCCGCTCGCCCTCTCCCCCAACCGCCTGCCCGCGAGACTGCATCTGCGTTCCGAGACTGCGCGAATTTTCTGCAGTCTCGGAACGCAGATGCAGTCTCGGCGAAAAGAGGCGCGCGAAGAGCGCTCGGGGCGGGGCGGCAGGCGCGCGAGGCGAGGAGAAGGGCGCGAGGCGGCGGCGCCCGCGACGCTAGTATGCGAGGGCGGCTCAATGCGGAGACCGGGTCACCCGAACCCTGGCACTCCGTCCCACCGACTCCGAAGGAGCGCCCATGTCCACGACGCACCCCCGCCCCGCCAGGGGCCGAGGACGCGGCCGCGCCGGCCGGATCGTCGGACGAGTGGCGTTCGGAGTCCTCGCCGGCATCCTGGTCGTGGCCACGGCCGCCGCCTTCTTCGTGGTGTGGACGATCCAGCGCTCCTTCCCGCAGACCGCGGGGGAGCTCGACATCGACGGACTGCAGGCGCAGGTGACGGTGCAGCGGGACGATCGCGGCATCCCCACGATCACCGCCGAGAACGCGCACGACCTCTTCCTCGCCCAGGGCTTCGTCCATGCGCAGGACCGGTTCTGGGAGATGGACTTCCGTCGCCACGTCACCAGCGGCCGGGTGGCCGAGCTCTTCGGCGAGTCTCAGGCGAAGACCGACATGTTCCTCCGCACGCTGGGCTGGCACGAGGTGGCCGAGCAGGAGGTCGAGGCGATGGACCCGACCACGCGTGCCTACTACGACGCGTACGCCGACGGCGTGAACGCCTACCTGAAGGGACGTTCGGGGGCCGAGGCATCCCTCGAGTACGCCGTGCTGGACCTGACGACGCCCGGGTACTCCCCCGAGCCGTGGACACCGGCGGACTCGGTGGCCTGGCTGAAGGCGATGGCCTGGGATCTGCGCACGAACCTCGATGAGGAGACCGCGCGGGGGATCCTCGCGCAGACCGTCGACCCGTCGACCCTGGTCCAGGACTACCCGTCCTACCCCTTCGACAAGAACCCGGTGATCGTCCCGAGACTCGGCGCGGTCCCCGGGCAGAGCAGCACGACCCCCGGGCAGAGCAGTACCGGAGGCGGCGGGCCCGCGGGAGGCAGCACCACCCCTTCCGAAGGATCGGCCCCCACCGCAGAATCGGCCCCTTCCGACGGATCGACCCCCTCCGACGGAGCGGCAGCAACCCCGGGCATCGAATGGACCACCGCCGACGGCGTGCTCGGCGCCGTGGACGCCCTGATCGGCGATGTCGGAGAGGGCATCGGGTCGAACTCCTGGGTCGTCTCCGGAGACCTCACCGAGAGCGGGAAGCCGCTCCTCGCCAACGATCCGCACCTCGGAGCCTCGCTCCCCTCGGTCTGGTACCAGATGCAGCTGCGCTGCGAGACCGTGAGCGAGAGCTGCCCCTTCGACGTCGGCGGATACTCCTTCTCCGGGCTGCCGAGCATCGTGATCGGGCACAACTCCCGCGTCGCCTGGGGCTTCACCAACCTCACCACCGACGTGACGGACCTCTACGTCGAGAAGGTGGACGGGGATGCGTACTGGCGGGACGGCGCGCTGGTGCCGCTGCAGACGCGGAAGGAGACGATCAAGGTGGCGGGCGGCGATGACATCCCCCTGACCATCCGCTCGACCGTGCACGGCCCGATCGTGTCGGGGCTCACCGACGACTTCACGGCGATCGCGGACCATCCGATGCGTTTCGGGCCGACGACAGACCCCACGGTGGCCGCCCTCCCGGGCGAGTACGCCGTCAGCCTGCGCTGGACGGCGCTGGACCCGGGCACGGCGGCCTCGGCGATCTTCCGGCTGGGGACGGCTCAGGACTTCACCGAGTTCCGCGCGGCGGCGGAGCTCTTCGACGTCCCCGCCCAGAACCTCGTCTACGCCGACGTGGACGGAAACATCGGCTATCAGGCGCCCGGTCGCCTGCCGATCCGCGGCGCCGGGGACGGCTGGCTGCCGCAGCCCGGGTGGAGCAGCGCCTACGACTGGCGCGGCTACATCCCGTTCGCCCAGCTCCCCGTCTCCTACAACCCCGAGGAGGGGTACATCGTCACGGCGAACAACGCGATCGTGCCCAGGAGCTATCCGTACCAGCTGACGGAGGACTGGGACTACGGCTACCGCGCCGAACGCATCACCGCCCTCATCCAGCGCAAGGCCGACACGAAGCGGATCACGGCGCAGGACCTGCGCGACATCCAGTTCGACCAGCAGTCCTGGATCGGCAAGGAGCTCTCCTCCGCGATGACCGACGTTGAGGTGAAGGGCGACGGCGTGAAGCGGGCCGTGGACCTGCTGCGGACCTGGGACGCGCAGAACTCCGCCGACTCCTCTGCCGCCGCCTACGCCAACGTGCTGTGGTCGAATCTCGCGCAGAACCTCTTCAGCCGGCGCGATGACCCGATCCCGCTGACCGATCAGAGCCGTCTCTTCACCGTCGTGGCTGAGATGCTGCAGAACCCCGACGACCCGCGCTGGACCAACGAGAGGCTGGGCGTCACCGGACGCGACGAGATGCTGGCGCGGTCGGCGGAGGACGCGTACGACGAGCTCTCCGCGATCCAGGGCACGGACGTGAACCGGTGGAGCTGGGGTGACCTGCACGCGATCACCCTCACGCATCAGACCCTGGGGACGTCGGGGATCGCGCCGATCGAGGCGCTGTTCAACCGCGGGCCGTACCCGGTCGGCGGCGGTTCGAGCGTCGTGGACGCGACGGGGTGGGTGCTCGGCGAGTCGTATGCGACGACGACCGTGCCCTCGATGCGGATGGTCGTCGATCTGTCCGATCTGGACGGCTCGACCTGGATCCATCTCACCGGGGCGAGCGGCCACGCGTTCAACCAGCACTACACCGACCAGACCGAGCGGTGGTCGAAGGGCGAGCAGGCTCCCTGGGCCTTCACGAAGAAGGCGGTGGACGCAGCGACCGTCGACACCCTCGTGCTGAAGCCGGCCGGGGGCTGACTCCCGGCTTTGTCGGACGGATGACATCTCGTCGGACGATCGGCGCCGTTCCGGCCGACGACGGTGCGATCGGCCGACGGAGTGAACGCCGGATGCCGACGATCGGCGGTCCCGGATAGGGTCGGAGCATGCCGATCCCGCTGCTCTCCGAGGACCGGAAGGCGACGGTCGCCGAGTTCGTCGTGCAGGGCGCGACCCTCATCATCGAAGACCTCCCGGACGATAGACCGGCTTCGAGACCGGTGGCGGGGCCGGCTTCGAGGCCGGTGGCAGGACCGGATTTCGTCCTGCTCCACGGCCTCGGGATGGGGCGCAGCGTGTTCGTCGATCTCGTCCGCCATCTGCCCGGCCGCATCATCGCGATCGACCTTCCCGGCTTCGGAGAGGCGCCGGAACCGGCGCGCACCCCGACGATGGAGCGCCACGCCGACCTCGTCGCGGCCTTCCTTCGGCACGCGGGGATCGACGGCGTCATTCCGATCGGGCATTCCATGGGGAGCCAGGTCGCCGCGGAGCTGGCCGCGCGGCACCCCGGCCTCGTCTCCGGCGTCGTCCTGGCCGCCCCGACCGTGGACCGGCACGCCCGCAGCATCGCCCGGCAGGCGTTGCGGATGGGGCGGGACATCCTCCGGTTCGACCCGCGGGTCTTCCTCCGCGGCTCCCGCGAGTACCTGCGCGCGGGTCCGCACATCGCCCGGAAGGTGCGCGCGACCGTGGTGCACCGGCCCGAGCTGGCGTATCCCCGGATCGTCGCCCCGGCCCTCGTGCTCCGCGGATCCGCCGATCCGGTCTGCCCTGCGGACTGGTGCCGCTCCGTCGCCGACACGATTCCGGACGCCCGCCTCGCGACCGTGACAGGGCATGGGCACGAGACGATGATCAGCGACGCCGCACCCGCCGCATCGCTCATCGCGGAGTTCGCCGCAGCGCACGTCCGCGGCAGGCCGACCGGCTGAGAGCGGTCCGGACAACTGCACGGCCCGGCGACTACGCAGCCCGGGCGATTGCGTAGTCCGGGCGATGGCTCGTGATGCGCCATCGCGATGCCCGTCGGCCCGACCCTCGTCATCGCCGCGGAAGGGCAAGGGCGCAGAGCGTGAAAGCGATCGCGAACGCGGCCTGCACGATCATGCAGATGGCGAGCGCGATCATGGAGGTGTCCGCGATGCTGCCCGCCGTGACACCGCTCGCCGCGACACCGCCGGCCGCAGCGGAGAGGAGTCCGCCGGCGATCGCGACTCCCAAGCCCATGGACGCTTGCTGCACGGTCTGCAGGACGCCGGATGCGGCCCCGGCGATGGCCGGAGGAACATCGGCGACCATCGCGCCGACGAGAGGCCCGAACATCAGCGCCTGCCCGACCCCGACTCCGATCAGCAGCGCCGCGAAGGTCCACGAGCTCAGCTCGGGGCGTTGCAGGAGGATGGAGCCGGCCGTGACGGCCAGCAGCGCCGCCTGGACGATGCCGCCGACGATGAGGAGCGTACGGAAGCCGACCTTGGCCGCCAGTTTCCCGGACCACACCGAGACCCCGAAGAAGCAGAGCGCGAAGGGCAGCAGGACGAACGCGGTGCGCATCGGCGACCAGCCCAGGCCGGTCTGCGCGGTGAGGGCGAAGACGAACGTGAATGCGCCGTAGGCGGACTGGAGCATCAGCGCCATGAGAATGCCGACCCGGTAGGAGCGCAGGCCGAACAGCGGCGGCGGGACCAGCGGAGCCTTCTCGCTGCGGTGTACGCGATGCTGCCATCCCCAGAACGCAGCGCCCAGCACCGGAGCGGCGATCAGCAGCGCCCAGCACCAGACCGGCCAGCCGAGTCCCGAGCCCTGCGAGAGCGGGACGAGCAGGGAGAGCATCGCTGCGCCCAGCAGCACCGTGCCGATCAGGTCCAGGGAGCGATGGCCGGGCGCGCTGGTGGACGGCACCCAGCGCAACGCCGCGAGGAAGGAGAACGCCCCCATCACGACGCTCGCGGCGAAGACGGTGCGCCACCCGGACCCGAACAGCGGGACCGACAGGAGGACGCCACCGAGGATCTGTCCCACCGCCGTCGCGCCGCCCGCGGTCGCTCCGAACCAGGCCACGGCACGGGCACGCTCGCGTCCCTCGGTGGAGGCGGTGATGGTTGCGAGCACCTGTGGGACCATCGCCGCCGCCGACGTGCCCATGAGCGCACGGGCCACGATCAACACCGTCATCGTTGGAGCGAACGTGGCCACGAGCGAGAACACGGTGAAGCTGGCCATTCCGATCAAGAACAGGCGTCGGCGTCCATACAGGTCACCGAGCCGCCCGCCGAGCACGAGAGGAACGGCGAACCCGAGCGCGTAGATGGCCACCACGAGCGACTGCTCGGCCGCCGTCGCGTCCATCGATGCCCCGATATCGGGGACGGCGATGCCCGCCGCGGCGAAGCTCACCACCGAGAGGAACAGCGCGGAAAGCGTCGCGAACAGCCCGGCTCGACCCAGCCCGCTCGACGACGACGGCGGCGGCGACGACGGAGACGACGGAGACGAGGGCGACGACGGAGTCGGCGGAGACGAGGGGAGGGGAACGGATCCGGTGCGCGGGGATGACGATGCGGTACTCACCCGTCGATCGTGCGCGACGGGTGATCCAGGTACCAGAAGCCTGGTTATGGGGGTACCAGCCGAACCTGGATAAGTTCGCCACGATGCCTCAGCATGGAATCGTGACAGACACCGGCTCCGCGATCATGCGCCGAGAGCTCGGCGATTTCCTGCGCAGTCGGCGGGAGCGTCTGACCCCCGAGCAGGTGGGGCTGCCCTCCACCGGACGCCGTCGCACTCCGGGGCTGCGGCGCGAAGAGGCCGCCGTCCTCGCGGGCGTCGGGGTGACCTGGTACACGTGGCTCGAGCAAGGCCGCGCGATCAACGTGAGCATGCAGGTCGTCACCGCGATCGGTCGTGCGCTCCGCCTCGACGACGAGGAGTCACAGCACCTTCTCCGCCTCGCGGGGATGCAGCAGGCAGAACTCGACGCCGTTGCCTGCGATCCCGCCCTGCTCGCCGCCTTCCAGCCCGTGCTCGACAAGCTCGACCCATACCCCGCCTGCCTGCAGACGCCCCTGTTCAGCGTCATCGCCTACAACAGGACATACCGGCATCTCTTCACGGACATGGATGCGATACCCGCTGAGGATCGGAACTGCGCCGTGAAGTTCTTCACCGACCCGTCGTGGCGCGACCGCTACGTGGACGCCGACGTGGTCGCGACGCGAATGGTGGCGAGAATGCGCGCGGCGGTGAGCTCCGGCGCGAACGGCTCGGAGACCGCGCTCGTGATCGATCGCCTGCTCGACCAGTCCGATGAGTTCATGCACCTCTGGAGACGGCACGACGTCCTCCTCCAGCACTACGACGTGAAGCGCATCGACAGCCCTCTCGTCGGCCGGCTCAGCCTGAGCTTCGTCTCGACTCAGGTCGCGGAGACGGGGCACCGATTGACGATAATGACCCCTGAGGACGGCCAGACACGTGATCGCCTGGAACAGCTCTCGGCCCTCGCCTCCGAACCACCTCCCTCGACAGTCTCGCCACGTCGGATGACTGCACCGCTGTCGGACTGATCGCACGAATCGGGCCGACAGCGTTGACTTCGTCCGACGGGACGGAGTCCGGGTGCTGCGCTGCGCGGCGGGGCGCGCGGTGGGGCACGGCGTGGCGGGGCGCGCGGCGGGGCGCGGGACGGAGTCGGATCAGGACGCGGCGGAGGGGCGCACGGCGCGACGGGCGATCAGGGCGATGCCGAGGGCCGAGGCGAGGAAGATCGCCGCGAGCGCCACCCACCCCGGGAACCCGAGCGAGATGGCGGTCGCGTTGACCACGATCGGCGAGGCCAGCGCCCCGATCGAGAACCCCATGCCGAACACGCCCTGGTAGGCGCCGGCGCGCACCGGATCGGCGAGCTCGAAGCTCAGGCCCCAGCCGCCCGCCTGCGAGAGGATCTCTGCGAACGTGTGCACGATCGTCGCCGTGATGAGCACCAGGACCGCGAATCCGACCGGCAGCCCCGCCGCCGAGGCATAGACGAGGCACGCCGCGGCCATCAGCCAGCCGGCGATCGCCGTGACCCGGCCGGCGATCCGCACGTCGTGGGTGTTCCTCGACATCGGCACCTGGAACGCCACGACCAGGACCGTGTTGACGATCAGCAGCACCGAGACGAGGACGTCCGGCGCACTCGTCTTCTGGGTGATCCAGAGCGGCACGCCCAGCTCCGCCACCCCGAACTGCATCCCGAAGACGGCGGAGAGGAGTGTCAGCAGCAGATAGCGCGGGTCGCGCCACGGCGACCGCGCCCGCCAGTCCCTCCGCTGCTCCCGCGCGGCGGCCGCGGTGGCGACGGTGTCCAGGGTGCCGGTCTCGGTCGTCACGGCCGTCTCCGGTCGGGGCGGGGCGTCGACCGCGGAGGGCAGCCGCAGCAGCGGGATGGCCCCGGCCGCGCACAGGATCCCCGCAGCGATGATCACCACACGGTAGGCCTCGGCCGTGCCGATCGCGAGGGCGATCGCGGCGAAGCCGGAGCCCGCGGCGATGGAGAGGTTCGTGACCGTGCGGAGCACCGCCCTGGCGTGCACCCGACGATCGCCGACGAAGCCGCGCGCGATGATCGCGGACCTCGACGAGTGGCTGAGTGCATCGAAGAAGCCGCCGAGCGCCGCCACGATCAGGGCCGCCGCGAACATGCCGACGAAGGCATAAGCCATCAGGAGCAGCCCGGCGAGCACCTCGAAGACGAAGGTGATGCGGCGGGCGCTCCACCGGTCGGCGAGCCAGCCGCCCAGGAACGACGCCAGCACCGACACGCCGCTCGACGCGGCGAGCACGATGGCGGCGTCCGCGCCGCTGAGCCCGACGATCCGCGTGAAGTACAGCACCGTGACGGCGAGGAAGACGCCTCGCCCGATCCGCGAGACCGCCGTGGACGCCACCAGGGCGCGCAGCACCGGATCCGACAGCGATCCCCGGATCCGCTGCCGAAGCGACGGCGCGACGATCGGCGTCTCGGCGGTGTCGGCAGCGGGGAAATCGGGCACAGGAAATCCTTACATGCGCCACCGACATCGCGCGCCGGCCACGGCACGGGCCCCCTCGGGCCATCGCCCCGCCTACGCTGGAGGCGTGCGCAGTCAGATGCTCCGCCGCGGTCCGATCCTCCTCGCCTGGGCGGACGCCCCCCAGCGAGCGGCGGGACGGACGAGCGGGCGCATGCTGCTGCGGCTCCTCGTCGAAGCCGTCGCGCCCGGCTCCGACCCGCTGATCGAGCGGCGCTGCCCGCGGTGCGGCGCGGAGGACCACGGCCGGCTCCACGCCCCGCACGCGCCGGTCGTCCTCAGCGCGAGCCACGCCGAGGGGCTCGTCGTGGTGGCGGCCGTCCACATCGACGACGCCGCGACGGTCGGGGTCGACGTCGAGGCCCTGACCGGGCGTTCACCTCTCGACGAGCTCGCACCGCTGTTCGCCCCCGCGTCACCGCCGACCGTCGCCGGCTGGACCCGGATCGAGGCCGTCCTCAAAGCCGACGGCCGGGGCCTTCGCGTCGCCCCGGGCGATGTCCGATTCGCCCCCGGACTCCACGACGCACGGCTCCCCTCCCCGCTACACGGTCCCGGTGGGTCGAAGGCCGAAGACGTCGGCACCCTGCTCGCGACGGTTCCCGGCGGCGGACTGTTCGAAGTCGTCACTCTGGACGCCATCCCCGGGACGGCGCTGAGCATCGCCATCGACGCCCGCTGAGGGACGCTGCCCGCTTCTCCTCCCTCGCCTCTTGCTGGCCATCAAGTCCGTCGGATCATTCCACTCCTGTCGGACCGATCCGGGGATTCAGTCCGACCAGAGTGCAATGGACCGACCAGATGTGCTGACCAGGTTGCGCCGCCTCCCGGCACGCGCCATAGCCCGCCTCGGCCCGCGTCAGTCCGCCTCAGCCCGCAGCTGCTCTTCAATCCGTCGGATCAATGCACCGCTGTCGGACCGATTGCCCATTCCAGGCCGACCAGAGTGCAACCGGCCGACCAGGATGCGCTCTCCTGCCCCGCCGTGGCATGAGACTGACAAAGTCAGCCTGCCCGCGAGCCCCTTGGACACAGCGCCGCCCATCGAGTCATCCCCAGATCAGCTCACCAACCCGTCACCTCTCATGCCCCCGTAACCTCATGCAGCCCGTCGGCCTCATGCACCCCTGTCGGGTGGATTGGCGGATTCAGTCCGACAGAAGTGCGATCGGCCGACCGTGGTGAGTTGGCCGGGCCGAGAACAGGTCGGCTGAACAGAGGCACTGCTGTCGGCCCGGCGCACCGCTGTCGGCCCGATCCGCGAGTTCCATCCGACCAGAGTGCAACCGGCCGACAGAGCGCAACCGTCCGACCAAAGTGACACTGCCCGACCAGAGTGAGAGACCACCCGACCAGATCGACCAGCCGCTCCCCCGGCCACCCAGCCCCCAACCCGCCAACCCCCACCCGCTTCAGCGCAGGGGGCCCGCATTCCGGGGGTTGACGATCAGCGCCTCGGTCACGGGGGCTGCGATGTCGGCGGCTCCGGGCGTCGAAGGCCCTGCATCGGGCAGATGCGGCAGAGCCGCCCGATCGAGCCAGGCGTCGAACAGCGAGCTCACCCGCTCGGCGAGGGCGGCTCCCACCCGGGAGACGACGAAAGCCCGGAAATCCGCGGTCGTCACGGCTCTCCCGCTGTTCATGCCCGTCCAGGCATGGATCATCCCGAAGAACTCCGCGTCCCCGATCGTGAGGCGGAGCGCGTGCAGGGTGAGCGCGCCTCGCTTGTAGACGCGGTCGTCGAACATGAGGTCGGGACCCGGATCCGACAGCACCAGGTCCTGCGGCGACGCCGAGAGCGCCGACCAGTGCCCCAAAGCCTTCGCGTGGGCGGAGTGGCCGCCCGAGCGCTCGGCCCAGATCCACTCCGCGTAGCAGGCGAAGCCCTCGTTGAGCCAGATGTCCCGCCACCGCGCGACGCCGACGCCGTTCCCGAACCACTGGTGCGCCAGCTCATGCGCGATCAGCCGTTCGAGGCCGCCGAGACCGTCGATGTGGTTCGCACCGAAGATCCCCATCCCCTGCGCCTCGAGCGGGATCTCCAGGTCGTCGGCGGTCACGACGACCCGGTAGGCCGGGAGCGGATACGGACCGAACGCCTCCTGGAACACCGCCATCATCCGGGGGAGCGTCGCGAGATCCGCGTGCGTCCGCGCGGCGAGCGGCCGGGGGAACAGGATCTCTCCGCGCACTCCGTCCAGGTCCACCGCCTCCCGCACGTACCGGCCGATCTGGACCGACATGAGGTAGCTCGGCGTCGGCAGGTCCTGCGCGAAGACCCAGGTCGTGCGCGCACCGCGCGTGCTCCGCGATACCGGTTCGGCGACGGCGACCTCGTATCCGGCATCCGTCGTGAGCCGCACCGAATAGGCGGACCTGTCCGCGGGCACGTCGTTGCAGGGGAACCAGGTGGGCGCCCCCGTGGGCTGTGAGGCGACGATCACGCCGTCCTCCAGCTCCTCCCACCCGAGCGTCCCCCACCGCGTCCGCCGCGGACGGGGGGCACCGGCGTAGGCCACCGTGATCTCGAACCCCTCCCCGGCGGCGAGCTCCCGACCGAGCGAGACCTTCAGCTTGTGGTCCCCCTGCCGGAAGGACGCTCGGCCGTCGCCGGACACCCGCACCCGGCTCGCACGGAGGCCGGAGAGGTCGAGCGAGACGCTCCGGGTCGGCTGGACGGTCATGCCCCTGATCACCGCCGTCCCGGAGAGCCGGTTCGTGGTCACCCGGTAGTCGATGTCGAGGTCGTAGTGCTCCACACGGATTCGCGGATCGCCGTTGTGCGGCGTATATGCGTCCGCGTTCATGCGTCGGTGGCCTGATACGAACGGACGCGCACCGCCCGCCACGGACCGATCGGGTTGCCGCTCCACCTGCTGCCGACGGGGACGGTCTCGCCCCGCATCACGAGCGATGCGGGGCCGACCGTCGCGTCGGCCCCGATCGTCGCGGCGGGCAGGATCACGCTGTGCGGACCGAGGGTGGACCCCGGTCCGAGCGTGACGGTGTCGATGCTCATCACACGATCATGGAACAGATGGGTCTGAACCACACATCCGCGGTTCACGGTCGCACCGTCGCCGAGGGTCACGAGGTCGGGCTCCGGGAGCCAGTAGCTGTCCGTCCACACGCCCTTCCCGATCCGCGCGCCGAGCGTCCGCAGCCACATCGCGAGCGCCGGGGTGCCGGCCGCCGCGTTCGCGAACCAGGGTGCCGCCATCATCTCGGTGAAGGTGTCGGCAACCTCGGTGCGCCAGACGAAGCTCGACCAGAGCGGATGCTCCCCCGGCCTGATCGGCCCGACGAAGGCCCACTTCGCGGCGGTGGTGACGACGGCGGCCACGGCGCCCGCGACCAGCAGCACAGGACCGGAGAGCAGCACGGTCCAGCCGATCCCGACGCCCTCCGCAAGCGCGGCGAGGACGAGGAGCACCCCGGCCCCGAGCGCGCAGGTGAGCACGACGGGAACGATCCGGCAGAGCTCCCAGAGCCCTCGGGCGAGGCGGAGCGAGGCCCGGGGGCTGTAGGTCCGCTCACGGTCGGCCTCGTTCACCACGCGACGAAGGCGCACCGCGGGCGAGCCGAGCCAGGAGGATCCCGCCTTGGCCTTCTGCGGCGCGACGGACAGCACGGCCACCAGACCGTCCTTGGGCACGCGGTGCCCCGCCCCCGCCATGCCGGAGTTGCCGAGGAAGGCGCGCTTGCCGATCCGCACGCGCGCCAGCCGCATCCATCCGCCGCCCAGCTCGTAAGTGGCGACCATCGTGTCGTCGGCGAGGAAGGCGCCGTCGTCGATCGTCGTCATGGACGGCAGCAGCAGCACGGTGGACGCCTCGACGTCCTTGCCGACTCCGGCGCCGAGCGCCCGCAGCCAGACCGGGGTGAGGAGGCTGGAGTACAGCGGGAAGAGCAGCGTCCTGGCCGAGTCCAGCAGGCGCTCGGTCGCCCAGGCCTGCCAGGCGATCCGGCTGCGGATCGGATGCACGCCCTCGCGCATCCCGATCGCGAGCAGCCGGACGGCCCCGAGCACGCACACCGCGAAGACCAGCCCCACGACGAGCGTCGCCGGCACCAGCCAGACGAGGAGCCCTGGGACCGCCTCCGCGATCGTCGCCGCTCCCCGCGCGCCCTGCACGAGGACGATCGCCCCCGCCGCGAACGCGATCACCGGGAGCAGCCCGAGACCGAGCGAGGACGCGGCGTACACCCACAGCCACCGTCGCGGAGCCGGTGGACGCTCGGGGGCGAGCGGCGCGCTCCTCCCGCCGACGCGGACCGCGGGCGAGCCCGCCCAGCGCTGGTGGGCCCTGACGCGCCCGAAGACCGCGGACCCCGGAGCGATCTCGGCGCCGCGGCCGATCTTCGTCCCCGGCGCCAGGGTGCTCCGCGCGCCGATCACGGCCCCCGCGCCGATGTGGATGGCACCGATCCGGACCGTGTCGCCGTCGATCCAGTAACCGGAGAGGTCGACCTCCGGCTCGATCGCGGCACCCGCGCCGATCCGGAGCATCCCGGTGACCGGCGGCAGGGTGTGCAGGTCCACGTCCGGCCCGAGCCGCGCGCCCAGCGCCCGCGCGTAGTACGAGACCCATGGGGCGCCGGCGAGGCCGACCGGATCGATCTGATGGCTCACCTGCTCCGCCAGCCACAGCCGCAGGTGGACGCCGCCGCCGCGCGGATAGTCGCCGGGTCGGAGGCCGGCGAGCAGGGTCCGCGCCGCAGCCGCGGCGAGCGCCATGCGGCCGAGCGGCGTCGCAAACACCAGGAGGCCGACGATCAGCAGCCACAGCGGTGCGGTCGGCAGGAAGCCGAACCCGGGGAAGAGGTTGAGGATGCTCCCGGCGGTGAGCGCCCAGAGCACCCACCGGATGCCGCTCAGGACGAGCAGCGGCGCCCCGGCGAGGGTCTGGATCCACTGCATCCGCCGCGGCGTCGGGACCGCGGTGTGGAAGGAGGCGGGGGCGGACGCCTCCTCCGCATCCGTCTCGGTCTCGACCGCGTCGGCCATCCGACGCAGCCGCGGGAGGTCGTACACGTCGGCCATCGTGAACTCCGGCGCGCGGACCCGGATGCGCGAGACGAGCTGGGCCGCGGCGAGCGATCCGCCGCCGAGCTGGAAGAAGTCGGCGTCCTCGTCGGCCGGGCGGGTGCCGAGGACGGCGAACCACTGCTCGGCGAGCCAGGCCGCGGTCCCCGTGAGCGTGGAGTCGGCGGCGTCCGGATCCGTCAGCGGCCAGGGCAGCGCCGCCTTGTCGACCTTGCCCGAGGTCCGCACCGGCAGCTCGTCCATCACCGCGAGCAGCGGGATGAGCGGGGCAGGGAGCGTCTCGGCGAGCTCGGCGCGCGCGGTGTGCCTGTCGAAGCCGTCGACCGGAACGACGTAGCCCACGAGCAGCGGGATCCCGCCCTCGGAGCGCTGCACGACCACGGTCGCGGCCGAGACGGCGGTGAGCCCTTGGAGGGCGGCCTCCACCTCGCCGAGCTCGATCCGGCGTCCGCCGATCTTGACCTGGTCGTCCGCACGGCCCTGGAAGACGAGCCCCTCGGGGTCCGAGCGGACGAGGTCGCCCGAGCGGTAGGCGCGGTCCCAGCCGAGCGTGGGCATCGGCGCGTACTTCTCCGCGTCCTTCGCCGGATCGAGATAGCGCGCGAGGCCGACGCCCCCGATGATCAGCTCGCCCGCCTCGCCGTCCGGGACGCGCTCCCCCGCCGCATCGACGACCGCCAGCTCCCAGCCGTCCAGCGGGAGGCCGATCCGCACCGGCGCACCGGCCCGCAGCGCGGGGCCGTCCATCCGCGCAGCGCACGCCACGACCGTCGCCTCGGTCGGGCCGTAGGTGTTCCAGACCTCGCGGTCATCGTCTGCGAGACGGGCCGCGAGCTCCGGCGGCAGCGCCTCGCCGCCGAAGATCAGCAGCCGAAGGTTCTCGATGGCGTCCTGCGGCCAGAGGGCGGCGAGGGTCGGGACGGTGGAGACCACCGTGATCCCGTGCCCGACCAGCCAGGGGCCGAGGTCCTCGCCGGAGCGGACGAGCGCGCGAGGGGCGGGCACCAGGCACGCACCGTGGCGCCAGGCGAGCCACATCTCCTCGCAGGACGCGTCGAAGGCGACCGAGAGCCCGGCCAGCACCCGATCGCCCGGCCCGAGCGGGGCGTCCTGCAGGAACAGGTTCGCCTCGGCGTCCACGAACGCGGCGGCGGATCGATGGCGGACGGCCACGCCCTTCGGGACGCCGGTCGACCCGGACGTGAAGATGATCCAGGCGTCCTCGTCGACCGTGGGCGGATCGATCGTGGCGATCGCGACGGAGTTCGGATGCGGGTCTGCGTCGTCGAACAGGCCGGCGGCACCGGCCCCGCCGGGATCGGATGCGATACCCGCGGCGGATGCGACGCCCTCGGCGGGCGCGACGGACGGCAGAAATGCGCCGCCCTCGCCGATCACGCCACGGACCCCCGCCTCCCCGAACACCAGGTCGGCGCGCTCCTGCGGATCGTCCGCGTCGACCGGCACGTACGCGGCGCCCGCGGCCATGATCCCGAGGATCGCGAGATACAGTCCCCGGTCGCCGGACGGCATGCGCACGCCCACCCGGTCGCCACGCCGGACCCCGTGGTCGCGCAGCTGCCCCGCCGTCCGCCAGACCCTCGCAAGCAGCTCGCCGTAGCTGAGCGCACCGTCCGCGTCCTCGATGGCCGAGGCGTTCGGATGCCGTGCCGCCGTCTCGGTGAGGATGTCGATCAGCGTGCGCGGAGCGGTCGCCCGCGCGGCACGGTCGAGGGTCTCTTGCATCGTCCACCCGGGTCTGTTCGCGACGGTCGCACACCGGACGGCGTGCGCGGCCACCGTACAGACGCCAGGGAAACAGCAGGTAACGCGACGCACCGGGCCGTCTCATCGCATTCTGTCGGACCGATGCATGTCTGTCGGACAGATTCAGGGATCCGGTCCGACAGGAGTGCATCGGTCCGACCAGATGGGTGCCGGAAACCGGCCAGGCCGGAGCAGGCCAGGCCAGAGCAAACCGGGCAGGCAGGCAGGGACGAGCGGGGCCGATCAGCCGCCGGCGGCGGGCGGGGTCTCGCGGGACTCGGCCAGCTCGTCCACCACGAGGGAGCGGCGATCGATCGTGCCGTTGCGGTAGGCCTGTCTGCCGACCATGTGCGCGGACAGCGGCGCGGTGGCGAACTGCATGAGCACGACGGGCACCACCAGCGCCACCCCGAGCAGGATCCCGATCACGGAGCGCTGCGACAGCGCGATGGCGATGCAGATGACCAGCAGCCCGAGCACCTGCGGCTTGGTCGCGGCGTGCAGGCGCGTCGGCACGTCACGGAAGCGCAGCAGCCCGATCGCGGCGGTGAGGCAGAGCAGGGCGCCGAGCAGCACGAGCACCCAGACGGTGGCGTCGATCACGGCGTCGGGGATGCGGAACTCGAACACGTTCATGGCGTCGTGTTGTCCCTTCTGGCCACATACCGGGCCACCGAGATCGATCCGAAGACGCCTACCGCGGCGACGATGAGCAGCACGGGCAGCGTGCGCGTGTGGTGGTTGATGGCCATCTCGGCGCCGAGCACGCAGATCACCTCGGTCAGCAGCACGTCCGAGGCGACGGCGCGGTCGAGGATCGACGGGCCGATCACGATCCGGGCGACGGTGAGGATCGCGGCGACGCCGAAGACGACCATGATCACGATGAGCAGCGGATTCACGACCCCTCCCCTCTCGCGGGACCGCGTCCCGCCGATGCCCCCGGTACGGATCGACCGGATCGCCCGTCCCGACCGGATCGCCCGTCCCGCTCCTCGCGCGCGTCCCCGCGGCCGTTCCACTCGTCGGCGCGCAGGGCGCGGTACTGGGCGGGCGTCCCGAGCGCGCGCACGATCCGCCGCTCCCACCGCAGCACGCCCTCGCGCTGCCGGTCGACGTCGGCGCGGGAGCGCACCCCGATCACGTGCAGGTAGAGCGTTCGGGTGTCGCGGTCGGCCTCGACCACGAGCGACCCGGGGATGAGCGAGGACGTGACGGCGACGTGCGTCATCATCAGATCGTCGGCGTATCGCAGGGGCACGGCGACGATCGCCGCGCCCGGCTGACGCCACGGGTTCAGCACCTGCACGGCGACGCTCAGCGAGCCGAGCACGACGGCGGCGAGGAACTGCACGGCCAGGATCGCGGCCCACCAGAGGTTGACCCGCCCCGACAGCTCCACGGTGGGGAGGCGGAAGACCCTGGTCACGAAGACCGCGACGATCACGCCCGTCACCAGCGAGAGCGCGGTGAACTGCCCCCACAGCAGCATCCACAGCACGATCAGCCAGATCAGGAAGGGGAGCTGCTCGCGGATCTCGCGCCAGAGGCCGCGCTTCGCCTCGCGGCTCACGGTGCGTCCTCCTCGGCGGTGGCGCCGTCCCACGGCACGACGGTGACCGGCTCCAGCAGGGCGTCGCCGATGCGGTCGCACAGGGCGTAGATGGGCCCGGCGAAGACCGTCAGCGAGAGCGTGACGGCCACCATGCCGCCCGTCGCGAGCGTCATGATCCGCGGGATGCGGCGCCGTTCCTGCTGCTCCTCGGCGGCCGGGGCGTTGTCGAGGTAGGCGATGCGCTCGCGGGTCTCGACCGCGTCGTCCTCGTCCTCGCGCCAGAACGCGAGGTTCCAGGCGCGCATGAGCGCGTAGAGGGTGAGGATGGACGTGACGATGCCGCCGACGATCAGCACGATCATGAGCGGCGTCCCCACCGAGGCCGCGGCCTCGAACAGCGCGAACTTGCCGATGAACCCCGAGAACGGCGGGAGCCCGCCGAGGTTGATCGCGGGGACGAAGTACAGCACGGCGATGACCGGGGCCGCCTTCATGAGCCCCTTGACGCGCAGGATCGACGTGCTGCCCGCCCGTCGCTCGATCAGCCCGACCGCGAGGAACAGGGTGGTCTGCACGACGATGTGGTGGACGATGTAGTACACCGTCGCGCCGATCGCCGCGGGCGTCGCGATCGCGAGGCCGAACACCATGTAGCCCACGTGGCTGACCAGGGTGAAGGACAGGATCCGTTTCAGCTCCGCCTGCGCCACGGCGCCCAGGACGCCGATGATCATGGTCGCGAGCGCCACGATCAACAGCACGGTGTCGATGCTGTTCGATGCGAACAGCTGCGTCTCGGTGCGGATCAGCGCATAGACGCCGACCTTGGTGAGGAGCCCGGCGAACACCGCCGTGACGGGCGCGGGGGCCGTGGGATAGGAGTCGGGCAGCCAGAACGACACGGGGAAGACGGCCGCCTTGATCCCGAACGCGATCACGAGCAGCAGGTGCAGCACGAGCTGGGTGTCCTGCGGGAGCTCCCCCATCCGCTGCGCGATCTGCGCCATGTTCACGGTGCCGAGGGCGCCGTAGATCATCGCGATCGCGGCGAGGAAGAGGATCGACGACACCAGCGACACGACGATGTACACGGCCCCGGTGCGGATCCGGGACTCGGTGCTCCCCAGGGTGATGAGGACGTACGAGGCGACGAGGAGGATCTCGAAGCCGACGTAGAGGTTGAAGAGGTCGCCCGCGATGAACGCGTTGAAGATGCCCGCGGAGAGGATGAGGTACGAGGGGTTGAAGATCGAGATCGGCGTCTCCTCGGCGCCGTCCGCCGAGCCCTGGCCGATGGAGAACAGCAGCACCGCCAGCAGCACGATGCTCGAGATCAGCACGAGCAGGGCCGCGAACCGGTCCACGTACAGGACGATCCCGAACGGCGCGGGCCAGCCGCCCACCTCCACCGCGATCGGGACCGATCCGTCGATCGTCACGAGGAGCACGGCCGCGATCACCGAGACGACCGCGAGGGTGATGACCGAGACGATCACCTGCACGCGCGTGTTCCGGCCGAACACGAGCGTCACGGCGGCGCCGAGGAGCGGCAGGGCCACCAGCAGCGGGACGAGAGCGCTCATCGATCACCCTCCCCCAGGTCTGGTCCGTCCTGTCCTGGTCCGTCCGCCCGGTCCTGAGGCGGCCGGAACGGCATATCGGTCGGGGCATCGTCCACGATCGTGGCGAGGTCGCGGTGGTGCAGGATCCGGATCGGCGACGTGTCCACGCCCACGAAGTCGGTGGTCGCCTCGTCGTCGGACAGGTCGACCTCGTCGTCCATGAGGTCCTCTTCGACCTCGGTGCGCTCGCGCAGCGCGATGTCGTCCTCGTCGTCCTCCACGGTGTCGGCCCTGCCCAGCTGCCACGACCGGTAGATGAGGGCGAGGAGGAAGGCCGAGACGGCGAAGGTGATCACGATGGCCGTGAGCGTGAGGGCCTGCGGCAGCGGGTCGCTGACCTCGCCCTCCGCGCCGAAGAACGGGGCGACGCCCGGCCGCCCCATCACGATCATCAGGAGCAGGTTCGTGGCGTTCCCGAGAAGGAGGAAGCCGATGAGGACGCGGGTGAGGCTCCGCTCCAGCATCGCGTACACGCCGCACGCGAAGAGCACGGCCATGATCACGATGAGGGCGAGCGAGACGTCCATCAGACGCTCACCCCCCGGGCGCGCAGCTCCTGGGTCTGCCGGTCGACCTCCGCGCCGAGGCTGCGGAGCACGTCGAGCACGAGGCCGATCACGACGAGGTACACGCCGATGTCGAAGATGGTGGAGGTGACGAACTCGATGTGTCCGATCACCGGGATCTCCGCCTCCCAGAAGGTGCTCGCCAGCGGCGGGAGACCGAACAGGAGCGGGATGACGGCCGTGCCGACGGCGAGGATGAGGCCTGCCCCAAGGAGCCGTCCCGCGTCGGTCGGGGACGCGGCGCCGAGCTCCCACCGACCTCCCGCGATGTAGCGCATCACGAGGGCCATGCCGGCGACGAGCCCGCCGGCGAAGCCACCGCCCGGCGCGTTGTGCCCGGCGAAGAGCAGGAAGATCGACACGACGATGATCGTGTGGAAGAGGATGCGCACGATCACCTCGAGCAGGATCGAGCGGTTCTCCGGCTTCATCTGCGTCCCGCCGACGAGCCAGGCGCGCTGGGCGCCCTTGTTCTCGGCCGTCTGGAAGCGCAGGCCGTCCGTGGTCTCGACCAGCGGGCGGCGGCGGCCCAGGCGGCGGCCTCGGCCCTTGCCCTGCGTCGACGAGTCGGGGAGGGCGCTGATGCTGGAGAGCCGGTCGGCCCGGTGGGTGACGAAGACGAGGGATGCGACGCCGGTCGCGGCGAGCACGAGGACGGACAGCTCCCCCATCGTGTCCCAGCCGCGGAGGTCGACCAGCGCCACGTTGACCACGTTCTTGCCGTGCCCGTACTGGTAGGCGAGCTCCGGGAACGCCTCCGAGATCGGCTCCGCCACGCGTGCGCTCGTCGCGAGCACGGCCACGAGCGCCATGGTCAGGCCGACGGCGGCGCCCAGCACCGCACGAGGGAGCCGCCCGACCGAGGCGTTGTGCTCGCCCATCTGCGCCGGGAGGCGCCGCAGGACGAGCGCGAAGGTGACGAGGGTGACGGTCTCGACGAGGATCTGCGTCAGCGCGAGATCCGGCGCGCCGCTCGTCGCGAAGAGCACGACCATGCCGAGCCCGGTCACCGAGACCAGGACCACGCCGGTGTACCGCTTGCGGGCGCGGACCGCGACGATGCCCGCCACGATCATGATCGGCGCGACGACGAGCTGGATCGGGGTGTGCCAGGCGCTGAGCTGCGCCCTGGCCGTGTCGCCCGCGATCAGCGCGGTGAGCTCGGCGCCCACGACGACGATGAAGATCGTCCCGACGTAGACCGGCAGCGAGCCGCGCTGGGTGAGGCCGGTCGTCAGCACCGACAGCCGGTCGATCCCGCGCATGACGACGTAGTAGACGTCTTGGGCGGTGAACCGCAGGAGGCGGGGGCCCGCGTCCCAGCCCTTCCGGATCGTCAGGACGAAGAGGCCGAGCCCCAGGACCACGGCGCCGAGGGAGAGGAACAGCGCGGGGGCGAACCCGTGCCACAGCGCGAGATGCCCCGGCGACAGCACCTCGCCGTCGAATCCGGGCGCCTGCGCGGTGACCGCGTACTCCGCGAAGACGAGGTCGACCATCGGGGCGCCGATGCCGACCACGAGGGACGCACCGGCGAGGACGACCGGGGCGACGAGGAAGCCGAACGGCGGATCGGGCCATTCCGTATCCGGCATATATCCGCCCTCCGGCGCCTTCTTGCGCCAGAAGGCACCCCAGAGGAAGCGCGCGCCGTAGGCGGCGGTGAGGATCGACCCGAGGACGACTCCCACGAAGGCGACGATCCCCCAGGGCGAGCCGCGCAGGGCCTCGTCGAAGAGCGCGGCGAGCGTGGACTCCTTGGCGACGAAGCCGATCGTGGGAGGGATGCCCATCATCGAGCCGACGGCGATGAACGAGGCGGTGGCCATCACCGGCGCCTGGCGCCCGACCCCGGACAGCTCGGTGATGTCTCGCGTGGAGAGCTGCCGGTCGATCACTCCGACGATCAGGAAGAGCGCGGACTTGAACAGCGCGTGCCCGACGACGAGCGCGAGTCCTGCGAGGGCGGCGTCGGGCGTCCCGTAGCCGAGCACCACGGTGAAGAAGCCGAGCTGGCTCACCGTGCCGAAGGCCAGGATGCGCTTGAGGTCGGTCTCGCGGAGCGCCTGGAAGCCGCCGATGAGCATCGTGATCACGCCGAGGCCGATCGCGATCGGTCGCCACGGGGCGGACAGCGCGAACACCGGCGCGAAGCGCGCGATGAGGTAGATGCCCGCCTTCACCATCGCCGCCGCGTGCAGATAGGCGCTGACGGGCGTGGGGGCGGCCATGGCGCCGGGGAGCCAGAAGTGGAAGGGGAAGATCGCGGACTTGCTGAGCGCCCCGACGAGGAGGAGGACGACGGCGGCGTCGACGACGGGCCCGGTGGGAGCGGCGTGCAGGATCTCGGCCATGCTGGTCGTCCCGACGTCGACGACGAGGAGGATGACCCCCACGAACATCGCCAGCCCGCCGAGCGTCGTCACCAGCAGCGCCTGGAGCGCGGCGCGCCTGCTCGTCCCTCGGCGGTGGTAGTGCCCGATCAGGAGGTAGGACAGGATGCTGGTGATCTCCCAGAACATCACGAGCAACACGAGGTCGTCGGTCAGGACGAGTCCGTACATCGCCCCTGCGAAGGCGAGGAGGACGGCGGCGAACTGCCCGAGACCTCCTTTGGATCCGCGGAAGTACCAGCGGCAGTAGAGCAGGACGAGGGCGCCGACCCCGGTCACGATGAGCGTGAGCACCCAGCCGAGCACATCCATGCGCATCGACAGCGAGAGGCCGAGCTGCGGGATCCAGGAGACCGACTCGAAGGGCACCGGCCCCTCGCCGACGTCGGCGTCCAGCACCTGAGGGGTGAGCATCACGGCATGCACGAACGCGGCGGTGGGAACCAGGGCCGCCACCGCGAAGGCACGGGGGCCGATCCAGGCCACGAGGAGCGGCAGCAGGAGTGAGGCGAGGGTGAACACAGCGAGGAGCGTCAGCATGAAACGGTCTCCTCTGGCTCGTCGGTCGTAGGCGACTCAGGCGGGCGGGTTCCTGTCCATTTTAGGGGTTTGCTGACAGCCCCTCTCCCCGATCGGTAACATGCCGATCTCGGAATACGTCAGACCGACGCCGTCGTCGTCCCCTCGCGGAACACGCAGGTGAAGCGGATCGACGCCCCCCGCTCCCCCGTCAGCATGCGCGCGACGGCCTCTCCGGCGGCGCGGCCCTTCTCCTCGGCGGGCTGAACGGCGGTGGTCAGGACGTGCCCGGCCAATCCGTCGACCCTGATCCCGTCGAAGCCCGCGACGCTCAGGTCCTCGGGCACGCGGAGGCCGAGCTCCTCGGCGGCGCGGATCACGCCGGCCGCCAGCAGATCGCTCTGGGCGACGACGGCGGTCGGGCGTGTCGCGGGGTCCGCGAGCAGGGTGCGTCCGGCGATCACCCCCTCGTCGATGAAGCTCCCCGCCGCCGAGACGACACGGGCGTCCGGGAAGACCTCGCGGGTGCCGGCCAGACGCTCGCCGGTGACCTCCACCGTCAGGGTCGCCAGGCGCTCCGCGGTCACGTCACCCCGGGTGCGGTCCGCGCTCAGGGGCAGCGTGACGATCCCGACCCGCTCGTGCCCGAGCCCGCGCAGATGACGTGCGATCTGCGCGGCGGCCTCGCGGTTGTCCAGCTCGATCCGGGGCACGTCGTCTCCGGCGTCGCCCTCGATGACCACCACGGGGAGCGCGCGCGCCCGGACGACGTCGAGGGCCGTGCGCATCCGCCCGCTGCACCCGATCAGCACGACGGCGTCGACGGGGGCCGTCGCGATCGTCGGGGCGTCGTCGGTCGCCTCGGACTCGTCGCGCAGGAGCAGCACGCCCGCGCCGAGGGCGGCGAGCGCGTCGGTCAGGCCGTCCATCATCGCGATCTTGACCGGATCGCGGAACGCGGTGCGCAGGTGCTCCTCCAGCACCACGGCCACGATCCCGCTCCTCCCTCGTCGGAGGGACGCCGCACGGGGATCCGGGCCCGCATAGCCGAGCTCGGCGGCCGCGGCGAGCACGCGGTCCCTGGTCGCGTCGGCGACCGGGGCCTTGCCGCTGAACACCACCGAGGCGGTCGAGGGCGACACTCCGGCGGTCCGCGCCACATCGGCGATCGTCGCGCGGCGATGGGTCTCCCGATCCTGCTCCGGAGAGGTGCTCATGAGTCGAGGATACGACGGGGGATGCGCGGAGTCGAATCGATTCGATACGCTCTTGTCATGGACACCGCCCTCACCCGCTCCCAGTTCGTGCGCTGGCGCACCGCGATCTTCGCGATCTTCCTCGCCAGCGGTCTGTCCATCTCCACCTGGGCGGCGCGCGTCCCCGATATCAAGGCGGCCCTGGAGATCGACAAGGCCCAGGTCGGCATGCTGCTGCTCGGCGCGGGCATCGCCTCGATCATCGGGATCTCGACGAGCCCCGCCGTGATGGCGCGCACCGGTGCGCGCAAGGGCATGCTGATGTCGCTGATCGTCGTCGCCGCGGGCGTCGGGCTCATCGGACTCGGCGCCAACGTGTTCCAGTCCTTCCCCGTCGTCCTGGCGGGCCTTGCGCTGTTCGGCCTCGGCAACGGCTGCGTCGACGTCATGATGAACGTCGAGGCCACCGCGGTCGAGCAGCACACGGGGAAGACGATCCTCCCCCTGTTCCACGCCTTCTTCAGCTTCGGGACCGTGATCGGCGCCGGCCTCGGCGCCCTGGCCGCCCAGCTGCATGTGGACGTCTCGACGCACTCGCTGGTGGTCGCGGTGCTGATCGCCGGGACCGGGATCGTCGCGGTCGCCAACGTCCCGCGGCGCGAGGAGACCCTGGATCCCGCGGCGGCGGACGCGCCGAGGCCCGCCTTCCGCGAGCGCATGCACACGACGCTCGCCCCCTGGCGCGAGCCCCGCACGTATGCGCTCGGCGTGGTGATGCTCGGCATGTCCTTCGCCGAGGGCGGGGCGAACGACTGGCTCGCGCTCGGCGTCGCCGAGGACCACGGTGCGGGTCCCGCGCTCGGGGCGGCCGCGCTGGCCGTGTTCTCGGTGGCGATGACGACCGTCCGCATCCTCGGCGGACCGCTCGTCGACCGGTTCGGACGGGTGGTGATCCTGAGGCTGTTGGCGACGACCGCGGCGGCCGGGATCCTGCTGTTCATCCTCGCGCCGAGCGTGCCCCTCGTCTTCGTCGGCGCGGCGCTCTGGGGCGTGGGGGCCTCGCTCGGGTTCCCGCTCGGCATGTCCGCCGCCGCGGACGACCCGGCCAAGGCGGCCGCCCGCGTGAGCGCCGCGGCGACCATCGGCTACATCGCCTTCCTCGGCGGCCCGCCGGTCCTCGGCTTCGTCAGCGAGCACATCGGCCTGCTGAACACGCTCTACATCCTGGCGTTCCTCGCCGTGGCCTCCGGCCTGTTCTCCGGCGCCGCTCGCCCGCTCCGCGAGGAGGAGAAGACCCGCGTCCCGGCCTGACCCCGGTTCCTGCCTGACCCGGTCCCGGCCTGACCCCTGTTCCTGCCCCGGCGTGGCAGGAAGGACGTTCCCGTCGCGATTTGTGCCGCCCCGACGCCCGACACGCGGCACAAATCGCGACGGGAAGGACCCGCTCGGCCGACAAGCGGGACGGGACCGAGGGACGGACGGGGCCAAGGGACGGAACGCAGCAAACACGCCGGGGCGGTCAGCCGCGGCGGGCGATGGCGGCGGCGTGGGAGCGGCTGCGGGCGCCGAGCTTGGCGAGGACGTTCGACACGTGGGTCTTCACGGTCGGCACCGAGATCCCGAGCCGCTCCGCGAGCTGCGCGTTGGACCATCCGCGCAGGATCCCGTCGAGCACCTCCTGCTCACGACCGGTCAGCCCCTCCGCCACACCAGCCGCCCCAGGCCCCGTCCCGGCCCCCGCGCCGGCCCCTGTGTCCGACGGAGCGCCCCCGCTGACCGGCGGCGTCGCGGACCGGGCCGCGGCGAGCGCGCGTCGGGTGACGCGGGGATCGAGCACGCCGTCGCCTGCCGCGACCGCCCGGACCGCCTCGACGAGGGCCGTCGCCTCCGTCGTCTTCAGGAGGAACCCGGCGGCGCCGGCCTGGATCGCGCCGTGCACCAGGTCGTCCTCGTCGAAGCTCGTGAGCACGAGGACGTCGGCGAGCCCCTCGGCCACGATCTCCCGGGTCGCCGAGATCCCATCGCGCCCCGGCATCCGCAGATCCATCAGGACGACATCCGGACGCAGCGCCCTGGCGTTCCGCACCGCGACGTCGCCGTCCGCCGCCTCGCCGACCACATCGAGGCCGTGCGCCTCCAGCATGATCCGCAGGGCCGCGCGGATCGCGCCGTGATCGTCGGCGATGAGCACGGTCGGCGCAGGCCGCTCCGCACCCGTCATTTCACGTTCAGGACCCGTCATGCCACGCTCCGAAGGAGTGCCGCGCGCACCGACCAGCCGTCGTCGCCCCGGGGTCCGGCCGCGAACTCGCCGCCGAGCGCCCGCACCCGTTCCGCGAGCACGGCCAGCCCCGTCCCCGACCCCGTCAGCGCCGGGTGGGATGCCCCCGTTCCGCCGCGCGAGTCGACCAGGATCCGCACCCGGTCGCCGTCGTCCCAAAGCCGCACGTCCACCTCCGCCTTCGCCGCATGACGCATGCTGTTCACCAGGGCCTCACGCACGATCCGCGCCGCGGTCTGCCCGACGATCGCCGGCAGCGGCGGGACCCCAGCGATGCCAGGGGCCCCAGCGTCCCCAAGGACCACAGCGTCCGCGCCAAGCCTGTCGTCCAGGGTCACCCGGAGACCGGCGGCCTCCGCGGTCCGCACGAACGATCCGATGTCCTCCAGACGCGGCGCGGGGGAGAGCGCGCCCTCGCCCTCCCGGAGCACGGAGATCATCGACCGCAGCGCGCCGTGCGCGTCCAGGCTCGCGTCCCGCACCGCCCGCAGCGCCGCGCGGTCGCGCGCCTCGTCCGGAGGAGTCGACAGCGCCGCCTCCGCACGGATCGCCATCGCGGACACGTGCCCCGCCACGAGGTCGTGAAGCTCCCTCGCCATCTCCTCGCGCTCGTCGCGGATCGCCTCCCGTGTCGCATCGGCCGCCCGGTCCCGCTCCAGGGCCGTCACCTCCTCGGCGCGCCCGACGGCCACCGCCCACCAGTAGTCGGTGCCGAAGAGGGTCGCCACCTGGAGCGTCACGAGGATCGCGACCCGCAGGTCCGCCGTCCGTGAGAGAGCGGCGATGAGGAAGGCGGCCGTGATCACGAGGAGCACCGCCGCGATGCGCCGCCGGACGCGAGGGAGCGCACGGTGCACGGCGTGCCAGAGGACGTCGAGGAGCACGACCAGGGATCCGAGGCCGCCGGAGGTGACCAGATCCCCGGCGAACAGCCCGGAGGCCAGGACCAGGGCGAGGATCGGGATGCGGTCGCGGAACGCGACCAGGACGCACCCCGGCAGCGAGAAGACGAGCGCCCACCACGGCGACGCCCCTTCGGCGGAGAGGCGGAACAGGTCCCACATCCCGGTGAAGCCGAGGGCCGAGGCGGCGATGCTCAGCAGCGCGATGCCGCAGGCGTCCGCGATGGATCGGGGGATGCGCCCGCGTCCGAATGGGAGGAACGACGGCGGCGCGGGGACGACCATCGACTCGGTCGCGCGCGCCTGCTCCATCGCCCCATCGAAGCACGTGGCGCGCCCGCCCGCATCGGCCGAAGGAATGAGGGGCCTCCGCTCCGACGAAAGGATGAGACCGGCGGATCGGCCTCCTCCCTTCGCCCGATCCGCTCCGCGTTGCCCGCGGGAAGGCTGGGTCGCATGGAAATCGCATCGGGCGCACCGCTCGCCCTCACCCTCGCCGTGCTGGCGCTGCTGGACGGTCTGAGCGTCGGCACGCTGCTGATCCCGGTCTTCCTGCTGCTCTCCCCCGGCAGGGTCCGCGCGGGCCGCATCCTGCTGTACCTCAGCGCGATCACGGTCTTCTACCTGCTGGTCGGGCTGCTCTTCCTGTGGGGGCTGGTGAACATCGTCGATGTCGCCGCCGACTTCCTCTCCTCCGAGGCGGGCCTGATCGCGCGCCTCGTGATCGGCGCGGCGATGCTGGTCGGCTCGTTCCTGATCCCCGGCTCGAAGAAGGACGCGGCGCCCGTCGGTGCGCCCGTCACCACGTCCGTCGCCGCGGCCGCCGAGACCGCGCATCCCGCGCATGTGAGCAGCATGGAGAGCGGGCCTGGACTCACGCCACCCGACCCGATCCCCGCCCGCCCGGCGGCCGCGACTCCCCGCCCCGGTCGCCTGATGCGCTGGCGCACGAAGCTGCTCGATCCCGCGACGCCGCCGATCGTCGTCATCGGCCTCGCGATCGCCGCCGGGCTGGTCGAGGTCGCGACGATGCTGCCCTACATCGTCGCGATGACGATGCTCGCCGACGCCGGGGTCGGCACGCCGCTGCGCATCGGGGCCCTCGCCGGATACTGCCTGCTCATGATCGCGCCGGCCCTGCTGCTCCTGGTGCTCCGGGTCGTGGCGGCCCGCGCGGTGGAGGGTCCGCTGCAGAGGCTGGCGGACTGGCTCGGGCGGACCGGATCCGAGACGACGGCCTGGATCATCGGCATCGTCGGATTCCTGATCGCGCGCGGCGCGGCGTCCGAGCTCGGCCTGTTCTCCGGCCTCGGCTCGATCTTCTCCGGCCTCGGCGGCAGCTGACCGGCCGGCCCACCCGGCCGGCGCCCGCCCGCTCCCGCCCGACCCGCCTGCCCGCTCCCGCCCGACGTCCCACGCTCCCGTCGTGTTCTCGGCCGCCTACCCCCGCTCCCGTCGCGATTTGTGCCGCTTCAAGGCCTCCGGAGCGGGCCCAAAAACCCCCGGGCGGGCCCCTTTACCGGCCCGCGGGGGCCCGGGGGGGGGGGGGGGGGGGGCAGGCGGGCC
>NZ_JAVDUM010000006.1:0-220038 GCF_031456305.1 Microbacterium resistens
CCCGCGCGCCGGCCCCGGGATGCGGCCGGGTTGGGCCCGGCCCTGTTACCCCCGCCCCCGGCCCAAATGGGCCGGCGCCCCACGCCGGGGCGCGCCACTTTCCGCGACCGGAAGGCCGATGCCGGCCGGATCAAGGCGGACCGGGCCGAGGTCGCGGCGGGCCGGGCCCCGGGGAGGGGCGACCGGCGGTCTACGCTGGGTGTGTGCCTCAAGGAACCGATCGACAGCCCGTGTCCGACGGTCGGGAGCAGCCCGGCGGCACGACCATCGACAGCGTCCGCCACCCCGCCGTCCGGCGGGTCGCCGACGTCCTGCGCACGGTCTCGGCCCATCCGCGCACGCTCCTCATCGACGACGAGGAGAACATCGAGCAGGCGATCGCGGCGGGCGTCTCGATCGACGCGCTGTATGCGACGCCCGGGATGGCCGACGTGGCCGAGCAGCTGCGGGAGAGGGCCGGGGCTGCGCTCCACATCGTCGCCGACGACGTCACGAAAGCGCTGTTCAAGGCCGAGAAGCGCACGCGCGTCTTCGCCCTGGCGAAGGCGCCGAGGCCGGCGGCCTGGCAGGACGTCGCCGCACGCCGCGGGGACATCGTGGTCCTGGACGGAGTGCGGATCGCCGGCAACATCGGCGCGATCATCCGCTCGGCCTGCGCGTTCGACGCCGCAGGCGTGGTGCTCCTCGACAGCGGGCTGACCACCGCCTTCGACCGGCGCCTGATCCGCGCCAGTCGCGGGCTCACCTTCGCGATCCCGCTCCTCCTCGCCACGGGCGCCGAGCTCGCCGCCTTCCTCCGCGAGCAGGGCATCCCCCTCGCGAGCCTCGCTGCCGATGCCGACTCGCCGCTCCGGACCATCGGCGAGGTCGACGGGCGCCTGGCGATCCTGATGGGCTCCGAGCGCACCGGAGCGTCCGAGGAGCTCGACGGCATGGCCGGGCGGCGCTACTCGGTGCCGATGATGCCCGGAGTCGAGTCGCTGAACGTCTCGGTCGCGGCCGGCATCGCCCTGTACGAGCGCCGACGCCTCTCGTCCTAGCGCCGTCCCGTCGGCCCTGCGCGCCCGCCCCGCCCGTTCCCGTCGCAAAAAGTGCCGCTCGGACGGCCGAACGGCGGCACTTTTCGCGACGGGAAGGGTTTGGCGACCGGGCGTCACCTGTCGAAACGCGAGCGCGGAGCCTCCGCCCACGTTATGGTTACGGCGTGCAGAGTAATCAGATCGGCAGGCCGTACGTGCCTGGCATCACGGAGGCGCTCCTGCACGCCGCCGAGCGCATCATGGTCTCGGAGGGATTCTCCGCCCTCACCGTGGACCGTCTCGTCACCGAGATCGGGTCCACGAGGCCGACCTTCTACCGGCGTTTCCCCAACATCGCCCACCTCGCGCTGGAGGTCGTTCGCAAGCGATTCGGGACCGGGACCCCGGTGGACACGGGCTCGCTGGCCGAAGACCTGCTCATCCTGCAGAGGGAGGAGATCGCGATGTTCGCGTCGCCCCTCCTCCGCAACAACCTCCCGGGTCTTCTGGACGCCGCCCGCACCGACGCCTCGGTGCGCACGCTCTACGAGACGGAGTTCATCGGACCCCGTCGAGCCAATGTGGCGAGGGTGATCGCCGCCGGCGTCGAGCGGGGCGAGGTGCCCGAGGTCGACGACATCGACTACGTCTGCGACTTGCTGTTCGGGCCGGTCATCGTCCGGGCGCTGCTGCCCGTGGGCGCCGCGCTCGACGACCGGCTCGCGCGGGAGACCAGGGACTCCGCGATGGAGCGGCTCCGCAGGAGCTGACGGCTCGCGGCGTCAGCTCCTGCGCCGCTTGTCCGGCCCGCTCCGGTCCCGACAAGTGCCGCCCGGACGCCCGGCCAGCGGCACTTGTCGCGACCGGAAGGGTTTGGCGTTGGCCCGGAGGTGCGGGCCATGCGTCCCGTCGCAAAAAGTGCCGTCCGGACGCGGTGCGGACGGCAGATTTCGCGACCGGAACGGTCTGAGCGGCGGGAGGCAAGCCGGGCCGGGCAGGCGCGGCAGCGGGAGACGGGGCGGGTGACCGGAGCCGCCTGCCGTCATGCAAGGAGTCGGAGGTGCTCGGTGGAGAGGCGCACGGTCTGAGCCGCTGTGTTCTCTTCCAGATGCGCGATCGACGATGTTCCCGGGATCGGGATGACGTTCTCGTTTCGGTGGAGGAGCCACGCCAGCGCGACCTGTGAGCGCGGCACACCCAGCTCTCGGGCAACGATGTCGACAGTGCTGCCGGTGCGAGCGAGCTCCCCGATCGCCAGCGGGAAGTACGGCAGGAAGGCGATGCCCCTGTCGGCCGCGTGATCGATCACGGGGTCGTGCTCACGATCGGCGAGGCTGTAGCGGTTCTGCACCGCGGCGATGAGGGTGACCCGCCTCGCCTCGTCCAGTTCCCCAACGGTCACTTCGGAGAGGCCGATGTGCCGGATCTTCCCCTGTTCCCGGAGCTCCGCCATCGCACCGACCTGATCGGCGATGGAGTACGTCGGGTCGAGACGGTGCAGCTGCAGCAGGTCTATCGAGTCGACCCGTAGCCTGCGCAGACTGAGCTCGACCTGCTGCTTCAGATAGTCAGGGTGGCCGTGGGGGACCCACGTGGTCGGCGTCGGTCGGAGGAGCCCGACCTTCGTCGCGACGACCACACCATCGGGATAGGGGTGCAGTGCTTTGGCGATGAGCTCCTCGTTCCCGCCGAGCGCATATGCGTCGGCGGTGTCGAAGAGCTGCACGCCGAGGTCGACGGCACGCCGCAGAACGGCGATCGCATCCGCGGCATCGGCGCTCGCCCTCCAGATCTGCGCTCCCGCCTGAGTGCCGTCTCCGCTCGCATCGGTCAGGCGCATCGTCCCGAAGCCGACTCGCCTGACGGGCAGGTCGCCGCCGATCAGGAAGGATCCGTGGTCCGACGAGGTTTCACCATCGTGAGTACTCATGAGACGACGCTATGAGGTGACGCTAGCGTCACCTGCAAGTCAGTGGAGGCATCGCATGGAGCAGGGGCTCGGACGTCAGGCCACGATCGGTATCGGTGAGCTCTCCGCGCGCACGGGAACGAGCGTGCGTGCGCTGCGGTACTACGAGCAGCATCGACTGCTCCAGGCCACCCGCACCGCCTCCGGGCACCGAAGGTTCGGCCAGGATGCCGTAACGGTCGTGCAGCGGATCCGGATGCTCTTGGATGCCGGGCTGCCGCTCAAGACGGTCGGCAGCGTGCTCGTCTGCTTCGAAGGAGGCACGGCGCTGCATCCCTGCGTCACGACGTATCTTCGCGATCACGAGGCGGTGATCACCACCCGCGTGGCCGCCCTCGAACGACAGGGCGAGGCGCTCCGACATGTTCAGAGCCTTGTGTCCAGCTCTCCGGCATGAGTGGAATGGTTGAGCACGAGCAGGAGGGAGTGCGATGCCTGAATGGCTGATCGTCCTGCTCAGCGTGCTCGGCGGGATCGTCCTGTTGTGGGCGGTGTTGGTCGGGTTGCTCTGGGTGCAGCAGCGGCGCACGGGAACCGCTGTCGACTGGCGCGCGATGATGCGACTGGTGCCCGACGTGATCCGATTGGTGAAGCGGCTTGCCACCGATCCATCGGTGCCGCGAGCGGCTCGGTGGTGGTTGCTGGGGCTGCTGGGCTATCTGTTGCTGCCGTTCGATCTCGTGCCGGATTTCATCCCGGTGCTCGGCTTCGCCGATGACGCTGTCGTGGTGGCCATCGTGCTGAGGTTCGCGATCCGCCACGCGGGGATGAGCGCGGTCGAGCATCACTGGCCGGGCAGCCCGGAGGGGCTCAAGAGCGTGCTGACGCTTGCCGGGCTGCCCTTCGAGCGCTCCGCCGAGCGTTGACTAGCCTCCCCCTGGAAGGAGGCGCGGGGATGACCGCTGATGAGCTTGCGGGCACAGCGGGCATATCCCGAACGACGCTGCACTCTATCGAGCACGGCAGCGCCAGCACGTCACATGTGGAGGGGCTGACGGGAATCGAACCCGCGTCATCTGCTTGGGAAGCAGAGGCTTTGCCATTAAGCTACAGCCCCGTACTCGTCCTGCACGAGTGGAGTCGTGCCGGGACGGGCATCGCAAGCCTACCGGGCGGGTGGGGATGGGGCAAACGGGCCGAAGCTCCCCACACCGGCCCCGGGGCAGGCCTCAGGCCGCGCGGTCGCGGCGGAGCCGGCGCGGGGTGGACAGGTTCTCCCGGGCGAAGCCGCCGCGCATCGCGGTGGCATCGGTGAACCCGGAGTGCTGCCCGATCTGGTCCAGCGTGAGGGAGTCGTAGTCCGGATCCCGAAGCATCGTGAGCGCGAGCTCGACCCGGACCCGTCGGAGGAACCCTCGGGGCGTCACATCGCGCCCCGAGAACGCCCGCTGCAGATGGCGCTCGGAGACGCCGAGCTCGGTCGCGAGCGTCGCGACCGTGTAGCGGGGGTCGGTCGCGTTCACGCGGATCAGGTGCTGCGCCCGCTCGAAGAGGGTGCGGTGCGGTGCGGTCCTCTGGACGACGTCGGTGGCCTCGATCACGAGCCCCCACATGCCCTCCAGCAGGAGGCGTTCGAGGATGTACATCGAGACCGGGGCGGGCGTCGATTCCCGCAGGCCCTCGACGACGGCGCCGAGGAGCGAGCGGAACGTGCGCGTGAGCATCGTCTCCGGGATGCGGTCGGGGAGTGCGATGTCGTGTCCGGCGAGCTCACGGATCGCGTTCCGGGGGAACCAGACCACGGTGCCGACTCCCGGCCCGATCTCGCCGGGCCTGCCCCGCCCGTCCACGGCGAAGAGCGGGGACGTCACCGGACGCTCGGATCCCTCCTCGAGGACCGCGGGACCTTCGACGTCCGGGAGCACGAGAGCGGAGCAGGGGCCTGCTCCTTCGGGCAGATCGGCGATGCGCCCTTCGTCATCGAGGTCCTGCCACGAGATGCGGCGGAGCGTGAGGCTCCGGCACCGCAGGGTCTGAGCCGTGCCGGGGCGCGGTCCGCGGGGTGCGCCGTTTCGTGCCCAGGTCGGCGGGATGTCGTTTTCCATTCGTTGCCCCCAAGTCGTCCGCGTACAGGATCGGAGCCTGTACGGAAGAAGAAGACGCGCGACGTGGGGAGAGCGGGGGCACGACGCGGCCGTCTCTACGGTTTCTAGCAGGAACAGGGAATCCGACCCTCTGTGACTATGTGCAATCCCGTAGAGTGCGCGGAATCCGACCTCCGAGAGTGGGTGAACACGACTTCCAGGGACGCGGATAGGCTGTTCCCGTGCTGCTCTCCGATCGGGATATCCGCGCTGGACTCGATGAGGGAAGGATCGGTCTCGATCCGTTCGAACCCTCGATGATCCAGCCGTCGAGCATCGACGTGCGCCTGGACCGCTACTTCCGTCTCTTCGACAACCACAAGTACCCGTTCATCGATCCCTCCGAGGACCAGCCGGAGCTCACCCGGCTCATCGAGGTCGCTCCCGACGAGCCGTTCATCCTGCACCCGGGCGAGTTCGCCCTCGGCGCCACCTTCGAGCGCGTCACGCTGCCCGACGACATCGCCGCGCGCCTGGAGGGGAAGTCCTCGCTGGGGCGTCTCGGCCTCATCACCCACTCCACGGCCGGCTTCATCGACCCCGGGTTCACCGGACACGTCACCCTCGAGCTGGCGAACGTCGCGACACTGCCGATCAAGCTCTGGCCGGGGATGAAGATCGGGCAGCTGTGCTTCTTCCAGCTTTCCTCGCCCGCAGAGAGCCCGTACGGCTCCGGCCCCTACGGCAACCGCTACCAGGGGCAGCGCGGGCCGACCGCCTCGCGGTCGTTCCTCAACTTCCATCGCACGGATGTCGGCACGACCGACGTGGGCGCGCACGGGGGCTGAGCTCCGTGAGCCTCTACGACGACGATCCGTCGACCGTCTACGACCCGCCGCCTCCGCCGCCGTCGAGCGTCCCGCAGGTCGGGACCGATGACGCCCCTCCCGGGCCCAGCGCCGACGAGCTGAGGACGAAGCGCCGCAGCAGGGCGATCGTCATCACCGTCATCGCGGTCTGCGCGACCCTCCTGATCGGGGCGATCCTGACGATCGTCCTGCTCACATCGGGACTGGTCTCGATGATCGCCGATCGGCCGGCTCCGGCGCCCGCGCCCGTCGCCCAGACCGCCGAGCCGACATCGGATCCCGAGCCGAGCCCGACGCCGACCAGCGCGCCGCCGACACGGGCGAGCGGCGAGGGGTGCAGTGCGCTCTGCACCTCGCTCGAGTCCGAGGCGGGCGGATCCGTGGGCTCCTGGACGCAGGAGATCGCCTGGGCGAACGCCGCGCCCGAGGTCGGAGCGCAGGACGCGGCGACCACCGTCTACTCCTCCGCGGCGGGGCGCGTGACCTTCACGGTGCTGCAGTTCCCGGACGACGAGGCGGCCGCCGCGGCCGCCATCGCGCTGCGCACGCGGCTCGGCGACCCGAGCTTCGACACCTCGCTGTTCACGGACGGCACCGGCAGGCGCTACGACTACGACGGGACGCTGGTGAGCCGCGTCCTCTGGCACGCCGACGCGCAGTCGGAGGCGCACACGCCGGGACGGCTGTACCTCACGGAGTCCTCCGCCATCGAGAGCGACGACTTCGCCGCGCAGCCGGCCTTCCTCCTCTACAGCGCGCTCCCCATCTGACGGGCGGCTCTGACCAGCGGCTCTGGCGGACGATCCGTCGGAATCGGCGGACGTGCGGTCGGGCGCGGAGCGGCGAGAGGCGCGAGCCTGGAACCATGACCACGACCGCGCCCGTCCCCATCGCTGAAGCCTCCACGAGATCACGCCTCCCCTACGGCGCTCTCCTCGCGATGATGGGGATGAGCTTTCTGCTGGTCACCGCGGAGTTCCTGCCCAATGGGATGCTGACCGAGATCGCAGGATCCGTCGGTGTCACGCCGGGGCAGGCCGGGCAGATGGTCACCGTCACGGCCCTCGTCGGACTCGTCGTCGCCCCGACGATCGGCCTCGCGCTGCCGCGTCTGGACCGTCGGTCCCTCCTCGTATGGATGGCGGTGTTGGCGACGATCTCCAACGCCGTCGTCGCGATCGCGCCGAACCTGCCCCTGCTCCTGCTCGCGCGGGTGCTGCTGGGCGCCGCGATCTCCGGATTCTGGACCATGTCGATCACCGTCGCCGCGCGGATCGCGGGCCCCGAGCGCCTGGGCCGTGCCGTGATGTTCACGACGGCCGGCCTGTCGCTCGCGACCGTCGCGGGCGTGCCGATCGGCGTCATGATCAGCGAGGTGCTGGACTGGCGCAGCGTCTTCGGCATCGCCGCGGTCGCCACCGCGGTCCTCGCCGTCCTGCTCCGGGTCCTGCTGCCCACCGTGCCGGCCGAGAACGCGGCGAAGCTGTCGGTCCTGGTCGAGACGGCGCGGCGGCCCGGCATCGGACTCGGTCTCGGCGGGCACATCCTCGTGGTGCTCGGGCACTTCCTCGCCTACACCTACATCCGGCTGTCGCTGGACCGGGTGGAGGGGGTCGACGCCGGCACGGTGATCCTGCTGCTCGCGCTGTTCGGCCTCGGCGGCTTCTTCGGGAACCTCGTGATCGGCGTGATCATCGACCGCACGTACCGCGTGTTCGCCGTCGTCTCGCCGGTCGTGATCGCGGTGATGATCCTGCTGATGCTCGTCGGGTCGGGCTCCGTGTGGGCGATCGGCGCCGTCACCGTCGTCTGGGGCTTCTTCTTCTCCTCCTGGCTGCTGATCGTCAACACCTGGGTCGGGCACCGGCTGCCGGACCGGCTCGAGGCGGGCGGCAGCATCATCGTCGTCGGGTTCCAGGCCGCGATCACGATCGCCGCCGGGGTGGGCGGAGTCCTGGTGGACGGGGTCGGCATCGTCACCGTCTACCTGGTCGGCGCGGTCACCCTGGTCGTCGGGGCGGCGCTGTTCGGCCTCGCCAATCGCGCCCGCTGATCGGGGCTGGGGCCGCTCCATCAGGTCGGACCGATCCACTTCTGTCGGCCCGGATGTGCTGATCGGTCCGGCGCAGGTGCGTCTGCCCGACGCGGCGACCAGGTCGACGGCGCGGGGCGGGCCTTCCGCCGGGTCTGTGCAGGGAAGGATCGATCCACTCCTGTCGGACCGAATGCCCCGATCGATCCGACAGGAGTGCATCGATCCGACAGGAGCGCATTGAGCCGAGCTGAAGCGGCGGAGGCGCGGGGTCAGGCGCGGGAGGTTCGCCAGGCGCTCGGGGTCATCCCGGTGTGCCGGCGGAAGGCGCGGCTGAAGCCCTCGTCCGAGGAGTATCCGAGCTCGCGCGACACCGCGCTCACGCCCAGGCCCCGGCGCAGGAGCTCCTGCGCCGAACGCATGCGGACCTCCGCGACGTAGCCCAGGGGCGAGCGGCCGAGGGCCGTGCGGAAGCGCTCGGCGAAGACTGAGCGCGACATGGCGCCGACGGCGGCCAGTCCCTCCACCGACCAGTCCCGGCCGGGTTCGGCGTGGATCGCGTCCACGACCCGATCCAGATACGGATCGTTCGACACCGACGGCCAGCCGACCGGTGCGCAGCCGTTGGCGGACCACGCGCGGATGGCCGACAGCAGCACTGTTCTGGCCATCGTCCGGCAGATCACCTCGTCGCCGCGTCGTTCGGGAACCTCGGCCGCCTCGCGATCGATGCCCATGTGCTCGGCGAGCGCGGCGGCCGCCGGCTCCAGCACCGAGAAGCCGCGGACGTTCGCGAGGTCGGGGAGCAGATCAGCCACGTGCGCGGCGGCGTCGGCGAGATCCAGGGTCGACATCAGCACCGTGGCCCCCGGCGATGCATGCACGGAGATCGCGCGTCGCCCTGCGGAGAGCAGGACATCGCCGGCGGTGAAGATCGAGAGGGATGCCGCGGAGGACGGTGGACGGACCTCTTCACGGCCGGGCACGGTGCAGGAGGTCCCGAGTCCGTGTTCGACCCGTACGATCCCGGCGATCACGTAGATCAGGGTGACCGCGCGGGCGGGGACGGCAAGGATCTCCTGCTCCCGCGTGGTGATCCGCTGCTGTCGCCGGATCCGGACATCGACGGCGGAGAGGAGCTTCTCGATGGCTTCGCCCGTCCGCTCGTCCTGCGCGCGGGCGGGCGCTGGGGCGGGCGGGGCGATTGCGCTCATGGAGAACAGAACCGGATCGCGTCTCCCGCTATTCCGGTGCGGTGCTTCCGGCGACGCGCGATGCCCTCCGACCGGGTCGGGTGGCGCCGTGGATGTGCGTCGGGGGATGTGCGTGGAGAGGTGCATGACGGAAGTGACTGGCCGGAGGCGGGTGGCCAGGGACAGGCCGGCGCCCGCCCGGCCGCGAGGGTCGAGACGGGCGCCGGGCGGTTACGCGGCACGCTCAGCCGCGCAGGTGGATGTGGATCGGGCGGCCGCGGTGGCCCCAGCCCGCTGCGGGCCCCGGGCGGTGGTGCCCCTGTCGGTCCGGGTGCTCCTGACGATCCCCGCGGGGGACGTCGTATCCGCGGCGGTCCTGCTCGCGGTGCCCGCGGTGGTCCTGCTCGTGCCGGTGTCCGTCGAAGGCGTCGCGCCCGCGACGGTCCTGCCCGCAACGACCGTGCCCATGGGGGCCGTGCCTGTGGAAGCCGTGCTCGTGGTCGTGCTCCTGGCCGCGCTCTCCGTGCGTGCGGGGATCGTGGCCGCGGTCGTGCTCGGGGCGTCCGGCGAAGGGGTGCCTCCGTCCGCGGTCGGAGCGCGGGAGCCGGGTGCCCTCGTGCCAGCCGAGCTCGCGGGCGATCTTCTCGAGGGCGGTCGCCATCGCGGCGAACTCCTCCGGATCGACCGCCGACGCCACGCGGGCGCGGATGGTGTCGACGATCGTGGCGAGGCGCTCCTTGGCCGCGCGGCCCTCGTCGGTCAGTGTCCAGTCCTCGCCCTCTCGGGCGACCCAGCCGAGCTGAACGATGCGGCGGAGCTTGCCGCCGCGCAGGGGGCGATCGGACGGGACGGTGCCGTCGACGAGGTTGAGCAGCCTCCAGTCGCGGCGGGTGATCCCCTCGCGATCGAAGGCGGCGGCGAGCTCGGCGGCCATCAGCCGGTCGACCGCGGTGATCCAGTAGCCGAACGGGCGACCCGGAGTGGGCGCGGGCTCGGTGGTGGGCAGAGATTCTGGTGTCGTGTCATCGGTGTTCATGGGTGTTTCCTTTACTTGTCATGTTGCATGTACATGCAGTGTGACATGCGATTCAATCGCATGTCAAGTCACATGTAAAATTGCGGGATGAGCTCACAGGATTCCGGACGGTCGGAGCGGGAGAACGCCGATCCCGTCGATGCGATCACCGCCGCGCTCGCCCGGCTGCGCGGTCGTGGCGGCCGCCGGTTCGGGCCCCACGAGCACCCGGATCCGGAGGGGCACGGCGGGCACGGCCCTCGGCATGCGGATCGCCATGACGGGTTCCCCGGGGGGCCGTGGGGAGGGCATCGGGGGCGCCGGGGGCATGACCCGCACGATCTGCACGATGGCGATGAGGGTCGTCGGGGGCGCGGCGGGCGGCCGGGCATGCCGTGGGCGGGGGACCTTGCGGGGCGGCACGGCGCGCCGGCGGTGTTCCGGATGCTGGAGGCGCTCGCGGGCGGGGAGCTCAGCGTCAGCGCGATCGGCGAGGCGATCGGCGTCGATCAGCCGCGGGCGTCCCGCCTCGTGCAGCAGGGTGCCGAGCGCGGCTGGGTGCGCCGTGAGGCCGATCCTGATGACGCGCGCCGCACGCGGATCGTCCTCACCGACGAGGGGCGCGCCCTGATCCGCGGCATGCGGGGGCAGCGTCGGGAGATGGTCGCCCAGGCGCTGGAGGAGATGTCGCCGGAGGAGCGCGCCGAGCTCGCGCGCCTGCTCACCAAGCTCGCCGACAACTGGCCCGGCTGAGCCGGACGGCCTCGTCGGGGTTCATTCCATCGGGTTCATTCCGTCGGGTGGATCCACTTCCGTCGGATGGATCGACTTCTGTCGGATGGATGGGCTGATTTGGGCCGACGGCGGTGCGATTGGCCGACCGGATGTGTCTGCCCTGGGGGCGGGAGAGTCTGCCCGCCCAAGCGGGTGTGTCGCCATTTCATGCGCTCGGATCCGATCCATCTCTGCGGACTTGCCGAGTGGTTCATCCTGTCGGATGGATTGAACTCTGTCGGATGGATGGGGTGATTTGGGCCGACGGTGGTGCATTCGGCCGACCGGATGTGTGGGCCTGGGGCGGGAGGGCCTGCCGGGCCGGACTGGATGTGTCTACCTGGTGGGCATCTTCATCTGGTCGGGCTGGTCTTGCCCGGTTGGGCGTGCGGCGGTTCATTCCGTCGGATGGATCGAACTCTGTCGGATGGATGCGGTGGTTTGGGCCGACGAGGGTGCGATCGGCCGACCAGGTGTGTGCCCTGGGGTGGAGAGGCTGACCGCCCAAGCGGATCCGATCCATCTCTGCCGACCATGCTGGGCGGTTCGTCCCGTCGGATGGATCGAACTCTGTCGGATGGATGCGATGGTTTAGGCCGACGAGGGTGCGATCGGCCGACGGATGTGCCTGCCGGGCCGACCGAACGCGCCGCCACCGGCCGGAGGGCGCTGGCCGGGGTCAGGCCACCCGCTCGCGCACCGGCAGGAGAAGGAGGAAGCCGACCAGCAGGACCAGGATGATCCCGACGATGCCGAAGGCCGTTGCGCTCGTCGCCGCGATGAGCAGGGTCCAGGCGCCGGAGGCCATCCAGCTGGCGGCTCGGCCCGTCGTCGCATAGAGGCCGAAGATCTCGCCCTCCCGCCCCGCCGGGGTCACGCGCGCCAGGAAGGAGCGGGCCGCCGACTGCGCGGGGCCGACGAAGCCGCAGAGCACCAGACCCCCGACCCAGAACACCGCCTTGCCCGCGTCCACGAGGAGGAACACCGCGGTGCCGGCGACGACCATCGCGGCGAGCGAGACGAGGATGACGCGCTTCGGGCCGAACCTGTCGTCGAAGCGGCCGGCGATGATGGTGGACACGCCGGCGATCAGGTTCGCCGCGACCCCGAAGAGGACGAGCTCCATGAACTCGAAGTGGAACACGGTCCTGGCGATGACCGCGCCGAACGTGAACACCCCGGCCAGGCCGTCGCGGAAGACGGCGCTGGAGAGCAGGAACCAGAACGTCGGGCGGGTGCTCGGGTCGCGGTAGAGGCCCACGATGTCCTTCACCAGCACCGCATAGGACGCGAAGAAGCCCACCCGCCGCTCGGGACGGCCGAGCGAGGGCTCCGGCACGTTGAGGAAGATCGGGATGGAGAAGACGATCGCCCAGACCGCGCAGCCCACCGCGATGAGGCGGAAGGGGAGCCCGCCCTCCTCCGGCAGTCCGAACCAGCCGGAGGCGTAGAAGACGATCACGATCACGAGGGCGACGATGCCGCCGAGGTAGCCGAAGCCCCAGCCGAGACCCGAGATCCGGCCGACCGTGCGCGGCGAGGCGATGCCGATGAGCATCGCGTTGGAGTTGACCGCCGCGATCTCCCCGAACACGGCGCCGGCGGAGATGAGCGCGACGCCCAGCCAGAACAGGGTGGGAGCCGGCTCCACGAACCACAGCCCGAGCATGCACGCGACGAGCGCGGCGGTGCCGATCCCGAGCCAGAGTTTCTGCCGGCCCGCCGCGTCCGCGCGCTGGCCGAGCACGGGGGCGAGCGCCAGGATCGCAAGGCCCGCGATCGTGGAGCCCAGTCCCAGCCCGCTGGTGAGGTCGGCGATCGCCGCCTCCTTCACCGGGTCGGCGTCGTCGAGGGCGGCGACCGCGGGCGGGAGGAAGGCGTCGGTGGTGAGGTACAGCGCGGTGAAGATGAACGTCAGGATGACGGTGTTGAACGGCTGCGTCGCCCAGTCCCAGAGCGCCCAGGAGTAGATCTGCTTCCGGGAGGCCGGCTCGTCCCCGCGGAGCTCGAGGCCGACCACGGCCACCGCCCCGCTCGTGGCCGTCGCCGGCGGCTGCGGGTCGGCGGGGCCGTCGGCCGGCCGCTCGGGCGTCGTCATGCTCGAAGTCTGGTCGCGCCGGGTGAACGTCAGGTAGCGGCGCGCCGGTCCTCCTGCACGCCGCCTTCGTCCCCGGAGGCGGGATCCGTCTGGACCGCGATGGTGCCCGTCGGCACGATCGGCACCTCGGTGCCGCCGGCGTCGATGAGCTTCCCGCCGACGAAGTAGTCGCCGTCCTCCAGAGCGCCGACCACGTCCTCCGGTACGGAGCGCCCTGCCGCCGCGACGAAGACGCTCCGGTCGCCGCGGGTGTTGGAGCGGCGGACCAGGTGGTTGAACACGATGTTCAACAGGATCGCCATGATCGTCGTCGAGCTGATCGCCGAGTGGAAGATCACGGTGAACCAGTCCGGGAAGCCGTCGTAGATGGCGGGCTGGACTAGCGGGAGCAAGCCGAAGCCCAGAGACACGGCGACGATGATCAGGTTGAGGTTGTTGCGGTAGTCGACCTTCGACAGCGTGGAGATCCCGCTGGCCGCGACCGTCCCGAACAGCACGATCCCCACCCCACCGAGCACCGGCGACGGGATCGCGGCGACGACGCGGCCGAGCACCGGGAGGACGCCGAGGACGACCAGGATCACGCCGCCGGCGGCGACGACGAACCGGCTCTTGACCCCGGTGATGGCGACGAGCCCGACATTCTGCGCGAAGGCGCTCTGGGTGAAGGAGTTGAAGACGGGGGAGACGGCGCTGGAGAGCATGTCCGCCCGCAGGCCCGCAGCGATCCGCTTCGAGTCGACCTTGGACCCCACGACCTCGCCGACCGCGAGGATGTCGGCGGTGGTCTCCGTGAAGGTCACGAGGATCACGATCACCATCGAGATGATCGCGGCGATGTCGAAGGTCGGCATCCCGAACGCGAAGGGCGTCGGCGGTGCGAAGATCGGCCCGTCGCCGACCGAGGAGAAGTCCGCGGCGCCGACGGCGACCGCGAGCAGCGTGCCGATGAGCAGCGAGGCGAGGATGCTCAGCCGCGCGATGGCCGGCGTCCCGAACTTGGTGAGCAGGATGACGAGGAGGAGGGTCGCCGCGGCGAGGCCCAGATTCGGGACGGAGCCGTAGTCCGCGGCCTTCGCGTCCCCGCCCATCGCCCACCCGGCGGCGACGGGGAGGAGCGAGAGGCCGATCGAGGTGATGACCGCACCCGTGACGACCGGAGGGAAGAAGCGCACGATCATCGCGAAGGCGGGGGCGACGATGAGGCCGATCAGCGAGGCGACGATCACCGCGCCGAAGACCGCGGTGATCCCGCCGCTGCTCTGGATCGCGAGCATCGTCGCGATGCCCGAGAACGACACCCCCTGCACGAGCGGGAGGCGGGAGCCGAAGAACGGCAGGCCGATCGTCTGCAGGATGGTGGCGAGCCCGCCGATGAACAGGGCGCAGGCGACGAGCATGCCGATCTCGCCCTGCGACAGCCCTCCCGCCTGCCCCATGACGAGCGGTGGCGCGATGATGCCGCCGTACATCGTCAGCACGTGCTGGAGGCCGTAGGCGAAGGTCGGCCCGATGCCGAGCCTCTCGTCCTCGGGCCGGCGCGCGGCGGTCGTGGGGGTGGCCTGCTTCCTCGCCATGGGCCGTTCCTCTCGTCTTCGTCGATCGAGGCGGTGGTTCATCATGCGGAAGAGAATTTCCGTATTACGGATGAATGGTACGCGGGGTGAGGGAGCGAGGTCAACCCTCGGTCCCTTGACGACATCGTGGACGCACCCTCGGCGTCGTCAACGATGTCGACATCGTCCGCCCGGTCTCGCCTCGTCCTCCCCGCGCCCTTTCCTCGGGACGGAGCGGCATAAGGGGTATCCACTACGGGGTATCCCTCAGTCCAAAGGGGGCTCGGCGAGGCGTCGGAGAGTCGTTCGCGATGTAGCCGCCAGATTGCAGGCGATACGCGACATTCGGCTGGTGGCGCTCGCCGCGAGAGCCCAAGGATGGCTTCTCGGGGAGGGCGCAGTCTCGGACGAGATGCCCTCGAACATCCGTCAAGACGAAGAGAGAAACAAACGTGAACAACGAACAGACCACGGCGCCCAAGGGCATCGACCGCCGATCGCTCGTCAAGGGAGCCGCCTGGTCCCTTCCCGTGATCGCCGCGGCGTCCGCGCTCCCGATGGCCTCGGCGAGCGTGAACTGTCCGACGCCGACCCAGCCCTGGGACATCGGAATCACCGGTGGCTGCATGATCGACTTCTGGGGCGCCGGACGCGCGCTCCCGGGCTTCACGGTCACCGCGGCCGGACCCAAGGACGCCAACGGCTGCTGCCTCTACACCACGCCCACGAGCCCGCTGACGATCACCGAGTCGGCAAAGGGCAACTGGTACATCGAGATCCCCGACCTCGGCGGCCTCCTCTACGCCGCGTGGACCGTCGCGCCCGCCGGTGGCGTCATCCTTTCCGCTCCGTTCATCGCCTGGGCGTTCGCCTACGCGACCGCCCTCGTCGGCGCGCTTGTCATCCCCGCGACGCTGGCCGGCTACGGCCCCCACATCAACGGGCCGCTCTGGCTGGCACCGGCGAGCATCGGCGACTTCCTGAACTTCAGCGTCACGCCGCAGGTGGTCGGCAGCGGGTTCGGCCGGAAGCTGCGGGTGAACGTCACCTTCACGCTGAACCGCACGCTGACCCTCACGAACATGCCCTCGTGCTCGGAGACCGGCTGGGGCTACCTCGGGGGCATCACGCCGCCGAGCCCGACTGACAACGACGCCTGGCAGGCGCTCATCTCGATCCCGCTCTTCGGCGCGGCGATCTCCAGCGCGGCCGGCACCATCACCCCGGACCTCACCCTCACCGCGACCGGGAACTGGGCGGACGCCAACAACGGCAACAACGTCGGCACGATCGGCAACCAGGTCCTGGCTGCCAACGCCTGCGACTGACGCAGAGGCGGCGGAGGCTCTCCCTGGCTGCCCCCACCGGGAGCGCCTCCGCGGATCAGTATGGTCGATGCCATCGGCGGAGCCGGTCTCTGAGAGCCGGCTCGCGTCCCCTCGCCACCCGAACGGGCGACGGGCCGCACCGCGGAGACGGCATCTGAATCATGCCCTCCTCAGTGCCGATCGGAGTGCCTCCCCTGGCCTCCGATCGGCACTGCTCGCAGGGCAGGGGGCTTCATGGATTTCACTGTTTCATCGTTGGCGGTCCGCTTCGGCAAAGAGGCGCGGTCGCGGACGCGGATCGTGCTGGCACGGCAATGGAAGAGCGTCCTCATCGGACATGTGTCCTGGGACGCGTCGACGACGTGGGAGTGGGGCGGCGAGGCGTCCGACGGGCTTCTCGCCCTCGTGCTCCCGGGCGGCGTCCCGGCCAGGCTCGGCGGCGACGACGCGACCGTGACGGCGCCGTTCTTCCTGATGGACGGGCGCAGCGAGCTCGTCACCTGGGCCGATGCCGGCGCCTGCACGATGCTCTGGCTCCCGCGGCAGGCGATCATCGAGCTGGCGGGGCAGGACTTCGCCGTGCCGCGCGCGATCGTGGAGACGGATCTGACCCAGGGGCTGCGTGCGCTCGTCGACGTCCTGAGCCGCGCGCCCCAGACGGTCGTCACCTCTCCGGTCGGCAAGTACGTCCTCGAGAACCTCCTGATCGAGAGCGTGTGGGGCTTCATCCTGGAATCGACGGATGTCGTGCGCCGCACCGGACGGCGGGGGAGCCTGTACGAGCGGGCGCGGTCCCTGATCTTCCTGAACGCGTCGAGCCCGTCGTACACCGTCACCACCATGGCGACCGATCTCGCGGTCTCCGCCCGGCAGCTGCAGCGGGCGTTCGCGGCCCGCGGTGCCACGCCTCGGGCATCGCTCCGCCAGGCGCGGGTCCAGCTGGCGCTGTCGATGCTCAAGGATCCCGGCTACGACGATCTGCTGTCGCTGGATCAGATCGCACGGCACTCCGGGTTCGCCGACGCCGGCACGCTCCGCATCGCCCTCTCCCGGGAGGGCCTTCCCTCGCCGCGCCGCCTCCGGCAGCGAGGGGCGGTGGACGCCCCCGTCCGGGAGCGGATCCCGGGCCCGGCGGCGCGTCCCGTCGAGGCGGAGCTGCTCCCTCGCGCCTGACGTCCTTGGGCCTGACGTCCTTGGGCCTGACATCCTCGAGACGGGCGCGATAGCGTCGGGGCATGTCCGCGGTCGTGCTGGTGGAGGGGGAGAGCGACCGCCGCGCGCTCGATGCCGCCGCGCGCGTGCGCGGAGTCGTCGTCGAGGCGGAACGGATCGTGCTCGGCGGGATCACGAACCTCCGGAGCGCGCTCGAATCTCCGCGGCTCTCCGGGCGCCCCGTCCTCGGCCTCTACGACACGGCGGAGCGGCGCTACGTCCTCGGCGCGCTCGCCGCGGTCGGCCGAGACCCCTCTCCCGGGTCGGGCGATCGGGGAGAGGAGGCGGCGCTGGAGGCGATCGGCTTCTTCGGCTGCGACCGCGATCTGGAGGACGAGGCGATCCGCGCGGCCGGCGCCGAGCTCGTGCTGCGGACCCTGCGCGACCGATCCGAGCTGGCGCTCTTCCGCGTCTTCCAGGGGCAGCCGGCGCAGCGCGACCGTCCCCTCGACGCGCAGCTGCACCGCTTCGCGGGGACGGCGAGCGGGCGCAAGGTCCGTTTCGCGGCCGACGTGATCGCCGCCCTGCAGCCGGACGAGCTGCCGGGGCCACTCGACCGGCTGCTCGACGCGCTCACGGCCTGAGGTCGGCCTGAGGTCGGGCGATCAGCCGAAGGCCTCGGCGACGAGCTCTGCGAAGAGCTCCTCGGCGTCGCAGTCGACCCGGTGTCTGCCGAACCAGTCGCACACGTTCACGCAGTCCCGGTGCAGCAGGTCCAGACCCTGGGGGTTCGCGACGGTGTCGACGATCTGGGGCAGGTCGATCACCACCACGCGTCCGTGGTGGACGAGCAGGTTGTACGGCGAGAGGTCGCCGTGGGCGAGTCCGGCGCGGGCGAAGATCCGCATGATCTCGACCACCTGCGCGAAGCAGTCCGCGAGCATCTCCGGATCGTGCCGGACCTGGGCGAGTCGGGGCGCTGCGCCCGTGGCGTCGCCGACGAACTCCATGAGCACCTCCGTCCCGCTCACCTGCACGGGATAGGGGACGGGCGCTCCGAGCTCCCACATCCGGCGGAGGGCGGCGAACTCGGCGAACGACCACTGCGCGGCGGCGACCTCGCGTCCGTGGGTGCTCTTCCTCGCCATCGCCCGCGCGTCGCGGGAGTTCCGGGTCCTGCGCCCCTCGGTGTAGACGGCGGAGCGGTGGAAGCTCCTGTGCTCGGAGCTCCGGTAGCGCTTGGCCGCGAGGAGCGAGCGCTGGGAGGGGTCCCCGGGGACGGCGCGTTCGAGGAGGAAGACGTCGGCCTCCTTGCCGCTCTTGAGGATGCCGAGCTCGGTGTCGATCGCTCCGGCCGAGGTCACCACCCAGTCGGGTCGCGGCTCGGGGCCGCGTTCGGTCGGGGTCGTCGCCGGCCAGGTCGACCAGCGCTGCCCCTCCGCCGCGAGCTCCACATCGGCGAAGGCGAGACCCTCGGTGCCGGTGCCGGTGCCGGTGCCGAGGTCAGGGCCGAGGTCAGGGCCAGGGCCAGCGTTGGTGCTGCTGGTGTCGGTGTCGAGGTCGGTGTTGGGCCTCGGGTCGGTGGTCGAAGGGAGGATCGGGAAGGAGGACGCGTCCGAGGACGCGGGGAGAGGTGTCACGAGTGGAAGCTCCGGGTTTCGGAGGCCGCTCGGTTCGGAGGCGGCCTCAGTGAAGGGGGTCGGCGAGGGGCGCGACAAAGACGATGTCCATCGGTCGCTCCTTCCCTCGGATCCCCGGGCGCATCCCGGTGTCCGACGATCCTAGCCGCTGCGCCTCACTCGCTGTCCCCTCCCGTCGCGAAATCTGCCGTCGGATCGGCCCGCGGGCGGCAGATTTCGCGACGGGAGCGAGGTTTGGACGGGGCGACGGGCGGGATGACGGACGGACGGGCAGGACGGACGGCGGGGTGGACGGCGGGGTAGACGGGGCGACGGACGGACGGACGGGCGGGACGGGCGGGACGGACGGGGCGCGGCGGAGGGCGGTGGCGGTCGCTCATAGGTGCCGGCCGTACGGTGGGGGCAGTCGATCCCCGAGGAGCCTCCGTGTTCACGTCACCCGCCCGTCTCTTCCGCGTGCTCGCGATCGCCGAGGCGATCACCTGGACCCTGCTCATCGGCGCGCTCGTCGCCCGGGCGGTCGGATCGGCCCCGGTCCTCGTGACGATCGCGGGCGGGATCCACGGATTCGTCTTCCTCTCCTACGGCGCGACCGCGGTGCTCCTCGCCTTCAACCAGCGCTGGCATCCCGGCGTCGCCATCGTCGCCATCGCGAGCGCGATCGTGCCGTATGCGACGATCCCGGCCGAGATCTGGCTGCATCGCACGGGTCGTCTCGACGGCGCCTGGCGCCTGGTGGAGACCGAGGACCCGCGTGATCGCGCCTGGTACGACCGGACGATGCGCTGGTTCCTGCGACGCCCCTGGGTCCTTGCGCTGTTGATCCTCCTCCTCGTCGCCCTGATCTTCGTCGTGCTCCTCCTCGTCGGGCCGCCCGGCGGACGCTGATCAGCCGGGCCTACCGCACCAGCCCCCGCACTCGAACTTGAGTCGAGCTGCCTCAACTTTCTTGACAGGCGGAGGGGTGGGGCATATCCTTGAGTCATCGCGACTCAGGTTTCCCCGCGACGGGGTGGATCCGAGGCGCAGCCCAGAACTTCCGAATCTACGAACAACCTCATGAAGGAGTAACACATGGCACGTGCTGTCGGTATCGACCTCGGGACGACGAACTCGGTCGTCAGCGTCCTGGAGGGCGGCGAGCCCAAGGTCATCGCCAACGCCGAGGGCTTCCGCACCACCCCCTCGGTGGTCGCGTACACCAAGGACGGGGAGGTGCTCGTCGGCGAGACCGCGAAGCGCCAGGCCGTCACCAACGTCGACCGCACGATCGCCTCGGTCAAGCGCCACATGGGCACCGACTGGACGTTCGACGTCGACGGCAAGAAGTGGACGCCGCAGGAGATCTCCGCGCGCATCCTCCAGAAGCTGAAGCGCGACGCCGAGTCCTACCTCGGCGACACCGTCACCGACGCCGTCATCACCGTGCCCGCGTACTTCAACGACGCCGAGCGCCAGGCCACGAAGGAGGCCGGTGAGATCGCGGGCCTCAACGTCCTGCGCATCATCAACGAGCCCACCGCCGCCGCCCTCGCCTACGGCCTCGACAAGGGCAAGGAGGACGAGCTCATCCTCGTCTTCGACCTCGGTGGCGGAACCTTCGACGTCTCCCTCCTCGAGGTGGGCAAGGACGACGACTTCTCCACCATCCAGGTGCGCTCCACGGCCGGTGACAACCGCCTCGGCGGTGACGACTGGGACCAGCGTCTCGTGGACTACTTCATCAAGCAGTTCAAGGACTCCACCGGCGTCGACGTCTCGAGCGACAAGATCGCGCTGCAGCGGCTGAAGGAGGCCGCGGAGCAGGCCAAGAAGGAGCTCTCCTCCTCGACCTCGACCAGCGTGAACCTGCCCTACCTCTCGCTCACCGAGAACGGGCCGGTCTCGCTCTCCGAGACGATCACCCGCGCGAAGTTCGAGGACCTCACCAAGGACCTCCTCGACCGCACCAAGAAGCCGTTCGAGGACGTCATCCGCGAGGCGGGCATCAAGGTCGCCGACATCGCGCACGTCGTGCTCGTCGGCGGGTCCACCCGTATGCCCGCCGTCGCCGAGCTCGTCAAGCGCGAGGCCGGCAAGGAGGCCAACAAGGGCGTGAACCCGGATGAGGTCGTCGCCGTCGGTGCCGCGCTCCAGGCCGGTGTCCTGAAGGGCGAGCGCAAGGACGTCCTCCTCATCGACGTCACCCCCCTGAGCCTCGGCATCGAGACCAAGGGCGGCATGATGACCAAGCTCATCGAGCGCAACACGGCCATCCCGACCAAGCGCAGCGAGACCTTCACCACGGCCGACGACAACCAGCCGTCCGTGGCGATCCAGGTCTTCCAGGGCGAGCGCGAGTTCACCCGCGACAACAAGCCGCTGGGCACCTTCGAGCTCACCGGCATCGCCCCGGCGCCGCGCGGGATCCCGCAGGTCGAGGTCACCTTCGACATCGACGCGAACGGCATCGTGCACGTGTCCGCCAAGGACAAGGGCACCGGCAAGGAGCAGTCGATGACGATCACGGGCGGCTCGTCGCTGTCCAAGGACGACATCGAGCGCATGGTGCGCGAGGCCGAGGAGCACGCCGCCGAGGACAAGAAGCGCCGTGAGTCCGCCGAGGTCCGCAACCAGGCCGAGACCCTGTCCTACTCGATCGAGAAGCTCATCTCGGAGAACGAGGACAAGCTCCCTGAGGACGTCAAGACCGAGGTGAAGGCCGACGTCGACGCTCTCAAGACGGCGCTGGCGGGCGAGGACGACGAGGCCGTGAAGACCGCGTTCGACAAGCTCAACCAGTCCCAGACCAAGCTCGGCGAGGCCATCTACGCCCAGTCCCAGGCCGAGGCGTCCGCGCCTTCCGCCCCCGCGGACGGCGGCGAGCAGAGCACGTCGGCTCCTGAAGAGGACGTCGTCGACGCCGAGGTCGTCGAGGACGAGGACGAGAAGAAGAAGTGATGGCCGACAAGGACTTCGACGAGAACGGCGACGTTCCCGCTGACGGTTCGGGCGAGGGGTCGGAGACGAACGTCTCCGGCCCCGCGCCGCAGGGGGAGGGCGCCGCGGGCGAGGAGCTCACGGTCGACGACATCCTGAACGCGGCCCAGAGCGCGGACGCCGCCGCGGGCGATGACCCCGTGGTGGACGCCGAGAACGCCCTGGTCCACGACCTCAAGCGGCTGCAGGCCGAGTACGCCAACTACCGTCGGCGCACCGAGGAGCAGCGCGGTGTGGAGATCGAGCGCGCCAAGGGCGAGGCGGCCAAGGGCCTCCTGCCGGTGCTCGACGACCTCGCGCGCGCCGAGCAGCACGGCGACCTGGTGGAGGGCACACCCTTCGCCGTGATCGCCGAGAAGGTGCGCGGCGTCGTGGAGAAGCTCGGCGTGGTGGCCTTCGGCGCCGCCGGCGACGAGTTCGATCCGCAGGAGCACGAGGCGATCTTCCAGCAGCCCACGCCCGGCGTCGACAAGACGACGATCCTCGAGGTCGTCGAGGTGGGCTACCGTCTCGGCGAGGTCGAGCTGCGGCCGGCCAAGGTCGTCGTCGCCGTCCCCGCGGAGTGAGGTGATCGATGGCTAGCCAGGACTGGTTCGACAAGGACTTCTACAAGGTCCTCGGCGTCTCGAAGGACGTCTCCGAGGCCGATCTGAAGAAGACCTATCGCAAGCTCGCGCGGAAGCACCATCCGGACTCCAACCCGGGTGACGCGGCCGCCGAGGCGACCTTCAAGGAGGTCAGCGAGGCGTACGCGGTGCTGAGCGACAAGGAGCAGCGCGCGGAGTACGACCAGATCCGGGCGATGGGCTCCGGTGCCCGCTTCACCGCGAGCGGGCAGGGCAACAACGCCGGCTTCGAGGACGTGTTCAGCGCGTTCAACAGGGGCCGGGGGCAGACCGCCGACTTCGACGACATCTTCTCGATGTTCAACCAGGGCGGCGGGTCCTTCGGGTCCGGCCGCTTCGGCCAACCGTCCGGCGGGTACCGTGGCGCCGGCGGCCCGCAGCGCGGCGCCGACGTCACGGCGCGCACGACCCTGGACTTCACCACGGCCGTGAAGGGCGACACGATCACCCTCCAGGGCGAGGACGGCAAGCCGTTCAAGGTGAAGATCCCGGCCGGCGTCTCCGACGGGCAGAAGATCCGTCTGCGGGGACGGGGACGGCCGTCGCCGGACGGCGGAGAGCGCGGCGACATCGTGATCTCGGTCACGGTGCGCCCGCATCCCGTGTTCACTCGCGACGGCCTCAACCTGCGGATCACGGTCCCGGTGACCTTCACCGAGGCCGTGCTCGGCGCCACGATCGAGGTCCCGACGCTCGGCGGGGACCCCGTCAAGCTCAAGGTCGCCCCCGGCACCCCGTCCGGTCGCGTGCTGAGGGTCAAGGGCCGGGGCGTGACGACGTCGAAGGGCACGGGCGACCTGCTCGCCCAGCTCGAGGTCGCCGTCCCCGCGCATCTCGACGAGGTCGCGAAGGAGGCGCTCGCACGCTTCCAGGAGCTCGAGCCCAAGGAGAACCCGCGCGCTGACCTCCTGTCGAAGGCCCGAGGCTGACCATGCCCCGCATCCCCTTCACGGCCCCGTGTCCCACTTTCTGTCGTTGCAGCGCGTCTGAACGACAGAAAGTGGGACACGGAGCAGTGGGGCATGGGGCAGCGGGAGATGGGGCGGTGATCCCATGACCGACGGACGGATGGATGCCGACACCCCGGTGTTCGCGATCGCCGTCGCCGCGGAGCTCGCGGGCATGCACCCGCAGACCCTGCGGCAGTACGACCGCATCGGGCTCGTGGTCCCCGGCCGTACGCGCGGCGGGTCGCGGCGGTACTCGACGCGGAACATCGAGCAGCTGCGCGAAGTGGCCCAGCTCTCGAGCGAGGGGATGAGCCTGCCGGCGATCGCCCGGCTGCTCGATCTGGAGGACGAGGCGAGGCGTCTCCGGCGCAAGGTCGCCGCACTCGAGGCGGAGCTGCGCATCGAGCGCGCCACCCGACCTGGCGTGCGGATCTTCGCCGCAGGGGCGTCGGGCCAGGTCGTCACCGTCCCCTCCGGGCGCCGCATCCGCCGCTCGACCGAGGTGGTGCTGTGGCATCCGCGGATCGATCCCTCCGGCGACCCCGACGACACCGACCGCTGACCCGCCGGTCTGTCCCTTCGAGCCCGAACCCGCGAACCCGGACACGCGAACTCGAACCCGAGAACCCGAACCCTCGAGCCCGGACCCTCCGAACCCGACCCCCGAACCCGAGCTCGGGCCCGCGAACCCGAACCCCAATCCCGCCCCGGACCTCCGACGCTCGTTCCCGCGAGACTGCAACTGCGTTCCGAGACTGCGGGAAAATCGCGCAGTCTCGCGACGCAGATGCAGTCTCGTGGATCGGGGCATGATGAAATCGGTTTCTTATCGGAGCGCTCGGGTCGCAAGCGAAGGGTAAAGGGAGCGCGTGACTCGCGGAGCGGCCCGACGATGTGAGCGTCCGTCCGTGCCGCCGTCTCCGGCGAATGCCGAAGAAACGCTTGAATCTGAAATCGATTTCGTCTAACCTGACCTCAATCCGGTCGACGCCGACCCCCTGCGCGCGGCCGAACTCTCGGCGTTCGCCGAGCACAGCATCGACTCGATGACGAGTCACGTTCCTGAGGAGGAGCTCATGAGGACGAAGACAACACGGGCCCGACGGCTGACGCTCGCCGCGCTCGGTGCCGCCACGGCCGTGGGAATGCTCGCCGGCTGCGGATCCGGCACGCCGGGCGAGGCGGCGGGCAGCGGCGGAGGCGGCGCCGACGGCAAGACCACCATCCAGTTCTGGCACCGCACCTTCACGCCGGTGGAGAACGAGTGGTACGCCGACATCGTGAAGAAGTTCAACGCATCGCAGGACAAGGTCACGGTCGTCGACACGGAGGTGCCGGCCGACGCCTGGGACCAGAAGATGAAGGCCGCCCAGGCCGCGGGCAAGGCCCCCGACATCTACACGTTCTCCGGCAGCATCCAGGACGCCGTCAACGCCGGGCAGCTGTACGACCTCGGGAAGGTCGTCGACAAGTCCAAGCTCGAGGAGATCCTCGACACCGCCAAGCCCGTCTCCGAGATCGACGGCACCTACTACGCCTATCCGCTGCTCCTCGAGCCCCAGTCCGTCCTGTTCTGGAACAAGGACCTCCTGTCCGCCGCGGGCGTGAGCACCGACAAGGGACCGTCCTCCTGGTCGGACCTGATGGAGGCGTGCGCCAAGATCCAGCCCACGCTGGCCGACGGCCAGTACTGCATCTCTCCCGCGCCGGACGCCGCGACCTTCGCCTGGTCCACCGTCGGCCAGCAGTACAACTTCGCAGGCCACACGGCCCTCAACGACGGCTGGACGGCGCCGGACATCGACGACGCCGGCTACCGCGACCTCATGGCCCAGTACAAGGAGCTGTGGGACAAGGGCTACATGCCGAAGCAGGCGCTCGGCGCCTATGTCGAGGGCAAGGACTTCGGCGAGGGCAAGGTCGCGTTCAAGGTGTCCGGATCGTGGATGATGTCCGAGATCGGATCCGACTACCCCGACCTGCTCGACAAGACCGGGATCGGCGCCTTCCCGAGCGCTCCGGGCGCCAATGGGCGCGGGACGACCACGCTCGGCAACTTCAAGTGGGTCATCGACGCCAAGGCCAATGAGAAGAACGCCGAGGGCGCGGGTGCCTTCCTGGAGTGGGCGCTCGCGGGCGACCCGCAGAACCTCGTCCCCTTCTTCACCGGGACCCAGTTCACCAAGGTCCCGGTCAGGCAGTCCGTGCTGGACGCCGTCGCCGGCGACGAGGCCGCGGCGAAGGCCCCGTGGTCGAAGGTGATCGTCGACGACATCATCCCGAACGCCATCCCCGAGCCGACCTACCCCTGGGACGTCTCGCTCGCCGTCGGCACCGCGATGGAGACCGTGATGAAGGGGGCCGCCTCCCCGGACGACGCCATCAAGACCGCGAACGACGCGATCAAGAAGGTCATCGAGCGCGACGGGCTCGCCGCGAAGGCGCCCAAGAAGTGACGGCACGCGCGGCCCGGGGAGCGCACGCCGCGTCCCCCGGGCCGCGCCGGAGCGATGGCGGGAAGACGATGACGGGAAGACGATGACGACTGAAGCGATCACGACCGGGCGGCCGCGAGAGCGCCGCCGCGATCATGGGCGGTACCGGGACACGAAGCTCGCGTATCTGATGCTGGCGCCGGTGGTGCTGCTGCTGGGGGTCTTCGTGGCCTGGCCCGCGGTGTACGCCGGGTTCCTGTCCTTCCAGGACTGGAGCTTCTACAAGGATCCGGCGTTCGTCGGCGTGCGCAACTACGTCAACGTCCTCACCGACCCGTTGTTCCTGGCGACCATCTGGCGCGGCTTCGCCTTCGTGCTGATGACCGTTCCGGTGATGCTCCTGCTCGCCTTCCTCTTCGCGAGCCTCGTGGTCAGCGTCTCGAAGCGCTTCGCAGCGACGCTGAAGGTGACCATCTACATCCCGACGATCATCTCCGGCGTCATCGCGTCGATCATCTTCTTCGTGATCTACAACTACTCCGGTGGTCTGCTCAACGCCGCCCTCGGCGTCTTCGGGGTGGACCCCGTCGCCTGGATCGGAGACCCGGCGTGGGCGCTCATCGCGGTCGCGGTCCCCGCCATCTGGCTCGGGATGGGACTGACCTCCCTGATCATGGTCGCCGCGATGGTCGACATCCCGACCGAGTACTACGAGGCCGCCGCGATGGAGGGCGCCGGCTGGTGGCAGAAGACCCGGTACATCACGCTGCCCCAGATGAAGAACGTGACCCTCTACCTGCTGATCACCGGCTTCGTCGCGGCGATCCAGCAGTTCGAGCTCCCCCTGGTGATGACCCAGGGCGGGCCGCTCGACTCGACGACCCTCCCGAACCTCTTCATCTTCAACCACTTCCGCAACGACGTGAACGTGGGCTACTCGATCGCGGCCGCCCTGCTCCTGTTCGTGGTGCTCGGCTCGGTGTCGGCGATCGTGTTCAAGTTCGTCAACTCCGAGAGGCTGGTCGACTGATGGTCGCGATGCAGGAGACCACCAGGATCGTGCTCGCGGGCAAGGAGCAGCGCCGCGCCCGGATGCCCCGCACGGCGGGCGGCTGGGCGACGCTGATCGCGAAGGCGCTCGCGGGGGCCGTGTTCATCCTCGCCGCGCTGTTCCCCCTGGCCTGGATGGTGATCGCCGGGTTCAAGTCCAAGACCGAGGTGGTCTCCACCCCCTTCCAGTTCTTCCCCGAGGTCTGGCGCTGGGAGAACTACGTCCAGATCCTCACCGACCCGACGTTCCTGCGCACCCTCGGCTGGACGTTCCTCGGCGCGGTCCTGTTCACCCTCCTGAGCCTCGCCGTCAACTCCCTCGCCGCCTACGCGTTCGCGCGGCTGGAGTTCCGGTTCAAGCGGACCCTGTGGGTCGCGGTCATCACGACGATGTTCATCCCCGGGATGACGATCCTCCTCACGAGCTTCATCGTCGTGACGAAGCTGTCGATGCTGGACACGCTGGCCGTGCTGGTGATCCCGGGAGCGGCGAGCGCCGCATCGGTGTTCTTCATCCGGCAGTTCTACCTGAACATCCCCGCGAGCCTGGAGGAGGCGGCGATGCTGGACGGCTGCGGCCGGTTCGGCATCTTCTGGCGGATCTTCCTGCCGCTCTCGAAGCCCCCGTTCGTCGTCATGGGCATCACCGCGTTCCTCGGCTACTGGAACTCCTACGTGTGGCCGATCATGACGATCACGACGCCGGACAGGTTCGTGCTGCAGCAGTACCTCGCGACCTTCCGCTCCGAGCGCAGCACGGAGCTGGGCCTGCTGATGGCGGGATCCGTGCTGGCGGCCGCGCCCGTGGTGATCCTGTTCCTCATCTTCCAGCGCCAGATCATCGGGAACATCAAGATGGCGGGTCTCAAGTAGGCCCGGAGAACGTCCTCATCCGATCCACGAAGAAGTCGATGACAGGAGAAGACATGTCCGAAGAGCAGAACGAAGAGCAGAGGAAGCCCCTCGGAGGGCGGGTCGCCCGCAGGACGGTGCTGCGGGGCGCCGTCGCCCTCGGCGCGGCCTTCGGGGCATCGGCCCTCGCGGCTCCCGCGGCCTCGGCCGCACCCCTCACGGTGACGCGCCTGAAGGTGCTGGCGGGGACGCAGAGCCCGGTCCAGTACGGCATCGGCGCGACGGACCTCGGAATCCCCGCGCGCACGCCCGACGGGCGGCTGCTGTTCATGTTCGGCGACACCTGGGCCGATCACGTCGGCGGGACGGACTGGCGCTCTCCCGTGGCGCTGTACTCCTCGACCACGGACCTGAACGCGGGCGTCGTCTTCAACGGCTCCGCCGGCGCGGGCGCGAACACCCAGGGCCCGGCGTCCCAGCTCTGGTACTACCCGCACGACGCCTACTTCACCACCGTCATCCCCTCCGACGTCATCACGGTGGGCTCGCGGATGTACCTGCACGCGATCGTGAACGGGCCGGCGTTCGGCGCGGTGCGCTGGACCGAGCTCTGGAAGTCGGACGACTCGGGGGCGACCTGGCAGCACACAGGGGTGCAGTTCCCCGCGGACATGGCCGGCGGCCGGTTCCAGTGCATCACCTGGGGCCTGGGCAGCGACGGCTACGTGTACATCTACGGCACGGGGTTCCAGCGGGACAAGGGGATCGTGCTCTACCGCGTCGCCTCCGGCAGCATGACCCAGCTCTCCGCCTACGAGCCGTGGGGGTTCGCCAACGGCTCCTGGGGCTGGGGGAAGCCCGCCACGGAGGTGCTCGGCGGGAAGTTCGGCGAGATGTGCCTGCGCCCGCTCGGCGGGAAGTGGATCCTCACCTGGTTCAACTCCGGTGCCTACCGGATCGATGCGATGGTGGTGAACACCCCGACGGACAACCTCTACACGGCGACCAAGACCACGCTGCTGACCGGCAGCGAGTGGAACGCGGAGGACTCCTCCCACGTCGCGCAGCTCTACGGCGGCTACATCATCCCCGGCTCCACCCTCTCGGACCTCCATCTGAGCGTGAGCCAGTGGAACACGGGGAACAACAGCGTGTACCACTCGGAGCAGTTCCGCATCAGAGGGCTGGTCTGACCTCTTGATATCGATTTCGTTCCTGCAGTAGGGTCTCTCCATGCGCAAGTGACACCGGACCCCGTCGCCCCTCCGGGGGCGGACCCGTCGTCGGCCCCCGAGCGGGCCGACGACACCTCCTGTGTTCATGAGCGAAAGGACGCGCACCGATGCGCACCCTCCCCGAACCGTATGTCGCGCCGCCGGTCGGCGTCACCCCGGCGGGCTTCCTCGCGTGGCTTGTGCGGATGCAGTGGACGACCGTCCTGCAGGGAATCGTCTGCGACGTCGTCTGGCTCCTCGGACTCGCGCTCACGCCGTGGGCGATCGGGCGGGCGGTCGATGAAGGGCTGGTCGCCGGGGACTACGGCGCGTTCCTGGGCTGGCTGGGCGTGGTGGTGTGGCTGCAGCTGCAGCACTCCCTCATCCAGGGGCTCAGGGACCGCGCCGGATCCGTCAACTACGAGCGCGGGGTGTCGCGCGTCGATCAGGTGATCGTGCACACCGCGACCCGCATCACGGTGGCCGCCGACCGGAAGCTCGGCTCGGGATCGGTCGTCACGATGGCGTCCAACGATGCGTGGTGGTTCGGGTTCGTCCCGATCAACGTCGGCACGCTGGTCTCGGCGCTCGCGTCCTTCATCACGGTCGCGGTGCTGCTGCTGCGCGACTCGGTCCTGCTCGGGCTGATCGTGATCATCGCCGTGCCGTCCTTCTCGATGCTGCAGGTCTTCCTGGTCGGGGTGCTGCGGTCGCGCCAGAGCGTCGCGCGCGAGGCCACGCGGGAGATGAACGCCGTCGCCACGGACAGCGTGCGCGGGCTGCGCGTGATCCGCGGGATCGGCGGGGAGGACTGGTTCCTCGACCGGTTCCGCGTCCGCTCCGACCGCGCGAGGGACGCGCAGAAGTCGGTCGCCTGGCCGGTGTCGATCGCCGATGCGCTCGGCGTCCTCATCTCCGGCGTGCTCGTCGTCGGGCTGACGTGGATCGGGGCGGCGATGGTCGCCCGGGGCGAGCTGCGCGTCGGGGAGCTGGTCGCGTTCTACGGGTACGCGGGCTTCCTCGTGCTCCCGGTCACCCTGTTCAACCAGGTGATCAGGGTGGTCGTCCGGGGCATGATCGCGGCGCGCGCGATCGTCGAGCTGCTCGATGTCGAGCCGCTCTGGCCCGCGTCGGGGGCCGAGGCGCGCAGCGTCGGCGAGGGGCCGGTGCTCCACGATGTGCGGATGGGTCTCGTGGTGCACGAGCACGAGCTGCTGGCGGTCGTCGTGACGGACTCGCAGGAGGCCGGGGCGCTCGTGGACCGGCTCGCGCGCCTGGAATCGGACGGCCCCGACGCGGTGCTGCTGCACGGCAGGCCGATGGCGGCACTGGCCCTTCGGGACGTGCGCGATCGCGTCGTGGTCTCGGATCCGGTGCCGTTCCTGTTCAGCGGCACGCTGCGAGAGCTCCTCGACCCGTGGCGGGCGCACGCGGATGAGGAGATCCTCCGCGCGGTGACCGCGGCGGCCGGCGACGACATCCTCGAGCCCTTGGAGGAGGGCCTCGACGCCCTGGTGGGGGAGCGGGGCGTCGAGTTCTCCGGTGGGCAGCGGCAGCGGCTGGGCGCGGCGCGCGCGTTGCTCGCCGATGCGCCGATCCTGGTGCTGCACGATCCCACGTCGGCGGTCGACGCGGCGACCGAGGAGCGCATGGCGCAGGGGATCCGCGCGCACCGTGCCGGGGCGACCACGGTCATCCTCACGACCAGTCCGCTCGTGCTCGGCGGCGCGGACCGGGTCGTCGTCGTGGACGAGACCGGGGTCCGTGCCGAGGGGACGCATGAGGAGCTCGTCGGCCGGGACCTCGGCTATCGCAGGATCGTGCTGAGGGCGGAGGGCGTGGCATGACCGATCGGACGCTGCCGCGGGCGAGTGCGGCGAGGGTGCGCGCGGAGCTCCGCGCGATCTGGCGCGCGCACCGTTCCCGGTTCCTGCTGGTGATCGTGCTGAACGGCGCGGCCGCGGGCGCATCGCTCATCCCGCCACGGCTCATCGGCCTCCTGCTGGACCGTCTGAACGCCGGTGCCGACGTCGCCGAGGTCGCGCTCTACGGCGCCGTCATGCTCGGCGGCGTCATCGCACAGAGCCTGTTCGTGCTGGCCGCGGCGCGGAGCGCGTGGCGGCTCGGCGAGGACGTGTTCGCCACGCTCCGCCTCGCGTTCCTCTCCGACGCCTTGGCCGTGCCGATGGGCGTCGTCGAGGCGGCGGGCACCGGCGAGCTGGTGACCCGGACGACGCAGGACATCAACACCGTCGCCGAGACGGTGCGCTGGGCGCTGCCGGGGTACCTGATCTCCGGCCTCACGGTCCTGCTCACGATCGTCGCCGCGGTCGTCGCATCGCCGCTCATCACCCCGGTGTACCTCCTGGCCCTTCCCCTGCTGGTCGTCATGATGCGCTGGTACATGAGGCGCGCGCCCGAGGTCTACCAGCGGCTGGGGGACAGCTTCGGTCCGGTCTTCGCCTCCCTCGACGAGACCGCGAACGGCTCCAGGACGATCGAGGCGCTCGGGCTCCAGGACGCCAGGCAGCGGTCGATGGGCGCAGCGCTCGCCGCGCACTGGGCGGCCGCGGTCGGTCGGATCCGCCTGCGGCAGACGATGCTGCCGTGGTCGAACCTCGCGTTCGCGATCCCGGTCTTCTCGTCGCTGGCCTGGGGCGGCTGGCTGACGGTGCACGGCGATGTCAGCGTCGGCACGGTCGTGACCGTGACCCTGTACGCCGCAGCCCTGGTCGCGCCGCTGGAGTCGCTCATCGACTGGACCGACGAGTTGCAGCGCAGCGTCGTCTCCTTCGCGCGGATCCTCGGCGTGGCCGAGGCCGTCGACCGCCCGACCGGCCAGGCGGCGACCCCCGCGCCGAATCCTGCGCCCACTCCCGCTCCCTCGTCCACGGAGGTCGAGCTGCGCGGGGTGAGCTTCGCGTACCGGACCGGGCACGAGGTCGTGCATGACGTGTCGCTGCGGATCGTGCCGGGGGAGCGCCTCGCGATCGTCGGCTCGTCCGGTGCCGGCAAGTCGACCCTGGCCCGGCTGCTCGCCGGGATCGACCGGCCGACGTCGGGACGCGCGACCGTCGGCGGGGCCGACGCCGCCGCCATCCCCCTCGCGCAGCGCCGCGGCCACGTGCTGCTCGTCGCGCAGGAGAGCCATGTCTTCGCGGCGACCGTGCTGGAGAACGTCAGGCTCGGGCGCATCGATGCGCCGGAGCCGGATGTGCGGGACGCGCTCGTCAGGATCGGAGCCGCGGGATGGGTGGACGGGCTGGAGGACGGATGGCACACGGCCGTCGGCTCCGGCGGGCACCCGCTCACCGGGGCACAGGAGCAGCAGCTCGCGCTCGCGCGTGTGCTGCTCGCGGACCCGCACACGATCATCCTCGACGAGGCCACCTCGGCGATGGATCCGAGCGCCGCGCGTGATCTGGAGGCAGCGCTCGCCGCGACCGTGCAGGGCCGCACCGTGATCGGCATCGCCCATCGGCTCTACACGGCCTATGACGCGGATCGGATCGCGGTCGTGGAGGGCGGCCGGATCGTCGAGCTGGGCTCGCACGAGGAGCTGGTCGCGACCGGCGGGGTCTATGCGCGGCTCTGGGCGCTGTGGCGGGACGACGTGGCGTAGGCGCGGTCCCGCCACAGCGCGCGCCGGTCTATGGCATTCCTCTTCATCGTCCATCCCCCGTACTCGCGTCGAGCGTCATATTCGGACCGCGTTCAGAAAAATCAAAAGATCCTTTTCGTACGGTAGCGGCCCGGGGCGTCCGCTCCCGAGCCGCGCCCGGCGCGGTGTCCTGCCACGAAGGAGACGGTCCTCATGACGAACACCACCACCGGGCGACCCACCACGTCGTTCGGCCTGCTCATCCTCCGCGTCGTCGTCGGCGCGGTCTTCGCCGCTCATGGCGCGCAGAAGGTCTTCGAGTTCACGATCCCGGGGACCGTCCAGGCCTTCGCCGGGATGGGCGCGCCGCTGCCCGAGATCGTCGGTCCGGGGATCGCCTTCCTCGAGCTGATCGGCGGGATCCTGCTCATCCTCGGCCTGCTCACCCGTCCGGTCGCCGCGCTGCTCGCGATCGACATGATCGGCGCGATCGTCCTCGTGCACCTCTCCGCCGGCCTCTGGGTCGGCGAGGGCGGATACGAGTTCGTCGCGGTGCTCGGGGCCGGGGCGCTGGCGCTCGCCTTCACGGGCGCCGGAGCCTTCGCCGTGGACCGGGTGCTGCTCCGGGGGCGCGCACGCGTCTTCGCCTGAGAGACGTGAAAGACGGAGGAGGAGCGGATCGGGCGAATGCCCGCGATCCGCTCCTCCTCCCGTGCGCGGGGTGCGCACGGGGCGACCGGGTCTCCGAGGGGGGCGGAGCGCCGGCCGCGGCTCAGCTTCGGGGCTCGCGCGGCGGCGTCGCTCCGATGTCGGGCACGGGGGCGGTGCCTAGGTGCACCTCCATGTCGTCCGCCGACGGGCTCTTCGGCCGGCGGGCGGTCGGTCGGTCGAGGTAGAACATCGCGGTCGAGGCGATGTCGTCGCGGAGCGGCAGGTAGCGCCACCCGCTGCGCCACCCGAGCGCCTGGATGTCCACCTTGGGCAGACCGGTGCGGAAGTGGATCGGGTCGAGCAGATGCCAGCGGTACATGCCGAAGCGCTGCTGCGAGACGTACAGGCCGTCGGGGCGGATCACCTGCGGCATCCCGAGGTACGGGGTGGAGAAGGCCGTATAGCCCTCGCCGGGGACGTCGAAGTTCCACGCCCCGCCGAAGTAGTCCTCCGTGCCGGTGCCGCAGATGGTCGGGTAGTCGGTGTCGTCGTCGAGGTAGAACTTGATCTCCCCCTCGCCCCACCAGCCGTTGGAGTTCACGCCCCAGGCGATGTAGGTGCCGACGTACTGGCCCTGACCCTCGATCCCCTCCAGGATCGTGTGCGGGACGAGCTCCTCGAGCGGGTTCGACCGGCGCCACTGGGCGTGGAAGTAGCCGTCCGCCGCGTGATCGCCGCCCACCTCGTAGGTGATCTGGTAGTAGACGCGCACGTCCACGGTCGAGGTGTTCTCCAGGGTCAGGCGGGCGCCGGTGCGGAACGGCATGGGCCAGTAGGAGTTGAAGCCGCCGTGCGGGTTCGCGGCGATCGTCTGCGAGGTGACCTGCGCGAACACGCCCCAGCCGTTGCAGAAGAAGTCGCCATAGGGCACCTCCACCGCGGGCTCGGCCGCGCCGTCCCAGTAGGCGCGGAGGATGAGGGTGCGCCAGTTGTCGGTGTGGGTCGTGATCCAGATGTGCGTGATCTTGCCCGCACCGTCGATGGCCGCGAGATCCAGGGTCTCGCCGGCCTTGACGTCGACGCTGGGGGAGATCTTCCAGCCGGGCCCGAGATCCCGGGCGCAGTCCGCGCCGGTGCCCTCCGTCGCGCGACCGCCGCCACCGACGGACCCGTCGAAGTTCTCGGGGGAGATCGATCGCGTCTGCACGGGACGAAGGGCGGCGAGGGAGGAGAGGTCGGAAGGGGGAATGCTCATGTCGGGCGTCCACGTCCTCGTGTCGGGGTTCTTTCCGGCAGCGCGCCGGCGCGGATCGACGACCCGCTCGTCCGGCCACTGTAGCGGCTCCCGCTCCTCTTTTGCAATCGATTTCAACGCGATAGGGTGTCCTGACGGCGCATGAGCGCCGGTGAGGCGGGGACATGGCGACGATCTACGACGTGGCGCGGATGGCGGGTGTGTCGCCTGCCACGGTGTCGCGGGTGTTCAACGGCGTCGGCGTCTCCGTCGCGAAGGTCGCCGCGGTGCGCCAGGCCGCCGAGCAGCTGAACTTCACGCCCAATCGCACGGCGCGGACGCTCCGGAGGCAGAGCTCCGAGGTCATCGCGCTCGTCATCCCCGACATCGAGAACCCCTACTTCACCGAGATGGCGCGGGGAGTGGAGGACGTCGCCTCGGAGGCGGGCTACTCGGTCGTGCTGTGCAACTCGGATGCGCAGGTGGAGAAGGAGTCCACGTACCTGCGGATCGCGATCGCCGAGCACATGTCCGGCGTGATCGTCGCCGCGGCGTCGGACCGCACGAACCTCGATGAGCTGCTCGGCACGGGCAGGCCGGTCGTCGCCGTGGACCGGAGCACCGGTCACGACATCGACGGGGTGGTCATGGCCAACCGCGATGCCGGGCTCTCGGCGACGGAGAACCTCATCGAGAGCGGCTATCGACGCATCGCCCATATCGCCGGCCCGGAGCACATCGAGACCGCCGCGGAGCGTGCCGAGGGGTGGCGTCGCGCGCTCGCGGCGCATGACCTGCCATCGGAGGGGCTGCTCCGGTTCTCCTCGTTCCGCGTCGACGGCGGTCGCGAGGTGATGGAGGAGCTGCTCGCGCTCCCGGAACCCCCCGACGCCGTGGTCGCCGGGAACAACCTCATCGGGGTCGGCGCGATCCAGGTGCTCACCGAGCGCGGTCTCACCCCGCCCCTGGTTGGTGTCGCCGTGATCGGCTCGCTCCCGTTCACCACCCTCTCGCCCAGCCTCGTCACGGTCGTGCGACTGCCCGCACGCCACATGGGCGTCATGGCCGCAAGGATGCTCCTGGACCGGATCAGCGGCGACGATCAGCCCGCAAGGACCGTGGTGCTCCGCAACGAACTGCTGCCCGCGAGCGTCTCCCGATAGCCGGCGGTCCGCGCTCCGGCCGGCATTCTCCGGCCGGTGGCGGCTGATTGTTCAGGCGGGTCGGCGGGGTCTCGTGGCGAGGCCCGCGGCGCCCTGGTCGAACCCCGCGACCGTGTCCTCGACGCGGATCAGGCGGGTGTCGATGTCGTTGGTCTTCCCTTCGACCCGGATCAGGCGGGTGTCGATGTCGTCGGTCTTCCCTTCGACCCGGATCAGGCGGGTGTCGATGTCGTCGACCTTGCCTTCGACGCGGGTCAGGCGAGAGCCGATTTCGTCGACGGTGCCCTCGACGCCGGTCAATCGCGTGTCGATGCTGCTGACCTGACCCTGCAGTCCCTCGACCTGGCCCTGCAGCCCGGTCAGCTGGCCCTGCAGTCCTTCGATCTGCCCGCTGACCTGGGTGCCGAGGATGTCTATCCTGCTGTTGACCTGAATGCCGAGGATCTCGATCCGGCCGTCGACCTGGGCACCGAGTGCGTCGATGCGAGCGTTCACCCCCGAGATCTCCGCGCGCAGCACGCGGCTGAACTGCGTGGTGATGAGCGTCATCCCCCCGAGCACGGCCGCGGCGAACACCCCGATGATCGTCCACACCTGCGGATCGCTCATGCCCATTCCCCCATCCTGCGTCGTTGCACCGAGGATGTCACGGGTTTTCGCGGCGGAATGACGTGGTTTCAGGATCGGTGGAGAAGCTCCGTGAAACCGATCCTGTGGAGGACGATGCTGTCTCGAGGGCGACAACGGCGGGCCCTTGGTGCTCGCGCCTCGCGCTACGGGCCGACGTCGTTCGGTGGCGGGAATGCGGAGTACTCGTCGGCCGACCTCGCGACCGGCGGGGAACTGGTCCGCCCCAGATACAGGTCATTGATGGGCTCGCCGACGTCTTCCAGGTCCTCCCGCTCGTGAGACCCTCCGGAGAGGAGCGCGCGCACCAGGAAACCCAGGGCGATGAACGCTGCCGGGGCCCACGTGATCGCCATTCCGACCCCCGTGCCCAACGAAGTCCAGTCGAAGATCTTGGCGAGCATGTACACCAGCAGGCCGGCCGGGACCAGGGCGACAGCGGCCACTCCCAGCGCTCGCCTCCACAGATATCGTTTCACCGTCCGCCCCTCGCAGCACTCAGACAGGTCCTGATATCACTATTCCGCTGTCCGGCACCTTGGGGAAGACCAACACATCGACCGACCGGTGGCCATGTCGCGGGATCGCGAGTTTCTTCGGTCGCTGAAACCGGTGGCCGCCACCTCCGGCGACCGGGGTGCATTGCTCTTGAAATCGATTTCGCGTAGAGTGATCGCCGTCCACGGTGGAGTGGTCTCTCAGCGATCGAGGAGGATGCGCGTGCGGTGCACCATCGGCGTCGACATCGGAACGTCCAGCAGCAAGGGCGTGCTGGTGGACGAGAGCGGCGCGATCCTCGCGCAGGCCGTGCGTGCCCATGAGGTGAGCCGCCCGCATGCCGGATGGGTCGAGATGGACGCGGCGGTGTGGTGGGACGAGTTCGTCTCGATCTCCCGCGACCTCCTCGCCGCGGGAGCCGCCGTGCGATCGGGCGAGGAGGGCGACGGTATCGATGAGATCGATATCGTCGCGGTCGGCGTCAGCGGCATGGGACCCTGCGTGCTGCTCGCCGACGAGGACGATGCGCCCGTCCGTCCTGCGATCCTCTACGGCGTCGACACGCGCGCCACGGCACAGATCGCCCGGATGACCGAGGAGCTCGGCCTGGAGGCGATCACGCGGGTGGGGGGATCGGTGCTCACCTCGCAGGCCGCCGGGGCGAAGATCGCCTGGGTGCGGGAGGAGGAGCCGCAGGAGTGGGCGCGGGCCCGCCGGCTGTACATGCCCGCGTCCTGGCTCGTCCGCCGGCTCACCGGCGCCTACGTGCTCGACCACCAGTCCGCGAGCCAGGTCTCGCCGCTCTACGACATCGAGGGCGAGTGCTGGCACGCCGCCTGGTGGCAGCGCTACGCGTCCTCGGTCGAGCAGCCCGCGCTGCGATGGGCGGGAGAGATCGCGGGCACTGTGACCGCCGAAGCCTCCGCGGCCACGGGCATCCCCGTGGGAACCCCCGTGATCACGGGGAGCGTCGACGCGTGGACGGAGGCGGTCAGCGCGGGTGCGCACGGCCTCGGCGACCTCATGCTGATGTACGGGACCACCATGTTCCTCGTCGCCACGGTCGCCGAGACCCTCCGCACGCCGTCGATGTGGACGACGGCAGGGGCGTTCGCCGGGACGCGGAGCCTCGCCGGAGGACTGGCGACCTCCGGGGCGCTCACCGCGTGGCTCCGAGACCTCACGGCGACCGACTATCCCGAGCTCCTGGCCGAGGCGGAGGCCTCAGGCCCCGGCGCCCGCGGGCTGCTGATGCTGCCCTACTTCGCGGGGGAGCGGACGCCGATCCAGGATCCGGACGCCCGCGGCGTGATCGCCGGGCTCACGCTGTCGCACGGACGCGGCGACCTCTACCGCGCGGCCCTCGAGGCGACGGCGCTCGCGGTCCGCCACAACGTCGAGACCATGCGCGCGGCCGGCGCCGACATCCGCCGGATCGTCGCGGTCGGCGGGGGCACGCAGGGGCGGCTGTGGATGCAGGTCGTGTCGGATGCGACCGGTCTGACCCAGGAGGTCCCCGAGACGACCATCGGCGCGAGCTACGGCGCCGCGTTCCTCGCCGCCGGCGCCGCGGCGACGGGCCGCGCGCCGGACATCGGCGACTGGAACCCGGTCGCCGAGCGGATCGTGCCCGATCCGGAGGCGACGGCACGGTACGACGTGATCTTCGACCGCTACGTGCGGCTCTACGCCGGGTCCAAGGACGTCGTGCACGAGCTCGCCGCCGAGCAGCGGGCGAGAACGACGACGAGCGCGACCGGAACGACGATGAAGGAGGACCGATCGTGAGCCGTCGCGCACGACCCATCCCGCACACCGCCGAGCGGGCGGCCTTCCCGCTGGGCGGGATCGGCACCGGCACCGTGTCGATCGGCGCCAGGGGAGAGCTCCGCGACTGGGAGCTCGAGAACCTCCCGGACAAGGGCCGCGCGAACCCCCGCACGTTCTTCGCGATCCACGCGGCTCCCGAGGACGGGACGGCGGTGACCCGCGTCCTGGAGGCCAGGGTCACGGGCCGGCGCGACTGGGACGCCGGGTACTCCTTCGACGATCTCGCCGGGCTCCCGCGGCTGGATGCGGCGACCATGCACGGCGAGTACCCCGTCGTGGACGTGGACTTCGCGGACGCCGTGCTCCCCGTCGAGGTCTCCCTGCACGCCTTCACCCCGCTCGTCCCGCTGGACGCCGACGCCTCGGGAATCCCCGCGGCCGTGCTGCGCTACCGCGTGACCAACCCCGGCTGGGTGCCGGTCGCCGTCACCGTCGTCGGCAGCGTCTCGCACACGGCCGGTCGCGGGACGCCCGGCCCCGACGCGCCGTGGGGGATGCGGGCGACGCAGAGCGTGCGCTGGCGGGAGGAGGGCGACGTCCGGGGCCTCGACTTCGGCATCGATCTCCCCGAGGACGACCCGGGGTACGGGACGCTGAGCCTCACGACCGGCGATCGGTCGACCACCGTCAAGCCGCAGTGGGTCACGAGCTACTGGCCCGACGGCGCCCGCCTGTTCTGGGACGACCTGACCGCCGACGGCCGGCTCGACCCCGAGCCGCGGCTGACCCTCGAGGACAGACCGCGCGGCCTGTTCGCGGAGCGGGACGCCGACCCCGACGCCCCCGCGCTCACGGAGGAGGAGATGCTCGCCAAGCTCCCCCGTGTGCGCACGGGCTCCCTCGGGATCGTGCACACGCTCGCGTCGGGGGAGTCGAGGGACTTCGAGTTCGTCCTGTCCTGGAGCTTCCCGAACCGCCGACGTGGATGGTTCGGCCACATCATCCTCGACGACCCCCGCGGCGACGAGATCGTACGGAACCGCTACGCGTCCCTCTGGCCGGACGCGTGGGCGGCCGGCGCCCATCTGCACGCCAGCCTGCCCGAGCTGGAGAGCGCGACCGACGCGTTCGTCGACGCGCTCTACGGCGGGACGCTGGACCCTGTGATCGCCGACGCGGTCGGGGCGAACATCGCCGCCGTCCGCTCCACCACCTGTTTCGTGCTGGAGTCGCCGACCCCCGAGCTCGGGGATGGCCCGGTCTTCGCCGCCTGGGAGGGGTCCTTCGACCACGGCGGATCCTGCGAGGGGACCTGCACGCACGTGTGGTCCTACGCGCAGACGGTGGCCTGGCTGTTCCCCTCGCTGGAGCGCAGCGCGCGACGGGCGGAGTACCTGTTGGAGACCGACGACGCCGGCGCGCAGCGGTTCCGCGGCAACCGCCTTTTCGGATCCCCCGCGTGGTACATCGGTCCCGCCGTGGACGGACAGCTCGGCACGTTCCTGCGGCTGCACCGCGAGTGGCGCTTCTCCGGCGACGACGACTTCCTGCGCGAGCTGTGGCCGGCGGCCGTCCGCACACTGGAGTACGCGGCCCGGGAATGGGACCGCGACGGCGACGGGCTGCTCGACGGTGAGCTGCACAACACCTACGACATCGAGTTCCACGGGATCGATCCGCTGGCCAACGGGATGTACCTCGCCGCGCTCCGGGCGGGAGCGCGCATGGCCGCGCACCTCGGGGACGAGGCCAGGGCGCGGTCGTGGGGCGCGCGTGCGGATCACGTCGCCGCGGCGATCGACGGCGTGCTCTGGAACGGCTCGTACTACCGGCAGGTGATCGAGGAGGTGGACGCCCACCGCTACCAGTACGGCGACGGCGTGCTCTCGGACCAGCTGCTCGGCCAGTTCCACGCGTTCCTCGGCGGCCTCGGGCACATCCTTCCCCCCGCGCACGTCGATGCGGCGCTCGCCGCGATCGTGGAGCACAACCACCGGGAGGACCTCTCGGCGCACGAGAGCACCCAGCGCGTCTACGCGGTGAACGACGAGGGCGGGCTGCTGCTCGCCTCCTGGCCCGAGGGCGGACGCCCGGCGATCCCGTTCGTCTACTCCGACGAGGTGTGGACGGGCGTCGAGCACCAGGTGGCAGCGACCCTGCTCTTCGCCGGTCGCACCGAGGACGCCCTGCGGGTCGAGAGCACCCTGCGCGCCCGCTACGACGGGGTCCACCGCAATCCCTGGAACGAGATCGAGTGCGGCAACCACTACGCCCGCTCGCTCGCCTCCTGGGCGCTGCTCCTCGCCGCGAGCGGGGCGCAGTGGGATGCGCCGACCAGGACGCTGTCCTTCGCACCTGCGCCCGCGCCCGCGTCCGGATCCGCGCCCGCATCCGGATCCGCGTCCGGGGAGGGCGCCGGGCGGGAGGCGTTCCGGAGCCTGTTCACCACGGGGACGGGCTGGGGCCGCGTGGAGATCGACGACCGCGGCCTCGTGCTCCACCTGGAGGGCGGCGCCCTCGACCTCGCCGAGCTGCGGCTGGACGATGCCGTGATCGCGCGGGGGGTCCGCCTCCGCGCCGGGGAGTCCCATGTCGCCGCCATCCCCTGACACTGTGCGCGCCGAAGACACCGTGCGCACTGACGCGACCCGCTCCATCCATCAACCGGAGGTTTCCATGACCTATGCATTCCCCGCGCCGACCGTGCGCCCTGCTTCCGCGCCGAAGACGGCCTACCTCATCACCTCCGGCGACCTGCGGGAGTCGGCCAACGTGGCGGGATGGGCGGTGCAGGCGGCGACCGAGGCGGCCGTCACCGCGGCGTTCGCGGATCTCGGCTGGAGCGTGGTGCGCCCGTTCGGCGTCGATCCCGAGACCGGGCACGGCTACATCTCCAGCCAGCGCATGGGCATGGAGGTGTTCAAGGACATCCCCGAGGACGCGCCGCTCGTGGTCGCGACGGCCAACTGGCAGTACTCCCACCACGTCCTCGCCGGTCTCCGCACGCACCGGGGCCCGATCCTCACGACCGCGAACTTCGCGCCGGACTGGCCCGGTCTGGTCGGTCTCCTCGGCCTGAACGCCGGGCTGACGAAGATGGGGACGCCCTATTCGACGATCTGGTCGGTCGACTTCACGGACGACTGGTTCCGTGCGGGGCTGGCCGAGTGGACCAGCACCGGCGTCATCACGCACGACGCCTCGCACGTTCGTGCGCTCCCCGCGCTCCCCGACTCGCCCGAGAAGCAGCTCGGCGAGGCGCTCGCCGCGCAGATCCTCGCCGACAAGGCGATCATCGGCGTCTTCGACGAGGGCTGCATGGGGATGTACAACGCGATCTTCGACGACGAGCTGCTCAACGCCACGGGCATCTACAAGGAGCGGCTCTCGCAGTCCGCGCTGTACGCCGAGATGCTGACGGTGACCGACGCCGACGCCGACGCCGCCTACGACTGGCTGATCGGGCGGGGGATGACCTTCCGCTACGGGCAGGATGCGACGACCGAGCTCACGCGCGAGCAGGTGCAGTGGCAGCTGAAGATGTACATCGCCGCGCTGCGCATCGCCGACGACTTCGGTCTCGATGCGGTCGGCATCCAGTATCAGCAGGGGCTGAAGGACCTGGTCCCGGCGTCTGACCTCGCCGAGGGGCTGCTCAACTCCACCGACCGTCCGCCGGTGACCTCGCGCGACGGCGCGCGGATCCTGCACGAGGGCCACGCCTTCCCGCACTTCAACGAGGCGGACGAGGGGGTCGCGCTGGACGCGTTGGTGACCGACCGCGTGTGGCGCGCGATGGGGCTTGAGCCCGACAACACGCTGCACGACGTGCGCTGGGGCGAGGAGGTCGACGGCCGGTTCGTCTGGGTCTACGAGATCTCCGGGTCCGTTCCCGGCTCGCACCTGGGCGGATGGCAGAACGCCGAGGGCTGGCGCCAGGGGCATGTGTTCTTCCCGGCGGGGGGCGCGACGATCAACGGCGTCTCCAAGCCGGGGGAGATCGTGCTTTCGCGGGTCTTCATCGCCGACGGGATCCTCCAGGCCGATCTCTTCCGCGGGTCGGTCGTGGAGCTCTCCGAGGAGGAGACGCGTCGGCGCAAGGAGGCGACCAACCCCGAGTGGCCGATCGCGCACGTGGTGCTGCACGGGCAGACGCGCGACCAGTTCATGGCGCGTCACAAGGCCAACCACGCCCAGCTCGTCTACGCGCCGGACGCGGAGACCGCGGACAAGGCCTTGGTGGCGAAGGCCGCGATGCTCGCCGGGATGGGGATCGCGGTCAACCTCGCCGGCGACGTGAACATCTGACCCGTCGGGCGGAGGCCCTGCGCGGTGGTGGGCCGCGGTGCGTTGCCGTGCGCAAGTTCTGCCCCGCCGTGGCACATCTTGTGGGTTGAGCATGTCCTCAACCCGCAGAAAGTGCCACGGCGGGGCAGAAACGGGCCGGGCCAGGGCAGGAACGAGCCCGCGCAGGGTGCACCTCCAGCCTGCTTAGGCAGGCGGAGGGGAGAAGGAAGGGATGCCCGGGTCAGGGTGAGGGTGGGAGGAGGCCTGCAACGAGGGACTCGACGACATCGTCCGTCGAGGTGTCCGGATCGATCGGAGACGTGAGTCGGTCGAGGAGCAGGCCGTCGACCGCGTAGTGGAAGAGCGCGATCTCCGCGCGCCCCCCGGGAAGCCCCGCGGCCTCGTTGAAGGCGACGTCGCCGTCGAACCCGGAGCGCAGCCAGGACGACAGTGATGCTGCGAGCTCCGGGCGGCGGGCGGACTCCAGCCGCAGCTCGAAGAGGGCGAGCGTGACGTCGCGCTCCGTGGTGAGCCGGCGCACGATGTCGCGGAGGTAGTCGGCGAAGAGCGCTCTGCTCGGCGGGCGGTCGGCGCGCGCGGCGAGGTCCTCCGGCGTCGGCGCGAGTCGTTCTCCGATGCGCTCGAACACGCCGGAGATCAGCGCCTCGCGCGAGCGGAAGTAGTTCGACGCCGTCCCGATCGGCGCATTCGCCTCCTCGTCGATCGCGCGATGGGTCAACCCCCTGGATCCCTCCCGCGCCAGGACCGCGATCCCGGCATCGGCCAGCATCCGCCGACGCGCATCGTTCTTCGCCATGCGTTCAGACTAGCGCGACCACTGCACCTGTTGTAGTCTCCAATCACTGCACCTGTTGTGATTGGAGATCCGATGCGAGAGCTCACCTACTACGTCGCCGTCAGTCTCGACGGCTTCATCGCCGGACCCGGCGGCGAGTTCGACGCCTTCCTCGCGGAGGGCGACCACATGTCGGCGATCAACGAGCGCTACTCCGACACCGTCGCGTCCCACGCCGCCGAGATGTACGGCGTCGTGCCCGACGGGCGCATGTTCGACACCGTGCTGATGGGGTGGAACACGTATGCGGTCGGGCTGCCCTTCGGAGTCTCGAGCCCCTACCGGCATCTTCGCCAGGTCGTCCTCACGAGCCGTTCCCCTGATCCGGCGGACGGCGTCGAGTTCACCGATCGCGACGCCGTTCAGGTCGTGCGAGAGCTCAAGTCGGAGGCGGGCGCCGGGATCTGGCTCTGCGGAGGGGGAGCGCTGGCAGCATCCCTCGCCGATGAGATCGATCACCTCGTGCTGAAGGTCAACCCGGTGCTCTTCGGCGACGGCGTGCGCCTGTTCGGCCCGCGCGGCTACGCGCCGGCGGCGTTCACCAGGACGGGCGCCGAGGCCTTCGAATCGGGAGTCGTGCTCGTCGAGTACCGCCGAAGCTGACCCGGGCCCGCCCCGCGCACCCGGCCGCCGAGACTGCATCTGCGTCTCGAAACAGCGCGAATTTCGCGCAGTCTCGGAACGCAGATGCAGTCTCGCGGTCAGAGCGGCCCGCCGGCCCCCGGGACTACGCCGGCGGGAGGCGGAGGACCGTGCCGGACTCGCCGACGGTGAGGTCGTCGGCGGTGCGCAGGGTGCGCGCCAGATCGTCGACCGCGCCGATCACCGTGCCGAAACGCTCGCGGTCCGCGCATACGGCCTGCAGGGTGACCAGGTGCGTGCCGGTGTCCCAGGTGTAGGTGGCGAACGGCGGCGTCTGCGGGGACGGCGGGATGGCCACCACGAGCTTCTCGCCCGCGCCGAGGTACGGATTGCGGAAGTCCTCGGTGTCGTCGTACTCCATCGGCATCATCGCGCGGGCCGTGCGGACCTGCGGCGTGAGCTCCTGCGCCGACGCCATCGCCACGATCAGCTCGGGATCCGCCTTCCAGGTCCACACGAGCACACGGCCGTCGGCCTTGCGCATGAGGAACGGGGCGGCCTGGCTCATCGCCCAGGCGGCGAAGCCTGATCCGGGCCTCGCCTCGGCTCCGGTCAGCGCGTTGGTCTGCCCAAGGAGCATCCGGATCGCGGCCTTGCGATGGCGGCGCCCCTTGAACCCGAGGGATCCGGTCACGGGGATCCAGCTGGCGGGGTCGGCGTCGGCGGTCAGGCGCATGGCCACACGCTATCGGGGGATCTTGGGAATGCGCCGACCGGTCGCCGCGCGAGACCCCGCGAGGCGAGACCCCGCGAGCCGGAGCGGCACCGTGGACGTCCGGACGTGCTCGGGTAGAGTGGCCAGCGCCCGACCCCGGCGACAACCCCTGTCCGAGGCCAAGAAAAGGCAGCACACGTGACTTCTCCCGACGACCATCCGACCGCGGCCGAATCCGGCTCCCGGGCCGTCCCCACCGAGCCGCTGACCATCCTCATCGGCTGCGACACGTTCTCGCCGGACATCAACGGCGCGGCGCGCTTCGCCGAGCGTCTGGCCGCCGGCCTCGTCCAGCGCGGACACGACGTGCACGTCATGGCGCCGAACCAGGTGTACCGCACCGCCCGCGCCCGCACCGAGGTCATCGAGGGCGAGGCCATGACCCTGCACCGGCTGCCGTCGGTGCGCTGGGCCCCGCACGACTGGCTGCGCTTCGTCTGGCCCTGGCGTTCGAAGCACTACGCCCGGAAGGTGCTCGACGAGGTCCGCCCCGACGTCGTCCACATCCAGTCGCACATCGTGATCGGTCGCGGGCTCTCCCGGATCGCGGCGAAGCGGGGCATCCCCGTGATCGCCACCAACCACGTGATGGCCGAGAACATCCTCGACCACACCGCCCTCCCGGCGTTCCTGGACCGGCTGATCGTCAAGCTCGCCTGGGACGACGCCGAGCGTACGTTCGCCCTCACCCGGGCGGTGACGACGCCGACCCGCAAGGCCGCGGACTTCCTGGAGCGCACGATCGACGTCGGCGCGGTCATCCCGATCAGCTGCGGCATCGACCGCTCCAACTACGATCCGGTGGTCGGCCCGCGGGAGAAGAACCGCATCATCTTCGTCGGCCGGCTGACGGCTGAGAAGCAGATCGACGTGATCCTCCGCGCGATCACCCTGCTCGACCCCGCGCTCGACGTCTCGTTCGATGTCGTGGGCGGCGGAGACCAGCGCAAGAACCTCGAGAACCTGACCCGCGAGCTGGGCATCGATGACCGGGTCGTCTTCCACGGCCGCATCCCGGACGCGCAGCTGCGCGCCCTGTACTCGCGGGCCTCGGTCTTCGCGATCGCCTCGATCGCCGAGCTGCAGTCGATCGCGACGATGGAGGCGATGGCCTCGGCCCTGCCCGTGGTCGCCGCCGACGCGGTGGCCCTGCCGCACCTGGTCCACGACGGTGAGAACGGCTACCTCTTCCCGCCCGGAGACGTCGAGGCGGTCGCTGCGCGTCTCACCGACGTCCTCACCGCCGATCCTGCCCAGTACGAGAGCATGCAGAAGGCGTCGCTCGCCGGCGTCGCGGTGCACGACATCAACCGCACCCTCGACACGTTCGAGGCGCTGTACCGCGGCGAACCACTGCCGGAGTAGCCGTGCACATCGTCTTCTTCGGCGATCAGCACCTCGAGTCCCTCGGCGGCGCGCAGGTGTCGATGCGCCTGCAACGGCGGTACCTGGAGCGCGCCGGGCACACGGTCACGGTCGTCGCCCCGCGGATGCACGGTCCGCGGCTCGCGGAGCTCCGGAGGACGGAGCCCGCCGATCCCGCGTATCTGGATCTGCCGTCCCTGCCGATCACGCTCGATCGCGAGTACGCGATGACGTGGCCGGGCCGCCGGGCCGACCGCCTCCTCGACCGGGCGCTCGCATCGAGGCCGCCCGTGGACCTGGTGCACGTGCAGGCCGACTTCTGGGGCGCGTTCATCGGGCATCGTTTCGCGCACCGGCACGGGATCCCCGCCGTGCACACGATGCACAACCGGGTGGACGTGGGCATCGCCGCGGTCACGCCGCTGCACCGTCCCGTGCTCGCCGCACTCAACTCCTGGCGGCGCAGGGCGCTACGGGGCATCGGGGATCAGCCGGCCGACGGCGGGGGCTGGGGCTATCTCCGCGGGATCGCCGCCGAGTCGCTCGCGGTGACCGCCCCGTCGGGGCACTTCGCGCGGCGTCTGGAGGAGCACGGGGTGTTCCGTCCCGTCGACGTGGTCTGGAACGGCATCGACGACGACGTGCTCGCGGAGGTGCTCTCGGCCGCGCCGGCGGAGCGGTCGCCCGGTCGCCCACGGTTCGTCTGGCTGGGCCGGATGAGCCCGGAGAAGCGTCTGCTCCCGTTCCTGGAGGCGGTCGTCGCCTCCGATGTGGATGCGGAGGTGCAGATCGTCGGCGGGGGAGGGCAGCTCCGTGCCGCCGAGCGGATCGCCGCCCGCGCCGTGCGGCCGGGCATCCGCTTCCTCGGCCGTCTGCCGTACGCCGGGGTGCTCGCGAGGATGGCGGACGCCGATGCGGTCGTGCAGACCTCGATCGGCTTCGAGACCCAGGGGATGACCCCGTTCGAGGCCGCGACGCTGGGCACGCCGACCGTCGTGAGCGATCCCGACATCGCGGGAGAGCTCCGCGGCGGGCTGTGGGCGGTGCCGGACGCCGAGGGCTCCGAGGAGGCCAGGATCGCGGCGCTCGCCCGGACCCTGCGCGTCGCGGCGGACGACATCGCGAACGGGACGGCTCCGGCGCCGGATCCGGAGGTCGCCGCGATGTTCCGGCAGTCCTCCCGGACGGCGGCGATGATCGAGGTCTACGAGCGGGTTCTGCGGCGCTGACCGCGCCCGGCGGGGTCGCCGGGCAGCCGGGCCCAGTCGGTCGGGATGGCACGGTGGCCGTCTCGGCGGAGTTCGACGATGGTCGCGACCCCGCCCCAGATCGCGACGGCGGCGATGAGGATGACGATGAACATGGCAGAAACGCTACGGTTGCGCTGATTCCGCCACGAGTGGCAGGATGGACAGTGTTCGCAGGAAAAGTGCCAACCTCGCCCGCCGCGAGGAATGGCGGACAGGGGTGTCGATGAAGACCATCGCATGCATCATCCAGCCGGGGTTCTCACCCTTCGAGTTCGGCATCGCCTGCGAGGTCTTCGGACTGGACCGCACCGACGACGGCGTTCCGAACTTCGACTTCCGGGTCGTGTCCGCCGACGCGGGTGACGTGCCATCGAAGCTGGGCTTCACGGTGGGCGGGGTCGGCGACCTCTCGTTCGTCGCGGAGGCGGACGTCGTGGTCGTCTGTCCCTTCCCGCAGGAGAGCTGGGTGGCGGTCGATCCGCGGCTGATCGCGGCGATCCAGGGGGCGGCCGCGCGCGGCGCCTGGATGATCAGCGAGTGCAGCGGCGTCTTCGCGCTGGCGGCGGCGGGCGTCCTCGACGGGCGGAAGGTCACCACGCACTGGATGTACGCCGACGTGCTCGCGCGCATGTATCCGCAGATCGAGGTCGACCCCGATGTGCTGTTCGTGCACGATGGACGGTTCATCACCAGCGCGGGGACGGCGGCGGGGATCGATGCGTGCCTGTCGCTGCTGCGGATCGAGCTCGGCGCGGAGCTGACGAACAAGGTCGCGCGACGGATGGTGGTGCCGCCGCAGCGCGATGGAGGCCAGGCGCAGTACATCGACCGCCCGATCCCCGTCGTCACCGGCGCGTCTCTTGCCGAGCTCACCGAATGGGCGATGGACAATCTGCGCGGCGACCTCTCGGTCGAGCGCCTCGCCGCCCACGCGCACATGTCGCCGCGCACGTTCGCCCGGCGGTTCAAGGCCGAGCACGGCATGTCGCCCGCGGCCTGGCTCACCCGTCAGCGTGTGATCCACGCGCAACGGCTGCTGGAGGGGACCGACCTGGGCGTCGACCGGATCGCCGAGGAGTGCGGATTCGGGTCGGCTGCCGTGCTGCGGCAGAACTTCGCCCGCGTGCTCGGCACGAACCCCACGGCGTACCGGGCCACTTTCAGCTGCCTGGCGGCCGAGATGGAGCCCGTCCTCGCCTGAGGGTGGGTGGGTGAGGTGCAGCGGTTGGCGTGTTGCAGGACGTTTGCACATCTGTCGGACGATTCAGCCGAATCGGTCCGACAGGGTGTTCTTGATCCGACGGGGTGACAGGGTTCCCTCGTTGGATCGCAGCATGCCCGTCGGAGAAGCCCCGGCGTGGCAGTTCTTGTGGGTTGAGAGGGTCCTGAACCCACAAGAACTGCCACCTCGGGGCATAAAGAAGGCGGGCCCAAGAAGGCGGGCACAGAGGGTGGCCGCAGAAAGCGGGCGCAGGAGGCGAGGCCCGCCCGGGCGGGGAGCCCTAAGGCCGGATCAGGAGAGCCAGTGGCCGGGGCGGGGCAGGGTCTCGTCGCGGATCTCGATGCCGTCGGAGGAGACGTCGGCGAGGCAGAAGAGCAGCGACTGCGTCGGGTAGCCGTGCGGACGGTTGTCGCGGATGATCGCGCGATCATCCGCGGGGTCGAGCTCGGCGGTCTCGGCGAGGAGGTCCAGCCAGGCTCCCGGCCACGGGGCATCCCCGCCGACCCGCTCGCGGAACGCGGGGAGCCAGCGGGCGATCCGCGCGGTGTCGGGATCGTCCAGGTCGTCGTGCGCGATCATGTGGACGCCGGGCGGGACCGCGGTCTCGCGTAGCGTCGAGCCGTCCCAGGACAGCACGCGCGCGCCGGTCGGCGTGACCTCCAGCAGGTTGAAGCCGTGCGTGCGGAGGGCGCCGTCCGCCGTCGACGGAGAGCGACCAGCGACGGATTCGAGCACGATCCCGCCGCGGGAGAGCACCTGATCCTCGGGGAGGCCCAGAACGTCGGCACGATTCAGGAGGACGGCCAGGCGTCGGGTCTCGGGGTCGGCCGCGAGCCAGGCGCCGCCGGCCCGTCGATCGCGGATCCCGATCACGCGGGGATGCTGCTCGGGCCACCACGGGCCGAGCGCGTCCCACTCCCGCATCGGATCCTCGTCCCGGACCGCGAGCAGCCGCGACGAGCCTCCTGCGCCGACCTCGATGACAACAGTGCACACGCCGGCAAGTCTAGGTCGGGCGCGATGCCTCGGGCCGCCCGCGCGGGAGGCGGGTGCGGGGGAGACGGGGCCGGAGACGAGAGCAGCGGCGATGGGACGGCGACCGGAGGCAGCGGCGACGGAAGCGGCGGAAGAAGGCGGCAGGGACGACGGCCGGCGCGAGCGGGTCGGATCCCGGAGCGCCGATGCGGGCGGCCGTCGGGCAGAATCGAGGGGTGGACATCGTCGTGGGAGTCTCCGGAGGCATCGCCGCATACAAGACGGTCCAGGCGGTGCGCCTGCTGGTCAAGGCGGGGCACGCTGTCACCGTGGTCCCGACCGAGGACGCGCTGCGCTTCGTCGGCGCGCCGACCTGGGAGGCGATCAGCCGCCACCCCGTCACGACCAGCGTCCACGACGATGTGGCTCGCGTGCGGCATGTCGCGCTCGGGCAGGGCGCTGACCTGGTGATCGTCGCGCCGGCGACGGCGAACACGATCGCGCGGATGGCGGCCGGTATCGCGGACAACCTCCTCGGCACGACGCTCCTGGCCACCGAGGCCCCGGTCGTGATCGCCCCGGCGATGCACGCGGAGATGTGGCGTCATCCGGCCACGCAGGCCAACATCGCGACTCTCCGCGCACGCGGCGTCGTGATCGTCGGACCGGAGGACGGAGAGCTCGCCGGCGGGGACAGCGGACCGGGCCGGATGAGCGAGCCGGAGAGCATCGTCGAGCGTGCGCTCGCGGTCGTCGCCCCGCAGGATCTCGCGGGACTGCGGGTCGCCGTCTCGGCGGGCGGTACGCGGGAGCCGATCGATCCGGTGCGCTTCCTCGGGAACCGGTCGAGCGGTCGCCAGGGCGTCGCAGTGGCTCATGAGGCCGCGGACCGCGGGGCGGATGTCGTGCTGGTCGCCGCGAACGTCGGCGCCGACGTGCTGACCGCGGCGCTCCATCCTCGTATCCGCATCCGGCCCGTCGGCACCGCCGCGGAGCTCGGCGCCGCGATGAAGGAGGAGGCGGAAGTGTCGGACGTGGTGGTGATGGCCGCCGCCGTGGCCGACTACCGGCCCGCGACGGCTTCGGATCAGAAGCTGACCAAGGAGGGCGGCCGGCTGGAGCGGATCGAGCTGGTCGAGAACGAGGACGTGCTCGCGGCGCTCGCCGCATCCCGGGCCGCGGGGTCGGCGCCCGCGCGGCAGGTGCTCGTCGGGTTCGCGGCCGAGACGCTGACCGACCCGGCGGCGCGTCGCGTGCGGGCGCGCCGCAAGCGGGAGCGCAAGGGCGCTGACCTCCTCGCCGTCAATCTCGCCGATGCCGAGCACGGGTTCGAGCGCGCGGACAACGCCGTCGAGATCGTGGGACCCGACGGGACGATCGTCGCCGAGGCCGTGGGGGCCAAGCAGGATGTCGCTGCCGCCCTGTGGGACGCCGTGGCGACGCTCCGGGGTCCGGCGAGCTCCGAGGGCCAGTGATCTGAGCGAGGCGGGCTCAGGTCTCGGTCGGGGTCGGGGTCGCGGCCTGGGGCGGGGTGCGGGTGCGCGTTTGTCGGATGGATGCACCCTGATCGAACCGTATGTCCGGATCGGTCCTTCAAAGTTGGATCGGTCCTTCGGAACTGGATCGAGTTGCCGGGGGTCAGTCCGGCGAGGCGTGCACTCACGCGGTCGGATGGATGCACTTTGGTCGGATCATTCCCGCGGATCGGTCCTTCAAAGTTGGATCAAGCCTTCAAGGTTGGATGGATCCTTCGCGGTTGGAATGCGCCGACGGGGTTGGCGGGGCCGGCCCAGCAGCGCGTTTGTCGGATGGATGCACCCTGGTCGGACCGTATGTCCGGATCGGTCCTTCAAAGTTGGATCGGGCCGACAAAACCGACCCACGGCGCCGGGCGAGGAAACCGTGCCGGTGTGCGGTTCCGCCCTGGCGCTCGATCAGCCCTCCTGATAAACTTGAGCCAACAGAACTCAAGTTTGGATCGGGATCGATCCACGCAGGATCAGAAGGAGAGACCAGGAGGACGGATGACCACGCCCGCGAATGAAGACCAGCAGAGCGCCCTCGAGCAGTTCGGCATCAACCTGACCGATCGAGCGAGGCAGGGCAAGCTCGACCCCGTGATCGGCCGGGACGGCGAGATCCGGCGGGTGAGCCAGGTGCTCACACGTCGCACCAAGAACAACCCGGTGCTGATCGGCGAGCCCGGCGTCGGCAAGACGGCGGTCGTCGAGGGGCTGGCGCAGCGCATCGTCGCCGGCGACGTCGCCGAGTCGCTGAAGGGCAAGGAGCTCGTCGCGCTGGACATCTCCGCTCTCGTGGCGGGCGCCATGTACCGCGGGCAGTTCGAGGAGCGGCTGAAGAGCGTGCTCAAGGAGATCACCGAGTCCGACGGCCAGGTCATCACCTTCATCGACGAGCTGCACGTGCTCATGGGCGCAGGCGGCGGCGAGGGGTCTGTCGCGGCCTCCAACATGCTCAAGCCCATGCTCGCCCGAGGCGAGCTGCGGCTGATCGGCGCCACGACGCTCAACGAGTACCGGGAGTTCATCGAGAAGGACGCGGCGCTGGAGCGCCGGTTCCAGCAGGTCTACGTCGGCGAGCCGAGCGTCGAGGACACGATCGCGATCCTCCGCGGTCTCAAGGAGCGCTACGAGGCGCACCACAAGGTGGCGATCTCGGACGGGGCGCTGGTCGCCGCGGCCGGGCTCTCCCACCGCTACATCCCGAGCCGTCAGCTGCCGGACAAGGCGATCGACCTGATCGACGAGGCGGCCTCCCGGCTTCGGATGGAGATCGACTCGGCCCCGCTCGAGATCGATGAGCTGCGCCGTCACGTCGATCGGCTGAAGCTGGAGGAGCTGGCGCTGAAGAGGGAGAAGGACGCCGCGTCGAAGGAGCGCCTTGCGAAGCTCCGCGACGACCTCGCCTCCGAGCAGGCCCGCCTCGATGAGCTGCAGGCGCGCTGGGAGCAGGAGCGTTCGACGCTGAACCGGGTGGGCGATCTGAAGACCCGTCTCGACGCGGCGCGGATCGAGGCGGAGCGCGCGCAGCGCGAGGGGAACCTGGAGAAGGCCTCGCGCCTCCTCTACGCCGAGATCCCCGCGCTGGAGCGCGAGCTGCACGATGCCGAGCGCGCCGAGGGCGACGAGGAGCGGATGGTCGGCGACCAGGTCACCGAGGAGGACATCGCCAGTGTCATCTCCGCCTGGACGGGAATCCCCGTCGGGCGCCTGATGCAGGGCGAGACCGAGAAGCTGCTGCACCTGGAGAGCGAGCTCGGCCGACGACTCATCGGGCAGAAGGAGGCGGTGAAGGCCGTCTCCGACGCCGTCCGCCGCTCCCGCGCCGGGATCAGCGACCCCGGGCGGCCCACCGGATCCTTCCTCTTCCTGGGCCCCACCGGTGTCGGCAAGACGGAACTGGCCAAGGCGCTGGCGGAGTTCCTCTTCGACGACGAGCACGCCATGGTGCGCATCGACATGTCCGAGTACGGGGAGAAGCACTCCGTGTCACGGCTGGTCGGGGCCCCTCCCGGGTACGTCGGCTACGAGCAGGGCGGTCAGCTCACCGAGGCGGTGCGCCGCCGTCCGTACGGCGTCGTCCTGCTGGACGAGGTGGAGAAGGCGCACCCCGAGGTGTTCGACGTGCTGCTGCAGGTGCTCGACGACGGGCGCCTCACCGACGGCCAGGGGCGGACGGTCGACTTCACGAACGTCATCCTGATCCTCACCAGCAACATCGGCTCGCCGATCCTGATCGACCCGACGATGTCGCCCGACGACAAGCGGGACGCGGTGATGGCGCTCGTGCGGCAGTCGTTCCGTCCGGAGTTCCTCAACCGGCTCGACGACATCGTGATGTTCCAGGCGCTGAGCGAGGACGACCTGGCGCAGATCGTCGAGCTCGCCGTCGACCAGCTGCAGAAGCGGCTGCGCGACCGGCGGCTCACGCTGGCGGTCACCCCGGATGCGCGGTCGTGGCTGGCCGAGCGCGGGTACGACCCGGTGTTCGGTGCGCGTCCGCTGCGTCGCCTCATCCAGACCGAGGTGCAGAACCGCCTGGCCACCGCGCTGCTGTCCGGCACGGTGCGGGACGGCGACGTCGTGCGGGTCGACGTGTCCGTGGACGGATCGGGGCTCGTCCTCACCAGCACGGGCCCCGCGCCGGAGGGCGATGTGGTCATCGAGGCCGAGCTGTTGGACTGAGAGCCGGGGTCGGGGTCCGGCCTCGCCTCGGGTCCGAGCCTTGTGTCCCACTTTCCGTGGCCCGTGTCCCACTTTCTGTTGGATTGAGGGCCTATAGGCCACCGAAAGTGGGACACAGGCCGCCAGAAGTGGGACACGGCCCGCCAGAAGTGGGACACGGCCCCCCAGAAGTGGGACACGGGGCCCCCTAGCGGGACACGGGCTGGAGAACCCCCGCTCAGCGGCCGGGATCGCCGAGAGTGCGGGCCCCGGACTTCATGTCGGCGGCGAGCTCCTGACCGATGATCGAGTGCCGTCGTGAATATCCGAAGTACACGATCAGCCCGAGGGCGAGCCAGATGGCGAACCGCAGCCAGGTCTCGGTGCTGAGGTTGAGCATGAGCCAGAAGCAGGCGAGCGCCGCGATCCAGGGGAGCCACGGCGAGAACGGCACCATGAACGGGCGCTGCAGGTCGGGGCGTGTGCGACGGAGGATCGGCACGCCGATGCAGACCAGCACGAACGCCGAGAGCGTCCCGATGTTGATCATGTCGCCGAGTACCTGGACGTCGGTGAAGCCGGCGATGATCGCGATGATGACGCCGACGATCAGCTGGATCCGCACCGGGGTCCCGCGCTTCGGGTCGGTCACGCTCAGCCCGCGGGGGAGCAGCCCGTCCCGGCTCATCGCGAACACGACGCGGGCGAGGCCGAGGAGCAGCACCATCACGACGGTCGTGAGGCCGACGAGACTGCCGATCGAGATCACCTGCGCGGCCCAGGTCGCCCCGACGAGCTCGAACGCGCTCGCCAGCGACGGCGCCTCCAGTTTCGCGAGCTCGGTGTAGGAGACCATCCCGGTGATGACGATCGTGACCAGCACGTACAGCACGGTCACGATGGCGAGACCCAGCAGGATGCCTCGCGGCACGGTCCGCTTGGGGTCCTTCGCCTCCTCGGCGCTGGTCGCGACGACGTCGAAGCCGATGAAGGCGAAGAACACGAGCGCCGCGCCGCTGAGGATCCCGAACACGCCGTAGACCGAGGGCGAAGCCCCGGTCATGAACGAGAAGAGTGACTGCGTCCACGCGCTGTCGGCGGCGGGGCCGGGCCGTGCCGGCGGGACGAAGGGGGAGAAGTTCGCCGGGTTCAGGAAGAAGAAGCCGACGACGATGACGAACAGCACGATCGCGACCTTGATGATCGTGAACACCGCGTTGACCCGGCTCGACAGCCGCGTGCCGAGCGCGAGGAGCAGCGAGAAGATCGCCACGATCACCACGGGCCCCCAGTCGAACGACAGCGGGCCGATCGGGATGGTCATCGGGATCTCGAGGTCGAACAGGGACACCGAGGTGCCGAGGTAGACGCCCCAGTACTTGGCGATCACCGCCGAGGCCATCAGCATCTCGAGGATCAGGTCCCACCCGATGATCCAGGCGAGGAACTCCCCGAGCGTGGAGTAGGTGAACGTGTAGGCGGACCCGGCGACCGGGATGGACGACGCGAACTCGGCGTAGCAGAGGATCGCGAGCCCGCAGACGGTCGCGGCGATCAGGAACGACACGATCACGGCGGGGCCCGCATGATGCGCGGACGCCTCCGCCCCGACGGAGAAGATCCCCGCCCCCACGGCGACCGCCACCCCCATGACGGCCAGATCGCCCGTGCGCAGCGAGCGCCGGAGCGACCGACGTTCCTCCTGCGTCTCGGCGATCGACTGCTCGACGCTCTTCACCCTCCGAGGCATACCCATGGGCCCCGATCCTAGGGGGCGGGGGCGCAGCGGCGCGGTCATTCCGGCGGTGTCGCGGATTGCCGGAGGGGCGGGAACGCTGGGCCGCTCTCCATCGGGGGAGGGCCTTCGGCATCGGGCGGACGGAGGCGGCCGAGCGGATGAGGGTGGTCGAGCGGATGGGGGCGGCCGGGCGGATGGGGGTGGTCGAGGAGGTGGGGGTGGAAGGATCGGCTGGTCGGGGCTGGAAGGACGGCGTGGACGGTCTGCGTGATCGCACGGTAGCGGGGGCTCTCATTCCCGGACTCCTCGACGACGCCGACCCGGTTGAGCCGACGACGCCACTGAACTGCGGTGCGGTGTCGGGTGGCACTCATGGCCGCATCGACCGCGGCGGTGAGCAGGAGTCCCGAACGGGTCGGCCGGGAGGACACGGCGAGGACCGTGCACGCCAGGAGCATCGCGTAGCCGCCCCACAGCGCCGGCGAGGTCGTGTCCCCGCCCAGCAGCACCCCGGCGACGGTGAGCAGCGCGAGAACGAGGAGTACCCCCGCGCTGACGAGGAGGCGCAACCCCCACCGGGACCATCGGACGACGGCGAGGAGCGGGAGGCCGAGGAGGATCAGCGCGCCGGACACGGCGCCGGCGGGATGGGAGAAGCCGTAGGGGACGACGGACAGAGTCGAGACCGCGAGCAGGAATCCGAGGGAGGCCGCGACCCTGTCTCCCTGTCGCCGAGGCGGGGGCGGGAGGAGCGATGCTCGGCGGATCACCGCACCGGACGTTGCGGCGGGGATTCCCGCCGCGTCGAGCACGCGGACGATCAGGAGCACCAGGAGGAGGGCGAGCACGCCGAGGCCCCACCAGCCGAGGTCATCCCGTCCGGTCGAGGAGGCGAGGGACGCCACGGCGGAACCGTAGGGGATGCCGAGGACGGCGAGGGGGAGGAACGCGAAGATCGTCACGGTGAGGTATCGCCCCGGCCCGAACTCCGTCAGGGCCTCACGTGCCGCTCCGGCGGCCGCCATGGCGATCCCGGCGAGGCCGACCATGACGAGCGCGACGACGATCCCGTCGCCGTCCTCGTTCTCGGTGGTGAAGACGCCGATGGTGGCCCCGACCGCCGCGATACCGAGCAGACGCCGGGCGAACAGGGTGATCGTGCGCAGAACAGAGGGGCTGGCCAGCCGGTTCAGCCTGTCGGCTATCTGCTCGGGGATCGGCTCCAGTTGCAGTTGCTGGAGCGAGACGAGAGCCATGAGGAAGCGGATCGACTCGATGATCAGGAAGCCGGTGAGGAGACCGGCGGCGATGGAGAGCACCTGAAGGCCGGCAAGGGCGAGGGAAGCGGTGGTGATCAACGCGAAAGCCGCCGAGAGCAGGGGCAGCATGAGCTCCACGAAGGTCACCGCCTGTGCGGCGGACCGTCGGCGCAGCCATTCGAGGGCTGGATCCTCGTCTCGGAGCGGGGGCGAGACCTCGCGCGCCCGGACCGGGGAGTGCGGGCCGGGATCGAGGGCGGGCTGACTCGTGCGCAGGAGCTCGAGCTGCCGGACGGCGCCGCCGAGCGCGACGACGGAGGCGATCGCGATGGCGCCGAACCCGCCGAGGAGCCCGATGGCGATGCTCGGATCCGCCGCAGAGGCGGGGGCGGGGGCCGGCGTCGGTGCGGACGTCGGTGCCGGGGCCGGGGCGGGCGTCGACTCGGGGGGCGGGTCCGATCCGACGACGAGGCCGATCTGTTCGCCGAACAGGGTGAGTCGATGGGGGAGATCGAAGACGCGGCTGTCGGCGTCGAAGAGACTCAGCCAGAGGAACCCCATGGTGGCGGTGAGGAAGAGCGTCACCAGGGTCGCAGCGCCGAGGTCGCTTCGTCCCCGGCGGATAGCGCTGTTCGTCTGCTGTGGTGTGGGAGCGCGCAGGCTCCGTTCATGTTCCCCCATGCGGACACGGTACCGACACGGGTCCCCGGGGAACGCCCGAGCCCCCGGCCGACGGGGCGACCGGGGGCTCGGGTGGTCGAATCAGGCGCTGGCGACGATCGTCTCGTCGAGCGCGCGGCGGACGCGAGGAGCGGCCTCGCGCTCCTGAAGTGCCTCGGGGAGGAGGGCCGCGGCGTCGCCGAGGTCGCCGACGGCGATCACGGTCGTGGGGGCGAAGCGCTCGTCGAGATCGACGAGCTGGCGGATCTGGTCGGGCACGAATCCGGCCATCTGGTGCACGACGAGACCGTCGTGGTGGGCCTGCACCGAGAAGTGCGCGACGGCCTGGCCGAGGTCGTAGGCGGCGTGCGTGTAGGGCGCGCCCTCCGCGTTCGCGGTCTCGGCGATCGCGACGATCAGCACGGCGGCGTTCCCGGCCCACGCCTGGTTGAAGCCCATGAGGGCGGCCTGGATGCCGTCGTGCAGCTCGGTGCCGCGACGGGCGACGACGAAGCGCCAGGGCTGGGAGTTGTTGGCGGACGGCGACCAGCGAGCGGCCTCGAGCGCGGAGGCGAGCTTGGACTCGTCGATCGGCGTCTGCGGGTCGAAGGCGCGGGGGCTCCAGCGATCGGCGAGGACGTCGAGGACGGGGTGCTCGGTGGGGGCGGTGCGGTCGAGGACGGGAGTGCTCATTGCGGGTACGGCCTTTCGGTTCGTTCGTTTCCTCCGGACCTCTTCGTCCGCGTCCCCACCGTCAACCGATTCATGCGCATGCATATTCCCGATCGCGAAATGCGTCGCAGGATTACTCGGCCACCGGCTTCGCATGGTTCCATGGGCCGTCGGATCGATCCGACGGCATGCGGCGGGTGCGGCAGGGGAGGGGTGTGACGATGATCGAGCGCACCCGGCCCGCGCGCGCAGGGCGTCTCCGTCGTCTCGACCGGTCGGACATCGGCTTCTTCGCCTGCTTCGTCGGCCCGCTCGGCGTCGGGGTGCTGCTGAACGGCCTGGTGCGGCCCTCGCTCGCGCACGACCTCGACGGCATCAGGCATGCGCACGGGGCGTCCGTCCGCGGCAGTGACGTGTACTGGGAGTTCGACGCGGCGACGCAGGCCGCGCACCCGTTCCTCACCGGGTTCCTGGAGACCAGCGACGGGGTGGTGGGCATGTGCGCGCTCGGGCTCGTCGTCGTGCTCCTCCTCGGGCGCTGGGCGCTGCGGCGCCTTCGCTCCCGGCCCGAATGACGGATGCCGCGACCGGCAACCCGGTCGCGGCATCCGCGTGTCACGCTGGTGCGCTGCGGCTCAGCCGCGCAGCGCCTCCGCCAGCGTGACGCGCGCCCCCATGCGCAGCAGGGAGTTCTCGTAGATCTTCGCGGCGATCGCGATCGCCGCGATGCACGAGGCGATCAGGATCAGCAGCGACAGCAGCGGCTCCCACCACTGCGCGTCGCCGAGGAACAGGCGCATCGGCATCCCGACCGGCGCTGAGAACGGCACGTACGACATGATCGCCATCACCAGCGGGTTGTCGTTGAAGACGATCACCAGCACGTACGGCGCCATCACGAGCATCGTGATCGGCATCGTGGTGGAGCCGATGTCCTCCTGCCGGGAGACCATCGCGGCGGCCGCGGCGAACAGCGAGGCCAGCAGGATGAACCCGAACAGGAAGAAGATCGCGAACCACAGGATGGGAGCCCCGATCCCGCTGAGCAGGGCGTTCTGCCCGGTGACCATGAGCCCGACCACGGCTATCGCGGCGAGGGCGAGGATCTGGGCCATCGCCAGGATCGTGTTGCCGATCACCTTCCCGGCCAGCAGCGCCCTGGTCGGGATCGCCGAGATGAGGAGCTCGACGACGCGCGTCTGCTTCTCCTCGACGACGCTCTGCGCGATCGTGCCGCCGAACGTCGATGCGGCCATGAGGAACACGACGCCGAACCCGATGGCGATGAAGTAGCGCAGGGCCGCGTTGGTCTTGGACGGTTCGAGGATCTCGACCTGAGGCGTCTTCGCGAGGGACATCACGAGCGAGTTCGGCGCGTTCTCCAGCGCCACCACCTTGTATCCGAAGGTGGGGTCCGAGCTCGGCACGATGGCGGCCTCCACGGTGCCGTCGCGGACGAGCTTCTCGGCCTCCGCGGCGTCGGCCGCCTGCGTGGGCTTGAGGCTCTCGTTGCCCTGAACGGCCGCCGCCGTCTCGCTCGTCACCGCGATCGCGGTCTGGGAGGGCGCCTTGCTGGTGAAGCCGCCGATCAGCACGCCGGCGAGGGCGATCAGCAGCAGGATGCCGGTGGAGATCAGGAACGCCTTGCTGCGGAGCTTCGACGAGATCTCGCGCTCCGCGACGAGCCAGATGGCGCCGCCCGCGCTCATCGAGCCGGAGGACCGCCGTGCGGTCGGGGACGAAACGGTCACTGGATGACCTCCTTGAAGATCTGGGCGAGAGAGGGTTGCTGCGGGGCGAAGGCGCGCACGGCGCCCTGGTCGAGCGCGCTGCGCAGGATCCGCTGCGCCGTCTCGGGGGAGTCGGCGTCGAACACGGCGTTCCCGCGTTCGAAGTCGACGACGGTGACGCCCGGCTCGGTCCGGAGCCATCCGGCGTCGCCCGCCGTGGCCAGCTCGTAGCGGAGGGTGGAATGCTGCGCGCGGAGCTCCTCGCGGGATCCGGCCGCTCGCACGGTGCCGCCGGCGATGATCACGAGGTCGTCGCAGAGGCGCTCGACGACGTCGAGCTGGTGCGAGGAGAACAGGATCGACGATCCTTGTGCCGCGCGGGTCTGCAGCACGCCGGCGACCACGTCGACCGCGAGGGGGTCAAGGCCCGAGAAGGGCTCGTCCAGGATCAGGACCTCCGGGTCGTGGACGAGGGCCGCGGCGATCTGGGCGCGCTGCTGGTTTCCCAGGGAGAGCGACTCGATCTTGTCGTCGAGGCGCTCGCCGAGGCCGAGCTCCGTCAGCAGCGCGGTCGCCCGGTCGGTCGCCTCGATCTTGCCGAAGCCGTGGAGTCGCGCCAGGTAGACGACCTGCTCCAGGACCTTCATCTTCGGGTAGAGGCCGCGCTCCTCGGGCATGTACCCGAAGCGGCGGCGGTCGCCGGTGGTGACCGGCCGGCCGTCGAGCGCGACCGTCCCGCCGTCGGCGGCGAGCACGCCGAGGATGATCCGCATGGTGGTGGTCTTGCCCGCGCCGTTGCCGCCGACGAAACCGGTGAGCCGGCCGGGGGCGACCCGGAAGGAGACGTCGTCGAGCACGCGTCGGGAGCCGTAGCTCTTGGCGATGCCGGTGAGGTCGAGGAGGCCTGTGGTCATGCCTCCACGCTAGGGAGCGCCCGGCCGGCGGACATCCCCCTTGAGGCGGACCGCGCCCCTCCGTCGCCCGGGGGATCGGGGTGGGTGGGTGTGCGGGTGGGGCCCGGATGGTGGGGTGCCTTCAGGGTGACGGTGCTGCCCCGGCGTGGCACCTTCTGTGGGTTGAAGCGACCGCGAACCCGCCAGAACTGCCACGGCGGGGCAGTTCTGGCGCCGGACGAGTCCACGGCGAGACGAATCATGGCGAGACACGGGGCGAGCCCATCGCCGAGGGGCGGTCAGCGACGGCCGGCGTGGAGGACGCCGCGCACGAGGAGTCCTGCAAGCAGCGCCCAGAATGCCGCGCTGATCCCCCAGGGGGCGACGCCGGACGCGGCGACGAGGAGGGTCACGACGGCCGGGATCCGCTCGCCCGGATCGTCGATGGCCTGCTGCACGGCGGCGCCGAACGCGCCGAGCAGCGCGAGGCCCGCGACGGCGGGGATCACCGCGTCCGGAGCGAGGAGGACGAGCGTCGCGAAGGCCGCGGAGAACCCGCCGAGCACGAGGTAGGCGACGCCCGTGGAGGCGCCGGCCACCCAGCGCCGCCGTGCGTCGGGGTCCGCGTCCGGTGAGGCGGCGAGGGCTGCGCTGATGGCGGCGAGGTTGATCGCGTGACCGCCGGCGGGCGCGGCGAGCGCCGTGCCGAGCCCGGTGACCAGCATCGACGGACGCCAGGGGACCTCGTAGCCGAAGCTGCGCATGACGGCGACCCCGGGGACGTTCTGCGAGGCCATCGTCACCACGAACAGCGGCAGCGCGATCCCCACGATCCCGCCGACGGTGAAGGTCGGGGCAGTGAGTTCCACGTGCGGCAGCAGCATGCCGGGATCGACCGAGGCGCCGCCGGTCACGACGCCGATGGCGATCACGATCGTCGCCACGGCGAAGGCGACGGGGACGGCCCATCGCGGCGCGAGCCGCGCGCACACCAGCCAGGCGAGGAGGACCGGGATCACTCCCCAGGGGTTCGCGACCGCGCCCGTGACCGGCGCCAGGCAGAGCGGCAGCAGCACGCCGGCGAGCATCGCCTGGGCGATCGAGGGCGGGATCGCACCGATGAGGGCGCCGATCCGGGGGACCAGCGCGGTCAGGAGGATGAGGGCCGCGACGACCAGGAACGCGCCGACGGCCGCCGGCCAGCCACCGTCGACCGCGCCCGTCGCGAGCAGCGCGGCGCCTGGTGTGGACCACGCGGCGGTGATGGGCATCCGGTAGCGGACCGCGAGCACGATGCAGGCGACGCCCATCGCGATGCTCAGCGCCAGCAGGCCGCTCGCGGCCTGCCCGGGCGTTGCGCCGACGGCCGTCAGTCCGGTGAGGACCACGGCGAAGGAGCTCGTGAAGCCGACGAGCGCCGTGACGATGCCGGCGATGATCGGCCGCGACAACGGGGCGGGGCGGACGTCGTCGGTCATCGGGCCTCGGGATCGGTGTCGGGCGCCGGCGGGCTCCCGGACGCGAAGTGGCGGACGGAACCGAGGCTACCGCGAGGGGTGATCGGATGTGGGGTGACTGGGCACGGGGTGACTGGATGCGGGCCGATCGGATGCATCCGGCGCGGGAGAGGTCAGGCCCCGGCGATGGGCGAGGACGACAGCCTGCACCCGGTCCCGCGCTCCGAGCTTCTGCAGGACGCGGGACACATGCGTCTTCACCGTCGCCTCACCGATGAACAGCGCCGCGGCGATCTCGGCGTTGCTCCACGCCTCGGCGACGAGACGGAGCACCTCGGCCTCGCGATCGGTGAGGGGGTCGGTCAGGTCCGAGGCCGGGAGCGCGGTGACCGGGAGGGACGTGGCCGGGAGGGATGTGGCCGGGAGGGGCGCCGGTCCCGTACCGGAGGCCGACCCCGTACCGGAGGCCGGTACGGGACCGGGCGTCGCGGGGTCGGCGAACCGGCGGAGCACCCGACGGGTCACCTCGGGGGAGAGCATCCCGTCTCCGGCGGCGAGGGCCCGCACGGCGGCGATCAGCTCCTCAGGGCCGGTGTTCTTCAGGAGGAAGCCGCTGGCCCCGGCATCGAGCGCGGCGAAGAGGTAGTCGTCCCGGTCGAACGTCGTGATGATCACGATGGATGCGCCCAGTCCCGGGTCTGCGGCGATCAGCCGGGTCGCGTCCAGGCCATCCATGTCGGGCATCTGCACGTCCATGGTGATGACATCAGGACGGAGGGCGGCGGCCTTCGCGACGGCTTCCGTCCCTGTTGCGGCCTCGCCCACGACGACGATGTCGGGCTGGAGATCGAGCACCGTGCGGAACCCGGCGCGCAGCATGGCGTGATCGTCGACGAGGAGGACGCGGATGGGGTCGGTCATCGATGGGCTCCTGTGGTGGTGCCGGGGTGGCCGGCGAGCGGGACGGACACGCGGACCCGGAAGCCGCCGGTGCGCCGCGGGGTGAGCTCGATCGTGCCGCCGGAGGCGAGCGCGCGCTCGCGCATGCCTAGCTGGCCGAGCCCTGGCCGGAGCCCTGTGACGATCCGGCCGGTGTTGACCACCTCGAGCTCGACGGCGGATCCCGTGTAGCGCACGCGCACGTCGGCCAGGGCGTCCGGACCCGCGTGCCGTCGTGCGTTGGTCAGCGACTCCTGGGCGATCCGGTACAGGTTCACGGCGGTCACCGACGGGACGGCGACCGGCTCACCGATCACGGTGTAGTCGGTGGGGAGGCCCGCGGAGGAGGAGGACGCCGCGAGGGCGCCGATGTCCTCCACGGTGACGGTGGACGGGGAATCGTCGCTCTCGTTCCCCGGGGCGCGCAGGGTCTCCAGGATCCGGCGGAAGTCGTCGATCGCCTCGCGGGCGGACTCCTCGACGCCCGCCATGGTCCGCTTCGCGGCCTCGGAGTCTTGGTCGATCGTCAGTCGCGCGGCGCCCGCCTGCACGCCCATCACCGACACGTGATGGGCGACGACGTCGTGCAGCTCGCGCGCGATCCGCACCCGGTCCAGCGCCACGGCCTGGGCGGCGGTGACCTCCCGCTCGTTCTCCAGCTCCGAGGTGCGCTGCTCGAGCGCCGCCCGCTGCGCCGCGGCGTTCCAGGTGCGCTCGCCGAAGTAGTAGGCGCCGCCGAAGTAGAGGACGTTGAGCAGGATCTGCAGCATCATGTACGCGAGGAACGGGGACAGGGCGCCCGCGGCGACATCGGCCTTGTCGGCCTCGTCGATCGCATTCCGGTACATCACGATCAGCAGCCAGACGGCCATCCCGACGATGATCCCGACGCGGACCAGGAACGCGCGGCGGCGGTCGCCCATCCAGGCGCCGACGGTGTAGAGCGCGATGAACATCGAGATGTTGCCGACGTAGACCTCGGGGATGCGCAGAGTGACGCCGACGAAGTACGCCAGGGCGACGAGCACAGCGACGGTTCCGGGCCAGCGGCGGCGCAGCGCGAGCGGTGCCGCCGTGAAGAGGGTGTAGACCAGAGCGGTCCACAGGGGCGCCTGCTCGTCGCCGTAGATCTGCGCGATCGAGGACAGCGCGGCGCTGAGGATCGAGCCGACGAACATCGCGAGCGCCAGCCAGAGGTCGTTGCGGCGCTCGCCCTCGGTCGGGGTGCGCGCGAACGGCGCGATGGGCGGCATGCCACCACCGTATGCGCCCCGGTCCTCGCCCGGCATCCCCCGCACGGCGGATCGCGGGCGTGGCGGGCTGGGGGTGGGCCCCGTCCCAGTTCTCGGCGAGTGTGTCCCAGTTCTGGGCGACCGTGTCCCACTTTCTGTGGTCTCCGGGGCCCTGCGCAACAGAAAGTGGGACATGAACATTGAGGCGGGCATGGGCATGGGCATGGGCATGGAGGCGGAGCGGGCGCGGATGCGGAGGTGGGGCGCGGAGGCTAGGCCGAGCCCGTTGGGGAGCTCAGTTGGCTTGCCGCCTCGGCCTGGGGTCGCCGTGTCCCACTTCTCGGCGACTGTGTCCCAGTTCTTGTCGTTCCGGAGGCGACCTGCAACCAAAAGTGGGACACGGGCGTCGGAGGGGCGCGGGGTTGGTGCTTGCTATTGACAAGTGTTGTTGTTTTTTTGCAAGTATCAATCTGTCGGCGGGGCGAGGGGCTCCGATCCGGCGGGAGCGGTCCACAAGGACCGTCCCCGGAAAGAACGAGTCCATGAAGTGCCCGCGGACACGAGAGAGTCGACGGGCGCAGGGGCCATCCACGGACAAAGGAGCCATCGTGACCAAGATCTTCGTCAACCTGCCCACCGCCGACCTCGACCGCAGCAAGGCGTTCTACACCGCGCTCGGCTGTGACATCAACCCGCTGTTCACCGACGAGAACGCCGCGTGCATCGTCTGGAGCGACGACGTGTTCTTCATGGTCCTGACCAGGGAGTTCTTCGGGAGCTTCACGGACAAGACCGTCGTCGATCCCGCTGAGGCCGCCCAGGTGCTCGTCGCCCTCTCCCGCGACTCCCGCGAGGACGTCGACGGCGTGCTCGCCAGGGGGATCGCCGCGGGCGGGGTCGAGCCGCGGCCGGCGCAGGATCTCGGCTTCATGTACTCGCGCGACCTGGAGGACCCGGACGGCAACGTGCTCGAGTTCGTCTACATGTCCGAGCAGGCCGCCGAGCAGGGACCCGACGCCTACCTCGCCGAGCAGGGCGGCGCCCCGGCGTCCGCCTGACATGGCCGCGCGCAGCTACGGCCAGTACTGCGGAGTGACGACGGCCGTCGAGCTGGTCGGGGAACGATGGGCGCTGCTCATCATCCGCGACCTGCTCGTCGGGCCCCGGCGTTACACCGATCTCAAGCAGGGCCTGCGGCGCATCCCCACCAACATCCTGTCCACTCGTCTCAAGGAGCTGCAGGAGGGCGGGGTCGTCCGGCGGGTGCCGCTCATGAACTGCGGCCTCGTCTACGAGCTCACCCCCTACGGCCGGGCGCTGGAACCGGTCGTCCTCGCGCTCGGGCGCTGGGGCTTCCAGGCGATGGGGGACCCCGAGGAGGGCGATGAGGTCACGCCCGACTCGCTGACGATGGCCCTGCGCACCTCCTTCCGGCACGACGAGGCGCAGGATCTCGACGTCGAGCTGCACGTCGGAGACGTCGTGCTGCGGGTCCGCGTACGAGGCGGCGTTCTCGACGTCGCCCAGCTCGCGCCGCCGGCGCCGCCGGTGAGCGGGGCCCTTCCCGAGGGCGTCGCCGAGGCGGTGATCGTCGCGGGGCCGGGGATCCGGCTGCTGATCTCCGGCGAGGTGTCTCCCGCGGAGGCGCTCGCCCAGGACCTCCTCGCCGTCGTGCGCGGCGACGAGTCGGTGCTCGACGGCTTCGCGCGCACCTTCCACATCGATCCGGTCGTCGTCGCCTGACCCGCCCGCCTGGTCCCGTCCCTGACCCAGACCCAGCCCGCGAGACTGCAACTGCGTTCCCAGACTGCGCGATTTTCGTGCGGTCTCGTGACGCAGTTGCAGTCTCGCGGTCAGGCGGACCCCGGCGGGACGGCGGACCCCCGGCGGGACGGCGGGCGCCTGGACGGGACGGCAGCCCGAGGCCCGCGCCTCAGACGAGGAGGCGCTCGATCGTGACGGCGACGCCGTCCTCGTCGTTGGGCGGGGCGATCTCGTCGGCGGCGTCGCGCAGCACGTCGATCGCGTTGGCGACCGCGACCCCGCGTCCCGCCCATCGCAGCATCTCGAGGTCGTTGAGTCCGTCGCCGAAGGCCACGACCTCCTCTCGCCCGATCCCGAGGTGTGCGCACAGCTGCGCGAGCCCGCTGGCCTTGGTGACGCCTTCGGCCATCACCTCCACGAACGGTGCGCCGGACAGCGTCGCCTCGAATCCGGCGAGCCCCAGCCCCTGCAGCGTGCCGAAGATCTCATCGAGGGTGGCGTCGGGATGGCGGATCACGAGCTTCAGGCTGGGTTCGGCGACCACCTCCGCGAGCGGTGCGCCGCCCATGGTCCGTGGATCGCGCTTGTGGTCGCTGAGCCGGGCGAGCGCGGCGTAGCCCTCCTGCGCGACGAAGCGCTCGCCGGCGTGGCGCACGCTGGCGAACAGCACGCCGGGGAGGGCCACGGTCAGGGCATCGGCGATCTCGCGTTGCACGACGGCGGGGATCTCCTGCGCAAAGAGCAGGTCGCCGGTGGTCAGGTGGATCCCGAACGCGCCGTTGCCGCACAGCGCCCAGCCCTCGAACGCGGCGCCGGCGGCGACCTCGCGCAGCCCGATCGGCTGCCGCGCCGTCACGGGGACGACGAGGATCCCGGCAGTGCGCGCGGCATCGAGCGCGGCTCGCGTCCGCGGAGTGACGACCCCGTCGGCGGAGAGGAGCGTGTGATCGAGGTCGGTCGCGATGAGGCGGGGCAGCGCCGGAGTCGCGGGCATGTCAGGAGAAGATCATCGGCAGATCGTCGTCGTCCTCCGCGCCGCTCGCCGGATCGAACTCGACGACGACGGGCACATGATCGCTCGGCTGCTCGCCCTTGCGCTCCTCGCGGTGGATGGAGGCGCCGGTGACCGCGTCCGCGAACGCCGGCGAGCCCAGGACGAAGTCGATCCGGATGCCCTCGTTCCGCGGGAACTTCAGCCGCTGATAGTCCCAGTAGGTGTAGCCCTGCGGAAGGATCGGGCGCACCACGTCGGTGAGGCCGGCTCCCTCCAACGCGAAGAACGCCGCGCGCTCCTCGGGGGAGACGTGCGTGGACCGGCCGACGACGATGTCGGGGTCGCCGTTGTCGTCGTCGAACGGGATGATGTTGAAGTCGCCGACCAGCGCCAGCGGTCGGGCGGGGCTGGCGGCGATCTCGGCCGCGGTGGCCGTGCGCAGGGCGTCGAGCCAGTGCAGCTTGTAGACGAGATGCGGGTCGTCGAGCGAGCGGCCGTTGGGCACGTACAGGCTCCAGACGCGGACGCCGCCGATGGTCGCGCCGAGCGCACGCGCCTCGAGCGGGGCGTCGGGACCCTCATGTCCCTTCGCGAACCCGGGCATCCCGGCGAAGGACGTCGCGACGTCGGTCATCGGCTCACGGCTCGCGATCGCGACGCCGTTCCACTGATTGAGGCCGTGCACCTCCACGTGATAGCCGGCCTCCGCGAAGGGTCCATAGGGGAACTGCTCCGGCTTGCACTTGATCTCCTGCATGGCCAGCACGTCGATGTCCTCGCGGACGGCGAACTCGACGGTGCGGGCGACACGGGTGCGGATGGAGTTGACGTTCCAGGTGGCCAAGCGCATGCCTCCAGCCTACGGTCGGCCGCCGACACGTGCGTCGCGTCCGAACGGGCGCGACACGCGTGGCCTCATGAGTCCGATCCGGCGCCGCGGCCCGTCCGGCGAGATGATGGCGGCATGCTGTCCGTGCGCGTCACCGCCCCCCGCGAGCTCAGCCGCTCGCTCCGCGACCGGCTCTCGGAGGAGCCGACGGTCTGCGATCTCGTCGTGATCCCCGATGCCGCCCTCGACGGACGGGGCGACGTCCTCGTGTTCGAGATGGCGCGGGAGAACGCGAACAACATCATGCGCCTGCTGCGTCACTCCGGCGTTCCGGCGCAGGGGAGCATCGTGGTGTCGGAGCCGCTCACGGTGGTCTCCGACGCCGCCATGGCCGCCGAGGAGGCGGCGCCGGGACATCCGTCGGACGGGGTGCTCTGGGCGCAGCTGGCCGACAGGTCCCGCGAGGACGCCCGCCCATCGGTCTCCTTCTTCGTCTTCCTGCTCCTGGCCACGCTGATCGCCGGGATCGGACGCCTCCTGGACCAGCCGATCCTCATCATCGGCGCCATGGTCGTCGGCCCGGAGTTCGCCCCGATCGCGGCGATCTGCTACGCCGTCGTCCGTCGTCGGCGCGGGATCGCGGGATCGGCGCTCGGGACGCTGGTCGGTGGCTTCGTCGCGTGCGCGCTCATCGCCTGGGGCGTGTGGGCCGCCGCCTTCGGGCTCGGCCTCATCACCGTCGAGCAGGCGACGACGGGGCCCGCGACCGAGTTCATCGTGTCGCCCGACATCTGGTCGTTCATCATCGCGCTCCTCGCGGGCATCGCGGGGGTACTGTCCCTGACGACGGCGAAGTCGTCGGCGCTCGTCGGGGTGTTCATCTCGATCACCACGGTCCCCGCCGTCGGCACCATCGGGCTGACCCTCGCGGTCGGCGCATGGGATGAGGCCCTCGGCTCGGCGGTCCAGCTCCTGGTGAACATCGCAGGCCTCCTCATCGCCGGGGTGGTGACGCTGTTCGTCCAACTGCACCTCGGCCGATGGATCGGGCGACGGGCGCCGCGGCGACGCCGTCCGAGGCCGCAGGAGGCGGAACGTCGTCCCGGGGCGCCGGACGTGGAGCGCGCGGACGTGGACGGCACGGACGTCACGGGCGTCGTCGGCTCGGCCTGACAAGGCGCAGCAGGCGGGAATCGAGGACCGGTTCGCAGGGAATCCGTGAGCTTCCGGTCCGTACCGGGCCTTCGGCGCATGCGTTCCGTGAGAGACGGTGCCGTGCTCATGCGCTCGGGCGCAGAGTGCTCCTATGGCAATCGATCAGCGATCCGGCGGTGTGTCCTCGCGGCGAGCGCACGCGTCGGCCGGTCCTCTTCCGCGGTGGGGCTACGTCTCACGGACGGCCGGACGGTATGGCACGGTGTCCTCGCGCCTCGTCGTCTATCCGCCCGGCGCGACGGACGAGCAGAGGTTCGCGGCGGACCTCGCGCATCGATATGCGCCGATCGCGGTCATGGGAGGCGTGCTGGGGTGGGCGATCCTCTCGGGCCTTGGATGGTCTCCGGAGGGGGCGGCGGTGCTCATGGCGCTCGCCACGATCCCCGCTGGCGTTTTCCTCGCGGTCAGGGCGGCGCCCGTCCGCCGTCGCACGATGGCGCTCGCGACGTGCTGTTTCGCGGCCCGGCCGCAGGATCGCGACCTCGCGGAGCTGAACCGGTTCGAGGCCTTGGCGGGGGCGATCGAGGGCGCGGCGGATGCGTGACGCTCCGGGGCGATCGACGACGAGGCGTTCCTCGGGGTCTGGCGGGCCGTGTACGCGGAGGTGGATGCGCGTTCCACCGCGCTCTCCCTCCCGCGGAGCCCGTCTGCTCGGTCTGTTCCGTCTGTTCCCTCTGCACCGCCTGCGGCCTCTGCACCGCCTGTTCCCTCTGCTCGATCTGCGGCCTCTGTACCGTTCCTTCCGTCCGCGCTGTCGAATCCTGCGGACGCGGCGAGAAGAAGCGCCGCGTCCGCAGGAAAGCGCAGCGCATCGGCAGGAAAGAGCAGCGCAGATCAGGGATGAGCAGCGCAGGCCGGGATGAGCAGCGGGTCAGCGATCAGACGAGTTAGCGGCCGGACGAGTCACCGGTCGGACGGGTCAGCGGTCGGGCAGGTCAGCGATCAGACGGGCAAGCGGTCAGCGGTCGGACGGGTCGGCGGTGCCGGTGAGGACGCCGCGGGCCAGCGTGTGGAAGTGCCGGTTGAAGCCGAGGATCGCCGGGGTCTCGTCGCCGGACAGCCCGAGGGACTCCACGTCCAGCGCGTCGACGACGAAGATGTAGCGGTGCGCCCCGGTGCCGGCAGGCGGCGCCGCCCCCACGAATCGCGGGAGGCGAGCCTCGTTGGGCAGGGTCAGGGCAGGGGCGGGGAGCGATCCGGGCTCGCCGTCGCCCGCGCCCGCGGCGAGGGAGCGGACATCGGCGGGGATGTCGCACACCGCCCAGTGCCAGTAGCCCGATCCGGTCGGCGCGTCCGGGTCGAGGCAGGAGACGGCGAAGCTCTTCGTCCCCTCCGGCGGCTCGCCCCAGGACAGGGCGGGGGAGCGGTCGGCTCCGCCCCGGGACGACGACCAGGCCGTGACCGGGAGCGGACCGCCGTCGGTGAGGTCGGCGCTCGTCAGCGCCAGCGGGGCGAACGGGCGCAGACGCGCAAGCGCGGCATAGGGATCGACATCGAGCACGACGGCCTCCTCGGACGGGACAGGACGGAACGGGATGCCGTCATCCTCGCATCAGGGATCGTGTCTGGCCAGCCCTGCAGGGACGTCGGCTCGGTTCGTCCCTCTCGCTCCGCTCCTGCCCGGCAGAGTGTCCGAGATCGTGACCGGAGGATGCCTGCCGCGCGATCTCGATCGTGTCGGAGCTGCGTCCTAGACTGGCTGCGTGACGCTCAGCACCCCCGAACTCGACGCAGACCGCCAGGCGCTCATCGCGCTGATCATGGACGAGGCGGTGTTCCACGGGGACTTCACGCTCTCCAGCGGCAAGAAGGCCACCTACTACGTCGACATGCGCCGTCTGACGCTCGACCACCGCGCGGCTCCGGCGATCGGGCGGATCATGCTCGACCTGGTGGGCGATCTCGACATCGTCGCGGTCGGCGGCCTCACGCTCGGAGCGGATCCGATCGCGAACGCCGTCATGCACGCCTCGGTCGGGACCGACCGTCCGCTCGATGCGTTCGTCGTGCGTAAGGAGCCGAAGGACCACGGCCGCGGTCGTCAGATCGAGGGCGCCGATGTCGCCGGTCGCCGTGTCGTCGTGCTGGAGGACACCTCCACCACCGGGCAGTCCGCGCTGAAGGCCGTCGAGGCGCTGCGTCGTGAGGGCGCGGACGTCGTCGCCGTCGCGGTGATCGTGGACCGGAAGACGGGCGCGCAGGCCGCCATCGAGGCCGAGGGGCTGGAGTGGCGGGCCGCGATCGACCTCGACGACCTCGGGCTCGATCCGCAGTGACCGTGAGCCGGATTGGTTCCGTGAGCCCGATTGGTTCCATGAGCCCGATCACCGGCACGACCGGGGCACACCTGCACGATCAGATCGACGATCTGGTCGTGCAGACGTACCGGGGTCGTGCATCCGTCCGCGTCGAGGCCGAGGAGACCGTCCGATGACCGATGCCGCCGCTCCGGGGCACCCGCAGACAGGGCTCGCCCTCGCCGTCGATGTCGGCGGCACCAAGCTCGAAGCGGCGCTCGTCGCAGCGGACGGCCGGGTCGTCCCCTCGTCGCGCAGCCGTCGCCCGACCGGTCCGGATGCGACGCCGGAGTCCCTGCGCCTCGCCGTCGCCGAGGTCGTGGCCCACGCGCTCGCCGCGCGGGACGGCGACGCCGTGCTCGTCGGTGCGGGAGTCGGCAGCGCCGGTCCGATCGATCGTGAGCGCGGCCTGATCCACCCGGTCAACATGCCCCACGCGCGGGGGTTCGACCTTCGCGCCGCCGTCGCCGACGGTGCGGTCGCGGCCGGCGCTTCGATCTCGACCGTCCTCGCGCACGACGGCGGATGCCTCGCGCTCGCCGAGTCCTGGCTCGGCGCGACGCAGGGCGCCCATACCTCCCTCTCGATCGTGGTGTCCACGGGCGTCGGCGGCGGGTTCGTCGTGGACGGCCGGTACCTTCCGGGCGCGAGTGGCAACGCCGGGCACCTCGGTCAGGTGCACGCCGACGGCGCCCTGACGCTGGAACAGGTGGCATCCGGCCCCGCCAGCGTCGCCTGGGCGCGCACGCAGGGCTGGTCGGGGGAGCGCGGGGAGGACCTCGCGCGCGACGCCGCGGCCGGCGACCGCATCGCCAGAGCGGCGATCGAGCGCTCGGCACGGGCCGTGGGCGAGGCGCTCGCGGACGCGTCGACCCTCGTGGACCTCGAGGTCGTCGCGATCGGCGGCGGCTTCTCGCGCGTCGCCGACGACTACGTCGAGCTCGTTCAGGAGGCGCTCACCGCCACTGCCGTGCACGACTACTCCCGGCGGACCCGCGTGGTCCGCTCCGGCCTCGGCGACGAGGGCCCCCTGATCGGGGCGGCGGCACTCGTCCTGCGCTGATTCCTCGTCCGGGCAGGTCCCGGCGGGGTGTGTCCGGGCGAGCGTGTCCGGATCCCTGTGTGTCCCGGTCCCTGTGTGTCCCGATTTTGGTTGTTCATGGGCGAATGAGCGACCAGAAGTGGGACATGCACCCGCAGAAGTGGGACACGGGCCGGCAGAAACGGGACATGGAGCGGCCTGTGGTGGCTGGGGCCAGCGGCGTCGACGCGGTGTGTCCCGATTTTGGTTGTTCATGGGCGAAGGAATGACCAGAAGTGGGACATGTACCCGCAGAAGTGGGACACGGCCCGGCAGGCAGGCAGGCGGACAGGGTGGTGGGTGGATTGCCGTCGACATGACCATGTCCCACTTTTGGTTGTTCAGGGGCGAAGGAACGACCAGAAGTGGGACATGCACCCGCAGGAGTGGGACGCGGCCGGGCAGACAGACAGGCAGACAGGCAGACAGGCAGACAGGCAGACAGGCAGGGTGGTGGGTGGATTGCCGTCGACATGACCATGTCCCGAATTTGGTTGCCCAGGGGTGGTGGAACGACCAGAAGTGGGACACGGGCCGGCAGAAGTGGGACACGGAGTGGTCCGTGGTGGCCGGGGTCAGCGGCGCCGACGCGGTGTGTCCCGATCCCGGTGTTCCGAATTGAGTGTGTCCCGATTTTGGTGTGTTCTGGCGGGTATCTCCCGATCCTGGTCTCCCGATCTCGGTCTCCTGATCCCGGTGTGTCCCACTTTTGGTTGCTCCGGGGTGGCGGAACGACCAGAAGTGGGACATACACCCGCAGGAGTGGGACACGGGCCCGGGGACAGAGGCAGGACCGGGGGCAGGAGCAGGGTCGGGGACGAAGACAGGGCGCCGGACCGGGGGTCAGCGGCGGGGGTCGTCCTCGTCCCAGGGGCCTTCCCACCAGCCCCGCTGCTCGCCGGAACCACGGCGGGAACGGACGAACTGCACGATCCACACGGTGAGCGTCGTGACCCCGATCAGGAGCATCACCCACAGCAGCACGGTGCTCTGGTTCATGGTCTGCGCCCTTCTGCCGCCTCGGCGACGATGCCCGCGATGCGCTTCGCCCGCGTCTCGGGACGCTTGGCCATCGCGATGTTCGTGAGCCCGAGCTTCCTCGCCGAGGATGGGAAGCCGTCCCAGGCCGCGCGGGCGGCGGGGACCGCGTCGAGGGCGGCGGCGAGGTCGTCCGGCTCGATCCCGGCCTCCGGGCCGTCCAGCACCGTCCAGGCGCCGTTCGCCTTGGCCGCCTCGATCACGCGGATCCCGGCCGGGGCGAGGAGGCCTGCGGCCTCCAGCTCCGCGACGCGGGCCTTGTTCGTCGCCGCCCACCCGCTGGACGCACGGCGCGGGGCGAACCACAGTCCGCCGACGCTCTCGTCGAACGTGCGGGTCGGACCGTCGACCCACCCGAAGCACAGGGCGTGCCGGACCGCGTCCTCGTAGTCGACGAAGACGCCGTCGGCTCCGGGGCGTGCGCGCAGGAGCCAGGCGCCCGCGGAACGGGCGTGGTTCTCCTCCAGCCAGGCGCGCCAGAACGCGGCGTCGGGCGCAGCGATCCGCTCGCCGTCGTCGAGGGCGCCCATCTCAGTCCGCCGAGACGCCCGAGACGCCCGCGTCGGACCCCGCGCCCGCGTCGGACCCCGTATCCGGGCCGTCGAACCCATGGCGCGGCAGGAGGTCGATCACTCCGCCGACCACCTCGTCGGGGCGGAACGGGTACTTCTTCAGCTCCGCGCGGTCGCTGATGCCGGTCATCACGAGGACCGTGTGGAGCCCCGCCTCGATGCCGGCGACGATGTCGGTGTCCATGCGGTCGCCGATCATGCCGGTCTTCTCGGAATGCGCGCCGATCTTGTTCAGCGCCGAGCGGAACATCATCGGGTTCGGCTTGCCGACGACGTAGGGCTCGCGGCCGGTCGCCTTCGTGATGAGGGCGGCGATCGCGCCGGTGGCCGGCAGCGGGCCGTCGGCGCTGGGGCCGGTCGCGTCGGGATTGGTGACGATGAACCGCGAGCCGCCGGCGATGAGCCGGATGGCCTTGGTGATCGCCTCGAACGAGTAGTTGCGCGTCTCGCCGACGACCACGAAGTCCGGGTCGGTCTCGGTCATGATGAATCCGGCCTCGTGGAGGGCGGTGAGGATGCCCGCCTCGCCGATGACGAAGGCGGAGCCGCCGGGCTGCTGCTGGCGGAGGAAGTCGGCCGTCGCGAGCGCCGAGGTCCAGATCCGCTCCTCCGGCACGACGAGACCGCTCGCGCGGAGGCGGGCGCTGAGGTCGCGCGCCGTGAAGATCGAGTTGTTCGTGAGCACCAGATAGGGGATGCCGTCGCGCTCCCAGCCGGCGAGGAGATCCGCGGCGCCGGGCAGGGCGTCGTTCTCGTGGACCAGCACACCGTCCATGTCGGTGAGCCAGCATTCGATCTCGGTACGTTCGGCCATGACCACAGCCTAGAGGCGACGGCTGTCGGGCGGGTGAGGGCTTCTCAGGGATGCGCCGTGAAGAACGCCGCCGCCCGCGCGGGCCAGGTGCGGATCGCCGCGACGTCCTCGGCGACGACGGCCTGCGCGTCGGGCAGCAGCTCCGCGAGGCGCTCGGTGGTCGACACGGGGTGGCCCGGATCGGTCGCCCAGGCGAGGAGGAGAGCGGGCACGCGGATCCGCGCCACCTCGGTCGGGTCGGGGAGGTCGCTCGTGCCCGCGCCGCGGAGGACGGAGGGGAGGAGCGCATGATCGATGTCGGGCAGCGGCGGAACGGCCCCCTCCTCCGCGAAGATCGGCGGCAGAGGGGCCGCGGCCGCGATGACGGCGAGCTCGGCGGGCGTCTTCGTCTCCGCGTCGGCGGCTGCCGCCGCGTACACCCGCTGCTGCGGCGCCCTGGTCTCCCAGGCGGTGGGAGGCGCTGCCAGCGCGACCGACCGGAACCGCTCAGGACGACGGGTCAGCGCGTGCAGGATCGTCCCCGTCCCCATCGATGTGCCGATCGCGTGCACCGGCTCGTCCGGCGAGAGCAGGTCCGCGAGCGCGAGGAGGTCCCCGGCAAGCGAGGACCAGCGATAGTCCTCCGGGACGGCGCGGCCGGAGGAGTGCCCGTGCCCGCGGGCGTCGTAGGCGACCACCCGGAACCCGGAGCCGGCGAGGTCGTCCCAGGGGGTGAGCCCCTGCTCGCGCTCTCTGGCGCGGCTCATGGTCAGTCCGTGGGCGACGATCACGAGCGGCCCCGACCCAGTCGCCGGCCCGGTTGCCGACCCGGTCCCCGATCCAGCCACCGACCAGGCGAGGCGGGCGCCGTCGACCTCGATGTAGCGGTCTTCCATGCCTCCAGCCTGGCACGCGCCGCGCTTATCCTGCGCACAGGAACGCCGGGCACAGTGGAGTCATGGGCGAGGGCACGGTGCGGGGCGAGAGCCCGATCAGGGTGCTGATCGTCGATGACGAGCCGAACCTGCGTCACCTGCTCGCCGCGGTGCTTACCCGTCAGGGCTGGGCGGTCGAGACGGCGGCCACCGGGCAGGCCGCGATCGACGCCGCCCTGGGGCTGCGCCCGCACCTCATCGTGCTGGACATCGTCCTCCCCGACATCGACGGGATCCAGGTGCTGCGCACGATCCGGGCCGACCTGCCGGACACGATGGTGCTGTTCCTCACCGCGAACGGCACCGTGGCCGGTCGCATCACCGGCATCTCCGCGGGCGGGGACGACTACGTCGCCAAGCCCTTCAGCATCGAGGAGGTCGTGGTGCGGCTGCGGGGTCTCCTCCGCCGCAGCCCCATGCTCGCGGCGGGCGCGCCGACCCCGCTCCTGGAGGTCGGGGATCTGGAGCTCAACGAGGACAGCCACCGGGTGAGCCGCGCGGGCGAGGACATCGTCCTCACCGCGACGGAGTTCGCGCTGCTGCGGTTCCTGATGCTGAACGCCGACCGGGTGCTGAGCAAGGACCAGATCCTGGACCGGGTGTGGAACTACGACTTCGGGCGCGAGTCCAACATCGTCGAGCTCTACGTCTCCTACCTGCGCAAGAAGATCGATCGAGGGCGCGACCCGATGATCCACACGATCCGCCGCGTCGGCTACGTGCTGCGGGCGGCCGTCGTCCGGGAGGTGCGGCCCCGGTGATGAGGACCCGGTGATGAGGCTCCGCGAGCGTGCCGCGCTGCGGGAGGGGCTCCGGCCCCGCACCCTCCGCAGCCGGCTGCTGCTGATCGTCTCCGGCCTGCTGCTGGCGGCGCTGGCCGTGTTCGCCGCCGTATCGATCGCGATCCTGCGGCAGAACCTCGTCGCGCAGGCCGAGACCGCGCTGTACCTCTCGGCTGAGAACACCGCGACGCAGCTCATGGATGCGCTGGATGCCGACGGACGGGTGCCCGTCTACGGCGCGGAGTACGGGCCCACGCTGTCCCCGGACGCGTTCTCCGTGGTGGTCGGAGCGGACGGGGGCATCACCTCCACCTACCTGAGCCGGGACTACGACATCCGCCCGCTCACCGCCGACGAGGTCGCGCTTCTCCGTGCCGCGGCGGAGGATCCGAAGGGCCGGGAGACGGTCGTGTTCGAGAGCATCGGGGAGTTCGTGATCTCGTCGATGACGATCGAGACGGAGGGGGCGTCCCCCGTCCTGCTGATCAGCGGCGTCGGGCTCAACGAGGCCGACGCCGTGGTCGGCGTCTACGGCTTCTGGATGGGCGCGCTCGGCGTCGGGGTCGCCCTGCTCGCGGTGCTCGTCGGGCACCGGATCGTGCAGAGCGCGCTGCGTCCGCTCGAACGCGTCGCCGCCGTCGCCGACCGCGTCGCGCAGACGCCGCTGGACTCCGGCGAGGTCGCGCGGCAGGGCCGGGTCCCGCGCGATGCGCGCCACGCCGGCTCCGAGGCCGACCGGGTCGCCGAGACGCTCAACCGCCTGCTCGACCACGTCGAGTCCTCCCTGAACACCCGCCATCGCACCGAGGAGTCGATGCGCCGGTTCATCGCCGAGGCGAGCCATGAGCTGCGCAACCCGCTGGCCTCGATCCGCGGCTATGCGGACTTCTATGCGCAGCCCGGCGCGGACGCCGCCGAGACTGCGGGCGCGCTGGGCCGGATCGGCGCGGAGGCGCGGAGGATGAGCGGTCTCGTGGACGACCTGCTGCTGCTGGCGAAGCTCGACGCCGATCCTCAGGTGCGGCACGAGGAGGTGGAGCTGTCGCGCCTCGTGGTCGAGGCGGTCGCCGACGCCCGGTTCGCCCATCCGGACCATGTCTGGCGCCTCGGCCTCCGCGCGGACGCCGCCGAGGTGATCGGCGACGAGGACGCCATCCGGCAGATGCTGCTGAACCTCATCGCGAACGCGGGGCACCACACGCCGCCCGGCACCGAGGTGGCCGTCCTCCTCACAGAGACGGACGATGGCACCGAGCTCTCGGTCTCGGACAACGGCCCTGGGATCCCGAAGGCTGCCCTGCCGACGCTGTTCGACCGCTTCACGCAGGTGGAGGACACCACCGAGCACGGCACCCGCGAGCGCACCACCGTCGGGCTCGGCCTCGCGATCGTCCGCGCGCTCGCCGACGCGTCCGGCTACCGCGTGACGGTCGACACGAGCGCGGCGGGGACCCGGTTCACGGTCGTCATCCCGCGCACCTGACGGCCCGCCGCGTCCTCAGGGAGTCTGCCAGCCCAGCTGCTGCGCGACCCACACCAGCCCGTACGGCATGACCGTGCGCGCCGTCGTCCAGGTGTGCCCGAGCCCCGGCAGCACGCGGAGGGTGGTGACGTCCCCCTGGGCGCGCAGGGCGTCGCGGATCTGGGTCGACTCCGCGGCGGGCTCGCCGTCGCCCTGTCCCAAGAAGATCCGCTGACCGGACGCCGCCCCGCGCGCCGCGATCACGTCGAGCGGGGTGTTGCGCCGCCTGGCCGCCTCGTCCGCGACGATCTCCTTCGTGTACGGGACGTTGTACGGCATGATCGAGATCGCGCCGCCGAACACCGCGGGGCTGTGCAGCGCGTAGAGGAGCGAGCCGAGGCCCCCGGCCGACATCCCCGCGACGACGCGGTGCTGTGCGTCGGGGATCGTCCGCAGCCGCGCATCCGCCCAGGAGACGACGTCCTTCGTCACGAAGGTCTCCAGCTGGGGGCCGCCGGGCAGGTCCAGCGGCTCGCCGTCGAGCCGCTCCGCCCCCGAGTTGAGGTCGGGGGAGACCAGGATCACCGGCGGGATCCGCTTCTGCGTGATCAGTACGTCGAGGTAGTAGTCGATGCGCCCGCCGGCGAACCAGTCGGCCGCGCTTCCCGGCGCGCCGTGCAGCGTGTAGATCACGGGGTAGCGGGCGGTGTTCCCCGGGGCGTCGTAGTCCGGGGGCAGGTAGACCCAGGCGCCGCGGTCCGTCACCCCTGCGGAGGTGGAGGGGAGGCCCGCGAGGTACGCGTGGCCGCGGTCGGAGGAGGTCACGCGCTCGCCCGGCCTGGCTGCGGGGTCCGTCCCGATCGCGGCGTCCTTTCCGATCGCGGTCTTCGGGGAGGTGGTCACCGGATCCCGCAGCTTGTCGTCGAGCCATCGGCTGAGGGCGCTGGCGGAGGGGAAGTAGCCGACCCAGGTGTTCACGCCCAGGGCCAGCGAGACGACGAGGAGGACGGCGGTCGGCACCGACCACGCGGTCGCGAGGAGGGCCCGCCGTCGCCTCGTCATGCCCCGTCGCGTCCCGCCCCGTCGCGTCCTGTCCCGTCGCCGCGCCGTGCGCACGACGAGCACGACCCCCAGCGCGCCCAGCAGCAGGGCGCCCGCCGCGGGCCAGTAGGTCGAGAGCAGGTCGGTCCCCGGGTCCTGCGAGATCGTCGCGGGCAGGTCGATGGGCGCGTCGGGATCCATGGCCGTTCCTCTCCTCGTCCGCGGGTGCTCGTCCGTGCCCTGCGGGCGCGCGGAGCGCCTCTCATCGGGCCGTCCTGTCAGCGTAGGAGCGCCGTCGGCGGCCGGACGGCGTTTCCGGACGGAGTCATAACTGGCGCTTAGGAAGGCGCGGGACGATCGGACCGTCCCCACCGCCGACGCCCGTCCCGGGCGGGCGATGACCGCCCGTCGAGCGGGCGCGGCGAGGAGAGGAGCAGACGGATGACGACAGCGATCGCGCAGCACCCCGCCGAGAGACGGCAGCGGGAGCAGGCCGCAGGCCGCGTGCTCCCCCGTCGACTGTTGTCGGGGGTGCCGCTGTGGACCGGCCGCATCCTGCAGGTGGTGGCGATCACGCTCGTCGTCAGTGTGCTGTGGGACGCCGTGCTGCCGGATGGCGTGTACTGGGCCGCGTCCTACTTCGCGGTCTACGGCCTCACCCCGCAGCCCTTCCTCTTCAACGCCGTGCTGCTCTTCATCGCCGGGAGCGCGGCGAAGCGGCGGATTCGCGGCGCACTGATCTTCCTCGTCCTGTTCGAGCTGCCGACCATCCTGCTGCCGGTCGCGAACGTCGTCCTCGGCGGGGGGACGATCCCCGCACCCGAGACGATCGAGGATCTGGTCGCGGCGCTCATCGCCGCCGCACTGGTGACGCTGCTGCTCGTCGCGCGCCGGGAGTTCTCGGCGCGTCTGGAGCGCGTCTCCTACCTGAAGGCCGCCGCGGTCCTCGTCGGCGGCCTGGTCTTCGCGGTCCTCGTCGGCGGTGTCCTCGCCCGGCTCCATCCCGGCGATGCCGATGCCGGGGCGGAGAGCTGGATGTGGGCGTTCACCGCGGCGATCGGGATCTATCCGAGCTGGTGGATGATCCACGGCGAGGGCGCGGTGCTGCATCCGGTCGTGGCGCTGCTCGTCACCTCGATCGCGGCGGTGTCACTGTTGGCGGCGCTGACCATGATCCTCCGCAGCGCCCGCGCCCGTCGCCTGCTCAGCGCGACCGATGAGCTGCACGTGCGGCGGATCCTCGCCGGGAGCCGCACCGACGACTCCCTCGGCTACTTCGCCACCCGCCGGGACAAGTCGGTCGTCTTCTCCCCGGACGGGACGTCGGCGGTGTCCTACCGCGTCGTGGGCGGGGTGGCGCTGGCGAGCGGCGATCCGCTCGGCCCGGAGCGGGCGTGGAGCGGGGCGACCGGCGCCTTTCTCGACCTCGCCAGGACCCGCGGGTGGCGTCCGGCCGTGCTGGCGGCGACCGAGCAGGGCGCCGAGCACTATGCCAGGCAGGGGATGCGGGGCCTGCTCCTCGGCGACGAGGCCGTGCTGCACGTCGATGACGCGCGGGCGCGCCTCCTCCTCCGCAGCCCGCAGATCGCCGCCGTCCGGCGTCGGGCGGCGCGGGCGGGCGTCACGGTGCGCCTGCGCAGGCAGCGGGACTGCGACGAGGCGGAGCTCCGGGAGATCGCCGCCCTCGCCGATCGCTGGCGTGCCGACGATGAGGAGCGCGGATACTCGATGGCGCTCTCGCGCACCGGAGACCCGGCCGATCCCTCCTCGCTCATCGCCACGGCCCACGGCCGTGACGGCGAGACCGTCGCCCTGCTCGTGTTCGTGCCGTGGAACGCCGACGGGCTCTCGCTGGACCTGATGCGCCGCAGCCCCGACGCGGTGAACGGCGTCGTCGAGCACCTGGTGGCGACCCTGGTGTCCGAGGCGAAGGCGTTCGGGGTGCGGCGGATCTCGCTGAACTTCGCCGTGTTCCGCGACATCCTGGTCCGCGGTGCGCGGGTCGGCGCCGGTCCTCTCCTGCGCGTGAAGCGGAGCGCGCTCCTGCTCCTCTCGCGCAAGTGGCAGCTGGACTCGCTCCGCCGGGCGAACGAGAAGTACGCCCCGGAGTGGCGCCGCCGCTACCTGATGCGCGACCGTGGCACGTCCTTCGGGGCCGTGGTGCTCGCCGCCGCCAGGGCGGAGAAGTTCATCGGGGGCTGGCCGCGCGCCGCGCGCCCGCCGGTCACGCTGCGCTCCGACGCCTATCCCCAGCTGGTCGCCGAGCTCGAGGCGGAGGCGGCGTCCGAGGCGGCATCGGCGGCGGCGGCGGTCGCGGCGTCGGGGTCGGCATCGCGGCCGGGGTCGTGCCGCAGCGCGCGCACCCTGCGGGCGGCCATGCTCGCGGAGCGCGGTGTGGCGCTCTACCCGCCGCACGCGCCGCGGACCCACGGCGTCGAGGAGACCATCGCCGACCTCCGTGCGGCGGTGGGCGCTGCCCACGCCGCCCCTGCCGGTCACGCTGTTCACGCCGCTCCTGCCGTTCTTGACGTCCGGTCGGTCGCGGGGCGGGTCGTCGCGCGCCGTCACCACGGGGGGATCGTGTTCGTCGACATCGTGGAGGAGCACGCGCGGATCCAGCTCATCGCCACGAGGGAGGACACGGCGGACTTCGCCCTCCTGCGCCTGCTCCAGCTCGGCGACCTCGTCTCGGCGACCGGGACCCCTGGACGCAGTCGTGCCGGGGAGCCCAGCATCGCCGTCGCGTCGTGGACGCTGGCCGCGAAGTCCCTCCAGCAGCCGCCGGACAAGCGCGCCGGACTCCGAGACCCGGAGGCCCAGGTGCGGCTGCGTCATGTGCATCTGGCGACGGCTCCCAAGGCGGCCGCGCTGCTGCGCGCCCGGTCCCTGGCCGTCCGTGCGCTCCGCGAGGGGTTGCAGGCCGACGGGTACCTGGAGGTGGAGACGCCGATCCTCCAGCGCGTGCACGGTGGCGCCAACGCGCGTCCGTTCGCGACGCACATCAATGCCTACGATCGCGATCTGAGCCTGCGGATCGCTCCGGAGCTCGCGCTGAAGCGGCTGGTCGTGGGCGGTTTCGGGCGGGTGTTCGAGATCGGGCGCAACTTCCGCAACGAGGGGGTCGATGCCACGCACAACCCCGAGTTCACCGCGATGGAGGCCTACCGCGCCTACGCCGACTACGACGACATGCGGGTGCTGGCGGAGGGGCTCGTGAAGCGGATGGCTGTCGCGGTCACGGGAGAGGCGACGATGATCGCCCCCGACGGCAGCCGCGTCGACGTCTCCGCCCCCTGGCGCGCCATCCCGGTGTGCGAGGCGCTCTCGGAGCGGATCGGGACGCACATCGGGGTGGACCTCGGTGTCGACGGGCTCGGGGAGATCGCCCGCGCGTACGGCGTTCGGGTGGCCCCCTCGGACACGGCGGGCGCGATCGTCGAGGCCCTGTACGAGGAGCTCGTCGAGCCGAACACGACCCTCCCCACCTTCTACCTCGACTTCCCCTCGGACACCTCGCCGCTGGCGCGGCCGCACCGCCGGGTCGACGGGCTGTCCGAGCGGTGGGACCTGGTCGCCTTCGGGATGGAGCTCGGCACCGCCTACTCCGAGCTGAACGACCCCGTGGAGCAGCGCCGACGGCTCGTCGCCCAGTCGCTGCAGGCGGCGCTCGGCGATCCGGAGGCGATGGAGGTGGACGAGGACTTCCTGCGTGCGCTCGAGTACGGGATGCCGCCGACCGGGGGCATCGGGCTCGGGATCGACCGCATCGTGATGTCGCTCACCGGCGGGACGATCCGCCAGACGCTCGCCTTCCCGTTCGTACGATGAGCGCGCTCGTCCGCGCCAGCAGCTCCTCGATCGGGCCGCGGCGGAACCGCGCGAGCCACAGGGCCGCGAACGCCACGAGGGCGGCTGTGAACGCGAGGAGCATCCAGACGCTCTGCGCGCCGCGGAAGCTGTGGCCGGTGACCGCCGTGATGACCGCCATCGCGACGATGTGCGCCGCGTAGACCGACAGCACCATCGCGCCGCTCGCGGCCACCGCGCGCAGGGGGATCCGGAGGATGCGGGGGATGCGTGGGACGCGGGCGACGCGGAGGGAGCCGGTGTCGGTGCCGGTACTGGTCGGTGTCGAGAGCCGGTCGCCGAGCGGCAGCAGCACCGCGAGGAGCAGGGCGGCGACGCCGAGGCAGCCGAGCACGTCGGCCCAACTGCCGGAGTGCGGGGCAGGGGTGAGCAGCCACAGCCACGATCCGGTGTCGGTGACGCCGGACTCGCGGAAGAAGATCCGGGCGAACTGCTGGGCGGTGTCCAGGCCGTCGGCGGGGACGATGCTCTGTTGCAGCAGTGCGCTGCCGCCGGTGGCGAGGAAGAGCGCCGATCCGCCGTAGGCGAGGGTGGCGAGCCCCGCCCCGACCGCGCCGAGCCGGACTCTGATGCGTGCGGAGGACAGGTCGAGCCGCCCCGTGGCGAGTCCTGCGAGCACGAACGGCATCCACGTCAGCGCCGGGTAGTCGCCGCTCACGAGTCCGCTCCAGAGCAGCTCGCCAGCGTCGGTGACCGGGCCTGTGATCGGGCCGGCGACCGGGCCGGCGACCGGGCCTGCGTTGGTGAAGGGGCCGGCGGCGGGCAGGGTGCTGCGCAGGACGAAGGAGAGGGGAGGGCCGAGCACCGCCCAGGCGCCCGCGATGAGGAACAGGGGTCGCGCGCCGAGCCGGAGGAAGGGCGTGACGAGCGCGAACCAGAGGCCGAAGGAGGCCAGGATCACCACGACCGGCGTGCCGAGGGCGGTGAGGAGCCCGCCGCACGCTGCGAGCAGCGCCGCTCGGACCAGCGTGGGGGCGACCGGGGATGTGGGGTCTGCGGTCGTGCGGCCGCCGGACCGGGCGCCGAGGGTGGCGCGGTCGTTGCTGGACCGGCCGCCGAGGGTGAGGGAGAGGCCGGCGGCGAAGGCGAACATCGCCGGCATCCGGGAGTGGAAGACCTCCCACTGCCAGTGCACGGTCCCGAGACCGTCGCCGGCGGTCCAGGCGGCCGGGCCGACGTGCGCGACGAGCATGCCGAACACGGCGATGGCCCGGAACAGGTCCAGGCCCACCAGGCGGGTCATCCCGCGCTCTCGGGGCGCCGTCGGATCGTGTCCTGCAGGACTGTGCTGTGCGAGATCGCGTCCTGAGGGGTTGCCGGGGGCTGAGTCGCAGGGCGCTGAGCCGCAGGAGGCTGAGTCGCAGGGTGCTGAGGCGTGTGGTGTCGTCGGATCGCCCGGGAGACCGGGACGAGGGCGGCCAGGTATGCGGCGATGAGGAGCGTCTGCACGCGCTGGACGTAGCCTGCGCCCGCCGGTAGCGTGCCGTCGGCCGCACTGGCGAGGGCGATGACACTGATCGCGACGGTCGAGGCGATCAGGAGCACCGTCCCGATCGCGAGCACGACCCCGAGCGCCGACGGACGGGGAGGCGTGCTCCACACCAGCAGGACGAGCACGATCGCGGAGACGACGACGGCGGTGAGCGCGACGACGCTGGTGACGGTGTGGATCTGGTGCGACAGCCCCAGGGCGCCCGCCGCATCGGCTCGGGCGCAGGCGGCGCTCGCCGAGGTGGCGCAGGCCATCGGGAAGACCACGTCGGCGAGGGTCCCGAGGCCGAAGACCGCGACGGCCGCGGCGACCGTCCGCCCCGGCCACCGCGGATGCGTGGCGATCAGCAGGATCGCGGCGATCGCGGCGAGGAGCCCGGCCGCGCCGTCCGCGAGACGGAACGAGAGGCTGAGCGGCTGGTCCTCGGCGGCGAGCTCCGACAGGTAGGACCGGGCCGGGTCGAGCGGGAACCCCGCCGCCGCCTCGTAGGGCAGTCCGAGGTAGAGGAGGGCCGCGATGAGGAGCAGCACCGAGGCGACGGTCTCACAGCGGGCGCGGGGCATGAGGCGCAGACTAGGCGCCCCCGCTAAGCGCCGGATAAGCGCCCCGTTCTGCGCTGCTGTTCCTCTCTCGCGCTGCTCTTTCCTGTTCCGTTGGCGGTTCGCGCTGTCGTTCCCCGCTCGCGCTGCGGATATCTGTGCAGCGTGGGCAGGGAAGTGCAGCGTGTTCGAGAAGTGCAGCGCGGTAGGGAAGCGCAGTGCGGCTTGGCTTGGCCGTCGTTCTGCGCTGCTGTTCCTCTCTCGCGCTGCTCTTTCCTGTTCCGTTGGCGGTTCGCGCTGTCGTTCCCTGCTTGCGCTGCGGATATCTGTGCAGCGTGGGCAGGGAAGTGCAGCGCGGTCGGAAAGTGCAGCGCGGTCGAGAAGTGCAGCGCGGTCGAGAAGTGCAGCGCGAGCGGGCGTGTGGCGCGGCGGATGGCGCAGTGCGTCCGGGGGTGGGTGACACGGGGATGCGCGGGGAGAGGGGCAGCCAGCCGGATCATGGAATCGGGGCGTAGGCTCGGCGCTTTGCGGGCGGAGGCGGGAATTGGGCGGACTGGCGTTCACGGACATTCGGCCGCCGGCGACTGCTGGGCACGGCGCGGGGCCCGGCCCCGAACTGGGCGCCGTCCCGGCAACCACGCCCGGCGCCACGAGCATCGCGCCGAACGCCACCCCGGGCGGGCACCCGACGGAGCCCGTGCCGCTGGTGTTCCTCCACGGCGCGGGCTGGGCCGGCGTGTCCTGGCATCGGCAGGTCGCCGAGTTCCGGCACGAGCGGCGCTGCATCGTCATCGATCTGCCCGGTCACGGTGCGAGCCGCGACATCCCGTGGACGACATTCGATGATGTCGCGGATCAGGTCGCCGACGTGATCGCGGAGCAGGTCGGCAGTCCGGTCGACCTCGTCGGCTTCTCGCTCGGCGGGGACATCGGGATCCGTCTGCTGGCCCGGCACCCCGCCCTCATCCGGACGGCGATGCTCACCGGCGTCAGCACGTCGGCCGTCCCGCGCGCGGAGCGGCTGTTCGAAGCGCTCACCTGGCCGTTCGTGGCGACGCCGCTCGTGCACCGGATCCTCACGGACGCGATGAAGCTGGATGCGGGGACCCGTCGCAGGCACCTCCGCGAGACCGCGCCGCTGCGGATCGCCGACTACCGGCTCCTCAGCGCGCAGGTGCTGCACGGGGCCGACGTCTCGGATCTGTCCGGGGTCGAGACCCCCGTGCTCGTGCTCGCCGGGGCGTGCGAGTCCGGCCACGCCCGCCGCTCCGCGCCCGATCTCGCCGCGCACCTCCCGCGGGCCGTCTGGGCCGAGGTGTCCGGCGCCGGGCATTCCTGGCACGTGCAGCGGCCGGATGTCTTCAACCTCGCCCTCCGGCAATGGCTGGCAGACCCCGGCACAGTCCCTCGGGTGCTGCGCACGAGCTGAGCCGCCGAGCTCCCGCCGCCGAGCTCCCGACGCCGAGCTCCGGACGCCGAACACGAACGCCAAGCGCCAACGCCAAGCACGAACGTCGGAGGCCCCCGGGTACAGTGGGCAGGCTGCACAGGGGAGGCGTCGTCCGCATCGGGGGCGCAGCGTCGTCGGGCATGGGCCGGCGGCGCGCGAGGATCGGCAGCGGGGGGTTGTCTTGGCGAGCGCGAAAAGACTGACGACGACGGATCGGGATCCGTCCCGCGTGCAGTGGATGGAGCTGTTCTTCGATCTGATCTTCGTCGCGCTCGTCGCGCAGCTGGCCCACGGGCTCCAGACGCATCCGTCCGTGGAGTCGCTCCTGATCTTCGTGGCCCTGTTCGCCTCGGTGTGGTGGTCGTGGGTGAACCTCACGTTCATCGTCAACGTCTCCACCTGGCTGACGCGTCGCCAGCTCTCGCTCTTCATGCTCGCGGCGATGCTCGCGGTCGGTGCGATCGCGGTCGCCGCGGGAGAGGCGACAGGGGACCGCGCTTGGCTCTTCGCCGTCGGGAACGCCGGGCTCCGGCTCCTGCTGCTGGGCCTCTGGGGGCTGAACGGCTGGCGGAGCGGGATCGCGACCCGCGTGAGGGTGATCACCTACAACGGGATCACGGCGATGCTCTGGCTCGTGTCGGTCTGGCTCCCGGAGCCGTGGCGGTACGTGCTCTGGGGCGGCGCGATCGTCGTCGAGGTGGCGCTGCTGATCGGGAGCACCCGCTCCTGGGCCGCCCGCGTGCTCCCGCAGCTCAACGCCGAGCACCTCGCCGAGCGCTTCGGCCTTCTCGTGGTGATCGTCCTCGGCGAATCGGTGCTCTCCGGCGTCAACGCCCTCAGCGCGAACTGGTCGCCACCCTCGGCTCTCGCCGCCCTCCTCGGTCTCGCCGTCGTCGCGATGCTCGCCTGGGGCTTCTTCCTCTACGGCACCACGGCGATGCAGCAGGGCATCGAGGAGTTCGCCGAGCACGGCGACTTCCGTGCGATCAGGGACACGGTCGGCTTCCTCGCCTTCTTCGTGGTGCTCGGGATCACGGCGGTGTCCGGGGCGATCGCGGTGGCGATCCATGAGCCCGGGGCGCCCCTGCCGTTCGCCTCGGGCATCGCCCTGTGCGGCGGTATCGCCCTCTTCTACGCCACGAACGCCCTCGTGTCCGTCCGGTTCGGGCGTCCCGTCCGGCAGGTGCTCCGCTGGGCGATCCCCGCGCTCGTGCTCCTCGCGATCGTCGGGCTCGCCGCCACCGTGCTGGATGCGTCGGCGACCCTCGGGACGGCCGTGCTCGCGCTCGCCGCGATCACCGCGCTCGCCGAGCTGGGCGCCCGTCGGGCGGCCAGGACGGAGCGCGCGGCGGTATAACGCCGGAGTCCTGCGCTGGAGCCCTGCACAGGAGTCCTGCGCTGGAGCCCGGCGCTGGAGCCCGGCTACTCCGGCTGCTCGTCGTTGGCGACGGCCTCGACCCAGTCCACCACCGCGTCGGCGAGGGTCGAGGGGTCATCGGGGTCGAAGAGCCCGGAGCCGGCCGGGGCGTCCTGACCCTGCCGGCCCGCGGCGAGGACGCGCTCCCGGAGATCCGGCGCGAGGGGCTCGCCGTTGTGGGCGATGAGGTGGTCGCGATCGGCTTCGGAGAGAGCAGCCCACCACTGTGCGAGGTTCATGTCGCTCACGATATCCCTCGGAGTCCGCTCCGGGGAGACCATCGTCGAGGTCGCCTCGCCCTTGTCCGGAGGCTCAGGCCGCCATCCAGACGATGGACGAGGAATCACCGGGGAGGGGCACGTCGGATCCGCCGAAGCGCAGTCCGCCGGGCACCACGGTCGCCTCGATGCCGATCGAGAGCCCGAGGGACTCGAGCGCGCGCAGGAGCTCCGGGTCGCGGTCGTCCACGCGCAGCACCCGTCCGGTGTGTCCCACCGGCGCATCGGCCAGCAGCACGAACGGCTCGCGGTCGATCCTGCCCTCGGCATCCGGGATTGCGTCGCCGTGGGGGTCGAAGCGCGGGCGTCCGAGGCGTTCGTCGATGCCCTCCAGCAGGCGGTCGCTGATCGTGTGCTCCAGCACCTCCGCCTCGTCGTGCACCTCGTCCCAGGCATAGCCGAAGTCGCGGACGAGCCAGGTCTCGATGAGGCGATGCCGGCGGAGCATCGCGAGGGCCCGCTGCTCGCCGTCGGCCGTGAGGCGCACGGCTCCGTATGGCACGTGGGAGACGAGTCCCGCCGCCGCGAGTTTCTTGACCATCTCGGTCACGCTCGACGGCGCGATCCCGAGCTTGCCGGCCAGCTGCGAGGGGGTGATCGGCGCGGTCTGCCACTCGGTGTGCGCGTACACGGTCTTCAGATAGTCATCGGCTGCGGGGGAGGCCACGGGACCAGCCTACCGACGCCGCGCTCCGCGGTCTGTGCGGTCAGTCCGATCTGTGCGATCTGTTCGTGCTGCGCGGTCTGTTCTCGTGCTGCTCGGCTTGTGGATCTGTTCGCGCTGCCTGTCCCTGGCGCTGCTCATTTCTGCCTACGCTGCTTTTGTTCTGGGCTTGCGCTGCTCATTTCTGGTGACGCTGCGGGAACTTCTGCCGCGTAGGCAGATTTCTGCAGCGCGAGCTCTGGGCTCAGGTTTCAAGTCTCATGGGTCCTATGTCCGGCCTCGGGTCTTCATCCAGGGACCCGATGGGCGCTTCGCGCTGCTCATTTCCGTCGGCGCTGCTTTGTTCTGGCCCTGCGCTGCTCATCTCTGCCTGCGCTGCGAGGTTTTCTGCCGCGTATGCAGGATTCAGCAGCGCCAGCCGAGCGCGCACCGACAAGAGCGCCAGCCGAGCGCGCACCGACAACAGCGCCAGCCGAGCGCGCACCGCGGGCGCACCGCACACGCACCGCGAGGGTGCCCGGGCGGGACGCTAGGAGCCGAGGGAGGACAGGACGCCGAAGGCGACCTGTCCCGCGAAGAAGATGACGGCGAAGCCGGCGAGTGCGGCGAGGAGGGAGAGGCGCCCGTCGAAGTCCTCGATCCCGCGCATCCCGATAGCCCTCGCGCGGAACGCGAGGATCAGCGTGATCACGCCCAGCGCGAGCTGAACCCACGGTCCGCCGACCGGTAGAAGCTTCGGCAGAGCGACGAGGAGGACGCCGAGCGCGGCGGTGCCGAGCGCAAACCACGTGCAGATCCGGACGGCACGGCGGGCCGACTCCTCGGCCTCGCGGCGGGCGGCTGCGCCTCCGGAAGGGCGGCGGGCGGCGGATTCGGGCATGCTCCGAGCCTACCTGCGGCCCCTCCGGAGCCTGGCACCCGAAACCCGTCCGTCATCCGGCGCCGGTCAGCACGAGCCACAGCAGCGCAGCGTTGAGCGCGATCAGCAGGACGGAGGCGATGACGCCCGCGGCCGTCGTCCAGACCCGGTTCGCGAAGCCGCCGAGCGTCCGGCGCTGAGCGGTCAGCGCGACGAGCGGGATCAGGGCGAAAGGAATGCCGAACGACAGCACCACCTGGCTCAGCACCAGCGCGAAGGTCGGATCCACGCCGAGGCCGAGGATCGCGAGAGCGGGGATCAGAGTCACCAGCCGACGGGCGAGCAGCGGGACGCGGATCCGCAGCAGGCCCTGCATGATCTCGGCTCCGGCGTACGCGCCCACCGCGGTCGAGGCGAGCCCCGAGGCGAGGAGGCCGACCGCGAAGAGCACGGCCACGACGGGGCCGAGCGTCTGGGTGAGTGCGGCGTGGGCGCCCTCCAGCGAGTCCGTGCCGTCGACTCCGGCGAGGTTCGCCGCCGCGAGGAGGAGGATCCCGAGGTTCACCGATCCGGCGATGATCATCGCGATCGACACGTCCCACCGCGTCGCCCGGATCAGGGTCCGGATCGAGGGGCGCGGCTCCACGTCAGGCCCTGGCGTCCGTGTCCCGGCTTCTTCTTCGACCTGCAGGAGGGAGAGGCTCTGGTGTCCCGAAGCCAGGTCTCCTTCCGAGGGGGAGTCAGCGAACGCGGGCGTCGTCGCGCGAACCGGAATGGTCACACCACCCGGACCGGTCCCACCACCTGCGCCGGTCCCGCCGCCCGTGCGCGTCCCGGACGGCACGGCGAATCGGTCCCGGGCCAGGGCGGAGTGCGCGTAGATCGCATGCGGCATGATCGTCGCGCCCAAGATCGACGCGGCCAGCAGGACGGATCCGGTGTCGGCGAAGCGCGGGAGCAGTCCGCTCGCGACGCTCGCCGCATCCGGGGGCGCGACGAACAGCCCGGCCGTGAAGCCCAGGACGATGATGATCATGAGCCCGATGATCGCGAACTCGAACGGTCGCGCCCCGCGTCGGCTCTGCACCATGAGCAGCGCGATCGACACGGCTCCGGTGATGGCGCCGCCGAGGATCAGAGGCAGTCCGAAGAGCAGCTGCAGCGCGACGGCGCCGCCGATCACCTCGGCGATGTCGGTCGCCATCGCGACGAGCTCCGCCTGCAGCCAGTACGCGCGGCGCGCCCATCGGCTGCGGATGCGCTCGCCGAGGAGCTCGGGAAGGCTCCGCCCCGTGACGACGCCGAGCTTGGCCGAGAGGTACTGGATGAGCCACGCCATCACGTTCCCGGCGATCACGACCCACACGAGCAGATAGCCGTAGCGGGCGCCCGCGGTCATGTTGCTCGCGACGTTCCCCGGATCGAGGTACGCGACGCCGGCGACGAGTGCGGGGCCCAGAAGGAGGAGGCCTCTCCCCGGACGAGTTTTAGGCATGCCGAAAACCTATCAAGGTTTCGGTGTCCCGAAAACCTTGAGGGATGCGGGTGTGGGGCGAGGGCGTGCGGTTCAGGAGGGAGGAGACCCGGGCTCCGGACGAGGCCGCGCGGATAGGCTGGCGGGATGTCGTCCGAACCGACCCCCGAGCTCACCACGCACGGCGTCGGCCCGTGGCCGGGCGGGTCCGAATCCTGGCCGGACGGCGAGGAGTACGACCCCGAACTCCTCGCGCACGGCGACACCAGGAACGTGATCGATCGGTACCGTTACTGGCGGATGGAGGCGATCGTCGCCGATCTCGACACCCGGCGTCACCCGTTCCACGTCGCGATCGAGAACTGGCAGCACGACATGAACATCGGCTCGATCGTGCGCAGCGCCAACGCGTTCCTCGCCGACACCGTGCACATCGTCGGGCGGCGCCGATGGAACAAGCGCGGCGCGATGGTCACGGACCGCTACCAGCACGTCGTCCACCACGACGACATCTCCGCCTTCGCGGAGTGGGCGCGGTCGGAGGGGATCCCGATCATCGCGGTGGACAACGTCGACGGCGCCGTGCCCGTCGACCGCGCGGAGCTCCCCGAGCGCTGCGTCCTGCTCTTCGGGCAGGAGGGGCCGGGGCTGACCGCGGAGGCGATCGCTGCGGCGGCCGGGCACATCGAGATCACGCAGTACGGCTCGACGCGGTCGATCAACGCGAGCGCCGCGGCCGCGGTCATCATGTACGAGTGGTGCCGGAGGCACGCGGGCTGATCCGGATCCGCGGGGGCCGGGCTCGAGGGGTCCTGTATGTCGTTCCGGGCAGGCTCGTGTCCCACTTCTGGCAGCCCGTGTCCCGATTTATGCGGGCCGTGTCCCGATTCCTGTTCGAAACTGCGGCTCGAAGGACCAAAAGCGGGACATGGAGGCGGGGTCTGGGGGCGCTCTGTCGGGGGTGGTGGGGGTCCGCCCTAACCCAGTGAGTCCGCCGTTGCCGGCGGCCCCGTGTCCCAAATTCTGTTGAGAACGGTGGCCTGGAGGACCAGAAGTGGGACACACGGCGCCAGAAGTGGGACACGGGGCGCCGAAAGTGGGACACGGGGTGGAGTGGGCTCCCGGGGTGGAGTGGGCTCCCGGGGTCCGGGGTCGGCCGGGACCGGGTCAGCGGGGTCCGGGACCGGGACCGGGTCAGCGGGGGCCGAAGGCCGGGCGAGAGCCGGGTCCTGCGGCCGGACGGGGTCAGCCGAGGGGCACGACGGCGCCGCCGTGTGCGGCGGAGGACTGGGCGGCCTTCACGATCTCGACCGTGCGGATGCCGACGGCGCCGTCCGGCTGCGGGGCGCGGCCCTCGCGCACCGCAGCGATGAACTCGGCGAGCAGCAGCGCGTCCAGGTCGGCGCCGACCGGATCCCAGGTCTCGCCCTCCGCATCGTGGCCGGCGACGCCCTTCGCGAAGGGGCTCACCGTGAGGGTGCCGCGCTCCGCGACGATCTGCAGGGTGAGGCCGCCCCAGGTGGGGGAGCTCATCGGCCAGCTCCACGAGCAGTCGATCGTCGCGACCACGCCGCTCGGGTACTGCAGCGTCACGAGCCCGCCGGTCTCCACCTCGAGGTCCCGCTGCGCATGCAGGAATCGGTTGGACACGGCGCGCACGGTCTGCGCGCGCTCGCCCAGGAGGTCGTCGAGCAGGTCGGCGCAGTGCACGACGTGGTCGACCAGCGCTCCGCCGCCCGCGAGCTCCGGATCGGTGAACCAAGCGCGGTCCTGCGGGAGCTTGCCGTTGTTGACGCCCGTGATCCCGAGCACCCGGCCGAGACGGCCGCTGCGGATCTGCGTGAGCGCATCGCGGAACGCCGGCGCGAACCGCACGGGGTAGGCCACCATGAGGACGACCCCGGCGCGGGCGCACGCCTCCTGCATCGCCACGGCGTCCTGGACCGTCGTCGCCAGCGGCTTCTCGCAGAGAACGTGCGCGCCTGCGGCGGCCGCACGCTCGACCAGCGCGCGGTGCCGGGAGTTCTCCGCGGCGACGACGACCGCATCAGGCCCCCACGCGAAGGCCTCGTCGTAGGTGTCGACGTAGTCCACGCCGAGCTCGGCGGCCAGCGCCGCGCCGCGGGGGGAGGCGTCCGGCGCCGATGCACCGTCGGGGTCGGCGGCGATCAGCTCGACTCCCGGCATGTCCTTCAGGGCGTGGACGTAGCTCAGCGCGTGGGTGTGCGCGAACGACAGGACGGCGACGCGGAGCGGGGCGGTGGTCATCGGGCGGCCTCCTCGGCCTCGGCAGACAGAGCAGCAGGCGGAGCAGCAGACGGAGCGGCAGGCGGAGCGGCAGGCGGGGTGGTGGGGTCCGCGAGCGTGATCGGCGCGCCGGCCGCGATGGAGGCGTACGCGGCCTCGGCGATCGCGACGGCCTCGACACCGTCGGCGGGGGAGATGCGCGCCTCCCCGCCATCACGGATCACGGCGACGAAGTCGGCGATCTCGGCGTAGTACGGGCTCTCCTGCGGCGACATCGGCGGCAGGTAGTCGGCGCTCCCCTCGGCCAGCACCGCGTCGGCGCGGAGGGCCGCCTCCTCGGCGCTGTCGTATCGAAGGCGTCCCTCGGAGCCTGCGACCTCGACGCTCGTGCGGAACGGCATGCCCTCGGCCACCCAGCTCGCGTGCAGGTGGCTGACGACGCTGCTGCGGTGGGTGAGGACGACGTGCGCGGTGACGGGCGCCGGCACGCGGTCATCGACCGTCGGCGGGTTCTGCACGGCGTACACGGAGGCCACGGGGCCGGCGAACCAGACCGCCTGGTCGATGTCGTGGACCATCAGATCCCGGATGACGCCGCCTCCCGTGCTCTCCGAGAAGAACCACGGCGTGCGGGGCGCGGACCCGGCGCGGCTGAACCGCTGCACGGCAACCGTCCCGATCCGGCCGGCGTCGATCGCGTCCTTGATGGCCTTGTACTCCCCGAAATAGCGGACGACGTGCGCCGGGAACAGGCGGACGCCGGCCTCCTCCGCCGCACGGACGACGGCCGCCGCATCCTCCGCGGTCGCGGCGAGGGGCTTCTCGCACACCACGTGCCGGCCCCGGCCGATCGCCCGCAGCGCGAAGTCCGCGTGCGTGCTGCTGGGGGTCACGATGTCGACCACGTCGACGAGTCCGATGAGCGCGTCCACATCGTCGACGGCCTCGAAGCCGTACTCCTCGGCGATCGCCGACGCGCCCTGCGCCGAGGTCACGTAGCCGATCGCCCCGAGGGCGCGCCAGGCGTCGGCGTGGACGCGGGAGATCCCTCCGGCGCCGATCAGGCCGACCCGCAGCCCCTCCGTGAGGGCCCGACCGACCGTGCTCTGACTGCCCGTGCTCTGGGTGTCCGTCTGGGGGCCGGTGCTCATGTGGTCTCCTCCTCGGTCCCGGCGCCGCGCGCGGCCTTCGGGACGACGATGGTGTCGGTCTGCGCTCCCCGCTCGCCCGGGGGGAGCGGGGTCACGGTCGGGACGGGCATGCCCTCGACGCCGTAGACGGCGTCGGCGTGGCGGCGGAAGGCGAGGACGAGGGCGCCGTGGGCGGCGGCGTCGGCGCCGAGGCGGGCCTCGACGAGCGGGACGTCGAACGGCAGGCGGATGTGCCGGGGGAGTGCCGCCCGCAGGGGGTCCAGGAGCCGTCCGTGCGCGCCGGACAGCCCGCCGCCGATGACCACCATGGCCGGGTCCACCGTCATCACGAGGGTGGCGATCCCGTGCGCAAGCTCGTCGACGAACGCGTCGAGCTCGCGGCGGGCGTCGGCGTCGCCGCTCTCGACGAGGGCGAAGACCTCGGCCGCGTCCGCCGCGGTGCGCCACGGGATCTGGCCCGTCTCGGCGTCGAGCCCGCGGAACGCGAGGCGCCCGATGTCGCCGGCCGCGTTGTGCACGCCGCGCCGCGGACGTCCGCCGAGGATGAGGCCCATCGCGATGCGGTTTCCGACGGAGAGGTAGACGACGTCGTCCACGAGCTGCGCCACGCCGAGGTGGTGCTCGGCGACGGCGGCGAGGCGCACGCCGTTGTCGACGGAGACCGGGCAGTCGAAGGCCTGCCGGAGCTGGGCGCCGATGTCGACGCCGGACCACTCCGGGATGACCACCGACGCGATCACGCGCCCCGCGTCGTCCACGATGCCGGGAAGCGAGACGCCGATCGCACGGATCCGGGAGGACGGCACGTCCGCGTCGGCGAGGGTCGCGCGGATGTCCGCCACGACGGCGCCGAGCGTCGCGGCGCCGTCGCTGCCGGCGACGATGCCCTCGAACCTGCGCTGCGTCCGCACGCGCCCTGCGAGGTCGGATACGAGGACGCGGACGCTCGCCACCCCCACGTCCACGCCGACGACGTGGCCGGCGTCGGCGTGGAAGGCGTAGCGCCTGGCCGGCCTGCCCGCGCGCCCGGCGGAGGCGGTGGGCGCCTCGACGATGAGGCCGGACTCGACGAGCGCGCCCATCGCGTTCTCCACGGAGGTGCGCGAGAGCTCCAGGGTATGGGCGATCTCGGTGACGGTGGCGCTGCCCGCCGCGCGCAGATGGACGGCGGAGCGTGCGGTGATCGACGGGGTTCCCGTTCCGGACATCGCCGCTCCTCCCTTCCGCATGCCTGGTCAGCGATCAAATTAGCACAGACCGATGGCGAAATTGAGACCCTCTTTGTCGATGCGCACAAGAGTGTCGGTGACTTTCAGGGATCCATCTCAGCACCACGGCTTGACGAATTATCACATCGTGGTGTCATAATGGGGCTCTCACCCCCATGCACGGTTCTAGCAAAGGAGCACCATGCGCGTCAGCAAGTTCACCGGGGTCGCGGCGGGCATCGCAGCGGCGGCCCTCCTGGCCGGCTGCTCGGCGGGAGGGGGACAGGCCGCTTCCGGCGACCAGCACGTCACCCTCTGGATGTACCCGGTCGTCCCCGACGAGGCGGCCAACAAGAGCTTCTGGGACGGCACGGTCGCCGCGTTCCAGAAGGAGCACGCCGACATCACCGTCGACTACGAGATCTTCCCGTGGGCGAACCGCGACGAGGCCCTCCAGACCGCGATCGCCGCGGGCAAGGGCCCCGACCTGGTCTATCTGGTCCCGGACCAGCTGGCCGCCTACCAGAAGTCGATCGCGCCGCTGAACGACCTCCTCAGCGCCGAGCGGCAGAAGGACCTGCTGCCGAACGTCAAGGACTCCGTGACGATCGGCGGAGACCTCCTGGGTGCGCCGGTGCTCACCAGTGCCCAGCCCCTCGTCTGCAACGCGGCGGTCTTCGAGCAGGCCGGCGTCACCGAGTACCCCCGGACCTGGAAGGACGTGGAGCGGCTGGCGCCGACCTTCGCCGCCAAGGGCCTCTACATGCTGAACTACCCGGCCTCGGCGGAGAACACCCTCAACCTGACCTACTACCCGCTGCTTTGGCAGGCCGGCGGCGAGGTCTACGACAAGGACGGCGAGGTCGGCTTCGACAGCAAGGAGGGCGAGAAGGCGCTCACCTTCCTCACCACCCTCGCGGAGCAGAAGGCGCTCGACCCGGAGGCGCTGACCACCAACGTCCCGCTGGAGCAGACTGCGATCGCGCAGGGGAAGGTCGCCTGCACGTTCAACAACGCCGTCACCGAGATCGAGCCCTTCTGGGGCGCGGAGAACGTCAAGGTCCTCGCGCCGCTGAAGGAGGAGAAGTCCATCGCCTACGGCACGGTCGGCTCCCTCGCGGTGCTGAAGGGGTCCAAGGCGCCGAAGGCGGCGGCGGCCTTCGCCGAGTTCGCCACCGGTGCGGACGTGGTCAAGCCCTTCCTGACGGCCGCCGGGTACTTCTCGGCGCTCGGCAGCACCGAGCCGCTCTACCCCGATAACCCGCTGCTCAGCGAGGTCGAGAAGTACGTGCCGGACACCACCGTCGGCCAGCTCGGGACGAGCTCCCGTGCGCTCATGGGCGTGCTCTCCCCGGAGATCCAGGCCGCCCTCCTCGGCCAGAAGTCGCCGGCCGACGCTCTGAAGGACGCGGCAGCCGCCGCCGCTCCGATCCTGAAGAAGAAGTGACCCGTTCCCGGGGGCGCGGCGCGCCCCCGGGACCCGTCCACGAGAGGCACGAGATGACGACGGCGACAGGCAAGAGGCCCGCGGGGCCGGTGGCACGGGTGCTCGCCCGCCGAGAGGCGAGGGTGGCGCTGCTGTTCGTGCTGCCCGCCTTCCTGCTCTTCCTGGCATTCCGGTTCGGGCCGAGCATCGCCGGCGTCGCGCTCAGCCTCTTCGACTACGACATCTCGGGCGAGATCGCCTGGCGGGGCCTGGACCACTTCCAGCGCCTCGTCGCCGATCCGCTCTTCTGGCGGGCGCTCGGGACGACCGTGGTCTACACCGTCTTCGCGGTGCCGATCTCGCTGGTGCTGTCCACGGTCATGGCCCTGGGCGTCCGCCGTGCCTTCCGCGGGTCCCGTTTCTTCCGCTCGATCTTCTTCCTCCCCGTCATCACGTCCCTGGTGCTGGCCGGATCGATCTTCGTCTGGATCTTCTCCGCGAACGGCCCCTGGTCGGCGCTGATGGCCCCGCTCGGCCTCGGCGGCTCGTGGCTCGGCAGCACGGTCCTGGTGATCCCCGCGATCATCGTGGTGGGCGTGTGGTCCCGCTTCGGCTACGGGATGATGATCCTCATCGCCGCGATGCAGGACGTGCCCCGTGAGCTCGAGGAGGCGGCGCTGGTGGACGGCGCGAACGGCTGGCAGCGGTTCCGGGCGATCATCCTCCCGCACCTGCGGCCCACCTTCTTCTTCCTGGCGGTGATCGAGACGACGGCCGCGTTCCAGGTCTTCGACGTCATCTACGTGATGACCCAGGGAGGGCCGGCGAACGCGAGCTACTCCCTCGTCTACCTCCTCTACGACCAGGGCTTCAAGTACTTCGACTACGGGTACGCCGCCGCCGTCGGGGTGGCGCTGTTCGCCATGACGCTCGTCGTCGCCCTCATCCAGCGCCTCGTGATCGGAAAGCAGAAATGACCGCCGTGACGCCCGCCCGCGCCCGCCGGCGCACGCGCTCCTACCGTGCGCTCGAGCCCACCGGCCTCGGAGTCGTGCTCCGCTGGGTCTGGCTGAGCATCGCCGCCGTCCTCAGCTTCTTCCCCTTCTACGCGATGGTGGTGCTGAGCCTGAAGCCGGGCAAGGTCGTCGAGCTCCCCGGCTCCCTCCTGCCCTGGAACCTCTCCACCGACTCCTACGCCCAGGTCCTCGGCGGGCAGAACCTGCTCGGCTGGCTCGGCAACACGCTCGTGTACTCGCTCGTGTCCGTCGTCGCCGTCCTCTTCCTCTCGGCGCTCGCCGGCTACGCCTTCGCCAAGAAGCGCTTCGCGGGCAAGGAGGTAATGTTCTGGTCGTTCCTCGCGATGGTCATGGTGCCGTTCCACGTCACCCTCATCCCGACGTTCATCCTGATGGCGAACCTCGGCGGCATCGACACCTACTGGGGGCTCATCCTTCCCACGCTCGCCAACGCGCAGGCGGTCTTCCTCATGCGGCAGTTCATCCAGGGGCTCCCGGACGAGCTGTTCGAGGCCGCGCGGATCGACGGCGCGGGCGAGTTTCGCATCTTCCTGCGGATCGTGCTGCCGCTGTGCAAGCCGATCCTCGCGACCCTCGGCATCTTCGTCTTCCTCTGGCACTGGAACGACTTCCTCTGGCCGCTGATCATCGGCAAGTCCAACGCGATGTTCACCCTCACGGTCGGCATCTCATCGCTGCAGCAGCAGAACGTCCCCCTGAGCACGATGCTCGCGGGGTCCGTCGTGGCGCTGCTGCCGATCTTCCTCGCCTACCTCGTGGCCCAGCGCTACGTGCAGGAGGGTGTGACCGGGACCGGCATCAAGGGCTGAGCCCCCGCGTTCGCCCCGAGCCGCCGCCGTCCGGCCGTCCTCGCATCTGAAAGAAAGGAACGCCTCGTGACATCCCAGGCATTCGCCTCCGAAGCCGAGCTCGAGGAGGCGCTGACCGCGCCCAGCCCCGGGCTCGTCGCCGACCTCACCCGCGGCGGCGGAGACCTCGTGATCCTCGGCGCGGGCGGGAAGATGGGCCCGACCCTCGCCGTGCTCGCGCGTCGCGGCCTCGACGCCGCCGGCCGCACGGGGGACACGGTGTACGCCGTCTCGCGGTTCGGCGATGCCGCCGTGCGCGAGCGCCTGGAGCGGGCGGGCGTGAAGGCGATCCCCTTCGATCTCATCGAGAACGACGACTTCTCCGCGCTCCCGGACGCGCCCAACGTCGTGTTCATGGTCGGGGCGAAGTTCGGCGCCGCCACGAGCCCGTCCTGGGCGTGGGAGGTCAACGCCGCGCTGCCCGACCGCGTCGCCCGGCGGTACCGCGACAGCGCGATCTCGGTGCTCTCCACCGGCAACGTGTACCCGTTCCTGCCCGCTTCGACCGGGGGAGCGACGGAGGACGTCGCCCCCGCCCCGGTCGGCGAGTACGCGCAGTCGTGTCTCGGACGCGAGCGCGTCTTCGAGTTCTCCGCCCAGCAGCGCGGGACGAGGATCGCGATCATCCGGCTGAACTACGCCGTCGACCTCCGCTACGGCGTCCTGGCCGACATCGCGAGCGCCGTCCACGCCGGGCAGCCGGTCTCGGTCGCGACCGCCACGGTGAACGTCGTCTGGCAGGGCTATGCGAACGAGGTCGTGCTGCGGAGCCTCGGACACGCCTCGGCCGAGGGGTTCACCGTCAACCTCACCGGGCCCGAGACCCTCGGCGTCGCCGCCGTCGCCCGCCGGTTCGGCGAGCTGCTCGGCCGCGACGTCGAGCTCGTCGACGAGCCGCAGCCGACCGCGCTCCTCAGCGACGCCCGTCGCTGCATGGCCCTGTTCGGCTACCCGGCGGTCCCCGCCGACACGCTGATCGCCTGGCAGTCGGCCTGGCTCACCGCGGGGCTCCCGCTCTCCGCCAAGCCCACCAAGTGGGCCGTCCGGGACGGGCGATTCTGATGTCCGAGGTCCCCGTCCTCCGCCGCGAGGCCGCCGAAACGCTCGCCCGCGGCGCGGTCATCCCCGCCCATCCCCTCGCCCTCACCGCGGGGCGGACGCTCGACGAGCGCCGCCAGCGCGCGCTCACCCGCTACTACCTCGCGGCGGGCGCGGGGGGAGTCGCCGTCGGCGTGCACACCACGCAGTTCGAGATCCGCGACCCCGAGCACGGCCTGTTCGAGCCGGTGCTCGCGCTCGCCGCGGAGGAGCTGGACGCGGCGGGCGACCCCGCGGTCGTGCGGATCGCCGGCGTCGCCGGGGACACCGCGCAGGCCGTCGCGGAGGCGGAGCTCGCCCGCGGCCTCGGGTACGACGCGGTGCTGGTCAGCCCGCGCGTCGACGGCGCGGACGAGCGCGTGCTCCTGGAGCGGGCGCGCGCGGTCGGCGAGGTGCTCCCGCTCGTGGGGTTCTACCTGCAGACCGCGATCGGCGGGCCCGTCCTGGACCGGGGGTTCTGGCAGGAGTTCGCCTCGATCCCCTCGGTGGTCGCCGTCAAGGCAGCGCCCTTCGACCGTTACCGCACGCTGGAGCTCGTCCGCGGGGTCGCGGCGTCCGGGCGCTCGGACGAGATCGCGCTGTACACGGGCAATGACGACGCGATCGTCCCCGACCTCCTCTCCGAGTTCCACGTCGACTCCCCGGGCGGCCCGCGCACGCTGCGGTTCGCGGGCGGGCTCCTGGGCCAGTGGGCGGTCGGCACCCGTGCCGCGGTGGGGATGCTGGAGACGGCGCACCGGGCGGCGGGCGGCGACGCCGCCGCGTTCCACGAGCTCGGCCGCGTCGCGTCCGACCTCGTCGACGTGAACCAGGCCGTGTTCGATCCGGGGAACGACTTCCGCGGCGTGATCGCCGGCGTGCACGAGATGCTCCGCCAGCAGGGTCTGCTCGACGGCGTCTGGTGCCTGGACCCGGAGGAAGGGCTCTCCCCGGGGCAGGCCGAGGAGATCGCGCGCGTGCGGCGGGCCTACCCGCACCTCAACGACGACGCCTTCATCGCCGAGCACCGGGAGGCGTGGCTGCGATGAGCGCGCCGACCGTCCTCGCCGTCGTCTCCGCCGCGCTGGCGGCGGAGTTCTTCTCGCCCGCCGACGAGGCGCGGCTGCGCGAGACCGCCGCGGCGCTGGGTGGCGGGTTCCTGCGCGTGGAGCGACTGGCCGACGCGGAGGACACGAGCGCCGTGCGCGTGCTCGTCACGAGCTGGGGAATCGATCGGCTCGACGAGGACGTGCTGGCGCGGTTCCCCCGCCTCGGGCTCGTCGCCCACACCGGGGCGACGGTCAAGCCCTTCGTGACGGATGCGCTCTTCGAGCGAGGGGTCGTGGTGACCCAGGCGGGCGCGGGCATGGCCCGGTCCGTGGGGGAGGTGTCGCTCGCGTTCACGCTCGCGCTCCTGCACCGCGTGCCCACGATGCACAACTCTCTCCGGGATGGCCCCGCCTGGCACGACGAAGGATCGGCTGGCGTCCAGCACGAGATCCTCGATGCGCCGATCGCGGTCATCGGGGCATCGCGCACCGGACGCGCCTACCTCGCGATGATCCGGGCGCTCGGCGCGCGCCCGCTGCTGGTCGACCCCACGATCGGCGCGGAGGAGGCGGCGGAGCTCGGCGCCGAGCCGGTGGGGCTCGATGAGGCGCTGCGGCGCGCGCTCGTGGTCGCCGTGCACGCGCCGACCCTCCCCGAGACGCATCACCTGATCGGCGCGCGGGAGCTCGCGCTCCTGCCGGACGGCGCGGGGCTGGTGAACACCGCGCGCTCGTGGCTCGTGGACGAGCAGGCGCTGCTGGCGGAGCTCCGCACGGGCCGCATCGCCGCGGGGATCGACGTGTTCGACGAGGAGCCGCTCGGCGCGGACTCGCCGTTCCGGCGGCTCCCGAACGTGCTGCTCACGCCGCACCGCGCGGCAGGGACCCGCGAGGGCCGTCTCCGGCAGGGGCGGATCGTCGCCGAAGAGGTCGAGGCGTTCGCGCTCGGCCGCCCGCTCGCGCACGCCGTCACGCGGTCGCAGCTGTCGACGATGGGCTGATCGTGCGCGTCGTCTTCGCCGGCCTCGCGCACTCGCATCCGTTCACGGACGCGGCGAACCTGCGCGCCATCGGCGGCGAGGTCGTCGGCGTCCACGATCCGGAGTCAGGAAGGGCGGAGGAGTTCGCCGAGAGGTTCGGCGGGGCGGTCGTCGCACGACCGGTCGACCTCCTGGGCCACCGCCCGGACCTGGTCATCGCCACCCCGCACCCGCGGGAGGCGATGGCGACGGCTCACGCCCTGGTCGGCACCGTGCCCGTGTTCGTCAACAAGGTCCTCGCCGCGACCGGCGCCCAGCTCGCCGCGTGGGACCGACTGGTCGCCGAGCGCCGAGGGGCCGGCGGTGACCCGCTCCTCGGCACCTCGTCCGTCCTCCGGTTCGCGCCGGCGCTGGACGCGCTCGCCGCCGACCTCGACGGCGAGCGGATCCTCTCGCTCCGGGTGCTCGCCCAGCATGACGCCGCGGCCTTCCGGTCGCCTGGCCGCGCGTGGCAGGACGATCCGGCCGAGGGCGGCGGCACCGCCGTCACCGTCGGCATCCACGCCTGGGAGATGATCGACCGGCTGCTGCCCGACGCGGTGGTCGAGACGGGCGCGGGATGGGTCAGGAGCTCGGCAGACGTCTCGGCACGCTCCGAGGACGTCGCGGGGTTCGGTGCGGTCCTGCGCGTCCCGCGCCGCGACGACCCCGTCCCGGTGCACGCCGTGATCGCCGGGGCACCGGGCGACGACGCCTACGAGGTCGAGGTCGTGACCGACCGCGGAGTGCGCACGGTGGCCCTCGACACGACCGACCCCGGCCGTTCGCTCGGCTTCGAGGGGCTGGTCCGACATCTGTCCGCCGACGTCGCGTCCGGGGGGATGACGGCGCCGTGGGCGCGGTCCCGGACGGTCGTGGCCAACAGCATCCGCGCGGCGGCCATCGCGCGCGGCGGCCGGCCGGCCCGATAGCCGAGCCACCCCCACCCCGTCGGTCCGATGGACCGCACACACGACACGCAACACACGACACGCGGCACCGATGCCGTGAGGAGAGGACGACGATGACGACGACGCATCGAGACGAGAAGGCGGCCCTGCGGAGCCGGCGGACGGTGCTGGCGGGGCTCGGCGCCGCGGCGATCGGGGGCGTCGCCGTGGTCGCGGCACCTGCCGCATCTGCCGCCTCTGCAGCCTCTGCCGTGGGGACGGGGATCCCGGCCGGGCGGGGCGTGGACGGCGTGGCCACGGTCCAGGACCTCGCCGGGCAGAAGGGCAAGCAGGACGACGTGATCGCCGTCGCCGGCCACACGACGCCAGGGGACGGCGGAGGCGGGCTGTTCCGCTGCGTGACCCGCGATGTCCCCGCCGTCGACGGCGGACGGGTGGTCGCGGGCAAGGGCGGCGCGGTCTGGGTCCGTCTGCACGACGGCGTGCTCGACTTCCGCGACTTCGGCGTCTTCGGCCCGGAGACCGCGGCCGACGATGCGCTGGACGCGATGGTCGCGGACCCGACCGTCGTCCGGATCGAGGCGCACAGCGATCTCAACTTCGTCCGCCGGCACACCTTCGCCCGTTCGGGTCTCGCCCTCGACTTCGGCGGGCACCTGATGACGACCGACGGCATCGAGCAGGCCCCGCCGAACGACCCGTTCTCCGCGGTCCTGTGCTTCCGCGGGGTCGTGACGGAGGACGTCCAGGAGGCGGCCCTCGGGGAGGATGTCCCGGACCTCGCGGACGTCCTCCCGGTCGCGGACTCGTCCTTCTTCGCGGTCGGTGCCTGGTACACGGTCGAGGTCAACGGCCGCAGCGGCCGGTGGGAGCGTGAGGTCCAGCGACTGGTGCAGGTCACCGGGATCGTGGACGGCGGACACATCCGCATCGCGTACAAGGTCGGCTGGCCCCTCGGCGCCGACCGGACGATGACCTGGCGCCGGATCGAGCCGGTGCAGGACGTCACCGTCTCCCGGCTCCGCTTCCGCGGCGGCGGGAGCGACGACAGGACCGGCTCGCATCCGCTCGCGTTCGAGTACGCCGTGCGCTGCGACGTGGACCGCATCGACGGGGAGCACACGTTCTGGCCGCTGGTGATGCGCCGGTGGAACACGCACTACGTCACGGAGGGCTGCACCCTGAGCAACCCGATCTCGGTGACGCTGGGCGGTGCGGGCTACCTCACCCAGCAGATCTCCTGCCTGTACGGCTACGTCGCCAACTGCCGCACGTCCAACGCGCGCCACCTCAACGACTTCACCGCCAGCGCGTACTGCCTCGTGGAGAACTGCCACGGCGACGGCGACGACCAGGGGCCGTTCGTGACGCACGGGCAGTACGAGCACGACCTCACCTACGTCGGCAACTCGGGACTGATGACGTTCGCGAACTCGGGCGCCGCGTGGGGCTCCGCCGCCAAGCGGATCACCGTGCGCGGGCACGTCTGCTCCTGGTTCGTCGCCCGCGTCCGCGTCACCGACCTCACGCTGGAGGACGTGCACGTCATCGGCAAGCCCGCGCTCGAAGGCTCGGGAATGCTCTGGATCAACGCCGACGGCGCCCAGCTGCGCGGCTGCACGGCGACGGGACCGCTCATCGTCACGCAGCAGTCCGACGCCTCGTCCCGGCCGACCGTCGTCGCGGACTCGAGGTTCTCCTTCCCCGCGCCCGGCGACCTCACGAACGACACGGTGACGACCCCGGTGACCCTCGTCGACACGGACCTCGCCGGAGTCGGCGGGATGCGGATCGGCGGCTCGGGCGCCGTCGCGTTCCGCGGCGGCGTGCTGACGGCGGGCGAGGACGCGGCGCCCGTCCGGATCAGCGCGGGCGACGTGCGGTTCGACGGGACGACGTTCGCCGGCGCCCGCCTCCGGGTCTCCGGCGCGGAGCCGCAGACGCTCCGTCTCTCCGGCGCCAGGATCCGGGGCGCAGAGGGGACAGGGGGCGCGTTCCTTTCCCGGGAGGGTGAGGCCGAGCTGCGGCTGGAGGTCGCGGACAGCACGTTCGCCGGCGTCGGCGCCCATCTGGAGCTCGGGACGGGCCGCAACGGCGTCCGCGTCATCGGCAACCGCTTCGACGGCGGTGCGCTCGTGCTCGCGCCCGAGGCGTTCGGCGAGGGCTCGACCCTGCTCCACTCCTCGAACGTGGAGAGCGGGACGACCAGGACCGCGATGCCGCCGGAGGGCCCGTCCGTGGTGCTCTCGGGCAACCTCGTGGTCTGAGGCCTCGGTGCCCCGCGGGGCGGGCGGGTGGGCGCTAGGCGGGGATCTCCGTGCCCGCCTTGGCGTCCGCCTCTTCGTCCGGGGCTGTGCCCGCCTCCGCGTCCGTGCCCGGGTTCGTGGAGGTGGTGAGCGGGGCGATGCGCTCGACCGCGCGGGTGACGTGCTCGGCGATGACCTCACGCACCGCGTCCGCGTCCCCGCTCGCGATGGCCTCCAGGATGATCCGGTGGCTGCGGACGTGCTCGGCCTGCTCCTCGGGAGGGAGCGCCGCGTTGGCGGCGTGGATGAACCCGGCGATCCGGCCGCGGAGCTGCGCGGTCAGCTCCCTCACGAACCGGTGCTCGGACAGGTCGGCGAGGGCCTCGTGGAACGCGCGGTCCTGGCGGAGGACCTCGGCCATGTCGCCGACGTCGGCGGCCTCCATCGCGTCGATGATGCCCTGCAGGCGCTCGGCGGATGCGGCGTTCCAGCGCTCCTGCACGCGCAGCGCCATGAACTGCTCCAGCACGATGCGCAGGCTCGAGATCTCCTCCAGGTCCTGTGCGGTGAGCTCGGCCACCCGTGCGCCGCGGCGCGGCTCCCGGACGACCAGGCGCTCCTCGGCGAGCCGGGTCAGCGCCTCGCGGACGGGGATGTGGCTGACGCCGAGGCGCTCGGCGAGCTTCCGCTCGACGAGGCGCTCGCCGGGCATCAGCTCGCCGGAGTGGATGGCGGCGCGCAGCTCGTCCGCGACCTGTTCCGCGATGTTCTGGTCGGACACGCTCCGCATGGTTTGACCCCTCCCGGCCGTCCGCCGGCGGCGGCGCGACGAACTGTTCAGACAGATGCTATGGCATCTGCTCGCCGGACCCGTTGCGCGCGTCGTCGCGCGGGCGTCCGCGTCGGCCGCGCGGAGCCGATCAGAAACTCGGACTGGACGTCGCTCCCATTTTGCTAGATGCTATAGCGAACTACCCGTTCGATGCATCCAATGGAGGAGGCACCATGTCACGTCGTCGTGCTCTGCGGCGCGGCCGGATCGTGGAGACCGGTTCGATGAAGGAGGAGTTCTCATCATGACGAATGACGGCGCAACGCTCGCGCAGGACGTCGGCGCGAGCGCGATGAGGAAGGCGATCTGGCGGCTGGGCCCGTTCCTGGGGCTGCTGTACCTCGTGGCCTACATCGACCGGAACAACGCCGGCTTCGCGAAGCTGGAGATGACCCAGGCGCTGCAGATGACCGAGGCCGCCTTCGGCCTCGCCGCCGGGATCTTCTTCATCGGCTACCTCCTGTTCGAGGTGCCGAGCAACCTCCTGCTGGAGAGGTTCGGCGCGCGCAAGTGGATCGCCCGGATCATGGTCTCCTGGGGGATCGTCGCGGCGCTGACCGCTTTCGTGCAGGACTCCACGCAGTTCACGATCGCCCGGTTCATCCTGGGGATCGCGGAGGCGGGGTTCTTCCCCGGTGTCCTGCTCTATCTCACCCTCTGGTTCCCGCGGCAGTACCGCACCCAGGTGCTCGCGGTGTTCGCGCTGTCCAACCCGCTGGCTAACGCCGTCGCCGCACCCCTGTCGGGGTGGATCATGGACCTCCACGGGATGTTCGGGCTCGAGGGGTGGCAGCTGGTGTTCCTCCTCGAAGGGATCCCGGCGGTGCTCCTGGCCTTCGTGGTCTTCTTCTGGCTGCCCGACCGCCCGCAGGACGCACGGTGGCTGACGTCCGCCGAGCAGCACTGGATCGCGGAGACCGTCGCGCGCGAGACCGAGGCGACCGAGCGGCGGCACGGCCGGGTGCGTCTGGCCGCCGTGTTCGGCAACGGGCGGCTGTGGACCCTGATCGCGCTGTTCTTCGGCGTCGTCTTCGGCGCCTACGGCCTCGGGCTGTGGCTGCCGACGATCATCAAGGGCATGGGGGACTTCTCGACGACGACCACGGGGTGGCTCGTCGCCCTCCCGAACATCTGCGCGGCGCTGCTCATGCTCCCGTGGGAGCGGGCGGCGCGGAAGCAGGGGAACATCCCGTTGCAGATCGGGATCACGCTGTCGATCACCGCGCTCTCCCTCGTCGGCGCCGTCGCCGCGAAGGACGTCCCCGTGCTCGCGCTCGGTGCGCTGTGCATCGGCATGTCGGCGCTGTTCTCCACGACCCCGCTGTTCTGGAGCCTGCCGCCGATGGTGCTCACCGGCACGGCGGCCGCAGCAGGCCTCGCGTTCATCAACTCCGTCGGCAACCTCGCCGGGTTCGCCGGGCCCTACGCGATCGGCTGGATCAGTCAGAGCACCGGGTCGGCGATCTGGGGTCTGCTGCTCATCGCGGCCCTCACGCTCCTCGGTGCGGTGATCGGCTTCGTCCTGAGTCGTCGTCCGGAGTTCACGACGCCCCCCGACGCCGCGCGCCTGCGCTGACGCCCTTCCGGCCCCGCCCTCCTCCCGCCCCGCCCGCCCCGCCCCTCCTGTCCGCGAGACTGCAACTGCGTCACGAGACTGCGCAAAAATCGCGCTGTCTCGGAACGCAGTTGCAGTCTCGCGGGAGGAGCGGCCGGGCCGGACCGGCGATCAGGCGGGGAGATCGGGGGCGTACTGGCGATAGAGGTCGATGTCCTCGGCGCTGTCGACGAGGCGGGCCCAGGCGCCGAGGAAGCGCTCGCGCACCCGGCGCGGCGGCCAGTCCGCGGGCAGGAGCTCTGCGGGGATGAGCGGGTCGTCGGCCAGGGCCTGGGCGAAGGGCTCGGACAGCAGGAGCGCGGCGGCCGCTCGAGCGACGGGGGATGTCGGGACCGGTGACGCCTCGGCGACGGCGATCGCCCGCTCGGCCTGTTCGTACGCCAGGGCGGCGGCCGGAAGGTCCCAGTAGCGCGCGAGGATGTCGGCTGGATCGGTGAGTCCCGCGATGTCGATCCGGGCGGCCTCCGCCACGATCATCACGTCGACGACCCGCGGATCGGGGAGGCCGCCGTACGCCAGGATCGGCGGACGCGGATCCGAGAACGACAGGTACAGCGCGGGGGAGATCGTGACGCCGCCGAAGCGGGCGAGCGCCGACCGCAGAGCATCGCGGTCGGCGCGACGCTCCTCGGGCAGGGAGAACGAGGTGAGCCGCCAGTGTCCGTCCCAGCCGTCGCCGACATGCTCCAGCGCGCGTGCCCGCCGGAGGCGTCCTGCTGTCACCGGATCCTTGCGCGGCCCCCGCGCGGTGCGGACGAGGGTTCCCGCTCGGCCTCGTCCCTCCTGGCGTGCGATCCCGGCCGCCTCGATCCGTCGGATCGCCAGACGCACGGGCTGGGCATCGATCCCGAGCGCCTCCGCGAGGTCGTACACGAAGCGGAGGGACGCCCGCCCCGCCGAGTCGAAGCAGGCCTCGACGACGGTTCGGGGCGCGGGGACGGGAAGGGCGTCCGGGGTTTCAGAGGGCACAGCGAGAGCCTACAAAACTATTGCTTGACTCAAGAAGGTGACATCATCGATAGTTAACCCGGATCGACGACGATCCATCCCGCACTCGATGAGGAGGCGATCCATGTCCGACACCGTCACCGCTCCGCAGCAGCCGCCTGCGGAGGATCAGAGCGGCACGCTGAGCCCGATCGCGGGGCGCCGGCTGCTGCCGTCGCTCACGATCGCCTGGTTCGTGCTGTTCGCCGCCTATCTCGGCCTCACCTCGGTCCTCCTGCCCAACCACATGGCCGGGATCGACGAGGGCAGCAAGGTCGCGAACTTCGCGATCGTGACGACGGTCGCCTCGATCGTGGCCATGTTCTCGCAGCCCATCGTCGGCGCCCTCTCGGACCGCACCCGCTCCCGGCTCGGCAGGCGGGCGCCCTGGATGCTCGGCGGCGCGCTGCTGGGCGCGCTGTCCCTTGTCGTGCTCGGCTCCCTCCGCGACCTCCTGTCCATCACGATCGTCTGGGCGGTGATGCTCATATCGCTCAATGCCCTGCAGGGGCCGCTCAGCGCGATCACCCCCGACCGCTTCCCCCGGTCGCGGCGGGGCGTCGCCTCGGCCGCGGTCGGGATCGGCACGCTCGCCGGAGCGACGCTGGGCGTGGTGCTCGCGGGGCGGATCGCCGCAGACGTAGGCGTGGGCTACACGGTCTTCGGCGGCGCGGTGTTCGTCGTCACCGTGGTCTTCCTGCTGGTGAACCGCGACCGCTCCAGCGCCGGGGCGACATTCGCCCCGTTCCGCTGGAGGACGTTCCTCGCCGGGTTCTGGGTGGACCCACGCCGCCATCCCGACTTCGCCTGGGCGTTCGTCGCTCGCTTCCTGTTCATCCTTGGCTACTTCCTGGTGTTCACCTACCAGCTGTTCATCCTCACCGACTTCGTGGGGATGCCGTTGGCCGAGGCCAATGTGCAGGTCGGGGTGCTCAGCATGGCGGCCTTCGCATCGACGTTCGTCTCGGTCCTGCTCGCCGGCTGGCTGAGCGACCGATTCACCCGCCGCAAGGCGTTCATCTATGTCGCCTCGGCGATCATGATGGCCGGGCTCCTCGTGCCCCTCTTCCTCTCTGACATGACCGGCATGCTCCTGATGTTCACGATCAAGGGGTTCGGCTACGGGCTCTACATGTCGTGCGACACCGCCCTCATGACCGAGGTCCTACCCGGTGGCGGGACGAGCGCGGCCAAAGATCTCGGGATCCTCAACATCGCCACGAACATCCCGCAGGCGCTGAGCCCGGCGGTCGCCGCCCTGATCATCGGAGGGCTCGGCGGCTATCCCGCGCTCTTCGTGGTCGCGGTCGTCTGCATCGGTCTCGCCGCTCTCGCCCTGATCCCCATCCGGGGTGTGCGCTGACCGTGCGCATCCCCATCCCTCCGCCCGCTCCTGGGCACGACGAAAGGCATATCCATGACAGAGCAGCGCACGATCCGCGTCGGCGTAGTCGGCATCGGACGAGGACTGGCGTTCATCGAGCAGAGCACGCAGGACGTCGGCCTCGAGCTCGTCGCCCTCTGCGACACCTGGGAGGAGCGTCTGGACGAGATCAACGCCGAGCACGGCGTCGCGACCTACACCGACTACGACGCCTTCCTCGCGCATGACATGGACGCCGTGGTGCTGGCGAACTACTTCCACCAGCACGCGCCGTTCGCCATCAAGGCGCTGCAGGCGGGCAAGCATGTGATGAGCGAGACCGCCGCCTGCATGACGATGGCGGAGGGTGTGGCGCTGGTGCGCGAGGTCGAACGGTCAGGGCTCGTCTACATGCTCGCCGAGCAGTACCCGTTCATGGCGTTCAACCAGGAGATGAAGCGTCTTTACGACGAGGGGGCCGTGGGGGAGTTCCGCTATGGCGAGGGCGAGTACATCCACGCGATGTCCGCGCAGTTCCTCAACAGCATCTCGCCCGGTGCCGACCACTGGCGCAACTGGCTGCCGGTCACCTATTACTGCTCGCACGCGCTGGCCCCGGTCATGCACATCACCGGGACCATGCCGCGGAGCGTCACCGGCTTCGTCGTCCCCTACGACGCGGACGACGCCGAGAAGGCGCGGACCGTCCGCCGGATGGACACCGCGGGCATGATCGTGCTGACGATGGACAACGGCGCGCTGGTGAAGCTGCTGCAGTACGATCTGCGCGGCGGCGGGCACTGGGTGCGGATCCACGGCAACCGCGGCCTCATGGAGAACACGAGGATCGGCGGCCATCACGGCCAGGATCGGGTCAGGGTGTGGCGCGAGCGCTGGGAGCGGGAGGAGGGCGTCCCCGAGGAGACGGTCTACCGCCCGGACTTCCCCGCGCACAACGACAAGGCCGCCGGCGGTACCCACTTCGGCGGCGACTTCTTCATGAACCTGCTCTTCGCCGAGGCGATCCGAACCGGGCGGCAGCCCTACTTCGACGTGCACCGCGGCGTCGCGATGGCCGCCGTCGGCATCCTCGCCTATCGCTCCGCGCTGGAGGGCGGGGTACCGATCGAGGTCCCCGATCTGCACGATGAGGAGCAGCGTCGCCGCTATGAGGACGACCACTGGTCGCCGGATCCGGCCGTCGCGGGGCCGGGCCAGCCGGCGCCGAGCGTGCTCGGGCACATCGAGCCTCCCGCCGCCGGGGTCGCGTACGCGCAGGAGGTCTGGGCGGACCAGGACGAGCTCATGTACGGCGGCAAGGTGTTCGGCGGATGATCGGCGCCCCCGTGCGTCTGAGGGCCGAGGCGGTGACCGACGCCGTCGCCCACCACGCGGAGGGGCCGGTGTGGTCGGTGGGCTGGGGCGGCCTGCGCTACGTCGACCTGGAGGCGGGATCGCTGCTGACCCTCCGCGGCGACCGGGTCGATCGGCTCGAGCTGGGAGAGCGCGTCGCGGCTTTCGTGCGGCCTCGCCGGAACGGCGGATACGTCGTCGCCGTCGAGCGGGGCATCGCGCTCGCCGATGCCCCGGACGCCCTGCCCGGCGCCCGGATCGAGCTGTGGGCCGACCGCTCCGTGCGGATGAACGATGGGACCGTCGACCCGGACGGTCGCCTCCTCGCCGGGGGCATGGCGTACGACGCCCGACCTGCGGGATCCGCCGTGTATCGGATCGATGCGCGGCTGCGGCCGCAGCTCGTGATCCCCGGGGTCGCCGTGTCGAACGGCGTCGGCTTCTCGCCGGATGGATCGCGCTGCTACTACGTCGACTCGATGGAGCGGCGGGTGGACGTTCTGGACTACCACGGGGGCGAGCTCGGCGGTCGTCGGCCGTTCGTCGACATCCCGGAGGCGGACGGACTGCCGGACGGTCTCACCGTGTCGGCCGACGGGTCGGTGTGGGTCGCGCTGTGGGGCGGCGGCGCAGTCCTTGGCTATGGGTCGGACGGAGTTCTGCACACGATCGTCGAGGTGCCCGTCGCCCAGGTGAGCGCGTGCGCGTTCGGCGGCGACGATCTGAACACGCTGTTCATCACGACCTCCCGCCAGGGTTTGGGGGCCGCCGCCGAGGCGCAGGCCGGCAGCGTGTTCGCAGTCCGGACGGCTCGTCGCGGGCTGCCGGTGACCGCCTTCGCCGGCTGATCGGGGTGGCCGCGGTATGTCGTAGCTCGTTGGGGCTCGGCTCGACGCGGTGTCGGATGGGTGCACTTCTGTCGGCCCGGATTCCCGAATCGGGCCGACAGAAGTGCAAGGGGCCGATAAAACGTTCCCCCGGCAAACGGTCCCATCCAGACAGGTCATTCCCCCCCGCCCGCCCACCCCGGCTGGAGTTCCCCTCCTTCCGGAGACTAGGATTTGCTATAGCAAAATGAGACGAGGAGGTCGGCGATGGTTCAGGCAGCAGGCAGGCCCGGTACGAAGATCGGCGACCGGATCCGGGTGCCCCGGACGGCCACCCGGATCGGCGTCGCCCGTCGCGACATCACCCCGCCGGTCGGGATCCGCGCGAAGAACTGGGGTCCGGCGGACTGGGAGCGCTCCGAGGGCGCCCATCGCCCCTTCACGCTCACGGCCCTCGCGCTGATCGGCGGCGACGGGCGGCCCCGGATCCTGCTCGCGGTCGACGGCACCTGGTGGCGTCGGGTCGCGGACGAGCAGGGGGTGCGCGGCGCGATCCTCGACGGCCTCGGCCTCGGCCTCGCCCCCGACCAGCTCATGCTCTCGCTCTCGCACACCCATGCCGGTGCCGTGCTCTGCGCCGCCGACGAGGGGCTCCCGGGCGGCGAGCTCATCCCCGGCTATCTCGACGCGCTCGCGGCGGCGGGCATCGCTGCCGGACGCGAGGCGTTGGACGGTGCGCGACCGGGGCTCATCGAGTGGACGGCCGGCCGATGCGAGCTCGCGGCGGACCGGGAGCTCGACCTCGACGGGCGGCCGCTCGTCGGGTTCAACCCCGCGGGGGAGGCCGACGACACCGTGACCGTGGGCCGGTTCAGCATCGACGGTGCGGTGGTCGCGACCCTGGTCAACTACGCCTGCCATCCCACGACCCTCGCCTGGGAGTGCCGCGAGGTGTCGCCCGACTACGTCGGCGCCCTGCGTGAGACGGTCGAGGCCGCCACCGGCGCCCCGTGCCTGTTCGTGCAGGGGGCCTCGGGCGAGCTCGCCCCGCGTGAGCAGTACACCGGCGACGTGACGGTCGCGGATCGGCACGGCCGCTCGCTCGGGCACGCGGCGCTCGCCGCGCTCGCCGCGCTGCCGGCGCCGGGGGACGAGGTCGAGCTGGTCGGCGTCGTCGAGTCCGGCGCGCCGCTCGCGATCTGGGCCGGACGCCCCGCCGCGGCCGATGCCACGGCGGTGGGTCTGATGGAGAGCGTGGAGCTGCCGCTCCGCGACCTGCCGACGCTCGACGAGCTCGCCGAGGAGTGGCGGGGCATCGACCCGCGCTCCCGCGAGGAGCGGCTGGGTCGTGCGCGGAACCTCCGCGAGGGGTACATCGACGGTCCGACGGTGACCCATCCGGTGTGGGCTTGGCGCCTCGGCGACGCCGTCGTGCTCGGGCATCCCGGTGAGGCGTACTCGCGGCTGCAGCGGACCCTGCGCGCCCGGTTCCCCAGGACGCCGATCGTGGTGATGAACCTCACCAACGGGCCGGGGTTCGTGTACCTGCCGACGCGCGAGGCCTATGCCCGAGGGGCGTACCAGGCCTGGCAGACGCCGTTGGCCCCTGGCGCGCTGGAACTCCTGGAGGAGCACGCCTGCACCCTGGTGCAGCGGCTCCTGGGTGACCAGCCGTCCGCCGACCACCTGCCCGCTGAGCAATCACCCGCCGAGCAATCACCCGCCGACTAAGCTTGCTATAGCAAATTTCGAGACCGCTGAGGAGAGACATGACCGTTCAGGCACCCGTCGCCGTCGTCACCGGAGGAGCCGCCGGGATCGGCTGGGAGATCGGACAGCGCCTCGCCGCGGACGGCTACGTCGTCGTCGCGGCCGACCGCGTCCCCGGGCTCACCGCCGCGGAGAACCCGGCGGGCGTGCTCTGGCGGGAGCTCGATGTCACCGACCACGCGGCGGTGGATCGCGTCTTCGGCGGGATCGAGGCGGAGGTCGGCCCGATCGCCGTGCTCGTCAACAACGCGGGCATCCAGCGCCATCGTGCGATCGAGGACCTCGCGTGGAGCGAGTGGCAGGGCGTGGTGGACGTGAACCTGCACGGCGTCTTCGCCTGCCTTCAGGCCGCCGGTCGACGGATGCTGGAGCGGGGCGGCGGGCGGATCGTGAACATCTCGTCCATCTCCTCCCGGGGCTCCGCCGGGCGCGCGCCGTACGCGACGACCAAGGCCGCGGTCATCGGCCTGACCGCCACGGCGGGGGCCGAGTGGGCCGCGCGCGGCGTGCGGGTGAACGCCGTCGCCCCCGGCTACGTCGACACCGGCGTCTTCCGCCAGGGCGTCGAGGCCGGCACGCTCAGCCTCGACACGATCCTGTCCCGGATCCCGGCCGGGCGCCTCGCCGAGGCCGCGGAGATCGCCGCGGCGGTGAGCTTCCTCGTCTCCGACCAGGCCCGGTACATGAACGGCCAGACGCTGTATGTGGACGGCGGGTTCATGGTCGACTACGGCGTGCCGCTCGCGAAGAGGCCCGAATGACCTCGATCACGGGCATCGGGACGGCGACCGCCGTCCTCCCCCTCCCGGCACCGTTGCGGTTGGGGGCCATGACGGTGACCCGCCGGGAGTACAGCGCCGTGCGGGCGACCGCGGACGACGGCACGCACGGGGTCGCCTACTGCCTCTCCCGCGAGGCGCCGATGGCCGAGATCGTCGATCGGCTGGTCGCGGCGCACGCGGCGGGGGCCGATGCCGATGCCCCGGCCGAGACGTGGGACCGGATGCTCCGCGGTAGTGCGATCGTGGGGCGGGTCGGCCTCGTCCGTCGGGCGATCGGGCTGGTCGACATCGCGCTGTGGGACATCGCGGCACGTCGTGCAGGCGTGCCGCTCTGGCGGATGCTCGGCACCGGCGACGAGCCTCGCCCCTCGATGCTCGTGGCCGCCTACCCCGCGCCGGGGCGCGCCCCGCGCGAGGTGGCCGACGAGGTCCTCGGCCAGGCGGCGGGGTGGACGACGGTGAAGATCTCCCGTCTGCTCGATCCCGCCTACATGCGCGAGCTCATCGCGATCCTGAACCGTGAGCTGCCTGCCGGGACCGGGCTCGTCGTGGACGTCGGATTCGGCTGGCGCGACGCCGATCAGGCGATCGCCGAGATCGCGCAGTGGGGCGATCCGGAGCTGGCCTGGCTGGAGGATCCGCTGCTTCCCGAGGACGCCGAGGGCGCCCTGCGCATCCGCCGGGCATCCGGTCTCCCCGTGTCCGTCGGCGACGAGGTCACCGATCCCGCGGTGCTGCGCGCGCTCGTGGAGCGGGGAGGCGTCGACGTGCTTCGTCTCGACGTCGTCGCGATCGGCGGGATCACCCCTGCCCGCGAGATGATCGGCTGGGCGGCCGAGCGCGGGGTCCCCGTCTCCGGGCACGTCTATCCGGAGGTCACCGCGCACCTCGGGATCGGGGTGGAGACCTTCGCGCGTGCCGGGAACCCCTACGACCCGGCCCCGTCGTTCGTCCGCGGCGGCCCCCGCTTCGAGGGGCTGGTGCGTCCGTCTCCGGAGCCCGGCCTCGGCTTCGATCTCGATCCGGAGGTCTTCGACTTCGACGGGAGTGCCCGATGACGCCCATGCCCGACCAGAGCCCGAGCCAGAGCCCGAGCCCGAGCCCGAGCCCGAGCCCGAGCCAGAGCCCGGTGCCGGGTCCGCGTCCCGGTTCTCCGGGCCCTGCGGGCTCGCGCAGCGCGGTCGTGACCGGATCCGGCAAGGGGATCGGCCGAGCGGTGGCCGAGCGGCTCACCGCCGACGGCTGGCTCGTGGTCGGCCTCGAACGCTCGCCGGGGTCGGGGTCCGTGGAGGACGGCGCCGTCGCCCAGGTCGTGCTCGGCGACGCCTCCGCCCGCGAGGCGCACCAGCGCGCGGCGGAGGCGGCGATGGCCCTGGCGCCGCTTGCGGGATGGGTGAACAACGCCGGGATCACCAAGCGGACGCCGCTGCACGAGCTGGACGAGGACGTGGTCCGCGAGATCCTGGGCATCAACGGCTTCGGTTACGTGTGGGGATGTTCGGCCGCGGTCACGGCGTTCCTCGACCAGGGCGTCGCCGGGGCGATCGTGAATGTCGGCTCGATCCACGGCAGGGCGAGCCATCCCGACCACGCGGCCTACGAGTTCACGAAGGGCGGCATCGACGCGCTGACCCGCAGCGTCGCCGTCACCTACGGCGGTCTCGGCATCCGCGCCAACGTCGTCGCCCCCGGCGGCGTGCGCACCCCGCATCTGGAGGCGCAGATCGCGGCCTCCCCGGACCCGGTGGCCGCCGAGCGAGCGCTCGCCGAGGGCCCGCCGATGGGGAGGATCGCCCGGGCCGAGGAGGTCGCCGCCCTCACGGCCTTCCTGCTCTCGGACGCAGCGCCCTACGTGACGGGGCAGTCGATCGCCGTCGACGGCGGCTGGACCTCCTCGTTCGGCGACGTCTCCCCGGATCCCGCCCTCCTCGCCCGCTTCAACGCCCCGCCCCGCTGACCCGCCCCGGCCTGCGCCTTTCCCGCGAGACTGCAACTGCGTCTCGAGACTGCGTGAAAATCGCGCTGTCTCGTGGCGCAGATGCAGTCTCGCGGGTCGGGCCGGGCCGGCGAGGCGAGAGGGAGGAGCGGGCCGGCGCGGGCGAGGCGAGGGGGAGGGGAGGGGAGGGCGAGAGGCGAGGGAGATAGGAGGGTCAGGCCTTGAGCATCGAGGCGCGGGAGATCAGGCCGTCGACGACATCGAAGGTCGCGATCGTCTCCGTCGCGACGCCGGCGTTGATCACCCGCTCCTGGGCGACGACCCAGCGGGTGCCGAAGAGCACGCTCGTGTCGATCACGCAGGACAGCTCGGGGTTCTGGAGTCGCGGCTCGTAGAAGGCGCGGATCGCGTCGGCGCCCTCGATCGGCTCCGGGCCGACACCGGTGATGACGGCGTCGGGGGCGTAGGTCGAGACGAAGGCCGCGAGATCGTGGGCGTTGAACGCGTCCAGCTGCGCCTGGACCGTGTCCATCGCCGAACGCACCGCACCCGCCGCACGCTCCGCACCCGCCGCACCCACCAAACGCACCGCACCCACCGAACCCGCCAAACCGGCGCCCGCATCCTCAGTCAATGCGCACCCCGCCGTTCACGTCGTACGTCGCGCCGGTGACGAACCGGGCGCGCTCCGAGGCCAGGGAGGCGATGATCCAGGCGACGTCCTGCGGCTCGCCGAACGCGCCGAGGGGGATCGACCGCTCGAGCCTCTCCCGTCCCTCGCCCTGCAGCTGGTCGGTGATCGCGCTCGCGACGGGACCGGGGGTGACGGCGTTGACGCGGATCCCCTCGCCGGCGAGCAGCCGCGCGAAGCTGCGGGTGATCGCGAGCAGCGCACCCTTGCTCGCGGCGTAGTGCATGCCCGTCTGGAGCGCGCCGACCTGCCCCGCGATCGAGGAGACGTTCACCACCGATCGGTCGCCGCCGGCGGCGCGCAGCAGGGGGAGCGCCGCGCGGGTGAGGAGGAAGGTCCCCCGAGCGTTGGTCTCCATCACGAGGTCCCACTCGTTGATCTCGATCTCGTCGAACGGCACGTACGGGCAGACACCGCCGTTGTTGACCAGGACGTCGAGCGCTCCCCAGGCCTCGGCGACCTCGGCGGTCAGGGCGGCGATCGAGGAGGGATCGCGCAGATCGAGCCGGGAGACGCGGGTATCGGGGGAGCCGGCGGCGCGGCATTCCTCCGCGATCCGGGCCGCCTCCGCGGCGCGGCCGGCGTAGGTGATCCAGACGGCGGCGCCCTCGCGGGCGAGCTCCAGAGCGGCGGCGGCTCCGATGCCGGAGCTGGCGCCGGTGATGAGGGCACGGCGAACAGTCATGGGAAAACGCTATAGCAAAATCACGGGCAAGGGAACTACTCGCCCAAAGCTTGCTAGATGCTATAGCATTCCATCTCATGGCTGAGCCTCTGATCCTCATCACCGATTGCGACCTGCCCGGCGACGCCGCCGAGCGCACCCTCCGTGCGGCCGGCCTCCGGGCCGAGCGCGCGCCGGAGACGTCGTCCGCGACCCTCGCCGACCTCGGCGCCGAGGCCGAAGGGCTGATAGTCCAGTGGCACCGCATCGACGGCGACCTGATGGATCGGATGCCGCGCCTCCGGATGATCAGCCGACTCGGCATCGGCTACGACATGGTCGACGTCGCCGCGGCCACCGCGCGCGGCATCGCGGTGGCGAACACCCCGAGCTACTGCATCGAGGAGGTCGCCGCGCACACCGTCGCGATGATCGTGGCCCAGGGGCGCGCCCTCCCCGCCTACGACCGCGCGGTCCGCGAGGGCGTGTGGAAGGCGGTGGACGCGCGGCCGATGGCGGTGCGCCCGTCGCGCACGACCGTCTCCGTGCTCGGGTTCGGGCGGATCGGCTCCCTGGTCGCCCGCGGCGTCCGCGGTCTCGGGTTCCGCGTTCTCGTCGCCGACCCGTACGCCTCCCCGGACGTCGTGCGCGCGGCCGGGTGCGAGCCCGTCTCGATCGAGGAGGCGATCGCGGCCGCCGACATCCTCACGCTGCACGTGCCGCTCACCGCCGACACGCACCACCTGCTCGACGCCGCGGCGCTGGCGACCATGCGGCGGGGCGCGGTCGTGGTGAACACCTGCCGCGGACCGCTCATCGACGAGGCGGCGCTCGCCGAGGCGCTGGGCTCCGGCCGGCTCGGCGCCGCGGCGCTGGACGTCTTCGAGGCGGAGCCGCTGCCCGCCGGCTCCCCGCTCCGCGAGGCGCCGAACGTGCTCCTCACCCCGCACGCCGCCTGGTACTCGCCCGAGGCGCTGGAGGACCTTCCGGTGCACGCGGCGGAGAACCTGATCCGCTACCTGGGCGGCGAGCCGGGAGCCGCCATCGTCAACCCCGCCTACGCGGACGCCCGCTGAGCCGCGGGTCGAGAGGAGCAGTCATGGAGTTCATGAGGATCGGCCCCGCGGGGCACGAGCGCCCCTACGTCCGCGACGACGACGGGGTCGTCCGCGACCTCTCGCCGCTGACCGCGGACATCGACGGCGCCTTCCTCGCCGCCGACGGGATCGCCCGGGTCCGTGCGGCCCTCCGCGACGGCGCGCTCGCCGCGGCGGACGTCGACGGGATCCGGATCGGCGCGCCGGTCGCGCGTCCGGGCGCCGTCGTCTGCATCGGCCAGAACTACGCCGCCCACGCCGCGGAGTCGGGGTCGGAGCCGCCCGCGCAGCCGATCGTGTTCTTCAAGCACCCGAACACCGTGGTGGGTCCGGACGACACGGTCCTCCTGCCGCCCGGCGCGCGGAAGGTGGACTGGGAGGTCGAGCTCGCCGTGATCATCGGCAGGCCGGCGCGTTACCTCCCCTCGCCCGAGGCGGCGCGCGATGTGATCGCCGGGTACGCGATCTCGAACGACGTGTCCGAGCGGGACTACCAGCTCGAGGTCTCGGGCGGGCAGTGGTCCAAGGGCAAGTGCGCGGAGACCTTCAACCCCCTCGGGCCCGTCCTGGTGCCGGCCGACGAGGTCGATCCGCAGGCGCTGCGGCTGCGCTCGTTCGTCAACGGCGAGCCGAGGCAGGACTCGAGCACCGCCGACATGATCTTCCCGGTGCTCCGGCTCGTCCACGACCTCAGTCAATACATGGTGCTGGAGCCGGGCGATGTGGTGAACACCGGGACCCCGCAGGGCGTCGCGCTCTCCGGCCGGTTCCCGTACCTTCGCGACGGGGACGAGATGACCGTCGAGATCGAGGGGCTGGGGCGCCAGCGCCAGCGCACCGAGCGCGTGCGCCTGTCCTGATCCGGGGTCGCCCCGCCCGAACGGGGCGGCCCCCTCGCTGTCGGCGGCCTGCGCCTGCGGCACGGTCCTTCCCGCTGAGTGCGACCGTGCCGTGGGCACAGGCCGTCGGCCGGTGAGGCCTCAGCCGGGGGAACGGCGAGGCTTCAGCCGGCGAATCGGTGCGGTCGCGGCTGTTCCCTGCCCGGGATCGGCGGGCCTCAGCCTGCGAAGGGGAGCGCCGGAACGCCCTGCACGCCCGGCCGGACGGCGTAGACCGATCCGGCCTCGGTCCCGTGATCCCGCGGCAGCCCCTGCGCGGATGTCGTGATGAACAGGGTCCCCAGATCGTCCGTCCCCGCACCCGTCCCCGGATCGCTGCCCCCGAAGGTGCAGGCGCTCACCTGGGGCACGGGCAACGCGATCCGCTCGCGGAGCACGCCGTCCTCGTCGAAGCCGAGCACGGCGCCCCCGCCCCAGACCGCGACCCAGACGCCGCCGTCCGCCGCGACCGCCAGCCCGTCGGGGAGTCCCTCGCCCTCCGGGATGCGTGCGAAGACCCGCCGCTGGACGAGGCCGCCGCTCTCGTCCACGTCGAAGGCGTCGATCCGTCGCGTCGTGCTGTCCACGTAGTAGGCGCGGGTCCCCTCGGCGGTGAACCCGATCCCGTTCGACACGGACACCCCGGACAGCACGGTCGTCGTGTCCAGCGCGGGGCCGATGCGCAGGAGGGAGCCCGCGCCGGAGGAGCCGTCGTACGCCATGGAGCCGGCGAGGAGGCGGCCGCGGGGATCGCAGCCGCCGTCGTTCATCCGCACGGCCGGGTCGCCGCCCAGGCCGAGCGCGGCTCGCGCCGGGCCGTCCGGCCGGTCGGCGAGGTACAGATCCCGCGCTCCGACCGCGACGAGGCCTCCGCCGGCGCGCGGGCGCACGAAGGCGAGGTACTCGTCGTCCAGGTGCTGCCGGCCGATGCCGTCCCGGCCGAGGGACAGCAGATCCCCGGCCTCGGCGTCCACCCAGCGCAGGCCGCCCCAGGCGGGCCACCAGACCGGACCCTCCGCATGTCGCGAGATCGGCCCGGTGACGTTCTCCGGGATCATCGGAGGTCGGGCTTCGGCGCGCGCAGCGGCTCCGCGATCCGCGCGTCCGTCGTCTCCGCCGTCGGCTCGATCTGCAGGGCGACCCGCTTCTCCAGGTTCTCCACGGCCTCGTCCGAGAGCGAGATGAGGCCGTCCAGCTCCTCGCGGACGCGACGGTACGCGGTCTGCCGCTCGGCGGCGGTGGCCGATTCGTCGATCGCGACCTTGAGCATGTGCTGCGCGCGGTCCAGGCGCTTGCGCTCGGCCTCGGTGAAGGTGGAGTCGCGGAGCCGGCGGGCGTCCTTCTCGGCGATCTCGAACGCCACGGCGTAGGCGCCGACGGCGTCCAGGTACTCCGATACCTGCTGCTCGGTCACCTTCGCGCCGGCGGACGGAGGGCGCAGGGCGTCCGCCGTCTTCCTGGCGCGCAGGAACGCGGCGGTGAGGGGCTGGCGCCCATCGCTCATCGCGGGGAAGGCGATGAGCTTGGCGACGTCCAGCTCGTATTCCAGCCAGCGGGCGGTGATCTCGTCGTGCTCGGCGAAGAGGCGGGCGAGCAGGTCGGCGGAGGGGAGGGAGGAGCCCGTCGTCGAGACCGTGCGCGCGTTCGCGGGGACGCCCCGCGCCGCGATCTGCGCCGCCTTGATCTGACCCTTGACGCGCAGGGTCTCCAGGCGGCGCTCGTGACGTCGCCTGGCGCTCCGCTCCCAGGTCTTCGCGAGGCCGCCGGCCACGCCGAGGATCGGGAAGATCAGCCACCAGTAGTCGCGCGCGAACTCCCCGAAACCAGCGATGAACTCCTGCATGATCCCCTCAGCCTAGTGATGCCGGCGCCGGGCCGCAGGGGCGATCGGCGGCCGAGGATGCGGACCTCGCCGCGGGTCCGGATTCGGGTCCGGCCCGGGTGCACGATCCGGGCACACCTGCACGACGGATCGTCCGGTTTGGTCGTGCAGATGTGCCCCGGTCGTGCATGTGTGCCCGCGTGGGCGGCCCGAGACCGACCCAACCCGACCCCGACCCCGACCCGACCCACCCCGGGCCAGGACCTCAGCCCGGGGCGGGGATGAGGCCGAGCCCGGCGGCGGCGCGGGCGGCGAGGGCGTCCGGTGGCTCGTCGGCGTCGACCGTCACGCCGGGCTCATCGGGGGCGAGCGGTTCCAGGGCGTCGAGCTGGGACTGCAGGAGAGCCGGCGGCATGAAGTGGTCGCGGCGCCGCGATGCCCGGTCCGCGATCAGGGCGGCATCGGCCTTCAGATGCACGAACCGGGTATCGGGGGCGTGCCCGCGCAGCACATCGCGGTAGGCGCGCTTCAGTGCGGAGCAGGCCATGACGGTCCCCGGCCGGAGCGCCTCCCCGACGCGGTCCAGCCAGGGGGCGCGATCGTCGTCGGTGAGCGGCTCCCCGGCGGACATCTTCTCGACGTTGGTCCGCGGGTGCAGGTCGTCGGCGTCCGCGAACGTGCCGCCGATGAGCTCGGCCAGCGCCCGTCCCACCGTCGTCTTGCCCACGGCCGAGACGCCCATGACCACGATCGGTGGTGAGTCCATCAGTCTGCTCACCAGTCGTGGACGGTGCCGTCGGCGAGGCGGTTGTAGGGGAGGTAGGCCTGTTCGTAGGGATACCTGCCGGCCTCGTCCACGTCGAGCTCGACGCCGAGCCCCGGGGCATCGCCGGGATGCAGCATCCCGTTGGTCCAGGTGAAGGACTGCTGGAAGACCTGGTCGGTGCGGGCGCCGTGCTGCATGTATTCCTGGATGCCGAAGTTGTGGATCGCCAGGCCCAGGTGCATCGCGGCGGCCATGCCGACGGGGGAGATGTCGGTGGGGCCGTGCATGCCGGACTTGATCTGGTACATCGCGGCGTAGTCGAGGGTCTTCTTCAGTGCGCTGATGCCGCCCATGTGGGTGACGGCGCCGCGGACGTAGTCGATGAGCTGGTCGCGGATGATGTCCTTGAAGTCCCAGACGGTGTTGAAGATCTCCCCGATCGCGAGCGGGGTGGTGGTGTGCTGCCGGACCAGGCGCAGCGCCTCCTGGTTCTCGGCGGGGGTGCAGTCCTCGAGCCAGAACAGGTCGTACGGCTCGAGGTCCTTCCCGAGCCGGGCGGCCTGGATCGGCGTCATCCGGTGGTGGCCGTCGTGCAGCAGGGGGATGTCGGGACCGAACTCGTTCCGCACGGCCTCGAACACCCCCGGAAGGTGGTTCAGGTACGCGCGGGTGTCCCAGTCCTCCTCCACCGGCTTCGCGCCGCGGCGGGCCGGCTCATGGTCGTAGCGGGCGTCACCGCCGCCGGTGTCCGCCGACTGCGAGGCGATGCCGTAGATCGCCTGAAGGCCGGGCACACCAGTCTGGATCCGGATCGCCCGGTACCCCTTCTCCAGATGCGCGCGCACCGAGTCGAACAGCTCCGGCAGCTCCTTCCCCGACGCATGGCCATATGCGAGCAGCCCGGTCCGCGACGCCCCGCCGAGCAGCTGATACACCGGCATCCCGGCCTGCTTGCCCTTGATGTCCCACAGCGCCATGTCCACCGCCGCGATCGCCGCCATCGTCACCGGGCCCCGCCGCCAGTACGCGCTGCGATACAGGAACTGCCACGTGTCCTCGATCCGCCGCTCATCCGCCCCGATCAGCAGCGGCGCGACATGATCACGGAGATAGGACACCACCGCGAGCTCACGACCGTTCAACGTCGCATCGCCCAATCCGGTCACCCCGTCGGCGGTCGTGATCTTCAACGTCACGAAGTTGCGGTCAGGACTGGTGACGATCACCTCGGCCTTGTCGATGGTCATGCGGGGGTTCCTTCCGGGGTGAGGCGGGCGATGACGGCGTTCCGACGCTCGGAGGGAGCGAGCGCGTCGAGCTCGCGGGCGAGCGCCGCGTCGGCGGCGTCGGTCGGCTCGAGGGTGAGGAGGGAGGCGATCCAGGCGTCGAGGGCGGCGTGCTGCGCGTCGCCCGCCCCGAGTCCCGCGGTCTCGCGGCGGGTCAGAGGGGCGAGCAGTCGCACGGGGATCTTCGCCGTGCTGTCGCGGCGGATCTGGTCGAGCCGATGCGCGATCCGCGGATTGTCGAAGCGCACGCGCAGCGCGTCGAGCCAGGCGTCGACCTCGCCGGGCGGCAGATCGATCACCGCTCGGTGATCCGCCCAGAGCGCCTCGGTCGCGGCCCGGAGCGACGGGACGGCGAAGGCCTCGGCGATCGTGTCGCACCCCGCCAGGCGTCCGGCGGCGGCGAGGTAGCTGTGCGCGGCGTTGAGCAGCCACAGCTTGCGCTCCTCATAGGGGCGGACATCCGGGACGAAGCGTGCGCCGCCCGCCTCCCAGGCGGGGCGCCCCGCGGGGAACGCCCCGGCGAGCACCCACTCCGAGAACGGCTCGGTCACCACGGCGGCGGGGTCGTCGAGGCCGGTCAGCGCTCGGACCGCGTCGATGTCCGCGGGGGTCGTCGCCGGGGTGATCCGGTCGACCACCGTGTCCACGAACGACACCGCGTCGGCGATCCAGCCGGCGTCCGTCCCCGCGCGCGCGAGAACGGCGTCGCGCAGCACGCGGCCGTTGCCGAGCAGGTTGTCGCAGCTGACGACCGCGAGGGGGCCCGCCCCCGCGGCCCGCCGGGCGGCCAGCGCCCTGGCGATCCGCTCCGGAGGCCCCGACCCCGGCCGGTAGCCGGTCTCGGTGACGGTGACGGTGAGTACCGAGACCTCCGGATCGGCGACGGCGGCGAGCCACGCCCGATCGTCCGATCCCGGCACGGCGCGGACGATCGACTGCACGGTCTCCGTGCGGTCGCCGTCCGCCGAGCGCTCGGCGAGCGTGTAGACGCCGTCCTGCGCGGAGAGCCGAAGGGCCGCATCGGGCGTCCGGCCGGTGAACGCGACGATCCCCCAGGGACCGTCATCGTTCACAGCGCCATTCACAGCTCCATCCGCAGGGACGCGGGCGTCGTTCGCGCGCTGGGTGTACCAGGCCTGATGTGCGCGGTGGAACGCACCGAGCCCCAGGTGGACGGCGCGCGGCGGAGGGTGCTCGGTGCGCTGCGGGCCGCTCACGGCGTCCTCGACGCCGCGAGCGCCGACCGCAGGTACGCGAGGTCGTCGGCCAGACGCTCCTCCAGCGGGAGCGCGGTGGAGAAGTCCTCCAGCGTCACCCAGCCGTCGTAGCCGAACGCGGCCAGCGCCCGGAAGTAGTCGGGGACGCTCGCGATGCCCTCGCGCAGCGTGGCCCACTGCGCCTCCCACAGGACGTCTCCGTCCGCGCCGACATCGCCGGTGCGCGCCCAGAGCGCGTTCTTCACGTGCACGTGCGCGAGGTACTCGCCGAGGATCTGCAGGCCGGAGAGGGTGTCCTCCTGTCCTTCGATGAGCAGGTTGCCGAGGTCGTGGATGACGCCGATGTGCGCGGGGTCCAGCCCGTCGACCAGCCGGAACGCGGCGGACGCCGAGGACGAGATGGTGCGGTGGTGCAGCTCCACCAGGACCTTCACGCCACGCCCTGTCGCGTGCTCGACCGCTGCTTCCAGGTCGCGACGGGTCCGCGCGAAGACGGTCCGATAGTCCTCCGACTCGGGGAAGGGCACCCGCACGCGGACCTGGCGCGCGCCGAGCGTCGCCGTGGCGTCCAGCATCCGGCGGACGTCCTCGTGCTGGTCGGACATCGCGTAGCCGCCGATGCCGCTGAACTCCAGACCGGCCTCGCGCGTGATCCGGGCGATCTCCGGGAGGGAGTCCTCGAGTCCCGTGAGCGGCCAGGTGGCGCGGTTGCCGGCCCAGAAGCCGGGGGCCTCGGCCGGGTCCTGATCGGTGACGCGCCACTCGATGCCGTCCCAGCCCTGTGCGGCGATGCGCTCGGCCGCCTCGGCGGGCGTCCAGTCCGGGGTCGCCGCGGTGAAGACCGAGAACCTCATGCCAGGCCTCCCGTCCGGACGTCCGCGTCGTCGGTCCGTCCGTCCAGGACGTCGGCGATTCGCACCGGCGCACCGGTGGTCGCCGACACGTACACGGCCCGGACGACGGCGAGGGCGAGCAGCGCCTCCGGCACGCCGACCCTCGGCTCCCGGCCATCGCGGATCGCGGAGAGGATGTCGGACCACTGCCTGGCGTGGCCCTCGACGAAGTCGTCCTCCGGTCTCTCGTCGCCGAGGCGGTGCCCGACCGGGGCCGCGTCGAGGGTCAGATCGGTGCCGTCCCCGTCGACGCTCAGCCAGGCGAGCCTGTCGTCCTCCACGACGCCGGACCCTGCCGAGCCGTGCACCTGCACGCGGACGGGAAGGCTCGGGAAGGCCGCGGTCGTCGCATGCAGCACCGCGAGGGCGCCGGACTCGAAGCGGACGGTCGCGACGGCGACGTCCTCGACCTCGACGCGCTCGTGCGCGAGGAGGCCGGTCTGCGCGTACAGCTCCACCGGCGTCCCGAGGAACCAGAGGAGCAGGTCGACCGTGTGGACGCCCTGGTTCATCACGGCGCCGCCGCCGTCGAGCGCCCAGGTGCCCCGCCACGCCCCGGAGTCGTAGTACTCCTGAGTGCGCCACCACGGCACGCTGGCCACGGCGCTGGTGATCCGTCCCAGACGCCCCGAATGCGCGGCGTTGGCCACGGCGACCGCGGCGGGGTCGTAGCGGTGCTGGCTGATGACCGAGATGCTGACCCCGCGCTCCGCCGCCTCGGCGGCGAGGGCGGCGAGACGACGGCCGCGCTCCATCGACACGTCCAGCGGCTTCTCCAGCACCACATGCCGTCCGCCGGCGATCACCCGCTCGGCGAGCTCGACGTGCGTGCCGCTCGGCGTGCAGACGGCGACGATCGAGACGGACTCCGGGAGTCCCTCGACCGATGCGGCCTCCACGGGGCGCTCACCGCCGAGCTCGTCCGCGACGAGGTCCGCGAGCGCCTGGGCCGCCTCCGGCACGTCGTCCACGACCGCCGCGATCCGCAGACCGGGGATCCGCGCGATCGCTCTGGCGTGGTTGACGCCGATGATCCCGCAGCCGACGATCGCGACGCCGTGCCCGCGATCCGCCTCCGGGACGTTCAGGTTCTGCTGCGTCATGACAGGGTCACTCCGATCTCGTCGGTGAGGGTGCGCAGGGCGCGGGCCGCACGGCCGAAGGCGGCCGGGCCCGAGTACCCGCCGAGCGCGGTGAAGTCGGTCAGGTGCGGTTCGAGCGATGCGAAGCCGGCGTAGCCGTCGTCGTGCAGCGCGCGCAGGGTCTCGCGGAGCTCGCCGTCCCCCTCGCCGACCGGCACCACCGCGCCGGTCGCCGCGATCGCGTCCTTGAGCTGGAGGTACTCCAGGTGCGGACGGAGCATCGCGTAGCCGTCGGAGTAGGGGCGGACGCCCACCTGCACGAAGTTCGCGTTGTCCCAGGCGACGCGCAGACGCTCCGAGCCCACCGACTCGATCACGTCGAGCACGCGCTCGGGGGTGTCGCCGTAGATGTCCTTCTCGTTCTCGTGCACGAGGGTGATCTCCTCCTCCTCGGCGACGCGGGCGAGCGCCGCCATCCGGACGAGGACGTCGTCGCGGACCGCCTCCGCGGGCACGCCTTCGGCGCGATAGAAGGAGAACAGCCGGATGTAGCCGGAGCCGAGCGCCCGCGCGGCGCGGATCGCGAGACGCAGCCGGGCGACCTCGTGCTCGACCGGCAGCGAGACGTCCACCTTGCCCACGGGGGAGGCGATCGCGGAGACCGCCATCTCCCGCTCGCGGAGGACGCCGGCGAGGCGGTCGAGCTGACCGTCGTCGAGGTCCACGACGTTCACCCCCCAGGCGCTGCGCACCTCGATGTGCCGGGCGCCGAGCGCCTGCAACACGGCGGTCTGCACGACGGGGTCGGCGTCGATCTCGTCGCCGAAGCCGGACAGGGCCCAGGTCGCTCCGCTCACGTCAGTCCTCTCACTCACTTCACTCCTCCTGCGGTCAGGCCTCCGACGAGGTAGCGCTGGAACACGAGGTACAGCACCACCACGGGCGCGGCGCAGATGAGGGAGGCCGCCATCATCTGTCCGTAGAGCGGGACGGCGCCGGTCTCCTGCGTGGCGCCGAAGATCTGCAGCGCGACGGCCGCGGTGCGGCTCTCGCGGTTGGTCATGACCGAGGCGAACAGCACGTCGTTCCAGCCCTGCAGGAAGGCGAAGATCGCCGAGACCACGATGCCGGGCCAGCTCAGCGGGAGCACGATCCTGGTGAGCACGCGGAAGTTGGAGGCGCCGTCCATGCGGGCCGCTTCCTCCAGCTCGCGCGGGAGGCCGCGGATGTAGGTCACCATCACCCAGGTCGAGAACGGCAGCGCGAAGGTGAGATAGGTCACGAACACCGACCAGTGCGTGCCGATCGTGGGGACGCGGAGGATCGCCGACAGGGTCGAGAACATCACGAACACGGGCAGCAGCATGAGGGTGCCGGGGACCGACTGCAGGCCGAGGAGGCCGCGCAGGATCGTGACCCGGCCGACGAAGGTGAAGCGCACCAGCACCCAGGCGATCGACACCGCGACCGCGGCGCAGACGATCGCCACGGCGCCGCAGATCAGCAGGCTGTTGACGAGGCCGGCGCCGAGGTCGATCGTGCGCCAGACGGTGAGGTAGTTCTCCAGCCGGAGATCCTGCGGCCAGTATTCGCCCGCGGCGACGGCGATGTCGGAGTTGACCGACGCGAAGACCATGTACGAGACGGGACCCAGCACGAGCAGGCACAGCAGGACGTTCGCGACGACGAGCAGCGGACGCGGCAGCAGGCGCGTGATCTGCACGCTCCGGCCCGCTGTCCGCCGGCGCGGGTTGACCTGGGCGATCGTGGTCGTGGCGCTCATCGCTTCGCGTCCTCTCCGGTGTCCAGGCGCACGGCACGCAGGTAGATGAAGAGCGGGATCGCGACGATCGCGAGGGAGGCGACCGCCATCGCCGCCGAGAGCCCGAACCGGAAGCTCTGGAAGCTGGTGATGTAGGTGAGCACCGGCAGCACCTCGACGTCGGCGGGGGCGGGGATCCCGAACAGCACGAACGGCATCGTGAAGGCGTTGATGTTGTGCAGGAAGGACAGGATGAAGGCGAGGAGGATCGATCCGCGCAGATACGGCAGGATGACCTTCCGCAGTTTGATTCCCCAGCCGGCGCCGTCCAGCGCTGCCGCCTCGTGCACCTCCGCGTCCACGGCCTGGAGGCCGGCGAGCGTGAGCAGGTACACGAACGGCCAGCTCACCCACAGCTGCGCGATGATGAGCGTCCAGTAGCTCTGCGGGCCGTTCAGCCAGAGTCCCGGATTGATCCCGAACAGGCCGAATGCGCCGTCGACCACGCCCTCCGGCTGGAACATCGCGCGGAAGACCGTCGCCACCACGAAGGCGGGGAGGATGTAGGGGATGAGGTAGATCGAGCGGATCAGACCGCGACCCCGGAACGCGTTCTGGGTGGCGAGGGCGGCCACCACGCCGATCGGCACCGAGGCGACGGAGACGATCAGCGCGTAGCTGACGCTCAGCCAGACCCCGCGCAGCAGCGGCGAGGACGACACCGCCTCGACGAAGTTGCCGATGCCGATGAAGGGCGCCTGCGTCCACTGCCGGATCGTGTACTGGTCGAGATCGAGCAGCGAGATCCAGAACGCCAGGACGAGCGGCACCAGGATGACGAGCGTCATCAGGACGCCGCCGGGGATCAGCATCCACAGCGGCCGGGGGCGCTCGCTCGGCGGCGTGCCGGGGGAGCGGCGCCGAGCCCTCCCCGACGCGTCGACAGGGGGGTCGACGCGTCGGGGGACCTGTGTCGGCGTGCCGGGGTCGGCGTCGGTGAGGGAGGTCATCGGCGGCTCGTCACTTGGACTTGTCCAGGGCGGACTGGGAGGCGCCGGCGGCGTCCTTCACGGCTGCCGCGATCGCGTCATCGGAGAGGGAGCCGGCCTGGAGCGCCGGCAGCGACTGCACCACGACGTTCGTGAGCGCCAGCTGCGTGTCGCCCCAGGCGCCGGTGAACGGCGTCGCGACCGACTTCGCCGCGGCCTGCACGTTGGCGCTGAGGTCCGGGTTGTCCTTCTCGACCTGGGCCGCGGCCTCGGCGCCCGTGGGCAGCTCGCCGAACGTGTCGAAGTACTCCTTCTGCCACTCGGTGCTCGTGATCATCTCGATGAGCGCGAAGGCCAGATCCTGGTTGGGGGAGTACTGCGCGACGACGAGGTTGTCGCCGGAGAGGATGCTCGCGGCCTCCTTCCCGTCGGCGCCGCGCGACGTCTCCCCGGGCGGGACGGTGGGCAGCAGCGCGTAGGCGTAGGAGGAGGCGACGGGGGAGGAGGCGAACGTCGCCTTCGAGACGGCGGAGGTCATCGGCAGGAACGCGGCCTTGCCCTCGGCGAAGGCGGCCACGGCCTGGGCGTTCTTCCATCCGACCGCCGCCGGGTCCACGAGTCCGTCGCGGTACCAGCCGAAGTAGGTGTCGTAGGCCGCGGTGACCGCCGGGTCGTCGATGGTCGACTTCTTGTCCTTGACGTCGACGAGCGGGTTCCCGGCCTGCACCGACATGCCCCAGATGAACTTCCACGGGTCGTAGTTGTCGGCGTAGGCGACGGCGAGCCCGTGCACGTCCCCCGTCGTGGTCTTCTTCGCGGCGGCGGTGAGCTCGTCCCAGGTGGTCGGCGGCTCCGTGATCCCGGTGGCGGCGAGGAGGTCCTTGTTGTAGGCCATCACGAACGGGCGGCTCGCGAACGGGATCCCGACCTCGTCCTTCTCGCTCGGCCCGGAGATGCCGAGGAGCGACGGGGTGAACCGGTCGCGCCCGCCGACCTTCTCCCACTCGGCGTCGCCGAGCTTCACGAAGGCGCCGGTGGCGTATGCGGTGGGCGTGAAGGTCGTGCCGAGGCCGTAGACGTCGGGCCCCTGGTTGGAGAGCACCGAGGTCTGGATCTTGGTCAGCTCGTCGTTCGCCGAGGCGAACGTCTCGAAGCTGACCTTCGCGCCGGTCTTCTCCTCGAACGCGTCGGAGACCTTCTGGAACCACTGCTTCTGCTGTTCGGGGTAGAGGCCGTTGGCGGACATCATGACCGTCAGCGTCTTGCCGGTGCCGTCGATCGCGCCGCCGGCGGGCGCTCCGGTGCTGCCGCCGCCGGTGGATCCGGAGCAGCCGGCGAGCGCCACGGTCGCCGCGGCCGCCACGGCGACCGTGGCGAGAAAACGTCGGGACATCATTGGACTCTCCCTTGAGTCGGTGAGTGCGTGTGTGGCCACGGTAGGCAAACTCGGCAAATTGATGCAATCACTTGCCAGAATTTGCCACCTGTGCTTGCCTGGCACTCATGTCAGACCACGAGACCGCGCCGACCGGCCGTCGCGCGACGCTGGCCGACGTGGCCGCGGCCGCCGATGTCGCGCTGTCCACCGCCTCCCGGGCGCTGTCGACACCGGGCCGGGGGAGCCCCGCGACCAGGGAACGCATCGAGCGCGTCGCCAGGGAGATCGGCTACACGTCCTCGTCCGGGCGGAACGGCGGGCGCTCGCGGGTCGTCGCCGTGCTCGTCTCGGACGTGACGAACCCCTTCTACTTCGGGATCATCCGCGGCACGCAGCAGGCGCTGCGGGTGGCCGGGTACTCGCAGCTGCTCGTGCACACCGAGGAGTCGGACGAGATGGAGGAGAGCATGCTCGCGGAGCTGCGCGGCTCCTATGACGGCGCGATCCTCGCCGCCTCCCGTCTCTCGGACAAGAGGCTCGCCCAGCTCTCCGCGCAGACGCCGATCGTCGCCCTCAACCGGGCGGTCCCCGGCGTCCCCTCGGTCTTCATCGACACCCCGCACGGCTTCGACCAGGCGATGGAGCATCTCGCCTCGCTCGGCCACCGGCGCATCTGCTACGTCGCCGGGCCCACGAACAGCTGGGCCAGCGACCTGCGCTGGCGGGCGGTCACGAGCGCTGCGAAGAGGCTCGGGCTGGAGTGCGTGCGGGTCGGCCCGTTCTCGCCGCGGAAGAACGCCGGGGCCGCGGCCGCGGACGCCGCGCTGAACACGGGTGCGACCGCCTGCGTCGCCTTCAACGACCTCCTCGCGATCGGGATGCTGATGCGGCTGCGCGAACGAGGGGTCCGCGTCCCCGAGGACATGAGTATCGTCGGCTGCGACGACATCTTCGGGGCGGACTTCTGCAGCCCGCCGCTGACCACGCTGACCGCACCGATCGAGCAGGCCGCGCGGATGGCGGTGGCGATCCTCTTCGACCGGCTCCAGGCGGAGCGCACCGTCTCCGGCGTGCCGCGGCATCGTCAGGCGGCGGTGCTGCCGACGCATCTGACCGTCCGGGCCTCGACCGGCCCCGTGGCGGACGCCGGGTCCGGCGCGTCCTCATCGCGCGCCGGCGCGTCCTCATCGTCCGCGTCCGCGCGGCCTTCCGCGTCCCGGCGGGGCGCTTCCGCTTCGACCCGAGGAGATCGATGACGTCCGCACCGCTGACCCCCCACCCCGATCGGCTGCTCCCGGCCGACCCCGGAGTCCGGCGCATCGCCCGCGCGCTGTACGCGGAGGTCGCCGACGCCCCGATCCTGTCTCCGCACGGGCACGTGGACGCCGCGCTCCTCGCCGACGACCTGCCGTTCCCCGATCCCGCGACCCTCCTCATCACGCCGGACCACTACGTGCTGCGCCTGCTCCACGCGACCGGGACGAGCCTGGACGCGTTGGGGCGAGGGCCGGCGCCCGCCGATCCGCGGGACGTCTGGCGGGCGTTCTGCACGAACTGGGATGTGTTCCTCGGCACGCCGGTGCGGTACTGGTTCGAGACCTCGCTGTCGGAGGTTTTCGGGGTGACCGAGCAGCCGAGCGCCGGCAACGCGGACGAGCTCTACGACCACATCGACGGACAGCTGCGCACGGACGCCTTCCGGCCCAGGGCGCTCTTCGAGCGTTTCCGGATCGAGGTGCTCGCGACCACCGACGACCCGGCCGCCGACCTCGGCGCGCACGCCAGGCTCCGTGAGGACCCGTCCTTCCGCGGGCGGGTGCTGCCGACCTTCCGCGCCGACCGGTACATGGATCCGGGGGCGCCGGGATGGGCGTCGGCGCTGGACGAGCTGTCGGCGTCCGCGGGAGTGGACGCCGGGTCCCGGGCCGGGCTGCTCGCGGCGCTGCGGGCGCGACGGGAGGCGTTCCTCGCCGCCGGGGCCACCGCGACCGACACCGGTGTGCTCGATGCCGGATCCGATCCGCTCGCCCCCGCCGAGGCCGAGCGCATCCACGCGGCGGCCCTCCGCGGCGAGGCGACCCCGGCCGAGGCCGTCGCGTACCGCAGGGACATGCTGTACCGGCTGGCCGAGATGGCGGCGGAGGACGGCCTGGTGATGCAGCTGCACTCCGGCGTCATCCGCAACCATCACCGCGCGACGCTGGAGCGCTTCGGCCCCGACTCCGGGCACGACCTTCCGGACGTCGCGGCGTTCACCCGGCCGCTCACCCCGATCCTCGAGGCCTTCGGGACCAGCGAGACCTTCCGGATGGTGCTGTTCACGGTGGACGAGACCGCCTTCAGCCGTGAGATCGCCCCGCTCGCGGGGTTCTATCCGAGCGTGTACGCCGGAGCGCCGTGGTGGTTCATCGACACCCCCGACGCGATCGGCCGGTTCCGCCGCGCGGTCACCGACAGCGCGGGCTTCGTCAAGACGAGCGGCTTCATCGACGACACCAGGGCGTTCTGCTCGATCCCGGCCCGCCACGACATGTCCCGCCGCGTGGACGCGGGGTATCTGGCGGGCCTGGTCGCCGAGCACCGCCTCGACGAGGGCCAGGCCCTCGTGCTGGCCCACCGCCTCGTCGACGACATCCCCCGCGCCACCTTCCGCCTCTGAGCCCTGCCCTCTCCTCCGCTGGCCTCGGGCTCGCGCTGCTCTCTCCTGCGCTCGCACTGCAGCTCTCTGAACCGTTCCCGCGCCGCGTTGCCCGCGCTGCCTTTTCCTGAGTCGTCCTCAGCTCGCGCTGCTCTTTCCGGACCGGCTCCTCGCTCGCGCTGTCTTTTGCTGCTTACGCGCCATGGATTTCCGCCGCGCGTGCAGTTTTCGACAGCGCGAGCCCGGATGTCGGACGGCCGGGCGGCGACTCGACGGCACCTGTGCCTGTGCGCCTCCTCGGTGCCGGCCCGTTCTCTTCTGCTCCCGTCGCGATTTCGGCCGCTTCTCGGGCTCGCCAGCGGCCGAAATCGCGACGGGAAGCGTCGATCGAGTGCGGCGGGCGCGGGATCGACGGGCGACGGGTCGCCGAGCGACCGACGGCCGGGTCAGCCGAAGAGGACGGTGAGGGTCGTCGCGCCGCCGCCGACGAGGATCAGTGCGCCGATCGTCACCCAGGCGACGATGCGGATCCGGCGGTTGCGGCGTTCGCCGAGATCGCCGTAGTCCTCGCTGAGGTCGTCGCTCATGGGATCAGCCCACCGGCTCGGCGACGGTCGGGCCGAAGGCGGCGGGAAGGGTCGAGCGCGAGGTCTCGCGCAGCTCCGCCACGGTGACGGCGAAGACGTCCTGCACCTCGAGCGTCGGCTCGGAGTCCGTGACGCCGATCCGCAGCACCGGGTAGTCGCGACCCTCGCAGAGCCCGCGGAACTTCACGTCGTCCTCGCGCGGCACGGTCACGATCACGCGACCGGTCGACTCGGAGAACAGCGCGGTCGCCGCGTCCACGCCGTCGCGCTCCATGATCTCGGTGAGCCAGACGCGTGCGCCGATGCCGAAGCGCATCACGCCCTCGGCGAGGGCCTGCGCGAGGCCCCCCTCGGAGAGGTCGTGGGCGCTGGAGATCAGCCACTCGTCGCGCGCGGCGGCGATGAGCCCGGCGAGACGCTTCTCGCCGGTGAGGTCCACGGCCGGCGGGCGCCCGCCGAGGTGGCTGTGCACGGTGTCCGCCCAGGCGGATCCGGACAGCTCGGCGGAGGTGACGCCGAGGAGGTAGATGTTCTGCCCCTCGTCCTGCCAGCCGGAGGGGATGCGGCGGGAGACGTCGTCGATGATCCCGAGGACGCCGACGAGCGGGGTCGGATGGATCGGGACGTCGCCGGTCTGGTTGTAGAACGACACGTTGCCGCCGGTGACGGGGGTGCCCAGGGCGTAGCAGCCGTCGGCGAGCCCGTCGACCGTCTGGCCGAACTGCCACATGACCTCGGGGTTCTCGGGGGATCCGAAGTTGAGGCAGTCGGTGATCGCGGTGGGAACGGCGCCGGTGACGGCGACGTTCCGGTACGCCTCGGCCAGCGCCAGCTGCGCGCCGGCGTAGGGGTCAAGCTGGCAGTAACGGCCGTTCGCGTCGGTCGCGATCGCGAATCCGAGCCCCGACTCCTCGTCGACGCGGATCATGCCGGCGTCGTCGGGGAAGCTGAGGGCGGTGTTGCCGAGCACGTAGTAGTCGTACTGGTTGGTGATCCAGGAGGTGTCGGCGAGGTTCGGGGAGGCGACGAGCGCGAGGAACTGCTCGCGCAGCACGGCCGGGTCGCTCGAGCGGGGGAGGAGTTCCGCGGCGTCGGCCTGAAGGGCGTCGATCCACGTCGGGTAGGCGACCGGGCGGTCGTAGACGGGGCCGTCGACCGCGACCGTGGACGGGTCGACGTCGACGATGCGCTCGCCCTGCCAGTCGATGACGAGGCGTCCGTCGCCGGTGACCTCGCCGAGGACCGAGGTCTCGACCTCCCACTTGCCGGTGACGGCGAGGAACGCGTCGAGCTTCTCGGGGGCGACGATCGCCATCATCCGCTCCTGCGACTCCGACATGAGGATCTCCTCGGCCGTGAGCGTGGGGTCGCGGAGGAGGACGTTGTCGAGCGAGACGTGCATGCCGCTGTTGCCGTTCGCGGCGAGCTCGCTGGTGGCGCAGGAGATGCCGGCGGCGCCGAGGTCCTGGATCGCCTCGACGAGCTCGTCGCGGTAGAGCTCCAGGCAGCACTCGATGAGCACCTTCTCGGCGAAGGGGTCGCCGACCTGCACCGCGGGGCGCTTGGTCGGTCCGGCCTGGTCGAAGGAGTCCGATGCCAGGATCGACGCGCCGCCGATGCCGTCGCCGCCGGTGCGGGCGCCGAACAGCACGACCTTGTTGCCGACGCCGGTCGCGTTGGCGAGCTTGAGGTCCTCGTGGCGGAGCACGCCCACGGCGAGGGCGTTGACGAGCGGGTTCGCCTGGTAGACCGAGTCGAAGACCGTCTCGCCGCCGATGTTCGGCAGGCCCAGGCAGTTGCCGTAGAAGCTGATGCCGCTGGTCACGCCGTGCACGACCCTGGCCGTGTCGGGGTGGTCGATGGCGCCGAAGCGCAGCGCGTCCATGACGGCGACCGGCCGCGCGCCCATCGAGATGATGTCGCGGACGATGCCGCCGACGCCCGTCGCCGCGCCCTGGAACGGCTCGATGAACGAGGGGTGGTTGTGGCTCTCCGCCTTGAACGTCACGGCCCAGCCCTCGCCGACGTCGATGACGCCCGCGTTCTGCCCCATGCCGACCATGAGGCGTTCCTTCATCTCGTCCGAGACCTTCTGCCCGAACCGGCGCAGGTAGTTCTTCGAGGACTTGTAGGAGCAGTGCTCCGACCACATGACAGAGTACATCGCCAGCTCACCGGAGGTGGGGCGGCGGCCGAGGATCTCGCGGATCCGGGCGTACTCGTCGTCCTTGAGGCCGAGCGCGCCGTACGGCTGCTCCTTCTCAGGAGTCGCGATCGCGTTGGTGACGGAGTCGGGGACGTGTTCTGCGGGGGTGCTGGGCGTGGTCACGCAGGCTCCTGGAGACGAGGGCGGCGGGGCTTGTCCAGTCTACTGGGGCGGTGATGACGGGACGCGCGAGCGCATGGGGCCCGAGGTGAGAGAGCAGGCCGTCGTTTCGCCTCGGTCGTCTTCCGATACGCTCAGGGGCACGCGGAGGATCAACGGAGATCGGAAGAATGCCATGGAGTTTGCAGAGCGCCTTGAGTCCCTTGCCACGAAGGTGAAGAACCAGGCTGCGGCGATAGGCACAGAGGAAGCGACGAAGAACGCATTCGTCATGCCGTTTATCTCCACGATCCTCGGGTATGACGTCTTCGATCCTCTCGAGGTCGTGCCGGAGTTCACCGCCGATGTGGGCACCAAGCGCGGAGAGAAGATCGACTACGCGATCATGCGGGACAACGAGGTTCAGATCCTCATCGAGTGCAAGCCGTCGACGGGTGCCCTCAAATTCGAGCACGCCTCGCAGCTCTTCCGGTATTTCGCCGTCACCAATGCCCGTATCGCGGTGTTGACCAATGGGGTCCTCTGGCACTTCTACACGGACCTCGATGCGCCCAACCGCATGGACGCCAAGCCGTTTCTCGTTCTGGACCTCCTCGACATCGACGAGACGCTCATCCACGAGATCCAGAAGCTCAGCAAGGATAGCTTCGACTTGGAGTCGATCATCAGCGCTGCGGAGGAGCTGAAGTACATCGGCGCCCTCAAGCGGGAGATCGCGACGCAGTTCCGGGAGCCGAGTGACGAGTGGATCAAGTTCTTCACTGCTCGCGTCTATGACGGCGCATTCACGCAGCGGGTTCGTCAGCAGTTCACAGGTCTCGTGGGCAAGGCCGCTCAGCAGTTCCTCACCGAACGGGTGAACGACCGTCTGAAGATCGCACTCGGTGTCAGTGGAATGAACACCCCGGCCGTGGCCCCACCGGCGACCAGCGCGGAAGTCGCCGAAGAGGACCTCGACCGGGACACCGAGATCGTCACCACTCTCGAAGAGCTTGAGGGATATCAGATCATCAAGGCCATTGCATGCGGTGAGGTGAAGCCGTATCGCGTGACCCAACGTGATGCGAAGAGCTACTTCGCCGTCCTGCTCGACGACAACAATCGGAAGCCGATCGCGCGACTGCATTTCAACGGAAAGCAGAAGTACCTCGGACTGCTCGATGAAGAGAAGAACGAGACACGTCACCCGATCGACGATCTGGATGAGATCTACGGGCACGCCGACGGCATCCGCGAGGCCGTGCGACGCTACCAGTAGCCACGCTCACGCCCTTACTGGACCGACCACCCGCCGTCGGAGGCGAGGATCGCGCCGTTGATGTTCACGGCAACGACGGCGGCTTCGCTCCGCTGGCCATGCGATCACCGGGCCGCGGCGAGCGTCATCAGGCCGCAGCCGTACCCCTTGGCGCGCCCGAGCCCGAAGCTGAGCGTGTGCACGAACGCCTCGCGATCCGTGACCTCGAGGACGCCTTCATAGCTGGCGATCCGCAGGGTGACGCTCGTCTCGCGGCGGGAGAAGGACAGCGTCCGTCGGTCGGACACGATCAGGTCGTCGTCGCGGAGGCGGAAGCCGGATCGTTCGGATCTGTCCCGCAACCATCCCTCCTGCTGCGACACGGTGACGTGGCCATAGGTCTTGCCGCGGCCCCCCTCCACGTTCCGCTCCGTGCGAGTCGGGTTCGCCGTGAGCCGGAACTGGTACTTCTGCCCGTCGGCGATCCGGTCCAGGACCTCGTAGGGACGTGACTCCCACGCCTGTTCCAGAGTCGGCCATCCGGCCTGCTCGGCGAGGTGCGTGAGGTCGGGCTGTTGCGGGGAGACGACATACAGCAGCTTCTGGTTCCGGCTGCTGTCCAGACGCCACAGCACCCGACCGGTCTCCGTGGCCGTGGGGTCGGGGAATCCGGCGAGCACGGCGGCATGCAGGGCGTGGGGCGATCCGAGAAGGCGCTGCGCCCCGCGGCGGGCCGGGTTGAAGGTGAAGCGAGTCAGATACATCAAATCTCCTCGTCGGAGAGCAGGGAAAACGGATCGTGGTCCGTGGGCGAGCCGAGCAGCCCCTCCCGGACGGAGGAACGGCCCCCTCCCGGGCGGGGATCCGGATGGTCCACGAGCACGCGTCTGATGGTGACGTCTCGGGCGCTGTAGCGGCGTCGGCGGGGATCGAAGCTCTCCGGCACATCCTGTCTCGTCTCACCGGACGGCTCTCCTGCCGCTCGATCGGTGATCGTGGAGAGGGAGACCTTCTCTTCCGAGTGGGTCCGTCGGTGGTGAGGTCGAGCGCGCCAGGGTGCGTCGCGGAGTGCGTCGTTCAGAGGGGCGTCGACCAGTTCGGTGAGGATCGGTCCGCTCGGCGGGAAGGCGCGTCGACCCAGGAAGAGCGGGAAGTACGGCCGTGCGATGGCGGCGCGGAGCTCGACGAGTTCGTCGGAAGGGCCCTCCACGCCGACCAGGAACACCGCGTCGGCCAGGTAATAGCGCTGTGACAGCGGATAGGAGGTGGAGCCGTCGAACGAGCGAGCGGTCTGAAAATCGCGCTCCAGAGTTCCCGGCTGGTCCAGGCGCACGCCGATCCGGAGGTCGCGGAACCGATCTAGCGGCTCCGTCCGCTCCATGCCGAGCGCGGCGGCGAACAGCCCGATGACCCCACTGCGGGTGGGGGCGAGCTCCGTCGCGCGGGTGGCGTAGCGGCTGCGGGAACCCCAGGCCTGCTGAGGGCCGCTCAGCTCGAGAAGGAGGGTCGTCACGACGACGCCTGGAGCCGCTCTGCGACCACGTCCCCCAGACGCGAGACGGCCTCGTCCAGGGACACTCGTTCGCCGAGGGCGTCCAGCGCGGCAGCCCCGGGCGCGGCGCGAACGACCCAGGTCGCCACCGGCGTGGTGCCGTACGCCTCGTCCACCGCGGCGGCGTGCTCGGCGAGCGCCGTGCTCGCCCGCTTCAGACGCTGCTGATCGGTGATCGCCTCCTCGAATGCGCCGACGAGGTTGACGGACTGGGTGTCGCGGACGCTGATCACGATCGCATCAGGCAGCGTCCGGTTGGCGAAGGTGTTCTGCTTGCCGCTGGGCAGGCTTCTGCTGAAGGACTGCACGAACGCCTCGACAGCCCGGCGGGTGGCCCTTGCGTCGCCCAGGTTCTCCAGCAATCGGTTCCCATCCACCGTGGCGTAACGGTAGAGGGTCGAGGAGGTGAACTCCACCACCCCGATCATGCCGGCGCCCGCGTCCTCCTCGTCGTCTGCGTTCTTGTGGTCATCGACCGCGGTGAAGTAGTCGAACTCCGTCGCCGCCGAGTGCACGCTGATGGCGTGGGCGACCTGCGCGGCAGCGTCGACGTTGAGGTCGGAGGCATCGGCGACCATGCGGCCGAAGAGCGCGAGATCGACGGAGTGGTCGAGGTCGAGCGACTTCTTCAACCCAGCGGCCTTGAGCGCGGCGGCGGCGTCGTCGCTGCCGTTCGCCTCGATCGCCGCCGCCGCGAGCCGGTCGATCTGACGGGAGCTGAGGAACAGCAGGTATCCGGACTCCTCCGGGAGCGGGTTCTCCTTCGTCGAGCGGCGGGGTGCGGAGAGCTTGATCCCGGCGGCGGGAAAGGCGAGCGTCGCGAGCTCCTCGGCCCGCTCGGGGGTGATCGATCGGTCCGTTTCGACGATCCGCTCGGCGAGCAGCTCCACGACCCGCTTGGTGCGGGTTCCCAGCTCGCTCCGGTCCAGCCGGCTCTCGAAGTCCTTCCGGGTGGCGCGCTTCCAGGCCTGGCTGGAGACGCGGGCGCGGCTGACTCCGCCATAGATCGCGGTCTTCGGGCTGCCGGTGTCGTCTCGGTTGAGGTTCGACGGCGGAACGGTCTGCAGAATGTTGATATCGATGATGGTGCGGGACATGTCGGTCTCCTCCGGAGGTCAGTCTTCGGGTGTCGTGGTGGTCGCGTCGTCGGTGTCGGCGGCGTCGTCGTCAGGGTGGTGGACGCGGAAGTAGTCCCGTCCCCATCGCGCTCGCACGCGGTCGGCGAACGGTCCGTGGAGGTCGAGGAGATCGCGGGCGAAGGCGCCGTAGTCGAGGGGTATCCGCTTCTGCCGGAACTGCTGGATCAGGCCGCGTGCATGACGGAGCGTCTCCTCCCGCGTGGACGCCGTGCCCAGCGCAGTGAAGCGTCGACGTACCGCGTCGTCCGTGCCGAGAAGACGAGAGGAACGGCCGAACGAGTAGCCGCGCCGATGCATCGGGGCATCGCGTCGTGACTGCTGGTGCAGGGCGAAGAGCGTGATGGCATCGAAGGCCGCACGTTCCTCCGGGGCGATCTCGTCGCCGCGGAGGTCGAGCAGATCGTAGAGCGAGTCTGCCTGGTCCTTCTGGGATGGCGGGAGTTGAAGGGCGAGTCCGAGCAGCTCCAGATCTGCTCCCGGTTCGCGTCCGATCCCGCGGCGGAGCCGCGCCAGGGCGGAGACGGCCGAGGCGACATTCTTTTGATACTGCGCCTGCAGGGCGCTGACGCGGGCGGCGACGAAGTCGGCCGTCCGGTCAGCACGCTCCTGATAGTCGGTCATGCGATGTTCCCCTCTTCCGGCTTTTCGTCCTGACCTTCGCTCGACGGGTCCTCGATGGCGAAGGTCTTGTGCAGTGCGCGGAGGAACCTTCCCTCGGCGCGTGGAGTGTTCAGGAGCTCCCCCTGGACCTCTCGCCCCGCCCATGCGGCGGGGCTCGCGTTGCTCACGAGGTCGGCGCCCAGACGACGCAGCAGGCGGTGCGCGTCGTCGCGCCATGCCATGATCGCCTTCTCGGTGTCCGTGCTGTCGTCGAGACCCGCCAGCCACTCGCGGTACATCCCGTCGAAGTGCGCATAGGCGGTCGCCTCAGCGCGTTCGCGTGGCCCCTCGCCATCTCCTCCCGCCGCGCGGGCGAGGTTCTCCGCCAGGTAGCGGAGTACGCGGACCCCTTGATCGGCGAGCGAGACGGCACTCTCGGCGATGGCGGCCAGGGCCGGGCGCTCGCGGCTCAGGAGTGTGAGTGCGAGCGTGATGCGGTCGTCGATGATCTCGTCGATGACCGAGTTGTTGCTGCCGTAGATTACCCCGATCGCGCGGACGCGCACGCGCCTTCCGGATCCGAGCGTGTCGATCCGCCTCTCGGCGGATTCGAGCACGGCAGGCGCACGGAAGCGCTGATGCGGGTTCTTCTTCGCATCACGGATCATCTGGGTTTCTGCCCGACTCGGCAGGAGCCCGCCGATGCCCCGCCAGAAGGCGCGGTCGGGCTGATGCTCGCGGGGCATGTAGGTCGTGACGCCCGCCTTCTTCGACTGGGGCTCGCTGTACCGCCAGCCCGTCATCGGCTCGTGGTTCTGCTGGTTCTGCGGGGTCAGCGCGTCGCCGTTGGCGAGGACGCAACCGGTCACGCGCTCGCCGTCTGTCACGAGGCGGATGCGGCGGGACTGCCAGGTGAACAGGCGCACCGGGCCGGTGGGCGCCAGCGCATGCCGGACGGCGGCGGTATCGGGCGCGTCGTCCTCCCACGGGGGAAGGTCCAAGCGTCCTTCCGCGTCGATGTCGACGCCGGGGAGTGCGAAGTTCAGCAGCAGCGTCTCCTGAAGGGTGTCGCCTTCGACGAGCACCCCGCCGAGCAGCCCGGACCAGGAGACGCCGATCGGATACCCTCTTCCGCCTTTCACCCGATCGTCTCCGACCGCTCCGGACTTGATGCCGGAGGCGTCGAAAGCCTGCGCGTTCACCAGCCAGCGCGCAGCCTCGGCGAAGGGGAGTCGTAGAGACTCCGCACCCGAGCGGGTGGTGAAGAGGCGGTTATTGCTCGGCAGGTCGAAGACGAGCGGTGCAGTGTCCTTCGTCTCGCCCGAGCCTGTGCGGAGGTCCGGCACCTGGAAGAACGGCCGTTCGGGATGGAACAGGTCGAAGCGCTCGGCGAACTCGTCCAGGTAGTCGTCGATATCCTCGGTGGGCAGCCCTTCGTTCCACCAGAGGGCCCAGTCGTCGTGCCAGCGGTCGTTCTCCTCGTCGTAGGAGGCGCGGTACAGGATCGCCAGCAGCAGTCGGGTCAGAGCGAACGTCTGGGTCGGCAGTTCTCCATCGATCCCCCGGATCGTCGAGGCGTCTCGGAACGCGGACCGGACGGAGACCTCAGAGGTGCTCCCGTCGACATACCGGACCGGGATCCAGGGCTCCTGCAGAAGATCGAAGCGTGCAGGGGTCATAGCGGGAGCTCGCTTTCGGAGGAAGACCGGGAGAAGGACAGGCCGTCTTCCCGGGTGTAGAGGAGGTCGAAGGGCTCCAGGGTCACCCGGCCGTCGACATCCAGGACGAGGATCAGCTCTCCCCGGAGTGCGTGGCTGCCGTGCCAGGCGGGAGCGGGATAGCGGTGCTCCAGCGTGCGGATGTGCTGGTCGATGTGCTCTCCGCGGCAGAGCGCGAGGGGAAGCCGCAGGGAGCAGCCGAGGATCACGTCGCTCAGCCACGGCGCGGGCAGGGACTCGGTCGGCACGGCGGCGCCCCCGTGCCTCCTGAGCCAGGATGGCGTCCGGAGAACCCCCTCCTCATCCTCCTGGAGGACGAGGACCTCCAAGGTCTCCTCGGTGTCTCGAACTGCTCCGCGGGCGGAAGGGTCCCGATCCGGGTCCCCAGCGTCGTCCTTGATCCAGTTCAGCAGGTTCGCGCTGTCAGCGGTGTTCACCGTGTCGAGCCGATAGGTGGTGGCCTTGGCGCGCGCTTTCGCCTTGCGATCTTCGGAGCGAAGACGTGCGTCTTCCTCCGGAGAGGACCAGTGGAGGGGGGTGGCGGGCTCTTCGTAGACCTCCTGGACGAGGGACGGGGTGTCCCTAGGGAGATCGAGGGAGCGGCGGTCGGCGAGGACGGCGAGAGTCCGCAACAGAATCGACCGGTCATAGACCCGCTCGTTGTCGCGATAGGTGCGAGGCGGCTCCTCGCTCCATTCGGCGCCGGTGAGGACGAGGCGTGGCTCTCGGAGCAGGGGAGGGCGGCCTGTTCGGGGGTGCCGATGCAGCCGTCCGACGCGTTGCAGCAGAAGATCGATCGGAGCGATATCGCTGATCATGATGTCGAAGTCGATGTCCAGCGACTGTTCGACGACCTGGGAGGCGACGACGATATGCAGACCGGGGCGTGCGCCCCTCGGGCCGAAGAGATCGAGAAGGCGCCGGTCGCGGGCTGCGCGATCCAGACCGAGGAAGCGGGAATGAGCGACGGTCACTGCGTCGCCGCCGAACTGCTCGCGCAGGTCGGCGGCGGTTTCCTGTACGCGGCGCACGGTGTTGCGGATCACGACAGCGCACCCTCCGTCGACGAGGGCGTCGGCGAGGAGAGCGCGCAGCGACGCAGGATCGTCCTCGACCCGGTCGAGCACGATCCTGCGCTCACGACCGGTATCGGCGGGGTGGACGATCAGCGGGTCAGCGTGGGCGCGCGAGACCACGATCGAGGGGTAGCCGATGTCTCCGGCGAGAACGTCCGTCGGCGCGGGACCGGTCGCTCCTGCTTCCGCGGCTGCGCGCCGAGCAGCTCGGCCGCGCCGGACGATCGGCCGCGGGCGCCCGCTCTCGTAGGCCTTGACGAAGCTCTTGCGTCGCTCGGCGGGCAGCGTGGCCGAGAGCATGATGACGGGCACGTCGTAGGCGCCGAGCCAGTGCAGGATCCGCTCCATGTACTGGTTCATGAAGGTGTCGTAGGCGTGGACCTCGTCGAGGATCACCACTTTTCCGGCGAGGGCGAGGTGGCGAAGAGCGACGTGACGGGTCCGCAGCGCACCGAACAGGGCCTGATCGATCGTGCCGATGACCAGGGACGAGAGCGGGCCGCGTTTCGAGTCCGCGAACCAGGTGTGCGCCGTCACCAGGTGGTCTTCGGAGGCATCGTCCATCGCGACGGATCCGAAGGCGGTGCGGAGCAGTCTGGCGTTCTGCTCGTTCAGGCGGGCCTTGCCGTGGGCGAGGAAGACGTTGAGCGGCTCGTTCAGCTCGAGACGTTCGGCCCAGGACAGGATGCGGGTGAACATCCCGTCCGCCGTCGCCTGGGTCGGGAGTCCGAGGAAGATTCCTGAGCGGTCGAACCGTTCGCAGAGGATCTCCGCCGCCGCGAGTGCCGCTTCGGTCTTGCCGATACCCGTGTCGGCTTCGAGGATGATCAACGTCGGGGCATCGATCTCGCGGGCCAGGCGCATCATCTCGCGCTGGATCGGGCGGGGTTCGGCGTCGATCCCGAACCGGGTGCGGAACAGTTCGCGATCGTCCGCCGGCGCATGGGCGGTCCACGGGGGAGGCATGGCGAGCTCCCGCCAGGCCCGGGTGGCGCGGACGGCGGCGGATTCCGTCGGCTGGGTGCCGGGCGCCGCGAGCGGGAAGTGGTCGCTGCTGGCGATCCAGTCCGCGACGATGACGAACGCGCTGAGGAGAGCGAGAGTCGGCTGGGTGATCGTCGATTCGCGCCACCAGGCGGGGTCGATATCGAGCTCGGCGGTGATGGCCTCCAACAGCTCGACGCGGGCGTGCGCCCAGAGCCCGTCTCCGTGCAGGCGAGCATCGCTTGCCGTCTGCCGAACAGCGGAGGGACCGGGCGGACGGCCGTGGTGGGCGGCGAGGACACTGCCTAGCTTGTCCGCGGTGGGCATGCCGTACCCGTGGACATCGCGGAGCCAGGCGGTGACGGCCAGGTGGCTGACGATCTCGTGCCGCGCGACTCGTCGCTCCTCCGTCCCCTCGATGGATCTCGCGATGTTCAGTCCTTGCGACTGCATCGGGTGAGCGAGTGCGCGCACCTGCACCGCGAACGCCGGTGAGATCTTCCCGAGGTCATGGGTGCCGGCGAGCCAGACCGCGAGAGATCGCGCATGTTCTGCCGATCCGACATCCTTCGCGATGAGGCGTTTCACCGAGGGGGACAGCCATCGGTCCCAGAGGAGCCCGGCGATCGCCGCTGTGTCCGCGAGGTGCTGGTAGACCGGAAGCCAGCCCTTCACCTCCTGGGTCACTGGGTCCATGTCGGACTTCGCCCAGGCGACACACACCGTTTCACTCAGCCCTTGGAAGGGGTCGGGTGCGGTGTCGCTGGTCACGTGAGCCTCTTCCTCGGGGGCCGTCGTCATCTGCAGGATAGGGGATGGCTGGGAGCCCCGAGGAAGCGTCGCTCGCCTCGGGCGCGGCGGGCACGGGTGTTTCGGCGAGGACAGCGGAGTCATCAGCGATGGCCTGCATGGTTACGTGTGGTTCGGCCTGTGGTTCGGCCGGCCACCGGTGCGGACGTCAACGGGCCGGAGCCCTTAAGGCATCGTTCGTCCGGCACCGTTGACGGGGCCCGTTGTCTCCTCGAGGGGTGACGTTTTTGGACTGCGAGCGAGGCACCCAACCTTCTGGTCTGTAGCCTGCCCGCCCGGATCATCCCCGCAGAGGCGGGGAGCACCCGAAGGTGTGCTCGACAATGGTCGTGAAGCCGGGATCATCCCGCGGACGCGGGAAGCACGGCGCCCATACGCATCAGGAGCAGATCGACATCGGATCATCCCCGCGGACGCGGGGAACACGGGATCGTGATCAGCGTCTCGACCCAGAGGTACGGATCATCCCCGCGGACGCGGGGAGCACCGGGACCGATCATCGCCCGCTCGTCACCCCACGGGATCATCCCCGCGGACGCGGGGAGCACTCTTTCTGATCAGGAGTTTATCGCCGGGTGTATGCGTTTCTTCATCAGTTTCAATCGGGTGGTTCCGTTCGAAGCGGAGCAGGAACCGCGCTCATACGGCCTGCGCAGGTCATGGCTGAACGGACGTCCGCCCTTCTCGATCGTCCCGACCGAGAAGGGCAACACGTCACGCTCACGCCCTTACTGGACCGACCACCCGCCGTCGGACGCGAGGATCGCGCCGTTGATGTTCACGGCGTCGTCGGAGAGCAGGAAGGTGATCGAGGCGGCGAGGTGCTCGGCGGTCGCCACGGTCGGGATCGCCTGCTGGAACGGGGCGAGGCGTCCGGATCCGTACTCCGACATGTGCGGCGGCATCGGGATGCCGGTGGCGACGCCGCCCGGAGCGACGGAGTTGACCCGGATACCCTTCGGGCCGTACATGAACGCGGCCGACTTCGTCACTCCGACGATGCCGTGCTTGCTCGCGGTGTAGGCGTTGCCGGAGGAGTTGCCGCGCAGCGCCGCCTCGCTCGACACGTTGAGGATCGCGCCGGCGCCTGCCGCCTCCATCGCGGGGAGCACGGCGCGCATGAGCTTGAACGGCGCGGTCAGGTTGATCGCGATGACCCGGTCCCACACCGCGTCGGGGGTCTCGCCCGCGGGGGAGAAGTCGTCGTTGATGCCGGCGACGTTCGCGAGGCCGTCGATCCGCTCGCCCGCCGCGGCGACGACGCGGTCGATCGCGTCCTGGCGGGTCAGGTCGCCGTCGACGGTGACGATGTCGGCGTCCGGGAGCTCGGCCTTCAGGGCGTCGAGCTTGTCGGCCGCGATGTCGCAGGCGATCACCCGGCCGCCTTCGCGCGCGATCCGCGATGCGGTCGCCTTCCCGATGCCGGACGCGGCCCCCGTCACGATCACCGTCTTGCCGGAGAAGCGGCCGGGCGCGATCCGCTCGAACCATCCCGTGCCCGCCTCGTCCTGGGGGATCTCGCCGCCGTTCGCCGCGCGCACGAGGTCGTCGACGACGGACTGCGGCATCGCGCCCTGGCTCATGACGACCAGCTGCTGGAGGGGGAGGCCCAGCACGGGGGTCAGGGACTCGGGGTCGGCTCCCGACTGCGCGAGCAGGCCGCGGATCAGGTCGCCCCCGGTCGGGTCGGCGAGCCAGTCTCCAATGGAGGAGTGCGCGGTGAGGGCCATGGTTTCTCCTGTTCGCTCGGACGTCGGTCGCGTTCGGATTACGCAACGATGCGTCCACTTATGGATCAGGCTACACCTCGATACGCTCGGGGGATGCCCCGTCCGCGCAGTGAGAAAGCCCGTCGTTCGGTGCTCGTCGCGATGCGTCGCGCGATCACCGTCGAGGGGTACGACGCGGTGACGATCGAGGGGCTCGCCGCCGAGGCCGAGGTGTCGAAGCAGACCATCTACCGCTGGTGGCCGTCGAAGGCGGCGATCCTCGGCGAGGCGCTGCTGGAGGGCTCCCTGCCGGGCATCGCCGACCCGGTGCCGACCTCGTCGGATCTGACCGCCGACCTGCGGGCGTGGCTCGCCGCAGTGTCGGACGGACTCGCGCGTCCCGAGGGCGTCGCGCTCGCCCGAGCCCTGATCGCCGTGACGGCGACGGACCCCGCGCTCGGCGATGCCCTGAACGAGCGGCTCGCCGGCCCCATCGTCGCGTGGATCGTGGAGCGGATCGAGCGCGCCCGCGCCGCGGGAGAGGTGCGAGACGACGTGGACGCCGAGGCGCTCGCGGATCAGTTCGTCGCGTTGGCGTCGTACGAGGCCTTGCGGGGCCGGCCTCTCGGCGCCGATCGTGTGGACGCGACGGTGAGGATCGCGATGTGGGGGATCGCCGCGGCCTGAGGCGACGCTGCGTGGCTACTCCGCAGGAGTGTCGTCGGGCAGGCGCCGTCGGGCTCGTCGTTCGTAGAACTCCTGCGACACCATCCAGATGATCATCGCCAATATGGCGGCAAGGACGTTCCAATAGCTGAATGGCATGCTCGACACGAGGGGGAGTAGCAGGAGGATGAGGGGAGCGGGCAGCCCCCAGAGGAACCTCCGTATCCACTTCATCATCGCCTCCTGGTTCTCACATTCAGGCTCCGTCCCATAGTCGCTCGAACGACGGGAAGCCCGCGTCCGCCGTTAGGGGGACATCTGCGCTCGAACCTTCCCATCCGATACATCCCGATATATCGTTAACTATCGCTCGCGCGGCACCGCGGAGCGGCATCCAACGAGGAGATCATCATGAACGGTTCGTTCGGGCAGGGCGGGTTCGGTGCGGGTGGGGGTCGCGGGTTCGGCGGTCCCGGCGGATTCGGGCGGCCGGGCGGTGGCCCGGGCGGCGCGCTCTGGGAGGCCATGGACCAGCTTCGGGCGACGTTCGAGCAGCGCGGCGGGACGCCGCGGATGGCCCGGGGCGACGTGCGGGCAGCGGTGCTCGCACTCCTCGCCGAGGAGCCGATGCACGGCTACCAGATCATCCACGAGATCGAGGATCGCAGCGGCGGATCCTGGAAGCCGAGCGCGGGGTCGGTGTACCCGACGCTCCAGCTGCTGGCGGACGAAGGGCTGATCACGGCCGAGGAGCAGAACGGGCGCAAGACGTACTCGCTCACCGACATCGGGCGCGAGGCGGCGGCGGACGCCGCGGAGAAGCCCGTGCCGTGGGAGACGTCCAGCAGCAAGCACGGCGCGCGCGTCACCGCGCTGCCGAAGGCGGGCATGGAGCTCGCCGGTGCGGCGGCCCAGGTCGGGCAGACCGGGAGTCCCGAGCAGGTGGAACAGGCGATCGAGGTGCTCGACGAGGCGCGCCGCAAGCTGTACACCATCCTCGCTCAGGGCTAACGTCGGCGTCGGACGGATCCGGCGTCCCGCCGCAGCGCGGCGCGCCCGGATCGGAAGGGGACCTCTCGATGGCTGACGGAGCACACCGCGCCCGCTATCGCCGCATCCTGCTCTTCGCCGCGCGCCATTTCGTGCAGATCTGGTGGTACGAGCTGATTCTGCCGAGGCTGGGGCTCGCCGCCGTGGCCGAGCGGACGAGAGCCGCCAGGATGACCCGGCTCGCCAAGCGCTTCCACGCGCTGGCGGTCGAGCTCGGCGGACTCATGATCAAGGTCGGCCAGTTCCTCTCCTCGCGCCTGGACGTGCTCCCGCCGGAGATCACCGCGGAGCTGGAAGGGCTGCAGGACGAGGTGCCGGCGGTGCCGTTCCCGGACATCCGCGCGCTCGCCGAGGCGGAGCTGGGCGTGTCGCTGGAACGCGCCTTCGCCGCCTTCGACGAGACGCCGGTCGCCGCCGCATCGCTCGGGCAGGCGCATCGGGCCCGGCTGTCCGCGCCCGACGCCGCCGACGCGGGCTTCGAGGACGTGATCGTCAAGGTGCAGCGGCCGGGCATCGACGAGATCGTGAAGGTCGATCTCGCCGCTCTCCGTCGCGTAGGCGGCTGGCTCCGTCGGGTCCGCTTCGTCGCCACGCGCGTCGATGCTCCCGCACTCGTCGAGGAGTTCGCGCAGACGAGCATGGAGGAGATCGACTACCTCCATGAGGCGGCCAACGCCGAGCGGTTCGCGGAATGCTTCGATGGAGACATCCGGGTTGGCGTCCCGCGGATCGCATGGGAGCGCACGACGCGGCGGGTGCTGATCCTCTCCGATGTGTCGGCCATCAAGATCAACGACACCGACGCCCTGCGGGCAGCCGGCATCGATCGGTCCGAGGTCGCGCACGTCTTCGCGGCGGTGATGTTCGATCAGCTCTTCACGCATGGATTCGTGCACGCCGACCCGCACCCGGGGAACATCTTCGTCACCCCGCTCCCCGAGGGGGAGGGCCCCGCGTGGCGGTTGACGTTCGTGGACTTCGGGATGATGGCCGAGGTCCCCGCCGAGCTGCGCAGCAGCCTCCGCATGCTCGTGATCGCCGTCGCCGCCCGCGACGGGCGTGGGCTCATCGACGCGGCGCAGCAGATGGGAGTGCTCCTCCCCACGGCCGACAGGGTGACGCTGGAGCACGCGCTCACCCAGCTGTTCGACCGGTTCGGCGGTATGAGCTTCACCGAGCTGAGGGACGTCGATCCGCGGGAGTTCCGCGACTTCGCCGTCGAGTTCGGCGACATGGTCCGAGCGCTCCCGTTCCAGCTGCCCGAGCGGCTGCTGCTCCTGATCCGCGCCGTCTCGCTCACCTCGGGGCTGTGCAGCGGGCTCGACCCCGACTTCAACATCTGGGACTCGGTGCAGCCGTACGCCGCGCGGCTCCTCCGCGAGGAGAGCGGCGGCATGATGCGCGACCTCGCCCAGGAGGCGCTGGCGAACGCCGGGGTGATCTGGCGGCTTCCGAAGCGCGCGGACGCCCTGATCACCAGGATGGATCAGGGGACCGTCACCTTCGACACCTCCCGCCTCGAGCGCCGCCTCGACCGGCTGGAGAGGATCGGCGTCCGCGTGCTCTCGGCGGTGCTGTTCGCCGCCCTCCTGATCGGCGGCGCGCTGCTGATGCCGGTCAACCCGGTGCTCGGCACCGTCCTCGTCATCGTCTCGGCGATCCCGCTCGCCCACACCCTGTTCGCCGGGCTCTTCGGGCGCGGGCCGCGGTAGTGCCACGGCCCGCGCGCGGATGCCCGAAGGCGCGCACGGCCCGGCGTCGGCCCGGCGTTGGTAGCGTCTGAGGATGGCATTCGCGACGGTCCTCAAATATGTGCTGATCGCGCTCGCCATCGTGGGGGTGATCGGCGTGGCCTGGTGGGCGCGCAGGCATCCGAATCGATCGAAGGAGCATCCGGATCGCGTGCGGATGCCCAAGCTCTTCCTGGTCCTCGCCGCTCTTCTCGTCGCCGCGGGGTTCCTCATGGGGCTCGCGGCGTTCACGGCGGAGGACGTTCCCGACCTGATCCCGATGAAGATCGCGGCCGTCGTGATCCTCCTCGGCGGACTCTTCCTCCTGATGATGTACCGCAACTGGTACGTCGCCCCTCGCGCGGACGAGGTGGCCTTCCGCACGATCCTCGGGCGTGAGCATCTGATCGCCTACACGGACATCGTCGACTACCGGATGTGGATGCAGAACGGCCGGCCCACGCTGAGCATCCGCTCCTCGACGGGGGCGAAGCTCCGCCTGAACCTCCGCATGTACGACATGACGCCGCTGCTCATGGCGATCGAGTTCCGCAGGAAGTCCGGCCGCTGGCCGCTCCGCGGCGAGATGGTCGCCGCCCCACCGAGCGGGCCGGGCGCGGGGCGTTTCGGCGGGCGTCCCCGGCGCTGAGACACGTCCGGATCGGCGTTCGCGTCAGCGTCCGGCGGCGTCGCGGACGGCGTCGACGAGGGTTCGCCACGGCCCGTTGAGCTGCGTCTCGGGCACCTCGCGCTCGCACCGGCGGGTCGGCATCCGCACATCGATCCGCCACACGAAGCGATCGGCCCCATGATCGGTATCGCGCTCGACTCCGCGATCGGTATCGTGCTCTGCTCCGCGATCGGCCTCGCGATCAGTGGGTGCGGGGGCGTCCCAGGGGCACAGGTCGACGAGCGCCGCCCAGCGCTCGGTGCCGTCCTGCGGCGGCTCGACCCGCCACTCCCGGCGGATTCCGGCGATGCCGCCGCTCCGCGTGACGATGATGACGATCGCGGAGGCCGGGGCGGGGCCGGGCTCGGGGCCGGGGGTGGGGCCTCCGTTCACGTTCTCCCCGCGGTCGTCATCGGGAGGCGTCGGATCGTGCATCGCCCTTCCCGTCCTCGATCACACCCACGGCCGTCCATGCTCGACGCAATGCCGCCACGACCCGGTCGCCGTCTGCTGCGGCGGCGGACACCGTCGCCTTCGCGAACGCGGCGAAGGTCGCCGTGGGGGAGAGGCCTCCGGTCAGCGCGCGGTACCAGACGCCGCCCGCGGTCTCCCAGGCGTTGCCGCCGAGGTCGCGGGCGAACAGCGCGAACGCGCGGTTCGGGATTCCGGAGTTGATGTGCACCCCGCCGTTGTCCTCCTCCGTGTGCACGAAGTCCCGCATGTGCGCGGGCTGCGGGTCCTTGCCGAGCTCATCGTCGTCATAGGCGGTCCCGGGAGCGAGCATCGACCGGAGGGCCTTCCCCTCGACCGCGGACGTGAAGATCCCCGCGCCGATCAGCCAGCTGGCGGCGGAGGCGGTCTGGCCGCGCAGGTGCTGCTCGGTGAGGGCGCCGAGCACGTCGGCGATCGACTCGTTCAGCGCGCCGGACTGATCCCGGTACTCCAGGCCTGCGGTGCTCTGGATCACGCCGTGGCCGAGCTCGTGCCCGATCACCGAGATCGAGGCGGTGAAGCCGTGGAAGACCTGTCCGTCTCCATCGCCGAAGACCATGCGCTGCCCGTCCCAGAACGCGTTGTCGTATCCGGTCCCGTAGTGGACAGTGGCATCGAGCGGGGCGCCGGCGCCGTCCAGCGAGTTGCGGGCGAACGCCTCCCCCAGTAGATCGAACGTGGCGCCGAGCCCGTCGAACGCCTCGTTGACCGCCGCGTCCGCGACCGGGCCGTCGTCCTCTCGGCGCACCACCGTGCCCGGGAGCTTCTCGGTCCCGCGCGCATCGCTGATCGTACGACTCGGCGCCGCCTCGATCTCGGCGACGAGGGTGCCGTTCTCGTCGATCGACAGCTCCAGGCGGGACCGGAAGACCGGCCTGCCGACCGTCAGCGTCTGTCGCGCCGCCTCAGCCGCCCTCGGGAAGCGCTCCGATCTGGCCAGCCGTGAGAGCAGATAGGAGGGGATGATCCCCTGTGCCTTTTCCATCCGTGCACCTCCGGTCGTGCTGTCCGGTGTCCCCTCTGGCGACGATACGCCTGCTCCCCGCCCACGGCACCTTCGTTCACCACGTTCCCGTTCGTTACCCACGTTCCCGTTCGCTACCCACGTTCCCGTCGCGAATTCTGCCGCCCGAGCGCGATGTGAGCGGCAGAATTCGCGACGGGAAGCGGATGGATCTTGACGAACCGCCGACCCTGACGTAACGTGCAACCAAATGGTTGCACAAACAGAGTTGAGCGATGAAGAGACCGACCGGGTGTTCCAGGCGCTGGCGGCCACCGTGCGGCGCGACATCCTGCGGCGCACGCTCGCCGAGGAGCGGTCGATCTCGGAGCTGGCCGGCGAGTACGACATGTCGTTCGCGGCAGTGCAGAAGCACGTCGCCGTCCTGGAGGCCGCGCACCTCATCATCAAGCGCGCCGAGGGGCGGGAGCGGCTGGTCCGGGCGGATCCGACCATGATCGCCCGCGCCAGGGCGCTGCTGGCCCGATACGAAGACCTCTGGCGGGCGCGCGTCGATCGCCTCGATGCGCTGCTGGCCGAACCGACCCCCGAACCGATACATTCCGAAGGAGCCTGACCATGCCCGTGACCTCCGTCACCACCGACCCCGAGAACTTGACGATGACCCTCGTCGCCGACTTCGCCGCGCCGGTCGAGCGCGTCTGGTCGGCCTTCTCCGATCCGCGCCAGCTCGAGCGCTTCTGGGGCCCGCCCGGATGGCCCGCCACCTTCTCCGCCTTCGATCACACGGTCGGCGGACGGGCGAGGTATCACATGACCAGCCCGAAGGGGGAGAGTTCCGCGGGGTCGTGGGAGTTCCTGGCGATCGAGGAGCCGAGCCGCTTCGAGGTCCTCGACAGCTTCGTCGGAGACGACGGCGAGCCGCTCGACGGCTTCCCCTCAATGCGCATGTCGTTCGACTTCGCCGCCACCGCCGACGGCACGCGAATGACGAACACCACCTACTTCACGTCGGCGGAGGCGCTCGACCAGGTCGTCGCGATGGGTGCCGTCGAGGGATCCACCATGGCCATGAACCAGCTCGACCGTGTGCTGGAGGGGCTGCGCGCCTACGCCCAGGGGAAGGGCACGCAGACCGAGCTGCTCGACGACACTCACGTGCGCATCACCCGCCTCGTCGAGGGGCCGCGCGAGCTGGTCTGGCGAGCGCACCATGAGGAGGAGCTGCTGCGGCAGTGGATGCTCGGGCCCGATGGCTGGGCGATGACCGTCTGCGAGCCGGCGACCGAGGTCGGCCGGGCCTACCGCTACGCCTGGGAGCCGATCGGCGACACCGAGGGGCAGGGCTTCGGGTTCGACGGCGAGGCACTGCTGATCGATGCGCCGCGACGTGCCGTGACGACCGAGCGCATGACCGGCGCCGGCGGGCCGTCCACGCTCAACGACCTGAACCTCGACGAGGAGGACGGCGCCACGCTCATCACCCTCCTCATCGAGTATCCGGACAAGGAGACCCGCGACATGATCCTCGCCACCGGCATGACCGACGGCATGGAGGCCTCCTACGCCCGCCTGGAGGCTGCGATCCTCACGGTCTGAGCCTTGTCGGGCTTAGGCCGGGGCTGGTTCCGGTCTGGTTTTGGTTCCGATTCCGGTCCGGTTCCGGGCTGAGTCGGTCGGGTTTCTGACTCCGGTTCCGGTTCCGTGACCGGGTGTGCGCGGGGCCTCGGGTGCAGGTCCGGGCACGGATGCACGACTTGGACACGGGTGCACGATGATGTGGTTGATCTCGTCGTGCATCTGTGTCTTGGTCGTGCGGATGCCCAGGCGCAGGTATGGCCGCGCGGACAAGCCTCGGGTCCCGCCACGGGGCGGCCGCCATGGGGTGGGTGAGGGCAGATGCACGACCTGGGCACGGGTGCACGACGATGTGGTTGATCCCGTCGTGCACCTGTGTCCCCGTCGTGCGGTCGTGTCCGGAATGGTGGAACGACCCGATGCGATCGGACCCACCCGATCCCGACCTCGGCCTCGACCCCGGCCCCGGTTGAAACCCTGACCCTGGCCGCGCCCCCACCCTCCGGCATGTCCGAGGCTCATGCTTCGATAGACGAGATGGATCAGGTCGAGAAGCTGCGGCGCGAGACGCGAACGGTCGTGGCGACGGGCGTCTGCTTCGTCGTCGGCGCGATCCTGGGCGCGCTCGTGCTCGGCGGCGTTCCGCGGCCGCTGGCCGGCGCCGGATCCCTCGGTCTGCCTGCCGCGCTCATCGCGGGCGCGGTGTCGGCGGCGGCGTTCCTGGTCAGCACGATCACGAACCGGCGCGGCGAGACCAGGGCGATGCCGCGATGGCAGACGATCGTGTCGGATCTGGCGAGCACCGCGGTCACCGTGGCGTTCGGCGCCGTGTCGGTGCTCGGTGTCCTCCTGGCCGGTCAGGTGCTGGCTCAAGGGTTGCAGGGGCTGGAGGTCGCGGCCATCGGCGGCGGCCTCTTCACCGGCGCGGTCAGCGCCGTCGGCGGGCGTTTCGCCTACAGCGCGGGAATCGATCTGCGCACCCGCGATCTTGCCGGCCTCGTCTTCGGCTTCCTCATCATCGGCACGCTCTTCGCCATGCTCACAGCCACCGAGCCGCGTTGGTGGGAGAACAACTTCTCTCAGCTGGGGCTCGGCGAGGGCGGGTGGGCGTTCAACGGCACGCTCGTGGTGGCAGGTTTCCTGATGGCGACGGTCGGCTCGTACATCGGACGCGACCTGCATCGTCTCCTCGGAGACGGGGCACTTCCGCGCATCACCGTCGCAGTCTCCCTGTGGGCGGCCGCGGGCATCGCACTCGCCCTGGTCGGCGCGGTCCCGGTCGAGCCGATGACGGTCCTGCACGTCATCGCGGCGGTGGCGTCCCTCGCGTTGTTCCTCGCGGCGGCGTCGGTCACGGCGTGGATCCTCCCGGGCCCGCCCCGCGCTCTGTCGCTCACGACCTGGGGGCTCGGCGTTCTCCTCGTCGGCTCGGTGATCCTGTGGATGCCGATGCGGATACTCTCCGGCGCGGCGCTGGAGGCGATCGCCGTCGGGCTGGCCCTTCTCTGGATGACGACCCTGGTCCGCGTCCTCGGAGCCCTCGCGCCCGCAGCCTCCCGCCCGTCCTCCCGGCGAGCCCTGCTCCACGCCTAGGGGCCCGGGCGGGGGCGTTGTGTCCGGAGGGGGCTTGGACCTCCGGGATTTGGACTTGCCTTGGGTCTGCCGCCGCGCCTTTTGCTGGCTCACGACGCGCAGGCGACCAAAGCCTCGCGAGACTGCAACTGCGTCTCGAAACAGCGCGAATTTTCTGCTGTCTCGAGACGCAGTTGCAGTCTCGCCGATGAGGCTGGTGGATCATCCAGACGGTGAGGAGCGCAAGCTCCTCCCGATCTGGACCGAGCTGCCAGGCAGGCCATCCCCAAGTACGCGGGGAGCACCCACGCCCGCCCGCGAGCCGCTCCGACCGGGTGGGATCATCCCCGCGTACGCGGGGAGCACCAGAAGCTCCCGGCGACGACCGGCGCGTACCTGGGATCATCCCCGCGTACGGGGAGCACCCCGGCGAGACTGAGGTCGACGTCACTATGGGCGGATCATCCCCGCGTACGCGGGGAGCACGAGAGCGGCGGCAGGGTCCGGCTTCAGGCGGAGGGATCATCCCCGCGTACGCGGGGAGCACTGCTCGATGCCGACGAGACGGCCGGCACCGCTGGGATCATCCCCGCGTACGCGGGGAGCACGTCGCCATGTCCGACCTCGACAGAGTGCCCCGGGGATCATCCCCGCGTACGCGGGGAGCACCCTCTCTCTCACCGGAGCAGAGCATTCAGCCGGGGATCATCCCCGCGTACGCGGGGAGCACCGGGTGCCCTCTGGGGCCGAGTAGCCGTAGTGGGGATCATCCCCGCGTACGCGGGGAGCACTCTTCCTGACCTGGGCTTTCCGTGGAGGAAGAGGGAAACTGAGTTCACTTTAGAGCCAACCGAGAGGTCAAGACGCTGAGTCGGTTCCGTTGCCGCTGCGGCGAGTGCCTTGGATCGGGGTCAGCCCGATGTCGACCCACTGTCCCAAGACCGCGTCGACACCGTCGGACATCCGCGGCGGACCACCGCCGACCCACGACACCCAAAAATTACTTAGACTGTCTAAGTAATGACTGCGCCTGAAGATCCCCTCTCCCGTACCGCCACCGATCTGAGGTTTGCCGCGTTCCGCCTCGCGCGACGCCTCCGCTCCGTCCGTGCGGTGGACGCGATGAGCGACGCGCAGCTCGCCGTCCTCGCGGCCCTCCGCATGCATGGGCGGCATTCGATCACGGCGCTCGCCGTCCGCGAGCGGGTGACCGCGCCGTCGATGAGCGCGATGGTGAGCGGCTTGGAGGAGCAGGGGTACGTCACGCGGATCCCGGATCCGGATGATCGCCGTCGCGTCCATGTGGAGATCACCGAGGTCGGGGCCGAGATCGTCGTGGAGACCATCCGGCGGCGGGACGAGCTGCTGGCGGGGAAGCTCGTCGAGGCCGGCCTCACCGAGCACGACCTCGCGGTCCTCCGCGAGGCCAGCGCCCTGATGCGGAGGGTGGCCGAGCAATGAGCGCGATGTTCCGATCCTTCTCCTCGTTCAACTATCGGGTCTGGTTCCTCGGCGCGATCATCTCGAACATCGGCGGCTGGATGCAGGCCACCGCCCAGGACTGGGTGGTGCTCACCGAGCTCACCGACAACGATGCGACGGCCATGGGCGTCACGATGGCGCTGCAGTTCGGCCCGCCCCTCGTGCTGGTGAGCCTCACCGGCTGGGTCGCCGACAGGTTCGATCGACGCATCGTGCTCTTGACGACGCAGTCCGCGCTCATGCTGCTGGGTCTCGGTGTCGCCGTGCTGCTCCTCACCGGCGTCATGACGCTGCCGCTGATGCTGCTGTTCGCCCTCGGGTTCGGCATCGCGAACGCCTTCGACGCCCCCGCGCGGCAGGCCTTCGTGTCCGACATGGTTCGGTTGGAGGACACCTCCAACGCCGTCGCCTTGAACTCGGCGTCGTTCAACATGGCGCGGCTGATCGGCCCGGCCGTCGGCGGGCTCCTGATCGTCGCGATCGGATCGGGCTGGGTGTTCGTCGCGAACGCGGCCACGTTCCTCGCGATGATCGTCGCGCTGCTCCTCATCCGCAGGAGCGAGCTCACGCCGCGCGGCAAGCACCGCCGGTCCGGCGGGCTGGCCGAAGGCTTCCACTACGTGCGGGGCAGGCCCGATCTGATCGTCGTCTTCGCGATGGTCTTCCTCATCGGCGCGTTCGGCATGAATTTCCCGATCTTCGCCTCCACGATGGCGTTGGAGTTCGGGCGCCAGGCCGACGGGTACGGCCTTCTCAGCTCCGTCCTCGCCATCGGCTCCCTCACCGGCGCCCTGCTCGCCGCGCGACGGGATCGGGCGCGCGTGCGGGTGCTGGTGATCGCGGCGGCGGGGTTCGGCGTCGCCTCGATCGTCTCCACCTTCATGCCCACCTACTGGTCGTATGCGGCGGTGCTGATCCTGGTCGGCTTCTCGACCGTCACGATGCTGACGACCGCGAACGGCTATGTGCAGACCACCACCGATCCGGCGTTGCGCGGACGAGTGCTCGCGCTCTACATGGCCGTGGTGATGGGGTCGACGCCCATCGGCGCGCCGATCGCCGGCTGGATCGTCGACGCGTTCTCGGCGCGAACCGCGATCGCCGTCGGTGGCGTCGCGGGCCTCCTCGCTTTCGCGATCGGCATCACCTGGATGTCCATGTCCGGGCGCCTGCATCGTCGTGACGACACCCGCTTCCTGCTCACGCTCGACGAGACGCGCCCCCTCTCGGTCGTGCGCGCCATGGATCCCGCCGCTTTCCGCGACGAGAAGGCCGCGACCACCGTCACGACGCCGATTCGCGTCGAACGCAAGGACCGTCCGGGGGAGGGGTGACCAGCCTCTCGACGTGACGGAGGTCGTGAGGGTGACGCCTCAGGCCTCAGGCCTCAGGCCTCAGGCCTCGGTGCCTCAGGCCTCTGTGCCGTTTGCGCCGCTGTCTTCTGGGCTGTCGGACTCGCTCGACGGTGTGATCTCTGTCTCCGGCGGTTCGTCACCGGAGATGGCCGAGGGGGTGATCGAGATGCCGATCGACGTCACCGCCGCGGCGCCGAGGCCGATCGGATCCAGGGCCGGGGTCTCGGGCAGGTCGAAATCGTCGGTCTCGTCGAGCGGCTCGCCAGGAAGCGCCGCCCAGGCCGAGGGTTCCTCCGGCCGCTGTGTGAAGAGTCCCATTCCTCCATTGTGCGCCGGATTTGCGGGATCGTGCTCGTCCGCGCGTCGGAGCGCCGGGCGGGGCATGGTGAAGCCGGAGGCGCGGCGGCAAACTGAACGAGTTTCGGGGTGGGGCGCGGATAAACTCCTGATCAACAAGTGTGCTCCCCGCGTATGCGGGGATGATCCCGGCCCGCACGTCATCGCCCCGCTGATCCCCGCGTGCTCCCCGCGTATGCGGGGATGATCCCGGCGGCAGCGAGACCACGACCTTGACCGTCATGTGCTCCCCGCGTATGCGGGGATGATCCCCCTGGACGCTAGCCTCTCCTGGGACATTCGCGGTGCTCCCCGCGTATGCGGGGATGATCCGGCGGGGAGCACACGATCACTCAGGCGGACGTCGTGCTCCCGCGTACGCGGGGATCATCCCGACTACCAGGGGCACTTCTCGGTATCCCAGTAGTGTTCCCCGCGTACGCGTGGATGATACGACGACGTGCGCGCACTCGTACCCGATCGTGTTGTACACGCCGCATCTGAGGGAATGATCCGGCCCAGCCGTCGTGTCGGATACCCCTCCGGCGATGACGATCCCCGGCGCCAGGCGTGCGCTCATCCGGATCGCGCAGGTGTCCTATACGGAGCGTTCCGGATAGCGTGACGGCATGGAGAAGGTCCCCCTCGCGCCGCACGAGGCGAAGGCGCTGCAGGACAGGATCCGCGCGCAGATGCTCGCCGCGGACACCCGTGCGTACGCGCTCACCTCGCCGGACTGGCATGGTGCGTTCATCGAGTTCCCGCTGGATGTGCCGCGCGCCTACGCCTGGACCGGGTTCTGGCCCGCGCCTCCGCAGGGATCGGGGCGGCGGCCGACGGTCAGGATCGGCTCGGCGCCGGCCGTGGAGGCCGAAGTGCTGCGGGTGCGAATGGGCCTCGACCCGGCGGGCGCCGCCACGGCGTCAGCGACGGTCGTGCACTTCGTCGGCCGGAGCGCGACCGTCGACGCGACGCTCGCGGAGCACGACGACGACTCGGCGAGCGTCGAGCTCCGAGACGGCGACACCGCGGTCGTCCTGGTCGCCACGGCTCTCGGCGAGCTGCCGGAGCGGATCGTGGTCGAGCGCGTCGAGGACATCAACCCGCTCATCGATGGGTGGATTGGCCTCTAGCCGGCCTCGGCGGTCCTGATACGCGACCGACCGCGATCGTTGCCCCGCCGTCATCGCCGAAAGGTCGGAGGAATGAACGGAGCACCTCCGGAGAGCGGGAAGAATGGAAGCATGACGATCGCCCTTGAAGTCGCCGTTCAGGATGCCGCCGGAGTGCGGGTCGCCCGAGAGATCGGCGCCGCGCGCGTCGAGTTGGCCCAGGCCCTTCCGCTCGGAGGTCTGACCCCCTCGCCGGCCACGCTGGCGCAGGCCCTGGAGGCGTCCGGCGACGACGGTCCCGAGATCCATGTGCTCGTCCGGCCGCGTGCTGGGGGCTTCCACTACGACGCGGAGGAGCTGGCGGCCAGCGTGCACGATATCCGGGTCGCGGTCGGAAACGGCGCAGCCGGCGTGGTGATCGGCGCCCTCGATGCCGACGGCAGGGTCGACGTCGATGCCCTCGCCCGCCTGCGCGACGCCGCGGACGGCGCTCCGGTCACCCTGCACCGCGCGATCGATGTGACCCCCGATCCGCTCGCCGCGCTCGCCGCAGCCATCGACCTGGGCTTCGCACGCGTGCTGACCTCGGGCGGATCCTCCGCGGCGATCGACGGGCTGGACATGCTGCGCGCTCTCGTCGCCCTCGCCGACGGACGGATCCAGGTGATGGCGGGCAGCGGCGTCAACGCCGAGACCGTCGCCGAGATCGCCGCCACCGGGGTCGACGCCGTGCACTTCTCGGCCAAGCGCACCGTGCTCGCGGACGGGGGCGTGCGGATGGGATCCGCGGACGACGGCGTGGGCGGCCACGAGGTGACCGACCTCGATCGAGCGCGCGCCGTCCGCCGCGCGCTCGGACTCTGATTCCGTTCCGCGTCGGCGGGGGATCGCGGACGGCGCTCGATCCGTAGACTCGGGGCATGGCCGAGTTCCGCACCGCCGAGTTCACCGATGCGCACGGCATCGCGATCGTCTACGACGTCCATCCGGCAGCCGGAGGCCCGGATGATCCCGTACGGGGCGTCGTCCAGCTCCTGCACGGCGTCGGCGAGCACGCCGGGCGGTACGGCGCGCTGATCGCCGCGCTCACCGCCGCCGGGTTCGTCGTATACGCCGACGACCACCGCGGCCACGGACGCACCGGGATGAAGCAGCACGGCGACGCGTCGAAGCTCGGGCGTCTCGGGCCCGGCGGATTGCGTGCGGCGGTCGCGGCGGAGTGGCAGTTCACGCAGATCATCCGCACCGAGCACCCCGACCTGCCGCTCGTGCTGCTCGGACACTCCTGGGGATCCTTCCTGTCGCAGATGCTCCTGAACGAGCATCCGGACGCGTACGACGCCGTGATCCTCAGCGGCTCGGCGCTGCGCACCCCGCGCTTCCTCAACTCGCGGCCGCTGAACGCGCGCTGGGCGGGACCGGATGCGACCGGACTCGAATGGCTCTCGCGAGACCCCGCAGTGGGGGAGGCGTTCCGGAACGACCCGCTCACCACGGAGGTGCCGCTGCTGAAGCTGTTCGGCCTGGCCGAGGCCGCCAAGCTCTACGGTCGCCCGCGCAAGGACCTCGGGGTCGACGTGCCGATCCTCCTGCTCGTGGGGCGGGACGATCCGGTCGGCGGTCCGCGCAGCGTGCACCGGCTCGCCGACGAGTACCGCACGCGTTCCGGACTGACGGACGTGACCACCCTGGTCTACCCGGACGCGCGGCACGAGGTGTTCGCCGAGCTCCAGCAGGACGAGGTCCGCGCGGATGTGCTGGCCTGGCTCGACAAGCACGTCCCCGCGCGCTGATCCGCCGATGCGCGCCCGCGCGTAGGCTGAGTGCGTGCACGGTGAATACAAGGTCCCAGGTGGAAAGCTCGTCGTCGTCGACTTCGAGGTGACGGACGGCTCGATCGCCGGTTTCCGGCTCGCCGGCGACTTCTTCCTCGAACCGGACACCGCGCTCGACGACATCAACGCCGCAGTCTCGGGCCTGCCCGTCGAGACCGACGCGACGGGCATCGCCGCCGCCGTCCGTGCTGCGCTGCCGGACGGCGCCCAGCTCCTCGGGTTCACGCCGGACGCCGTGGGGACCGCCGTCCGCCGCGCCCTTGTGACCGCGCCGGGATGGCGTGACTTCGACTGGGAGGTCGTGCACGACAAGGCCGTGTCGCCGCGCATGAACCTCGCCCTCGACGAGGTGCTCACCACCCGCGTCGGCGCCGGGCTGCGTCGGCCGACCCTGCGGATCTGGGAGTGGGAGGAGTCCGCGGTCGTCATCGGCTCGTTCCAGTCGTACCGCAACGAGGTCGACCCCGAGGGGGCGGCGAAGCACGGCTTCGAGGTCGTCCGCCGGATCTCGGGCGGCGGGGCGATGCTCATGGCCGCCGGGCAGATCATCACCTACTCTCTGTATGTGCCGGCCTCGCTGGTGCAGGGAATGACCTTCGCCGACTCCTACGCGTTCCTCGACGACTGGGTGCTGCAGGCGCTGCGCTCGCTCGGGATCGACGCCGTCTACCAGCCGCTGAACGACATCGCAGGTCCCTCCGGCAAGATCGGCGGGGCAGCGCAGAAGCGCTTGGCGAACGGCGGAGTGCTCCACCACGCGACCCTGTCCTACGACATCGACGGGCAGATGATGACCGAGGTGCTGCGCATCGGCCGCGAGAAGCTCAGCGACAAGGGCACCGCCTCGGCGGCCAAGCGGGTGGATCCGCTGCGCAGTCAGACCGGGCTCTCCCGCGCCGAGATCATCGATCGGTTCATCAGCACCTTCCGCGGTCTCACCGATGCCGAGGACGGCACGATCTCCGCCGACGAGTACGCCGAGGCGGAGGCGCTCGTGGAGTCGAAGTTCGCGACCGACGCCTGGCTCCATCGCGTTCCGTGAGCGGGTCGGGGCCGAAGCCGGGGCCGGGGGGATCGAGGCCGGAGGCGGGCGCCGCTGAGGTCGGTGCGGTCGAGATCCTCGAGGGTGACAGCCTGGCGGCTGCGGCCTCGTTGCCCGATGGATCGTTCACACTGGTCTATCTCGATCCGCCGTTCAACACCGGCCGAACGCAGGAACGTCACGCCGTCTCAGCGCGGCGAGCCGATCCGCCCGTCGCAGCGGACGCCGCGGCCGAGACGGAGGGCGCGGTCGGGGTAGCGGTCGAGGTCAATCGGGGCTTCCACGGGCACCGCTACGAGCGGGTGCGGAGTCTCCTGCACGCCTACGACGACCGGTTCGACGACTACGGCGACTTCCTCATGCCCCGGCTGGAGGAGGCGTGGCGGCTCCTCGCGTCCGACGGCACCCTCTACCTGCACCTCGACTATCGCGAGGCGCACTATGCCAAGGTGATGCTCGACGCCGTGTTCGGTCGCGACCATTTCCTCAACGAGATCATCTGGGCCTACGACTACGGGGCGAAGCCGCGGACGCGCTGGCCCACGAAGCACGACACGATCCTCGTCTACGTGAAGACCCCCGGCGAGCACGTGTTCAACGTGGACGACATCGAGCGCGAGCCGTACATGGCCCCCGGCCTGGTCAGCGCTGAGAAGGCTGAGCGCGGCAAGCTCCCGACCGACGTGTGGTGGCACACGATCGTGCCGACCTCCGGCCGGGAGAAGACGGGCTATCCGACGCAGAAGCCCGAGGGAGTCCTGAGGCGGATCGTGCAGGCCTCCAGTCGTCCAGGCGATCGGGTGCTGGACCTGTTCGCGGGCAGCGGTACCACCGGTGCCGTCGCGTCCGCGCTGGGTCGGGACGCGGTGCTCGTCGACCTGAACCCCGAAGCGATCCGGGTGATGCAGGAGCGGATCCCGCACGCGACGGTCCGCCGGCTCTGACTCGGGCCGGGCCTGCGGGTCGTTTCTGGCCCGGACTGGGGGTGGTCGCCGTTTCTGGCCGGGCGGCTGTTGCGGGCCGTTTCTGTCCCGCCGTGGCACTTCTTGTGGGTTCAACCCCCATCGAACCCACGGAACCTGCCACGGCGGGGCAGAAACGGTGGTGGCGGGGCGATGGGGCTCACGGTCAGCCTCTGGCCCGCCCGAAGTGCCCCAGCGTGGCAGGTTCTGCGGGTTGACACGCCGCCCAACCCGCAAGAAGTGCCACGGCGGGGCATCGCAGCGCCGAGGGAAGCAACTCCAACCTCAACCCCCGAACCGCCCCGGCCATCAGGCCCGGAGGGGGAAGGCGTCCTGGAGGGCGGACTGGACGAGGGCGATGGCGTCGGACTCGCGCGCCGCCTCGCGCACGGCCGTGAAGATCTCGCGCACCGGGGTTCCTGGCAGGTCGGCGAGCGTCACGCCGGGGCGGTCGTCGCCCCAGATGAGGTCGGGCAGCATCCCGACCGCGTGGCCGGCCGCGATCAGGCGGACGTGCGCCGTGAGATCGGCTGCCTCGAACCGCACGTCCGGCTCGAAACCCGCCGCGCGGCACTGCTGCACGGCCCACTGCCGCGCGGCGGATCCCGGAGGTTCCATCACCCACGCCCGATCCCGGAGCCGTGTCAGGGGAACGGGGTCCTCGGCGGGCGGGAGGACGAGACGGATGGGGTCCTCACCGATCAGCGTGTGCACCGTCCCCCCGCGACGCTCGCGCGTGTGCCCGGGGTACTGCTCGGCGATGACGAGGTCGAAGCGGCGCGCGGTGAGCTCGAACAGTCCCTCCTCCGGCGGCGCCTCGGCCATCTCCACCCGAAGATCGGGAGCGCGGACGGCGAGCAGGCTCAGCGCCGAGGGAACGAGGGACTCCGCCGCCGTGGGCATCGCGCTGATGCGCACCGGCTCGGCGCGCCCCGGGGTCGTGGCGAGAGCCTGACGCGCCGCCTCGTCGAGCTCCAGGATCCGCGCGGCGTGCTCGGCGAGCAGCCGCCCTTGCGCGGTGAGACGGATCCGGCGGCCGTCCGGCTCCAGGAGGGCGGTCCCGGCCTCGCGCTCCAAGAGGGCGAGCTGCTGCGACACCGTGGACGGGCTGTAGGAGAGGCTCGCGGCGACCTCGGCGATCGTGCCCCGCAGCGCGAACTCGTGCAGCAGGCGCAGTCTGCGCAGCTCGAACATGAGACCTCCCAAAGCATCGACGATATCGAAGATTATCCGTCACTAATCATCGCTTTTCATAGATGGTGAAGAAGTCCAGGCTGGGACCGATACCTGCACGCCTCCCGCGTCCTCCTCCCTTCCGACTCCCCTTCCGAATCCGAGGAACCATGACCGTCATCGATCCCTCCGTCAGCGCCGCGCCGGGCGCCGACTCCGCAGATCTCGCCGCCCTCGCCGACGATGCCGTCGCGCTGGTCCGCCGCTGGCTCGTCGAGAGCCGCGAGGTCCCCGTCGACGCCGCGGCGCAGCGCCTCGCCGGCGTCCTCCGCGACGAGAACGGCCTGGACTTCACGGTCGGATTCGTCGACGGCGTCGTCCGCCCCGAGGACACGAAGGTCGCCGCCCGGAAGCTCCGCGAGCTCGTGCCGCTCACGCCGAAGTTCCTGCCGGCGCCGCTCCGCGGGGCGATCGCCCTCGGCGGGGCCTTCGCCCCGGCCTTCCCCGGCATCGTCGTGCCGATCAGCCGCCGGGTGCTGCGCGGCATGGTCCGCCACCTCATCGTGGACGCCCGCGACGACAAGCTCGGCGCCGCGATCCGCCGGATCCGCGAGGCGCAGGACGTGCGCCTGAACGTGAACCTCCTCGGAGAGGCGATCCTCGGGCGCGACGAGGCCGCCCGTCGGCTGGAGGGCACCCGCCGCCTGCTCCTCCGCGACGACGTCGACTACGTGTCGATCAAGGTCTCCTCGACCGTCGCCCCGCACAGCCCCTGGGCGTTCGACGAGGCCGTCGACCACGCCGCCGAGGCGCTCCTCCCGCTCTACCGGATCGCGGCGACCGCGCGGTCGGGCCGGAAGTTCATCAACCTCGACATGGAGGAGTACAAGGACCTCGATCTCACGATCGCGGTCTTCACCTCGATCCTGGACCGGCCGGAGTTCCGCGACCTCGAAGCGGGCATCGTCCTGCAGGCCTACCTGCCGGACGCCCTGGGCGCCATGGCGCGCCTGCAGGAGTGGGCGGCCGCCCGCGTCGCCTCGGGCGGGGCGCCGATCAAGGTGCGGGTCGTCAAGGGCGCGAACCTCCCGATGGAGACCGTGGACGCCGAGACCCACGGCTGGCCGCTCGCCACCTGGTCCTCCAAGCAGGAGTCCGACTCCTCCTACAAGGCGGTGCTGGAGTACGCCCTGCGCCCCGAGCACATCGGCAACGTGCGGATCGGCGTGGCCGGTCACAACCTGTTCGACATCGCTCTGGCATGGCTCCTCGCGGAGAAGCGCGGCGTCACGAAGGGCATCGAGTTCGAGATGCTGCTGGGCATGGCATCCGCGCAGGCGACCGTCGTCAAGCGCACGGTCGGCTCGCTGCTGCTCTACACGCCCGTCGTCCACCCCGACGAGTTCGACGTCGCGATCGCCTACCTGATCCGTCGCCTCGAAGAGGGGGCGTCGTCGGAGAACTTCATGTCCGCGGTGTTCGACCTCGACGCCGACCCTGCGCTGTTCGACCGCGAGAAGGAGCGCTTCCTCGCCTCCGTGCGGACCGTCCCCGTGGGCATCCCGGCCTCGAACCGCGTGCAGGACCGCACGGCGGCGGCCGAGCCCGGTCTGCGCGGCGGCTTCCTGAACGCGGCCGACACCGATCCCAGCCTCGCGCCGAACCGCGCGTGGGGAGATGCGATCCGCTCCCGGATGGAGGGCTCGACGCTCGGCGACGAGACGGTCCGGGCGCACACGCTGTCCACCGTCGCGCAGGTCGAGTCGGCGATCGCGACCGCCGTCGCCGCCGGCGAGTCCTGGCGCGCGCTGGGCGCCGAGGGGCGTGCCGAGATCCTGCACCGCGCGGGGGACGTGCTCGAAGCGCGCCGCGGCGACCTCCTGGAGGTCATGGGCTCCGAGGCCGGCAAGGTCCTGGAGCAGGGCGACCCCGAGGTCTCCGAGGCGATCGACTTCGCGCACTACTACGCCGAGAGCGCTCGCCGCCTCGTCGACGTCGACGGCGCGGAGTCCCGGCCGGTGGGGCTCACAGTGGTCACCCCGCCGTGGAACTTCCCGGTGGCGATCCCCGCGGGATCCGTGCTCTCCGCCCTCGCGACCGGCTCGCCCGTGATCATCAAGCCCGCCCGCCAGGCCCGGCGCTCCGGCGCGGTGATGGTCGAGGCGCTGTGGGAGGCGGGCGTTCCCCGCGAGGTGCTGCAGTACGTGCAGCTCGACGGACGCGACCTCGGCACGGCGCTGGTGAGCGACCCCGCCGTGGGGCGCGTGATCCTCACGGGCGGGTACGAGACCGCCGAGCTGTTCCGCGGCTTCCGCCCCGACCTGCCGCTCCTCGCCGAGACCAGCGGCAAGAACGCGATCATCGTCACCCCGAGCGCCGACCTCGACCTCGCCGCGAAGGACGTCGCCTACTCGGCGTTCGGCCACGCCGGACAGAAGTGCTCGGCGGCCTCGCTCGTGGTGCTCGTCGGATCGGCCGCACAGTCCGAGCGCTTCCGCCGCCAGCTCGTCGACGCGGTGCGCTCCTACGACGTCGGTGCCCCCAGCGACGGCTCCAGCCGCATCGGACCGCTGATCGGCCCGGCCGAGGGCAAGCTCCTGGGTGCGCTCACCGAGCTCAAGGGCGGGGAGCGCTGGCTGCTCCAGCCGGAGAGGCTCGACGCCGCGGGGCAGCTCTGGCGTCCCGGCATCCGCGAGGGCGTCGTGCGCGGCTCCGAGTTCCATCGGGTCGAGTACTTCGGTCCTGTCCTCGGCATCATGACCGCGTCCACGCTCGATGAGGCGATCGACATCGTCAACGACATCGACTACGGCCTCACCTCGGGCCTGCACTCGCTCGACGAGGACGAGGTCCAGCGCTGGCTCGCACGGATCGAGGCGGGCAACGTGTATGTCAACCGCGGCACCACCGGCGCGATCGTGCAGCGTCAGCCCTTCGGCGGCTGGAAGAAGGCCGCGGTGGGCGCCGGCTCCAAGGCCGGCGGCCCGAACTACCTCGTCGGTCTCGCCGACTGGGCCGACGCACCGGTCCGCACCTCGCGGACGCTCGACGCCCTCGCCTCCTCGGCCGTGGCAGCGGTGGCGGCTGCGGACGGCGATGCTGCGGACGCCGACTGGCTTCGGGCGGCGCTCGCCACGGACATCGACGCCTGGGAGTCGGAGTTCGGGATCGTGCGCGATGCGACGGGCCTCGAGACCGAGCAGAACGCGCTGCGCTACCAGGCGCTGCCGGTGACCGTGCGCTTCGAGGGCGAGCGGACGGCTGAGCTCCTCCGTGTCGTGGCCGCCGGGCGCAGGGCACAGGCCCGGGTGACGGTGAGCGCCGCATCGCCGCTGCCCGCAGCCGTGCTGACCTGGCTCGGCGCGCACGACGTGACCGTCGTGACGGAGGACGCCGCCGCCTGGGCGACGCACGCCGCACGTCTCGCCGCCCGCGACGGCCGGGTGCGGCTGATCGGTGCCACGGCCGCGGAGACCGCTGCCGCCGTGAACGGGTCGCCGAGCCTCGCGATCTACGCGAACCCGGTGGTCTCCGCCGGCCGGGTGGAGATGCTGACGTTCCTGCGCGAGCAGGCCGTCTCCGTCACCGCGCACCGCTTCGGCACCCCGCACCGCTACGAGATCCCGCTGCTGGACCCGGTCCGCGACTGATCCGCTGCTGGGCCCCGTCCGCCCTGCCCCCTCCCGCCTCGGGAGGGGGCAGGGCTTCTTCATGCGCTGTGATTCCTCGCTCGCGGTGCTCTTTCCCTGCTCGCTGCTCTTTCCTGTGCGCTGTTCTTCCCTGCTCGCGCTGTGAGTTTCTTCCTTCGCGCTGCTGTTTCCTGCTCGCGCTGCGGAAATAGGTGCAGCGTGAGCAGGAAAAAGCAGCGCGAGCGTCGGCGGGCGGGAAACAGCAGCCCGAAGCCCCGACGGGTAGGAAAGAGCAGCGCGAAGCCAGAAGGCAGGAAAAGGCAGCACGAAGCCCCGGCGGGAACGGCAGGAACGGCGGGAACGGCAGCGCAAGCCGAGCCCCAGAACTGAAGGTCAGGCCAGGGGGAGGGCGTTGTCGTAGGCGGTCGGGGAGATCGGGGGATCGGCCGGGGCGGCGCCGAAGACGCGGGCGGTCCCGGGCTCCAAGCTCCAGAGCGGCCAGCCGGGATCCCCGTCGCGGATGAACGACACCGCGGCGGCGTGCATCGCGGTCGCGAGGGACTGGGGCGGCGCGTCGCCGGCGATGCGCGCGACGTGCGGCTCGTCGAGGCAGTCGAACCAGAACGGCACGTCGAGGCAGTGCAGCGCCCAGCCCCGTGCCGGGGAGACCCAGGCGAAGCGGTAGGCCCAGGTCGGCGCGGACGCGCGGGCCTCGGCCACGCGCACGACGAGCGACCGGAAGACGACATCCGTCACATAGCGGCCGAGGAGCGCGGCGGTTCCCTTGCGTCGCTGCGGACGGTTCGCCGCGAGATAGGCGCGACGGGTGGCGCGGTCGCGCAGGACCCGGGCGAGGAGCCAACTTCCCGGGATGAGGCGCAGCCGACCCCGCAGATCATCGAGGACCATGGTGAACTCGTCATCGGCGGCGCCCAGCAGGAGCGGCTTCCCCGCACCCGCCCCGCCGCGCAGTGCGTCGACGGTCGGCCGCTCGATGAGGTCGCCGTCGACCACGGGCCCCCAGGGGAGTCCGTGGCGGAGCACGTCGGTCGCGGCGGCGACCCCCGTGGCGCCCAGGAGCGCGGCCTTCGGCTGAAGCTGCAGGATGCGCTTCTCCGGGACGCTCCGGAACCCGTCGAGGTCGGGCGTGCATCCGGCGAGCTCCGCCAGCAGTCGCGACCGTGCCTCCACCCGCTCGCGGGGGATATCCCCGAGGGCTCCGGAGAGGGAGATGGTGTGGTGGAAGAGGTGTTGGGCGGTGGGGATGGCGAGGAGGGTGAGGACGGCTCCGCCTCCGGCGGACTGCCCGGCGATGGTGACCCTTCCCGGGTCTCCGCCGAACGCGGCGATGTTCTCCTGCACCCATTCCAGTGCGGCGATCCAGTCCCGCACGCCCCGGTTCGAGGGGGCGCCATCGATCCATCCGAACCCGTCGAACCCCAACCGGTACGACACCGACACCGTCACCACACCATCACGATTGAACGCCCGACCGTCATACCACTCACTCGCCGGCGAACCGTCGACGTAGCCGCCGCCGTGGATCCACACCATCACCGGCAGGGCGGGGCCGGCGGAGGGATCCGGGGTGAACACGTTCACGTTCAGGATCGAGGCGCCGGGGATGCTCGGCTCGGGGATCAGGGTCTCGCCCTTGTCGCCGCGCTGCGCGGTCGGCCCGTATGCGGTGGCGTCGCGCACCTCGGTCCACGGCTCCGGCGGCACGGGCGCGGCGAAGCGGAGGGGACCTACCGGCGGCTGCGCGAACGGAATGCCGAGGAACGCGGCCGATGAGCCGTCGCCGCCAGGGCGTCCGCGCCAGAACCCGCGGACGGGGCCCTTCGCGGTCGTGACGATCGGGGAGGCCGCGGAGTCCATGCCTGCCAGCGTATCCGCGCAGATCCCGAGGAGGGCTCAGGAGCGGAGGAGGTCGAGGAAGCGCTCGATGTCGCCCGGCATGTCCACGGTGTCATCCAGCAGCCATGCGGCCTGCAGGCCGTCGGCGAGGGCGTGCAGGGAGCGGACCACCCATGCCGGGTCCAGGTCGGCGCGGATCCGGCCGGCGGCCTGCGCCGCGGCGACGACGGCCTGGAAGGGCCCCTCCAGCCGTTCCGTCCGCTCCTGGAAGAAGCGACGGGCGGGGTGCTCCTCGTCCCCCGCCTCGGCGGCCAGCTGGGCGTACAGACGGACGAGCCCCGGCACCGTGGCGTTGTGCGCGACCACGTCCAGGAACGCCGCCATCGCGTCCTCGCGCTCGTAGGCGACGGTGTCCTTCTCGTCCCGCGCGCGCAGGATCGCGAGGAAGAGCTCATCCTTGCTCCCGAAGTAGTGCAGGAGCCCCGCGGGGCTGAGGCCCACGGCGTCGGCGATCTCGCGGACGGACGCCGCGCGGTAGCCGCTGCCGGCGATCACGGCCAGCGCGGCATCGAGGATCTCCTCTCTTTTGGCGATCCCCTTCGCATACGCCCCCCGTGCAGCCATGCCGTCCAGCGTATCGATCGCATCGAGGCGAAACCCCAACGATGTTCGCTTCCTGCCCCTGCCCCTTGCGGTGCTCGGGGATTTCTGAGACCGTTTCCCCAGTGTGAATACCAAACATGGTTTGGGTTTAACGTTCGCGATCCCGCCGGAACGAGGAGAGAGATGACATCCCCCATCAGCGCATCCGAGGAGCCGCTGCCCGAGCGCCCGGCCGACGTCGGGCATCCGGAGGTGCAGACCGCGGCGGGCCGGGTGCGTGGTCGCTGGCGCACGAGCGGGTCCGGTGGGGCGGAGGGGCGTCGTGCCGTCCGGTCCGCCGCGTTCCTCGGCATTCCGTTCGCGCAGCCGCCGGTAGGTCCCCTCCGCTTCGCCGCACCCGTTCCCGCGGCTCCGTGGGAGGGCGTGCTCGACGCCGCCGCGTACGGCGCGACGGCGCAGCGCGGGGACCCCGGAGTGACGCTGATCCCCGAGCCGAGCATCGAGGGCGAGAGCACCCTGAACGTGAACGTGTTCACGCCGAGTCCGGAGTGGCCCGCCGCGGGCTCCGGGCTCCCCGTCCTCGTCTGGATCCATGGAGGGGGGTACTTCGCGGGTTCGCCGGCGAGTGAGTGGTATGACGGTCGGGCGTTCAATCGTGATGGTGTGGTGACGGTGTCGGTGTCGTACCGGTTGGGGTTCGACGGGTTCGGATGGATCGATGGCGCCCCCTCGAACCGGGGCGTGCGGGACTGGATCGCCGCACTGGAATGGGTGCAGGAGAACATCGCCGCGTTCGGCGGAGACCCGGGAAGGGTCACCATCGCCGGGCAGTCCGCCGGAGGCGGAGCCGTCCTCACCCTCCTCGCCATCCCCACCGCCCAACACCTCTTCCACCACACCATCTCCCTCTCCGGAGCCCTCGCCGACGTGTCGTCCGCGCGCGCCGAGGCGTTCGGGCGCGCCCTTGCGGCGGAGGCGGGCGTGGAGCCGACGGTGGCGGGTTTCTCCTCGCTCACCGAGGAGCGGATCCTCGCGCTGCAGAAGAAGGCGACCGAGCTCGGCGCCGATTCCCTCGGCACGATGGTCGAGGAGGGGCTGCCGCTCGGGCCGACCGTCGACGGCGACCTGCTGCCCCGGCCGACCCGTGAGGCGCTGCGGGCCGGCGTTGGCGCCGACAAGCCGCTCGTCCTCGGCGCGACCGATGACGAGTTCACCATGGCCTTCGCCGATGCGGGGCCGGCCCTGCGCTGGGTGCCTCGCTCGATCCTGCTGCGGAAGCTGGGGCTCTCCGGATCCGCCCGGCGCGCGTATCTCGCCGCCAACGCCGACGTTGTCGCCAAGGGCAAGGCGCGCCTGGCCGGACGGCTCCTCACGGACCGGATGTTCCGCACGGCCGTGCTGCGGATCGCGGGCGATCGGGGCGCGGCCCCCACCTGGGTCTACCGCTTCTCCTGGCCGTCGGGGCACTTCGGGTTCGCGGAGCACTGTCTCGACGTGCCGTTCTTCTTCGACTGCCTGGACGGCCCGGCCATCGAGCCGCTCGCCGGCCCGAACCCGCCGCAGGGGCTCGCCGACGAGGTGCACGGCGCGGCCGTCGCGTTCATCGAGGGCGGGGATCCGGGGTGGCCGCGCTACGACGATGCCGCCCGGGCGACGCGCGTGTTCGACGTCCTGTCCCGCGACGAGAGGGACGCCTACGCCTCGGTGCGCCCGCTGCTGGGCTGACGGCCTGAAGCCCGGTCGTCCGTCGGCTGGTCGCTCACGGGCTGGTCGTCCGTGGCCCGCTCGTCCGCCAACCCCCGATCGGGGAGGAGGAGTGCGAAGAGAGCGTCGACGACGACGGCCATGTCCAGCTCCGGCTCCACGAGCCACTGCATCTGCGCGCCGTCGGTGACGGCCTGGAGGAGTCGTGCCAGGAGGGCGGGGTCGACCCGATCGGTCACCCGTCCCGACTCCTGGGCGGCGGCGATCGTCGTCGCCCAGGCGTCGCGCATGGCGTCGCCGCGCTCGCGGAAGAACGCGCGGGAGGGGTGCTGTGGATTCGCGGCATCCGCCGAGAGGCGGGTGAACAGCTCGACGAGCCCCGGGACCTCGGCGTTGTGCCGGATGAGGTCGAGGTAGGCCTCGCGGACCTCGTCGATCTCCTGACCGAGCGCGTCGCCGATCGCTTCGCCGCGCTCGGTCATGTCCAGCTCGTCGCGCGTGCGGAGGATCTCGACGAACAGCTCGTCCTTGCCCTCGAAGTAGTGCAGGAGGCCCGCCTGGCTCAGTCCGACCTCCTCGGCGAGCTCCCTCACGGAGGCGCCGTGGTAGCCCTCGCGGGCGACGACCGACAGTGCCGAGCGCAGGATCTCCTCGCGTTTGGCGATGCCTTTCGCATAGGAGCCACGTCGTGTCATCCCTTGAGGATAGACGTCTCTTGTGGCTCCGCCGAGTAAAACCGAGTAACACTTGCTTTTTGGGATCCGACCTGATTCCCTGATTCCAGACGCCGTCGTCCGGCGTCTCATCGCAGAAGGAGCCCGCCATGACCGACCGCCCCCAGGACGTCCTCTCGTCGCTCAGCATCGAGGAGAAGGCCTCGCTCACCAGCGGCGCCGACTTCTGGACGACGAAGGGGGTCGAGAGCGCGGGCATCCCGTCGATCATGCTCACCGACGGCCCGCACGGGCTTCGTAAGCAGGAGGCCGAGAGCGATCACCTGGGCCTCGGCGCGAGCGTCCCCGCCACCTGCTTCCCGCCGGCCACGGCGCTCGGGTCCACCTTCGACCCGGAGCTCGCCGCACGCGTCGGCGTCGCCCTCGGCGTCGAGTCCGCGATCGAGGACGTCGCGGTCATCCTCGGCCCCGGCATCAACATCAAGCGCTCGCCGCTGTGCGGGCGCAACTTCGAGTACGTCTCCGAGGACCCGATCCTGTCCGGGGCGATCGGCGCCGGGCTCGTCACGGGCATCCAGTCGCAGGGCGTCGGCTCCTCGCTCAAGCACTTCGCGGCCAACAACCAGGAGAGCGATCGGATGCGCGCGTCGAGCGACATCGATCCGCGTCCGCTCCGGGAGATCTACCTGCGCGGGTTCGAGCGCGTGGTGAAGGACGCGCAGCCCTGGACCGTGATGTGCTCCTACAACCGCATCAACGGCGTCTACGCCTCGGAGGATCCGTGGCTGCTCACCGAGGTGCTCCGTGACGAGTGGGGCTTCGAGGGGCTCGTCGTCTCGGACTGGGGAGCGGTGAACGACCGGGTCGCGGCCCTCGTCGCGGGCCTGGACCTGGAGATGCCGTCCAGCGGCGGGCGGACCGATGCGCAGGTCGCGGCGGCTGCCGCGTCCGATGCGCCGGTCGCCGCCGCGCTCGACCTCGCCGCGGGACGGATGCTCGACCTCGTGGCCAAGGCAGGACGCCGCCCCGCGGTGGACGGGCCGCTCGACGTCGAGGCCCACCACGCCCTCGCCCGTGAGGTCGCAGGGCGGTCCATCGTGCTGCTGAAGAACGACGACGCCGACGGCGCTCCGCTCCTGCCGCTCTCGCTGTCGGCGTCGCTGGCGGTCATCGGCGAGTTCGCCCGCACGCCGCGCTACCAGGGCGGCGGCTCCTCGCACATCAACCCGACCAGGGTCGACACCGCCCTCGACGCGCTCTCCGAGGGCGCGGGGGACCGTGTCGCGTTCGCGCCGGGCTTCGCCTTCGATCCGCAGACCCCCGCCGACCAGCTCGACGCGCTCCGCGACGAGGCCGTGGCGCTCGCGGCGTCCCGCGACGTCGCCGTCGTCTTCCTCGGCCTCACCGAGGCCGAGGAGTCGGAGGGCTTCGACCGCGAGCACATCGACCTCCCCGCGGCGCAGCTCGCACTGCTCGACGCGGTGATCGCCGTGAACCCCCGCGTGGTGGTCGTCCTCTCCAACGGCGCCGTCGTCGCCCTGCCCTTCGTCGACCGGGTCCCCGCGGTCGTCGAGGCGTGGCTGCTGGGCCAGGCCGGCGGGTCCGCGACCGCCGATGTGCTCCGCGGCATCGTCAACCCCTCCGCCCGCCTCGCCGAGACGATCCCGCTGCGCATCGAGGACACCCCGGCCTACGGGAACTTCCCCGGCTCCTTCGGGCACGTCCGCTACGGCGAGGGGATCCTCGTGGGCTACCGCTGGTACGACGCGCGACGGATGGCGGTGGCCTACCCGTTCGGCCACGGTCTGTCCTACACCTCGTTCGCCTACGGGGACGCCGCGGTCTCGGTGCAGGCTTCCGGGGATCTGCAGGTGACGGTCGCGGTGACGAACTCCGGGGACCGCGGCGGCCGCGAGGTCGTGCAGGCCTATGCCGCTCCGGTCTCGTCGATCGTCGAGCGCGCGCCGCGGGAGCTGAAGGCGTTCGCCTCGGTCGAGATCCCGGCGGGGGAGACCAGGGAGGTCTCGCTCGTGATCCGGCGCGAGGACCTCGCCTACTGGGACGTGCGCGTCGACCGCTTCGTCGTCGAGGGCGGCGACTACCGCATCGAGGTGGGGGCGTCGAGTCGGGACATCCGGGCGGCGGCCACGGTCGAGATCGTCGGCGACGAGGTGCGGCTCCCGCTCACCGCGGAGTCGTCGATCGCCGACATGCTGGCCCACCCGGTCGCGGGGCCCATCATGCAGGAGCAGTTCACGGCGATGCGCGAGAGCGCCGATGGCGCGATGGATGCCGGGATCATGGGGGACGAGGCCATCGCGAAGATGATGGCGTCCTTCCCGATCGGGCGCCTGGCGGGGTTCCCCGGCATGGGGGTGGACGGGGAGCAGCTCGCGCAGCTCATCGCGGTCGCCAACGGCGACGCCCCCTCGGCATAGCCGGGGCTTGCCGGCATAGCCGGGCCTCTCGGCCTTGCCGGCATAGCCGGGCCTCTCGGCATAGCCGGGCTTCTCGGCGTTGCCGGGCCTGTCGGCCTCATCGGTCCCTCGGCGTAGCCGAGCTTGCCGGCGTCGTCGGCCTGCCGGACCTTCCCGTCGCGTAGCCCGTCGGCGGGACGTTCCCGTCGCGATCTCTGCCGTTCCTGTTCCGCTCCCGTCGCGATTTATGCCGCCTCGGAGCCGTGGAAGCGGCACAAATCGCGACGGGAGCGAGGTGGCGGACGCGGTGTAGGCGGGTCGGGCGACGGCGGGTCGGGCGGATGCGTGGCGCGGGCTGGAGCCGGCCGGCGGGTCAGGCGAACTGCGTGACCCGGCGACGTTCGAGCAAGGTGAGGCCGGGCCGCTCCTCGACCTTCGTCGCGCCGTCCTCGATCCAGCCGTGGCTCTCGTAGAAGGCGGCCGCACGCACGTTGCCGTCGAGGACCCAGAGGTACGCCGAGCGATGTCCGTCCTCGCGCAGCTCCTGCTCGACTGCGGTGATCAGCGCGTGTCCCACTCCGCGCGACCAGACGGCGGGATGGGCGTAGAGCCCCCATAGCTCGCCGCCGTCCGATCCGTCGTCGCGGGGTTCGCCGAAGGACGCCCAGCCGACGACCTCACCGTCGGCCTCGGCCACGATCGTGCGCGATGCGGGTCCGCGGGCGCCCGCCCGTCCGGCCCGGGTTCCGGCCCCGGTTCCGGTTCCGGTTCCGGAGAGGATTCGTTCCCAGCCCGCCTCGCGCTGCGGGATCGAGAGACGGTCGAGCACCTCCTGCGGCATCAGACCGCGGTACGCCGCCTGCCAGGCGCGGACATGCACGACCGCGATCCCATGCGCATCGGCGGGGTCGGCGGGTCGGACCAGCATCCGACCATGGTACGAGGCATCCCGAACATCCCGAGGCATCCCGAACGTCCCCGAGGTGTCCCCGGGGTGTCCTCGCTGTGTCGCCGGGACGCTCCGGTCGCGAACCGCGCGTCGAACCCATCGTTCCCGTCGCGAATTATGCCGCTTTCACGCCTCAGAAGCGGCACAAATCGCGACGGGAGCGAGTAGAACGACGGACGGGACCGGACCAGGGACGAGACGGGCCGGGATCGGAACGAACGGGCCCGGACGGGCCGAGTCCGGACCGGATCGGGCCGGGCCTGCGCCGAACGGACGGGTCGAGGGCAGACCGCGCCGGGCGCCGGGCGGACGGGTCAGCCGGCGTTGCGGCGGGCCTCCCAGCCGGAGCGGACCATCTCGTCCACGTCGTGCCGCATCCTCCAGTCCAGGTCGCGGGCGGCCAGCTCGCCGGTCGCGACGATCCGATCCGGGTCCCCCGCGCGGCGCGGACCGATCTCGGGCACGAAAGCGATGCCGGTGACCCGCGCCATCGCGTCCATGATCTGACGGACGGAGAGGCCGTCGCCGGAGCCGAGGTTGTACGCGGGCTCGACGGGCTCCCCGGCCACCATGCGCTGCGCCGCGGCGACGTGCGCGAGCGCGATGTCGCCAACGTGCACGTAGTCGCGCACGTTGGTGCCGTCGGGGGTGTTGTAGTCGTCGCCGAAGATCTTCGGCGTGCGGCCCTCCAGCAGCGCCTCGAAGACGAGCGGGAAGAGGTTGTGCGGGCTACGGTCGGAGACGCTCGGATCGGCGGAGCCGACCACGTTGAAGTACCGGAGCGACGTGTGGCGGAGCGGGCGGTCGCCGGAGGCGGTGGCCGTCGCCTGGTCGCGCAGCAGCCACTCCCCGATGAGCTTGGACTCGCCGTACGGGCTCGCCGGGCGCTTCTCGGTGCCCTCGACCACGAGCGGCACGTCGGGCGTGCCGAACACGGCCGCGCTCGAGGAGAAGACGATGTTCGCGACGCCGGCCGCCTCCATCGCCTGGAGCACGACGCGCGTGCCCTCGACGTTCTGCTCGTAGGTGTGCAGCGGGCGCTGGACCGAGACGCCGGCGTACTTGTAGCCGGCCACGTGGATGACGCCCTGGACGTCGTGCTCGCGCAGGGTGTCCTCGATCAGCGCGCGATCGAGGATCGTGCCCTCGACGAACGCGACGTCCTCCGGCACGAACGACGCCTGGCCGCTGGAGAGGTCGTCGAGCACGACCGGCGCGATCCCCGCCGCCGCGAGTGCGCGCACCACGTGCGCTCCGATATAGCCGGCGCCGCCGGTGACAAGCCAGGACATGGGTCTCCTTCCAGAGCGCGATCGCGCGCGCCCATTCTCTCAGGCGTCCCGAGGCGGGACTCTCAGACGTCGCGGGACGGGCCGGCGGACGGTGTTACGGGAAAGATGTCCGGTTCCCCGAATCCGGAGGCGCGGAAGGCGTCGCGGACGGCGTTCGCGACGTCGCCCGTGCGATCGCGGTCGACCAGCGCGATCGCGGCGCCGCCGAACCCTCCGCCGGTCATCCGCGCGCCGACGGCGCCGGCGGAGACCGCGGCCTCCACGGCGGCGTCGAGCTCGGCGACCGAGATCTCGAAGTCGTCGCGCATCGAGCGGTGCGAGGCGGCGAGCAGGGGGCCCAGCGTCCGCGGGCCGCGATCCGTGAGGGCGGAGACGGCTTCGAGCACGCGCTCGTCCTCGGTGATCACGTGCCGCACTCGCCGGAAGGTGGCCTCGTCGAGGAGCTCGGCGGCGCGGGGCAGGTCCGCGGACGTCGCGTCGCGGAGGGCCGGGATGCCGAGGGCCGCCGCGCCGCGCTCGCACGCCTCGCGGCGATCCCGGTAGCCGCCGGTCGAGTGGGCGTGCTTCACGCGGGTGTCGATCACCAGCAGCTCGAGCCCGGCGTCCGCGAAGCCGAGGGGCACCGATCGCGTCTCCAGCGTCCGGCAGTCGAGGAAGGTCGCGGCATCCGGGCGGCCCAGCATCGACGACATCTGATCCATGATCCCGGTCGGCGCCCCGACGGCCTCGTTCTCGGCCCTGCGGCCGATCCGGGCGAGGGAGACGGCGTCGAGGCCGGTCTCCCACAGGTCGTTCAGCGCGGATCCCACGGCTCCCTCGATCGCGGCGGAGGAGGAGAGCCCGGCACCCACCGGCACGTCGGAGGCGATCGCGATGTCCGCGCCGAGGTGTTCGAGGTCGCGCGCGTGCTCCGTGCTCGCGCTCCGCAGCGCCCAGGCGACGCCGAGGACGTAGGCCGACCACTCCGGCACCGCCGGGGCGCCGGAGCTCGGGAACAGCCGGTCCAGATCTTCGACGGCCACCTCGACCGGCCCGTCCGCGAAGGACGATGCCACGCGGATCCGTCCGTCCCGTCGGATGCGTGCGGCCGCGGCCGTGCGGTGCTGGATGGCGAACGGAAGGACGAAGCCCTCGTTGTAGTCGGTGTGCTCGCCGATGAGGTTGACCCGTCCTGGCGCGGACCAGACCCCCTCCGGCGACGCTCCGGTCACCGACGTGAAGAGGGAGACCGCGCGGTCGAGGACTGGTGCGGTGGAGCGTCCGTGGTTCATGGGCGGATCCTTCGGTGGTTCGAGGTGTTCGAGGTGGTTCGAGATGGTGCGGGGGTGGGTGGTGCAGGTGCAGGTGCAGGCGGGTGTGATGGGTGCGGGTGCGGGTGCGGGTGCGGGTGCGGGTTGGGTTGGGGCGCGGGGCGTGGAGGCGCGGGTTGGGGTCCGTCCGCCCCGCCCGTGTCCCGATTCTGGCCATCCATGTCCCGATTTCTGCGGAGTGTGTCCCGCTTTCGGTTCCTTAGGAGGCGGTGAGCAACCGATTGTGGGACACGGGACACGGGACACCGGCCCCGGGGAATCCGGGCAGGGCTCAGGACGGGAGGGAGGCGATCGCCTCTCGGAGGCGCTCGGCCGCCGCCTCGGGGAGGATCTCGGCGGTCCAGGCGGACATCGCCGATTCGGACCCCGCGAGGAACTTCAGCTTGTCGGCGGCGCGGCGCGGGGACGTGAGCTCGAGGCGCATCCGGACGGTGTCGCGTCCGCGGTTCACCGGCGCCTGGTGCCAGGCGGCGATGTACGGGGTGGGGGAGTCGTACATCGCGTCCACTCCGCGGAGGAGGCGCAGATAGAGGGGGGCGAGCTCGTCCCGCTCCGCCCCGGTGAGTGCGGCGAAGTCGGGCGCGTGGCGATGGGGCATCAGCTGCACCTCCAGAGGCCAGCGGGCGGCGAACGGCACGAACGCGGTCCAGTGCTCGCCCTGCAGCACGACGCGTGACGAGGACCGCTCGAACGCGAGCACGCGGGCGAGCAGATCGGCGGACGAGCGGTCGATGCTCTCGAGAAGGCGGGTCGTGCGCGGCGTGATGTAGGGATAGGCGTAGATCTGGCCGTGCGGATGGGGCAGGGAGACCCCGATCGCCTCGCCCCGGTTCTCGAACGGGAAGACCTGCTCGATGCCGGGGAGCGCGGAGAGCGCGGCGGTGCGGTCGGCCCAAGCCTCGATCACCGTGCGGGCGCGGGTGACCGTCTGCGTCCCGAACGAGCCCGTCGCCTCGGGGCTGAAGCACACGACCTCGCACCGGCCGATGCTGGGGCGGATGCGCCCGAGCGCGAGGGAATCCTGCTGCACCGACGCCTCCGCACCGTCGCCGATGAGGTCGCCGATGACGGGGGCGATGTTGGGGTCGGGAGCGGCTCCGAGGGCGGGGCCGAACGAGGGGGAGCGGTTCTCGAACACGGCCACGTCGTACATCGAGGGGACCTCGGACGGGTTCGTCGGCGTCTGCGGGGCAAGGGGGTCCGCGTCGGCGCTCGGCATGAGCACTCGATTCTGCCGGGCGGATGCGAAGGTGATCCAGTCGCCGGTGAGCACGTCCTGCCGCATGCTCGCCGTGTCGGGACGCGGCGCCAGCGCGCGGGCGTCGATCGCGCGCGCGGCGGGGAGGGCCGTGTCGGGATCGTCGTAGTAGAGCAGCTCGCGCCCGTCGGCCAGACGCGAGGAACGCCGGATCACCCCGGCGCCGAGAGTCACCGCTTCCGACGGCCCGGCGACGGTTGAGAGGGCGGCGTCCTGGGGCGCGATGTCCTGGGGGTCCTGCGCGGCGGAATCGTCCATGTTCACGTCAACACGGTATCTCCACGCCGTGCTAACGTCAACATCTCAGCGACGGGAGTCGTGGAGGGAAGAGCCGCCGGAGGATCAAGAGACCCCTGCGCGCGGGCGGGTGGGCGCGCGGGCGGGTGGCGGGGTGAGGAGAGACATGGGCGAGGACGAGACGCCGCACGGACGTCGGACACCGGTCGGCTCCAAGGGCGCACGCGGCGACCGGTCGGCCCCGTCCGCCCGAGTCTCGATGGCGACGGTCGCGGCCCGTGCCGGCGTCTCGGGGCAGACGGTCTCGCGGGTGGTCAACGACAGTCCGCACGTCGATCCGGAGACCCGCGCGCGCGTCGAGGAGGCGATGGCCGAGCTGGGCTATCGGCCGCACCGTGCGGCCCGCGCGCTGCGGACCGGCCGCTCGCACACGATCGGCGTCATCGCGCAGACCCTCGCCACCGTCGGCAACTCCCGCATGCTGCAGGCGGTCGCCGAGGCCGCGGAGGCCCGCGGCTACGCCCTCACGGTCGTGACGCTCGGCGAGTCCGGGTGGATCGATGACGCCGTCGACCGGCTCCGGGATCAGGGGGTGGACGGGGCGATCGTCCTCAATGAGGCGAGCGCGCTCACGGCGGGAGCCGCCGTCGACGGCCTCGCGCTCGCGGTCGTCGACGCCCCGTCCGGCGGCGGATTCGGCGTAGTCGGCACCGATCACGCCGAGGGCGCGAGGACGGCCACCGCGTATCTGCTCGCCCGAGGGCACGCGACCGTGCATCATCTCGCGGGACCGCAGGGCTCCGTCGCGGCGGACGCCCGCGAGCAGGGGTGGCGTGCGGCGCTTCTGGCCTCCGGCGCCCCGACCCCGCGGCCGGTGCGCGGAGACTGGAGCGCCCGCTCGGGCTTCGTCCGGACGGTCGAGCTCCTCCGCGGCGCGCGGGACGGCGCACCGGAGGTGACGGCGATCTTCGCGGCCAACGATCAGATGGCCCTTGGGGCGCTGCGCGCGCTCGCCGAGGCCGGGCGCCGCGTCCCCGAGGACGTCGCGGTGATCGGCTTCGACGACGTGGCCGACGCCGCCGACTACCGTCCCCCGCTCACCACCGTCCGGCAGGATTTCGACGCCCTGGGCGGCCTTGCGGTACGGCTCGTCGTCGAACGGGCAGAGGGGACGGTGCCCGCGGATCCGCCGCTCCTCCGCCCGCAGCTGGTGGTCCGGGTCAGCGCGTGAAGAGTCGGCGTGGGACGAGCCGTCGCCGTCGCGATGAGAGGCTGGACGCATGAGCATCCGACCGGGGCTGTGCTCCGTGACCTTCCGGGAGCTGCCGCCGGCGCGCGTGGCGGCACTGGCCGCCGAGGCGGGGCTCCAGGTGATCGAGTGGGGCGGCGATGTCCATGTGCCGCCGGGCGATGTCCGCGGAGCCGCCGCGGTGGCGGGCATCACGGCGGATGCGGGACTCGTCGTCTGCTCCTACGGCTCGTACTTCCGCGCGACGCCGAGGGAGTCGATCACACCGGTCCTGGACAGCGCCTCCGCGCTCGGCGCCGATCGGGTGCGCGTCTGGGCGGGCGTCTCCGGATCGGCCGAGGCGTCCGAGCGGGAGCGAGCGGGTGTCGTCGACGCGCTCGCGCGTGCGTCCGCGGAGGCGGATGACCGTGGGATGACCCTCGCCCTGGAGTACCACGGCGGGACGCTCGCCGACACTCCGGAGGCGGTCCTCGGCCTTCTCGGCGCCGTCGGGAGCACCGCGCTCACGACCTACTGGCAGCCCACGGTCGCCGCGTCCGACGAGACGGCGCTCGCGGAGTACGCCCTGCTGGCGGACCGGGTCAGCGCCGTACACGTCTTCTCCTGGTGGCCCCGGACCGAGCGTCTCCCGCTGCGGGACCGGGAGGCGCTGTGGCGCGGATTCGGCCTGGCGGCGAATGCGGCGTCCCGCCCGCCGCGGGACGCCCTGCTGGAGTTCGTCCCCGGCGACGACCCGTCCGTCCTGGCCGCCGAGGCCCGGTCCCTGCGCCAGTACCTCCAGGCCTGATTCGCACTGATCCGGCCTGATCCCCACCGATCCGCACCTGATCCAGCCCCAGCCCCCGCTCATCTGGTCGGATGATTGCACTCCTGTCGGCCGATTCAGCGCGATCCGGCCGACAAGAGTGCATCGGGCCGACAGAACGATCGGCGTCAGAGCGTGATCGTCCGAGCCACCACTGCGAGCTCGGACGTGTGGGAGCCCATCACGCCCACCCCGTCGGGGCGCGGAATGAACCCGGGGAGCTCGGACAGGCCGTCGCTGCCGTCCATCACCCTCAGCGTCAGGGGGCCCGATCCCTTGATCCGCAGGGTCAGGTCGAGCCCGTCCGCGGGCGGCGCATGGAACAGCAGCGTGAACCGACCACCTGCACTGTCACCACCAGCACCACCGGCGCTGTCACCGCCATCGGCGGCGCTCAGGGGAACGTCCCGGCCCCGCGCGGTCGCCGAGAGCACGGTGCCCTCCTCGGCCTCCAGGTAGACCAGCCGTCCGGTCCGCTGGGGGACGATCCGGAGGTCCAGCTCCCGATCGCCGCCGACGATGCGCTCGGACACGACCGTCACCTCGGGCGCCTTCAGATCGGCGGGCTTCGCATCGCCCACCATGGCATCGCCGTGGAGCACTCCGAACGCGCCCGAGAGGTCCTCGCTGCGGTCGACCATCGGATCGCTCCACCCCGTGGGATCCCCGCCGGGGCGCACCCAGTAGGCCTTGCCGGTGTCGGCGTCCATCGCGTACATCATCTCCACGGGCACCGGGTGGGCCTTGTCGAAACGGTCGACGGTCAGGCCCATCCCCGTCGCGAGCACCGCGGCCGTGAGGGCGGCGATGCCGGGGACGGCGCGCGCGATCCGTCGCGACCGGCGGTCCGGATCGGGGAAGAGCAGCTCAAGGACCGGCACCAGCGTGATGCCGAGGAAGGAGGCGAACAGCGCGGCCGCGGCACCGCGTTCCAGACCCATGGCCGGGAAGAACAGCGCCACGGTGGGGGCCAGGATCACGACCGCCACGGCGCCGGAGACGAGCTGGGCCACGATGCCGCCGCGCAGCAGCACCTGGAGGATCATCGCGATCCCGCCCACGAGCGCGGGGATCGCCGCCAGATACGAGCCGCCGGGGGTGGCCGCGGCCATCGTGATGCCCACGACGGCGAGCCAGGCGAGCCCGCCGACCGCGAGGGCCTCCGCCCCGAACCTCCTGCGCAGCAGTGCCAGCCACGCGACGACGACGGTGAAGACGAGCGCCACGACCGCGATCCGGTACCAGCCCGGCGACCAGGGGTCGCTGAGCTGCCCGTAGCCGGGGCGGATCGCGGTCAGCAGCATCCAGAACAGCTGGGCCGCCGCCGCGGAGACGATGATCGGCAGCACGCCGAGCCCGAGGGCGGCGACCATGCGCCCCCACGTCGCCTTGCCGCGACGGACGACGATCACGGCCGCGGCGGCTACGGTCAGCAGCGCGAGCGCCGCCAGCGGCCACACCGCCCAGCCCGGGTAGCGGATGAGCTGCCCGAACGCGGGGAAGTAGGTCGCGTCGTCGGCGGACGGGACGGCAAGCGCGCCCAGATCGTCTGCGCCGAGGGACTTCGCCAGGGCCAGGGCGTTGGAGCCGTGATGCTGCAGCGACTCCACGGACTGGTACTCGGCCCGGTCCTCCGGCGCGTGATAGGTCGCCGATCCGTCGATGTACGCGGTGTTGAGGCCGGTGAACCGGCCATCGTCGCGGAAGGGCGAGAAGTCCGTGTCGTTGGGGAGGATGCGGTACACCTCGACGGCGAAGCTCGTGGCCACCGGGTACGGCACCGAGGCGCCGTAGACGTCCACGAGATCGGCGTTGCCCCGGCCGGTCTCGAACATGATCGCGGGGCCGGACGATCCCCGCGCCTCGAAGTTGAGGACGACGCCGCCGTCCTTCGCGAGCGGGTCGGAGGTCATGAACGCCTCCGCGCCGCACAGGCACGCCTCCTCCGCGTCGGTGAAGACGAGCACGATGTCGTTGCGCGGGGCCGCCCCCGACGTCAGGGCGCGAGCTGTCTCGAGAAGGGTCGAGACCCCGGCGCCGTCGTCGCCCGCGCCGAAGGACACCTGGACGGAGTCGTAGTGCGCGAGGAGGAAGAGCGTGCCGGTGGAGTCCGTGCCGGGGATCTCCGCGACGACGTTCTGCACCCGCGCCATCGCCATGCCGCCGAGCGCCCCCGTCGCCCCGACCGAGTCCTGGACGCGCGCATCGACGCCGATCTCGTCGAGCTGACCGAGGATGTACTCGCGCACCCTGTCCGCGGCGGGCGACCCCGCGGGGTGCTGCTCCCTGCTGACCTGCTCCTGATGCACCCGCGCGCGCTCGCCGCTGAACTCCTCCGCCGGCGCGGAGGCGGGGACGACGGCCGGAGGGCTCACGGTCGTGACCGTCCACCAGGACAGGAGCGCGAGCAGGATCAGGCCGACCGCCCCGCAGGCGGTCCGGAAACGCCGGGTCATTCCCTCATCCTGCCGGACCGCCGCTCGCGCCGACAGTATCTGCGCGGCGGACGGGGCGGACGGGGCGAGACTCTCGTCCGGATGTCGGCCCGTTGACCGCCGGTCGGACCGGATCACCGATCTGATCCGACGGAAGTGCATCTATCCGACGGAAGCGCGTCCATCCGACGGGAGTGCATGACGGACGGGAGCGCCCGCCCGACGGGAATGACGGACAGGAGCGCCCGGCGGGAGCGCCCGAAGGACGCGAGGATCCGGTGCGCTGCTCAGGAGCCGAGCGCGGCGGACACGACCGCCCGGGCCTCCTCCTGCACCTGGGCGAGGTGCTCCGGTCCGCGCAGGGACTCGGCGTAGAGCTTGTAGACGTCCTCGGTGCCGGAGGGGCGCGCGGCGAACCAGGCGTGCTCGGTCTGCACCTTGAGCCCGCCGATGGCGGCGCCGTTTCCCGGCGCGTGCGAGAGGCGGGCCGTGATGGGCTCTCCGGCGAGCGTCGTCGCGGTCACCGCCTCCGGCGAGAGCCGGCCCAGGGCCGCCTTCTGCTCCGGGGAGGCCGGCGCGTCCACCCGCTGATACGCGGATGCGCCGAACTGCTGCTCCAGCTCCGCATAGCGCTGCGACGGCGTCTTGCCGGTGACGGCGATGATCTCCGCGGCGAGCAGGCAGAGCAGGATCCCGTCCTTGTCGGTCGTCCACGGCGATCCGTCCATCCGCAGGAACGAGGCCCCCGCCGACTCCTCGCCGCCGAACGCCACCGAGCCGTCCAGGAGGCCGGGGACGAACCACTTGAACCCCACCGGCACCTCCAGAAGAGGCCGGCCGAGCGCCGCGGCGACGCGGTCGATGATCATCGAGGAGACGAGGGTCTTCCCCACTGCCGCGCTCGCGCCCCAGCCCTCGCGGTGCGAGAACAGGTAGTCGATCGCGACGGCGAGGTAGTGGTTGGGGTTCATGAGCCCGGCGTCGGGGGTGACGATGCCGTGGCGGTCGGCGTCCGCGTCGTTGCCGGTGAGGACGTCGAAGTCCCCGCGCTTGGCGACCAGCGACGCCATCGCGTGGGCGGAGGACGGATCCATGCGGATCTTCTCGTCCCAGTCCAGCGTCATGAAGCGCCAGGTGGGGTCGACCTCCGGGTTCACCACGGTCAGGTCCAGGCCGTGCATCTCGGCGATCAGCGCCCAGTACTCCACCGAGGCGCCGCCCAGCGGGTCCGCGCCGATGCGGACGCCCGCGCGCTTGATCGCCTCGACGTCGATGATGGAGGGGAGGTCGCTCACGTACGCGTCCCGGAAGTCGTAGGAGCCGATGACGGAGGCGTCGATGTCGGCGAAGCGGGTGCGCTGCACGCCGGCCAGATCCGCCGCGATCAGCTCGTTCGCGCGGTTCGCGATCCAGCCGGTGGCGTCGGTGTCGGCCGGGCCGCCGTGCGGCGGGTTGTACTTGAAGCCGCCGTCGCGCGGTGGGTTGTGGGACGGCGTCACGACGATGCCGTCGGCCTGCGTCGCCGGGGCTGCGCCCGCCCCGCGGTTGTAGGCGAGGATCGCGTGGCTCAGCGCCGGCGTCGGCACCCAGGAGTCGCGGGAGTCCACGCGCACGTCCACGCCGTTGGCGATGAGCACCTCGATGGCGCTCCGCTCGGCCGGCCGGGAGAGGGCGTGCGTGTCCCGTCCGAGGAAGAGCGGCCCGCCGATGCCCTGCGAACGCCGGTAGTCGACGATCGCCTGCGTCGTGGCGAGGATGTGACGCTCGTTGAAGCTGCCGAAGAGGGAGGACCCCCGGTGACCGCTCGTGCCGAACGCCACGCGTTCCGATGGGACCGCGGGATCGGGGACCCGGTCGTAGTACGCCGCGATCAGCGCGTCGACGTCGATGAGGTCAGTTTCCTCCGCGGGGAGGCCGGCTCGGCTCGTCATGGGGATAGTCTGCCCCGCCGAACGGTGGATCGCATCATCCCGAAGGATGCTCTTCCGATCCGTCACGAGTCGCGCAGACCAGGATCGGGCGGGAAGCGTCAGCGGGCGTGCGCAAGGCGTCATCCTGCGCGTCCGCATGTGCCGGCCGCCAGACCTCGGGCGGCGAACGAACGGCGAACGGGCGGCGAACGGGCGGCGCAGGGGCGGCGTTGGCCGGCGCAGGCGACGCCGGGAGCGTCCAGGGGCGCGGAGGCCCGGGCCTGTGCGGGGATAGGCTGATCGCCGTGACCGAACGCCGTACGTACAGCTTCCTCGGACCCGCGGGGACCTTCACCGAGGCGGCGCTGGAACAGGTGCCCGAGGCGCGTGGCCACGACTGGCGACCCGTGCACAACGTGGGCGAGGCGCTCGCCGACGTCCTCGAGGGGCGCAGCGACGCCGCGATGATCGCGATCGAGAACTCCGTCGAGGGGGGCGTCACGACCACGCTCGACGCCCTGGCGACTATGCCCGGTCTCCGGATCGTCGGGGAGTACCTGGTCAAGGTGGATTTCGTGCTGGTCGCACCTCCCGGGACTCGAATCGAGGACGTCACCGTCATCGCCGCCCATCCCGTCGCGTACGCGCAGTGCTACGGCTGGCTGGGCGAGCACGTCCCCGCTCATGCGCACGTCCCGGCGGCGAGCAACGTGGCGTCGGCGATCGGGATGCTGGACGGATCGCTGCCCGCCGATGCCGCCATCGCCGCGCCGGGCATCGTGCGCCACCATGACGTCGAGGTGCTGGCCGAGGGGATCGGCGACAACGAGAACGCGGTCACCCGCTTCGTGCTCGTCTCCCGGACCACGGCTCCCGCGTCGCCGACCGGCGCCGACAAGACGTCGTTGATCGTCGAGCTCCCCGAGGACCACCCCGGTGCGCTGCTGGAGCTGCTGGAGCAGTTCTCCACCCGGGGGATCAACCTGTCGCTGCTGCAGTCGCGTCCGATCGGCGACGAGCTCGGCCGGTACCGCTTCGTGCTGGACGCCGACGGTCACATCCACGACGAGCGCATGGCCGACGCCGTGCTCGGCATCCGGCGGTTCAGCCCGCGGGTGGTGTACCTCGGGTCCTATCCGCGCGCCGACCGCCGCATCGTGCAGTACCCCGAGCGCTACGCCGACGAGGTCTTCATCGAGGCGCGGGACTGGCTGCGCGGCCTGATCGCCGGCGAGCCCGAGGCCTGATCCCCGGGGTTCCGCCGTTCTGGCGCTCCGTGTCCCGGTTCTGGGCCTCCGTGTCCCGGTTCTGGTCCCTGTGTCCCGGTTTTGGGGCTCCGTGTCCCAGTTCTGGTCCCCCGTGTCCCGATTTCGGTTCCTGATTCGCCGCTGAGCGACACCTTTTGGGACACGGTTTCAAGGATCAGCAAAGCGGGACGGCCGCCAGGAGGAGCATCAGGAAGAGGCTGCCCGGAAGGTCCCGCTTCGGAGGCTCACCCGGAGGGGACCACTCGGAGAGAATCGCTCGGGCCGCCCACCTTGAACGGCCCGCCCTGAATGGCCCGCTCCGAACGGCCCGTCCAATAACCTCAGCCGGCGGTGAGGAGCTCCAACGTCTGGACGCGGCCGGGGCTCTGGTCCGGAGTCTCGCCCTCGAACGACCCGGCGACGGGGGAGATCATGATCTCGTCCACGCCGTGCTCCTGCGCGAACGCGGCGAGGCCATCGCGGACCGTCGCCGCATCGCCGACGAACCAGTTCGCCTTCGCCGCGGCGTGGATCTGCTCCTCCTGCGGATCCGGGGCTGCCGCGAGGGCGGCGCGCGCCTCCTCCACGGTCTCCAACGGGGTGAGCGGACGGTTCAGCCGGAGGCGCGCCATCATCCGCAGCTGCGGCAGCGCGCGGGCCTCCGCCTCTTCGTCCGTCGGCGCCGCCACGACGTTCGCGGTGAGGAAGGTGCGCGGTTCGGGGTGCTCCTCGGTCGGGCGGAATCCGGAGCGATAGAGCGACAGCGCCCGGTCGAGGCCCTGCCCGGAGAAGTGGTTGGCGAACACGTAGGGCAGGCCGAGGGACGCCGCGAGCTGCGCGGAGTAGTCGCTGGAGCCGAGCAGCCAGATCTCCGGAGCGCCGGTCGCGGCGGGCGTCGCACGCACGGCGTACTCGCCGCCGCTCGTGAACTGCACCGTCGCGCCGTCGGGCTGCAGCATCAGCGCGATGTCCTGCACATGGTCGGGGAAGCGCTCCACGTCGCCCGCGGTCCCCGCCGCGCGCAGCAGCTGGGTGATCACCGGGTCGCTGCCCGGCGCGCGTCCGATGCCGAGGTCGATGCGTCCCGGCGCGATGGCCTCGAGAGCGGCGAACTGCTCGGCGACGATGAGCGGGGCGTGGTTCGGGAGCATGACGCCCCCGGATCCCACCCGGATGCGCTGGGTCCTTGCCGCCGCGGCCGCGATGAGCACGGGCGGGGTCGTCGACGCGACGGCCGGCATGTTGTGGTGCTCGGCGAACCAGTAGCGCCGATAGCCCAGCCGGTCCGCGTGCGCGGCGAGGGTGAGCGAGGCGGCGACCGCCTGCGCACTGGTCTGGCCGGTGCGCACCGGGACGAGGTCGAGCACGGACAAGGCGAGGGGCGCGGTAGTCATCCTTGATGGCAACCCTCCTTCCGGGGCGTGCATTCCCAGGGCTCGCCGTGTTCTTCTGTTGCCCCGCCCCGTTCGTTTGTGCCCCGCCATGCCCCGCCCCGTTCGTTTGTGCCCCGCCGTGGCAGTTGCTGTGGGTTGACACCGCCTTCAACCCACAAGATGTGCCACGGCGGGGCACAAACCGCGCCCGATGCCCAGCCACCGATGCCCAGCCACCGATGCCCAGCCGCCAACGCCCAGCCACCGATGCCCAGCCACCAACGCCCAGCCGCCAGCGCCCAGCGCCCACACCCCACCCCCCTCGCTGTCGGTGAGGCCCGGTACCCTGTCCCGCATGGATGCCGAGATCTTCTACGTCCTCGTCGGCGCAGTGCTGGTGGCCGCCGTCGCGCGATGGCGGGGCTGGCCGGCACCGCTCCTGGTGACGACGGTTGCGCTCGCCGTCTCGTTCATCCCGTTCGTGCCCGACCTCCGCATCGACGGGCACCTGCTCCTGAACATCGTGCTGCCCCCGCTGCTGTACTCGGCGTCTCTGGACGTCTCGTTCGTGAGCTTCCGACGCAGCATGCCGCAGATCCGTCGGCTCGGGGTCGGGCTGGTCGTGGTCACCACCGCGGCGGTCGGCCTCATCGCCTGGCTGCTCATGCCCTCGCTCACCCTCCCCGGCGCGCTCCTGCTGGGGGCGATCGTCGCGCCGCCGGACGCCGTGTCGGCCGCCGCGATCGGCCGCAGGCTCGGGCTCCCGCGACGTGTCATGACGGTCCTCTCGGGTGAGAGCCTCATCAACGACGCCACCTCGCTCACCCTCTACCGCGTGTTCGCCGCGATCGTCGCCGGCGCGACGCTCACGGTCGGGGAAGGGCTCTGGCAGTTCGCCGTCGCCGTGGTCGTCGGAGTGGTGATCGGCGTCGTCGCCGGCACCGGGCTGCACCAGCTGCGGATGCGGATCTCGGATCCTGTCGTCAACGGCACCTTCGGCCTGCTCGCCCCCTTCGGCGTCTACGCGATCACCGAGCACCTGGGCGGCTCCGGCGTGCTCGGCGTCGTCGCGATGGGACTCGTCGTCGGGTTCAACGCCCCGCGGACGAGCTACGCGACCCGGCAGCAGGAGGCGCCGTTGTGGCTCTCAGCCGATTTCCTGCTCGAGTCCTTCGTCTTCGCCTACATCGGCCTGCAGCTTCCGCGAGTGATCGCCGACCTCGGCGCCGGGCACGCCGGCGGCGTCCTCGCGCTCTCGGCCGTGGTGCTGGTCGTGGTCATCGTGGTGCGGCCGCTCTTCGTCTATCCAGCATCGGCCTGGGGGCAGATGTGGCAGCGGTTCCGGCTCCGCCGCTGGGAGCAGGCGCTCACCGACGGGCGGATGCAGGGGCGGATGGACCGGGTCGAGGAGGTGCACGCCCGGCGCGGACGGACGGGCCGAGTGCCGACCGCGGAGGAGGTCAAGCGGACCCGCATCATCGAGCCGCAGCTCAGCTGGCGCGACAACGCGGTGGTGTCCTGGGCCGGGATGCGCGGCGTCGTGACCCTCGCGACCGCCCTCGCAGCGAGCGATCTGGCGGGACTCGACGAGGCCGCGTCGCACGCGATCGTGGCGGTCGCTTTCGTCGTGACCGTCGGCACTCTCCTCTTGCAGGGGCTCACCCTGCCGATGCTCATCCGCATGCTCGACATCGCCGATGACGAGGAGAGCAGGGAGGACGCGGAGCAGCTCGCCCAGGTGCGCGCCCGCACCCGGGAGGCGGGCAAGGTCTACCTGACCGGGAAGCGCGACGAGTGGGAGCGCAAGCACGGTCCGGAGGCGATGGCGCGCTTCGACCTGTTCGCCAAGCGGATGACCCGCGTGGAGCGGGACACGACGCAGGCGCAGGCCGAGGAGCAGGTGCCGCGTCCGTCCCGCGAGGAGCTGATCGACCTCTCCAAGGGATGGCTCACGGTGCGTCGGAACGTGCTGATCGAGGAACGCGATGCCGGAGCGCTGAACGAGGAGGTCATGCGCGAGCTGATCGTGGCGATGGATGCCGAGGAGCTCGCGCTCGACACCCGGACCGAGACCCGCGGCGACCGCTGACGCCCGTCCGGGGCTCGTGCGGCGGTGGTTCGGTCCCCGGTCTCGGCGGTTCGGTCCGGTGGTTTGATCCCCGGTATCGGTGGTTCGGTTCCGGGTATCGGTGGTCGGTCCGGTGGTGTGGTTCCCTGTCCCGGTCGTCGGTCCCCTGTCCCGGTCGTCGGTCTCCGGTCTCCGGTCCCCGGGTCTCCGGTCCCGGCCGCCGGTCCCGGGTCTTCGGTCTCCGGTCTCCGGTCCCGGGTCTCGGCGCCCGTGTCCCACTTCTGGCGCCCCGTGTCCCACTTTCCGGGTCTCGTGTCCCACTTTCTGTCGATGCCTGGCTGTTCTACGACAGATTTCGGGACATGGGACAGATTTCGGGACATGGATGGATGGTGTCCGGGATCGAACGGATCCCGGACACCACCCTGGTGATGGACGAGTCGATCAGCGGACCCCGGCGGGCTCCCGATCCCCGGTCCCGCCGGCCTCGGCCCCAGCCCCGGCCTCGGCAGCGGCAGCGGCAGCGGCCTCATCTCCGGCCGACGGCGACTCATCGAGGTCCTCGGCGAATGGGAGGCCGTTGCGGGGAGCGTTGTAGAGCTCCTCATCCAGGATGCCCTCGCGCTTGGCGACGATCGCCGGAACGAGCGCCTGCCCCGCGACGTTGACCGCGGTGCGGCCCATGTCGAGGATCGGGTCGATCGCGAGCAGCAGTCCGACGCCCTCCAGCGGAAGGCCCAGCGTCGACAGGGTCAGGGTGAGCATCACGGTGGCGCCGGTGGTGCCGGCGGTCGCGGCGGATCCGACCACCGAGACGACCACGATGAGCAGGTACTGCACGAAGTTCAGCTCGATCCCGAAGAACTGGGCGACGAAGATCGCGGCGATGGCCGGGTAGATCGCCGCGCAGCCGTCCATCTTCGTGGTCGCCCCGAAGGGGACCGCGAACGAGGCGTAGGCGCGGGGGACGCCGAGGTTGCGCTCGGTGACGCGCTCGGTGAGCGGCAGCGTCCCGATCGACGAGCGGCTCACGAAGCCCAGCTGCACCGCGGGCCAGACACCGGAGAAGTACTGCCTGACCGACAGGCCGTGCGCCCTCACCAGGATCGGGTAGACGACGAAAAGCACCAGGGCGAGGCCGATGTAGACGGCGCCGGCGAACCAGGCGAGGGAGGAGAGCTTTCCCCAGCCGTACTTCACGACGGCGGCGCCGATGAGTCCGAAGGTGCCGATCGGGGCGATCCGGATGATCCACCACAGCACGCGCTGGATGACCTTCAGCAGCGACTCCGTGAAGGCGAGGAACGGCTCGGCCTTCTTCCCGGCCTTGAGCGCGGCGATGCCGACGACGGTGGCCACCACGATCACCTGGAGGATGTTGAAGCCGACACTGGAGGTGAACGTGCCCTCGGCGGTGCCGGGGGAGGTGCTGACCGTGAGGCCGAGGAAGTTCTGCGGGATGAGCCCGAGGAGGAAGTTCCACCAGGTTCCGACGGCGTACGGCTCGCTGGGCTCGAGGCCCGAGCCCGCCCGCGCGCCCGGCTGGATGACGATCCCGAGGACGATCCCGATCGTGACCGCGATGAACGCGGTGATCGCGAACCAGAGCAGGGTCTGACCTGCGAGCCTGGCGGCGTTCTGGACGCGACGGAGGTTGGAGATGCTCGCGACGATCGCGGCGAAGATCAGCGGGACGACCGCGGCGCGAAGAATCGTGACGTACGAGCCGCCGATCCGGTCGAGGGTGTCGGAGAACGCCGTGGGGCTCTTCTCGCTTGCGCCGAGCTGGCGGGCGAGGAGTCCTGCGGCGATGCCGAGGACCAGCGCTGCGATGATCTGGAAGCCGAACGATGTCAGCAGCCTGCGGGCGGGGCTGCGCGTGTCGGGGGCCTTGGCCCGAGGGGCGGTGGGGGTCGCGGTGCTCATGGGGACTCCAGGGGATCGGATGCGCGCGGGGAACGCGTCACGGTGCTCCACGCTAGGGACTCGCCGGACCCCGCACACCGATGTGACGCACCATGACGCCCCCGGCTCGCGCGTCCTCCCTGGGCCGGGCCTCGGGCATCTCGCCCGGCGCCCCTCTCGTCGAGACTGCATCTGCGTCACGAAACAGCGCGAAATATGCGCAGCCTCGTGACGTAGATGCAGTCTCGCAGTGGGGGTGGTGGTCGTGGTGGAGGCTGCGGCTGCGATAGACGCGGCAGCGGTGGCGGTGATGGTTGGCCACGCGCCCACGGCATCGCCTCGGGAAAGGTCACTCGTCGGCGAGGACCAGGAGGTCGCCGATCTCGCAGTCCAGCGCCTCGCACACCGCGCGCAGGGTCGAGAACCGGATGGCCCTGGCCCGATCGTTCTTGAGCACCGACAGATTGACGATGCTGACCCCCACGCGCGCGCTCAGTTCGGTGAGGCTCATTCCGCGCTCCGCGAGCAGCTCGTCGAGGCGGCAGTGGACTCCGGACTCCTCGTCGTCCTGGGCCGCCGGCGTCATACGAGCCCCTCTGTGTCGCGCTGCAGCCGGGAGCCGTAGCGGAAGACCACACCGAGCGCGGCGAGGGCCAACGCGAACGCGAAGGGGAACGGTGTCAGGGTGAGGAGCATGCTCTGCGGGTATCCCGGGTCCTCCGGAGCGAGGATCTCACGGAGCGCGGTCACTCCGGTGATGGCCGTGAGCAGATCGGAGGCGATCCCGATGACGAGCGCGGTCCCGGCCCCGATGAAGAGGTACTTCGCCACGGACTCGTGGAACGGGTGGCCGCGGAGTGCCTGGTGACACATGAGCGAGATCAGGGCGGCGGGCAGGGCGATCAGCACGCTGCCGCAGGCCCGGCTTCCGGCGGCGAGGACGCGCACGCCCATCCCCGGATCCGCGACCCAGACGTCGGACATCCGGAGAGCGCCGCAGACGATCGAGGGCCGACCGGTGAACGGCTGGTTGCTCTCCAGGCAGGGAACCGTGCTCGGCCACGAGGGCGGCAGGGGAGCCGGCCCCACGCTGATGGTCGATGCGGTTAGTGCGTTGAGGACGCCGAGGACGAGCCCGATCACGGCGATCATCGCCACCCAGGAGGCGAGCTGATAGGCGACGTCGAGCACGATCGTCTTGCGCCCCTTCCGCATGCCGCGCCAGATGACGATCCCGGCGATCGCCGCGAGGACGAGGAGCGCGATTCCGATCTGCGCGAGCGCCGACCAGGCATCGTCTCCGCTGAGCGAGATCATGCGTCTCCTCCTTCATTTCGGTGCAGGGTTGGATGCCGGAAGGCGTGCTCCGGGCCGACGATCGTGAGGGACGGAGGGGGCATCGTTGCTCCTCTGCTCGAACGTGTCCTGTGTTATCGACAATCGTTAACATAACGATTGTCGATAACAGGGGCAACCCCTCGCCGGACCCCTCCGGGGGCCCCTCTCGTCGAGACTGCATCTGCGTCACGAAACAGCGCGAAATATGCGCAGTCCCGTGACGCAGATGCAGTCTCGCGGTGAGGGGCCGCGGCCACGGGGCGGCCCAGGCGCGGCGCAGGCCGGGCGGGAGCCGGGCGCAGGCCGAGCGGGAGCCGGGCGGGACGACGCAGGCGGGACCGCCCGTGCGCTATGCCGACGGCGAACACGGGCATACCGCCAGCGCCCGCTCGTTACTCTCGATGTACCGGCACGGAAGTGCCCAGAGCCCGTGAAGGCGGGCACGCGAACAAGGAGTGACATGTTCGAGAGATTCACCGACCGAGCCCGTCGTGTGGTCGTCCTCGCCCAAGAAGAGGCGAAGATGCTCAACCACAACTACATCGGCACCGAGCACATCCTCCTCGGCCTCATCCACGAGGGCGAGGGCGCTGCGGCCAAGGCGCTGGAGTCGCTGGGCATCTCGCTCGACGCCGTGCGCGAGCAGGTGCAGGACATCATCGGCCAGGGCCAGCAGCAGCCGACGGGGCACATCCCGTTCACGCCGCGCGCCAAGAAGGTCCTGGAGCTGAGCCTGCGCGAGGCGCTGCAGCTCGGCCACAACTACATCGGCACCGAGCACATCCTCCTCGGCCTCATCCGTGAGGGCGAGGGCGTCGCCGCTCAGGTGCTCGTCAAGCTCGGCGCCGACCTGAACAAGGTGCGTCAGCAGGTCATCCAGATGCTCTCCGGCTCGCCGGGGCGCGAGCCCGCGGCCGTCTCCGGCGCAGCGCACGAGACCCAGCAGACCGCCCAGGGCGGCTCGCAGGTGCTGGACCAGTTCGGGCGCAACCTCACCCAGGCCGCGCGCGACAACAAGCTCGACCCCGTCATCGGGCGCGAGAAGGAGATCGAGCGGGTCATGCAGATCCTGTCTCGCCGCTCCAAGAACAACCCCGTCCTGATCGGCGAGCCCGGCGTCGGCAAGACCGCCGTCGTGGAGGGTCTCGCGCAGGCGATCGTCAAGGGCGATGTGCCCGAGACGCTGAAGGACAAGCAGCTGTACTCCCTCGACCTCGGGTCGCTCATCGCCGGGTCCCGCTACCGCGGTGACTTCGAGGAGCGCCTGAAGAAGGTCACGAAGGAGATCCGCACGCGCGGCGACATCATCGTCTTCATCGACGAGATCCACACCCTCGTGGGTGCGGGCGCCGCGGAGGGCGCGATCGACGCCGCGTCGATCCTGAAGCCGCTCCTCGCGCGCGGTGAGCTGCAGACGATCGGCGCCACGACGCTCGACGAGTACCGCAAGCACTTCGAGAAGGATGCGGCGCTGGAGCGCCGGTTCCAGCCGATCCAGGTGAACGAGCCGAGCCTGCCGCACGCGATCAACATCCTCAAGGGGCTGCGCGACCGGTACGAGGCGCACCACAAGGTGCAGATCACCGACGGTGCGATCGTCGCGGCGGCGAACCTCGCCGACCGCTATGTGAGCGACCGGTTCCTCCCGGACAAGGCGATCGACCTGATCGACGAGGCCGGAGCCCGCCTCCGCCTGTCGATCCTGTCCTCCCCGCCGGAGCTGCGCGAGTTCGACGACCGGATCGCCAAGGTCCGCGAGGAGAAGGAGCAGGCCTCGGAGGAGCAGGACTTCGAGAAGGCCGCCTCGCTGCGCGACCAGGAGAAGGAGCTGCTCGCCGAGCGGCTGCGCCTGGAGAAGCAGTGGCGTGCCGGTGACGTCGCCACGCAGGCCGTGGTCGATGAGGGACTGATCGCCGAGGTGCTGGCGCAGGCCACGGGCATCCCGGTGTTCAAGCTCACGGAGGAGGAGTCCAGCCGCCTCGTCTTCATGGAGAGGGCCCTGCACCAGCGGGTCATCGGCCAGGAGGAGGCGATCGCCGCGCTGTCCAAGACGATCCGTCGTCAGCGCGCCGGTCTCAAGGACCCGAAGCGGCCCTCGGGCTCGTTCATCTTCGCCGGCCCCACGGGTGTCGGAAAGACCGAGCTCGCCAAGGCGCTCGCGGAGTTCCTCTTCGACGACGAGGCCGCTCTCATCTCGCTCGACATGTCCGAGTTCGGTGAGAAGCACACGGTCTCGCGGCTGTTCGGAGCCCCTCCGGGATTCGTCGGTTTCGAGGAGGGCGGACAGCTCACCGAAAAGGTGCGGCGCAAGCCGTTCTCCGTGGTCCTCTTCGACGAGATCGAGAAGGCCCACCCCGACATCTTCAACTCGCTCCTGCAGATCCTCGAGGAAGGCCGCCTGACCGATGGCCAGGGCCGGATCGTGGACTTCAAGAACACCGTGATCATCATGACCACCAACCTCGGTGCGCGTGACATCGCCGGTGGGCCGGTCGGATTCCAGGCGGAGGGCGAGAGCTCCACCAGCTACGACCGGATGAAGGGCAAGGTCAACGAGGAGCTGAAGCGGCACTTCAAGCCCGAGTTCCTCAACCGTGTCGACGACATCATCGTCTTCCCGCAGCTGAGCAAGTCCGAGCTCGTGCAGATCGTGGACCTGTTCACGAAGCGCCTGGGTGACCGTCTGCTCGACCGCGACATGACGATCGAGCTCTCGCAGGCCGCCAAGGAGCGTCTGATCGAGATCGGGTTCGACCCCGCGCTCGGTGCCCGTCCGCTGCGTCGCGCGATGCAGCACGAGGTCGAGGACCGCCTGTCGGAGAAGATCCTGCACGGTGAGCTCAACTCCGGCGACCACGTGAAGGTCGACGTCGTGGACGGCGAGTTCGCGTTCGAGCACGGACCGCGCGGCGAGAAGGTCTCCGTCGGGATCAACACCGGTGGCGAGATCTCCGCGACGCCCGACCTGGCGGTCGCCAGCGGCGAGTGACGCGCTGATACAGCGGAGGGGCGGGTGCTTCGGCATCCGCCCCTCTGTCGTCCCCCGGGTCTGTTCCCCGTTGCCGGGCTGGCCTGTTTCTGCCTGGCTGTGTCTCGCCTGGCTGTGCCCCGGCTGGCCGGTTCCCACCTGGCCGTGTCTGGCCTGGCCGTGTCCCGCCAGCCTGTGTCCCACTTTTGGTTGTTCGATGGCCGTTCTGCAGCGGAAATCGGGACACGGTCGCCGAGAAGTGGGACACGAATGCCGAGAAGTGGGACACGCGCCGGGCCGGACACGCGGTCGGCCGGAGACGCGGTCGGCCGGACACGCGGTCGGGCGGAGACGCGGAGGAGCGGGGCATGCGGATCTAGGCTGGATACGTGAGCGAGTATGTGGTGCGGCCGGCGCGTGCTGCCGATATCCGGTCCATCACCGCGCTGCTGGAGCCGCTGGTCGAGCGGCGCATCCTGCTCGGCAAGGATCTCGCGGTGCTGTACGGCGCGACGCAGGAGTTCGTGGTCGCCGAGAGCGACGGCATCCTGATCGGCTGCGGCGCGCTGCATGTGATGTGGGAGGACATCGGCGAGGTGCGCACGCTCCTGGTCCGCGAGGACTGGCTGCACCACGGCGTGGGCGGGGCCATCGTCGGTCGGCTCGAGGAGAACGCCAGGGACATCGGGCTCACGCGCCTCTTCTGCCTCACCTTCGAGGTCGAGTTCTTCACTCGACGCGGGTTCGCGCCCATCGGCGAGCAGGTCGTCGACTCGGACGTCTACGCTCAGCTTCTCCGCAGCGGGGACGAGGGCGTGGCCGAGTTCCTCGACCTGGCGCACGTCAAGCCCAACACCCTGGGCAACACCCGCATGCTTAAGCAGCTCTGACGGCGCTCGCCGTATCGCGGGGCGTCGCCGAGGAGACGAGGGTCCCGCGACGTAGCCTGGAGGCATGAGCCCTCGACAGTCGGCCGCGGTCTACCGGCGGCGTCGCATCGTGTTCTTCGGCGGGCTCATCGTGGTGCTCGTGATCCTGATCGTCCTCGTGTGGAGCATCATCGCCCGGTCCTGGGCCGACGGGGCACAGAACGCGCCCGCGCCCACGGCCTCCTCCACCTCGCCCGCAGAGAAGACTCCGACACCGACGACGCCCGCACCGACGACGCCGGCGACGACGCCGGCCGCAGGGCCGACGGCCGATCCCGGTGCGACGCCTCCTCCGGCTGACGGGTCGATCGCGGCGTGCGCGGCGAAGGACGTCCAGGTCAAGGCGGTGACCGATGCGGAGTCCTACGCCTCCGATGTGCAGCCTCAGCTGTCGATCTCCCTCACGAACTCCGGCTCGACCGACTGCACGCTCAACGTCGGCACGACCACTCAGGCGTTCACGGTGTCCAGCGGCGCGGACGTGTGGTGGCGATCGACCGACTGCCAGCAGAACCCGAGTGACATGGTGGTCACGCTCAAGGCCGGTTCGACCGTGGCCAGCTCCGCCCCGGTCGCCTGGGATCGCACCAGGTCCAGCGTTGAGACCTGTGGTGCGCCGGACCGGCCGAAGGCGCCGGGCGGCGGCTCGACGTACCACGTGGCCGTGTCGATCGGTGGTTTCGAGAGTGCAGGGACCGCGCAGTTCATCCTGAACTGACCCGGGTGGTCGCGTCGGGTCCGACGAAAGTCCGGACGGTTCTCGTGACAGGTTCCTGGATTTGGGATACCATGAATCGCGGTTCCGAGCATCGGATGGAGCCATCCCCAGTGGCGTCGGTTTCTCAGCGTCCCCAGCGCATCGACATCCATCCGCGGAACTTCGAGGGCCCTCTCGAGTAACCCAGTCCCCAATGGTCGACTCGAGAGGGCCCGCCTCTTCTCCGGCGCGGATCCGCGGTCGCCTAGGCTGGACGGATGTCCGCGAAGAAGGCGAAGAAGAAGGCGCCAGCCCCTGAGGAGTTCCGCTCCGAGGCGCTCGCCCAGGCATTGGAGAAGCAGGACATCGCGGCGGTCGCGCTGGCCCTCCGCAACGGGAACACGGTCGTCCCGCTGATCCGCCCCGGTGCCAGGGACAACCCGCTCGACGGCGGTGAGGTCTGGACCTACCGCGACCCGGCGTCCGGTGACGTCGCGCTGCTGCTGTTCAGCGACGCGAAGCACAAGCCCGCGAACCTCCCGCCGGGTGTCGGCATCTACTCACCGTCGTGGCTCCGGTCCTTCCTCGGCACGCACCGCGGCGAGATCACGACCGTGTTCCTCGACATCGCGGGTCCGCACCCGATGCAGGCCCCGCCCGAGGAGCTCCTGAAGGCCCTCGACGCCGGGGCCTGACCAGCGCCGGGCAGACCGAGGGGCGGGACAGGCCGAGGGACGGGACAGGCTGGGACAGGACTGAGCCGGCTCGAGGTTGGATCAGGTCAGGTCAGGTCAGGTCAGGTCAGATCAGGTCGGGTCTGGGCTCCTCGGTTCATTTGCACGATCAGAGCACGGACGCACGAGGCCCACGGCGAATCAGTCGTGCACCCGTGTCCGAGTCGTGCTTCCGTGTCCGGATCAGGTGTGTCCGAGTCGTGCATCCGTGTCCGGATCAGGTGTGTCCGGATCGCGCATCCATGTCCGCCTCCGATGGTCGCATCGGGTGTTCAGGGACGACCGCGCGAGCCTCAGAAGGCGCGCGGGCCTCAGAACGCGGGGATGTCCTCGTCCCGCCGCCGCGTCGTCGAGTGCGATCGGACATCGGCGATTGCCCCTCGGAGCGTACCGGAGCGGTCATCGACCACGTGCGCATAGCCGAGGCGTGCGGCCTCGGTGCGGCGCTGGCTCGCCTGCGTGACCGGACGGACCTCGCCGGCGAGGCTCAGCTCCCCGACCGCGGCGAGCGTGCGCGGGACGGCGTTGTTCGTGAGTGTCCCGGCCACGGCGATCGCGATGGCGAGGTCGGCGGCGGGCTCGGTGAAGCGCACCCCGCCGACGGTCGAGACATACACGTCCTGGTCGCTGGTCTTCACCCCGGCCCGGCGTTCCAGCACCGCCAGCACCATCGCCACCCGGGAGGCGTCGAGCCCGTTCACGACGCGGCGCGGGTTGGGGGCGGACGTCGGGATCGTCAACGCCTGCACTTCGACCGGGAGCGCGCGGCGGCCTTCCAGGGAGATGGCGACGCACGTGCCCGGCTCCGGCCGGCCGCGGGAGAGGAACAGCGAGCTCGGGTCCGGCACCTCGGCGATGCCCGCCCCCGTCATCTCGAAGCACCCCACCTCGTCGGTGGGGCCGAACCGGTTCTTCAGCGCCCGGATGAAACGGAGCGAGGTCTGCCGGTCGCCCTCGAAGTGGCACACCACGTCGACGAGATGCTCGAGCACCCGGGGGCCGGCGACCTGGCCGTCCTTGGTGACATGACCCACGATGATGATCGGCAGCCCGCGGTCCTTGGCGATCCGGATCAGCGTGGAGGCGACCTCGCGCACCTGGCTGGGCTGCCCCGCCGCCCCGTCGGAGAGCGAGGAGGCGACCGTCTGCACGGAGTCGACGATGACCAGCTCGGGTCGCACCTCGTCGATGTGGCCGAGGATCGTGGCGAGGTCCGTCTCGCTGGCCAGGTACAGCTCGTCGTGCAGCGCACCGGTCCGCTCGGCCCGCAGGCGCACCTGCGCCGTCGACTCCTCCGCGCTCGCGTACAGCACCCGTCGGCCCGAGCGGGCACCGGCCGCGGCGACCTCCAGCAGCAGCGTCGACTTGCCGACGCCGGGCTCGCCGCTCAGCAGTATCGCGGCGCCCGGCACGATCCCGCCGCCCAGCACGCGATCGAACTCGGCGACGCCGCTCGATCGGCGAGGGGACTCCTCCGTGGTGAGGGAGGTGATGGGGCGCGCCGTGCGGGCGGAGGAGGGAGCCACGGCCGCGACCTGACGCACGATCCCCGTCTGCGCCGCCTGCTCGACGACGGTGCCCCACTGCTGGCACTCGCCGCATCGGCCGACCCACTTGGCCGTCGTCCATCCGCACTCGGTGCAGACGTACGCGGAGGTGGTGCGACGGGTGGCCATCCACTCAGGCTAGCCGCGCCCACCGACACCGGAGGCGGCTCGCCCACGGTCGCGCGGGTTGGAGGGTCATCGGCTTTCTGTCCAGTCCGTCGGACTTGTTCATTCCGTTGGACCTTGTGCATCCCGTCGGATGGTTGACAGGATGTCGGCCCGATTCAGCCATACGGGCCGACGGCGGTGCGATCGTCCGACAAACCGACAAACCGACAAACCGACAAACCGACAGACCGACAGACCGACAGACCGACAGACCGACAGGCCGACAGGCCGACAGGCCGACAGACCGACAGACCGACAGGCCGACAGGCCGACAGGCCGCCCCCACCCCAACGGGCGTCCGATCCGGAAGCGGAATCGTGACGATCCGGAACGCCTATCGTCGGGGGCATTATTCACGGCGCGACGGCTGTTCGGCGTGTCGCGGCCCGGAGATAATGAGTTCATGGCCAACGGCGGGCCCGTCTGCGGGCCGATCTCGAGCTACTCCCGGGTGCGGATCCTCCACCTGGTGCAGTCCCGCTCCCCGCGCACGATCGGGGAGCTCTGCGCCGCCACGAGCCTGCACGCCAACACGGTCCGCGAGCACCTCCAGCGTCTGATCGAGGGCGGGTACGTGATCCCCTCGACCGAGCGGCGCACGACCCGAGGGCGTCCGCGCACGCTCTACAGCGCCGCCACGGGCGCGCCGGACGCATCGAGCCCCGTCGCACGCCGGAAGGTGTCGGCCGCCGCCCAGCGGGGCGACCTCATGCGGCGGCTGCTGCGCACCGGCGAGTCCGAGCTCGGGCGCGATGCGACCTATCAGCTCGACGCCCTCGTGGAGCACCTCGAGGAGAGCGGCTTCGAGCCGGTCGTCGACGAGGAAGGGCTCAGGATCGAGCTCTCGCCGTGCCCGCATGCGGCGGCGCGGCCAGAGCACCGCCCGGTGCTCTGCCGGGTCCACCTCGGGCTGATGCAGGGCGTCCTCGCCGAGGCAGGCGGGCCGCTCACGGCGGACTGCGTGCGCGATGCCCCTCGCCCGCAGGAGTGCACGGTGCAGCTGGGCTATCGGGGCGAGGAGTCCCGGCAGGGCGTCGCGGAGGTCCCGGCGGCGTAGCGGTTATCCACGGCGGCGGGCGCTGTCCCTCGGAGAGGGCCGCCGCTAGCGTGACGGAAGGGCGAGAGAAGGAGTCCTGCATGGAATGGCTTGATCCCCTGGTGCTGTCCCGATGGCAGTTCGGGCTCACCACGGTGTACCACTACCTGTTCGTGCCGCTCACGATCGGCATGGCCACGGTCTCCGCGATCTTCCAGACGATGTGGGTCCGCACCGCCAAGGTCGAGTACCTGCACCTCACGCGCTTCTTCGGGAAGATCTTCCTCATCAACTTCGCGATGGGCGTGGTCACCGGCATCGTGCAGGAGTTCCAGTTCGGGATGAACTGGTCCGACTACTCCCGCTTCGTCGGCGACGTCTTCGGCGCCCCGCTCGCCTTCGAGGGGCTGCTCGCCTTCTTCTTCGAGGCGACCTTCATCGGCCTGTGGATCTTCGGATGGGACAAGCTCAGCCCGAAGCTGCACCTGCTCACGATCTGGTGCGTCGCGGTCGGCAGCATCCTGTCGGCGTACTTCATCATCGCGGCGAACGCGTTCATGCAGAACCCGGTGGGCTACGAGTACAACGCCGCGACGAACAGGGCGGAGCTCGTCGACATCGGAGCCCTCCTCACCAACCCGGTGGCGCTGGCGGCGTTCCCGCACACGATCTTCGGCGCCTTCATGTTCGCGGCCGGCGTCGTCATCTCCGTCTCGGCATGGCACCTCTCCCGCGGCCGGCACTTCGACACGATGCGCATCTCGCTGAAGTTCGGCCTCTGGGCCATGATCTTCTCCACCGCGGGCGTCGCGCTCACCGGCGACCAGCTGGGGCTGGCGATGTACGCGACCCAGCCGATGAAGATGGCGGCGGCGGAGGCGACCTTCAACACCGTCTGCGGGCCGGATGCCGCGTTCAGCCTGTTCACGCTGGGGACCCCGGATGGCAAGACCGATCTGTTCTCGATCCGGGTGCCGTACCTGCTCTCCCTGCTGTCGACGCACACGGTCGACGGGTGCGTGCACGGCATCAACGACCTCAACGCCGAGTACGCGACGAGGTTCGCCGACACCGGGCTTACCGAGTTCACCCCGGTCCTGTGGATCACCTACTGGGCCTTCCGCTGGATGATCGGCCTCGGCGTGCTGCACGCCTTCATCGCCCTGGTCGGGCTGTGGATCACCCGGAAGAGCGCCAAGAGGGCACCGGCGCCCTGGATGTGGAAGATCGCGATCTGGTCGTTCCCGCTCGCGCTCGCCGCCAACGTCATGGGCTGGGTGTTCACCGAGATGGGCCGACAACCCTGGATCGTGTTCAGCCTGATGACCACGCAGGACGGCGTCTCGCCGGGTGTCAGCGGGCTGGAGGTGCTGATCTCGCTCATCGCGTTCACGGCGATCTACGCCACGCTCGCCGTGGTGGAGATCCGGCTCATCGTGAAGGCCGCGCAGAAGGGCCCTGACACGACGGAGAAGCCGGACGAGTCCGCGGACTCCGGGAAGCCCGGCGGCGTGCCGTCGGTCGTCTACTGATCGGAAGGAATGGATATGGACCTCGCCACACTCTGGTTCTGGATCGTCGCGTTCCTCTTCATCGGATACTTCGTGCTCGACGGCTTCGACTTCGGCGTCGGGATGTCGCTGCCCTTCCTCGGGAAGGACGACGTCTCCCGGCGGCAGGTGATCAACACGATCGGCCCGGTCTGGGACCTCAACGAGACGTGGGTGATCGTCGCCGGCGCCTGCCTGTTCGCCTCGTTCCCGGAGTGGTACGCCTCGCTGTTCAGCGGCTTCTACCTCCCGCTGCTGCTCATCCTGCTGGCGCTCATCGCCCGCGGCGTCTCGTTCGAGTACCGGCATCAGCGCCCGGACTCGCGCTGGAAGCGTCGCTTCGACGGCATGATCGTGATCGGCTCGGTCGTCCCCGCGCTGCTGTGGGGCGTGGCCTTCGGGAACATCGTGCAGGGCGTCCCGCTGGACGAGAACCACGTGTTCCGGGGGAGCATCCTCACGCTGCTGAACCCGTACGGACTGCTCGTGGGCGTGACGACCCTGCTCCTCTTCTTCCTGCACGGGCTGTACTTCGTCGCGCTCAAGGCCGACGGCCGGGTGCGGGCGGACGCCAGGCGGCTCGCGAAGCGGGCGGCCGTGCCGACGGTCCTCGTGGCCGCGGGGACCGTCGTCTGGACCATCGTGATCGCGGCGGGACGGCCCTCGCTGCTGCCGGCGGCGATCGTCTGCGGTGCGATCGCCGCGGTCGCGCTGATCGCCTCCGCGGTCCTCTCCGCGCTGAAGAGGGAGGGATGGGCGTTCATCGCAGGGATGGTCACGATCATGGCCGCCGTCGCGATGCTGTTCGCCGCGCTGTTCCCGAACGTGCTGCCCTCCACCATGGATCCGGCGAACAGCCTGACGACCGCGAACGCGTCGAGCACCCCGTACACGCTGCAGATCATGAGCTGGACGGCCCTCGTCGCGATGCCGCTCGTGCTCGCCTACCAGGCCTGGACCTACTGGGTGTTCCGCAAGCGCGTCACGAGGGCCTCGATCGAGGCCGCTCCGGCGCACGCGTGAGTCCGCGCCCGAACGAGACCCCGCGGCCGGCCGACGCCGGTCCGCGGGGCTCGTCGCGTCCCGGGGGAGGCAGGGTCCAATGAAGCCGGTCGACCCGCGCCTGCTCCGCTACGCTCCGGCGGCACGGGTCTATCTCGGCGCCTCGGCGGTGATCGCACTCGCGCAGACCGCGGTCACGATCGCCTTCTCCTGGTTCCTCGCCGACGCGATCACCGGGGTCGCGGAGGGGCGGCCGGTGGAGGGCGGGACCCTCGGCTGGCTGGCGGTGATCGTGCTGGCCCGCGGTCTCCTCCTCTGGCTCGCGGAGGCCTGGGGCGCACGGGCGGCTGCGCGCACCGGGGCGCAGCTCCGCTCGGCGCTCCTGGACGCGATAGGGAGACTGGGGCCGGGATGGCTCGGGCGGCGCAACCAGGCCGCGCTCGCGGTGACCGCAGGTCACGGGCTCGACGCCCTCGACCCGTACTTCTCGCGATACATCCCGCAGCTCGTGCTGACCGCGGTCGCGACGCCGGTGATCGTGCTCGTCATGTGGTCGCAGGACTGGCCGAGCGGGCTGACGGCCGTCCTCACGCTCCCGCTGATCCCGCTCTTCCTGATCCTCATCGGCATCGCCACCCGTGCGGTGCAGCGCCGCCAGCTCACGGTGCTGCAACAGCTCGCCGCGCGGTTCGCCGACACCGTGCAGGGGCTCGCGACGCTGCGGCTGTTCGGGCGCGAGCATCGCGCGGCCGCACGGATGCAGGAGACCGCCGAGCAGTACCGCCGCGAGACCATGCGCGTGCTCCGGTTCTCCTTCCTCTCCGGGTTCGCATTGGAGCTGCTCTCCTCCCTCGCGGTGGCGATCATCGCGGTGGCGGTCGGGTTCCGGCTGCTCGCGGGCGACATGTCCCTCGGCCCTGGGCTGTTCGTGCTGCTGCTGGCGCCCGAGGCGTTCCTGCCGCTCCGGCAGGTGGGCGTCCAGTTCCATGCGGCGGCCGAGGGCGTCGCCGCCACGGAGGACGTCTTCGCGGTCCTGGACGAGGCGGGCGCGGATGCGGGTGCCGAGGGCGGGGCCGATGCCGGGGCCGGTGCCGGGGTTGTGGCCGGTGCCGGTGCCGGGGTTGTGGCCGGGGCCGGTGCGTCGGGATCCGCCGTGCCCGTCGGCGACGACGGCGGGCATCCCGACGACGGCGGGCATCGCGACGATGGGGGGCGACGCGGGCTGGTCCTTCGGGAGGTGTCGGTCCGTGGCCTGCCGCCGGTCTCGTTCGTCGCCCGGCCGGGCCGGGTGACGGTGATCGAGGGGCCGAGCGGGGCGGGCAAGTCCAGCCTCGTCGCTGCGCTGCGCGGAGCGGCGCCGTACCGGGGCGTCGCGGAGCTGGACGGACGGGATCTGCGCGGGATCGAGGCGTCGACGTGGCTGGCCTGGGCGGGGCAGCAGCCCGGGCTCATCCGCGGGACGATCGCCGCCAACGTCGCGCTCGGCGTGGACGATCCGGATCCGCGGGCGGTCCGCGCGGCGCTCGCCGCCGCGGGGGCGGGAACCCTCGATCCCGGCATGGAGCTCGGCGTGCAGGGCGCGGGTCTCTCCGGAGGACAGGCGCAGCGCGTCGCGGTGGCACGGGCGTTCCATCGGCTGGAGGCGGGGGCCGCGGTGCTCGCGCTCGATGAGCCGTCGAGCGCTCTCGACGCCGAGACCGAGGGGCGGCTGTGGCGGTCGGTGCGTGCAGCGGCCGACGCCGGCGCGATCGTCCTGCTCGTCTCGCACCGGCGTTCCGCCCGGGCGATCGCGGACGACATCGTCGAGATCGGGCAGGAACCCGCGGGCATCGCGGGCACCGCGTCCGAGCGGTCCGCTGCGGATCCGGAGCCGCATCCACACGCCGCTGCCGCCGGGGAACCCGCCCAGGCGCCCGATCAGGAGCCCGCCCGCGACATCCAGCCGTCGGCCGAGGATCCCGTCCAGCCGCCGACCCAGGAGCCCGTCCGGCCGCCGTTCGACACGTCCGTCCGTGGACTCCTGCGCAGTGCGATGCCCGAGACGTCGCGCTTCCTCCCGGCGCTGGCCTCCGGGGTCCTCTCGGCGGCCGCCGCCGTGTCGCTCCTGCTCGTGAGCGGATGGCTGATCGTCAGCGCCTCGCTGGTGGACTCCCTCGTGCCGTTGTCGGTCGCGGTGGTCGGCGTGCGGTTCTTCGCCGTCTCCCGAGCGGTGTTCCGCTATCTCGAGCGGCTCACCGGGCACGATGCAGCTCTCCGCCGGCTCGCCGGTCTGCGTGCGGGCATCGTCCGGCGGCTGATCCCGTTCTCGCCGGCGGGCCTCGGGCGGACGGACCGCGGCGCCGTCCTCTCCGCTCTCGTCGACGATGTGGAGAACCTGCAGAACCTGCCGCTCCGGGTGGTGCAGCCGCTCGTGACCGGCGGCATCGTCGCCCTCGCCTCCGTCTGCGTGATGGCCCTGATCTCGCCGACGGCGGCGCTGGCGCTCGCCGTGTGCCTGGTCCTCGCGGCGCTCGGGGCAGTGCTCTTCGGGCGGGTGGCGGGCGATCGGGCGGAACGCGCCATCGCGCTCCGCCGCGCGGAGCTGGCCGGAGCGCTGACGGACGAGCTCGCGAGTCTCGACGTCCTCCTCGCCTACGGGGTCGAGGGGCAGGCTCGGGAGCGCGTGCGTTCCGCGGACGCGGCGCTGCGGCGGACGATCACCCGGGCGGCTCTCGCGCAGGCGCTGTCGGCGTCTGTGGTCTCGGTGGCAGCCGGAGCCGCATCGATCTGGGCGCTCGCCGCCGCAGCACCCGGCCAACCCGGCGGCGCCGCGGACGCGCCGTGGTTCGCCGTCGCGGTGCTGCTGCCGATGGCCGTCTTCGAGGTGTTCGGCGCGGTGCCGCAGGCGGCGTCCGCCTGGCGGGGCGTGCGGGCGAGCGCGACCCGGATCCACGATGCCCTGCCCTCTTCGGTCCCGCCGGAGGTGCGCGGCGACGAGGGCGATCCCGAGATGGTGCCCGCTGCCCATCCCGATCTTCGGCTGCGGGGGCTTCGGGCGACCTGGCCCGGATCAGGCCGACCGGCGCTCGACGGCGTGGACCTCGACGTACGTGCCCGCGAACGGGTGCTGGTGACGGGATCGAGCGGCGCCGGCAAGTCCACGCTCGCGGCGGTGCTCGTCGGATTCCTGCGGTTCGAGGGCGAGTACGGGCTCGGCGGTGTCGATGCGGGGAGGATGCGCGGCCCGGAGCTCCGCCGGATCGTCGGCCTGTGCGAGCAGTCGCCGCAGCTGTTCGACGAGGACATCCGGCAGAACCTGCTGTTCGCGCGCGACACCGCGACCGACGACGAGCTGCTCGCGGTGCTCGCCCGGGTCGGCCTGGCCGACTGGGTCCGCGAGCGCGGAGGCCTCGATGCCAGGGTCGGCGAACGCGGCGCCCTCGTCTCCGGCGGGCAGGGGCAGCGGATCGCGCTCGCCCGCGCGCTGCTGCGCGGCTTCCCGGTGCTGGTGCTCGACGAGCCGACCGCCGGGGTGGACCCGGCGACCTCGGACGCGCTGCTCCGGGACCTGCTCGACGCCGCAGACGGCCAGACCGTCATCCTGATCTCGCACGTGGCACCGCCCGACGGGTCGGTCGACCGCGTGATCCGCATCGCCGAGGGCCGCACGGTCTGACCCGCGTGAGCCGTCCCGGGCTGGTCCTGTGGGCGTCGGTGGTTCACGCAGTCAGACTGTGCACGCGGCGTCGGCCTGTTCACAGCGTCGGCCCGCTCACACTTTGTCGGCCCTTTTCAACTCTGTCGGCCGATATCCGGGATTCGGGCCGACATCCGTGTACTCGGCCGACAGCACGGCGGCGGCGCTCAGGGCCAGAGGGGCTCCGGCGGCTCCATCGTGATGCCCTGCGCCTCGAAGATGCGGCGTCGTTCCTCGATCCGGCGATGCAGCTCGCGCTGGCCCTCCTCGACGAGAGCCTCGTCCAGGTGGACCGAGACCGGGTGGGGGTCGCCGTGGTTCGAGGAGATGTACGCGTCGAGCTCGGGCCCGGACGTCCAGGACGCGATCAGGGCGTAGCGCGGCGCGACGCCCCGATGCCAGACCGCGTGCCAGAACCGCTGGGTGTCGACGACGATGCGGGAGCCGGCGGGCAGCGGCAGCCGGATCTCCGTCGCGGGGTCGAAGCGGTCGGAGCGGAGGATGAGCAGCGACTCCGGGTCGTCGGTCAGGTTGAGGAAGCCGCGGACGACCCAGCCGCCCTCCTCGTTGAGACGGTTGTTGTCGTCCTGATGCAGGTTGTAGACGGCATCGGCGTAGGTGTTGGGCTGCAGCTCGATCACGCGGCAGCGGCCGATGTTGGCGCCGGCCTCCTCTGCCCGCCGCACGAGGGTCGGCGCCGCGGTCGCCTGCCGCGGGATCCACACGCCGTCCTTGTCCGGGCGCGGAGGAGTGTGGTTCCAGAAGCCGTTGCACTCCAGGTCGCCGGCGTAGCTGGCGAGCGGCGCGAAGCGCGTGATGCCGGACGATCGCCACGGCACGTACTCGAGATCGAACCATTCGGCGGGATCGGTGGTCTGGTCGTACCGGTCCAGGACGACGTACCCCGTCTCGTCCAGGGCGTGCGAGCGGATGTGGGCCACGGCGGCGGCTCCCTTCGTCGACGTACTTAGGCCATCCTAACCGCGTGGCCGCCGAACGTCCCGGGGCGTCGCCGTGCAAAACCGCCGATCGATACGCTGGACGGATGACTCAGCCCCAGGGAGCCCTCCTCGTCGGCAGCGTGAACCACGACGACGCCGAGACCACCATGCGCACGGCCGTCGAGTTCCTCGGGACGCGGCTGAAGCGGATCCCGGACGGCGAGGTGGGCAAACGGTTCCACTGGATCATGTTCCAGCCCGACGTGCTCGGGGAGGCGGAGGGGATCGAGCGGGTCGGCGCGGAGCCGATCCCGTTCGGCGCCGGGCTCGATGCCCGCCCACTGCGTATCGCCGACGGGGTGGACGCCGCCGGCATCCGGCTGCCGGCGCTCGGCTATGCCTCGGCCGCTCGCGACTCGTACGAGGTCTTCCTGCGCCTGCGCGCTGAGGGCGTCGTCGCCGACGACATGCGGTTCCAGGTGTCGCTGCCCACGCCGCTGGCGGTCGTCGCCTCCTTCTTCGCGGGCGAGGACCGTACGGCGATCGAGCCGGTCTACACCGCGGCGATCCTCCGTGAGGTCGCCGACATCCTCGCGGCGATCCCGGCCGAGGACCTCGCGATCCAGTGGGACGTGGCGAGCGAGATGGGGATCATCGAGAGCGCCGCCGGCTACGGACGCGTCATGGACGCCTGGTGGCCGGGCGATCCCTTCGACGGCCTCGTCGCACGCCTCGTCGCGCTGGTGTCGGCCGTGCCCGCCGACGTCGAGATCGGTGTCCACCTCTGTTACGGGGATGCGGGGGAGCATCACTTCGCCGAGCCCGTGGACGCGGCGAACCTCGTGCGCTTCGCGAACGCGGTCGCCGACGCCGTGGAGCGCCCGCTCGCCTGGCTGCACCTCCCCGTCCCGATCGAGCGCGACGACGACGCCTACTTCGCCCCGCTCGACGGGCTCCGGCTCGACGCCGGGACGGAGCTGTACCTCGGTCTCGTGCACCGTGAGGACGGCGCGGAGGGCGCCGAGCGGAGGATCGCCTCCGCGCTGCCGCACGCGCCCGTCTTCGGCGTCGCCACCGAATGCGGGATCGGCCGGGCGCCCGCGGGGACGACGGCCGACATCCTCCGCGCGCACGCCGAGGTCACCGTGGCATGGTGAGCGCGACGCGCTGAGGGCTGAGTGTCGGGGGCTGAGGGTCGTGTCGATCGGGACGGTCGATTCGCGCTCGACCCCGCCGTCGCGTAAACTCTTCCGCGGTGACGTGTCCGAGCGGCCGAAGGTGCAACTCTCGAAAAGTTGTGTAGGGTAACCCCCTACCGTGGGTTCAAATCCCACCGTCACCGCCACAGAAGCCCCCTCCTGGTGAGGGGGTTTCTTCGTTTCCCGTGAGCGCCGCGGCCGCCGAGGGCTACGACCGCTCCCGCGCTGACCTGTCTTCCCGAGCCCTCGGGGGGAGGGCCGGGTTCCGGGACAGCGCGTCCTGCATCTGGCGTATCGACGCGAAGCCGGATCGTCGTGCGATCTCCCCGAGAGTCTGCTTGCCCCGTGCAGGGTTCGTGTTCAGCTCGGACAGGGCGGACGACGCGCGCCGCGCCTCGAGCTGCTGCCGGGGCGTGGACTCGGCCGCGGCGAAGACGCTGTGGAGCGTGGACTTCGAGAGCGACATGCGGCGCAGGAGCGTCTGGACCGAGAACGAGCTGTCGCGGTGGTGCTGATCGATCAGCAGTAGCGCCTCGCGGAAGTGCGCCGCCTGGGCGGGGGACAGCGTGGTCGGGACGCCGACGCTGTCGGTGACCGCGGCGGACAGCATCGCGGTGAGCATGTCGAGGAGGAACGGAGCGCCGGGTCCGTCGGCGAGTCCCGGCGCGACGGCCGTCACGTTCGTCGCCGCCGCGAGCAGCTGCTGGTGCCCATCGTCGATCTCCAGGGGGATGGCCAGATGATCGGCGAAGGGAGGGCTTCGCAGGAGAGGGCTCCGGAGGTGCCATTCGTACCTCGCCCACAGCCCGACGTTCTCGGTGACCGTCGGCTCCTCGCCGTCCAGGAAGACGAGCTGCCGCGCCTTCAGGGAGAAAGAGCTCCCGCGTGTGCGCAGAGTCCCTTCTCCGTCGATGGTGAGGAGGACGCGATGGGTGCCCGCCGGGAGCGGCAGGGAGCCGAGCGTGCAGGCCGTCGACCAGAGCCGCGCCGCCGTCCAGGTCCTGGTCTCGGCCAGTTCCACCGATGCGCCGGACGGAGGCCTTCCGCGCACCGCCCAGCCGAGCGCGGTCAGCGAGGGGAGGGCTGACGGCTCACGCGCGGTGCGCGGCGATGGGGAAGGTTGCATCCAGAGTCCGGGTCGGGCGGGTGAGGGCGGACGCGATGGTCAGCCGCCGCACGGTGCGGGCGGCGGGAGTCCGTCGAGGTTCCGTACGTCTAGGGAGACGGAGAGGTGTGGGGGGTATCACCTGTCCCGCCGAAAGCTCCTGCCATCTGCGCAGAAAGCTCCGGAATTGCATCCCCGGGACGGAGGGTGCGGCGCCTCGTACGTCTCAATAGACGAGTGCGACCGCACTTCGGCGCCGGAGGGCCCCTTGGGGGATGTGCGGCGCAACGCAATGGAAAAGGATGAGAAGAGACGAATGAACGACGTGACGATTCCGGACGGACAGGGCGCAGTCGAGGGTCATCGCCAGCAGGGGGAGACGGGGAGAGTCCATCGCCGCACAATAGTCAAGGGCGCGGCCTGGTCCGTTCCCGTCATCGCGACGATGGTGGCGCTGCCCGCCGCGGCGGCGTCGGTCAGCCCGCTCGTGACGATCGAGGTCACGCCGAACGGTGTGACGAACAAGCTGAACGATGTCCTGGTGACGCGCGAGATCGACACGACGGTGACGGTGAAGCTCGCCGACGGCAGCCCCGACACGAGCTTGAAGACGGTGACGGTGACGCTCGGTCCCGGACTGAAGTTCGCGGACGACACCTCTACTTATGTGTACTCCGGGACCGGGTCGTCGTTCCAGATCCCGACGACGAATCGCGTGACCGGCGAGTTCGCCGGCCCGAGCACGATCACGGCCGTGGTGACCTCCGCGCCGACGGTGCCGTCGACCACCCTTCCGATTACCGTGAGCCCCGGAAGCTTCTACTCGCTGGGGAGGCACGACGCCTTCTTCGGGAACGAGAAGGCGACCGGCATCGTCGGACCGAGCGAGAACCAGTTCCGCATCAACCAGCCGGCGGTCTTCGACTCCTTCTACCCGGTGATCGTCCGGAGCGGTCAGACGGTCGCGCACCTGTCCCAGGGCGGATGGACGGCGCAGGGGTTCGCGGTGACCACCGACGGCGCGCTCCTCGGCTGGGGTCGCAACGTGAACTACGAGCTCGGCACCGGGGACGACGTCCCGCACCCGGCTCTGTCGCCGTTGGAGGTCCTGCCGGCCGGAAGCGTCGCCCAGGCGGAGTCGATGGAGGATGGCATCATCATCCTCAAGACCGACGGGTCGGTGCTGAGCAGCACCGGGTCTGTTCGCTTCCCGGAGGGACAGGGCGGCAACGGCGGGGTGGCGACGACATCTCCGACTCCGGTGCTCACAGCGCCGGGAGTCCCGCTCGGCAGCAACATCGTCAAGGTTGCGACGGGCCCGACGAACGGCTACGCGCTCGACGCGGATGGGGCTGTGTGGTCCTGGGGCCACGGTGTCGCCGGCGGCAACGGCGACGGGAGCAACGATGACAACAAATATGCGTCGCCGGTCACTTTCCCCGCTGGAGTCACGATCGTCGACATCGCGGCGGCGGGCGTCGACATCAACGGCGCGGCGTCGGTGAAGGCCGTCGACTCGGACGGGAACGTCTGGACCTGGGGCCGAGGGGACCGCAACCTGAGCGGGATGAACGCGGGCTCGACGCCCACTCCGACCATCATCCCGGGCCTCTCCGGCGTACAGAAGATCTGGGGCGACTTCACCGGCTTCGCGGCGAAGACCGCCTCGGGCGACGTCTACGTCTGGGGCGACGCGAACGTGGAGGGCGCGCAGAACATGCTCGGCCTCAACGGGGCATCGGCGGCGACGCCGACACTCGTCCCCGAGCTGGCAGGCGCCGACCGCGTCGTCTTCAGCCAGTTCTCCGGTGCGGCCAAGTTCCCGGACGGGACGGTCAAGACCTGGGGCAACAGCGAGAACGGGACGCCGGGGCCGATCGCGGTTCCCACGACCCTGGAAGGCTTCTCCAACGTCACCGACATCGGCACCTACCGTTGGGGCCTCTATGTCAAGGGGGACTACGTCTCGCCGATCCCGGTTCCCACGCGGGACCGCGGGATCGTCTAGCCGCCAGCTTCGCTGGCATGCCGCGGCCGGGACCCCCGTCATCTCGACGGTGGTCCCGGATCCGCCGGCGGATGCGCGGGAGGGGCCTCTGGGGGGCGGTCGCTCCCGCGCATTCGTCGTTCACCCGCCGGCCGGGTGCCCGTGCTCGGGAGACATCGGCCTCGATTGCACTGCTGATGGTCCTGCAAAAATAAGTAAACACCTTATGTTTGACAACATATAAGCGATATGCTTATCGTATGGGTGTTGCAGTCATCGCCGACATCGTCGGCTCGCGGCTTCTGCGTGATCGCTCGGGTGCGCAGAAGATCTTCGACGACATCGTGGCGCGGGTCGAGGCGGACATCCCCCTCGCGGTGGAGCCGCTCCATGCGACGGTGGGGGACGAGCTCCAGGCGCGGTACTCCTCGCTCGGAGACGCCCTCGCCTCCCTGCTCCTCGTCCAGCTCGGGTTGCCCGATGGGCACGATCTGCGCTTCGGGATCGGCGTCGGGGAGATCCGGCAGGTCGATTCCGACGCCGCCCGGCTGCAGGACGGGCCTGGATGGTGGGCCGCGCGCTCGGCGATCGAGATCGTCCACGCCCGCCAGCAGCGCGCCGTGCCGACCTCGCGCACCTGGATCGTCGGAGGCCCGGAGGAGGATGACGGCATGCACGCCGCCATCGACCTCGCCAATGCGTACGTCCTCGCCCGCGATGAGATCGTCGCCGGGATGACCGGGCGCGTGCGCCGGCTCACCTACGGCCGCTGCCTGCATCGGACCCAGGCGGCGCTCGCCGCGAAGGAGGGGATCAGCCAGTCCGCGGTGTCGCAGGCGTTGCAGACCGCGGGATCGTCGGCCGTCGTCATGGGCTTCGAGGCACTGCGGGGGAGGGGGAGCGCATGATCCTCGCCGGATTCGCGCTGCTCGCGGTCGGTGCGGCCGACGTGCTGAGGCAGTTCCTCCACGGGACGGGACGCTGGATCGGCATCGCGGTCGCCGCCCTGCTGATCCTCGTCATCGGGGTCCTCGCCGGAGCCGTGCCTGCGGCACTGCTCGGCATCGGGGTGGGCGCTCTCTGGGTGTGGCTGATGCCCGGTGAGGGGCGTGCGCCGCTGTCCTTCTGGCCCGCCGTGCTGCTCGCCGTGCTGGCCGTCTCCGCGGTCGCCCTGCTCCCGGCACGATCCGACGCCGGCGTCTTCGGGGCCGGATGGCGGCCGAGCGCGCTGGTCGGCGACGTCTCGATCGACCTCACCGTGCTCGCTCTCGGCGTCTTCGCGATCATGCTCGAGACCGGCAACGTGATCGTGCGCGCGGCGCTGGTCGGCGAGCACGCCGTCCCCGCTCCGGCCCCGGTCTCGACCCCGGACTCGACTTCGGTCTCGGCTCCGGCCCCGGACTCGACTCCGGCCCCGGACTCGACTTCGGCCCCGACTCCGGACGCTGCTTCGGCTCCAGAGGATCCGGACGATTCCGGTGTCCCCTTCCGGGGCGGTCGGCTGATCGGTCCTCTCGAACGGGTGCTCGTGCTCCTGCTGACCCTCGCCGGCGCGTACTCGCTGCTGGCGGCCATGCTGGCGGCGAAGGGGATCGTCCGCTTCCCGGAGATCTCGCGCGACGGGGACGGGGGCACGCGCGCGGAGTACTTCCTCGTCGGGAGCCTGGTCAGCTGGGTGGTGGCGCTCGGCGGGGCGTTCCTCCTCTGGTGGGCCGCCGCCTGACCCTCGCAGGCTCGGGAGAGCCACCGCCCCGGGGCGGGCCTCGGCCGCTGATAGCCTGGATCCCGTGTCAAACCCTGAACTGACGACCGCGGAACCGGCGATCGACCACACGTTCGAGAACGTGTGGGACGAGCTGGTCTGGCGCGGCCTCGTCCACGTGTCGACGGACCAGGAGGCGCTGCGCGCCCTGCTCGCCGGGCCGCCGATCACGTACTACTGCGGGTTCGACCCCACGGCCCCGAGCCTGCATCTGGGCAACCTCGTGCAGCTGCTCACGATGCGCCGCCTCCAGCTGGCCGGGCACAAGCCGCTCGGGCTCGTCGGCGGCTCCACCGGGCTGATCGGCGACCCCCGTCCCACGGCGGAGCGCACGCTCAACACGCGGGAGACCGTGGGCGACTGGGTGGCGCGCCTGCGTGCCCAGGTCGAGCGGTTCCTGAGCTTCGAGGGCGAGAACGCCGCCCGCATGGTGAATAATCTCGACTGGACGGCGCCTCTGAGCGCGATCGACTTCCTGCGCGAGATCGGCAAGCACTTCCGCGTCGGCACGATGCTGAAGAAGGACGCCGTGAGTGCGCGTCTGAACTCGGACGCCGGCATCAGCTACACCGAGTTCAGCTACCAGATCCTTCAGGGGCTCGACTACCTCGAGCTCTACCGGCAGTACGGCTGCGTGCTGCAGACCGGTGGATCCGATCAGTGGGGCAACCTCACCAGCGGGACGGATCTGATCCATCGCGTCGAGGGAGCGTCCGTCCACGCGATCGGGACGCCGTTGATCACCAACAGCGACGGGACGAAGTTCGGCAAGAGCGAGGGCAACGCCGTCTGGCTCGATGCAGAGATGTGCAGCCCGTACCGCATGTACCAGTTCTGGCTGAGCACGGCCGACTCGGACGTCATCGATCGCCTCAAGGTCTTCACCTTCCTGTCCCGCGCCGAGATCGAGGAGTACGCGGGGCTCGTCGACGCCGAGCCCTTCCGCCGCGCGGCGCAGAAGCGCCTCGCGCTCGAGGTGTGCGTGACGGTGCACGGCGCCGAGGCGACGGCGGCGGTGATCGCCGCGTCGGATGCGTTGTTCGGACAGGGGGATCTGTCGACGCTGGATGCCGCGACGCTGCGCTCGGCCCTCGACGAGCTTCCGAACGCGAGGGTCGCCGCCGGGACCCCTGTGGTGGATGCGCTCGTGGAGACGGGGCTCGTCGCCAGCCTCTCCGAGGCCAGGAGAGCCGTCGCGCAGGGCGGCGTCTCGCTCGACGGCGTGCGCGTGGACGATGAGGCGGCGGAGGTCGGGCTGACGCTCCCGGGCGGGGTCTCCGTGCTCCGGCGCGGCAAGAAGACGCTCGCAGGACTCCTCCCCGTGTCCTGACCGCGGAACCGATCGAGAGCCGGTCCGTCAGGGACGACGAGGGGGATCATGCCGTTCACGCCGAGTCACGCGATCGTCGCGGTGCCGTTCGTGCGGACTCCGCTGGTTCCGGCGGCGATCGCGATCGGGGCGATGACGCCGGACCTCCCGCTCTTCGTCCGGCTCAACGGACCCGCGTACGTCTTCGCACACGATCTGCGGATGCTGCCGGCCACGATGCTCGTGGCGCTCGGGCTGCTGCTGGTCTGGCGGCTGCTGCTGCGTCCGGCCTCGCGTGCCCTCGCGCCGACCTGGCTGGCCAGGAGGCTGCCGGAGTCCTGGGATGCGCGAGGGCGCACCGTTCTCAGCGAGACGTTCCCCTCCGCCCGAGGCGTGCTCTGGCTTCTCGCCGCGCTCGCGCTCGGGGTGGCGAGTCACATCGCCTGGGATGAGTTCACCCATGAGGGGAGGACGGGAACGTCCTTCCTCCCCGTGCTCGATGAGCAGTGGGGCCCTCTGCCGGGATACAAGTGGCTGCAGCACGGGTCCAGCGCGCTCGGACTGCTGCTGCTCGCCGTCGCGGCGCTGGTCTGGCTGCGGCACCGTCGGCCCGGCGCGATTCCGCGACAGGCGCCGGGGTGGCTGCGGATGGTGTGGTGGCTGAGCCTTCCGCTCGCGCTGGTGGTCGGATGGCTGGTCGGGCTCGCGGTCTACGGGGCACCCGATGCGGAGTTCACGGCGCAGCATCTCGCCTACCGCGTCCTCCCGCCGGCCTGCGCCGTCTGGGCGGTGCTGACCTTGGCCCTGTGTCTCGGAGTGGGTCGGATCGTTGCCCGAAGCACGCCGATCCCGAAGGTCGGATAGCGCTCGGAAGTCGGGCGACACGCCCGGCCGCGCGGCTCGATTTGCCGCCTTCCGCCGGATCCGCGTAAGTTATTACCTGTTCGCCCCAAAGGGTTGAGCGAGAGGCTGAAAGGCCCAGCTCCCCTCAAGCAGCGATCACCCACCAGCTCTTCCTTGGAAGGGATCGGACGTCCGCGTCCGACGGTGGCCGTCACGAGCCGGACGTCGATTTGACAGCCGGAGCGAGACGGATAAGCTGGAGAGGTTGTCCCGGAAGCGGGATGATCAATCCGGTTCCGAACCTCACGGCGTGTCGATTTGACGCACTGAGCGGAACGGATAAGATAGAGAAGTTGCCCTGAAGGGAAGGCCGAGAGGCCGGAACGCAGGAGCATCCGATCCTTGAGAACTCAACAGCGTGCACTTGTCAAATGCCAAATTATCCTCGTCCACTGACTTTTTGTTGGTGGTTGAGAATTCCTT
>NZ_JAVDUM010000007.1:0-190010 GCF_031456305.1 Microbacterium resistens
CGGAAGCTAAGCCTCATAGCGCCGATGGTACTGCAGGGGGGACCCTGTGGGAGAGTAGGACACCGCCGGACTCCTTTTCACGGAAAGGCCACCCATCGAAGGGTGGCCTTTCCGCATTTGTTCGAGAGAAAGCCACCCATCGAAGGGTGGCCTTTCCGCATTTGTTCGAGAGAAAGCCACCCAGCGATGGGTGGCTTTCTTGCGTTAACGCGGAGGCTCCCGGGGAGAGTGTCGGGGCGCGAGCGCGTCGACCTCCGCCGCGTGCGCGTCGGGATTCTCCGCGCTTACGCCCGCCCGTGCAGGCCCGCGCTACGCGCGAGCCTGCACGGGACGCCGCCTCTCGATTCCCAGGCATCTCGTCATCGACGGAACGGCGAGGCAGGGCTAGCCTGGCCTCAGGCAGCCGCGACGTCTGCCGATCCGATGACGACAGGGGAACGCTGATGGACGCGATGATGATGGACTCGATGAAGACCGCGATGCCGGGCATGGAGATGGACATGGCGGCGATGCAGGCCTGTATGGACGCGTGTGCGGCCTGCGAGCAGGCGTGCACGGTGTGCTCGACGCAGCTGATGTCGTGCTCTCCCGCGTGCATGAACTGCGCGGACATGTGCAACACGATGATGCGGACGATGATGCGCATGCAGGGGATGACGCCGGCCGCGATGATGGCGATGCTCGACGCCTGCATCGCCATGTGCCAGGTCTGCATGGACGAGTGCATGGAGCACGCCGACAACAGCGAGGTGTGCAAGATGTGTGCCGCTGCCTGCCAGGCATGCATGGATGCGTGCGCGATGGTGCGGGAGAGCATGATCGCGGCCCGCTGACCGCAGGCTGGTCTAGACTCGACGGATGCATGTTGTGGTGAGCGCCCTGAGGGCGCGGAAGGAGGTCGTCGGCGCGCGTTGTGCCGACGGCAGAGGCTGATTCCCCGCCGGCGGCGGATCCCGTCGCCGGTGATCGGAGCACTCACGGGCGACAAGTCATGCCCGCGCCTCGGCGATCGCGTTCCACGGAACGGCGACCTGCCGTCCTTCACATCGCCGTTCGCTGCGGCGACATCACCACTCCTCAGAGAGCACAGTCATGCTTCCCGTCACTGAGCGCGAGATCCGCGCCTCCTTCATCAACGCCTCCCGCAAGGAGGTCTCGTCCCTCACGCTGCCGCCCAGCTTCGCCGAGATCGATTTCGATCGGCTCGACTTCCTCGGCTGGACCGACCCGAAGATGCCGCGTCGTGCCTACGTCGTCTCCTCCGGCGAGGCGGGCGTGGTCTCGGTTCTTCTCCAGCGCGCCGAACAGCGGGTGCTGGCACGAGCGCAGTGCTCGTGGTGCGACGATGTGACCCTGCGCCATGACGTCCAGTTCTTCGCTGCGCGCAAGGCGGGCACAGCAGGCCGCAACGGCGGCACGATCGGGACCCTGATCTGCTCCGGTTTCGAGTGCTCGGCCACCGTTCGGCGGCTTCCCCCACTCGCTTACGAAGGGTACGACAGGGAGACCGCCAGGGAACTGCGGATCCTCCGGCTGCAGGAGCACGTGCAGGGGTTCATCGCTGAGCTGAGCTCCTGAGCAGGCTCGGACCGGGACTCGGATCCTGACCCGGCCCACCCGGCCCTGCTCTGGTCAGTCCTGAGCAGGACCGGGTCGATCCGAATCAGGCAGCGGCGACGTTGTAGCGGAGGGGGCCGATCGCCAGCACGTTCCAGCGCAGGTGCAGCGCGACCGGCGTGCCGGGAACGGCGTCGAGGGCGGCGCCCCCGGCGTTCCAGACCGTGTGGGCGTCGCCGTCGAGCGCCGTCACCCGGACGACTCCGGCGGCGGCATCCGTCTCCGTGACGATGCCGTCGATCCATCCGAGCGGTGTCGCGGATGCGAGGCGGTTCTGGATGAGGTGGAGCGCGTGACCCGGCGCGAAGGAGGAGCAGACGTCGCCGTGCTCGCACATGCAGGCCGTGCCTCCGCGCACCTCGAGGGGCGAGAGACGGGGCTGCGGGGTGCTCACGGGATGACTCCTTCTGTCTGTTCCGGTCGACTCAGCGTAGAACCGGGTGCGGACGGGCAGAAGCCGGGTCGACACGGACGGAAACAAACGCCGCCGTGAAGGCGCGCCCTGATGCGCGCCCTCGGCGCTCGGACGGTCAGGCGCGGTCGTGGAGGGTGACGTGGTAGCCGTCGGGGTCGATGAGGGTGAACGTCCGGCCGAAGGGCCCGTCGATGGGGGCTGCGGCGATCGAGTGGCCGTCCTCGACCAGCGCGTCGTGGATGGCGTCGACGTCCGTGGCGTGGAGCCAGACCGCGACGCCGATCCCGGGTCGGGCGGCGGAGGCGAGGTCCGTGCCTGGGACGACGTCACGGAGGGCGAACGCGATCGGCGTCGTCTCGAAGACGACGGCGTGAGGAGGGCCGGCCGGCGAGCGGACGAGACCCAGGTACCGCTCGTAGAAGGCCTGCGAGGCGTCGAGATCCTGTGTCTGAAGGGAGATGAAATCGGGGCCGGTGACGGACATGGTGTCGCTCTTTCTCTCTGTGTCAGTTTTCTGACATGCGCAACCATATGTCAGAATACTGACATGAGTCAAGGCGATACGGGCATCGATCTGGAGACGTCGCTGGGGTATCTGCTGAAGGAGGCGTCGAGCGCTCTGCGCGCTGCGATGGAGGAGGTGCTGCGGCCCCTCGGGATGAGCATCACGCACTACTCCTGTCTCGAGCTGCTCGCGCAGCGTCCCGGCCTGTCGAGCTCCGAGCTCGCGCGGGGCGCCTTCGTGACGCGACAGTCGATGAACGTGCTGCTCCAGGCGCTGGAGAGGGAGGGGGCCGTCACCAGGCCCGCGGAGGCAACCGTCGGAAAGGTGCTCCCTGCCCGGCTCACGCCTCACGGCCGACGGAGCCTGGCTGCGGCGACCGCGGCCGTCCGCTCCGTCGAGAGGAGGATGCTGGCGGGGATGACCGAGGCCGAGCAGGCGGACGCGTTCCGCATCCTGCAGAGCATGGTCCACTCCCTCCGCAGTGGCAGTGGCAGTGGCAGTGGCAGTGGCAGTGGCAGTGGCAGTGGTCCCGCGGGTGATGACCTCGGGACGCACGGACGCCCGACCGCCGATGGCGGGTCGGGCGTCCGTGCGGCGCTACGGGACTGAGGGTCAGCCCTCCTGCCCGCCCGGCGCGCGAAGGTGGCGGATGTGCGCCGCGTGGCGCGCCAGATGGTTCGGCGACCGGCGCACGAACATCCATGCGCCGAAGAGGATCACGAACCAGATCGGCGTCACCAGGAGCGCGATCAGCGTGTCCGGCTGCGTCGTCAGGGCCCAGAGGACGAACAGGAAGAACCCGAAGACGACGAAGACCATGAAGACGCCGCCCGGCATCCGGTAGGCCGACGAGGCAGCGGCCTCAGCGCGGTTGCGACGATAGGCGAGGTAGCTGAGCAGGATGATCGTCCACACGAACATGAAGCAGACGGCCGAGACCGTGGTGACCATGTCGAACGCCGTCCCGATGTCCTCGCCCGCGTAGAGCAGCGCGACGCCCGAGAGCAGGAGCACGCAGGACAGGAACAGGGCGTTCTGGGGGACCTTGCGTCGGGACAGCTTCGCGAAGACCTTCGGGGCGTCGCCGTCCTGCGCGAGACCGAAGACCATGCGGGAGGTGGAGTAGATGCCGGAGTTGGCGCTCGACAGCGCCGAGGTCAGCACCACCAGGTTCACCACGGTCGCCGCGATGCCGAGGCCTGCAAGCGCGAACATCGCGATGAACGGGCTCTCCCCGGCCTGGTACTCGGTCCACGGCGTGACCGCCATCAGCACGACCAGCGCGCCGACGTAGAACAGCATCACGCGGATCGGGATCGCGTTGATCGCCCGCGGGAGGTTGCGTCGCGGGTTCTTGGTCTCGGCGGCGGCGGTCCCCACCAGCTCGATGCCCACGAACGCGAAGACGGCGATCTGGAAGCCGGCGACGAAGCCCATGAACCCGTGCGGGAAGAGGCCGCCGTGGTTCCAGAGGTTGGCGAAGTCCGCGCGGCCGGCAGGGTGCTCGAAGCCGGTGAAGATCAGGACCAGGCCGGTGACGATCAGGGCGACGATCGCGATGATCTTGATGAGCGCGAACCAGAACTCCACCTCGCCGAAGGCGGCGACGGTCGGCAGGTTCAGCGCGAGGAGGATCCCGATGACGATGACGCCGGGGATCCAGAGCGGGATGCCGGGGATGAGGGCCTGGGAGTATCCGGCGATCGCGATGACGTCGGCGACGCCGGTGACCACCCAGCAGAACCAGTACGTCCATCCGGTGAAGAAGCTCGCCCAGGGGCCGAGCAGGTCACCGGCGAAGTCGCTGAACGACTTGTACTTGAGGTTGGACAGCAGGAGCTCGCCCATCGCCCGCATGACAAAGAACAGCATGAAGCCGATGATCATGTAGACGAAGATCACGGAGGGGCCGGCGACCGAGATCGTCTTGCCGCTCCCCATGAACAGTCCGGTACCGATCGCGCCGCCGATCGCGAGGAGCTGGATGTGGCGGTTGCTCAGCGCGCGCTGGAGATGCTCCTCCCCCTCGCCGCCTCCGTTCGGCTTCCCGGTGTGCGCGCCCTCACTCGGCTTGGTGGTGGTCATCAGGCATCCCCCCTCGTCTTCATCGACTCGACGGTGGTCACTGTACTGCATGCCGGCCCTCGGCCTCGGCCCGCACGGGCGAGGGGCGGAGAAGAGGCGGTGCTCAGCCGCGCAGAGCGGTCCTGCACGAGGCGGTGTCGGAGACCGTGATCTGCGGCGGGAACAGCGTCATCACCTGGACTGCCGCGTCGTGGTTGGCCGCCGTGGAGCCGGCGCAGGCGTCCGCGGCGATCGTGATGCGGCCTCCGGCGTCCGCCCCGGCGAGTGCCGTGGAAATCACACAGCAGTCCGTGGAGACGCCGGCGAGGACGACGGGGGCACCTCCCGTACGTGCCTCCAGCGCAGGGCCCCATTTGCCGAAGGTCGGCAGGTCCAACGTCGGATGGGGGGACAGCTCCCGCGCCTCGGGCACGAGGTCGAACAGCGGGTCCGTCTCGGGGCGATCGGCGAACGGCCAGGCCGCGAAGTAGTCGCCCCAGGAGGAGGACCGGTCGGCGGTCGGGAGCCAGCGCGTGACGAGCACCCGGTCGCCCGCCTCGTCCGCGAGCCGGCGGACGTTCGCGAACGCCTCGGCGAAGAAGGGCGACCCCCAGGCCGAGTCCGGGGAGGCGAAGATGTGCTGCGGATCGATCACCACGAGCCAGGGCGCTGCGTCCGTCGTCACGCCTGCTCCTGGCGACTGATCCGTCCGGCCCTCGCGAACCAGGCGACGACGAAGGACAGCGCCAGCGCGAAGAACACTCCGAGGTTGGCGTAGGCCCACTCGCCCTCCTTGCCGCCGATCAGGAACAGCAGGTACCCCTGCCAGTTGTTCCACGGCGCGGCGTCGGCGAAGCCGTTGACCACGAAGCCCCATCCGATGACCGAGGCGACGATCATCGTGCCGATGGAGATCCCGTCCCAGGCGCGATAGCGGCCGGCGGGGTCGAACAGCGCCTCCTCGTCATAGTCGCGGCGCCGGCGGAGGATATCGGCGATCAGGATGCCCGCCCAGGACGCCATGGGCACGCCGAGCGTGATGAGGAAGGACTGGAAGGGCCCGATGAAGCTCGTCGCGAAGAAGACCACGACGATCGTTCCCGCGGTGAGGATCACCCCGTCCACCGCGGCGGCGGCGGGGCGGGGGATCCGGATCCCCAGGCTCAGGAGCGTCAGCCCGGAGGAGTAGATGCCGAGCACCGCACCCGAGACGAGGGTCAGGATCGCGACGATGAGGAAGGGGAACAGCGCCCACGGCGGGAGCAGGGTGGCGAGGGCGCCGATCGGGTCCGCACCGACCGCGGCGGCGAGGCCGTCGTCCGAGGCGGCGAGCAGGAGGCCGAAGAAGACCAGCACGACCGGGGCGACCGAGCCGCCGATGGTATTCCAGGTCACGATCTGCGCGTCCGAGGCGGTACGCCGCTGATAGCGGGACCAGTCGGCGGCGATGTTGATCCAGCCGAGCCCGAACCCCGTCATCACCATGACCAGGGCGCCGATCATCTGCGCGAACGTCCCGTCGGGGCGCGAGAAGGCGGCGGACCAGTCGATGTGCGAGAACGTGAGGACGAGGAACAGGATCGTGAAGCCGCCGGTCAGCCAGGTGAGCACCGACTGTAGCCGCATGATCGTGTGGTAGCCGAGGACCGATGCCCCGACGATGAGGGCCGCGACCAGCACGGTCGCGATCACCTTGACGAGCACGTCTCCGTCGGCGCCGACCCAGCCGAGCGCGTGGAGCACGGTGGTCGTGGCGAGGACCGCGGTGATCGCGAGCGAGGTCTCCCAGCCGATCGAGGTCAGCCAGGAGACGACGCCGGGGATCTTCTGGCCCCGCACCCCGAACGCGGCGCGCGAGAGGACCATGGTCGGGGCGGACCCGCGCTTCCCGGCGATCGCGATCAGGCCGCACAGCAGGAACGACACCACGATCCCGATCACGGAGACGACGGTGGCCTGCCAGAGCGAGATGCCGAAGCCCAGCAGGAAGGAGCCGTAGGACATCCCGAACACCGAGACGTTTGCGGCGAACCAGGGCCAGAACAGGTCGCGGGGCCTGGCGGTGCGATCGGACTCGGGGACGATCTCGATGCCCGTGCGCTCGATCAGCGTCGAGGAGGAGGGCGACGTGCTCTCGGTCATCCCCTCATCCTGGCACCGTGCGACCCCGTAGGGGGAGTCCCCGCGGTGCCACGGTCGGTCAGCCGGCGAAGAAGGCCCCGGCGACCCGGGACAGGTCGTGCAGGTCGCTCACGCCCGCGAGCTCGCGGGCCGAGTGCATCGACAGGATCGGGATGCCGACGTCGACGGTGCGGATGCCGAGGCGCGTCGCGGTGATCGGCCCGATCGTCGATCCGCAGGGCACGTCGTTGTTCGAGACGAACTCCTGCGAGGAGACGCCCGCCGCCTCGCACCACCCGTGCCAGGCGGCGGCGCCCAGCGCGTCGGTCGCATAGCGCTGGTTCGCGTTGATCTTCAGGATGGGCCCGGAGCCGAGGACGGGCTGCACGACCGGGTCGTGCTTGCCCGCGTAGTTGGGGTGCACCGAGTGCCCGACGTCGCTGGACAGGCACCACGACGCCGCATAGGCGCGACGGGTGTCGGCGATGTCTCCGCCGAGGCCGGCGTAGATCCGCTCCAGGACGTCCTCGAGGAACGGTCCCGCGGCACCCGAGCGCGAGCCCGATCCCAGCTCCTCGTGGTCGAACGCGGCGAGCACGGCGATCCGGTCCCCGTCGAACCCGCCGCTCGCGAGCTCGGCGAGGGCGACGACGCCGGCGTGGACCGAGGCGAGGTCGTCCAGGCGCCCGCTGGCGAAGAACGCGTCGTCCTTGCCGAAGACCGCGCCGCGGGCGGCGTCGGCGAGCACGGCGTCGAACCCGCGGACCTCGGCCGGATCCGCGCCGGCCGCGTCGGCGAGCTCGGCGAGGAGGTCGGCGTCCGCGGGGTCGCCCAGCCCCCAGACGGGCTGCGTCTCGTACTGCTTGTCGAGCGACAGGCCCGAGTTCGCCGAGCGGTCGAGGTGGATCGCGAGCTGGGGGAGTCGGAGCAGGGCCCCGGTGTCGGCGAGGAGGACGCGGCCGTCGGCGAGGGCCAGGCGCCCGGCCAGGCGCAGCTCGCGGTCCAGCCACGAGTTCAGCAGCGGACCGCCGTACACCTCGACCGCGGCCTGCAGCCAGCCCCGGGACCCGGTGGTCGGGCGCGGCTTGAGCTTGAACCCGGGGGAGTCGGTGTGCGCGCCGAACACGTTCGCCGGCGTGGTCGCCGTCGCACCGGCCGGGACCGCCCAGGCGATCGCGGCGCCGTCGCGGACGACGACGTACCGCCCGCCCGCCTGCGCCGGCCACTCGGCGGTCTCGTCGAGCCGCTCGAAGCCGGCGGCCTGAAGCCTGCGGGCGACCTCCTCCGCGGCGTGATAGCTCGACGGCGAGGCGGCGACGAAGTCGGCGAGGTCGGCGACGTGGGAGAGGGCGGAGGGCGAGGGGGCCATCGAGGCACCTTCCTGACGGTGGACGCGGCTCCCACGATCCTATGGTCGGGATCCGTCGTCCGCTAAAACGAGACATGTTGTCTCGTAACATGTTATGTTCGTCGGGAAGACAAGACCCGAACGGAGAGACCATGACCGCTTCTCCTCCCGCCCGCACCGCCGTCCTCGCGACGGCCTTCGCCTTCCTCATCGTGATGGCCGGGACGACCCTTCCCACACCGCTGTACGCCATTTATGCGGAGCAGCTCTCCTTCGCCCCGCTCATGGTCACGCTGCTGTTCGCGGTCTACGCGTTCGGCGTCGTCGCGGCGCTCGTCGTCTTCGGGAGGCTGTCCGATGTGATCGGCCGTCGCCCGGTGCTGATCGCCGCGGTCGTGCTGGCGATCCTCAGCACGGCCCTGTTCCTCCTCCCGCCGGCCCTGCCCGTGCTGTTCGCCGCCCGGGTGCTCTCCGGCCTCGCCGCCGGGCTCATGAGCGGAACGGGCACAGCCGCGATCATCGACCTCTTCCCCGCCGCGCGCCGCGCCTCCGCGGGCACGCTCGCGGTCGCCGTCAATGCCGGAGGGCTCGCTCTCGGCACGCTGGGCGCCGGCGTGCTCTCGGCCCTGGTCGCCGCGCCCCTCGTCGTCCCCTATGCCGTCTACCTCGCGCTCTCCGTGCTCGCCCTGCTCGGGCTCATCGTCCTCGTGCCGGCCCCGCGGGTCGCTGCGGGCGCGCGGTTCCGTGTCCAGCGGGTGTCCGTCCCCGCACGGATCCGCGCCCCGTTCGTCCGCGCGGTGCTCGCCGCCGGCTCCGGGTTCGCGGTCCTCGGCGTGCTCACGGCCACCAGCGCCCTGTTCCTCGCCGGGTCCCTCCATCTCGCGAGCCACCTGCTGGCCGGCGCCGTCGTCGGCATCGCCTTCTTCGGGATGGCCGTGGGCCAGATCCTCGCGCGGAGGATGACCGCGCACCGTGCGCTCGTGACCGGATGCCTCGGACTCGTCGCCTCGGCGGCCATGCTCGGCCTTGCCTTCGCGGTCACGGGGCTCGCCTGGCTCATCGCCTCGGCGGTCGTCACGGGGGTCGCGGGCGGCCTGTGCATGAACGCCGCGATCGGGACCACGGTCGAGCGGGTCGAGCCCGCCGAGCGCGGTGCCGTGTCCTCCGCCTTCTTCGCGGGCGTCTACCTGATGCTGGCGGTGCCCGCGATCATCGTCGGGATCCTCGCGGGAGCGACCTCGCTGTCCGCGGCGGGCCTTGTGCTCGCGATCGCCGTGGCCGTCCTCGCGCTGGTCGTGGCGTGCGTGGAGCTCGGCGCCCGCGGTACCGGGACGACCCCGGAGCCAGGCGTCTGACGTCGTGCCCGTGGGCTGGTGTGACCCGGGTATGAAGAAGGGCAGGTCTCCCTGCCCGCACCTCCATTCTACCGGCGGGGGTGGGGCTTGCGGCAAGGCCCCCTCGCCCCGGCACAATGGGTGGCCCCCTGCGAGACCGGAGCCTCGATGACGCCTGATCAGACCACGAAAACCACCCTGGAGAAGACGCGGATCTTCGCCCTGCCCACAGCCCTCTCCCGCAAGGCGGCGCCCGCCGCGATCTCCGCCGACGAGGCGCACCTCCGTGCCGTCGTCGCGACCCTGGACGCGGAGATCGAGGAGCTCGGAGACCGCCTCGTCCGGCTCAAGGGCATGCATGTCCGCCACGGGCAGGAGGCACTGGACCGGGACCTGGAGATCCATCGGACCGCCGCGCGGCGGCAGCTGCTGCGCCGGTTCGGAGCTGATCTGTGCCTGGGGCGCATGGTCGGCCGCGACGATCCGGCGCCGGTCTACGTCGGACGGATCGGGCTGAGCGACCACGACGGGCGACGGCTGCTCGTGGACTGGCGTGCGCCGGCCGCCGAGCCCTTCTTCGGCGCGACGCACGCCGACGCGCACGGCCTCGTGAGCCGCCGTCGGTACCGCTGGACCGGTCAGCACGTGACGGACTACTGGGACGAGGTGTTCGACCCGGAGGCGCTGCGCGCGGCGGGGGAGGCCCACGCCGCGCTCGATGACCAGTCCGCCTTCATCGCCAGCCTCGGCGCGAGCCGATCGCCACGGATGCGGGACGTGCTGAGCACGATCCAGGCCGATCAGGACGCGATCATCCGCGCATCCTCCCGGGGCGCGCTCGTCGTCGACGGCGGCCCGGGGACGGGGAAGACGGTGGTGGCGCTCCACCGCGCTGCCTACCTCATGCACGCGGAGCCGCGTCTCGGGCGCGGCGGGGGCGGGATCCTCTTCGTCGGCCCGCACCGTCCCTACCTCTCCTACGTCGAGGACGTGCTGCCGAGCCTCGGGGAGGACGGCGTCCGCGTCTGCACGCTCCCGGATCTCGTGACCGAGGGGCGGGAGGGCGACGCGATGCCCGTGGAGGAGGATCCCGAGGTCCTGCGGCTCAAGTCCTCGGCGCGGCTGCTCGACGCGGTGACGGCCGCGGTCCGCTACTACGAGGACCCGCCGACCGTCGCGCTGCGGGTAGAGACGCCGTGGCGGGATCTGACGATCGAGCCCGAGGACTGGGCGGACGCGTTCGAGGCGCCGGAGTCGGGCACGCCCCATGACGAGGCGCGCGACGTGGTCTGGAACGCGCTGATCGGCCGGCTCGTCGAGAGCGCCGCGGACGATGACCTGCCGCCGCGACAGCTGGACCGGGCGCTCCGGCAGAGCCGCCCGTTGCAGCGGGCCTTCACGCGGGCGTGGCCGGTGCTGGACCCGGCCGGGGTCGTGGCCGACCTCTGGTCCGAGCCCGCCTACCTCCACCTGTGCGCGCCGTGGCTGACCGCGCAGGAGCGGGCATCGCTCCAGCGTGCGGATCCCCGGGCCTGGACGCGGTCGGACCTGCCGTTCCTCGATCTGGCGCGGGACCTCATCGGAGACCCCGACGCGCCGCGGTCCCGGCGGCGGCAGGAGGCGGTCACCGAGGAGGAGCGCGAGGTTCGCGAGCGGGTGATCGACGAGCTGCTCGCGGCGGACGATGATCGCGAGGGCGAGGTCACCGGCTTCTTCCGCGGCGAGGACGGCGAGGGCATGCGGGACATGCTGCTCGGCGAGGCGGACTTCCTCCGGTCCGACCCCGACGCGCTCGCAGGTCCCTTCGCGCACGTCGTCGTGGACGAGGCGCAGGAGCTCACCGACGCCGAATGGCGGATGCTGCTGCGCCGGGTCCCGTCCCGGAGCCTCACCATCGTCGGCGACCGCGCGCAGGCACGGCACGGCTTCTGGGAGAGCTGGCAGGAGCGACTGGAGCGGATCGGGCTCCGCGGCGTCCGCGAGTCGACGCTGAGCATCAACTACCGCACGCCGGAAGAGGTCATGCTCACGGCGGAGCCCGTGATCCGCGCCGTCCTGCCGGACGCGAACGTCCCGACATCCGTGCGGCGCAGCGGGATCCCGGTCCGGCACGCCGCCGTCTCCGAGCGCGATGCGATCGTCGCGGCCTGGCTGGAGGCGCACGATGAGGGGATCGCGTGCGTCATCGGCGGCGTGCCGTACCGGCATCCGCGCGTCCGATCGCTGACCCCGCAGACCGCGAAGGGGCTGGAGTTCGACCTCGTGGTGCTGGCCGACCCCGCAGCCATCGGCGAGGGGATCGAGGGTGCCGTCGACCGCTACGTCTCGATGACCCGCGCGACGCAGGAGCTCGTCCTCCTGAGGGATTGAGGGGTTGGGGCTGGGGCTGAGTCCTGGGGTCGGGCTCGCGCGGGTGGGCTGGCCTCGCGCGGCGGGTTCACTGTGCCGGATGGGTTCACTGTGTCGGATGGATGCAGTTCTGTCGGGTGGATCTGTGTGTTTGGGCCGACAGGGGTGGATCGGGCCGACGGGCGTGAGGGGTGCCCCTGGCTAGCTGGCTGGCTGGCTGGCTGGCTGGCTGGGGTGGGCGCCAGTCTCAGCCCCTTGAGGTGGGGCAATCGGGTCAGGCGGGTTCATTGTGTCGGATGGATGCAGTTCTGTCGGGTGGATGTGCGTGTTTGGGCCGACAGGGGTGGGTCGGGCCGACAGGGTGAAGGGTGCCCCTGGCTGGCTGGCTGGGGCGGGCATCGGTCAGCCCCTTGAGGTGGGGCAATCGGGTCAGGCGGGTTCACTGTGTCGGATGGATGCAGTTCTGTCGGGTGGATCTGCGTGTTTGGGCCGACGGGGATGGATCGGGCCGACGGGCGTGAGGGGTGAACCTGGCTGACAGGTTGGCTGGGATCGGCAACGGCCAACGCCCTTGGGCACTGGGCAATCAGATCGGCTGGGTTCACTGTGTCGGATGGATGCAGTTCTGTCGGGTGGATGTGCGTGTTTGGGCCGACGGGGGTGGATCGGGCCGACAGGGCGGACGGCCGTGCGGGCCGGAAGGTGCTCAGCGGTTCGTGACGGCCTGGACGTGCCGCCACGACGGGGCGTCCAGGCGTGCGGAGAGCTCGGCGAATCCGGCCACGCTGCGGGTTCCTGGCCAGTCTGCGGGCAGTAGCTCCGCGGGAAGTCCCGGATCGACGTAGGGGAGGATCCGCCAGGCGTCGATCAGCCGAACGTAGTCGGCGAAGGCCGCGGCGTCATCGATCGGAAGCGTCCCCCCGCCCGCCTTTCCGGTTCCCGTCGCGCCCGCCGCTCCCGGTTCAGCCGCTCTCGTGGAGAGGAGCGAGGGGATCGCGGCCTGGAACGTCTCGTGCTCGCGCCGGAGCGCGTCGAGATCCCACCAGGACTGCACGGCGACGGACGGATCCGCGCCGGGCGTCGCGCCGCGGAACACGGTCGCGAACGGGCCGGCACCCAGCTCGTCCACGATCTCCTGGGCCTCATCGCCGAGGTGGTCCGGGCAGACCCAGAGGGCCGCGGACACCATCCCGCAGCCGATCCAGCCGAGCCTCCGCCTGAGCTGGTGGCGGAGGTCCCTCCGGCTCTCCGGGACCGAGAACGAGATGAGACACCAGCCCTCCTCGCGCGTCATCTGCCGGACGGCGAAGATCCGTCGGTCCCCACGGGCGAGCATGGGCTCGGCGCTCGCCGCCAGGCGGTATCCGATCGCGTCCCTGCGGTCGGGGACGAGGAGCCCGTGCCGCTTCACCCGGGCCAGGGCCGTGCGGGTCCGGGCGGCGGGCACGCCGAGGTCCGTCATGAGGCGGACGAGGTCGGCGGTCGCGATCCACCCGTCGAGCCGGCGCAGGTAGAGGCCGATGATCGTCCGGAGGAACGAGGCGGTGCTGCCGGGGCGGGCGTCGATGTCGTCGAGCAGCGCCCCGGTCGCCCCGTCGCCGCGATCGACCAGGGGGCCGCTCATCCGGCGAGGGCGTCGCGGACGGCGAGCACCCCGCGCAGCGTCTCCTCGTGCGAGGTGCTGAGCGGCGAGAGGCCGAGGCGGATGCCGTCGGGGAAGCGGAAGTCGGGGATCACGCCATCGGCCCACAGCCGCTGCGTCACGTCCCGGAAGTCCGGATGCCCGATGGTCACGTGCCCGCCCCGCCGTGCCGCGTCGCGAGGGCTCAGCAGCCGCACGCCGAGCGGGACGAGGAGCTCGTCGTACGCCCGCACGGCGAAGTCGGTGAGCGAGACGGACTTCGCGCGCACCGCCTCGATCCCCGACTCGGCGATGAGGTCGAGCATGCCCTGCATCGCGAGCATCGACAGCACGGGCGGGGTGCCGCTGAGGAGCTGGCGGATGCCGGATGCCGGCGCGTACTCCGGACCCATGGCGAAGATGTCGGCGGCGCTCCACCAGCCGTGGATCGGCTGACGGAAGGACGGCTGCAGGCCCGATCGGACATAGGCGAACGCGGGGGAGCCCGGACCCCCGTTCAGGTACTTGTACGTGCAGCCGACGGCGAGGTCGACGCCAGAGGCGTCCAGCTCGATCGGGACGACGCCGACCGAGTGGCACAGGTCCCACAGCACGAGGGCGCCGGCGTCGTGCACCGCCGCGGTGATCGCGCGCATGTCGGCCAGTGCTCCGGATCGGTAGTCCACCTGGCTGAGCACGACGAGGGCGGTGCGGTCCGAGAGGACGTCGCCCAGCTCCTCGACCGTCACGCCCCGGACCGGGTCCGGATCCAGCCGCCGTACGACGGCTCCGACCTCGGCGGCGACCCCGTCGGCGATGAAGCGGTCGGTCGGGAAGTTGCCGGCCTCGATCACGATCTCGGTGCGCCCAGGGTCGTGCGCCATCGCGCCGCGGATGAGCTTGTAGAGCAGCACGCTGGTGGAGTCGGCGACGACCGTCTGCCCGGCGGACGCCCCCAGGGCGACCTCGGCGATCCGGTCGCCGAGACGCATCGGCAGCTCGATCCACTGCTCGTCCCACGAGCGGATGAGGCGCGTGCCCCAGTCCTCCCGCACGAAGGCGGCGATGCGCTCCGGCGTGGCCGCGAGGGGGCGGCCGAGGGAGTTCCCGTCGAGGTAGGCGTCGACCCCCGGCGCCTCCGCGAACGCGGAGAGGTGCCGGGCGAGGGGATCCTGGGCATCCAGGGCGCGGGCCAGGGCGAGCAGGGCGTCATCGGTCATGTCGAGCCTCCTTCGAGGGCGTCGGCGGGGGTGAGGCGGCGGGCCCGGGCTGGGTCTCCGTCGGGAAGGATCAGCAGGCCCGCATCCGGGGCGAGCGGATCGGATGCGGCGAGCGGATCGGACAGCGCGAGGGTGCGGAGGAGGGCGATGCCCTCGATGCCCGCGGTGCGCAGGGCGTCGATCTCGTCCACGCGCAGATCGACGGGGCCGCGGCCGTTGCCCATGTCCGTCCCGTAGCGCAATATGCCGCCCGCGGCATGGAAGCGGCGGACGTTGTCGAGGGCGATGCGGAGAGCCTCGCCGGAGTGGATCGCGAGGGTCGAGATCCACTCGATCGCCGCTGCCTGCTCGACGATCTCGTCGTCCGTCAGCCGCTCCGTGAACGGGGCGTGGGCGAGGCATGCGGCGCCGAGTCGCGCGACGCGCTGGGCCTGTCCTGGCCCTTCGGCGTGCACGACGACGGGCAGGCCCGCGGCGGCGGCGAGGTCGACGATCGCGCGGAGGAGGTCGTCGTCGAACACGGGGCCCGCCGCGAGATTGCTGGCGACCTTGACGACGGAGGCGCCCGCCGCCCGCATCTCGGCGACGGCGGCGGCCGCCCCTGCGGCATCCCCGACCTCGCGGACCGAGCCTGCCGGTGCCCACGAGCGATCCGACGGATAGCCCCCGGGTGGCGTGAGGAAGGCCCCGGCGAACGCGACTCTCCCGCCGGACCGGTCGGCCGTTGCGCGGATCCAGGACGGCTCGGCGCCGAGGTCGACCACCCGCCCGAGGAGGCCCGTGCCGAGGCGCTCAGCATCGACGAGCTGAAGGTGCACGTGGTGATCGGTCGGGCGTCCGGTGATCAGCCCGTCCACCCGGGCCGTCCCCGGAGGCGCGGGCTCCGACTCCAGCCGCGCGCCGCGGTCGTCCAGGACGAGACGGCCCTCGCGGATCGTCGTCCCGTCGAAGAACGCGGCGGCGCGCATTGCGACGGATGAGGGGGCTGTCACCGGCCGATCTCCGTGCGGACCGCGTACAGCTCAGGGAAGAACGTGAGCTCCAGCGCACGCTGGAGGAAGTCGACGCCGCTGGAGCCGCCGGTGCCGATCTTCCGGCCGATGGTCCTGGTCACCGTGCGCAGGTGCCGGAAGCGCCAGAACTGGAAGTTGTCCTCGACGTCGACGAGTTCCTCGCAGGCCTCGTAGAGCTCCCAGTGCTCGCGGGGGTTCTCGTAGACCTGGCGGAAGACGGGCACGAGGTCGTCGTTCATGCGGTACGCGGTCCGCACGTCGCGGCCGAGCACGTCCTCCGGGACGGGGAGGCCGCGACGGGCCATGAGCCGCAGGAACTCGTCGTACAGGGTGGGGCGCTCCCACTCGGCGGTGAGGAGCGCGAGATCCTCGGGGCTGTCGCGGAAGACCCCGAGCATGCGCTCGTTCTTGTTCCCCAGTGCGAACTCCACCGCCCGGTACTGCACCGACTGGAAGCCCGAGGAGTTCCCCAGCGATCCGCGGAACTGCGCGTACTCGGTCGGGGTGAGGGTCGCCAGCACCGACCACTGCTGCGTCATCACCTCCTGGATGTGCTTGATCCGCGCGATGTGCTTGAGCGCGGCGCGCAGATCGTCCTCGGCGAGACGATCTCGCGCGGTCCCGAGCTCGTGGAGCACGAGCTTGAGCCACAGCTCGGTGGCCTGGTGCTGGATGATGAACAGCATCTCGTCGTGGTGCTCCGGCTCGCTCACCGGATGCTGCGCCGACAGCAGCCGGTCAAGGTCCAGGTAGGAGCCGTAGGTCATCCGGTCGCGGAGGTCGGTGACGATGCCGTCCTCGAGCGAGCGCTCATTGTCCTGCGCGGTCATGAGGTGAACATATCGTAATCATGGCGGTCGTCATAAGAGTGAGATGTCTGTGAATGGAGCCGACGTCCGAACCTGGCGCCGGAACGGGGCACCGAATGGCGGTGCCGGGGCCGGGGGAGTAGGGTTGTCGGTCGGGTCATGGTGCCGTTCTCCACGGCGCAGGCCCCGTCCGGATCCGGCCGCCAGGCCGATGACGCGAGAGGCGGTGAGCGCGATGGCAGGTGATAGTACCGGCGCCGCCGTGCAGCGACGCCGTCTCGACGCGCTCCGGGTCCTCTCCCGCGCGTAGCCGTATCGACAGGGTTCGATACGCGATGACGTTCCGTCGCGGCCTCCATCGGTGGCGCCCTTCGAGCAGCTGACGGAAGATCGCACGGCCCGAGCGGACGTGCGCGCGAGAACGGATCGCACAATGGCTCTTATCGACAACGGCGTGTACGTGGGCGGACGGCGGGTGGAAGCCCCGACCGACCTGGACGACACCTACCGGATCATGGACGCCCACGCGGGCCTCGCCTGGATCGGCCTCTACCGGCCGAGCCCTGCGGAGGTCGCCTCGGTCGCGGACGAGTTCGGGCTCCACCCGCTCGCCGTCGAGGACGCGCTGAGCGGGCATCAGCGCTCCAAGCTCGAACGCTACGGCGACACGCTCTTCGCCGTGCTCCGTCCCGCGCGCTACCGCGACGAGCAGGAGCACGTGGAGATCGGGGAGCTGCACCTCTTCGTCGGCCCCGATTTCGTCGTCACCATCCGGCACGCGGAGTCGCCGGACCTCGCCTCGGTGCGTCGGCGGATGGAGGCCAATCCCGAGCTGCTCGCGATGGGGCCGGAGGCCGTGCTCTATGCGATCCTCGACGAGGTCGTCGACGAGTACGAGCCCGTCATCGCCGGACTCGAGAACGACATCGACGAGATCGAGGACCAGCTGTTCGGCGACAGCGACGACGATGCTCTGTCCCGCCGCATCTACACGCTCTCCCGCGAGGTCATCGACCTGCAGCGGGCGGTGCATCCGCTCGCGGGCATGCTGGAGGCGCTGCGTCGCGGATCGGAGAAGTACCACGTGGACGTCGAGCTCCGCCGCTCGCTGCGGGACGTGCTGGACCACGTCATCCGGATCGACGAGCGCGTGGTGTCCTTCCGGGCGATCCTGGAGAACGCGCTCACGGTGCAGTCGGCGCTGGTCGCGCGGCGGCAGGCGGACGCGAGCCTCGCGCAGAACGACGAGATCAAGAAGATCTCGTCGTGGGCGGCGATCATCTTCGCGCCGACCCTCGTCGGCACGATCTACGGGATGAACTTCGACGACATGCCGGAGCTGCACATGGCGTTCGGCTATCCCGCCGCGCTCCTGGCGATGGCCGGCTTCGCGGTCGCGCTCTTCGGCGTCTTCAAGTTCAAGCGCTGGCTCTGAGGATCGCGCGGGGGAATCCCGGGTGAACAGTCGGGAAATACTGCCGAGGCGTACGCACGGGTCGCGGTCCGGGTTGAGAGAGTGCCTGTGGACCGTCCGCCGCCATCTCCGAAAGCCTCCCCCATGAAACTCCCCGCCCCTTCCGTCCTCTCCGGCGCCCATGCCGTGGTCGAGACGCTCCGGCCGTCATGCCCGTCGTCCTGATGCGCGCGGAGGAGTCGGACGCGGGGGCCGTCCCGCCGCAGGAGGCCTGACGTGCGTGCGGTGCTCGCGCCGAGCGGCGAGCCGGTGCACCGTCACGACGTGACGCTGCGTCCGGCCGCGACCGCGATGGTGTGGATCGGACCGGGGCAGCCCCACCAGGCGATGGCGGTGCCCGGGGTCGCCCTCGCCCCGCACGACGTCCTGGTGGCGGTCGAGCTGTCCACGATCTGCGGATCCGACATCCTCACGGTGCAGGGACGGCGCCCGGCGCCCGCGCCCCTCGTGCTTGGCCACGAGAGCGTGGGGCGCGTGATCGCCATCGGCGAGAGCGGATCGGCGGCCGTGGACGGGAGCCCGCTGCGTGTCGGCGACCGGGTCGTGTGGTCGATGACGGTCTCCTGCGGCGCCTGCGACCGATGCGCGTCCGGGATCCCGCAGCGGTGCCGACGGCTCGCGACGTACGGGCATGCGCGGATCGAGCCGCGCTGGGAGCTCACGGGCGGATTCGGCGGACACGTGCATCTGCGCGACGGTACAGCGATCGTCCGCGTGCCCGAGGCGCTGCCGGCGGCGACCCTCGCCCCCGTCCCCTGCGCGACGGCGCTCGCCTGGGCGGCGCTCGCCCGTGCGGGACGCGTGCACGAGCCGAGCGGCGCACGCGTCGTGGTCTTCGGCGCCGGGATGGTGGGCCTCACGGCGGCGGCGATCGCCGTGGAGGAGGGGGCGACCGTGCTCCTGGTCGATTCGGATCCGGGACGACGCGCGATCGCCGGTCGCTTCGGGCTGGTCGCGACCACGCCCGATGCGGTCGCCGAAGCGGCCGCCGACATCGTGATCGAGGCCTCGGGGCGTGACGTCTCGGCGGCGATCGCCGCCGCGGACGTCGGCGGGGCGGTCGTGCTCGTCGGGAGCGTCTTCCCCACGGAGTCCGCCGGCCCTGCGGGCACCGCAGGCTCTGTGCCGGATCCTGGACCGGTGGCTCCTGTATCGCCGGATCCCGTGGCGCTGGATTCCGAGCGGATCGTGCGGGGGCTCGTCACGGTCGCCGGTGTCGACGGCTACACCGGCGAGGAGCTGGCCGCCGCGGTCGCCTTCATGGCGGGACGGGGGCGGGCCTATCCCTTCGCGGAGCTCGTCGGCGCGATCCATCCGCTCGCCGCCGTCGACGAGGCGCTCGCCGCGGCGGCGTCCCCCGACGCGCCCCTCCGCGTGGGCCTCGCCCCGCGCTGACCCCCCGCTGGACGTCCTGCGCTGGCCGTCCCGTCCGTCGTAGCCCGTCCGTCGTGGGTTGTCCGTCGTGGGCCGTCCCGCGCTGGCCGTCCCGCACTGGCCGTTCGTCGCTGATCACCCCGTCGCCGACGGTCCCGTCCGTCCGATTGCGGCTCTATCAGCCGTTCCCGTCGCGAAATGTGCCGTCAGATTCACTTTCTTCCGGCACATTTCGCGACCGGAGCGACCAGATCAGCGGGCGGACGCACACGACCGGGACGGGCGGACGGCGGACAGGCGCGGGCGACCGGGCCGGGGGCGCGAGTGAGACGGCGGACTGGCGCGGGCGACCGGGACGGACGCGAGTGAGACGGCGGACGGAGGGTGACCGGGAACGGGCGGCGGCGAGCGTGGCGGCGGGCGCGGCGGGCGGTCAGTCGTCGAGCAGTACGCTCCAGGCGGGCGCGGCGGGCTGCTGCGCGGCCAGGGCGTCGGCGAGGGCCTCCCGGAACGCGCGGACGGCCGGATGATCAGCGCGCCCGGCGCGGACGGCGGTGTAGAGCACCCGATGCGGGTTCCCGGGAAGGCTCACCAGGCGCAGGCCGGTGAGGTGCTCCGGAGCAAGCAGCGCCGGCACGATGGCCACCGCGAGTCCGGAGCGCACCAGATGGGCGTGCAGCAGCGGGTCCGGGCTGTCGAACTGGACGTGCGGCTCGAAGCCCGCACGTCGGCAGATCGCACGCGCCCACTGCCCGGTGGGAGTGTCGGAGGGGTCGAGCGCCCACGGCACGTTCGCGAGGTCGGCGAGACGGTGGGGCCGGACGGCGTAGGGTCCGTCGGCGGGGATGACGAGGGAGAGCGGATCGGCGAGCAGATCCGCCCGATGGACCCCGGCGCGCGGCTCCTCGAAGAGCCCGGGGTACTCCTCGCCGAGGATGAGGTCGAAGTCGTAGGACAGCAGTCCCTCGTAGGCGGGATCGACCTCGCGCTGCGTGATGTCGACGCGGAGGAGGGGGTGCCGATCGGCGAGCAGTCGCAGCGCGGACGGGGCGAGCGCGAGCACGACGCTCTGGAACGACGCGACCCGGAACGCGCCGCGGAGCTCGGGCTGGGCTGCGGCGAGATCGGCCTCGGCCAGCTCCAGCCGGGCGAAGACCGCCTCGGCGTGCGCGACCAGGGTGATCGCGTCGGGGGTGAGTCGCACGCCGCGCCCCACCCGTTCGAGCAGGGGGACGCTCGTCTCCCGCTCCAGCTGGGCGAGCTGCTGCGAGACCGCCGATGCGGAGTAGGCGAGCGCCTCGGCGGTGGCGGCGATCGTGCCACGGCGGTGCAGCTCGCTGAGAAGGCGGAGGCGCGGCAGGCTGAGCATCAGTTCTCCTTATGCTTTCGAGTAAGAAGGAGTCGCTGGACTGAACTTTACCGAACCGCCACGATGGAACGGTGAACCCCCGCCCCGATTCCCGACCGGCCGTGGGCATCGCCCTGGTCATCGGGTCCTGCCTGTCGCTGCCGTTCGGTGCCGCCGTCGCCGCGCACCTGTTCCCCGCGCTCGGCGCCTGGGGCGTGACGTCGCTGCGGATCTCCATCGCGGCGCTCGTGGTCCTGATCGCGGTCCGGCCGCGCATGCATCGCTGGAACCGCGAGCAGTGGACGGCGACGATCCTCTTCGGGGTCTCGCTCGTCGGCATGAACGGCTTCTTCTACGCGGCGATCGATCGCATCCCGCTCGGCCCGGCCGTCGCGATCGAGTTCATCGGCCCGCTCGTCGTGGCGGCGGTCCTGACCCGCCGTCTCATGGATGCGGCGTGGGTCGGCGTCGCGGTCGTCGGCATCGTCCTGCTCGGAGTGGACGGCATGATCGGAGCGGACCCGCTCGACCCGCTCGGTGTGGTGTTCGTGCTGATCGCCGCGGCGTTCTGGGCCATGTACATCCGGATGAGCGCCCGGGTCGGACGTCTCATCCCGGGAAGCGGCGGGCTCGCGATGGCGCTGGTCGTCGCGGCGGTGATCCTGATCCCGTTCGGCGTCCCCGCCGCAGCCACGGTGGCGGGGGATCCGCAGCTCCTGCTGCTCGCCGCGCTCACCGCGGTGCTGTCCTCCGTGATCCCGTACACGTTCGAGCTGGCCGCGCTCCGCCGCATCCCGCAGCGCGTGTTCGGCATCCTCCTCAGCCTGGAGCCGGTGTTCGCGACCCTCGCCGGCCTCCTGCTCCTCGGGCAGCAGGTCACGCCGCTGCGGATCGTGGCGGTCGCGTTCGTCGTGGCGGCGAGCGTCGGGACGACCCTCGCGATCCGCGGGCGCCGGCGGGCCGACCGCGAGGCGGAGGACACCGCGACGGAGCCGGGCGCGCACAACGGCCCCGACGACCCGCCTCCGATCCTCACCGGCCCGCTCCCGGTCGTCCCGAACTGACCGCCCCGCCGGCTCGGCCCGCCTGGCTCGCCCGCCCGGCTCCCGCCCGCCCGGCCCGCGCTTCATTCCGACCGCGAGACTGCAACTGCGTTCCGAGACTGCAGGAAAATCGCGCTGTCTCGGAACGCAGTTGCAGTTTCGCGGATGAGAGGGGCGAGGGGAGAGCGGGCGGGACCGGCCGCGGACGCGGGGGAGCGGCGTAGCCTCGAGGCATGAGCGCGCTCACCGACCTGCTCGGCATCGACGTCCCGATCGTCCTCGGCCCGTTCGGCGGGCTCTCCTCCGTGCCGTTGACGGCGGCGGTGAGCGAGGCAGGCGGCCTCGGGTCCTTCGGCCTCTACGGCTTCGACGGCGAGCGGATCCGCCGGACGGGTGCGGAGCTGCGCGCGGCGACGGATCGGCCGTTCGCCCTGAACGTGTGGCTGCCGCTCGGAGACGAGGTGCGGCCGGGCCCGGAGCATGAGCGGTACGCGGAGGCGCTCGCCCCCCTCTTCGCAGAGGTCGGGGCTGGCCTCCCCGCGCGCCCGGAGCGCTACATCCCTTCGCTGGAGGAGCAGCTCGACGCCGTCTGGGATGCGGCTCCGGCCGTTCTGAGCGTCGTCTTCGGCGTCCCGGGTGCGGAGGTCGTCGCGGAGGCGCATCGGCGGGACATCCGCGTGGTCGGCACGGCGACCACCGTGGCCGAGGCGGTCGCGCTGGATGCCGCCGGCGTCGACGCGATCGTCGCGACGGGCGCGGAGGCCGCCGGGCATCGCGTGTCCTTCCTGAAGTCCGCCGAGGACTCCCTCGTCGGAGTGTTCGCGCTGGTGCCGCAGGTCGTGGATGCCGTCTCGGCGCCCGTGATCGCCGCAGGCGGGATCGCGGACCGGCGGGGCGTCAGCGCGGCCTTCGCCCTCGGCGCGTCCGCCGTGCAGGTCGGCACCGCTTTCCTGGGGACGCGGGAGTCCGCGGCGAACGACGCCCATCGTGCGGCGATCCGCACCGCCGCCGCCGACGACAGCGTCCTCACCCGCGCGATGAGCGGTCGGCTCGCGCGCGGCCTCCGCAATCGCGCCGTCGTCGAGATCGAGAGCGCCGGAGCGATCGCGCCGTTCCCGGCCCAGAACTGGCTCACCGGACGCTTCCGCGCCGTGGCCGGAGAACAGGGACGGGGCGATCTGCAGTCGCTCTGGCTCGGGCAGGCGGCGCCGCTGGCGCGGGCGGAGACGGCGGCCGAGGCATTCGCCGAGCTCGCCGCGGGTCTCGACCCCCGCGGCTGACCCGCGACGCCCGACACCCGCGACGCGCACCAACGCTCACCGGCACCCACCGCAGCGCGGCAGGGATCCCGTCGCTAGAGGATCACGGTCGAGCGGCCGTGCACGATCACGCGGTCCTCGGCGTGCCACTGCACGGCGCGCGCGAGGACGAGGCGCTCCACGTCCGCACCGCGCAGCTGCAGTTCGGCAGCCGACTCCGCATGCGTCACGCGCGTGACGTCCTGCTCGATGATCGGTCCCTCGTCGAGGTCGGCGGTGGCGTAGTGCGCGGTGGCGCCGATGAGCTTCACACCACGGTCCTTGGCCCGCGCATACGGGTTCGCGCCGATGAACGCCGGCAGGAAGGAATGGTGGATGTTGATCACGGGGGCGTCGAGGCGCTCGATGAAGTCGTCCGTGAGGATCTGCATGTAGCGGGCGAGGACCACGAGGTCGACGTTGCCGCGCAGCAGCTCCAGCTGACGACGCTCCATCTCGGCCTTCTCCTCGGCCCCGTTCCCGGAGGGGATGTGCACGAAGGGGACGCCGAAGGAGCGCACGGCGGCGGCGAGGTCGGGGTGGTTGGAGACGACCATCGAGACGTCGATGTCGAGCTGCCCGCGCTGGGTGCGCCACAGGAGCTCCATCAGGCAGTGGTCGTAGCGCGAGACGAAGATCGCAACCCGCTTCCGGCGGGCGGCGTCGTGCAGGGACCACTCCATCCCGAACCGCTCGGCGACCCGGGAGAGCGACGCCTCGAGCGCGGGGCGTGCCGCGGCGAGGCCGTCGAGATGGATGACCGTGCGCTGGAAGAAGCGTCCGCCGGCGGCGTCCGTCGAGTGCTGGTCGAGCGAGATGATGTTCGCCCCGTGCTCGGCGAGCACGCCGGCGACGGCGGCGACGATGCCGGGCTGATCGTCGCAGGCGATCAGCAGGCGTGCGGTGTCGGGCTGGGCCATGGTGCTCCTCGCGGGCTCTCGCAGGGGTGTGCGTCGATTCTCCCGCTCCGGAGGCGTCGAGGCGAATCGGGGGCGCGGCGCTCGCTAGCCTGGACGGGTGAGCCTCTCCGCGTCCGCCCTGATCGAGGATGCCCGACGGCGGCTGGACGGGGTGCCGCGGGAGGCGCTGGGACGGGAGAAGACCTCCCGCTGGCGGGCGCCGCGGATCCTCCGTGCGGGCTCGGCATGGCACGTCGGCGTCCTCCTCATCGCGGACGACGAGGTGTACGCGACGGCCGAGGTGCTGCGCGCGACCGATCCGGGGCGCCGAGGCTATGCGGCGGAGTCGGCGAGGGCACGCGCCGAGCGTCGGGCCGAGGCGCTTCGCGGCGGCTTCGCACCGGGTGAGGTCGTGCACGTCGGCTGGTCCGCGATCGATATCCGGGCCGTTGACCGCGGAGGGTCGGACGGTCCGCTGTCCGCGGTCGACGGCGTCCCCTCGGTGCGGTGGTCGACGGCGGGCGGTTACATGCCGCTGGAGGCATACCTTCGGGAACGAGTCGCGCTCCTTCGCGACGCGCGGTAACCTCAGCCCGGTGGCACGCCATGTCCCACTTCCCGTGTCCCACATCCCGTGTCCCACTTCTTGGTGCTCGTGTCCCACTTTCGGTTGCAAACGGGCCGAAGAGCAACGGAAATTGGGACATGCACGGTGGGGAGGGGTGCGCGGCGTCGATCCCGCCTCTCCGCGACTCAGTGAGGGGAGACGAGGTCGGCGAAGCGTCCGAGGATCCGCGCGGGCTCGGTCACCGCGGAGCGCAGGACCGTCTCCTGCACCGTGTCGAACGCCTCCGGGTCGAAGTAGCCGGTCGTGCGGTAGAACACCATCCGGTCCGCGAAGTCCTGCGGCGAGGGCTCGGGGTGGAACTGGGTCGCGTAGAGGCGGCTCCCGACGCGGTAGGCCTGCACGGGGCACGCGTCGTTGGCGGCGAGGAGCACGGCATCGCCCGGGACGTCCGTCGAGCCCTCCTTGTGCGCGGTGAACGCGGCGAAGGACGCACCGGCGGGGCCGAACAGCGGGTCAGCCGCCGCCGCGGACGTGGCGCGGATCTCCGCGGCGCTCGCCTCCTCGGGATGGCGGGTCGTCACCGTGCCGCCGAGCAGGCGTGTCACGACGCCGATCCCGAAGCAGGTGAAGAAGGCGGCGGGGCCCCCGTCGAGGGCGCGGGCGGCGATCCGCTCGAGGTCCGCCTCGACGCGGCGCTGGGTGTCCGACTTCGCCGTGTCCGTGACGTTGAAGGGGGATCCGCCGATCACGAACCCGTCGTAGCGGTCGAAGGCGTCCTCCGGCAGCGCAGCGGTCACGAGATCGATGCGATCGAGCTCGTCGGACGGCAGGCCGAGGGCGATGCGGAAGGACGCGCGCTCCGCCGTCGCCGCATCCAGCTCGGGGCGCACGCCGACGTAGAGAAGCGAGGCCATTCCGAGATTCTAGGGGAGGAGGAGAGGGGCGCTGGACGACGCCGTCATCGGGAGGAGTTCGCGGTGCGGCCGCGCACGATGCCGATGAAGGCCTCCACGTCGGTCGTCGTCCGGTCCTCGGGCCAGGCGAGGAGCACGGGCGAGGTCGGGCCGCCGCGCAGCGGCCGGTAGTCGACGTCCTTGCGGTGGTGCAGGCGGGCCAGCGACATCGGCAGGATCAGGATCCCGGTTCCCGCGGCGACCGTCGCAACGGCGTCCTTGAGGGTCTCGATCGGTGCGATCGCGGCGGGCGTCGCCGGCAGATCGAGCGTTCCGAGGACGTCCTCCACCGTCTGCAGGAGGACCTCTCCGGCGAGATCCTCGGCGTCGAGCTCATCGGCTGCCATGAGGTGCGAGTCGGCGGCCGCGACCACGACGGTGACCTCCGTGTACAGGGGGATCGCGTGCATCCCGGCGCGATCGAAGGGCTCCCGGACGAGCGCGATGTCGATCTCGTCCGCGTCGAGCGCCGCGCGCTGGGTCGCGTACGCGATCTCGGTCAGGACGAGCCCCACCTCCGGCATCCGCCGCTTCCAGGTATCGATCCAGCGACCCGGCATCGCCCCAGGGACCGCGCCGAGGCGGAACGTGCGAGGTTCCAGGGAAGGGGTCGCTGGGTCCTGCGCCGTGCCCGGTGCTCCGGGGACGGCCCCTCGGGTCGCCGCCTTCGGGGAGCCCGCCTTCGCTGAACCCGACTTTGGGGAGCCGGGCTTCGCCGAACCAGCCTTCGCTGAGCCGAGTTTGGCTGAGCTCGCCTTGGCTGAGCCCGCTGCCTGCGGTCGGCGTGCTGACGTCCCGCGCCGGGCGCCGTTGCCGCCGGTGCCCTTGCCCGCTCCCTTGCCCGCGGGGCGTCGTCCGGATCTCGCCATGCCTCTCACGGTACCCGCACCTGCCGTCCGCCCCTGATGTCCGCCCCCGTTGTCCCGCCCCGTTGTCCGTGATCGTCCCACGCTGTCGTTCTCTGCCGGCGCGCCAGAAGTTCCCGCAGCGCGAGCGGGAATCGACAGCGTGAGCGCAGGAAACCGCAGGAAGGGGCAGCGCAGGAAAGTGCAGCGCGGGTGGGTCAGACCGTGCCGTAGAGGCGGTCGCCGGCGTCGCCGAGTCCGGGCACGATGTAGCCCTTCTCGTCGAGCCGCTCGTCGAGGGCGCCGAGCACCAGGGTGACGTTGCGGTCGCCGACGAGCTTCTCGATCGTCGCCACACCCTCCGGAGTGCCGAGCAGGCAGATCGCGGTCACGTCGTCGGCGCCGCGGTCGAACAGGAACTGGATGGCGGCGCCGAGGGACCCTCCGGTCGCGAGCATCGGGTCGATCGCGAAGCACTGACGGTCGCTGAGGTCGGCGGGGAGTCGCTCGGCATACGTGGTCGGTTCGAACGTCGTCTCGTCGCGGACCATGCCCAGGAACCCGACCTCGGCGGTGGGGAGGAGCTTCACGAGGCCCTCCAGCATGCCGAGCCCGGCACGCAGGATCGGGACGACGATCGGGCGCGGCTCCGAGATCCGGACGCCCATGGTGGTGGTCACCGGGGTCTTGATCTCCACCGGCGACACCCGCACGTTCCGCGTGGCCTCATAGGCGAGCAGCGTCACGAGCTCCTCGGTGAGCTGACGGAACACGGGCGAAGGGGTGCGCTCATCGCGCAGCACCGACAGCTTGTGGGTGATGAGAGGGTGGTCGGCGACATGCACACGCATGACTACAGAGTAATGCGCGATCCCGGTGCCGCGTGCGGCGGAACCGCGAGGCGCCGGCGATGGCGGCCCCGATAGGCTCCCTCACGAGGAGGAGCCATGGACGAGCATCGGGAGCACATCGATCGCGGGCGCGACGTCGCGATGTCGCGGGCGCTCGTCCTCGCGGGTGACGCGGCAGCCGCGCACGAGATCCCGGTCGGCGCCGTGGTCCTCGATCCGGAGGGGCGGATCCTCGGCGAGGGGCGCAACGACCGGGAGGAGACCGGGGATCCCACCGGGCACGCCGAGGTCGTGGCCATGCGCGCCGCGGCCGCCGCGCGCGGGTCGTGGAACCTCGACGGCTGCACCCTGGTCGTCACGCTCGAGCCGTGCGTGATGTGCGCGGGTGCGGCGCTGCAGGCACGGATCGGGCGGGTGGTCTTCGGGGCCTGGGATGAGAAGGCCGGCGCCGCCGGGTCGATGTACGACGTCCTCCGCGACCGTCGCCTCCCGCATCGGGCCGAGGTCGTCGGGGGTGTGCGCGAGGCCGAGTCCATCGCCCTCCTGCGCGCGTTCTTCGCGGACCGTCGCTGACGCCAGGGGAATGGGTGCTGTCCTGTCGGATCGATGCACGTCTGTCGGCCCGATCCGGGCGGATCGGCCGACGAGAGTGCAATCGGCCGACAGAACGGTGGCCGACAGAACTGTGGCTGACAGAGCGGCGATCGGCGGATGAAGCGAGCGATCCGGCGACCGCGGCTATCGCCGGATCGGCATTGCGGCGAGCTCCGCCAGCCGGGCGACGACGAACAGGTACGCCTGCGCCTGCGGGTCGAAGTACCCGCGGTGGGTGACGCCGTGCTCGTCCACCGAGGTCCGCGAGGCATGGCCGTCGGTCGCCTCGCCCCTCTCGCCGTCCGTCCCGGCGACGAGGCCGCCATCCGATCCGTAGACGACGGCGCCGTCGATGTCGCGCGGATCGATCGGATGCTGTCCGAACCGGCCGAGCGGGGCGGTGCCGTCGTGGGCGCTCTCGGTCGCGTAGAACGACAGGCGTCCATCGGCGATGCGGTCCTCGACGGCGCCCGCCGAGATGTGCGTCATCCCCGCGGAGGCGATCGAGAAGGCCGCCGACACGGCCTCGGCGCCGCCGAGCACCACGAGCTCGCCGAAGAGCGTCGAGGAGTACGAGTAGGCGAGGACGGCGATCCGCGCCGAGGGATTGCGGCGCACGACCGTGTCCAGGTCGATCGAGAGCCGTGCGGCGCCGATGGTGGCGTGCTTGGTGGCCAGCGCCGACAGGTGCGTCCCGGAGTCGTAGCCGAACCAGGCGATCGCGGCCACGGCGCCCCGCCCGCCCCGCAGCGTGGCCGCCCGGATGACGTCGGCGCACAGGCGGCGGGTCAGATCGGCCCAGGCGGGCAGCTGCCCGAGGTCGGTGTCGATCCCGTGCAGCACGAGGACGATGAGATCGGCATCGTCCAGATCGCCGAAGGACACGGCCGCGTACGGCTCGTCGTCGAGGAAGAACAGGGCCAGCAGCCTCGCCTCCGCGTCCTCCCGGAGCACGGCCGCGACGCCCTGGAGCTTGCCCCTGGCGTCCTCGGTGAGGTCGTCGCGGGCGAGTGCGTCGGCGAGCGGGTCCACGGCGTGCTCGGATCAGTCCTCTGAGCGCAGGACGAAGGTGTCGGTCGGCGGCGCGGGGTCCTGAGAGGGACGGTAGACGTCCGGCTCCAGGTAGATCGCGCGCGCGACCGGCACGGCGGCGCGGATCCGCGCCTCGATCGCGTCGATGTCGGCCGCCGCGTCGCGGATCGTCCTGTCGGAGGTCAGCGCGATCTTCGCCGCGACGAGGAGCTCGTCAGGGCCGAGGTACAGCGTCTTGATGTGGATGAGCTTCTCCACCTCGTTACCGGACTCGATCGCCGTGACGATCCGGTCATGGTCGCCCTCGTTCGCGCCCTCGCCCACGAGCAGGCTCTTGGTCTCGATGCCCAGGACGATCGCGATGAGCACCAGCAGCGCGCCGATCATCAGGGTGCCCAGCGCGTCGAAGAGCGGGTTGCCGGTGACGACGGTGAGGCCGACGCCGAGCAGGGCGAAGACGAGGCCGACGAGCGCGCCGATGTCCTCCAGCAGCACGACGGGCAGCTCGGGTGCCTTCGCGTGCCGGATGAACCCGATCCAGGACTGCCCCTTCTCGCGCACGTGGTTGCTCTCGCGCACGGCGGTGCGCAGCGAGAAGGACTCCAGGCCGATCGCGATGACGAGTACGACGAGCGGGAGCCACCACCAGGTCGGGTCGAGCCCGTGCGGGTGCGCGAGCTTGTCCACGCCCTCGTAGATGGCGAACAGGCCGCCGACGGAGAACAGGATGATCGACACGACGAAGGCGTAGACATAGCGCTCGCGGCCGTACCCGAACGGGTGCTCGCGATCGGCCTCCCGGCGCGCCTTGCGTCCGCCGAGCATGAGCAGCAGCTGGTTGCCGGAGTCGGCCAGGGAGTGGATGGCCTCGGCGAGCATCGATGCCGAGCCGGAGAGCGCCCAGGCGATGAACTTCGCCAGGGCGATGCCCATGTTCGCCAGGAACGCCGCGAGGATGGCTCTTCCGCCGCCGGATGCACTCATGCCGAAGAGTCTATGGCCGCGCGTTCGTAGGATGGGGACATGGTCGATGCGCTTCCCTCCCTCGCGTTCCTCGGTGCCGGATCCATGGGGGGTGCGATCCTCCGGGGCGTCGTCGCCTCCGGGATCCCCGTCGACGGCGGCATCGTCGCGACCAACCGCAGCGTCGAGAAGGCGCGGACGCTCGACGGCGTGGCGGGGGTGCGCAGCATCTCGCTCGCCGAGGACGCCGGGGGCAACGCCGCGGCCGCCTCGGCGCGGATCGTGATCGTCGGGGTGAAGCCTGCGATGGTCCCCGACCTGCTCGCCGAGATCCGGCCGCACTTGCGCGAGGACGCCATCGTGGTGAGCATCGCGGCCGGCGTCACGCTCGCGACCTTCGCGGACGTGCTGGGCGACGGCGTGAGCGCGCTCCGGGCGATGCCGAACACGCCGTCGACGGTGCGCCGGGGCGTGACGGGCCTCGCGGCGGCGCCGGGGGCGAGTGCGGAGGACACGGCGCTCGTCCGGCGGTTGTTCGAGACCGTCGGGTCGGTGGTCGAGGTGCCGGAGGATCGGATCGACGCCCTGTCGACGATCTCGGGTTCCGGCCCCGCCTACGTCTACCTCCTCATCGAGGAGCTCACCAGGGCGGCGATCGGCAAGGGCTTCGCGGAGCAGGAAGCACGGCTGCTCGCCGAGCAGACCTTCATCGGGGCGTCGGCGCTGCTGGAGGCCTCCGGCGAGGAGCCGGCGGAGCTCCGCCGACGGGTGACCAGCCCGAAGGGCACCACCGAGCGGGCCGTCGCCGTGCTGCAGGACGCGCACCTCGACGAGGTCTTCGCCCGCGCGACCGACGCGGCGCTCACCCGCGCCCGGGAGCTCGCCGCCGGAGCCTGACCGGCCCGCGCGCTCCCGACCCGCGGCGCCATCGAACGGGTGTCAGTCCGCGGAGCGCAGGATGATCGCCTCGGTGGGCGGCGCCGGGTTCTGCGGGTGCCCGAGATAGCCGATCCGCTCCAGGAGCGCCTGGCGGAACACCGCCGGCCGCTCGCGATGCGGGACGGCATCGACGCCGTCGACGCTCACCTCGGTGACGTCTCCGCCCGCGCGCTGGTAGGCGGCGACCGCCTCCCGCATCGGTGAGGACGCCGCCGACTCCCCGTCGCCGTGGATCCACAGCACGGGAGGAGTGCCCGCGGCCTCGGCGAGGTCGGACGCCTCGATGCCGTCGGCGGCCGGGACCTGGAGCGTGAGGCTCAGCACGGGGTGGTCGAGCGCGTACTGCACGGCGACGGCACTCCCGGTCGACCAGCCGACCAGGTGAGCGGCCTCCAGCCCCAGGGCGTCGAGCAGCGCGCGCACGTCCGCGGCCAGCTCGCCGACATTCGCCGGGGGGATCGGCGAGCCGCCGGCACCGCGGAGGTCGACCGCGACGACGCGCAGGTCGGACGGCAGGCCGTGCATCATCTCCTGCCAGAACGAGACGGGGGAGACGTCGCCGTGGACGAAGAGGATCGTGCCGTCGGCCGGGGCGTCCCGGTTGTCGCCGTCGCGTTCGAGGATGCGGATGCGGCGACGGGGCGTGTCGACGAGGCGCGCGGAGATCCCCTCGATGAGAGCGTCGGAATCGGGCATCCGGATCTCCTTCCCTGCGGGGGAGCGGCATCGCCCCGTGCCTTCGACTCTACGCGCCTCGCCCGTCCGCGTCCCGGTCCGGACCCGTCGTGGTCGGCTCACCGCGAGACTGCACTTGCGTTCCGAGACAGCGCGATTTTCCTGCAGCCTCGTGACGCAGATGCAGTCTCGCGGGGAAAGGAGCGCGGGAGAGCGCGGGAGGCGCGGGGGTGAGGGGAGTGAGGGGCGGGAGAGGCGACCGGTCAGCGGTCGAGGGCGGCGAACCGCTCGATGTCGCTGTTCGTGCCGGAGACGATGATGAGGTCGTGGTTGGTGACGACCGTGTCGGCCTCGGCATACCGGAAGGGCTTGCCCGGGCTCTTCACGCCCACGACCGTCACGCTGTACTTGGAGCGGACGCCGGACTGGTTCAGGCCGACGCCGCGGATGAACTTCGGCGGGTACATCTTGGCCAGGACGAAGTCATCGTCGAAGCGGATGAAGTCCAGCATCCGGCCGCTCACGAGGTGCGCGACGCGCTCGCCGGCCTCGCGCTCGGGGTAGATCACGTGGTTCGCGCCGACGCGGGCCAGGATCTTGCCGTGCGACTGGGACACCGCCTTCGCCCAGATCTGCGGCACCTTCAGGTCCACGAGGTTCGCCGTGATGAGCACGGACGCCTCGATGAGGGAGCCGACGGCGACGACGGCGACCTGGAAGTCCTGCGCGCCGATCTGACGCAGTGCGTCGATGTTGCGCGCGTCGGCCTGCACGGTGTGGGTGACCCGCTCTGACCACTTCTGGACGAGCTCGAGGCTGTCGTCGATCGCGAGCACCTCGCGGTCGAGCCGGTCGAGCTCCCCGGCGCACGCGGCACCGAAGCGGCCGAGGCCGATCACGAGGACGGGCGCGTCGCTGCGCAGCACTTCAACCAACGATCGGCCTTTCCACGGGCAGCGAGTAGAGCTGCGTTCGGGATGTCGCGGCCACCGCCGCGGCGAGAGTCACTGTACCAACGCGGCCCATGAAGATCGTGGCCGCCATGATGTAGGACGCCGGATCCGGCAGGCTCGCGGTCACGCCGGTCGAGAGCCCCACGGTGCCGAACGCCGAGATCACGTCGAAGAGCACGTTGATGACGGACTCCTTCGTGATCTGCGTGATCGCGATCGTGGAGACCGCGACGATCGTCGCACCCCAGGCGACGACGCTGAGGGCCACGCGCTGCACGTCGCTGGGGATCCGGCGTCCGAACGCCTCGACCGAGGAGCGCCCCTTGGCCTCGGACCATACGGCGAGCGCGAGGACGGCGAGGGTGGTCACCTTGATGCCGCCCGCCGTCGAGGCCGAGCCGCCGCCGACGAACATCAGCATCGAGGAGGCCAGGAGCGAGGATCCGTTGAGGTCGGCCTGATCGATGACCGAGAACCCTCCCGAGCGCGTCATCGCGGAGAGGAAGAAGGCCTGGAAGGTCGTGTCGCCGGCGTCCATCGAGCCGAAGGTGCGCGGGTTGTCGTACTCGAGCAGCAGGAAGACGGCGGCTCCGACGAAGAACAGCAGGATCGTGGTGATGAGGGTCAGCTTGCTGTGCAGCGACCACTTCTTCACGTGCCAGAGGTGCCGGGACAGGGTGTAGATCACCGGGAAGCCGATGCTCCCGAGGAAGACGCCGATCATGAGCAGCGTGAGCACGAGGTAGTCGTCGGCGAAGGGGACAAGGCCCCCGGCGTTGGGGGAGAAGCCCGTGTTCGTGAAGGCCATCGCCGAGTAGAACGGCGCCTCCCAGAGGGCGGTGAGGGGGTCGGCCCCCGCCATCACCAGCGCCGGGTAGAGGAGAGCGGCGAGGACGGCCTCGATCACGAGGGCGGAGATCGCCACAGTGCGCAGCAGCTGGCCGACCTCGCCCAGGCGCACGGTCTGGCTCTCGTTCACGGGGCCGCCGTGGGCGCGCATCGGGTTGGTGTCGCCCGCGGCGATGAGCTTGGCCCGCAGGCCCAGCCGCTTGGAGATCACGAGGCCCATGACGGAGGCGAGCGTGAGCACGCCGAGGCCGCCGATGTTCACGCCGATGTAGATCAGCGCATGTCCGAAGGGGGACCAGTGCGCAGCCATGTCCACCGTCGACAGGCCGGTCACGCAGATCGTGGAGACGGCGGTGAAGAGCGCATCGGCGATCGGGGTGACCGTGCGGTCGGCGCTTGCGATCGGCAGCGACAGGAGCGCGGTGAACAGGAGGATCAGGGCGGAGAAGACGACGATTGCGAACCGTGAGGGCGAGGAGGTGGTCAGCTCCTTGCCCAGGTGCACGGCGGAGCGCACCGTCGCCCCCAGCGTGCGAGCCATGTCCTCCGCCCTTCCGGCACCCCACTCCGGAGCCCTCGTCATGGTACTCCGACCGCGTCGCGGCTATCGTGAACTCATGACCGACATCTTCGACGTGATCGCGGACGGCACGCGGCGGGACATCCTCCAGCTCCTGCTCCAGCGCTCCACGGACGGCGATGCCGGGACCAGTGTCACGCAGATCGTCAGCGAGCTGGGGATCAGCCAGCCGACCGTGTCCAAGCACCTCAAGGTCCTGCGGGACGCCGAGATGGTGACGGTCCGGGAGGACGGTCAGCGTCGCTTCTACAGCCTCGCCGTCGGGCCCCTGGAGACCGTGGACGACTGGCTCGTCCCCTTCCTCGTCGACGCCTACGGCGACTCCGCGCCGGAGTATCCGGTCGCCGTCCCGCCGCTGCCCGAGGGCGCCGCGCACGCGGCCGAGGTCGTCGGCCGCGCGGCGGCGTCCGCCAAGCACGTGGTGCAGACCGCGCTCAAGCGGCTCGGGGCCTGAGCCCCTCCTCCTCCCCGCGCCTCATCTCCGCGAGGGATTGAGGCGAGGGATCGAGGGGAGGGTCAGCGGTGGCCGGCCTTGCGGCGGTAGAGCCAGGATCCCCACACCACGGCGATCACGAGGATCACGAGGCACCACCCGATGCCCCAGAGCGCGCGGTCGACGGCGAGGTCGGCGAAGAGGAGGCCTCGGACCGTCTCGATGATGGGGGTGACCGGCTGGTTGTCGGCGATCCATCGCAGCCAGACGGGCATGGTCTCCACCGGGACGAACGCGCTCGACAGGTAGGGCACGAAGAGGATGAGGAACCCGAAGCCGTTCGCCGCCTCGGCGCTCGACGCGGCGAGCCCGATCGCTGCGAACAGGTACGTGATCGCCAGGATGTAGAGCGCGATCATGGCGCCGGCGCCGATCCAGCCCAGGAGGTCGGCGTGCGGTCGGAACCCGACGAGCAGCGCGACCCCGATCACGATGGCGGTCGCGAGGAGGTTGCGGATGAGGCTCGCGACCACGTGTCCGGTGAGCACGGCGCTCGCCCGCAGCGGCATGGTGCGGAATCGGTCGATGATGCCGTTCTGCATGTCGTGCGCCACGCTCACGGCGGTCGAGGACGCGCCGAAGCCCGCGCAGATGAAGATGATCCCCGGCACGACGTAGTCGACGTAGCCGCCGGAGGGGTCCAGCGCCCCGCCGAAGATGAACGTGAACAGCAGCATGAGGACCACGGGCAGGATGATCGCCATCAGCAGCGACTCCCCGTCGCGGAGCGACAGGAGGAGGCTGCGGCGGACGAAGACCGACTCGGCCACGATGCCCCGCAGCCGGGGACGAAGCGACGGCGCGGGCGCCAGGGGTTCGGGCGCGTGGGTTGCAGCAGGCGGGACGACGGGCGGGGTGGCGGACGGGGTGAGCGCGGTCATGCGGGCTCCTTGATCGGGGCGCCGGGCGTCGAGGCGGGGCGCGGGACGGTGTTGTCGGAGGTGAGGGACAGGAAGACGTCGTCGAGGGTGGGCTGGCGAAGGCGCACGAGGCCGTCGGCGCCGCCGGCGGAGACCGCGTCGAGCGCGGCGCGGACCCCTGCCACGGAGCCGTCGGTGGGGACCGAGCGCACCACGGCGCCGTCGCCATCGACGACCTCGACGCTCTCGTCGCCGACCCGCGACTTGAGCTCGGCGGCCGTGCCCAGGGCCACGACCCTGCCGCGGTCGAGAACGGCGATGCGATCGGCGAGCCGATCCGCCTCCTCGAGGTACTGGGTGGTGAGGAAGACGGTGGTGCCGGCGTCGGCGAGCGAGCGGATCACCTCCCAGAGATCGCGGCGGCTCCGGGTGTCCAGCCCCGTGGTCGGCTCGTCGAGGAAGAGGACCTCGGGGCGTACGACGAAGCTCAGCGCGAGGTCGAGACGGCGGCGCATCCCTCCCGAGTAGGTGCGGACGCGCCGGGCGCCCGCCTCGACGAGGCCGAACAGCGCGAGGAGCTCCTCGGCCCGTGCTCGCGCATCGCGCGCGGACAGCCCGGACAGGCGCCCGAACATCGTGAGGTTCTCGCGTCCGGTGAGCATCTCGTCCACGGAGGCCGCCTGCCCGGTGAGGCTGATCCGGCGTTTGACCTCGATCGGATCGGCCGTCGCGTCGATCCCGGCGACGCGCACGGTGCCGGCGTCGGGGGCGACGAGGGTGGTGAGGATGTTGATGGCCGTGGTCTTGCCGGCGCCGTTGGCGCCGAGGAGGGCGAAGATCTCGCCGGAGCGGACGGTGAGATCCAGGCCGTCGAGGACGACATGGTCGCCGAAGCCCTTGCGGAGACCGCGGACGTCGATCGCGGGGTGCATGGTCGATCCTTTCTGTATACGTACCAAACTGTTTATGACGCTAACACACAGTTTATGAGCGACACAACGCATAGGATGGGGCCATGACCGACGAGGACGTGCCCGAGCTCCCGCGTGGAATCGCGCTCGCCTGGGGAGTGGCGGCGACCCCCCAGCGCGGGCCCAAGCGGGAGATGAGCGTGGAGCGGATCGTCGACACGGCGGTCGAGCTCGCCGATGCCGAGGGGCTCTCCGCGGTGTCGATGGCCGCGGTCGCCGCCAAGCTGGGTTTCACCCCGATGTCGCTGTACCGCTACGTCAGCGCCAAGGACGACCTGCTCCTGCTGATGCAGGAGGCCGCCACCGGCGCGCCGATCGAGGAGGTCGACGAGGCGGACGGCTGGCGGGAGCGGATGGAGCGCTTCTACGCGGCCACGGTGCGGATCTACCTCCGCCACACCTGGCTGCTGAGCCTGCCGATCTCCGGGTCGCCCATCACGCCCAACAGCTCCGCGTGGCTGGACAGCGCGCTCGCGATGCTCGACGGCACACCCCTCGCCGAGGGTGAGCGTCTGGCGGTCGCCCTCGGCGTGCTCGGCCAGGCGCGGTGGTGCGGGGCCGTGCAGGCGGGGTATGCCGACCGCGCTCGGGCGAGCGGCCTCTCTCCCGAGGAGGCGACGGCGCAGGAGGCCGCGCTGTTCGACCTGCTCGTCACCGCCGACGAGTACCCGTCGCTGCGCGCGGCGATCGACGAGGGGGTGTTCTCCTCTCAGGACGATCCGTTCCGCTTCGGGCTGGACCGCTTCTTCGACGGGGTCCAGCGGTACATCGACGCGCTCGGCGAGGGTGCCGAGCGGGCGCCGTCCTCACCGTGGGTGGAGCTGGATCCGGTGGAGACGGCGGGCGACAGGAAGCATCGCGAGGCGCAGAAGGCGGTGCGGGAGGCGGAGAAGCTGCTGCGTGCCGCGCGGAAGGTCGAGCGCCAGGCGCGGCGCGAGGCCGCGGACCGGCTCGCGAAGGCCCGTTCCGGCGCATAGGCCGGCGTGTGGCGGGGCGTGTAGGGGGTCGTGCGCGCGGGCGCCGGCGGGTCGCGCCGGACGGTCACACCGGCTACTCGGGTTTACACCCGTCGCACCCAGGACCTAAAGTGTGGGCTACGAGAAAGGGGTACGGGGGATGCCCGAGATGCCGGATGTGCGATTTCTGACGGTGGCCGAGGTCGCCGAGATCATGCGCGTATCGAAGATGACCGTCTATCGGCTCGTGCACGCGGGGGAGTTGCCGGCGATCCGTTTCGGCCGCAGCTATCGCGTGCCGGAGTCGGCGGTGACCGCTGCGCTTCAGCGCCCGATCGCGGATGCGGGGTGACCGCCGCGGCGCCGGACGCAGCGCGGGACGGGCACCATCGCCGTGTACGCTAAACTGAACTGAGGCATCTTTACCGTGCCCGATCCCGGGCGCCGCGACCATCCGGCGCCCAGCCCCTGACGTAGTGAGGTTTCCGTGGGTTCTGTCATCAAGAAGCGCCGCAAGCGCATGGCGAAGAAGAAGCACCGCAAGCTGCTTCGCAAGACTCGCCACCAGCGCCGCAACAAGAAGTAAGCGGCCGATACACCGAGCGCCCCTGACGCGAGTCAACAGGGGCGCTTCGTGTCTGTACGCTCGATACGGATACCGGCACCGCCCCAGGGAGCAGTCATGAAGTCGATCACCGTCGCCCAGCTCGCCGAGCGGGCAGGGATACCCCTTATCGATGTGCGCGAGCGCGACGAGTTCGCCGGCGGGCACGTGCCGGGCGCCGTGAACATCCCGATGTCCGAGATCGGGGACCGCATCGGGGATCTCCCCGACGGCGCGTTCGACGTGATCTGCCAGGCCGGCGGACGCTCGGCGCGCGTCGTCCAGGCGCTGGAGGGCCGCGGCTACGACGCCACCAACGTCGAGGGCGGCACCGGCGAGTGGATCGCGCAGGGCCGCCCGGTCGAGACGCCGGCGCCGTGACCTCGGTCACGATCCTCGGCAAGCCGGGCTGCCACCTCTGCGAGGTCGCCTCCGACGTCGTCGACGCGGTCGTCGCCGACCTGCCGGACGCGGTCGCCGAGGACATCGAGATCACCGAGGCCTCGATCCTGGACGATCCGGCGCTCAACGAGAAGTGGTGGGAGAAGATCCCCGTCGTCCTGATCGACGGTGAGCTCCACGCGCACTGGCGGGTCGCGCCCGATCGCCTGCGCGACGCCCTGCTCCTGCGGGCACGTGAGGAGGCGCGATGACCCTGCGACACGTCGTGATGTGGCGGATGGCGTCGGAGGACCCCTCCGAGCGTGAGGCCCACGCGGCCGAGGCCGCCGCCCGGCTCCTGGCGCTGGAGGGCGTGGTGCCGGAGATCCGATCGATCTCCGCGGGCCCCAACGTCGCCTACCTCGACGCCAACTGGGACCTCGTCCTCGTCGCCGACTTCGAGGACGTGGCGGCCCTCGACGCCTACCAGGTGCACCCCGCGCACCAGGAGGTCGTCGCGTATGTGCGGTCGGTTGTCGCCTCTCGCGCGGCGGTGGACATCGAGGTCTGATCCGAAACAGGATCGTGATGCGCCCGAGACGTGGGGGTTACGGGCAGGGTATGCGGGCATGACAAGATGTGTTCCACCTATCCGAACCTGGGCGGATCCCGTCCATTGACAATGGAGTTTCGGCCATGCATCGTCGTACCCCTCTTGCCGCTGGCATCGCCCTCGCCGCAGTGGCCACCCTCGCCCTCGCCGGATGCTCGGGCGGCGGATCGCAGGCAGGCGGCTCGTCGGAGTCGGGAGCGCCCGTCGCCGGCGGCGACTACGCTCTCGTGACCGAGGGCACCCTCACGGTCTGCTCCGACGTCCCCTACCCGCCGTTCGAGGTCGAGGACGCCAAGAGCGAGTCCGGCTACTCCGGCTTCGACATCGACCTGCTGACGGCGATCGCGAAGAAGCTGAACCTCAAGGTCTCGATCCAGGACGTGAACTTCGACGCCCTGCAGTCCGGGACGACCCTGGTCGCCGGCCAGTGCGACATCGGGGCCTCGGCGATGACCATCACCGACGCCCGCAAGGCGAACATCGACTTCTCCGCCCCGTACTACGACTCGCTGCAGTCGCTGCTGGTGCGCACGGACTCCGGGATCAAGGACATCAAGGGCCTCGACGGGAAGAACGTCGGCGTGCAGCAGGGCACCACGGGCGAGAACTACGCCAAGGAGAACGCGAAGGGCGCGAGCCTCGTGCAGTACCCCTCGGACGGCGAGCTGTGGCCGGCGATCCAGGCCGGGCAGATCGACGCGATCCTGCAGGACCAGCCCGTGAACTTCGAGCACGAGAAGGCCGACTCCGCCTACAAGATCGTCGAGACGTACAAGACCGACGAGTCCTACGGCTTCGCCTTCGCCAAGGGCAAGAAGGACGCGCTCCGCGAGGCGGTCGACAAGGCCCTCGCCGACCTCCGCGCCGACGGCGAGTACCAGAAGATCTACGACACGTACTTCACCGCGAAGTAATCCGGATCCGCTGATGGCACTACGTAAGAGAACCCGGAGCCGCATCTACCGGATCTCGATGTACGTGCTCTTCGCCGCGCTCGTGGTGTGGGTGGCGGTCGCCACCGACTGGGGCGTCTTCGTCACGCAGTTCCTCAACCCCGAGGTCGCGGCGAAGATGTTCCCGGAGATCATCACGATCGCGCTGAAGAACACGGTCCTGTTCACGATCTTCTCCTTCATCGGAGGGCTCCTCCTCGGGATCCTGATGGCGTTGCTGAAGCTGTCCAGCATCGGGCCGTTCCGTTGGTTCGCGACCGTGTGGATCGAGCTGTTCCGGGGCCTCCCCGCGCTGCTGACGATCTTCGCGTTCGCGTTCATGCTCCCGATCGCGCTGAAGGTGCAGATCCCGGGCGGGCCGATCGGGGCGGGCATCCTCGGACTGATCGTGGTGTCCTCCGCGTACATGGCCGAGGTCATCCGCGCGGGAATCCAGGCGGTGCCGAAGGGGCAGACGGAGGCGTCGCGCTCGCTGGGCATGTCGCCCATGAAGACGATGTTCTGGATCATCCTCCCGCAGGGCTTCCGGATCATCATCCCGCCGATGACGAACGAGTTCGTGCTCCTGCTGAAGGACACGTCCCTGCTGTTCATCGCAGGGACGACGATCTTCTCCAAGGAGCTGACCTCCTTCTCCCGCGACGCGCTCACGGCGAACGCGAACGCGACGCCGCTCGTGATGGCGGCCATGCTCTACCTCCTGGTGACCATCCCGCTCACGCGCGTGGTCGCCTGGCTCGAACGACGGATGGCGAGGCAGCGATGAGCACCGACCTGATCGACGTCCACGCCCCGGCCATCGAGGTGCGGGGCCTGGTCAAGACCTTCGGCGAGAACGAGGTGCTCAAGGGCATCGACCTCACCGTCCAGGCGGGCGAGGTCGTCTGCGTGATCGGCCCGTCCGGATCGGGGAAGTCCACGCTGCTGCGCTCCGTGAACCTCCTCGAGGAGCCCACGGGCGGGACGATCCTCATCGAGGGGATCGACATCACGGATCCCGACACCGACATCGACCGCGTGCGCAGTCGCATCGGCATGGTGTTCCAGAGCTTCAACCTCTTCCCGCACATGACGGTCCTGGGCAACCTCACCATCGCCCAGCGGAGGGTGAAGAAGCGTCCGAAGGAGGAGGCCGAGCGGATCGCCCACGAGATGCTCACCCGCGTCGGGCTCGCGCAGAAGGCCGACGCGTATCCGAGCCACCTCTCCGGCGGTCAGCAGCAGCGCGTGGCGATCGCCAGGGCGCTGTGCATGAACCCGGACATGATGCTCTTCGACGAACCGACCTCGGCCCTTGACCCCGAGCTCGTGGGCGAGGTGCTGCAGGTGATGCGGTCGCTGGCGGACGAGGGGATGACGATGCTCGTCGTGACGCACGAGATGGGCTTCGCCCGCGAGGTCGGGTCCCGGCTGATCTTCATGGACGGCGGCCACATCCTCGAGGAGGGGGACCCGCACGAGGTGCTGGCGAACCCCCAGCATCAGCGCACCAAGGATTTCCTCTCCCGCGTGCTCTGACACCGTCTCCGCTCCGCACCCCCTACGGGGTTCCCCGCAGTCGCGTCCGGGATCCTCGTAGGGGATGCGCTCGCGCCCGCGGCCGGGAACGACGCCGATCCGCCCGCCGATCTCAGGGTGAGCCCTCAGGGCCGTCCGGAGCGTGCGGTCTAGGATAGGCCGTCACCTGCGTCCGGGCGGAGAGGTGCGGAAAAGAGGGCTCATGCTGCACTGGCTGCTCACGCTGGACATCGCCGAAGGCGTGGTCCCGTGGACGGTCTGGGGGATCGCTACCGCCGCGGTGCTCGTCCTGATCGCCCGACGCCCGACCGCCCGCTGGGTGCGCCGCGCCCTGATCGCGGTGCTCGCGGGCGGGGTGCTCGGCTTCCTCACGGCCGTTCTCGGGGAGGCGTGGAACCTCTTCGGCGGAGCGCTCCCGGGGAGCGCCCGATGGTGGGCGGCCGGCGCCTTCGCCGCGGTCGCGCTCGGGATCGTGAGCCTGTGGGACTCGCGCTGGTGGCACAAGGTCACCGCGATCATCCTGGTGATCGCCGCCCTGCTGTCCGGGACGATCGGCATCAACGCCGCCTTCGGGCTGGATCGCACGCCGGGAGAGCTGCTGGGGATCTCCACGCACGCGCAGGCGGGCGTGTTCCCCGCCCCCGACCCGCACGCGACGTCCACCGTCCCTCTCGCGGCGAGCTGGAAGCCGCCGGCGGACATGCCGAAGAAGAGCGCGGTGTTCTCGCTCAGCGGCGACAAGGCCATCCCGTCGACCGCAGGCTTCGTCCCCCGGGACGGGACGATCATCCTCCCGCCCGCGGCCCGGGTCGCGAACCCGCCGGCGCTGCCCGTCGTCGTGCAGATGATGGGTCTGCCGGGCAACCCCGACTCCTCGGCTGTGAAGGACGTGCTCGACAAGTTCGCGGCGGAGCACGACGGCCTCGGCCCGATCGTCATCATCGCCGACCAGCTCGGTGAGCAGTCGCAGAACCCGGGGTGCGCCGACACGAAGACGTACGGCGGAGTGTCCACCTACTTCAACACCGACATCCCGCAGTACATCCGCACGCACCTGCGGGTGCTCCAGGACCCGCAGTACTGGACGATCAGCGGCTACTCCAACGGCGGGGCGTGCTCGTTCCTCTACGGCGCCGAGCACCCGGAGATCTGGGGGAACATCATCGACGTGTCCGGCGAGCGCTGGCCGGGCTATGGCGACGAGAAGTCGGTCCTGGACGAGGCGCTCAAGGGCGACAAGGCGGCGTTCGAGGCCAACAAGCCCGAGTCGGTCCTGCTGCGCCACCCCGGCGCGTACACGGACCGGAGAGCGGTGTTCACCGCCGGCTCCGAGGACAAGAAGTACGGTCCTCCCGCGAAGGCCGCCGCGGACTCCGCGAGCGCCGCCGGCTTCGACGCCACCTTCTATCTGGTCCAGGGCGCCTCCCACACGGGGAAGGCGCTCGACGACGGGCTGGCCGAGGCGTTCCGCCAACTCGCCCCGCGCTGGGGGCTGGTGACACAGTGAAAGCCCGGCTCGCCGCATCGTCGAAGGCGTTGGGGGTGCGGGCGCTTGCCTACATCCGTCGGCATCCGTTCTCGGTGGCGCTGAGCGTCGTCGTCCTGGCGCTCGGCCTTGCCCTGGAGACGCTCTGGGGCGCCCAGCTCGCCGCGCTCTCGGCGAGCCCGCAATCGATCGGCGAGGAGCGTCGCTGGTGGACGCCGCTCACCGCGCTCCTCCTCCCGGACTCCGTCGTGCAGCTCCTGTTCGCGCTGCTCCTGGCGCTGACGATGCTGGCCTACGCCGAGCGGCTGATGGGGTCTTGGCGGACCGCGGCGCTCTTCCTCGGCACGGGCGTGCTGGGGATCGTGCTGGGTGCGGGGGTGCAGGCGCTCGCCGCGAGCTGGGGCGAGGTCTGGGCCCGCGCGGGATCGTCGGATCTGGTGTCGGACCCCGTCATCGGGATCTGCGGGGCGGTCATGGCGGCGAGCGCCTTCGCGCCGGCGCTCTACCGTCGCCGGATCCGGCTCATCGGCTTCTCCTGGCTGGTCATGTTTACGCTCTACGCCGGGGACTCGGACAGCCTCTACCGGCTGATCGCGGCTCTCCTCGGCCTCTTCACCGGTCTCATCCTCGCCCGCCGCGCGACGCACCCGGCCTGGCACCGGAGCTCCTATCGGGAGACGCGCACCCTCGTCGCCGCGATCGTCGCGGTGACGGGTCTCGGGCCGCTCATCGTCCTCCTGACCGGGGTGGGGACCGGTCCGCTCTCCCCGATCATCGCGGGGCTTCGCGGCGCGGACATCAGCACGGTGATCTCCCGGTGCGCGCGGGCAGCGACCGAGCGGTGCGTCGTGGACGTCCCCGCGATCGTCGCGGCGGGCGCCGGCTCGTTCCTGATGAGCATCGTGCCCCTCGTCCTGTGCCTCGTGGCCGCGTGGGGACTGCGCGCGGGGCGCCGCGCGGCCTGGTTCCTGGCCCTCGGGGTGAACGTGACCATGGCCGTCCTTACCGCGCTCAGCCTGGTGATCCGCACGGCCAAGCATCCGGAGTCGCTCGCCGCCTTCGACAAGCAGTTCCCCGGGTTCGCGGTGTTCGCGATCGCCGTGCCGCTGGCGGTGATGCTCCTGCTGGTGATCACGCGTCGTCGTTTCGCCGTCCGCGCGAATCGGGTCGTCGTGCGCCGGTTCGCGCTCGTCGTGCTCGCCGCCTTCGTCGGCCTCCTGCTCGTGGACACGATCCTCGTGCTCACGCTCACGAACTCGAGCGGGTTCTGGAACGTCCTCGGCGACGCCGTGCGGCGGTTCCTGCCCACCGGGATCGGACGACCGCGCGCGACGACACCGCTGGTGGGGCTTCCGCGTGCCATCCACCGCGGCATGGGCGCGGCCTTCTGGGGCGTCTTCGCCGTGGCCATGCTGGGCCTGCTGCGGGCCCGCGCGAACACGGCGACCGACGACGCCCTGCGCTACCGCGACCGCCTGCGTCGATACGGCAGCGGCACTCTCGGATTCATGGGCACCTGGCCGGGGAACAGCCACTGGTTCTCGCCGGACGGCAGCGGCGTGATCGCCTACCGGGTGGTCTCGGACATCGCGATCGCGGTCGGCGACCCGGTGTGCGCCCCCGAGGACATGCGCGCGACGGTCCGCGGATTCATCGACTTCTGCGACAGCAACGCGTGGACGCCGGTCTTCTACAGCACGCACGAGGAGGTGATGCCCGTCTTCCGCGACCTCGGCTGGAAGCAGCTCTCGGTCGCCGAGGAGACGGTCGTCCCGCTCGAGCGGTTCGCGCTCACCGGCAAGGTGTGGACGAAGGTGCGCCAGCCCTACAACCGCGGGAACCGCGATGGTCTCACCGCGGTCTGGACGCGCTGGGTGGATCTGGGGCCGGCGATGACGGCCAAGCTCGACGCCCTCAGCGAGCAGTGGGTCTCGGAGAAGGCCCTTCCGGAGATGCGGTTCACCCTGGGGGGCCTGGAGGAGCTCAAGGACCCGGATGTGGCGCTGATGCTCGCGATCGGCCCCGACGGCGAGCTCCAGGCGGTCACCAGCTGGCTGCCCTGCTGGGAGGACGGCGAGCTGGTGGGCTGGACGCTCGACTTCATGCGCCGTGCCGACGACGCGATGTCGGGGGTGATGGAGTACCTGCTGGCCTCCGCGGCGCTGCGCATGAAGGAGGAGGGGCTCGCCACGATGAGCCTGTCCGGTGCGCCGCTGGCGCAGGCGCCGGACGAGTCGGGGGATCCGGACGGGCTCACGCAGCTGCTCGCCTGGCTGAGCCGCGTGCTCGAGCCGGCCTACGGCTTCGCATCGCTGTTCCGGTTCAAGGGGAAGTTCAACCCGGACTACCGTCCGCTGTACCTGACCTACGCGGACCCCGCGCAGCTGCCCACGATCGGTCTCGCCCTCGCCCGCGCCTACCTGCCCGACGTCTCACCGCGCGAGTACCTCGCGCTCATGCGCACGCTGTCGGGCTGAGGCGAGACGACGGTGCCCCGCCCCGAAGAGGGGCGGGGCACCGTCGCGCGGGGGAGGTCGTCAGCCCTCGACCTCGACGACCTCGGCGTCGACCGCATTGCGGCGGACCGATTCGATCCCGTTCAGCGCGCTCGCCTTGGACGAATAGCCCTGGCCGGTCGCGATGATCTCGCCGTTGCCGGCCTTGAGTCGGAAGCGGTAATCGTCGCTCTTGTCCTGGTACAGCTCGAACTTGCCGGCCATGATGAGTCCTTTCGTACGGAATCGGACAAGAAACGTCCGATGCTCACGTTAGCGACGAAAGCGCCTCGAAAGGAAGGGGGAAAAAGTGGAGCGAGTGGCAGGAGTTGAACACTGCATCTTCACCCGGGAAGGGTGACATTCTGACATTGAACTACACTCGCGAAACGATTCCCCTTGCGGGGTGCCGTTCCATCATCATACGGGAAATGCGATTCCCGTGGGGATGATCTAAGGGGAAACCCTTACTCGTCAGCTGGTGAACGCGGCCGAGAAGTGGTCCACGAGGCCGGCGATCGGGATGCGCACCTGCTGCATCGAGTCCCGGTCCCGCACGGTGACGGCGCGATCCTCGATCGAGTCGAAGTCCACGGTGACGCAGTACGGGGTCCCGACCTCGTCCTGGCGCCGGTAGCGGCGTCCGATCGCCTGGGCGTCGTCGTAGTCGACGTCCCAGTGGTAGCGCAGCAGGTCGGCGACCTCGCGTGCGGTCGGCGTGAGGGCCTCGTTCCGCGACAGCGGGAGCACGGCCACCTTGAAGGGGGCGAGGCGGTGGTCCAGGCGCAGCACGGTCCTGGTGTCCTTCTTGCCGTCCGCGGTGGTGGTCTCCTCGACGTCGTAGGCGTCGACGAGGAAGGCCATCACCGAGCGGCTGAGCCCGAACGACGGCTCGATGACGTACGGGATGTACCGCTCCTCCGCGGCCGTGTCGAAGTAGGACAGGTCCTTCCCCGACTTCTCCGCGTGGGTGGCCAGGTCGTAGTCGGTGCGGTTGGCGACGCCCATGAGCTCGCCCCACTCGCCGCCTGTGAACCCGAACCGGTACTCGATGTCCACGGTCCGCTTGGAGTAGTGAGCCAGCTTCTCGGCGGGGTGCTCGAACCACCGGATGTTCTCGGGGTTCATGCCGAGGTCCACGAACCAGTCCCAGCTGGCCCGCATCCACTCCTCGTGCGCGCTCTCGTCCTCGCTCGGGTGGACGAAGTACTCGATCTCCATCTGCTCGAACTCGCGCGTGCGGAAGATGAAGTTGCCCGGCGTGATCTCGTTGCGGAACGACTTCCCGATCTGCCCGATCCCGAAGGGGGGCTTGCGGCGCATCGACTGCTGGATGTTCTTGAAGTTCGTGAAGATCCCCTGCGCGGTCTCCGGGCGGAGGTAGTGCTTGCCCGACTCGTCGTCCACGACGCCGAGGTAGGTCTTCACGAGGCCGGAGAACATGCGGATCTCGGTCCACTGGCCGATCCTGTCGGGGTGCTCGGGGTCCGGGATGTCGGCGAGGCCGTTCTCCGGCGGGTGGCCGTGCTTCTCCTCATACGCCTCGAAGAGGTGGTCGGCGCGATAGCGCTTGTGGGTGGTCAGCGACTCGGTGAGCGGATCGCTGAACACCTGGACGTGTCCTGACGCCTCCCAGACCGCGGTGGGGAGGATCACGGCGGAGTCGAGGCCGACCATGTCGCCGCGGCGCTGCACGAAGGTCTTCCACCATTCCTTCTTGATGTTCTCCTTAAGGGAAACCCCGTAGGGACCGTAGTCCCAGGCGGAACGGGTGCCGCCGTAGATGTCGCCGGAGGGGAAGACGAACCCCCGGTGCTGAGCGAGCGCGATGGCCGCGTTGAGGCGTTCTTCGGGTGTCATGTTCCGTCCTTGATCGCAGGGTCCTGGTCGATGCCGAATGGCCCCTGTCTATCATTGCCGGACCTCGTGGGCCACGAGGTCCGTGCCGATATCATGACTGCGGGTTCTCCCCCGATACGGAATCGAGAAGAAATGCCCCCCTGGCTTCTGAAGATCGACGTCGTCGGCGGACCGGTCCCCCTGACGATCTGGGGCCTGACCGCCGTCCTGGCGCTCGTGCTGCTGATCCGTCGACCCACGGGGCGGTGGGTGCTGACGGCGCTCATCGGCATCCTCGCGGGGGCGCTCCTCGGGGTGGGCGGTGTCCTGATCGCCGATCGGATGCGGCTCTTCGACGCGGCGATGCCGCAGGGGGCCGCCTGGTGGGCCGGCGGTGGCCTGGCCGTCCTCGCGCTCGCCATCGTGAGCCTCTGGGACTCCAAGGCGTGGCGGAAGATCGTCGCGATCGTCACGATCCTGCTCACGCTGCTCTCGACCGCACTCGGGATCAACGCGCTGTTCGGCATCGACCGGACGATCGGGGACATCGTGGGCGAGTCGACCGTCGAGGCGATCGGCTCGCTTCCCGCGGTGACCCCGGAGGAGGCGCTTTCCGGCCCCCTCTACGAGAACTGGACCCCGCCGGCCGACATGCCGGCCAAGGGCACGGTGAGCAAGCTCACCGGCGCGGACGCGATCCCGTCCAGCGCCGGCTACAAGCCGCGCGACGCGATCGTCTACCTTCCGCCGGCGGCTCTCGTGAAGGACCCGCCCCACCTTCCCTTCGCCATCCAGATGATGGGCAAGCCGGGCAACCCCGACCCCACGTTCATCCAGAACGCGCTCGACAAGATGGCCGCCGAGAACAAGGGGCTCGCGCCGATCGTGATCATCGCCGACCAGCTGGGCGGCGATCGCACGCAGGACCCGGTTTGCATGGACTCTCCCACGTTCGGCGGCGCGGAGACGTACTTCAACAAGGACATCCCCGCCTTCGCGCTGGAGCGGCTCAACGTCGTGGCGGACAAGAGGTCCTGGAGCATGATGGGCTACTCCAACGGCGGGGCCTGCGCCCTGAAGTGGGCGGCGAAGTACCCGGAGACCTGGGGGCATCTCGTGGACGTGTCCGGCGACCCGTTCCCCGGCGTGGACGCCGACGCCAACGCTCTCGACGGCTTCTACGGGGGCGACAAGAAGAAGTACGACGCCGACAAGCCGGCGGCCTACCTCGCCGCGGGCAAGGAGACGAACGCCTTCGCGGGGCACCATGCGATCTTCACCGCCGGCGAGAAGGACCCCGTCGTGAACGGCTATGCGCAGGAGAACGCGAAGCTCGCCGCGGACGCCGGCTTCACAGTCTCCACCTACGTGATCCCCGGGGCCGACCACAACGAGACCGCGATCGATGGGGGCATGCCCATGGCGTTCGGCGTGCTCTATCCACTGCTCGGGCTCTCCGCGCCGACCGGATGACCGCGGCCCGCCGCGCACCCATTCCAGACGAAAGGCCATCATGACCACCGACGCTCCCACCGCCGAGCCGGGGACCAAGGTCGCGCGCCCCGCCGCGATCGTCCGCTATCTGCGGACCCATCCGTTCTCCGTCGCGCTGAGCCTGGTGCTGCTGGGGACCGGGGTTGGGTTCGGGACACTGTGGGGCAACGTGCCGTTCGACCTGGCCGCGAGCCCGCTCACGACGATCGATGCCGGGGCGTGGTGGACGCCGCTCACGGCGCTCCTCGTGCCGGACTCTGCGGTCGAGGCGGTGCTCACGATCGCCCTGATCCTCACGGTGATGGCGTACGCGGAGCGGATGCTCGGGACGGTGCGGAGCATCCTCGCCTTCGTCGTGACCGGTGTCCTCGGGGTCCTGATCGGCATCGGCGTCGAGGCGCTCCTCAGCTCCGGCGACCTGCTGTGGGGGCTCACGCTGGAGAGCGGGTTCGTGCTCGACCCCGCCGCGGGAGTGGTCGGCGTGATCATGGCGGGCAGCGCGTTCGCCCCCGCGCTCTTCCGTCGCCGGATCCGGATCATCGGCTTCGCCGTGATCCTCATGTTCACCCTCTACGCAGGCGACGCCGACAGCCTCTACCGGCTCGTCTCCGCCGTGCTCGGCATCGTGCTCGGCCTCATCCTGGCCAGGGATGTCCCCCACGCCGCCTGGCACCGCAGCTCCTACGGGGAGACGAGGACGATCGTGGCGGCCATGGTGGCGGTCACCGGGCTCGGTCCGCTCATCGTCCTGCTCTCGGGAGTCGCCAACGGTCCGCTCGCGCTCGTCGTCGCCGGCTTCCAGGGCGTCGACGCCAATGAGATCTTCGACCGCTGCGCGGCGGAGTTCACCGACCGCTGCACCTCGGACGTCGCCCGCGCCCTCACCGACGGCCCCGGGCCCTTCCTGCTGAGCCTCATGCCTCTCCTGCTGAGCCTCATCGCCGCCTGGGGGCTCCGCGTCGGCCGGCACGCGGCATGGATCCTCGCGATCGCCGTCAACGCCGCCATCGGCGTCGTGACCGCGGTGAGCCTGGGCGCCGGAGAGCTCTTCAACGTCGAGACCGTGCAGGCCATCGGCGTCGAGTACGTCATCTGGGCCGTCGTCGCGGTCCTGGTCCCCGTGTCCGTGATCGTCCTCCTGGTGATCACCCGGCACCGGTTCCGCGTGCGCGCCCCGCGCGCGGCGGTCCTGCGCTTCGCCCTCATCGTCGGGGCCGCCTTCGTGATCCTCGCCGGCGCGTACGTCCTGATCGTGATGCTCTCGCCGGACGACGTGTTCCTGATCCCCGTCGAGCCCGGCGACGATCTGCTGGACGCGCTGCGCCGGTTCCTCCCCGCAGGCCTCCTCCAGCCCGTCCCGACGCCGGTCGCCCCGCTGGAAGGGGTGGCGCTGTTCGCCCATCAGTGGGTCGGCGTGATCTTCTGGGTCGTCTTCATCATCGCGATGCTGATGCTCTACCGCGCGACGATCGTGCACCGTAACCCGGAGTCCGAGGCGCGCTTCCGCGAGCTGCTGCGCACCGGCGGCGGCGGGACCCTCGGGTTCATGGGCACCTGGCCCGGCAACGACTACTGGTTCTCCGCCGACGGGACGGGCGCGATCGCCTATCGCGTGATCAACGGCGTCGCCCTGACCATGTCGGATCCGGTCTGCGCCGACGAGCACGCGGCGGCGACCATCCGCGGGTTCGTCGACCACTGCGACAGCCAGGGCTGGACGCCGGTGTTCTACAGCTTCCACGAGAAGCACCTGCCGGTCTTCCAGGGCTTCGGCTGGCAGTACATGTCGGTCGGCGAGGAGACGGTCATCCCGCTGTCGAACTTCGAGCTCGCCGGGAAGCCGTGGGCGAAGGTCCGTCAGGCGTACAACAAGGGCGAGCGCGAGGGCATCACGACCCTCTGGTCGACCTGGGACGACCTGCCCGCATCGATCGCCGCCGACATCAGCGCGATCAGCGAGCAGTGGGTGTCGGAGAAGGAGCTCCCCGAGATGGGGTTCACCCTCGGCGGCATGGAGGAGCTCAAGGACCCCGAGGTCGCGCTCTACCTCGCCTTCGGCAAGGACGGCGGGCTGCAGGCCATCACGAGCTGGCTCCCCAGCTGGAGCGACGGGAAGGTCACCGGCTGGACCATCGACTTCATGCGCCGCGGTGACGAGTCGACCTCCGGGATCATGGAGTTCGTGATCGCCTCTGCGGCGTTCCGGATGAAGGAGCAGGGCGTCGAGGTGATGAGCCTGTCCGGCGCCCCGCTCGCCGAGAAGCCGCTCGCCCCGGGCGAGGCGGCACCGGACCCGACGGTCATGACCCGTCTGCTCTCCTGGCTCGGCAAGGTGCTCGAGCCCGCCTACGGCTTCACGTCCCTGTTCCGGTTCAAGAGCAAGTTCAACCCGGAGTACCAGACGATCTACATGGCGTACGCGGATCCCGCCCAGCTGGCGACGATCGGCCTCGCCATCGGCAACGCCTATCTCCCCGAGGTCTCCCCGAAGGAGTACATCGCGCTCGTGAAGACGCTGACCTAAGCGGGCGCGGCGTTACGGCGCCGGGCAGATCCGGTAGGAGCCGGCATCGGTGATGCTCGCGCCGCCCGGGCACGGGAGGGTCGTCAGGCGGACCACGGACTGCATCGTCGTCGCATCGTCGAGACCCACGTGGGAGCCCATGAGGACCACGATCGGGACGGCCGCGCCCCAGGGGCTCGCCGCGATCCAGGTCCTGTCGCGGTCGCCCATCCCGGCCAGCAGGGCGGCGGCCTGTGCGCGCTGTCCATCGAGGGTCTCGGCGCCCGTCGGGACGATCGCGCCGGCCGTGTGGGCGAGGCCGCCGACGGCGATCGGCGCGGCGACCGCGAGGCCGGCGACGACGGCCGCGACCCGCAGCGGGACGGACGTCCTCAGGCTCTCCGGCGTGCGACGCCACAGCGCCTGCACGGCGCGGACGCCGAGCGCGGCGAGGACGGGGGTGAAGGCGAGGACGCCGATCGAGGGGTGCCTGACCCACAGCGGGGTGTGCGCGGCCTGGGCCCACCAGCCGACGAAGGTGAGCAGGCCGATCGCGCTCGCCGCGGTCAGGGCCAGGAGGCTCGGATCCCGCCAGAGACGGGACGATCGCGCGGCGACGACGCCGGCAGCGACCAGGAGCAGGAGTGCGGCGACGATCGCCCAGGAGGGGACGAACCAGGACTCGGCCAGGGTCTGCAGCTTCTGCGGGATCGTCGTCGGCTCGACGTGCTGTCCGCCGCTGAGGACGAAGTCACGGACGCTCTTCAGGTGCTCGCGGAACCCGGCGGGGCCGAGGGAGAAGAAGGTCACCGCCTCCATCGCCGCGGTCGGTGCGGCGACGAGGACGAGCGGCAGGATCGCCCGACGCAGTGCGTTTCCGAGTCGGGGGAGGAACCGGTCGCCAGGGGCGAGGATGATCAGCGCCACGGCGAACGCGGGGAGGGCGAGCAGGGCGATCAGCTTCGCCTGGATCGCGAGACCGACGAGCAGGCCGGCGAGCCAGGCGCGGCGGGGGAGGACGACGAGCGCCCAGACGATGAGCGCCGCCGCCGGGATCTCGCCGAGGAGGTCGGCCGGCCCCTGGATCGGTGAGATGCTCTGCGCGGCGTTGAAGGCGAGCGGCAGGGCGGCGGCGACGAGCGCGCCCCAGCGTCCCGCGACACGGCGGCCGAGGACCCACAGGCCGACCAGGAGCAGTGCCCAATATGCGAGGGGGACCAGGCGCGCGGCGGTCACGGGGTCGATCCCCGCGGCAAGCAGCGCGGCGACGGGGAGCAGCACGACGGGGCCGGTGGAGATGCGGGCGTCGAAGAGCGTGATCGACGAGCCGGACAGCGCCCCGTCGCTGGCGTAGCCGAGGCCGGCGAGGAGATTGCGGGGGACCGTGAGGTTGAACGCCTCGTCCTCCCAGAACCGGATCGCGGTCAGGCTGTGCCACGCGACGATCAGGTTCGCGATGAGGAGCGCGCCCGTCGCGCCCCAGAACAGGATGGCGGCGAGGCGGCTGCTCATGATCCGGACGTCTCCGTCGATCCCGCTCCCGCTCCCGCGGCGCGGAATCCGCGGAGCGGCGCGCCGGGGCGGAGCGACCACGCCCACGCCTCGCGCAGGGCGTCGCGCGCGAAGGCGCGGAGCCGGCGCGGCGGCAGCGCGAGGCGGGAGGCGCGACCCCACATCGTCCCGGTGGCGGATTCGCCGCGGCGCGGGATGCTGCGCACCCGGACATAGCGGACGGTGAAGCCCGCGCGGACCTCGGCGAGGGAGAAGTGCACGTGGGGGACGAGGGAGTCCTCCGGCACCACGGCGAGGAGCGCCCGTACGACCTCGGGCCGGTAGGCGCGCAACGGCGTGTTCACGTCGGGGATGCCGCGGCCGGACGCGGCGGCGATCAGCAGCCGGACGGCGCCGGTCAGCGTCTTGCGGAACCAGGGGTCCGTCCGTCCGCCGCGGACGCCGTGGACGACATCCGCCCCGGTGCTGCCGAGGGCGCGGGCGACGGCGGCGAGGTCGGCGCCGAGGAACTGCCCGTCGCCGTCGACGTGCACGAGGGCGTCGGGGGAGAGAGCAAGGCCCGCGCGATAGGCGGCAAGGGCCGTGGGGCCGTGGCCGCGGTTGGCCGGCTGGGTCTCGACCAGGACGCCGGGGATCTCGGCGAGGACCGTGGCCGTGTCGTCCGTGGAGCGGTCGTCGGCGACGACGATGGTCAGCTGGTCGGCAAGGGGGGCGAGAGCGTCGCGCAGCTCGGCGATGAAACCGCCGATGCCCTCGGCTTCGTTATAGGCCGGCATCACGACCACGAGGTGGGAAAAGCGCACGGGATCCTCAGTCGGTGGTCGATGGAGACGGGGCATGGCGCACCGTCACGGTAGTCTAGTGGAGTCATGGATCGTCGCTCTCGCATGCGTCGGATCGCAGGGGTCGGCGGCCGCTTCCTCATCATCGGCGGCATCAGCACCCTCATCGAGATCGGCGTCTTCAACTTCCTCGTCTACGCCCTCGGGTGGGACTTCGTCATCGCCAAGATCGCGGCGTCGCTCGTCGCGCTCGTCAACGCGTACTTCGGCAACCGCGAGTGGGCGTTCCGCCACCGCGACCGCCGGGGGCGCACGTCGGAGATCGTCCTGTTCCTCGGCACGAACCTCGCCTGCACGCTCTTCGGGGCAGCGCTCGTGTGGCTCGGGGTCGAGGGCGCGCGGGCCGTCCTCGGTCACGACCCGGGGGCCGCGGTCGTCAACATCGTGAACCTGGCCAGCATCGGGATCGTCGTGGTCATCCGCTTCGTGCTGTACCACGGCGTGGTGTTCCGCCCGGCGCGCTCCGCCGAGCGCTGACCCCCGGCCCGTTCCTGACGGACCCGCCCCGCCCTGCCCGCCCCTGCCTCGGCCGGATGGCGGGAGATCCCCCGTCCGGCGGGACGTCTGCGGCCCAGGTCGCCGCCCGGCGGGGGAACTCCAGCCATCCGTGTCGTGCAGGCGCCATCCGTTTCGGGCGGGATGGCGGGAGAGGGCGGTCAGCGGGCCCTGAGGTCCTTGCGGAGGATCTTGCCGGACGTCGACTTCGGGATCACGTCGATGAACTCCACGACGCGCACCTTCTCGTGGGGAGCGACGTGGGCCGTCACGTGCGCCATGACGCCGTCGGCGTCGAGCTTCGCCCCCGGCTGCAGGACCACGAAGGCCTTGGGGACCTCCTGACCGTCGGCGTCGAGCGTGCCGACGACGGCCGCGTCCGCGATCGAGGGGTGCTCCAGCAGCACGGCCTCGAGCACGGCCGGGGCGACCTGGTAGCCCTTGTACTTGATGAGCTCCTTCAGGCGGTCGACGATGCGGAAGATGCCGTCGGAGGTGACGGTGGCGACGTCGCCGGTGTGCAGCCAGCCGTCCGCGTCGAGCATCTCGGCCGTCGCGTCCGGACGGTTGAGGTAGCCGGTCATCACCTGCGGTCCGCGGATCAGCAGCTCGCCGGGGCCGCTGACGCCGTCGGCCGGAAGCTCCACGTCGACCCCGTCCTCGCCGAGGATCCTCGCCTCGGTGTTGGCGAGCAGCACGCCGATGGTGGCGCGGTCGATGTCGTCCCGGTCGTAGGGGATCGCGTGGACGACGGGGCTGGTCTCGGTCATGCCGTAGCCCTGGCAGACGGTGCAGTCCAGGCGCTGGGCGACGGCCCGGGCAAGGGCTCCGTCGAGCGGCGCCGCGCCGGAGAAGACGACCTTGATCGAGGAGAGATCGTACTGGTCGATGATCGGGTGCTTCGCCAGGGCGACCGCGATGGGGGGAGCGATGAACACCCAGGTGATGCGGTGCTCGGACACGATGCGCAGGAACTCGGGCAGATCGAACTTCGGCATCGTCACGAGGGCCGCCCGCTGGCGCAGTGCGAAGTTCAGCAGCACGGTCATGCCGTAGATGTGGAAGAAGGGGAGCACGGCGAGCACGCGGTCATCGTCCACGAGGGCGATGGTCGCACGGCACTGGGCGACGTTCGCCACGAGGTTGCGGTGCGTGAGCATCACGCCCTTGGGGCGGCCGGTCGTGCCGGAGGAGTAGGGGAGCACGGCGATGTGCGTGGCCGGGTCGAAGGTCACGTCGGGGGCGGAGTGCCCCTCGCCGAGGAGGGCGGGGAGCGACGGGTGGCCCTCGGCACCGTCGAGCACGATGATGTGATCGTCCGGGATGCCCCGCTGCGCGGCGGCGGCCTTCGCGCCCGCGAGGAGGGGGCTCACGGTGATGAGCCAGCCGGCGTCGGCATCGGTGAGCTGGGCGGCGATCTCATCGGCGGTGTAGAGGGAGTTGATGGTGGTGGCGGTGGCGCCGGCCCGCAGGATCCCATGGAACACCGTGGCGAAGGCGGGGATGTTGGGGCAGAGCACGCCGATGACGGTCCCGACGCCGACCCCCCGCGCGGCGAGGGCCCCGGCGAAGAGGTCGATCTGACCGAGGAGCTGCCGATAGGTGGTCTCGGCGCCGTTCGTGCCGTCGATCAAGGCGATCGAGTCGAGCCGATCGGCGTCGAGGCCCCCGAAGAGGTACTCATGGACCGAGACGTTCGGGATCTCGATGTCGGGGAACGGACTGCGGACCATTGGATCTCCTTCGATCGTGGCGGTCGGGTCGGGTGCCCGGCGTCGTCAGCGTGCGATTCAGTGTCGCACAAGATGGGACGCAGTCCCACCCCTTGATCGAAGATCCGTCCCGGTCGTCAGCCCTTCGCGCCGCAGCCCTCGGCGGTGAGCGCGACCGGGGTCGCCCGCACCATCGGCGTGTGCCTGACCTCGAGCGGCCCATAGGCGCCGTTCCCGCCCTGATAGGTCACGCCCACCTGCGCCGATTGCCCCGGCGGGGTCTCCAGGTTCACCTTGAGGGCGGTGCGTCCGAGGTGCGGCAGCGTGGAGAACTCCACCGGGTTCCCGTTCACCGTGACGGCGGTGGCCTCGGCCCCGATCGGTCCATAGAGCACGAGATCGGTGGCCACCGTGCCCTTGGTGTAGAAGCGCCCCGGCGAGACGTAGGGGGCAAGGCCAGGGGCCTGCTCCGGGGTGAGGGTGTTCGTCAGCGTCGCGGTGATGCCGAAGGTCGGCGCCTCGGTGCCGGCCTGGCACTGGGTGCTGTCGGCCGCGATGTCCAGCTGCATGTAGTAGTCGAGCTTGCCCTCGGTGACGTCGTTGACGTAGACGCCCATCGCCGTCGCGTCCGCGTTGGAGTCGGGGAGGGTTCCGCTGACCGGCGAGCCCGCGATGATCGCGGCCTCGGCCGGATCGCTCGGCGAGTAGAGGAGGCGGCCTTCGCCCGCCGCCTTCGCGAGGACGTCGAGCAGCGCCTTCGGGTCCGTCGTCTGGTGCAGGAGGGCGTTGAAGACCGCGCCGGCAGCCCCGGCGAAGAAGACGTCCTGATCCGCCGGCTCGGGGTACAGGGTGTAGACCTCGTTGAGGAGGAGGGGGATCGCGTTGTCGGCGGTGAGCGTCTCGCCGGTCGGGAGCTGCACCGGGCCGATCGCCTGCAGGATGTATGCCAGCGCGACCGGGTCGATCGAGGCGACGGCGTCGATCGGCGTCCCGTAGGACTCGGCCCAGAACGCCCGTACGATCGCCGCGGTCTCGCCGAAGTCGGGCGACAGCGTCGTGTCCTGGATGTAGCGGGCGATCTTGGTCCCGTACAGCGCCTCGGTCTGCGGATCCAGCGGGATGATCGGCGCGGGACGGCCGTTGGTGAAGTCCTGGGACGAGGCCTGCTGGGTCATCGAGATCGCGCCGTGATCGGCGGTGAGCATCGCGATCGAGGCCGGGTTTCCGCCGGTTCCGCGGGATTCGGCGTTGTTCTGGAACAGCAGCAGGTAGTTCCTCGGGGTCTCGGCGCCGAGCGCCTTCGGCAGGAGGGTCAGCGCGTTGTGCACGGGCGTCAGATAAGGGTCGATCTTGTCCAGCGCGGCCGTCAGGGAGCTGACGCCGGTGGAGACCTGCGGGATGAGCGCTCCCTGGTCGATGGTCCCGAGATCGGTGCGGACCCCTTCGATCCTCTGCGAGGCATTCCCCACCAGAGTGGCGAGGGAGTCGAGCTGCGCCGTGTCGAAGGCCCCGTCCTTGGGGAGCAGGGCGTCGAGGCTGACCGAGGTCAGCGGCGTCAGGACGTCGGTGGCGAGGGTGTCGGCGGAGTCGGCGGCGATCCGCACGGCGGCCAGGTTCGGACCGGCGAAGGGCACCCACTCGACGCCGTGCCAGAGGGGAGTGTCGGTCTTCTTCGCCGCGGATGTGGTCAGCGCGGCGATCCTGGCCGCCGTCGCCTGCGCGCTCGGCACGTCGCCGGCGAGCATGCTCTTCTCCACCTCGGTGACCAGCGGGAAGGCCTGCTCCAGATCGCCTTTCGCGGACATGGCCTGGTCGTAGAGGTGCTTGGCGACGAAGCCTCCGCCGACCAGCACGCCGATCAGCACCAGGCCCACAGAGACCGGCACCCAGAATCGGGCGCTCTTCATCAGCGGCCGACGCCTGCGCCGACGGTGCCGCGAGCGTCCCGAACCCGATCCGCCGGATCCACCGGACCCGCTCGATCTGCCTGACCCACCCGTCCCGCGTGATCCGCCGGACCCGCGTGATCCACCAGACCCGCCGGCGGAGCCGCCGCTGCGACTCGACGCGCGATCGGCCTTCGGGGCGGCGTCGGCGCTGTCGAACAGCGCTCGAAGGTCTTCGTCGCCGGCCGGCCGGCCGCCTGCCGGATCGCCCGCGTGCTCGGGATCGGGGTGAGTCGTCACCCGTCGAGTGTATGGGGCGCTTCTGTGAAGAGCCGTCCCGTATCCTGGTACCGATCTGAGTGCCGTCATCGACGCCGGGGCAGAGCAGTCAGCAGCGAGTACCCAGGGGGCATCATCGGCATCGGGAGCGGCGTCCAGGGCGATCGCACGAGCGGGCGCCGATGGAAGAGGATCGCGGTCCGGGTCTCGGCATGGCTGTCGGGGATCGTGCTCCTCATCGCGCTGGCGGGGGTTCCCATCTTCGTGCTCCCCCCGAGCGATGAGACGGACGGGGTCGACGCGGTCCTGGTGCTCGGTCCGCCGACCGGCAACCGCATCGACCGCGCGTATGAGATCTCGGCCGCGAACGGCCAGGCGCCGATCGTCATCTCCATCGCCCCCGACGGCCAGCATTCGATGGAGGAGACGGGGGCGTGCCGCCGTATCGGCGTCGAATGCCTGATCCCCGACACCTTCACGACCAAGGGGGAGGCCGAGCTCCTGAACCAGCTGTCCGCCGTTCACGGCTGGCGGACGGTGGCCGTCATCACGGAGTCGCCTCACGTGCTCCGAGCGCGCTACATCTTCGATCGGTGCTACGACGGGGACGCCAGGGTGGTGAGCGTTCTCTACTCGGGGTGGATCCTCGGCTGGGTCTTCCAGTACGGATACCAGACGGGGGCGTTCGTGAAGGCCGCCCTCACCGACTGCGCGTGACGCGCGGCAGCGCTACTTCAGGAGGTTGCGGCTGCTCATCTCATCGAGCGAGCGCTGGTAGGAGTCTCCGTCGATGGTCTCGGTCATGACCCACTGCGCGAACTCCTTCACGCCGTCGGCGAAGGACACCTTCGGCGTGTAGCCGAGCACCGTCTGCAGCCGCTGGATGTCCGCGACGTTGTGCCGGATGTCGCCGAGCCGGTAGTTGCCGGTCACGGTCGCGGGGACCGTCGTGCCGTACGCCGCGAAGAGCGCCTCGACGACCTCCCGCACGGTCGTCGCGACGCCGGAGCCCACGTTGATGATCTCGCCGGCCGCGGCGGGCGTGGTCGCGGCGAGGAAGGTCGCCTCCACGACGTCGTCGATGTAGACGAAGTCGCGCGACTCCTCTCCGTCCTCGAAGACGTTGATCGGCTTCCCCTGCCGGACCAGGGTCGAGAAGATCGAGAGGATGCCGGTGTAGGGGTTCTTCAGCGACTGCCCGGGACCGTAGACGTTCTGGTAGCGCAGCGAGACCGGCTCGATGCCGATCGTGGGCGCGACGGTCATGACCAGCGCCTCCTGCATCTGCTTCGTGATGCCGTAGACGCTGGACGGGTGGATCTTCGCGTCCTCGTCGGTCGGGATGACCGTGAGCGGTCCCTCGCCGGCCAGGTGCACCGCGAAATCGCCGGTGGACATGTCGGCGTCGGCCCGATGAGGGGGGTGCACGGTCCTGCCGTCCTCGGTCAGGTAGCTCCCCTCGCCGTAGATCGACCGCGAGGAGGCGATCACGATGCGGGTCACGCCGTGGGGCTCGTTGGCGAGCAGGTCCAGCAGCTTCGCCGTGCCGCCGACATTGGTCTCGGCGTACCGATCGATCTCGTACATCGACTGTCCGGTGCCGGTCTCGGCCGCGAGGTGGATCACGATGTCGGCGTCCGCCAGCGCTCCGCGCAGATCGTCCTTGGACGTCACGGTGCCGCGCCGCACGGTCGCGACGCCGTCCAGCGACTGCAGCAGCGGGGAGGTCGTCTCCGGGTCGTCGCCGTGGACCTGCGGGATGAGCGCATCGAGAACGGTGACCGTGCAGCCGGCGGCGGCGAACCGCCGCGCCAGCCGGGTTCCGATGAAACCTGCTCCGCCTGTGATCAGAACGCGCTGAGACATGCCACTCCCCTAATGTGGTCACTGCGATCGGGAACATGGTGATCGTGCCCGAGACAGCCTCCAGCGTAGTAGGTCGCCGACCAGCTGCCACAATCCGGGTTCGGCCGCGCCGGTAGGATCGAGCCGGTACGGCGTCGGCAAACAGGGGGATGGGTGACGTGGGAGAAGAGAGAGCGGAAGCGCGAGGGGGATCGCGGCTTCGTGTGTTGGTGGTCTCGCCGGCCTTCTTCGGATACGAGTCGGCCATCATCGACGAGTTCCGGGCGCAGGGGCACGATGCGGTCTTCCTCGACGAGCGCCCCTCGAACTCCCCGATGGCCCGTGCGGTCGTCCGGGTCTTCCCCGCGCTGGTCAAGAAGCAGGTCGAGCGCCACTTCCGCCAGGCGCTGAAGGACCTGGGGGATGAGCCGCTCGACGGCGTGCTCGTCATCAAGGGCGAGGTCACCCCCGAGTGGTTCCTCACGGAGATCTCCCGCCGCCATCCCCGTGCCGTCTTCGTCTACTACACCTATGACGCGCTCTCGAACAGCTCGCAGGGCAAGCGCATCCTCACCCACTTCCACCGGAAGTTCAGCTTCGACCCGGCGGACGTCGCCGCGAACCCCGGATTCGAGCTCAAGGAGCTCTTCTACGCGCCGGACTACACGCCGAGCGGCGGTGAGCGCGACCTCGACCTGTCCTTCGTGGGAACGCTGCACGGCGATCGGTACGCGTTCACCCAGGCGGTCGCCGCGTCGGTGCCGAGCGGGCGTCAGCGCCTCTTCTACTACATGGCCGCGCGCTGGTACTACACGCTGCGGAAGCTGACCTCGCCCGAGGTCCGCTCCGTCCCCCGCGCGGACATCAGCTTCGTCCCCCTCTCCCGCGCGGAGGTCGTGGAGATCGCACAGCGCTCGCGGACGGTCATCGACCTCCAGCGCGCCGGGCAGACCGGGCTCACGATGCGGACCTTCGAGGTCCTGGCGACGGGGGCCGCGATCATCACGGCCAACGACTCGATCCGCGACCAGGAGTTCTTCTCCGATGAGCGCGTGCTGATCGTGCCGCGCGACCCGGCGCAGGTCGATGCCGAGGAGGTGCGACGATTCGTGGCCCGGCAGCCCGCCGTGGGCTCCGCCCCGGCCGGGTTCGAGAAGCACTCGCTGAACGCCTGGGTGTCCGAGTTCGTCGACGCCTTCCGATCGGACGGGGACGGCCATGCGGATCGTCGTTGACGTCATGGGGACGCCGATGGCGTCGGGCGGCATGAACCTCTATGCCCGGGAGCTCCTGACCGCCTGGGCCGAGGAGGTCCCGGAGGACACCCTCATCCTCGTCGGAGGGGAGTGGGTGACCGCGCTCGCCGCCGCGCATCCCGGACGGATCGTCGCCCGGGTCGTGCGGGGCGAGTCGATCCTCTCCCGGTTCTGGACGCAGCTCGTGCGCTCCGGGCTGATCGCGCGGAGGGAGCACGCGGACGCGCTGCTCTCGCTGAGCCCGATCGCCGCCTTCACGTTCGACGCCGATCGTGAGGCCGCCGTGGTGCACGACTGGCGGCATCTGCGTCGGCCGGAGGAGTTCGGCCGCTTCCAGCGCCTCTACCGGCGCCTGTGGATCCCCTCGCTCCGGCGGGTGAGGACCGCGATCGCGATCTCGGAGAAGACCGACGCCGAGACGAAGGAGTTCGCCGTCGGCGCGAACTCGCTCGTCGTGCGCAACGGCGGGGACCACCCCCGGCACTGGCCCCGCGTCGAGCCTGCACCCGGCGGCCCCGCGCGAGTGCTCACGTACGGCCACTTCGTCAACAAGCGGCCCGAGGCCGTCATCGAGGCCATCGCCCTCCTCCGCGACGGCGGGACGCCGGCCCGGCTCACGGTGCTCGGTGCGAAGGGCGCCTACCAGGAGGGGCTCGCGGAGCTCGCCGCGGCGCGGGGGGTCTCGGAGCTGGTCCGCTTCCCCGGGTTCGTCGAGGACGCGGAGTACCAGGAGCTCCTCCAACGATCCGACGTCGTCGTCCTGAACTCCTCGGACGAGGGCTTCGGGCTGCCTGTCGTCGAGGCCCGCTACTTCGGGATCCCCGTGGTCGCAGCCGCAGACAGCGGGCTCTCGGAGATCCACGGCGACAGCATCGTCGTGAGCGATCCGTCGGCGGCACCGCTGGCGGAGGCGATCGGCGCCGCGGCTGCCGCGGGCCGAGCGAGGCCGGCGACGCTGCGCACTTGGGGGGACACCGCGCGGGAGATCCGCGCGAGCCTGCAATCGAAGACGAGCGCCGTCCGCTCGTCGAGGGGAACTGAGGAACGATGACAACGCCACTCGCCGCCTCGCGCACCCGGGGAGAGGGCATGGTCGCCCAGCTCTTCGTGCGCGGCCGCGCCAACTCGCTCAACGCGATCCGCCTCGTGCTCGCCGCCTGCGTCATCATCTGGCACACCTATGCGGTGCTCGGCCTGGAGAAGCCGGAGAACCCGGCGTTGCAGAACATCATCGGCGGGCTTCCGGTCAACGGCTTCTTCGCGATCTCCGGCTTCCTGATCTATCGGAGCTGGGTCAACCGCCCGGAGGTCGGAAGCTATCTCCGCGCGCGCGTGCTGCGCATCTACCCGGCGTTCTGGGTCTGCCTCGCCGTGACCGCGCTCCTTTTTGCGCCGCTCGGCGCCGCATTCCAGGGCAAGGATGCGGGGGCGCAGCTGTTCTCCTGGGAGTCGCTGACCTATCTGGTCAAGAACGCCTCCCTGGCGATGTTCCAGTGGCGGATCGGCGACTCGCCCGCCGACGTTCCGTGGCTCACCTCGTGGAACGCCTCGCTGTGGACGCTGGCGTGGGAGTTCCTCTGCTACATCGGCCTGATGATCCTCGGCCTGATGGGGATGCACCGTCGCCGGTGGCTCCTGCCCGCCGCGTTCGCCGCCGCGGTGGCGATGAACCTCGTGACCCTCGTGCCGGCGCTCAACATCGAGGCCGTCGCACGGATGGGACGGTTCGCGGTGTTCTTCCTCGCAGGCTCCCTGTTCGCCCAGTACGCGGACCGGATCAGGGTGAACCGACTCCTGGTCGCCCTGTCCTTCCCAATCATGCTCGCGGTGGCGTGGGCGCCGGGACAGCTGGCCTACATCCTGCAGGCGCCGGCCGTGGCCTATGGGCTCATCGTGCTCGGCGGGCTCTTCAACCCCGCATGGGCGGAGCTGCGCAACGACATCTCCTACGGCGTGTACATCTACGCGTTCCCCGTGCAGCAGATCCTGGTGATCGCCGGGCTCACCATGCTGAACCTCTTCACCTTCTCCCTGGTGGCGCTCGTCCTGACCGTCCCGCTCGCACTGATGAGCTGGTACTGGGTGGAGAAGCCGATGCTGCGCCTGCGTCGCCGACCGGCGCCGTCGCCGGCGCGTACGGGCGAAGGCGGCTGAGCCGGGGCTACGTGCTGAGCCGGGGCTGTCCGCTGAGTGGGGGCTGCCCGGCTACGGGGCGAGCCACTGGTCGAACATCTCCGAGCGGTACTCGAAGCCTCCGCGTCCGACGATGACGAAGAGGAAGAACGCGACGACGAAGATGACGCCGAAGATGCCCGCGACCACCTTGTTCTTGCGGAACGCCCCGAGGATGAGGCCGTATCCCAGGATTCGGGTGAACCCGAAGTAGAGCGGGATGCGGTAGAGGCCGAAGCCGAGGTCGCGCACCGGCAGGATCAGCAGCTCGATGACGAGCATCGACACGAGGGTGACGAGAATGCTGATGTACGCCGCGCTCCGCGGCACGATGGCCGTGAGGACGGAGGCCGCCGTCCGCGGCTTCGTCGCGGTGAGAGCGGCGCCCCGGGTCAGAGGGGCGGCGACCGCGCCTCTCCTGGCGCCGGCCTCCATGCCCTTGACCCCTGCATTCTCGGGCCCTGTGTTCTCGGCCCCCGCGTTCTCGAGCCCCGCACTTTCGGCTTCTGCGTTTTCGGCTTCCGCGCTCTCGGCTCGCTTCCGTTCGCGGCGTATGCGGAAGATGAGGATGAAGGCGATCACGATCGGGACGAGCCGGTACAGGGTCTCGGCGCCGAGGGCGATGCCGGTCAGGCTCGTCTGCTGGAGATAGAAGGCGTACTTCGTGTCGCCGAGGGCGCCGCCGAGCGCTTCCAGGAGGTAGGAGGCGCCCGCCGAGACCGCGACGGTGGCGATGATCATCAGCACCACGATCCGCAGGGAGCGGTGGGAGTAGCGGCGGATGAGCACGGCCGCGACCCACATCGGGATGAAGATGACGGCGGTTCCGTGGAAGAGGATGCCGAGGAGGCCGATCGCCAGTCCCCAGAAGTAGCGGGTCCGCATGACGAGGGCGATGCCGAGGAGCATGAACGCGAGCGCCACGCTCTGGCGGAGGAGGTTGAAGCTGTCCACGTACGCGGCGCAGAGATAGGTGAGCCACATGAACCACATGGGGCCGAAGTCGCGGAGGAGGTTGATCGCGATGGCGATGAGCCCCCCGGTCACGATCGAGAGCACCAGGTAGAACGCATGGGGGTCGGACGAGAACTGGGAGACTGCGAAGTTCAGCCAGACGTAGCCCGGCTCCGGATCGGCGATCTCGGAACGGGCGACCATCATCGCCGTGTCGAAGCCCTGCACGTCCGCGACGCGCTGGAAGAGGCCGTTGCCGTAGAGGAGCATGTCCACGGCGGTGTCGAGATCGCGTGCTCCGGCGACGACGGCGGTCATGCCGACGGCGATCGCGCTCCAGCACAGGCGCCCGAGGAAGTGGCTCCGGCCGGCCATCGCCATGGCGAAGGTCGAGAGGATGAAGGTGAGGGCGATGATGATCATGAGGCGACGCGCGGCTCTCGCTCATCCGCCACGGCACGCCGGCACGCCTCGCCGAACCGTGCGGCGAGTGCCTCCACCGAGAACTCCTGCTCGGCGCGCTCGCGGGCGCGCAGCCCCAGGTCCCGCCGGACCGAGGGGGTGCGCAGGGTCCGCAGCGCCTCGGCGAGGGCGGCGGGGTCATCGGCGGCGACCACGATTCCGGCGTCGCCGACGGCCCAGGGAAGAGGGGGGACGTCGGAGACGACCACGGCCCGCCCGAGCATCATCGCGTCCACGAGCTTGACGGGCAGCTGTCCGATGGCGTGCCGGTTGGGCAGGCTCGGCAGCACGACGACGTCCGCGTTGCGCGCGATCTCGACGCCCTCGGCGAGCGTGGTCCTGCCGACCCAGGACTCCCAGGCCCCGCTGTCCGCCGGGGGGTCGTCGGTGATGACGAGCGTCGTGCGCGCCTCGTCCTCCTGGACCGCCGCGATCGCCGCGCGGAGGAGATCGACGCCCTTGTGCGGGTGCCGTGTCCCGACGAACGCCACCTGCAGATCGGCGGTGTCGCGGAACTCCCCGAGCGCCATCTGCTCCCGGGCGTGCGGTATCAGCGTCCCCCCGTAGCGGGACTGGAGCCAGGGGTTGCTCACGATGCTGGGCAGGGTGCGTGCCAGGCGGTGCAGCCGCAGGTCGACGACGGAGCGGCCAGGCCGGCGGAGCCAGCGGAGCATCGCCATGAGAGGCTCCCCCCGCCGCTGCCGGATCTCGAGGTCGGGGTCGTCGATGTCGACCAGCAGGGGCAGCGTCCTGCGCGATGCCGCATCGGCCGCGATGCCGAGCGAGCGGGGGAGCGGCTTGACGGCGACGAGGAGCTCGGCCGTTGCCGGGATTGCGTCCACGAACGCCTCCTCGGAGACGAGCTGTACGTCCTTGGCGAACTCGCTGTCGGCTAGCGGCCCCCACACCCGTGATCCGAGCGTGGTGAGCACCGTCGTCTTCCAGCCGAGAGCCCTGGCGAGCAGCCAGAGGCAGTAAGTCCGCCCGAGAGAGTTCGCCTCCATGCTCTCGGTGACAAAGACGATGTGCATGTGTGATGTCCTCCCTGAGGGTGCCCGGCGCCCCAGGGTGACCGAGAAGCTCGTCCGAGTCTACGTGGTAGAGGCGGGTGAGACACAGTGCGGTAAGGGTCTTTCCTCACCTCGCCGCATGCCGTGGCATCCGGTGACGGGCCGATAGGCTCTTGGCTGTGGCACAGGCGGGCCCCGTTCGGGGTCCGCGACAGGACACCGTCGAGGACATCACGTCCCGCCGCTCGGCGGCGGGCGACCGGGGAACGACGGATCGGACGCGTTCATCTGCGGGGGGCATCTTTATGGCGGCGAGCAAGCGACCGCGGAGAAACGCCCATCGGGCGCTCGGATATCTCCTCATCCCGCTGACCGGGCTGCTGAGCCCGCTGATCGCCCTCCCCGCGATCACCGCCCAGCACGGCGCCGCGGCGTGGGCGGCGCTGGCCATCGGTCAGTCGGTGGGGACCGCGGCCGCCGCTGTCGGCGAGCTGGGCTGGGGGCTCAACGGCCCGCAGCGGGTCGCCCGCATGGCGCCGGCGTCCGCGTTCCGGACGCTGCTGCTCTCGATGCAGAGCAAGCTGGTCGCGGTCCTGGCGCTGTCTCCGATCGTGGGCGTGATCGCGTTCTTCCTCGCGCAGGACTTCCGCATCGATGCGGCCGTCATCGCGATCGCCTCGCTCGCAGCGGGCCTCAGCTCCGTCTGGTTCTATCTCGGACGGTCACGGCCCTGGGCTGCCATCCTGACCGACGGCGCCCCGCGGCTGGTCGGCGTCCTGGTGGGCGCTCTGCTGGTGATGGCGGGGGCGTCGCTCATGGTCTACGCCGTGGTCGCGCTCCTGATCCCGTGCATCGTCGCACCGCTCCTTGGCGTGCTCGTCGCGCACCGGGGGACGCAGGCGTCGTGGGCGCTGTTCCGGCCGGCCCACGTGCGCACGGCCGTCTTCGCGCAGTCGAGCGCCTTCACGGCCCGGCTCGTCAGCGCGACCTACATCGCCCTTCCCGTCGCCCTCGTGAGCATCGTGGCCCCAGGGAGCGTTCCCGTCTTCGCCGCGGGCGAGCGGCTGATGAGACTGCTGCTGGCCGCGATGGCGGCGGTGCCCAACGGGCTGCAGGGATGGGTCGGCTCCGCGGAGCGGGGCGACAGATGGGGGCGGGTGAAGAAGGCGATCCTCCTCAACGCGGTGCTGGGTCTGGCGGCGGCCGTCTGCTTCGCGCTGCTCGCGCCCTTCGCGTCCGAGCTGATGTTCTCCGGGACCTCGACGATCCCGTCGGAGCTCGCATGGATCTTCGGCGGTGTGATCGTCTTCGTCAGCATCTCCCGGGCGACGGGCAACATCGGACTGGTCGCGCTGGCGCGCGTCCGCATCATCATGTGGAGCGCGCTGGGCGGCGCGATCGTCGGGGTCCCCGCGATCTTCCTCCTCGCCCGGTTCCTCGGCGTCATCGGCGGGGCGCTGGGCGAGCTGATCGCGGAGGCCGTCGTCCTCGGGATCCAGATCGTCGGGATCGCGTACGCCCGTCGGAAGTGATGCCCGCGTCCCGTGTCGGCCCGTGCGGTCGCGGTGTCAGCGTGCGCGTTCGCAGGAGAGGGCGAAGGCGAGGAGGTCCTCGGCGACGTTGCGCCAGTCCTTGACCCTGGCGCTCTCCCGATCCGCCTCGTCGAGCACCCCTCGCCGGGCGAGCGCGGCCTTGAGTGCCGCGACGAAGGACTCCGGGTCGCCGGCGACATAGGCATCGAGGCCGCGGAGGCCCGTCGCACGTGCGGCGACGGCCTCCGGCACGACGGCGGGCACGCCCGCGGCGACGTACTCGTAGAGCTTCATCGGGCTGCGGGCGGCGTTGGAGGGGTTGTCGACGAAGGGCATGAGCCCGGCGCGCCCGCGCGCCATCACGGACGGCACGGACTCGTAGGGCACGGGTCCTCGGAACTGCACGTTCGACGGGAGATCCAGCCCCGCGTCGGGCAGCGGTCCGAAGATCGCGAAGACGGAGGACGGCATCGCCCTGGCGGCCTGCGCCAGGAGCGCGAAGTCGAAGCGGAAGTCGAGGGCTCCGACGTAGACGAAGTCGTACTCCTTCTCGGATTCCGTTCTCGCCGCGGACGCGAACTTCGAGAACTCCACGCCGTTCTCGAGGACGAGCGTCGGACGGGTGGACTCGCCGATCACGGAGGCAAGGACGCCGGGGGAGGTCGCCGCGATGCCGTCCGCGTCGCGGGCGGCGGCGACGGCCGCGCGCTGGATTGCCTCAGCGGCGAAGACGTCCGTGGGGCGGAAGATCACCGTCGCCGGGCCGAAATGGGTGACCGGGAAGAGGGGCTGGTCGACGAACACGACGTCGGGGTGGGGGATGCCGACCCTGGCCAGCGCACGATCCGTCTGCCGCTGCGTCCATCGGACGTTGGCCGGCACGATCGGGGTGGGGATGAGATCCGTCACGCCATCCACCGTGATCGGTCCCGCGAACGCGGCGCGACGGCGGGCGCCCTGCCCGGGTTTGAGGGCCGCGTGCGCCCAGCTGAACGGCGTGCTGATGTGCGCGACGCGGTGCCCCATCGCGGCGAAGGCGCTCGAGAGGTGGTGGCTGCCCACGCGGAAGTCCCCGGCGCGGGCCGTGTGGCTGAAGAAGACGATCGAGCTCAACGGTGATCCTCGGTCGTGTCGGGGCGCGGGGCGGTCACGGCCTCCCCATTCCGAAGTAGGTCCATCCCGCGGCGCGCCAGGCGGCCGGGTCGAGGCAGTTCCGGCCGTCGACGATCAGGCGCCCGGTCGCGAGCCCCGCGGCGTGCTCGGGGGAGAGCTCCCTGCGGTACTCGTCCCATTCGGTCACGACGAGGACCGCGTCCGCGTCGCGGAGCGCATCGTCGCGGGTCTGCGCATAGGAGAGCTGCGGGTGCGCGCGCCGGGCGTTCTCGACCGCCTCGGGGTCGGTGACGACCACGTTCGCCCCCAGCCCGTTCAGCCGGACGGCCGCATCGAGCGCGGGTGAGTCGCGGATGTCGTCGCTGTGCGGCTTGAACGCGGCCCCGAGGACGGCCACCTTCTTCCCGAAGACGGATCCGCCGAGGCCGTCGAGGACGAGCTGGACGGCGCGCTCGCGACGGCGCATGTTGATCGCGTCGACCTCGCGGAGGAAGGCGACCGACTCGCCCTTGCCGAGCTCCTCGGCGCGCGCGGAGAAGGCGCGGATGTCCTTCGGCAGGCATCCGCCGCCGAAGCCGATCCCGGCGCCGAGGAACCGGCGACCGATGCGGACGTCGTGCCCGATCGCGTCGGCGAGCTGGGTGACGTCGGCGCCCGTGGCCTCGGCGATCTCGGCCATGGCGTTGATGAAGGAGATCTTCGTGGCGAGGAACGCGTTCGCGGAGACCTTGACGAGCTCGGCCGTGGCGTAGTCGGTGACGATGAACGGCGTGCCCTTGGCGACGGCGGGGTGGTAGACGCCGCGGAGGACCTCGGCGGCGCGCTCGCCGTCGCTGCCCTCCGGGACCCCGACGACCAGGCGGTCGGGGTCGATGGTGTCCTGCACGGCCCACCCCTCGCGCAGGAACTCGGGGTTCCAGACGAGCGTGGCACCGGTCGCCGACACGGCGTCGGCGAGGCCGGCGGTGGTGCCCACCGGCACGGTCGACTTCCCGGCGACGACGTCGCCGGGGCGGAGGTGGGGGAGGAGCGACGCGAATGCGGCGTTCACATACGTGAGGTCGGCGGCGTATCCGTCCGCCTGCTGCGGTGTGCCGACGCCGACGAAGTGGACGTCCGCGCCGCGGGCGGCCGAGGGGTCCGTCGTGAAGGTGAGGCGGCCGGAGGCGACGCCCTCGGCGAGGATCTCGGGGAGGCCGGGCTCGAAGAACGGCGCCTCGCCGCGCGACAGCGCCTCGATCTTCCGAGGATCGACGTCGATGCCGACCACGTCATGCCCGATCGATGCCATGGCGGCCGCGTGCACGGCCCCTAGATAGCCGCAGCCGATGACAGACAGACGCATAGTGGGCCCCCGGGATAGATGTGATGAAACATGCGGTACTCGCGCGACCATTCTTGCGCATCCCCGGTCCTCGTGCGGTCGGCGGGGGAAATAGTGGAGAGTCTGACGCCCGCGCGGGCGGGAGCGGTCTCGGCGCGGATGCCTCGATGTGCCAGGATGGGAGAGTGAGGGGAATCATACTTGCCGGGGGGTCGGGGACGCGGTTGCATCCGATCACCCTTGGCGTCTCAAAGCAGCTCGTTCCGGTGTACGACAAGCCGATGGTCTACTACCCGTTGTCGACGTTGATGCTGGCGGGGATCAAGGACATCCTGGTCATCACCACGCCGCACGATGCGCAGCATTTCGAGCGGCTGATGGGGGACGGATCGCAGTTCGGCATCAACCTGTCCTTCGCGCAGCAGCCCTCGCCGGACGGCCTCGCGCAGGCGTTCACGATCGGTGCGGACTTCATCGGCGACGAGAAGGTCGCCCTCGTCCTGGGCGACAACCTCCTGTACGGGCCGGGACTCGGCTCCCAGCTCAAGCGCTACGCCGACGTCGACGGCGGCGCGGTCTTCGCCTACTGGGTGGCGGAGCCGGAGGCGTACGGCGTGGTGGAGTTCGACGCCAAGGGCACGGCGGTCTCCCTGGAGGAGAAGCCGGCGAGCCCGAAGAGCAACTATGCGGTGCCGGGTCTGTACTTCTACGACAACGACGTCGTCGGGATCGCCCGCGACCTCCGGCCGAGCCCGCGCGGCGAGTACGAGATCACCGATGTGAACCGCGCCTACCTGGAGCGCGGCAAGCTGCAGGTCGAGGTGCTCCCCCGCGGGACCGCGTGGCTGGACACCGGCACCTTCGACCAGATGTCGGACGCCGGGGACTACGTCCGCACGATGGAGCGTCGCACCGGGCTGCGGATCGGAGTGCCCGAGGAGGTCGCCTGGCGGCAGGGGTTCCTCTCCGACGATGAGCTGCGGACCCGGGCGGAGAAGCTCGTGAAGTCCGGCTACGGCGCGTATCTGCTCGAGCTGCTGGAGAGGGGGCGCTGATGTCGCATCTCCTGGTCACCGGCGGCGCAGGGTTCATCGGATCGAACTTCGTCCACCACGTCGTGGAGAACACCGATCACACGGTGACGGTGCTCGACGCCCTCACCTACGCGGGCAACCGCGACTCCCTTGCGGGGGTGCCCGAGAACCGGGTGCGGTTCGTCCACGGCGACATCACGGACGCCGAGCTGGTGGACCGCCTGTTCGGCGAGGTCGACGCGGTCGTGCACTATGCGGCGGAGTCTCACAACGACAACTCCCTGCACAGCCCGCGTCCGTTCCTGGACACGAACATCATCGGCACCTACACGCTGCTGGAGGCCGCGCGGAAGCATGACCGTCGCTTCCACCACATCTCCACGGACGAGGTCTACGGGGATCTGGAGCTCGACGACCCGGCGCGGTTCACCGAGAGCACCCCCTACAACCCGTCCTCGCCGTACTCGTCGACCAAGGCGGGGAGCGACCTCCTGGTCCGCGCGTGGGTGCGGTCCTTCGGGGTGCAGGCGACGATCTCGAACTGCTCGAACAACTACGGCCCCTATCAGCACGTCGAGAAGTTCATCCCCCGGCAGATCACGAACGTGATCCGCGGCATCCGCCCCAAGCTGTACGGGGCGGGGGAGAACGTCCGCGACTGGATCCACGCGAACGATCACTCCTCGGCCGTCCTCACGATCCTGGACCGTGGGCAGATCGGGGAGACCTACCTCATCGGCGCCGACGGCGAGCGGAACAACAAGGAGGTCGTGGAGCTGATCCTGGAGGAGATGGGGCAGTCGCGCGACGCGTACGACCACGTCACCGATCGGGCCGGCCACGACCTGCGCTACGCGATCGACTCCACGCGGCTGCGCACCGAGCTGGGCTGGACGCCGCAGTTCGCCGACTTCGAGGCGGGGCTCGCGGCGACCGTCCGCTGGTACCGCGACAACGAGGCCTGGTGGGCGCCGGCCAAGGATGCGACCGAGGCGTTCTACGCCTCGAAGGGGCAGTGACGGTGGTTCAGTTCGGCAAGCAGCTCTCCGTCGTGGAGACCCCGATCCCGGGGATGATCGTCCTCGAGCTCCCGGTCCACGGCGACGCGCGCGGATGGTTCAAGGAGAACTGGCAGCGCGAGAAGATGACCGCTCTGGGCCTCCCCGACTTCGGGCCGGTGCAGAACAACATCTCCTTCAACGACGCCGTCGGCACGACCAGGGGGATCCACGCAGAGCCCTGGGACAAGTGGGTCTCGGTCGCGACCGGTCGGATCTTCGGCGCCTGGGTCGATCTGCGCGAGGGCCCGAGCTTCGGCACGGTGTTCACGACGGAGCTGGACGCGTCCCGCGCGATCTTCGTCCCGCGCGGCGTCGGGAACTCCTATCAGACGCTCGCGCCCGACACCGCGTACACGTACCTGGTGAACGACCACTGGTCGCCCGACGCGGCATATTCCTTCCTCAATCTCGCGGATGAGACGAGCGGAATCGATTGGCCGATCCCGCTCGCCGAGGTCGAGATCTCCGAGAAGGACAGGAACCATCCGCGTCTCGCGGACGTCGTGCCGATCGCGCCGCGGAAGACCCTGGTGGTCGGCGCGAACGGGCAGCTCGGACAGGCGCTCCGAGACGTCCTCGGCGATGCGCCGCACATCGAGTACGCGGCGAGGGCCGATCTCGATCTGGCGGATCCTGGGCTGGCCACGGCCCGCCGCTGGCGCGACTACGGCACGATCGTCAACGCCGCCGCCTACACCGCCGTCGACCTCGCCGAGACGCCGGACGGCCGGCGTGGCGCCTGGGCGGCGAACGCGGAGGGGCCGGCCCGGCTCGCCCGCGTCGCGGCCGAGAACGGTCTCACCCTCGTCCACGTCTCCAGCGACTACGTCTTCGACGGGACCAAGGACGGCGCCTACGGCGAGGGCGACGCCATCGCCCCGCTGGGGGTCTACGGGCAGAGCAAGGCCGCGGGGGACATCGCCGCCGCCACGGTGCCGCAGCACTACATCATCCGCACCTCCTGGGTGATCGGCGAGGGCAAGAACTTCGTTCGGACCATGGCGACGCTGGCCGAGCGCGGAATCGATCCCTCCGTCGTCAGCGACCAGACCGGGCGGCTCACCTTCGCGAGCGAGATCGCCCGCGCGATCGCGCACGTGCTGGCGACGCGCGCCCCGTTCGGCGTCTACAACGTCACCGGCGCGGGGGAGCCCGCCTCGTGGGCGGACATCGCCAGAGACGTCTATGCGATCACCGGCCATGCCGCGGAGCGCGTGACCGGCGTGACCGCCGCGGAGTACTTCGCGAACGCCGCGGGACCGGTCTCGCCGCGTCCGCAGAACAGCGTGCTCGACCTCTCCGCGATCGAGGCCACGGGCTTCCGGCCCCGTGACTTCCGCGAGCAGCTGCAGGAGTACCTCGCGACCTCCTGACGGTGCCGCCACGGTACCTTCACCCGACGTCACGCCGCGCGCTCCCCGCTCGCGGCGTGACGTCTTTTTGTGCCCCGCCGTGGCAGTTCTTGTGGGTTGAGAAGGGTCTCAACCCACAGAACCTGCCACGGCGGGGCATTTGGCGTGGCATGGGTGAGCCCCCTCCCCAGAAGAGGAGGGGGCTCGCAGACGCCGGATGAGGCTAGTGGGCGGTCTCGCCCGGGGCGAAGACGGCCTTGAAGGTGCGGAAGAGGATGTTCAGATCGCCCGTGAGGGACCAGTTCTCGACGTAGTAGAGGTCGAGACGGATCGCGTCCTCCCAGCTGAGGGAGGAGCGTCCGCTGACCTGCCAGAGACCGCTCATTCCCGGCTTCACGATGAGGCGGCGCTGTGCGGCGTCGTCGTAGAGAGCGACCTCGCCCTCGCGCTGCGGACGGGGGCCGACCAGGCTCATCGAGCCGAGGAAGACGTTGAACAGCTGCGGCAGCTCGTCGAGCGAGTACTTGCGGAGGATGCGACCGACGGTGGTGATGCGCGGGTCGTTCTCGACCTTGAACAGCGGCGAGTCCGAGCGGCCCTGGGCGGCGAGCAGGGACTCGAGCTGGGCATCGGCGTCGACGATCATCGAACGGAACTTCATCATCATGAACGGGACGCCGTTCATGCCGATGCGCTCCTGCCCGTAGAGCACGGGGCCCCGGCTGGTCGTCTTGACCAGGATCGCGATGGTGATCAGCACCGGGGAGAGGAGCAGGATCAGCAGCCCCGAGCCGAGCATGTCGAAGGCGCGCTTGGCGACGACCTGGGGTCCGGTGTACCTCGGCGTCTCCACGTGCATCAGGGGGAGCCCCGCGACCGGACGCATGTGGATGCGGGGGCCGCCGATGTCGGTGAGGTTGGGAGCCATGATGAGGTGCTGCTGGCCTGCTTCGAGCTGCCAGCTGAGCTCGCGCACGCGCTCCGCCGCGAGCCCGCTCTCGCTGGAGACGAGCACGGTGTCCGCCTTCGTCTCCTCCAGCGCGTGGGCGAGGTCGTCCAGCCCGCCCAGGACCGGGACCTTGGTCGGCCCGAGGGTGTCGGAGGTTTTCGGCGACGCGGTGCAGACGCCGACGACGACATAGCCGGCCTCCGGCTGCCGGGAGAGCTCGGCGAGGATGCGCAGGTTCGCCTTCGTGTCGCCGACGAGGAGGACACGGGAGACCATGTCGCCACCCTTGCGACGACGCAGCAGCCACCGACGCCACAGCCAGCGGCTGAAGATCAGGACGATGACGCCGAGGGGGAAGCTGATCAGCACGTATCCGCGTGAGATCTCCGCCTGGAGCAGATAGGAGGCGATCGCGAAGAGGCCGAAGAGGCGGAGCGCGCCGTTGACGATGGCCCGGTACTCGCCGCTGCCGTACCCGACCACGCGAGGGCTGCGGGTGTCGTACATGGCGAGTGCCGCCATCCATGCGACGACCAGGAGGGCGGACAGCCCCGTGTAGTCGAGGAGCCCGATGCCGGTGATCCCCGCGTGGCTGATGCCGAGCCATGCGGCCTGCGTCCCGAACACCACGGCGGTGACGACGATGAGATCGCTGACCATCAGGCGGCGGGCATACCCGGACTGCCAGTCGGAGCGCGTGCGTTGCTCGACGCTGGAGCCCTTCAGTCCATGCACACCTTGTTCAGGCGCCATCGATAACCTCCCCTATGGCTCGACGAACACGGTTACGAGACCGCAGCGCGTTTCGAAATCGACGATCGGGCAGGGCTCAGACCGCATAATGATAGCAGTCGTCCAGGTCGTGCCGACATCGCCGACGAGGGCCGCTGGTCTCAGCGTTCCCCTGCGATCCGGCGCCCCGCCAGAGCCCGTTCGAGGAGGACGGCGAGGACCAGGCCGATGCAGGCGCCGGCGGTGTTCGCGAGGATGTCGTTCACGCTCGGAGTCCGGTCGGGAAGCATCACTCCTTGGACGCTCTCGATCGTGAAAGTGGTGAGGAAGGCGATCGGGACGACCAGGTAGCGCTGGCGGGTCAGCATCAGGGTGAGCAGGACGCCGAACGGGATGAACAGGGCGACGTTCGCGCCGAACTCCAGGCGCTCATAGGTCATCAGCGGGATGAGCGCGATGAGCTTCTCCAGGAACGGCGAGATCCCCTTGTCGACGTGCTGCGGCCAGAACGCGACCAGGGAGAGGACGATCGCATAGGCGATGAACCAGACCCAGGGGCGGCGCAGGAGCGGGCGCTCCGAGGCCGGGTCGGGCGCGACGGCGGGAGGCGACGGCGGAGCCGTGGCGAAGCGCCGGGGGAGGGCGTTCCCGTCGTGTTCCATCCGGTTCCCTCCGTGTGCGCGCAAGAGATCCCAGTCTGTCGGCTCCCGGCTGTGCGGAAGCCGACAGGCTCGGAGATCAGAGCGCCAGGCGGTCCTTCACGACCGCGGCGAGACGGTCGGCGTGCCGGCGGGCGGTTTCGCCGTCCGCGGCCTCGACCATCACGCGGACCAGCGGCTCGGTGCCCGAGGCGCGCAGGAGCACACGGCCGGACTCGCCGAGCTCCGCCTCGCACTCGGCGACGGCGGCCTGCACGTCGGCGTCCTCCCGCACGCGGTCCTTGTCGACGTCCCTGACGTTCACGAGGATCTGCGGGTACACCGTCATCACGGCGGCGAGCTCCGCGAGGGTCTTCTTCTGACGTGCCATCTCGGCGACCAGGTGGAGGCCGGTGAGCAGGCCGTCCCCGGTGGTGGCGAAGTCGCTCATGATCACGTGTCCGGACTGCTCGCCGCCGAGGGAGAACGACCCGGCGTTCATGTCCTCCAGCACGTAGCGGTCCCCGACGGCGGTCTGCCGCACGGTGATGCCCTGCTCGCGCATAGCGATGTGCAGGCCGAGGTTGCTCATGACCGTCGCCACCAGGGTGTCCGCCGTGAGGCGCCCCCGCTGCTTCATCGCGACGGCGAGGATCGCCATGATCTGGTCGCCGTCGATGATCGTGCCGTCCGCGTCCACGGCGAGGCAGCGGTCCGCGTCGCCGTCGTGCGCGATGCCGACGTCGGCCCCCACCCGGAGGACCTCCGCGGCCAGCTTGTCCAGGTGGGTCGAGCCGACGCCCTCGTTGATGTTGATCCCGTCGGGATCGGCGCCGATGACCGTGACCTTCGCGCCCGCGTTGCGGAACACCTCAGGGGATGCTCCGGAGGCCGCGCCGTTGGCGCAGTCGACCACGACGTGGAGGCCGTTCAACCGGTTCGGGAGCGAGGCGAGCAGATGCAGGACGTAGCGGTCCTCGGCGTCGGCGAAGCGTCGGACGCGTCCGACGTCGGCGCCGGTCGGCATGAGCTTCGGCCCCGCCATCGCCGCCTCGATGCGCTTCTCGACCTCATCGGGCAGCTTCACGCCGCCACGGGCGAAGATCTTGATGCCGTTGTCGGGGGCGGGGTTGTGCGATGCGGAGATCATGACGCCGAAGTCGGCGTCCACATCCGCGATCAGGAACGCGGCCGCGGGGGTGGGCAGGGTGCCGGCGTCGAGGACGTCGACGCCGGAGGACGCCAGCCCCGCCTCCACGGCGGCGCTGAGGAAGTGCCCCGAGATCCGCGGGTCGCGTGCGACGACCGCGGTGATCCGCTTGCCTGCGGCCTTGCGGGCCTCGGCGATACGGCCCTGGCCCAGGACGACGGCAGTCGCCTGGGCCAGGGAGAGCGCGAGATCGGCGGTGAGGGAGCCGTTGGCCAGCCCCCGTACACCGTCGGTACCGAACAGTGCCATGAATGGAACTGTACGACTCAGCGCTTCGAGTACTGCGGAGCCTTGCGGGCCTTCTTGAGACCGGCCTTCTTCCGCTCCTTCACGCGAGCGTCGCGCGAGAGGAAGCCGGCCTTCTTCAGGGTCGGGCGGTTGTTCTCCAGATCGATGCCGTTCAGCGCACGGGCGATGCCGAGGCGGAGGGCGCCGGCCTGGCCCGAGGGGCCACCGCCGGAGATGCGGGCGATCACGTCGTACGCGCCCGCGAGGTTCAGCACCGTGAACGGGTCGTTGATCAGCTGCTGGTGCAGCTTGTTCGGGAAGTAGTCCTCGAGGGTCCGGCCGTTGACCGTGATGGTGCCGGAGCCGGGGACCAGGCGCACGCGGGCGATGGCCTGCTTGCGCCGGCCCACGGCCGCGCCGGGAACGCTGAGGATGGGGCGGGGTGCCGCCTCCACGATCTCGGCGTCAGGGGTCGAGGTCGAGAAGTTCTGCGGGAAATCGGTGGTTTCCTGGATGTCAGCCACGAGTATGTCCTTATTCTGAGCGGCGCTTACTGGGCGACCTGGTCGAGGGTGTACGTCTTGGGCTGCTGCGCGGCGTGCGGGTGCTCGGCACCGACGTACACCTTCAGCTTGCCCAGCTGCTGACGACCCAGGCTGTTCTTGGGGAGCATGCCGCGGATGGCCTTCTCCACGGCGCGGATCGGGTTCTTCTCGAGCAGCTCGGCGTAGCTGACGGACTTGAGGCCGCCCGGGTAGCCCGAGTGGCGGTAGGCCATCTTCTTCTGAAGCTTCTGACCGGTGAGCGCCACCTTCTCGGCGTTCACGATGATGACGAAGTCACCGGAGTCGATGTGGTTGGCGAACGTCGGCTTGTGCTTGCCGCGCAGGAGCGTTGCGGCGTGCGAGGCGAGACGGCCGAGGACGACGTCGGTGGCGTCGATGACGACCCAGTCACGCTGGACCTGCCCGGCCTTCGGGGTGTAAGTGCGCGTCACGATAGTGCTGCTTTCTTGTCGAACGGAGAAGTTCGTGAATCCCGCTCCGGGGTGCTTCGCCGAGGATGATCCGAGGATCTGCGCCGGCGAAGAGCGCCAGTGGAGGGCTCACGTTCGGGGTGGATCCGCTTCCGAGCACGCCGGAGGGCGGATACCAAAGTGATAGCTTACGGCATCCCGGCCGGAACGCCGAATCGGGGCGACCGCGCCGGGGAGGGCTCAGCCCGCCTCGGCGATGACGAGGATCGGGCGGTGGTCGCTGGATCCCTGCGGCAGCGTCTGGATGCTCGCGATGTCGAGCCCGACCGAGGTGGCGAAGTCGTAGTGGCCGCGGAACACCCGGTAGCGCGTGTAGGTCAGCTCGTCGCTGAGCGTGAGCGTGTAGCCGTGCTCGCGGATCGCCTGCCCGAGGTTCTCCTTGAACACGGGGTAGTTGTAGTCGCCGACCATCAGGATCGGCAGCCCCTCCCCGAGTGCGGACAGCGCGTCGAGGGCGGCACGGATCTGATGGCGACGGAGGGAGTTCAGCGCGGTGAGCGGGGCCGCGTGGAAGGACGCCACGACCAGCTCGCCGCCGGCGTCGATGTCGCGCAGGCGCACGCCCAGCACGCGTTCGTGCGCCGGGCGGAGCACGCGATCGTGCAGGGACTTCTTCAGCTCGAAGGCCTGGATCTCCGAGACGTGGAAGAGGCTCTCCCGGTGGTAGACGGCAAGGCCCAGCCGGTTCCCCTGGGTCGCCTCGGCGAGGGCGAGGCCGCCCAGGCGGGCGGGGAGTGCCTGCGTGTCCGCCTCTTGGAGGCAGAGGATGTCGGCGCCGTGCGCGTCGACGAGCTCTTCGAGCTCGGTCGCGGCGCGGTGCTTGCGCAGGTTGTAGGAGATGACTCTCACAGCTCGTCCCGTTCGCGGCGGTTGCGGGTCTGCTCGGCGCGCGCGGCGAGCAGGTCCGGGGCGGGGTAGCCGACCTCGGTGAGGGTGAGCCCGCGCGCGGGGAGCACGGCGAACGCGCTGGTGCGGGTGAGCGCGTCGCGGAGCAGCGCCGGGTCCTTGACGTCGAGCCGGCCGTCGCCGACGGCCGCGCAGGCGCCGACGAGCGCCCGCACCATGCTGTGGCAGAAGGCGTCCGCCTTCACCTCGGCGACAAGCACGCCGCCCTCGTCCCGGTGCCAGCGGTAGTCCAGCAGGGTGCGGATGGTCGTCGCCTCCTCGCGGGGACGGCAGTACGCGGCGAAGTCGTGCAGCCCGATGAGCGTGCGCGCGGCGGCGTCCATGGCATCGGCGTCGAGGGTCCCGCGCACGCTGGTGGTGTCGTGGCGCGCGAGGGGGTCGTACCCGGTGGCCGCATCGGCGAGCCGGTAGCGGTATCGGCGCCAGACGGCGGAGAACCGCGCGTCGAATCCGTCCGGCGCCGCGCTCGTCCCGCGCACCGTCACGTCGGCGTAGGCGCCGAGGACCCCCCGCATCCGCCCGGCGAGCGAGCCGGCCGGGTCCTGCGCGGCGCGTCCGTTCCTCGCCTCGACCCTGGCCCACTGCGCCTCGTCCAGATCCGCGTGGGCGACCTGTCCGGCCGCGTGGACGCCGGAATCGGTGCGGCCGGCGACGACGAGGCGGACCTCGGAGCCGACGATCCTCGCCAGCGCGTCCTCCAGGGTCCCCTGAACGGTCCGCAGGCCGGGCTGACGCGCCCACCCGCGGAAGTGGGTCCCGTCATAGGCGATGTCGAGGCGGATGCGCACGTCGTTCAGGGTACCGGGCGCGCTGATCCCTCCGCCGTGAGCGGGGAGCGATCATCGCACGCCAGGTATGGATCAGAAACCGTCTCGCCCGGGGCGCTGCGCACGCCGCCGCGAAATGTTGGTCGCGGCGGATCCCCCGTTGCCGCCATCCCCCACATCCGATTCCCCCGGAGGATCACATGGAAGACGCTCGCCTCACCGAGGGCGTGTCACGCCGCACGCTCGTCAAGGGCGCCGCCTGGTCGCTGCCCGTCATCGCGGTCGCCGCGGCGACGCCGCTCGCCGCCGCCTCGACCGGCACGGTCGAAGGGTTCGCGGTCGAAGGCACCTGCGGCCTGCTCGGCGCGCTCGGACCCGGCTTCACCGTGAAGGCCGGAACCACGCCGATCCCGGTCGGGACGACGATCCTCGTCCAGACCTCGGGCGTGCTGGCGCTCAACCTCATCTCGCTGTCGGGCCAGGGGCTCGCCGAGCTCAACCTCCTGTCCAACAAGCAGATCGCGATCACCCTGACCGCGCCGATCCCCGCCGGGAGCCAGCTGAACATCCAGTGGCTGCTCAGCGTGACGGTCCTCACCACCACCTCCGCGACCCTCACCCTGCCGACCGGCTACACCGCCGGCGCCGGCACCAAGTCGCTGGGCTCGCTGCGGCAGACGCTGATCCTCTGCACGCCGTCCTGATCGGTCCTGCCCCTGATGAAGCCGCATCGCACGCCGCGATGCGGCTTCATCGCGTTCCGGGCCCGAGGCCCGGAACGGCCGCTACCATTGCGATGTGCCAGGAGCCTTGAGCGTCATACCCGCGCTGATCGTCGCCGCCGTGCTCGTCGTGAGCGGGATCGCGAAACTGCGTCACCCCGACGACGAGGCCGGATGGGCCGAGATGGGGGTGCCCGCCGCACTGCGCCGGCCCTTCCTCCTGCGGCTGCACCCCTGGGGCGAGATCGTCCTGGGTGTGGCGATGCTGCTGCTGGGCGGCCTCCTCGGCGCGGCCGCGGCCCTCGCCGCGACGGCGCTCATGACGGCTTACCTCGTGCTGGTCGTCCGCGTGGTCCGCAGTGCCGACGACGCGTCCTGCGCCTGCTTCGGGACGAAGCGCGCGGTCACCCGCGTGACGATCATCCGCAACTCCTGGTACGTGGCGCTGTCCCTCCTCGCTCTCGCGACGGCATGGGCAAACCCGCTCTGGGGCGGTCCGCTCGCCGCGGTCGGGGCCTCCGGCTGGGGGTGGATCGCCGGGCTCGCCGCCGCGGCGATCACCGTCGCCGTCACACTATGGCCGGAGCCCGTCATCGCCCCCGAGCCCGTCCTGTCCGGCCCGTCCGTCCCGGCGGGGGAGGGCGTGGAGGAGCTCGACTACGTCCGCACCAGGACGCCCTCGGTCCCGGTCATCCGCGCAGACGGCGTGACGGTCGACCTCCGGCAGCTGAGCATGAGTCAGCCGCTCATCCTGCTCGCTGTGAAGCCCGGATGCGGTGCCTGCCTGCCGGTGCTCGCGAAGGTCGGCGAATGGCGGGAGCTCCTGCCCGAGGTGTCGGTCCGCCTGCTGTTGTCGAGCCATCCGGAGAACGACGCGGCCGCCGAGCACGACGAGCCGCAGTCGCTGCACGACCCGAACCAGTACGTCCGCGGGTCCATCGCCGACTGGGCGACGCCCACCGCCATCCTCCTCGGCGCGGACGGGATGCTCGCGGGCGGGCCCGTCACGGGCTACCCCGACATCTCCGCCTTCATCGAGGACGTCTACGAGAGCCTGCACGGCGAGCGTCCGCCGGTATCGCAGCCGGCGGACTGAGAGCTGCGGGCCTACAGGCCCGACCAGCGGGGGATCGGCCACAGGATGACCACGGCCTTCCCGACGATGCCGGACCGGTGGGCCCAGCGCCAGCAGGAATCCCCGGGATCCCCCCCCGTGTCGTTGGCCGCGCGGCAGTTCGCCGCCGAGTCGGACGAGAACGACCGGTGGTCGCCGAGCATCAGGTAGGAGTCCTCCGGCACGGTCACCGCGGGGAGGCATCGACGGGAGGCGGGCACCGTGGTGCAGTCCAGCGTCCCCGGCGTGAACGGGAAGTTCTCGAAGATGTAGGGCTCGTCCAGGGGCTTGCCGTCGACGATCAGCGAGCCGTCCGCCGTGCAGCACTCCACGGTCTGGCCGGGGCCGGCGATCACGCGCTTGACGAGCGTGTGCGGGCCGGAGGGGCCGAAGCCGCTCACCTCGCCGACCCAGCGCAGGACAGCCTTGAGCGGGTTCCCCTCATCGGTCGGATGCACACCCCAGGTCTCGTCGGCGTCGAAGACGACGACATCGCCTGTCGCGGGCTCCGCGCCCACGAACGCGAGGCGGTTGACGAGGACGCGGTCCCCGATCTGAAGCGTCTGCTCCATCGACCCCGAGGGGACCGAGTAGGGCTTCGCGACGAAGGAGAGGAGAGCGCCGACGACCACGAAGGCGGCGAACAGATGGAACCAGGTGCTGCCCAGGACGCGTCGCCAGCGAGGGCGGGGCGTCGCGGTCTCCGATGTGGTCACCGTCCCATCCTGCCCTGCCCGCGTCCGCGTCGCCTCGGAATCGCCCCCGAACCTGGTCCGCGAGTCGGGGGCGTGGCACGATGGCGAGGGGGCGGCCCAAGGAAAGGCGAAGCGGAGTGAGCGCGACCACCACGCGTCTGGTCATCCCCGACGTCCTTCGCGGCATCGCGATCATCGCGATGCTGATCGCCCACGCCTTCCCGCTCCTTCCCGGAGCCCCTCGGGCGCTCCTGTACGCCACCGGCGTCGTCAACGACCTCGCGTCCCCGCTGTTCGCACTCGTCATGGGGATGTCGGCGCAGCTGATGTGGAACGCGTCGAGCCAGGTCGGGCGGACGCTCCTGCAACAGGCGCTCCGCGGGCTCGTGCTCATCGCCCTCGGCGTCTGGATCACCATGTGGGGCTCCTGGGTGGCGGTCGTGCTCGCCTATCTCGGTCTCCTCCTGCTGGTCGGCGCGCCCCTGCTGCGTCTGGGGTCGCGCTGGGTGGCGGGGATCGCGCTCGCGGTCGCGCTGCTCAGCGATCCGCTCAACGCCATCGCGCGCACGCAGCTCTGGATCCTGGGCACCGACCCCGCCGTGCGCCTTCTCGCCGACCTCACCGTCCTCGGGACCTCACACCGGCTGACGAACCTGCTCCCCTTCTTCCTCCTGGGTGCCCTGTTGCTGCGGCACGGCGCGCGACGCGATCGGGTGCTCTGGGGGATGGCGGCCATCGCGCCGCTCGCCTATCTGGTGCGTCCGGTGGCCGAGCGGATCAGCGGGCAGACGATGACGCAGTCCGGGACGTACGGCGACACGCTGCACGACGTGGGGCTCGTCTTCTCGGCCTATGTCGTGGTCGTGCTCCTCGCAACGAGCGATCGCGCCGGCCCCGCCCGAGTGATCGGGATGGTCTTCGCCCCGCTGCGCGTGTGGGGGCGGCTCGCCCTGAGCCTGTATCTCCTCCATGCCGGGATCATCGCGGTCTGGCTGCATCTGCGTGGCTTTCCCGCCGTCGTGGAGCCGGTCGGATGGCTCCTCACCGTCGTGCTCCCGCTGGCACTGACTCTGGGGTGGGACCGGTGGGTGGGCGTCGGGCCGATGGAGTGGGCGATGGGGTGGATCACCGCGCGGCCCAAGCCCTTCCGAGGGGCACGGCCCGGACTCCTCGTCGAGGGGCAGTGCTGCTCCGTCGCATAATGAATTGGGCGTTGTCCGATAGTGTGCGATACTTGCCCGGAGAGCACGACTCGCCGACGGCAGCTGGGAAAACTTCCGCGGCAGGAAGGCGCGCTCTTACCGCGGTGTGGGGCCGCGGTAGCGCTGTCACGGCCCTGGGGCGTCGTGCGCGACTCTGGGGAGGCCGACGTTGGGGAACGTCATCGACGCGATGACCATCGTGCGCTCGCTGAGGAACGGACATGAGAATCCGGTCGGCGCCCGCCGCTTCCGGAGCGTGCTGGTCACCAGCCATGTCCTCGACGCCGGCATGGAGTGGACCTGGGATCCGCCGGAGCTCGGGGACGACGCGTTCGCGGGGCTCGTCTTCGCCCAGGGCGGTCTTCGTCTCGGCGCCTCCGACGGCGGCCTCGACCCGATGGTCCCCGATGCCGGGCACTTCCTCCACCCCCGTCGCGTCCACCGTCTGGTGGGCGTCGAGTCGGGGCCGGTGGCATGCATCTGGCTGCCCTGGAGCGCGCTGGTCGAGATCGAGGACGGCGTGCGCTCGCCGTCGAGCGTGATCGCAGCGACTCCCCTCTCCTCGGGCCTTCGTGCGTTCCTCACCGCGATCCTCACCCAGCCCGCGGCGCCGACCCAGTACACGGACTACCTGGTGGAGCGGTCCCTCGTCGAGATGGTGTTCGGCGTCCTCATCGAGGTCGCGGCCAAGGGCGTCGCGACCGGTCGGGAGCCGCGTGCGATCGATCGTGCGCGATCCCTCATGCTCATCCGCCGGGAGGACCCCGACTTCAACATCGGCGAGCTCGCGGCCGAGATGCACATGTCCACCCGCCACCTCCAGCGCCTCTTCGCCGAGGAGAAGAGCTCGCCCGCGGACGAGCTGCGCCGCACGAGGGTGGAGCTGGCCAAGGAGCTGCTGAACGACCCCACATACGCGCCGCTGTCGGTGGAGGAGATCGCCCTGCACTCCGGCTTCGGGACGGCGGCGGGCCTTCGCCGGGCGTTCGCGGCCTTCGGGCTGCCGAGCCCCGCGCATGCGCGCCGTACCGGACCGGCCGCGGCGTAGCGCCGGGATGTCGGGCCGGCGGCGGCTCCGCATCCGGTTGAGTCGGATAGCGACTGCTGTAGTAATGTCGAGGAATTATGGATTGGCGCCCGAATCGTGGGCAAACGAGGGGGATCGTCAATGGATCTGCGCGACTATTTGAGAGTGTTCCGGGCACACTGGCTCGGGATGATCCTCATCATCGTTGCGGGCGTCGCCGTCGCCTTCGGGTGGACCCTGCTCCAGCCGAAGGTCTACACCGCGGACACGACGGCCGTCGTGCAGCCCAAGGGGTCGTCGCAGGGCGGCTCCGGTGATCTCGGCTCCGCCTCGATCGGCAACACGCTCGCGATCGCGAAGGTCAAGACCTACGTCGAACTGGGGCAGTCGCGCGCCGTGGCCGATCGTGTGATCAAGGAGCTCGGCCTGGACGCGTCGCCGGAGTCGCTGGTCTCGCGGGTGTCGGTCAGCAACACGCTCGACACGCCGTCGATCCGCATCTCCGCGTCCGCCTCGACGCCGGAGCAGGCGCGCGACGTCGCCGAGGCGTGGGCGCAGGCCATGGTCGCAGAGGTGGAGAAGCTCGAATCGGGCGGCGCGATGGTCCTCACCCCCATCGACTCGGCACGGCTTCCCGCGAGCCCCTCCTCGCCGAACCTGCGCCTCGCCCTCCTGATCGGTGCGCTCGCCGGTCTCGCGATCGCGATCGCCTACGGTCTGCTCCGCTACACCCTCGACCGCCGCATCCGCTCCGTGGAGTCTGTGGAGAAGGAGACCGGCGTCGCGGTCGTCGGGACCATCCCCGAGGAGAAGACCTTCACCGCCGACAACCGCCTCATCCCCTTCGACGGCGGGAACACCACGGGCAGCGCGAACGCCCACCTGTTCCCGATCGCCGAGGCGATGCGCGAGCTGCGCACCAACATCCAGTTCATGGACGTCGACAACCCGCCGCGGATCATGGTCGTCACCAGCCCGCTGCCCGGTGACGGCAAGTCGACGACGGCGTCGAACCTGGCGATCACGCTCGCGTCGAGCGGCCAGCGCGTCGTCCTCATCGACGGCGACCTGCGTCGTCCCATGATCAGCACGATCTTCGGCCTCACCGCCGGCGCCGGCGTCTCGGACGTGCTCGCCGGGCGGGCCAAGGTCTCCGACGTCGCCCAGCGCTTCGGTGACGGCAACCTCCTCGTCGTGGGCGCGGGCAAGGTGCCGCCGAACCCCAGCGAGGTGCTCGGGTCGTCGCGCATGCGCGAGCTGCTCGCCTCGATCGCGCGGGAGGCGGTCGTCATCATCGACGCACCTCCGCTGATCCCGGTGACCGATGCCGCCGTGCTCGCGCACAGCGCGGACGGCGCCATCGTGGTGGCCACCGTCGGCAAGACCACGTACGAGGTGCTGGGCAAGGCCCTGAGCAACCTCGAGCGGGCGGACGCGCGTGCCCTGGGCATCGTCCTGAACCGCGTCCCGCGACGCGGCGCGGGAGCCGCGTACTACGGCTACCAGTACCACGGCGAGTACTACCGCCGGGAGACCGAGAAAGGCAACGACAAGAGCGCCGGCGAGATCACCAGGTCGTGACCGTCGTGATCACGCCCGTCGACGTCGTCGCCCTCGGAGCAGTCGTCCGCATCGCATTGCCGGACGACGCGCCCGAGGCGCTCGTGGAGAGCATCCGCACCGTCTGGAGAGGGGCGATCGTCGAGGGGCGGACACCGGATCGCACGATCGACCTGATCCCCGGTGACGAGGACCAGGTGCTCGAGACCCTGTCCATGCGAGTCACCCTGGAGGCCCTGGACCATCGCCGCGGCGGCCTGATCATGTTCCACGCGGCGGGCGTCGCCGACGAGCGGGGCCGGGTCGCTGCGTTCGTCGGGCCGTCCGGGCGCGGCAAGACGACGCTCAGCCGTGCGCTCAGCCAGGAGTACGGCTATGTCTCCGACGAGACGATAGGGGTGGACGTCGACCTCCGGATCCACCCGTACCGCAAGCCGCTCTCGGTGGTTCGTCCCGCCCTGCCGAAGAAGCAGATCTCTCCCGAGGACGCGGGGATGAAGGGTCTGCCCTCCGCCGCGCTGCGCCTCTCGGCGCTCGCGCTCCTCGAACGCGACCCGGGACTGGACGCCGTGCGCGTCGAGCACGTCCCCTTCCTCGACGCGGTCCCCGACCTCGTGCCCCAGCTGAGCTATCTCGCCGATCTGGAGCGCCCGCTGCAGGAGCTCGCGGAGCTGTGCGACGCGGTCGGGGGAGTGGTCCGGCTGAGCTATCCGGACGCCTCCACGGTCGCCGCGACCGTTCCCGCGCTCCTGGACAGCTCGCCCCAGGACCGTGCATGGCAGCCAGCGCCGCCCGCCGTCGACGGAGGCCCTTTCGACACGAGCCCCTCCCGGGATGCGATCCTCGTGGACGAGCGGCTCGCGCTGCTCGCCGACGGCCGGGTGCAGGTGCTGGACGGGATCGCGCCGGTGATCTGGCTCTCGGCCCGTGCGGGGCTCGATCTCGACGGGATCGTCGCCGCGGTGGTCGAGGCCTTCGGCGCACCGGACGGTGCCGACGCGCGGGAGCTCGTAGGGGCGGCCGCGGACGAGCTGGTCGCCGCCGGTGTCCTCACCGCGCGCTGATCATCCGATCTGATCGTCCCCGATCGGATCGTTCCCGATGGAGTCGTTCCCGATGGGGTCGTTCCGCCGGTAGGCCGACGGGCTGGGCAGTCCTTCCGCGCGCATGGCGCGGCGCAGCTGCAGCGCCGAGGAGAAGCCCGAGTACCGGGCGAGCTCGTCGACGGTGAGGCGCGCGTAGACCGCGTTGCGCAGCAGCGACTCGGCGAGCTCGACCCGCATGCGGCGGAGCGCGTCGCCGGGCGTCGTCTCGAGGCGCGCGAAGGCGCGCTGCAGCTGTCGTGCCGAGATGTGCAGCTCCGCGGCGAGCTGGGCGGGGCCGAACGCCGGGTCCTCCCGGTTCATCAGCATGGCCGAGCGCGCGCGTTCGAGGAGGGAGGAGGAGCTGCGCTGGGCGGACTCCACCGACTCCTGCTCGAGGAGCGCGCCGAAGATCATCTCGGCGAGGAGACGCTCGACCGCATAGCGGGCCATCGAGGACCCCTCGTCCGGCTGTCGGGCGAGGGAGTAGGCGAACGCGCGCAGGCCGGTCGTCAAGGGGGATGACGGCAGGTCGGAACGCCCGGGGACCGTGCCCTCCGTGAAGTCGACCAGCGCCTCGATCGGTGTCCAGACCGCCAGCACCTCGGTGCTGCGGTCCCACTCGATCGAGAGCGTCTCCCCGGGTGGGAGGAAGAGCCCGATGCGGTCGCTGTCGGCGGCGGGAGGGATCCCCTTGCCGTCGCCGGTCAGGATGACGGCGGCATGGGTGAGGGGCGCCTGGCCATCGCCCCAGGCCCAGACGGTGGACTCGCGTGTCCGGTGCAGGGTCACGTCGATCGAGCGGAAGGAACGGGCGGCGAGCAGGCCGGAGCCGTGGGCGTCGAGGCCCAGGTGGTTGGCGAGCAACCGCGTGATCGCAGAAGCGGGCATCTTCTCGGGGAGGGGTGGGGGATCGCGGCAGGTGCACGCAGGCGCCGGCCGATCCGGAGCGGGGGACAGCCGGACACTCGCTAGGCTACCAAGGGAGCGATTCGGGAAAGGGGCACCGTGCGGATCGGAGACGACGTGGCGTGGACGCAGAGCGATCAGCGCATCGTCGCGCTCGATCTCTCGCGGCCCGATGCGACGCCGCTCGTGCTGGAGGGCACCGCCGCCTTCGTCTGGGAGGAGATCGCGCTGGAGGGACCGCTCACGGTGGAGGCGCTGGTCGAGAACATCGCCGTCGCCTTCGAGCTCCCGTCGGATCAGATCCGTCAGGATGTGGAGGGCGTGATCGCCCGGCTCCGCGAGGACGCGCTGGTCGACGGCTAGCCAGGGGAACGCCGCCGCCGACCACGGCGGCTGACGCCCTGCGCGGGCGCGTGTATGGTCATGGTCAGGATGTCGAGGGAGGGGAGTCGATGGACACGCTCGCATCGAACTTCTCGCTCACCGAGGCGAACGAGCTCACCCATGCCTACCTCGCCGTGGTCTCGCAGCGCAGCGGCATTCGTGCCCTGTCCATCAAGGGCCTGGTCTCTGACCGGTACGAGCTGCGCGAGCCGCGCATCGCGGCAGATGCGGACGTCCTCGTCGACCCGAGGCGGTTCGACGAGTTCTGCGAGCTGCTGAAGGCGGGCGGCTGGCGGCCGAGGCTCGAACGGGACGTCCCGTCGCTGATGGAGCAGCACTCGGTGACCCTGATCAGGGAGGGGTGGCCGAACGACATCGACGTCCATGTGTACTTCCCCGGGTTCTTCGCCGACCGTGCGGCCACGTTCGACCGGCTCTGGGAGACGCGCGCCTCGATGGAGGTGGCGCACGTCGACATCGCCGTCCCGTCCCGCGCCGGAGCGGCCGTGATCGGCGCGCTGCACTCGCTGCGGTACACGCGGTCGATCCGTCATTCCTCGGAGCTCGAGCGCATCGTCGACATCGTGGCGAACGACTTCGACGATGCGGATCGCGAGGACTTCCTCGGCATCGCCCGCGCGGGAGCCGCGCAGTGGGTGCTGGGCGAGGTGCTGGAGCGGATCGGGGTCCCCGTCGTCGTCGACATCGACGCGCACCAGCAGCGGCTCTGGGCGACGAACCGGAAGACGATCGAGGACGGCGCCGCGGTGTCCTGGCTCGCCGCCTTCCGCGGCGCGCCGTTGCATCGCAAGCCCGCTCTCCTCTTCCGCGCCCTCTGGATCTCGCGGGACGACATCCCGCGGAACGACCCGTTGCACCGGCCGACCGTGGCCGAGGCCTGGGCGCACCGGCGTCTGCGCTGGCGGCGCGGCGCGATCGCGCTGTGGCACTACCTGCGAGGGACGTTCGGGCGGAGCTGAGCGGCGCCTCAGCCGATGGCGATCCGGACGACGCGCTCCACCTCGTCGAGGGCGGGGACGAGCTGTGCCGCCGACTCCTCGTAGACGGAGAAGGGCTGCCGATACGGGTCCACGATGTCCTCGTCCCCCGTTGCGGGAGCCGTTCCCCGGCGGTCCGCGACCGTCGTCACGACCGCCGTCAACCGGGTGCGCGGATCGCTGCCCGCAGCGGCGGCGGCCCTCTGCAGCTCCTCGTCCGAGAGCGTCCGGGCGAGCCGGGCGAACTCGCGGAGCGCGAAGGTGCGGCGCAGTCCGCTGGGCGCGAGGTGGACGGCGAACGTGCGATGCTCGGCGGTCATGCCGAGGACGAGGTCGGCGCCGAGCCGCTGCTCCGTGAGGAGTCGCGCCTCGTGGTCGGACACGAGCACCGGGTCGGCACCCGCGGCGAGCGCGATCCGCTGAGCGGGCTCGGGCATCCCATGACCGACCAGGGCCTGCGTCCCGGCGCTCGCGACGCGGATGTCCAGATCGCTCAGCCGGGTGGCGAGCAGGGTCGCGGCCAGCGGCGAGCGGCAGATGTTGCCCGTGCACACGGTGAGGATGGTCGGCTGCTGCGGTTCCTTGTCCGCCCCGGACGAGGCGAACATCGTCGCGAGGGAGAAGTCGCCACCCGTTGGCGCGTCCCGGGGGGCGTCGTGGGGGACGCTGCTCTCTGGCGCATCCGGGGCGGTGGCAGGAGCCTCAGCGGCTGGGGGAGTCTCGCCGGCCCTGGGGGCCGTGTCGTCCGCGGGGGTCGCGTCGGCCTGCTGCGCGGCCTCGGCGTGCAGGCGGCGCCACTCGCGGCGCGTCAGCGGGCGTCCGGTGCTGTCGTCCATGGCATCACCCTAGGGGGTTCCCCAGAGGGTTCCCCTGGACGTCCCATTCGAGGTGCTCGATGTAGCGCAGCAGCACGCCTTCGCGAAGGGCCCAGGGGGAGACCTCGAGCTCGTCCACCCGCATGGCGGTCATCGCGGTGTGCAGCGCGACGGCCGCCGCGACGATCTGGAAGGTGCGGTCGGGCGTGATCCCCGGCAGCTCCTGCCGGGCGGAGGCGGGCAGCCGCGCCAGTCGCGGGATCCAGGACCCCAGGGAGGCCCGCGGCAGCAGCACCCGCTCGGCACCGGCCCGCCCCGCGGCGGGGTAGCCGACGAGCCGGGCGAGCGACCGGATGGCCTTGGACGATCCGGCGACGTGATCCGGGCGCTCCTGTGCGGTGAAGGCGGCGGCGATCGGGGCGATGGTCTCGGCGGCGTGCGCGCGCAGATGCTCGACCGCCTCCTCGCCCGGCGGGTCGTCCGGGAGGAACTGCACGGTCATGCGGCCGGCGCCCAGGGGGACGGAGGCGGCAAGGTCGGGGAGCTCCTCGGCGCCGGTGGCGAGCTCGAGAGACCCTCCGCCGATGTCGAACAGCAGGATGCGGCCCGCCGCCCAGCCGAACCACCGGCGCACGGCGAGGAAGGTCAGCCGCGCTTCCGTCTCGCCATCCAGCACCTGCAGCTCCTGGCCGAGCGCCTCCTCGATCCGCGCGATGACCTCGGCGCCGTTCGCCGCCTCCCGGACGGCGCTGGTGGCGGTGGCCAGCAGCGCGTCGACCCGCTCGTGCTCGGCGACGCGACGGGCTTGCGCGACGGCGGACACCAGCGCGACGACGCCCTCCTCGCTGATCGCCCCGGCGGGGGTGAGGTAGCGCATGAGGCGGACGATGGTGCGGTCGCTCGTCGTCGCCAGCGGCCGCCCGCCGGGGTGGACGTCGGCCGCGAGCAGATGCACGGTGTTGGATCCGATGTCGAGGACTCCGAGGCGCACGTGTCGAGGATACCGGTGCCGGGGGCCGCCACGCCCGGCACCGGCGCGCGGATACGATGGAGCGCGTGAGCTCCGACCCGACCGCGCCGCTGTCGCCGTACCGCCGCATCGATCGCGCGGACTGGGCGCGTCTCGCCGCGGACCTGGACCAGCCCCTGACCGAGACCGAGGTCGTGGAGATCCGCGGCATCGGCGATCGCCTCGACCTGACCGAGGTCCGCGAGGTCTACCTGCCCCTCAGCCGTCTGCTGAGCCTCTACGCGACCTCGACCAAGCGGCTGGGCGCCGCGACCAGCGACTTCCTGCAGGAGGACGACGAGACGACGCCGTTCGTGGTGGGCGTCGCCGGATCCGTGGCCGTCGGCAAGTCGACGATCGCGCGCCTGCTGCGCGAGCTGATGAGCCGCTGGCCGGGCACGCCCCGGGTGGAGCTGGTGACCACCGACGGGTTCCTCTACTCCAATGCCGAGCTCGAGCGGCGCGGCCTCATGGAGCGCAAGGGGTTCCCGGAGTCCTACGACCGTCGCGCGCTCCTGGAGTTCCTCACCCGCGTCAAGAGCGGTGCGGAGGAGGTCCGCGCGCCCTTCTACTCGCACATGCGCTACGACATCGTCCCGGACGCGCACGTCGTGGTCCGTCGCCCCGACGTCGTGATCGTCGAGGGGCTCAACGTCCTGCAGCCCCCGCCCGCGCCCAACGACGTCGCCGTGAGCGACCTGTTCGACTTCTCGGTGTACGTCGACGCCGAGCCGAACGATATCGCGCAGTGGTACGTGGAGCGGTTCCTGGCGCTGCGCCAGGGGGCGTTCACCAACCCGAGCTCGTACTTCAACGTGTTCGCGCACCTCACCGACGAGGAGGCGGTGTCCACCGCGATGGGGTACTGGAACGAGATCAACATGCCCAACCTCGTCGAGAACGTGATGCCGACCAGGCACCGGGCGACCCTGGTGCTGAACAAGGGCGCGGGGCACTCGGTGGAGAGCGTGCTGCTCCGCAAGCTCTGACGCGAGGGCCGGCCAGAAGTTCGTTCGGAGCCTTCGCAAAAATGCGGACGTAGCCTTGACCCCATGTGTGGAATCGTCGGATACGTGGGTCCCCGTTCGAGCGAGGACGTCCTGATCGCCGGACTCGCCCGCCTGGAGTACCGCGGCTACGACTCGGCCGGCATCGCCGTGATCGATGGCGACGGCGCGCTCGGGATGCGCAAGAAGGCCGGGAAGCTGAACATGCTCCGCGACGAGCTCGTCGCGCACGCGCTCGCACCCGGCACGACCGGGATCGGGCACACGCGCTGGGCGACGCACGGTGGCCCGACCGACGTCAACGCCCATCCGCATCTCGCGGACGATGACCGGCTCGCCCTGATCCACAACGGCATCATCGAGAACTTCGCCACGCTCCGCGCCGAGCTCGAGGCCGAGGGCGTCGTCTTCCGGTCCGAGACCGACACCGAGGTCGCCGCCGCGCTCCTCGGGCGGGAGTACCGGCGCACCGGAGACCTGCAGCAGGCCTTCCGCGCGGTCGTCAACCGCCTCGAAGGCGCGTTCACCCTCCTCGCGATGCACCAGGACCAGCCCGGCCTCGTCGTCGGTGCGCGCCGCAACTCGCCGCTGGTCATCGGCCTCGGCGAGGGGGAGAACTTCCTCGGCTCCGACGTCGCCGCCTTCGTGGAGCACACCCGGCGCGCGCTCGCGATCGGCCAGGACCAGATCGTCGCGATCACGCCCGACGCGGTCGTCGTCACCGACTTCGAGGGCAACGCCGTCGAGCCTGAGCCGTTCGAGGTGTCCTGGGACGCCGCGGCGGCCGAGAAGGGCGGCTGGCCGAGCTTCATGGCCAAGGAGGTCGCCGAGGAGCCCGAGGCCGTCGCCAACACGATCCGCGGACGGGTGCAGGACGGTGCCGTCGCGATCCCGGAGCTCGACGGCCTGGACGAGCTGTTCCAGAGCATCGACCGGATCATCATCATCGCCTGCGGCACGGCCGCCTACGCGGGGATGGTGGGCAAGTACGCCCTGGAGCAGTGGGCGCGCGTCCCCGCCGACGTCGAGCTCGCCCACGAGTTCCGCTACCGCGACCCGGTGATCGGGGAGAACACCCTCGTCGTCTCCATCAGCCAGTCCGGCGAGACGATGGACACGCTCATGGCCGTGAAGTACGCCCGCGAACGGGGTGCCAGGACCCTCTCCATCTGCAACACCCAGGGCGCCACGATCCCCCGCGAGTCGGATGCGGTGGTCTACACCCACGCCGGCCCCGAGGTCGCCGTCGCCTCGACCAAGGCGTTCGTCGCGCAGATCACCGCGCTCCTCCTGCTGGGCCTGCACATGGGCCGCATCCGCGGTGCGCTGGAGGACAGCGCGGCGGAGGTCGCCGAGCTCGAGGCGCTGCCCGCGAAGATCGCGAAGGTGCTGGAGGGCGAGCAGGCGCACGTGTCGCAGCTGGCCGGATGGATGGCCGACACCCGCTCGGTGCTCTTCCTCGGCCGCCACGTGGGCTTCCCGATCGCGCTGGAGGGCGCGCTGAAGCTCAAGGAGATCTCCTACATCCATGCCGAGGGCTTCGCCGCCGGCGAGCTCAAGCACGGTCCTATCGCCCTCATCGAGCCGGGTCAGCCCGTGTTCGTCATCGTCCCGTCGCCGCGGCACTCCGCCCTCCTGCACGCGAAGGTCGTCTCCAACATCCAGGAGATCCGCGCCAGGGGCGCCCGCGTGATCGTCATCGCGGAGGAGGGCGACGCCGCGGTGCTGCCCTTCGCCGACGAGGTGATCCGCATCCCGCTCGCCGGAGCGCTGTTCGAGCCGCTCCTCGCCGTGGTCCCGCTGCAGATCTTCGCCATGGCGCTCGCCACGGCCAAGGGCCTGGACGTGGACCAGCCGCGGAACCTCGCCAAGTCCGTCACCGTCGAGTAGCCGCCGGCTCCGGGCGGGTCTTGGCCTGGCGGGTCGAGGTACGGATGGCGGGAGATTCCCCGTCCGGCCGGGGCTTCGGCCTCCGGTCGCCCGCCATACGGGGAACGTCCATGCATCTGTCCCGATCATGCGCGGGCTCGGGCCAGCGCGGCGAGCACGGCCTCGACGACGGTCGGCCAGTCGTGGATGATCATCGCGTAGTCGAAGCGCAGCGTCTCGTATCCGAGCCGGGAGGCGACGGCGTCGCGGTGCAGGTCGTGGTGCCGTCGGGAACGGCTCTCGTGGTTCTCCCGTCCGTCCGCCTCGAGCACGATCCGCCCCTCGATCACGAAGTCCACGCGACCGACGCCGGAGAGCCAGACCTGGCTCTCCATCCGGATCCCGAGCAGGTGCAGACGCAGTCTCACCAGTGATTCGATCCCGCTCTGCGCATCCGCCCGGGCGAGGTCCACCAGCCATCGCGCCGATGCCGGGATCGCGGCGCGGACGCGGGAACGTGCGGCCGCGCCGAGCAGGCGGGCGTTCCATGCGGACTCGAACGCCGCGAAGAAGTACTCCCCACCGTGGCAGTCGTACGCGTGCACGAGCGCGAGCTCGACCGGGGCGGCGCCGAGGCGCATCCTGCCAGGGCGGAAGTGGGCGACGCAGTCGCACCGGCCATGATCGTGGACGCGTCCGCCCGCGCCGAGCCACACGTGCGTGCCCTCGTCATCGTCGAGAGTCCACACGCCGTGGTGGCGGAGCGCGCCGCCGCAGGTCAGTGCGCCGCCGTGGGCGGCCGCGGCGACGATGTCCGGTGGCGCGGACCGCGCCGCGAAGACGCCGGGACGGACGCGCAGGATCTCGCCGCGGTGGACGGCGCCGGAGAGGGCCTTGCGCGTGCAGCCGTGTGCGGCGAGCTCGCTGCCGCGGGCGACCCCGCCTCTGATCATGAGGAGCGAGTGAGGATCCAGCATCCGCCGATCCTGATCGATGGACGGGCGTGCGTGACCCGCCTGACCCGCAACCCGTGGAGAACCCCGCTGGCAACGGTCCTGTGGAGGGCGGAGCAGATGGCGGGAGATATCCCGGACGGCGGCCCGGGCCTGCCCCGGATGGCCAGCAGCCGGGGGAACTCCATGCATCCGGCCCCCGGATGGCTGGGGCAGGACGGGCAGGGCAGGGCGGGACGGGCAGGGCAGGCGGGGCGGGACGGGCCGGGGAGACGGGGCGCCGGTAGGCTGATCCGGTGATCATCGGGACCGGAATCGACCTCGTGGACATCGCGCGGTTCGAGCGGACGATGGCCCGGACGCCGAAGCTACTCGAACGCCTGTTCGCGCCGGCCGAGCGCGGCCTGCGGATGCACTCGCTCGCCGCGCGGTACGCGGCGAAGGAGGCCCTGATCAAGGCGCTCGGCGGATCGGACGGCGTGCACTGGACCGAGATCGAGGTCGCCTCGGAGCCCTCGGGGCGCCCGCTGTTCGTGCTGTCCGGCTCCACCGCCGACGTCGTGCGGGACCGGGGGATCACGACGATGCACCTCACCCTGAGCCACGACGCGGGCCTTGCCACCGCCCTCGTCGTCGCCGAGGGACAGCCCGCCGCCCCGACCGCCGAGGAGCCAGGATGACCGTGCCGTTCCGCGAGGCCACGATCGACCTCGACGCCGTCAGCGACAACGTCCGCCATCTCCGCCGGCTCACCGGCGTGGACGTGATCGCGGTGGTCAAGGCCAATGCGTACGGGCACGGGTCCGCGGCCGTCGCGGTCGCGGCCCGCGCCGGTGGCGCGTCGCGCATCGGCGTCGCCACGATCGAGGAGGGGTTGGACCTGCGCCGCCAGGGCGTGAACGGTCCGATCCTCGCCTGGCTGCACGCGCCGAACCGGCGATTCGACGACGCCGCGGAGGCCGGGCTCGAGGTGGGGGTGTCCTCCTTCGACCAGCTGGAGGCCGTCGCCGCGTCCGCCTCGGTGAACAGCCCGCTCGGCGTGCACCTCAAGGTCGACACCGGCCTCTCCCGCAACGGCGTCGCCCCGGGCGACTGGGGCCGGGTGCTCGCCGAGGCCGCTCGTCTGGAGCGGATCGGGCGGATCCGCATCGTCGGCCTGTTCAGCCACGTCTCCAATGCCTCGGGCGACGAGGACCGCGCCGCGCTCGGGGAGTTCCAGCGGGCCGCGGAGATGGCCGAGGCCGCCGGCGTCCGTCCCGAGATCCGGCACCTTGCGGCGACCGCCGCCGCGATCGACCTCCCGGAGACCCGCCTCGACGCGGTGCGCATCGGCATCGGCGTGTACGGGCTCTCGCCGTTCGATGACCGCTCCTCCGCCGACCTCGGCCTCCGTCCGGCGATGACCCTCCGCGCCGCGATCGCCGCGGTGCGCCGGGTCCCGGCGGGAACCGGCGTCTCCTACTCCTACGTCCACCGCGCCGAGCGCGAGACGACGCTCGCCCTCGTGCCGCTCGGCTACGCGGACGGCGTCCCGCGCCAGGCCTCCGGCCGGGGGCCGGTGCTGATCGGGGGGAAGAGGTTCCCCGTCGCCGGACGGATCGCGATGGACCAGTTCGTCGTGGACGTGGGCGATCACGCCGTCTCCGTCGGCGACGAGGCGGTGCTGTTCGGCGATCCGACGCTCGGCCACCCCTCGGCGACCGAATGGGCGCGGGCGGCGGACACGATCAACTACGAGATCGTCACGCGCATCGGCGCGCGCGTGCCGAGGCGGACGGTGTCGTGAGCGACCGCGGGGTGCCGCTCGGTCGGCGGGAGATCCTGACGGCGGAGGCGATGGAGCAGCTCGGCCGCGAGATCGGCGCGCAGCTCGTCGCGGGGGACGTCATCGTGCTGACCGGCCCGCTCGGGGCGGGGAAGACCACCTTCACCCGCGGGCTCGCCGAGGGGCTGGGCGTGCGCGGTCCCGTGCAGAGCCCGACGTTCGTGCTCGCACGGACCCATCCGTCGCTGGTCGGTCGCGCGCCGCTCGTGCACATGGACGCCTATCGGCTCGGATCGGCTGCGGAGCTCGACGACCTCGACGTCGATGTCGCGGGATCCGTCGTCGTCGTCGAGTGGGGGCGCGGCGTCGCCGAGGAGCTCGCCGACGAGTGGTGGGACATCGAGCTGGAGCGGCCGATCGGCGGCGGCGCCGACGTCGTGCCCGACGAGGAGCTCGACGCCGACGCCCCACGGCTCGTGACGATCCGCCACATGCCCTGATCAGTTACCGCCGACTACCCTGGAGGAGTGATCCTCGCCGTCGACACCTCGCTGGGCTCGGCCGTCGCGCTCATCGGCGCCGACGGCGCGACGATCGCCGACGTCTCCAGCGCCGACGCCCTCGGGCACGCCGAGGCGATCGGCGGCCTGCTGTTGCGGGCGCTGGAGGCCGACGACGCGCATCGCCCGATCGCGCACGTCGTGGCGGGAATGGGACCGGGGCCCTTCACCGGTCTCCGGATCGGCATCGCCGCCGCCCGCGCCTTCGCGCTGGGGCGGGGGATACCCGTCGTCCGGGTCCCGAGCCACGCCGCCGCGGCGCTCACGGCGATCGAGGGCGGCGCGCAGGCCGGGCCGTTCGCGATCGTCACCGATGCGCGTCGCCGCGAGGCCGCCGTGACCGTGTACGAGGGGCTGGACGTGGACGGCATCCCGCACGCCGTCGTCGACACGGTGCTGGTGCCGCGCGCCGAGGTCGAGGAGCGGCTCGGCGCGATCCGGTGCGTGGAGGTCTCCTCCCTCTCCGCCGCGGCGCTGGCGCGGGTGGGGCGCCGGGCGATCGCCGCCGGCCGCTCGCTCACCGGGCCCGAGCCGCTGTACCTCCGCGCCCCGGATGCGCGCCCGCCCGCTGCGCCCAAGCGGGTCGGCTCATGATCCGCCCCGCGACGCCCGCGGACCTGGCGGCGATCATGGCGCTCGAGCACGCCGCCTTCCCTGGCGACGCCTGGAGCGAGCAGTCCATGTCGGCCGAGCTCGCCGGCGCCCACGGCCACTACGTCGTCGACGAGGAGGACGACGGGCGGGTCGTGGGATACGCCGGGCTCCGCGCCGTCCAGGGATCGAGGGACGCCGACATCCAGACCATCGCGATCGACGCGGCCCATCGCGGCGAGGGACGAGGACGCGGCCTGCTCCGCGCGCTCGTGGCCGTGGCCGCCGAGCGGGGCGCGCGCGAGGTCTTCCTCGACGTCCGCGCCGACAACATGCCGGCGATCGCCCTGTACGCCTCGGAGGGGTTCGAGGAGATCGGACGCCGTCCGCGCTACTACCGACCGGACGGCATGGACGCGATCGTGATGAAGGCCCCGCTCACCCGCGGCGCGGCGGGAGCGCCCGTCGGGAAGGAGGCCTCCGCATGAGCGCTCCGCTGGTGCTCGGGATCGAGACGAGCTGTGACGAGACCGGGATCGGGATCGTGCGCGGACGCACCCTGCTGTCGAACACGATCGCCTCCAGCATGGACGAGCACGCCCGGTACGGCGGGGTCGTCCCCGAGGTCGCCGCCCGCGCGCATCTGGAGGCGCTGGAGCCGTCGATCCGCGCCGCGCTGGACGAGGCGGGCGTGCGGATGGAGGACCTCGACGCCATCGCCGTCACGAGCGGGCCGGGGCTCGCCGGCGCCCTCATGGTCGGGATCGGCGCGGCCAAGGGACTCGCCGCCTCGCTCGGCAAGCCCCTCTACGCGGTGAACCACCTCGTCGGGCACATCGCCGCCGACATCCTCGACCGGGACGCGCCGCCGCTGGAGTATCCGACGATCGCCCTGCTGGTCAGCGGCGGTCACACCTCCCTCCTGCACGTGCGCGACCTCACGTCCGACGTCGAGCTCCTCGGCGAGACGATGGACGATGCCGCGGGCGAGGCCTTCGACAAGGTCGCGCGGCTCCTCGGCCTGCCCTATCCCGGCGGACCGGAGATCGATCGTGCGGCCGCGGACGGCGACCCGCGGGCCATCGCCTTCCCCCGCGGGCTGTCCCGCGCCTCGGACCTCGCGCGGCATCGCTACGACTTCTCCTTCTCGGGCCTGAAGACCGCGGTCGCCCGGTGGATCGAGCGGGCGGAGGCCGCAGGGGAACCGGTCCCGGTGGCGGACGTCGCGGCGAGCTTCCGGGAGGCGGTCGTCGATGTCCTCGTGACCAAGGCGCTCGCCGCGTGCGCCGACCTCGGCGTCCCCCGACTCCTCCTCGGCGGCGGCGTCATCGCCAACCGCCGTCTGCGCGAGCAGACGCTCGCGCGCGCCCAGGCGGTCGGCGTCACCGTGCGCATCCCGCCACTCAGCCTCTGCACCGACAACGGCGCGATGATCGCGGCGCTCGCCGCCGAGCTCATCTCCTCGGGCCGTCGCCCCTCCACGTTCGCCTTCGGCGCCGACTCGACCCTGCCCGTCACGGAGATCCAGGTAGCGGAGATCCCGGTGGTTGAGGCCCCGGTAGCTGAGACCCCGGTGGGCGCGATCGAGGACGGCGGGACCGGGGCATGAGCGGCAGAGGCGACGCGGATCCGGCCCGGTACGCGAAGCTGCCGACCGCGCCGTCCGCCGTGACCGTGGAGAGCGGACCGGATCTGAGCGACGGGGGAGTCGTCCCCTCCTCGCCCGAGTGGACGCCCTCCGACGGGAGGGCGGAGCGGCCGGCCCCGGACGAACCGCGGCTCGCGCCCTGGGCGCTGCTGGCGGCGCTCGTCGCGCTCCTGGCCTCGTTCTTCGTCGGCTGGGGGATCCCGGTCGCGGTGATCGCGGTGATCGCGGCGATCATGTCGCTGCGCCACCCGTCGGAGAGCAGGACGATGGCGGTGTGGGCGCTCGTCCTGGGGGCGGTCGCCTGCCTGTACAGCGCCGGATGGCTGGTCTGGGCCGCCTACGGATTCGGTCTGTTCGGCACCTGAGCCGTCCGAAGGGGGAGAGATGGGCACGGACGACGAGGTCCGCGAGCGGCAAGAGCTCCAGCGACGCGCGTACGGACCACGCGGTACGGCGCTGACGGCCGAGGAGGAGGCGAGACTGCGCCGGTTGCAGTCCGTGGCGGGCGGATCCGGGAGCGAGCCGGGCGGATCCGCGGCGCGGACAGTCGATGCGCACGAGAGCGCCCCCGACGACGCCCCGGCGCGTCGGGATACGGCTCGTGACGACTCGGCTCGCGAGGGTGCGGCTCGTGACGACTCGGCTCGCGAGGGTGCGGCTCGGGAGGATTCGGCGCATGAGGGCCCGGCCGCCGATGACGTCGCGGCGGGGAGCGAACCTCCGCCGTCTCCGCCGTCGTCTCGACCCCCATCTCGGACGCGGTCTCGGTGGGTCGGGCCGGGATGGCCTCGCCCGCGGGTGCTGGGCATCGCGGTGATCGCGCTGCTCGCGGTCGGCACCCTGATCGGCGTCTCGATCCCTCGCCCGCCCGACATCTCTCTCCCGCTCACGTCCGAGCAGGAGGAGCGCAGGGACAAGCTCCTTCGGAACTCCGAGGAACTCGATCGGGGGTCGATCGCCCTGCTGGCCGTCGAGGGTGAGGCGCTGCTCTGGTTCGGGACCCGCAACGACGGGGCGCTGCTGTGCGGGATGCTCGACATCGAGGGGCAGGCCGTCCGTTCGGCGTGCTCGGCGAAGAACGAGATGAGGAACAGCATCGTCTACATGCCGGACTACAGCGACGGCACGACGACGGGGACGAGCTATGACGCGCAGCTGCTCCTGAGCGGGTCGGGCGTGCCCGCCGGCGTGCTGCAGTCCTACGAACGGGGCGAGGATCTGTGGAAGTACATGGGGCTCACAACCGCGGAGCGCCAGACCGCCGAGCGGCTGATGGCCGACGACAGGGAGTCCCACCCCTCGATCGTCGGGTATCTCGGCGCCATGCCTATTTGGCTCCTCTCCTCCAGGGAGGAGAGGTGCCTGCTGGTCGAGACCGCGACCGACGGCGACGTCCGCAGCTGCATCCCGGCCGCGCCGCGCCAGGAGCTGACGATCGGCGCCGGATCGTCGACGGAGGCGATGACCATCGAGCCCGAGCAGCGGATCACGCTCGGCATGCCGGGTGAGGACGGGCGCGACGCCGCCCTGCTCGAGCTGCGGTTCAAGCAGGGTCAGATGCCGTATCTGACCATCACCATCGGAGAGCCCCCGCCCTTCTGGGGCACCCGCATCGAGTGACGGCATCGGCGGCGAGCGACGGCTTGAAGGAGCGACTTCGAGGAGCTACGGGGCCGCTCAGAGGCGGTCGGCGAGGATCGCCTGCCTCCGGTCCCCGATCCGGACGAGGATGAGCGTCGCCTGCTCCGACCCCTTCAGCGTCAGCTTCCTGCGGAAGGCAGCGGGGTCGACGTCCACGCCGCGCTTCTTGATCTCCAGCCGGCCGACGTCGGCCGCGCGCAGGGCGGCGCTGATCGTCTTGGGGTGCATCGGCAGCACCTCGCGCACGCGGAACGAGGCCGCGAACGGGCTCTCGGCGGGGGCATCGGACGTGAGGTAGGCGATGTGCTCGTCGAGCATCCCCGCGTCCATCCCCCTGGCGAGGTCGCCGATGAGCCGCGCCCGGATCACCGCGCCGTCCGGCTCGTGGATGTAGGCGCCCAGCTCGCGGACCCCTTCGTCCGGCGCGTCGGCGGCGGCGGTGAGCTCATGCGTCTCCTCGCCGCGGATCACGGTGGCCGCGCGGCGGATCCCCTCCCGCGCGAGGGCGCCCGACCACAGCACGAGCTCGACGACGCTGCCGTCCGCGCTCACCCACTGGGCCTCGGAGTCGGCGGGCAGCGCGTCGCGATCGTGACCGGGGCCGAGCTTGATGCCCGTCGGAGTGCGCTCGGCGAGAGCGAGCGCCCAGTCCAGCGGAGGGGAATAGTCGGCGGCGGCGACCCGCGTGGTCTCGCGGTGTCCCGCGGTGCGGCGGGCGGGATCGAGCCACACGGCGTCGATCCCGTCGAGGTCCGTGTCCTGGGCCGTGCCGTGCCTGACCTCGGCGTCCTCCCCGAAGGGGGCGAGGTTGAAGGCGGCGAGGGCGGCGGTGATCTCATCGGCGTCCACCGCGGTGACCCGAAGTCCCGCCCCGGCGAAGGCGAGCGCGTCGCCGCCGATGCCGCAGCCGAGGTCAGCGACCCGGGAGACGCCCGCCGCACGGATCCGCCCGGCGTGCCGGGCGGCGACGCCGAGCCTGGTCGCCTGTTCGAGGCCGGCGCGCGTGAAGAGCATCCGGTCGGCGAACGGCCCGAACTTCCCCCGCGCCTTCGCACGGAGTCGCGCTTGTCCGACGACCGCCCCGACGAGGTCCGGACCGTGTCCGCCGGCGCGGAGACGCGAGACGGCGCGGGCGGCCTCGTCGGTCGTCTCGATCGGCCCGATCGCGTCGAGCAGGCGCAGACCTTCCGGGGTCAGCAGCGCGGTCAGCTCGGACATCTCCACGGGATCAGCCTAGGACGCCGGGGCGGGCGCGCTCGCGCGTCCGGACGGCTGGCACTCGCATTGCGGGAGTGCCAGCGTTGTGCCTAGACTGTCGTTAGCACTCTCGGGCTGAGGGTGCTAACGAGTCTTTGAACCGTCAAGAAAGAGGTAGACCGTGTCGGTTTCCATCAAGCCGCTCGAGGACCGCATCGTCATCAAGCAGGTCGAGGCCGAGCAGACCACCGCGAGTGGCCTGGTCATCCCCGACACCGCCAAGGAGAAGCCCCAGGAGGGCGAGGTCGTGGCCGTCGGTCCCGGCCGGATCGACGACAACGGCAACCGCGTTCCGCTCGACGTCGCCGTCGGCGACCGCGTGCTCTACAGCAAGTACGGCGGGACCGAGGTGAAGTTCGGCGCCGAGGAGTTCCTCGTGCTGTCGGCTCGCGACGTCCTCGCGGTCGTCGTCCGCTGACGCGACACCCTGAGAGCGAAGGGCCCGGATGCCTCGGCATCCGGGCCCTTCGCCGTCCCCGGCGGAACTCGGCCAGCCTCCCGAGGGATCCTGCCATTCCGGCCGCGACGCCGCTCCCGCAGATCCCGGGTCCCGTGCCCGGGAATAGGGTTGTCCGGTGACATCCCCGCCCCGCAGCGCCCAGACCGCCGGCGTCGCCTTCACGGCCGGCGCCTACCTCCTCTGGGGAGTCCTCCCGCTCTACTTCCTGCTGCTGGTCCCGACCGGGCCCTGGGAGCTGGTCGCCTGGCGGGTCCTGCTGTCGCTCGTGTTCTGTCTGATCCTCCTCACGGTGATGCGGGGGTGGCTGGCGCTGCTCGCCATCGTCCGTCAGCCCCGCCTGCTCGGGTGGACGGCCCTGGCAGGCGTCCTCATCTACGTCAACTGGCAGGTCTTCGTCATCGCGACCCTGTCCGGGCACATCATCGAGACGAGCCTCGGGTACTTCATCAACCCGATCACGATGGTGCTGCTCGGCGTCTTCGTGCTCCACGAGCGGATCCGCCCCCTGCAGTGGACCGCCATCGGCATCGCGTCGATCGCCGTGCTCGTGATCGTCTTCGCCTACGGCTCGTTCCCCTGGATCGCCCTGTCCCTGACCGCGTCGTTCGGGCTCTACGGCCTGGTGAAGAAGCGGATCGGCCCCGCGGTCGACGCGGTCAGCGGCCTCACGCTGGAGTCGTTCTGGCTCATCCCCGTCGCGGTCGTGCAGCTGGTCCTCGTCGGCACGACGTCGGGGATCACCCTCGGCACGGCCGGAACGACGCACGCCGTCCTCCTGGCCTTCGCGGGGGTGGCGACCGCCGTGCCGCTGCTGCTGTTCGCGGCGGGGACCCGCCGGATCGGGCTGACGGTGGTCGGGATGATCCAGTTCATCACGCCCATCATGCAGTTCATCGTCGGGGCCGTCCTCCGCGGCGAGCCGATGCCCGCAGAGCGCTGGATCGGGTTCGTCATCGTCTGGATCGCGATCGCCGTGTTCGTCGCCGACATGCTCCTCTCGGCGCGACGGGCGCGTCGGACGGAGATCGTCGAGCCCGTCTGAACCCGATCGTTAGCGCACCGAGACAAAGCGGCCGGGGAACGGGGTTCCGCGCGCTTTATGGTTGAGGCACCCGAGTGTGGTCGTCCGGAGACGCCCGACCACGTTCAGTCACGCAAAGGAGCATCATGAACGCACTCACGGGTTCGCGGGTGGCAAAGGCCCTCACGGGAATCGCGCTGCTCAGCGCGTCCGCCCTGGTGATCGCCGGCTGCAGCGGCACGTCCGGGGCGACGCCCACCGAATCATCCGGCGGGGGCTCGAAGCCCGCCGCCGACCTCACCCTGAAGCTGGGCTCGCTGCTGCCGGCGACCGGGACGCTCGCGTTCCTCGGTGCGCCGATGGAGGCCGGCGTCCAGCTCGCTGTCCAGCAGGTCAACGACGCCAAGGCCGGGGTGACGATCGAGCTGAGCAGTGCGGACGAGGGCGACCTCGACAACAAGTCGTACGAGACCTCGATCACCAAGCTGCAGAGCGAGGGCGTCACGGCCGTCGTCGGCGCCGCGTCGTCCAGCGTCAGCAAGCTCATCCTCGACGGCAACGTCGGCAGCGGCATCCTCACGGTCTCGCCGTCGAACACCTCGCCGGACTTCACCGGGATCAACTCGATGTACTTCCGCACCGCTCCGAGCGACCTGCTCCAGGGCGAGGTGCTCGGCACCCAGATCGCGGAGGACGGCAACAAGACGCTCGGCATCATCTACCAGAACGACCCGTACGGCTCCGGCCTGTACGAGGCGATCAAGGCGACGTTCGAGAGCACCGGCGGCAAGGTCGTCGCCGAGGCCTCCTACAACCAGGGCGACGGCCAGTTCGACGCCCAGGTGCAGACGATCGCCGCGGCGAAGCCCGATGCGGTCGCCGTCGTCTCCTACGAGCAGTTCAAGACCATCGCGCCGCTGCTCGGCAACGCCGGCATCAACACCGGCAAGCTCTACATGGTCGATGGGAACCTCTCGAACTACGCGGTGGACAACCTGCCGATCAAGCTCGAGGGATCCAAGGGGACGCGTGCCGGTGCCAAGCTCCCGGACGACTTCCTGGCGCAGCTGAACAAGGTCTGGACCGCGAGCGGTCAGAAGCCGATCAACGACGTGACCTACTCGGCGGAGGCCTATGACGCGGTCATCCTCATCGCGCTCGCATCGCTCAAGGCAGGCTCCGTCGCGGGCAAGGACATGGCGGGCAAGATGCGCGAGGTCTCCGGCGGCGAGGGCGACGGGAAGAAGTGCACCACGTTCGCCGACTGCGCCAAGATCATCAACGACGGCGGGACCGCGAACTACGACGGCCTCTCGGGGGAGATCACCTTCGACGAGAACAACGACCCGAAGGGCGCGGCCATCGGCGTCTACGAGTACGGCGCCGACAACAACAACACCAGGATCAAGTGATCACGACGATCCTCATCGGGTGAGGGAGGGGCTCCGGATCGATGATCCGGGGCCCCTCTTCCTGCGCCCCGGGATAGCCTGGCTGCGCCCGGGATAGCCTGGATCCCGCGGTCGGAAGGAGGGCGATGTTCGACAGCCCGCTCTCGGCGTCGGCGTACGAGGTGCTCGACGTCGACCCGTCCGTCGACGATGAGGGACTGCGTCGCGCCTACCGGCTGCAGCTGCGACGCGCGCATCCCGACGCCGGCGGAGACGCCGCCTCCTTCATCCGGGTGCAGCGCGCCTGGGAGGTCGTGGGGACGCCGGAGGGGCGCGCCGCCTACGACCGCGGACAGGGCATCGCCGCCTCCGTCGAGTGGAGCGGAGCCTCGCGCTCCGAGGGCGAGGCGGGCTCCCGCCCGCGGGCACGCTCCTACGGTCAGGCCGGCGGGTGGCATCGGCGACGGTATCTCGCCTCGGTCCGGGAATGGGCGGGTGCAGAGGTGCCGGACCCGTACGACCCCGCCTTCGTCCGCACCGTGCCACGCGAGCTCCGCCGGATGCTCGCCGACGCCCTCTCCGAGGAGGAGACAGCGCGCGCCGTGTCCGACCTCGGCATGGGGTTCACGGTCTGGCACGACGTCCTGACCATCCCCCGCGCGGGTTCGGGTGGGGCGGATCCGGAGGCGGTGGGGAAGCTCGATCACGTGGTCCTCAGCCCGACCGGCCTGTACGGCGTGCGCTCCGTCGATCTCGGCGGCGTCGCGCGTTTCCGCGGAGGGGAGATCATCGGCCCGCACACGGAGGCGGAGGCGCCGGTGACCGCGCTCCTGACCCGGATGCGGATCGTCGCGCGCGCGGCGCGCGTGCGGTTCGGCGGCGGCATCGTCGTGGTCCCCGACGACGCCCTCGCCCAGACCACCGTGCCGCTCGGCCTCGTCCGCGGGACGACCGTGGTCGTCGCGCGACGGAGCGCCCTGCGCACCGTCCTCCGTCAGGGCGCCCCCGGGGCCCGGGCTGTCGGCGGCAACGAGCTGTTCGATGTGCGGACCCGCCTCCAGCAGACCATCCGCTTCGCCTGAGCCGCCGTCAGGGCTTCGCGTCAGGCCTTCTTCAGCTCCTCGGCGAGCATCACGAGGATGCCGCTGGGGCCGCGGAGATAGGTGAGCCTGTAGACGTCCTCATAGGTCGCGACCCCGCGAAGCGGATGGCACCCGTGCCTCGCGGCGATCTCCAGGGCGGCGTCCAGGTCGTCGACCGAGAAGGCGACCCGGTGCATCCCGATCTCGTGGGGGAGCGTGGGCTCCGTCTCGATGGCCTCGGGGTGGATGTACTCGAAGAGCTCGAGGCGGCCGTGGCCGTCCGGCGTCTGGAGCATCGCGATCCTGGCATGGTTGCCGTCGAGCCCGACGGCGGTGTCCGCCCAGTCCCCGCTGACGGTGTCGCGACCGATGACCGTGAGGCCGAGGTCGGTGAAGAACGAGATCGCCGCATCGAGGTCCCGGACCGCGATGCCGACGTTCTCCAGCCTGATGGACATGCGCCGAGCCTAGGCCGCGTCCTGGCCCAGCGTCCCCAGGTAGAGACCGATGACCTTGGGATCGTTCAGCAGGTCCCGGCCCGAGCCCTCGTAGGCGTCCCTTCCCTGGTCGAGCACATAGCCGCGATCGCAGATCTGCAGGCATCGGCGCGCGTTCTGCTCCACCATGATGGTCGTGACGCCGGCCCGGTTGATGTCCGAGACGCGGATGAAGGCGTCGTCCTGGCGGACGGGGGAGAGCCCGGCGGAGGGCTCGTCCAGCAGCAGGACGGAGGGGTTCATCATCAGCGCGCGCGACATCGCGACCATCTGGCGCTCGCCGCCGGAGAGCGATCCGGCGCGCTGATTCAGTCGCTTGCCGAGCTCCGCGAAGATCCCGGTGACGAACTCCAGTCGCTCGGCATAGGCCTTGGGCCGCTGGTAGAGGCCCATCTGCAGGTTCTCGGCGATGGTCAGGGACGGGAAGACGTTGTTGGTCTGCGGGACGAAGGCGACGCCGCGCGCGACGAGCTTGTCCGCCTTCAGGCCGATGATGCTCTCGCCGTTGAGGGTGATGTCACCTCCACGGATGTTGACCATCCCGAACATCGACTTGAGCAGCGTGGACTTGCCCGCACCGTTCGGTCCGATGATGCCGATCAGCTCGCCCTGGCGCGCGACGAGGTTGGCGCCGTTCAGGATGTTCACGCCGGGCAGGTAGCCCGCGTGGACGTCGGTCAGCTGGACGACGACGTCCCGCGTGTCCTCGCCGGTCCCTGTCGAGGGGTCTGTCATGGCTTCTCCTCCTCCGCGTCCTGCGCGACGATCTCCTGCTCGGCCTCGGCCTCGATCTCCCGGCGGACCGCGGTCGCCTCCGCGGGGTCCACCGTCGGGATCCGGCCGGTGACGGCGCCGAGGTCCACGTCCTGGTGCGCGCCGAGATAGGCGTCGATGACGGCCGGGTCGTCCATCACCGTCTCTGGCGGGCCCTCGGCGACGACGCGGCCCTCGGCCATGACGACGACCCAGTCGGCGATGTGGCGGACCATGTGCATGTCGTGCTCCACGAAGAGCACCGTCATGCCCTGGTCCTTGAGGCCGAGGATGTGGTCCAGGAGCGACTGGGTGAGGGCAGGGTTCACGCCCGCCATCGGCTCGTCCAGCATCACCAGGTTCGGATCGCTCATCAGCGCCCGTGCCATCTCCAGGAGCTTGCGCTGGCCGCCCGAGAGGGAGGCGGCGAAGTCCTTCTCCTTGGCGTCGAGCTTGAAGCGGGCCAGGAGCTCCCGCGCCTTCGTCTCGATCTCCTTGTCCTGGCGGCGCCAGAGGAACGGGAACAGGCTCGTCCAGAAGCGCTCGCCGCGCTGTCCTGGAGCGCCCAGCTTCATGTTCTCCAGCACGGTCAGCAGCGACAGCGACTTCGTGAGCTGGAAGGTGCGCACCTGCCCCATCCGCGCCACCTTGAACGAGGGGACCCCCGCCAGGCTCTTGCCGTCGTACTCCCAGGTGCCGGTGTTCGGCTTGTCGAACCCGCAGAGCAGGTTGAACAGCGTGGTCTTGCCGGCGCCGTTCGGTCCGATCAGAGCCGTGATCGCGCCGCGGGGGATCTCCACATGATCGACGTCGACCGCGGTGAGGCCGCCGAAGCGCCGCGTGACCGCGTCGGCCACCAGGATCGGATCGACCTTCGCCACGCCGGGCGCCGCGGGTCCCTTGGCGAGGCCCGTGGTCTTGACGCGGCGGGCTGCTGCTCCCGTCGCGGCCGGGGCCGCCGGCTCCGCGGCCGGCGCGCTGTTCTCACTTGACAAAGGTCATCTCCCTCTTGTCTCCGAGGATGCCCTGCGGCCGGAATATCACGATGAGCATGAGCACGACGCCCACGAGGACGAAGCGGACGGTCTCCGCCTGCACGTTGGTCATCGGCAGGAAGCCCGCCGCAGCCAGCTGCGGGATGAGGTTGCCGAGGAATGCGAACACGACCCAGAACACCACGGCGCCGAGCGTCGGGCCGAACACGGTCGCAGCCCCTCCGAGAAGGAGGATCGTCCACAGGAAGAAGGTGAGGGACGTGGAGTAGCTGCCGGGGACGACGGCCGAGGGGAGCACGAAGACGATCCCGCCCAGCGCCCCGATGATCCCGCCGACGACGAGCGCCTGCATCTTGTACGCGAAGACGTTCTTGCCGAGCGAGCGCACGGCGTCCTCGTCCTCGCGGATCCCCTTGAGCACCCGTCCCCAGGGGCTGCGCATGAGCGCCCACACGAGGAAGACGGCCAGCGCCAGCATGATCAGGCCGAACACGCGATTCCAGAGGTCGTTCTCGTTGTAGGTCCACGGCCCGAACCCGTAGGTGCCGGGCGGGAACGGGTTGATGTCCCGGAAGCCGGTGCTGTAGCCGGAGAGCCCGCCGGCGGAGTTCGTCCACTTCTTGAAGACCTCGGTCAGGAAGAGGAGCCGCACGATCTCGGCGGCCGCGATCGTGGCGATCGCCAGATAGTCCGCGCGCAATCGGAGGGTGGGGATGCCGAGGACCAGCGCGAACAGCGCGCCGCACGCCAGGCCGATGAGCATCCCGAGCCACCAGGGGAGCCCGAAGCTGAGGACCGAGATCGCGTAGCCGTATCCGCCGACGGCCATGAACGCCGCCATGCCGAAGTTCAGCAGGCCCGCGTACCCGAAGTGCACGGCGAGGCCGGTGGCGGCCAGGGCGTAGGCGATCGTGACCGGGCTGAACAGATACGCCGCGGTGTTGCCGAAGATGCTGCCGAAGTCCATGCGTCAGCCCAGCCTTTCCTTGCGCCCGAGGAGTCCTTGCGGCCTCACCAGCAGGATCACGATCAGCGCGACCAGGGCGCTCGCGTACTTGAGGTCCGAGGGGATCCAGAGCGTCGAGACCTCGACCGCGATGCCCACGACGAGCGAGCCGATGAGCGCGCCGATGGCCGACCCCAGTCCGCCGAGCGTGATGGCGCAGAACATCAGCAGCAGCATCTGCATGCCCATGTCCCACTTCACCCCCGGACGGAAGTACGCCCAGAGGATGCCGGAGATCGCGGCGAGCACGCCCGCGAGGATCCAGACGATGCGGATCACGCGATCGACGTCGATCCCGGACGCCGCAGCCAGCTGCGGGTTGTCGGAGATGGCCCTCGTCGCCTTGCCGATCCGCGTGCGGGTGAGGAAGAACGCCATCGCGAGGATGGCGACGAGGCTCGTGCCCATCGCGATGAGGTCGATGTAGGACAGCGAGATCGGGCCGAACTGCATCGGGGTGGGGCTCGCGCCCTGCAGCTGGTAGGTGCCGCCGCCGATGATGTACTGCAGCGCGTAGCGGAGGGCGAGCGAGAGGCCGATGCTCACGATCATGAGCTGGACGACGCCCAGCCCCCGGCGGCGGAGCGGTCGCCAGAGCCCCGCGTCCATCGCCCAGCCCAGGAGCGCGCCGCCGATCACGGCGGCGATGATGCCGAGCCACAGCGGGAGGTTCCAGAGGGAGCTGACGATGAGGGCGACCACGCCGCCCCAGGTCACCATCTCGCCGTGCGCGAAGTTGGACAGCCTCGTCGTGCCGTAGATCAGCGCCGCGCCCATCGCGGCCAGGCCCAGCAGGAGGCCGAAGTTCAGCCCGCCCACCAGCCGGGAGAGCAGCTGATCGAGGAAGGAGGTGGTCTCGCGCTCTCCCTCTCCGAGGAAGAGGTTGATGATCTTCGTCCCGGTCAGGCCGAACTCCACCTGTTGGGAGGCCGACTCCCCGGCGACGATCACCCCCTTCGGCAGCGTCGACTCGTCGACGGTGAGCGTGTAGGTCGCCTTCTCGGGGACGTACAGGCGCCACTTCCCCTCGGCGTCGGTCTCGGTCTCGGCCTTGAACCCGTTGCCCTCGATCGCGACCACGACGCCCTCGATGGGTTTGTCGTCATGGGAGATGATCCCGGCGAAGTAGAAGTCCGTCTTCTCCTGGTCGTCCGCGAGCGCCGCAGCCGGCGCCTGAAGCACCAGAACCACGGCGGCGAGCAGCGCGCACACCAGTGCGACCAGCCATCGTCGGGCAGGGGTGATGGCGGTAGTCCCTTGTCTCACGCATCCTCCACGGTGAGTGCGTCTGCGGCGCATCGTTGCTCCGCAGGACTCTGAGCGTAACCCGAGAGCGGACGATCGCCTATCACGATGTGATCACCCTCGCGGATGCGACCTGGGGAGGGGAATGAACGCGACCTGTCGCGGCTTACAATTGACAAACGCGAGAGGAGCCCCCTATGGAGCAGCACGACCCGTTCGGATTCGTCGGACTCACCTACGACGATGTGCTGCTGCTTCCGGGGCACACGGACGTGATCCCGAGCGAGGCGGACACGTCCTCGCGGGTCACCCGCCGGATCTCCGTCGCGACGCCCCTGCTCTCCAGTGCGATGGACACGGTCACCGAGGCCCGCATGGCGATCGCGATGGCCCGCGAGGGCGGTCTCGGCATTCTGCACCGCAACCTCTCCATCGCCGACCAGGCCACGCAGGTCGACCGGGTCAAGCGCAGCGAGTCCGGCATGATCACCGACCCGATCACGACGACGCCCGAGGCGACGATCGACGAGGTCGACGCCCTCTGCGCCAAGTACCGCATCTCCGGCCTCCCCGTCGTCGACCCCGACGGGCGCCTGCTCGGCATCGTCACGAACCGCGACATGCGGTTCGTCTCCGGCTTCGAGCGCCAGACCACGCTCGTCCGCGACGTGATGACGACGGAGGGGCTCGTGACGGCCCCCGTCGGCGTCGCCGCGGGAGAGGTGATCGCGCTGTTCGCCCGTCATCGGGTGGAGAAGCTGCCGCTGATCGACGGCGACGGCAAGCTCGCAGGGCTCATCACCATCAAGGACTTCGACAAGAGCGAGAAGTACCCGCTCGCGACCAAGGACGACCAGGGGCGCCTGCGGGTGGGGGCCGCGATCGGCTTCTTCGGCGACGCCTGGGAGCGCGCCGAGGCACTGCGCGACGCCGGTGTCGACGTCCTCGTCGTCGACACCGCTAACGGACAGTCGCAGGGCGTGATCGACCTGGTGAGGCGCCTCAAGGCCGACAGCTCCTTCGACCACATCGACGTCATCGGCGGCAACGTCGCGACCCGCGAGGGCGCGCAGGCGCTCGTCGACGCGGGCGTCGACGCCGTGAAGGTCGGCGTCGGTCCCGGCTCGATCTGCACCACCCGGGTCGTCGCCGGCGTCGGCGTCCCCCAGGTCACGGCCGTGTACGAGGCCTCGCTGGCCGCCGCCCCCGCCGGCGTCCCGGTGATCGCCGATGGCGGGCTCCAGTACTCGGGGGACATCGCGAAGGCGCTCGTCGCCGGTGCGGACGCGGTGATGCTCGGCTCCCTCCTCGCCGGGACGGACGAGTCCCCGGGGGAGATCGTCTTCCAGGCGGGCAAGCAGTTCAAGCAGTACCGGGGCATGGGCTCGCTCGGCGCGATGCAGACCAGGGGCAAGCAGACCTCCTATTCCAAGGACCGGTACTTCCAGGCGGACGTGCCCAGCGACGACAAGCTCATCCCCGAGGGGATCGAGGGACAGGTGCCGTACCGCGGTCCCGTCTCGGCCGTCGCCTATCAGCTCGTCGGCGGCCTCCGGCAGTCGATGTTCTACGTCGGCGCGCGCACGGTCGAGGAGCTGAAGCAGCGGGGCCGCTTCGTCCGCATCACCGCCGCCGGGCTGAAGGAGTCCCACCCGCACGACGTGCAGATCGTGGTCGAAGCGCCGAACTACAAGAAGTAGCCGGCCTGCCTGGGGGGCACGTGCGGTTTCTTACCGTTGGCTCCCTGGGCTGGCGGCTTCCGAGGCTGGTGGGCGTCGGTGCCCCGGCGTAGCCTGTGCGGCATGTGCCGGAGCATCCACACCCTTCACAACTTCGAGCCCGCCGCGACCTCCGAGGAGGTGCAGGTGGCCGCGTTGCAGTATGTGCGCAAGATCGCCGGGAGCACCAGGCCCTCGAAGGCAAATCAGGAGGCATTCGACCGCGCCGTCGCCGAGATCGCGCATGTGACGCAGCATCTGCTCGAGGAGCTCGTCGCGACGACGCCGCCGAAGAACCGTGAGGAGGAGGCGAAGAAGAAGCGCGCCAAGGCGATCGCCTCCGGCCGCTACGCCGCCTGACCGTCCCTGACCCTCCCTGACCTCTCTGTTCCGGGATCGTCCGGCGTTCTGCGTCCGCGTCGTCCCATGCCGGATGCACGATCGTGGTGCGTCTGCACGGCCGATCGGCCGGATCGGTCGTGCGTCCGTGTCCGGGTCGTGCATCCATGTCCGGCCCGGCGCGAGGGAGTTGCGGATCCGAGACGTCCTATGACGGCGGATGACCCGGGATTGCGCCGTATGACGCGGAGCCGGCGCGGTGCCGCCGGCTCCCGCTACGGTCGCGCCATGACCCTTCTCCAGGACTCCACCGCCATCCCCGAGATCGCCGCCGAAGAGCGCGCCCGTCGCCTCACCGACGCCGGCGCCGCCTGGGCCGAACGCATCGACGCCGACCCCTCGAACGCCGCGCTCACCTACAAGGTCACCGGGCGGGGGATCGGGTCCGTCGGGACCGAGATCCGCGCGGGCAAGCACCGCTTCCTCGTCGACGAGCCGGCGGGACTCGCCGGCGACGATGCGGCGGCGAGCCCCGTCGAGTATGCGCTCGGCGCCCTCGTCTCCTGTCAGGTCGTGGTCTTCCGGCTCTACGCGCAGGCACTGGGGCTCACGATCGACGACATCCGGATCACGGCCGAGGGCGATCTCGACGTGCGCAAGCTCTTCGGGATCGACGAGTCCGGTCGTGCCGGATTCCACGATGTTCGGGTGCGCGTGGAGGTCACCGGCCCCGATACTGCGGAGGACTACGAGAAGCTCCGCACCGTCGTCGAGGAGCACTGCCCCGTGCTCGACCTCTTCGTGAACCCGGTGCCGACCTCCGGCGCCCTCGCCTGAGCCGGTCTCCGCCCCCTTCCTGCCCTGCTGACCCCGCCGTGCTGGTCCCGTCTCGTTGGTCCCGTCCCGCTGTTCCCGGCCCGCTGGTCCGTTCCCGTCGCGAAATCTGCCGTCTTTTTCGGCCCGATGCGGCAGATTTCGCGACGGGAACGGAAAGGTATGCGGCGCAAGGGCGGGACGGACACAGGACGCGGGCATAAGGCGACGCGGCGCGAGGCGACGGATGGGACGCAGGGCGACGGGACGCGGGCACAAGGCGACGGGTGGGACGCGATGCGGCGCAGGACGCGGTGCAAGGCGACCAGACGCGGCGCAGGGCGGCGGGTGAGGAGGGACGCGGGACGTGGGCGGGGGACGGCGGGGCGTGCGGGAGCCGATAGTCTGTAAGGCTCGCGACCCTGCAGGACGACGGCGGGCGGAAGGACGGCTCCGCCGTGGGATACATCGACGTGACAGGCGTCTCGCTCACCCTGCCCGACGGGAGGCCACTGCTCGACGAGGCGGCGTTCCGGGTCGGCGCGGGATCGACGAGCGCGCTCATCGGGCCGAACGGCGCGGGGAAGTCGACGATGCTGCGGATCATCCGCGGTGAGATCGCGCCCGACGCCGGCGTGGTCACCATCGACGGGTCCCTCGGCGTGATGGACCAGTTCATCGGGCACGGCGAGGCGGGGACGACCGTGCAGGACCTGCTGATCCGGGTCGCGCCGGCGCGGATCAGGGCCGCGGCGGAGGCGCTCGAATCCGCCGAGAACGCGCTCATCGAGAACGACGAGCACGACACCCAGATGCGCTACGCCACGGCGATCGCCGAGTATGCCGACGCCGGCGGGTACGAGCACGAGACGGTCTGGGACCAGTGCACCGTGGCGGCGCTCGGCATCCCGTACGAGCGCGCGCGGTTCCGTGACCTCGGCACCCTGTCCGGCGGCGAGCAGAAGCGCCTGGCGCTGGAGGCGCTGCTGCGCGGGCCGGACGACGTGCTCCTCCTCGACGAGCCGGACAACTACCTCGATGTCCCCGGCAAGCGATGGCTGGAGGAGCAGCTGCGGGAGTCCCCCAAGACCGTGCTGCTGGTCTCGCACGATCGCGAGCTGCTGGCACGGGCCGCGGACCGCATCGTGACGCTGGAGCCGGGCGGCGCCGGGGCGACCGCATGGGTGCACGGCGGCGGCTTCGCCACCTACCATCAGGCGAGGATCGATCGGATGGACCGCCTCGACGAGCTCCGCCGGCGCTGGGACGAGCAGCACGAGAAGCTCAGGACCCTGGTGGCGACCCTGAAGGTCAAGGCGTCGGCCAACGACGGCTTCGCCTCGCGCTACCAGGCCGCGCAGACGCGTCTGCGCAAGTTCGAGGAGGCGGGCCCTCCCGAGGAGCGCCCGCCGTCGCAGGAGTTCGACATGCGGCTGCGCGGGGCGCGCACGGGAAAGCGCGCCGTGGTGAGCACGGGCCTGGAGCTGACCGGTCTCATGCGGCCGTTCGACGCGGAGATCTGGTTCGGGGACCGCGTGGCGGTGCTCGGTTCCAACGGCTCGGGCAAGTCGCACTTCCTGAGACTCCTCGCGCGGGGCGGCAGCGATCCGGATCCGACCCACGGGCACCTCACCTCTGCCGGCGAGCGGCTCGGCCCGGTCGCCCACTCCGGGACGGCCGTGCTCGGCGCCCGGGTGGTGCCGGGCCTGTTCGCGCAGACGCACGCGCATCCGGAGTTCGTCGGGCGCACGCTGCTGGAGATCCTCCACCGCGGTGACGAGCGGCGTGCCGGGATGCCGCGCGACGCGGCGAGCTCGGCGCTGGACCGCTACGGCCTCGTGCGGCAGGCGCAGCAGGGCTTCGACCAGCTCTCCGGCGGCCAGCAGGCGCGCTTCCAGGTGCTGCTGCTGGAGCTCTCCGGCGCGACCCTGCTGCTCCTCGACGAGCCGACGGACAACCTCGATCTCGAATCGGCGGAGGCGCTGGAGGACGCGATCGCGCGGTTCGAGGGGACGGTCGTCGCCGTCACCCACGACCGCTGGTTCGCGCGCTCCTTCGACCGGTTCCTCGTCTTCGGCGCGGACGGCGCGGTGTACGAGGCCGATGAGCCGGTCTGGGACGAGCGCCGCGTCGCCCGGGCGCGGTGACGGGCAGGGCGAGGCGGGCGGGGTGACCGGCACGGTGAGTCGGGTGTCGCGGGCGGGCCTCTGGTCCGGATGGCGGGCATGACCCCGGATGGCGGGCCGGATCCGGGCGGTCTGCCCGCCATCCGGGGATTCTCCCGCCATCCGTCCCGCGCATGGGCGCCATCGGGGCGCCATCCGTCCCGCGCGGGGGCGGTCAGGGCTCCGCGGAGGATGGTTCCGAGGGGGCCGAAAGGCATCCCGGGTAGGGTGGAGGCGTGAGCATGGACATCGATCTGGGCCGGGGCAAGCGCGCCCGCCGCGCGTACACGTTCGACGACATCGCGGTGGTGCCCTCGCGGCGGACCCGCAATCCCGAGGACGTGTCCACGGCGTGGACGATCGACGCGTTCCCGTTCGAGATCCCGGTGCTGGGCGCGCCGATGGACTCGGTGATCAGCCCGCAGACGGCGATCGCCCTCGGTCGCCTCGGCGGTCTCGGCGTGCTCGACCTCGAAGGCCTGTGGACCCGGTACGACGACGCGCAGGTGCTGCTCGACGAGATCGCCGGCCTCGACGACGCCCAGGCCACGGTGCGGATGCAGGAGCTGTACGCCGAGCCGATCAAGCCCGAGCTGATCAAGCAGCGTCTCGCCGAGATCCGCGAGGGCGGGGTCACGGTGGCGGGCTCGCTCACCCCGCAGCGGACCCAGGAGCTGTACGGCACGGTGGTCGAGGCGGGCGTCGACCTGTTCGTCATCCGCGGCACCACGGTCTCCGCCGAGCACGTCTCGAGCGTGGCCGAGCCGCTGAATCTCAAGAAGTTCATCTACGACCTCGACGTCCCCGTGATCGTCGGCGGCGCGGCCACCTACACCGCGTCCCTCCACCTCATGCGCACCGGCGCCGCGGGCGTCCTCGTCGGCTTCGGCGGCGGCGCGGCGTCCACCACGCGCGCGACGCTGGGCATTCACGCGCCGATGGCGACGGCGGTCTCGGACGTCGCCGCCGCCCGCCGCGACTACCTCGACGAGTCCGGCGGCCGCTACGTCCACGTCATCGCGGACGGCGGCGTCGGGACGTCCGGCGACATCGTCAAGGCGCTCGCGATGGGCGCGGACGCCGTGATGCTCGGCGTCGCGCTCGCCCGTGCCACCGATGCGCCGGGCAAGGGCTTCCACTGGGGGCCGGAGGCGCACCACGCCAAGCTCCCGCGCGGACGCCGCGTGGCGGTCGAGGGCGTCGCCGCGCTGGACGAGATCCTCTACGGGCCGGCGCCGGTGGCCGATGGCACGGCGAACCTCATCGGTGCCCTTCGCAAGTCGATGGCCACGACGGGCTACTCCGACCTGAAGGAGTTCCAGCGCGTCGAGGTCGTGCTGGCACCGTACGAGCGCTGACCCTGCCGTGACCACCCCCATCCCGCCGGCGACGCAGGAGTTCCCGCCGACCCTCCGCGAGGTGATGCTCCGCGGCCGGTGGATCGGGATGCTCGTCCTGTGCCTGGTGGTCGCCGCGGTCTTCGCCTGGCTGGGGCAGTGGCAGCTCGGGCGAGCGGTCGAGAGCGATCCGACCCCGCCGGGGGCGACCGAGGAGGTGCTGCCCCTCGACGAGGTCGTGAAGCCGGGGGCGTATCTGCCCGCACCGTCGGTCGGCCAGCGCGTGCGGACGACGGGGGAGTGGGTCCCCGGTGACTTCCTCGTGGTCGCCTCGCGCTTCAACGACGGCGTCCAGGGGTACTGGGTCACCGGGCAGCTGCGGATCGCGAACGCCCCGGAGCCGACCTCGCTCGCGGTCGCCGTGGGCTGGGCCCCCGACGAGAAGACGGCGGCCGAGGCCGTCGAGCGGCTCGACCGCGAGGCAGGGGGCGTCGTCGAGCTCAGCGGCCGGCTGATCCCGGACGAGGGCGGCAAGGCCCCGCCCCGCGGGGAGCCCGACCGGATGGACCGGATGTCCCCGGCGATGCTGCTCGGACGCTGGCACGGCGTCGAGGAGCTCGCGGTCTACCGCCCGTACCTCACCGCGGCCGAGCCGTCCGGCGGTCTCGCGAGGATCGATTCCCCCGCTCCGATCGAGCAGTCCCCGGTCAACTGGCTCAACGTGTTCTACGCGGCGGAGTGGGCCGTCTTCGCAGGCTTCGCGTTCTACCTCTGGTACCGGCTCGCCCGCGATGCGTGGGAGCGCGAGGTCGAGGAGTTCGAGGAGCGCACGGGCGACGCCTGATCCGTCCGCCTCGTGACAGGAAGGTGACGAACCGGCGAACACCCTTGAGGAATGTCCCCGGCTTCTCCTAAGGTCGCAGGCGTACGTCTCTCGCCGTCGGAGCACCCGTGTCCGGTGGTGCGCGGAGGGACGTGCGCGGCCGTTCACGAGAGCGCGCCGCCGACCGTCACCGAGGAGACAGCCTGATGATGTCCGCCCCTGACGACGACCGCACCGAGTCGTCGTCATCCCGTTCCCGGGGGAGGGGGCGCATCGGCGCTCTCGCCCTGGCCACATCCGTCGCCCTCGCGGCGAGCGCCCTCGGCGCCGTTCCCGCCTTCGCGGCGGACTCCGGCTCCGAGCAGACCACCCTCGTCTCGGAGTCCCCGAGCCCCGCGCCGTCCGCGCCGGAGCAGGCACCGGCCCCCACGGAGACGGTGACCCCGGAGACCACTGCTCCTGACAGCACTGCCCCTGAGGGCACTGCTCCTGAGCCTTCGGCTCCTGCTGCTCCCGCGGCGCCGCAGGTCTCCGCCGCTCCGCAGGACGCAGCGCTCGCGGCTGTCGCCGCTCCCACGCACACGATCGCCGAGGTCCAGGGCACGGCCGACGCCTCGCCGCTGGCCGGCCAGACCGTCACCGTCCAGGGCGTCGTCACCGCCGACTACCGGACCGGCGGATACAAGGGCATCGTCATCCAGACGCAGGGCATCGGCGGCGACACGAAGACCCCGGGCGCCTCGGACGGCGTCTTCGTCTACCTCAACGCGCTCGCGCCGTCGCTCGCGATCGGCGACCTCGTCTCGGTGACCGGCGCGGTCAGCGAGTACTTCGGACAGACGCAGATCAACCCCTCCGCCGTCGCGGACGTGGCCGTCGTCACCCCCGGGGTCGGTGTCCCCGCGGTCACGCCGCTCCCCGACACGGTCGTCGGCGCCGACCGCGAGCAGTACGAGAACATGCTCGTCGCGCCGTCCGGCAGCTACCGCCTCGCCTCCAGCCACCAGCTCTACAACTTCGGCACCCTCTGGCTGAACGCCGGTGAGGACCTCAACGTCAAGAGCACGGAGACCACGCGTCCCGGCGACGCCGCGGCGGCCATCGCTGCCGCGAACCGGGCGAACCGGATCCTGCTCGACGACGGCTGGTCGCTCCAGGTCACCAACAAGAACCACCCGGGCGAGCAGCCCTACTTCACCGAGGACACGGTCGTCCGCAACGGCGACACGGTCGTGTTCCCGACCGAGGGCAGCATCCTGCAGTACGGCTTCGACGACTGGCGTCTGCAGCCGGTCGTGCCGATCGACGACAGCAGCGCCGCATCGCACAAGCCGACGTTCACCGCGACCAACCCGCGTCAGGACACGGCGCCCCAGGTCGGCGGCGACGTGCAGGTGGCGTCGTTCAACGTCTACAACTACTTCACGACGCTGACCAGCGAGAACCCCGATGCGCGGGGCGCCGCCACGGCGGAGCAGTTCGCGATCCAGAAGTCCAAGATCGTCTCGGCGATCAACGGCCTCGACGCCGAGATCGTCGCGCTCATGGAGATCGAGAACGGGCCGAAGCTCGGCAAGCCGCTGGACTCGGCGCTGGCCGATCTGGTCGCCGGCCTCAACGAGGCCGCAGGATCGGACGTGTGGGACTACGTCCGCACGCCCGCAGCGCTCGCCAACCCCGCGATCACGGACGCCATCAGCAGCGCCATCATCTACAAGAAGGGCGCGGTGACGCCGAAGGGCGAGAGCGCCACGGTCATCGATGAGACGGTGTGGGGCAACGCCCGCGAGCCCATCGCGCAGACGTTCGAGGTCGGCGGCAAGGTCGTCACGGTGGTCGCGAACCACCTGAAGTCCAAGTCCCCGCCGAAGGGCGCGGGGCCGGAGCCGGCCGACGGCCAGGGCTTCTTCAACGCCGACCGCGTCGCCCAGGCGCAGTCGCTCCTCGCCTTCACCGAGGACCTGAAGACCCGGTCGGGCAGCGATGACCTGCTGCTCATCGGCGACTTCAACGCGTACGGCCAGGAGGACCCGATCGACGTCTTCGCCCAGGCGGGCTGGACCGACCTCGTGCCCGCCAAGGCCCCGGGGCAGTACACCTACTCGTTCGACGGGGAGCTCGGCTCCCTCGACCATGTGATCGCCTCGCCCTCGCTGGCGTCGTCGATCACGGGCACCGGCGTCTGGGGCATCAACTCGCCGGAGTGGGGCGACCGCGGCTACGCGTACCCCGCCACCGAGGCCGGGACCCCGTTCCGGTCGAGCGATCACGACCCCATCCTCGTCGGCCTCTCCACGGCCGCGACGCCGGTGGACATCAACGTCGTGACGATCAACGACTTCCACGGTCGCATCGAGGCGGACAACGCGTCGGCGGGGGCCGCGGTGCTCGCCGGAGCCGTCCAGCAGTTCCGCGCGGAGAACCCCAACACGATCTTCGCGGCGGCGGGCGACCTCATCGGCGCCTCGACGTTCACCTCGTTCATCCAGGACGACAACCCGACGATCGACGCGCTGAACGCCGCGGGGCTGGAGGTCAGCGCCGCCGGCAACCACGAGTTCGACCAGGGCTGGGCCGACCTCCGCGACCGCGTGCAGGACCGGGCCGACTGGGAGTACCTCAGCGCGAACGTCTTCCTCACCGAGACCGGTGAGCCCGCTCTCGCCCCGTCCTGGGTTAAGGACGTCGAGGGCGTCAAGGTCGGCTTCATCGGCGCGGTGACCGAGGACCTCGACACGCTGGTGTCGCCGGACGGCATGAAGGGCCTCGAGGTCCGCAGCATCGTGGACTCCGTCAACGCCGTGGCCGCAGGCCTCAAGGACGGCGACCCGGCCAACGGCGAGGCGGACGTGATCATCCTCCTCGTCCACGAGGGCGCGACGACCGTCGACGTCTCCAGCATCACCCCGGACTCCCGCCTCGGCGAGATCGTCTACGGCGTGACGCCCGAGGTCAACGCGATCGTCTCCGCGCACACGCACCTGGCCTACAACCACGTGATCGACGGACGCCCCGTCGTCTCGGCGGGCCAGTACGGCGAGAACGTCGGCCTCATGGACATCAAGGTCGACCCGAGCACGAAGGAGATCCTCTCCATCGGCAACGAGATCAAGCCGCTCACGAAGGACAAGAAGCCGCTCTACCCGGCGGACCCTGCGGTGCAGGGGATCGTCGACGACGCGAAGAAGAAGGCCGACGAGCTCGGCGCCACGCCGGTCGGTTCCATCACGGCCGACTTCAACCGCGCCCGCCAGAGCGACGGGAAGACCGAGAACCGCGGTGGCGAGTCCACGATCGGGAACTTCGTCGCCGACGTCCACCAGTGGGCGACCGGTGCCGATCTCGCGCTGATGAACCCCGGCGGCATCAGGGCCAACCTCTCGTACGCCTCCGGCGGCGAGGGCGACCCGGACGGCAACGTGACCTATCGGGAGGCGGCGACCGTCCAGCCGTTCGCCAACACGCTGGTCACGCTGAAGCTCACCGGCGCGCAGCTCAAGAGCGTGCTCGAGGAGCAGTGGCAGCCGGCAGGGTCGGCGCGTCCGTTCCTGAAGCTCGGCCTCTCCGAGGGGCTGTCCTACACGTACGACCCGACGGCGGAGGCCGGGGCGCACATCACGAGCATCACGCTCAACGGTGCGCCGCTCGACCCCGCGGCCTCGTACACGGTCGCGGCGAACTCCTTCCTCGCGGCCGGCGGCGACAGCTTCTTCACCTTCGCCGAGGGCACCGATAAGAAGGACACCGGGCGGTCGGATCTGCAGTCGACGGTGGACTGGTTCGCGCAGAACAAGGTCGCGACCCCCGATCTCGCGCAGCGCGCGGTGGGCGTCACGCTCAGCGCCGCCGCCGGTCCCGAGGGGTACAAGGCCGGCGAGCAGGTCACCGTCTCGCTCTCCTCGCTGGCGTTCAGCGCGGGTGAGCCGGCGCCGGGCGATGTGACGCTGTCGCTCGACGGCAAGTCCGTCGCCACCGGGGCGGTCGACCCGACCGTCATCGACGCCGTCGACGAGGCGGGACGCGCCACGCTCGTGTTCACGGTCCCGGCCGGCCTCACCGGCCCCCAGGTGCTGACCGCATCGGTCGACGGCTCGGGGACCACGGTCGAGATCCCGATCACCGTCGCCAAGGGCGCGGACAACGGCAATGGCAATGGCAATGGGAACGGGAATGGCAATGGGAACGGGAACGGAAACGGGGGTGGCAACGGCCACGGCGGGGGCGGCCTGGCCGTCACCGGCGCGGAGGCGGGGCCGTACGCCCTGCTCGCCGCGCTCCTGCTGATCGTCGGCCTCGGCCTCGTCGCCGCCCGCCGGCGCGCGCGGGTCGAGTAGGACGCGGAGCACACCCTGCAGACGCCCGCCGTCGCCCTTCGGGGTGGCGGCGGGCGTCGCCGTCCGCGCCGTGGGAGCCCTGCTGCGGCGCGGCTAGACTAGGGGACATGCCCGAACCGAAAGTCGCCAGCTTTCCGGCGATCCGCGGTGCACTGAAGCTCTACCAGGTCGCGTCGATCATCACCGGGGTCATGCTGCTCCTGCTGGTCGCCGAGATGGTGCTCAAGTACACGCCGATCCACCTCGAGCTCTTCGCGGGAGGATCCGGCGGGCCGTTGTGGCTCGCCCCGGTGGTGGAAGGGCCGAAGGGGTTGGAGTCCACCGGCGACGGAGCGAACCTCTCGCTGCTGATCCTCATCGCCCACGGCTGGTTCTACGTGGTGTACCTCTTCGCCTGCTTCCGCGTGTGGAGCCTGATGCGCTGGCCGTTCCTGCGCTTCCTCCTGCTCGCCCTCGGCGGTGTCGTGCCGCTGCTCTCCTTCTTCATGGAGGCGATCGTCGCCCGTGAGGTGAAGGCCTCCCTCGCCCGGCGCGAAGAGGCTGAGGCCGCCTCCGCGAACCCGTACCCGTCGGACGCCGATTCCGACTCCACTCCCGCCACGGAAGGCTCCCGGTGACCGAGAACACTCCCGCCGACGCGAACACGACGGCCCAGCGTCCCGCCCTCGTCGTCGACTTCGGCGCGCAGTACGCGCAGCTGATCGCCCGCCGAGTCCGCGAGGCCGGCGTCTACAGCGAGATCGTGCCGCACACGGCGACCGCGGCGGAGATCGCCGCGAAGAACCCGGTGGCGCTGATCCTCTCCGGCGGACCGTCGTCGGTGTACGAGGAGGGCGCGCCGCAGCTCGACGCCGGGGTCTTCGACCTGGACGTCCCGACGCTCGGCATCTGCTACGGATTCCAGGTGATGGCGCGTGCGCTCGGCGGCGAGGTCGCCAACACCGGCCTGCGCGAGTACGGCGCGACCGACGCCACCCTGGAGGGCGAGGGCGGAACGCTCCTTGGCGGCCAGCCGATCGCGCAGAACGTCTGGATGAGCCATGGGGACCAGGTCTCCCGTGCCCCCGAGGGGTTCGCGGTGCTCGCCTCGACCTCGGCCACGCCGGTCGCCGCCTTCGCGAACGAGGAGCGTCATCTCTACGGTGTCCAGTGGCATCCGGAGGTCAAGCACTCCGATCACGGGCAGCAGGTGATCGAGAACTTCCTGCACAAGGGGGCGGGCCTGCCCGCCGACTGGAACAGCGACAACGTGATCGCCGAGCAGGTCGAGCGCATCCGCGAGCAGGTGGGGGATGCCCGGGTGATCTCCGCGCTCTCCGGGGGTGTCGACTCCGCGGTCTCCACCGCCCTCGTCCACCGGGCGATCGGCGACCAGCTCACCGCTGTGTTCGTCGATCACGGCCTTCTCCGCAAGGGGGAGCGCGAGCAGGTCGAGCAGGACTACGTGGCATCGACCGGCGTTCGTCTGATCACGGTCGATGCGGCGGACACCTTCCTCGGCCATCTCTCCGGCGTGACCGATCCCGAGGAGAAGCGCAAGATCATCGGACGCGAGTTCATCCGCGCGTTCGAGAAGGTCCAGCGCGAGCTCGTCGACGAGGCCAAGGCCGAGGGCGCTCCGATCAAGTTCCTCGTGCAGGGCACCCTGTACCCCGACGTGGTGGAGTCCGGCGGAGGGACGGGCACGGCCAACATCAAGTCGCACCACAACGTCGGCGGGCTCCCCGACGACCTCGACTTCGCCCTCATCGAGCCGCTGCGCACCCTGTTCAAGGACGAGGTTCGCGCGATCGGCCGGGAGCTCGGGCTCCCCGAGGCGATCGTCGGACGCCAGCCCTTCCCCGGCCCCGGTCTCGGCATCCGCATCATCGGCGAGGTGAATCGGGACCGCCTGGAGATCCTCCGCGAGGCCGACGCCATCGCGCGGGAGGAGCTGACCAAGGCGGGCCTGGACCAGGAGATCTGGCAGTGCCCGGTGGTCCTCCTCGCCGACGTCCGCTCGGTGGGCGTCCAGGGCGACGGTCGCACCTACGGCCATCCGATCGTGCTGCGCCCGGTCTCCAGCGAGGACGCGATGACCGCGGACTGGACCCGCCTGCCCTACGACGTCCTGTCGAAGATCTCCAACCGCATCACGAACGAGGTGCGCGACGTCAACCGCGTCGTGCTCGACGTGACCTCCAAGCCGCCGGGGACCATCGAGTGGGAGTGACCCCCGCGTCGCTCCTCCCTTAGCCGCGAGACTGCAACTGCGTCTCGAGACAGCGCGATTTTTCCGCAGTCTCGGGGCGCAGTTGCAGTTTCGCGGGGAGAAGGGGGCTCGCGGGCGGGCCTCGGGAGCGGGGCCGGGCGGGCGGGGCTCAGGACAGATGCTTGAGGGCCTCGCGGCGGGAGAGCGGGGAGAGCGCGGGATGGGCCTCCACGAACGCGCGGACCCAGTCCGGGTCGGTCTTGGCGACCTCGCGCAACGCCCAGCCGATCGCCTTGCGGATGAAGAACTCGCGGTCGTCGATGTTCGTCTCGATCGCCTCGACGAGCAGGGCAAGGTCGGTCCTGTCCTTCCGTCCGAGCTGGGCGATGATCGCGACGCGCCGGATCCAGAAGTCCTCATCGGCCAGCCATCGGCGAAGGAGCGCGGTCGTCTCGATCGGATGCGCGTCCAGGGTCTCGGCGAGCCGATGCGCGACCTCGTCCGAGTGATCCCACCAGGCGCCCGTCCTGATCATCTCCTCGTGCACCTCGATGGCGTCCAGCCGTCCGCGCACCGGCCGGAGGCCCATCAGCTCGGTCGCGGCGTATCGCTCTTCGCGGAAGCCGGCCTCGCGCCACAGGGTCAGCGCGGCCGCGCGGAGGACCCCGGCATCCTTCACTCCGCGCGCGAGGCGACGCGTCGTCGCCCGGGCGGCGGGCACCCGGACGCCCAGGAACGGCATCGTGGACTTCATGTAGGCCTGCTGACCGGGGGCGAGCGCCGGGTCCGCCGCCTGGCGGAGCGCGGCGCGGATCTCGATCACGAGCGCGTCGGAGGATGTCACAGCGGGAGTATAGAGCCGACGCGCCCGCGGCAGCGCCGTCGCCCGCGCCCGGCGGCGTCGACCCTGAGTTGCCGGACGTCGAGTTACCGGACGTCGAGTTACCGGACATCGAGTCGCCGGGCGCCGAGTCGCCGGGAGGGGCCTCAGAAGAAATTTCGGCGGATGTGTCGATCCGGCTGCTTCCCGTTCGACGTCTTCAGTGAGAGGGTCGAAAGGCGATCCCGAGATCAAGGAGAGATCATCATGAAGTACATGCTCATCATGCGTGCGAACGACCAGGGCGTCGAGGCGTTCAAGGACATCCCGTTCGAGCAGGTCATCGAGGCGATGGGGAAGTACAACGAGTCCATGATCAAGGCCGGAGTCCTGCTGGCCGGGGAAGGACTGACCGACGCCGCCGAGGGTTTCGTCGTGGACTTCTCCGCCGAGCAGCCGCTGATCACGGACGGCCCGTACGGCGAGACGAAGGAGCTCTTCAACGGCTTCTGGATCATCGAGACGTCCTCCCGTGAAGAGGCGGCGGAGTGGGCCTCGCGCGCACCGCTCGGACCCGGCGCCTTCCTGGAGGTGCGCCGTGTGACCGAGATGGAGGACTTCCCGGCCGACAACGAGTGGATCCAGAAGGAGGCCGGGTGGCGCGAGGACGCCGAGCGCGCCGGCCGTTGAGATGACCTCCGGGGACGAGTCGGCGACGGACCGCTCCGGGGCCGAGAGGTCCGGGGTGGAGCGGTCCGTCGCCGCCGTCTGGCGCATCGAGTCCGCACGGATCGTCGCGACCCTGACCCGGTACACCGGAGACTTCGGCCATGCCGAGGATCTCGCGCAGGAGGCGCTCGCCGAGGCGCTGGAGCGGTGGCCGAGCGACGGGGTTCCCCGCAATCCCGCGGCCTGGCTCACGGCGGTCGCGAAGAGACGGGCCATCGACGACTGGCGCCGGCGTGAACGCTACGACGAGCGGATCGCGACGATCGCGCACGACCGGGAGCAGGAGCAGGCGGAGTCCGCGGACGCGATGCCCTGGGACCCCGATGCGATCGATGACGACGTGCTCCGGCTCGTGTTCATCGCCTGCCACCCCGTGCTCTCCCGCGAGGCGCGGGTGGCCCTCACGCTGCGGGTCGTCGGCGGGCTTTCGAGCGAGGAGGTGGCGAGGGCCTTCCTCGTCCCCGTGGCAACCGTGCAGCAGCGGATCGTCCGGGCGAAGAAGACGCTCGCAGCGGCCAAGGCGCCCTTCGAGGTGCCGGGGAGGGAGGAGTTCCCCAAGCGCCTGGGGGCCGTCCTGGGCGTCCTCTATCTGATCTTCAACGAGGCCCACACCGCGAGCGGAGGGGCGGACTGGCTGCGCCCCGACCTCGGCCGCGAGGCCATCCGGCTCGCCAGGGTGCTGGCGGAGCTGGTCCCGAGGGAGCCCGACGCGTTCGCGCTCATCGCGCTGATGGAGCTGACCGCCGCTCGTTTCCCGGCCAGGGTCGATGCCGCCGGAGACCCGGTGCTCCTCGCGGATCAGGACCGGAGCCGCTGGGACCGGGATCGCATCCGACGGGGGCGGGCGGCGCTGGCCCGTGCCGATGCCTTCGGCCGCGGCAGGGGCTCCTATGCCCTGCAGGCCGCCATCGCCGAATGCCACGCGGTGGCGCCGTCGGTCGAGGAGACGGACTGGGAGCGGATCGTCCTGCTCTATGAGGCGCTGGGGCGGATCGCACCGTCACCGGTCGTCGAGCTCAACCGTGCCGCCGCCGTCGCGATGGCGACGGGGCCCGCCTCCGCGCTGCGGATCGTGGACGGGCTCGCCGCCTCCGGCGCCCTGCGCGGCTATCACCTCCTCCCGGCGACCCGAGGCGAGCTGCTGCGTCGGCTCGGACGTGAGGAGGAGGCGCGGTCGGAGTTCGCCATGGCCGCCGCGCTCGCCGGGAACGACCGGGAGCGGGCGGTGCTCGAGGAGAAGGCGCGCGGCTGAGCACGATGACCGTCCGCCGCGGACGGCGGACGGTCATCGGCCTCGGGTCACTCGGCCCGGGAGCGGGAGCGTCCGGCGATCAGCCCGTAGATCAGCAGCACGATGATCGCACCGCCGATCGCGAGGAGCCAGGTCGACAGACTCCAGAACTCGTTGAGGCCGACGTTGAAGAGGAGGCCACCGATCCAGCCGCCGAGCATCGCGCCGACGACGCCCAGCAGCAGTGTGACGAACCAGCCGCCGCCCTGCTTGCCGGGGAGGATGAGTTTGGCGATCGCGCCGGCGATCAGGCCGAGCACGAGGAATGCGAGAAATCCCATGGGTGGCTCCGTTCCCGTCACGGGCGACGATGGGGCGTCGCCTCTCTCTCCAGGGTGCGCCGTTCACGCGGCGGGGACAAGGGGGTGTGCGCCCGCCTCGGGCATGCAGGGGGCCGCGAGAGCTCGTAGGAGCCGTGCACGACGAAGGGCCGCCCTCCGTGGAGAGCGGCCCTTCGAGGAGCGTGCGTCAGTTGTTGCCGCGGGCGATGGCGATGATGCGCAGGATCTCGACGTACAGCCACACGACCGTGACCATGATGCCGAAGGCGCCCAGCCAGCCGTAGACGCGCGGTGCGCCGTTGCGGACGCCCTGCTGCACCTGGTCGAAGTCCAGCACGAGCGAGTAGGCGGCCATGATGACCACGAGCACGCCGATGATCAGACCCAGCGGGATGCCCATGATCTTGATCTGGCTGTGCAGGCCGAAGCCGTCCTGGACCACACCGGTCAGCATCAGGATGACGTTCAGGAGCGAGAAGGCGGCGTAGCCGAGCATCGCGATCATGAAGACCTTGGTGGCCTTCTTGGAGGCGCGCACCTTGCCGCTCGCGAAGAGGGCCAGCGTCACGCCGACGACCGCGAGGGTGGCGAGCGTCGCCTGCATGACGATGCCGGGCCACTGGACCTCGAAGAACGCCGAGATGCCGCCGATGAAGAGGCCCTCGAACGCGGCGTAGGCCCAGATCAGCGCGGGGCGTACCTTCTTGCGCGAGGTGAAGGAGATGACCAGCACCAGGACGAAGCCGACGAGCGCGCCGATGATCCACGGCAACATGTTGACCGCGGGGCGGTTGTAGGGGTCGGCCACCGGGACGGCCACGCCGCCCAGCGTCCAGACCCAGCCGACGACGGCGGTGACGAGGAGGATGGCGAAGAGGCCGGCGGTCTTCCAGACCGTGTCCTCGGTCGTCATCCGGTCGGTCTCGATCGCGCCGGCCGAGGGGGATGCGTACATGCCCTCGAGCTGCGCGTTGACCGCGGCGTTCATGCCGGCGTGCGTGGCGGACGCCGCCTGGGCACCCGCCTGCGGGTTGCCTGGATAGGTCGCGACATTGCGCGGATCCTGTTCCTTGAAGGCAGGGTTGTTGAACGCGAAGTTGCTCATTGAGTGGCCTCACTCCCGGGGGTTAGGTCGACGCTTCCTTCTACGATACCGGGACGGCACGCCCGGTGGGTGTTCTACGCTGAGAGCGTGACCCGCCAGATCCCGCTCGTCATCGGCCATCGGGGTGCGCCCGGCTATCGTCCGGAGCATACGCGCGCGTCCTATGAGCTCGCCATCGGGATGGGCGTCGACGCGGTCGAGCCGGACGTGGTCCCCACCAGGGACGGCGTGCTCGTCGTCCGCCATGAGAACGAGATCTCCGGCACCACCGACGTCGCCGACCATCCCGAGTTCGCCGACCGCCGACGCCGTGGGAGCGTGGACGGCGAGGAGCTGACCGGCTGGTTCGCGGAGGACTTCACCTGGGCGGAGCTGTCGGACCTGCGGTGCCGGGAGCGCCTTCCCCTGCTGCGGCCGGGAAGTGCGGCCTTCGACGGTGTCGAGCCGATCCTGCGGCTGTCCGACGTGCTGGACCTCGTGCGGCGAGCCTCGGCGGAGCGGTCGCGGGCGATCGGGGTGGTGGTGGAGATCAAGCACGCCACCTCCTTCGCCGCCCTCGGGTTCGACGTCGGCGACCTCGTCGAGCGCGAGCTGCGGGCGTCCGGATGGGCGGATGGTGTGCTGCCGCTCTGGATCGAGTCGTTCGAGGCCGGGGTCCTGGACCGGATCCGGGACCGGGGTCTTGCCGCCGAGCTGATCTATCTGATCGAGGCGGCGGGCGCGCCGTTCGACCTGGTGTCCCTTAAGGGTGCGGACGAGGATGCGCCCGTGGAGACCTATGCGGAGCAGATCTCGCCCGGCGGCCTTGCCCGGCTCGCAGGTCGCGTGGACGGGATCAGCGTGGACAAGCGGATCCTCCTCGATCGGCCGGGCCTGCCCGCCGAGGCGCACGCGGAGGGGCTGAGCGTCCTGACCTGGACCTGCCGCCCGGAGAACGCGTTCCTCGATGGCCCCCATCGACGGGCGGGAGGCGACGGTGCGTTCGGCGACTTCGCCGAGGAATGGGCGCGGATCGCGGCGACCGGCGTGGACGGGGTCTTCGTGGACCATCCGGATCTCGGCGTCGCGGCGTTCCGCTCCCGTCCGGCCGGCGCGACCGTCCGCCCTTGACCGGCCCGGTCCCGACCGGCCGTCCCGACCATCCCGTCCCGTCCCGACCATCCCGTCCCGTCCCGCCCGTCCCGGCCCGGCGTGCCCCGCCGTCCCGCCCGGCCACGCCGTCGCCACTTCCGTTCCCGTCGCGAAATCTGCCGCGTTCGGCGCTCCGGAACGGCAGATTTCGCGACGGGAACGGGGTGGCGGGAGGCGCGAGGACGGGGACGGAGAAGCCGGGCCGGGAGAGGGCGGGGAGAGGGCGGGGGAGACCGCTAGAGTGCGGGCATGGCAGCGACGGCGCGCCGGGAGCGCAACGGACGGGGGATCCTCGCGATCGTCGTCGTCGCGATCCTGCTCGCGCTGGGGGCCGTCACCGCCGTCGGGGTGGGGGATGCGCTGGGGATCCGGAGCGAGCCTTCGTCGCCCATGGGCGGCGCGGCGGCAGAGACCGAGAAGGGTGCCGGGGTCGCCGACGTCGCCCCGGCCGTCGCTCCGCCGCAGATCACAGTCGAGGGGGCCGAGGGGGCGCGTCTCCAGGCGGCCGCGGACGCGCTCGGCGCCGCCGTCGCGGGCCGTGCCACGGTGGGGTCCTCGGTTCTCCGCATCGAGGCGGGCGACGACCCGGATGATCAGTCGTACACGCTGGCGGGAAGCCGGGAGCAGCTGCGGATCGTCGCCGGGGGGCCGGCGGGGGCCGCGCTCGGCGTCTACGATCTCGCCTCCGCGATCCGGCAGGGACGCGATGTCGCCGCGAGGATCGGCGAGAGGGTCGCGCCACGGCTCGCCCTGCGGATGGCGGACCTGGGCGCGGTTGGGGTCGCCCCGGACCCCGCCGAGTGGCTGCCCGGCACCGACTACTCGCACGCGTCGAAGGCCTTCGCCGGCGTCTTCCTCCCCGAGGCGCCGTACATCGACGAGACCGCGCTCGCCGCGGCATACGAGGACTACGACGTCTACCTCCGCCGGATCGTCGCCGACGGGTACAACGCCCTCGCGTTCCCCGGTCTCGTGGAGTTCCTCACCCTGGCGGACGTCCCAGGAGGGCCGGTCTATCCCGACGAGGACGTGCACGTGGACAAGGCCCTCGCGCTGCGAGCGGCCTTCACCCCCTTCTGGGAGCGCGCCGACGAGCTGGGCGTGAGGGTGTTCCTCCGCACCGACATGCTCACCCTCACCACGCCGTTGGAGTCGTTCCTCCGGGATCGCTTCGGCGGGCTGGACACCGAGAGCCCCGATCTCTGGAGCGTCTACGCCGCGGGGCTCGACGAGCTCTACGCCGCAGCGCCCTCGTTGGACGGGGTGCTCATCCGGATCGGGGAGGCCGGCCGGGTCTACGACGTCGAGGGCTGGGACTACTACTCCGCGCTGGCGGTCACGACGCCGACCGCCGTCCGCACGATGCTGGAGGCGTTCACCGGACAGGCCGAGCGGAGCGGGCGGGAGGTGATCTTCCGGAGCTGGAGCGTCGGCGTCGGCGAGGTCGGGGACATGCACACCGAGCCGGACTCGTACCGCGCGGTGCTCGACGGGATCGACTCGCCGTCGCTCATCGTCTCGACCAAGTACACGCTCGGCGACTTCTACAGCTGGCTGCCGCTGAACGACACCCTGCTGCAGGGCGAGCAGCGCCGGATCGTGGAGTTCCAGAGCCGTCGCGAGTTCGAGGGCAGCGGGGCCTTCCCCGACGACCTCGGCGCCCAGTACCAGTGGGCGCTGCAGCGGCTGCTGGCCGGCAACCCGCGGATCGAGGGCATCTGGGGCTGGACGCAGGACGGCGGGCCCTGGCGCGCGGGGCCGATGATCCTCTACGGGAAGGCGGGGTTCTGGGCCTTCGCGGATCTGAACTCACGACAGGCCGTCGGCCTCGCCCGCGATCCGGAGGCCGATCCCGCACGGATCACCGAGGGCTGGGTGAGGGAGTGGTTCAGCGACGATCCCGGCACCGTGCGTGCGATCGTCGAGGCGATGGGTCAGGCGCGGACGGCCATCGAGGAGGGGCTGTACATCGCGCCCTTCGCCGAGAGGCGGGTGGCCGCGATCGGTCTCGAGCCGCCGCCGATGATGTGGATCTTCGAGTGGGACATCCTCACCGGCGACTCGGCCGTGCTCGACGTCATCTATGCCGTGTCCCGCGACCGCTTGGACGAGGCGATCGCGGGAGGCAGGACGGCCGTGGAGGCGGTCGAGCGCATGCGCACGGAGATCCGCGACACGGACGCCGCGACCTGGCGGGACCAGGGCCAGCGGGAGGCGTTCCTCTCCGCGCTCGACTACGAGGCCGACGTCCTCGCGCTCCTCGCGGACTACCGTGCGATGGTGCTCCGTCAGGCGGAATGGCACGACACCGGGTCCGTCGAGGCCTTCGACCGGTGGCGGTTCGCCCGTGAGGCGTTCATGGAGAAGGCGCGGGCGCATGTCGCTGCCTACGAGGGGGACGTGGCCCATCCCGCGCTGAACCTCACGGCGGCGGAGCTCGGCGTGCAGCGCGGAGACCGGGATGCGGCGATGGCCTCGATCGCCAGGGGGCTCCTCATCGTCGCGATCGTCTGGCTGCTGCTCGGGACGTTCGGCATGTTCGGCAGGTTCGGAATGTTCGGCAGGTTCGGCAGGTCTGGCGGGAGGGGGTCGGGCGGGCGTGGTCGTGCGCTCGTCGACGCCGCGGTGGCCGGCTGGCGCGCATCGACGCGTCCGTGGCGCGCCGAGGAGTCCGCGCGGGGTCTCGGCCGCGCGGCACGGGTCCTGCTGGTCCTCGTCCCCGGCCTGCTGCTCGTGCTCACCCGCATCGTGCAGACCTCCGGGCTCTCGCTCATCCACCCGTTGGCGACCCTCGGCGCCTGGGCCGTGTTCTGCGCGGTGGTCCTGCTCCTCCTGCGCGGGCGGGGATCGTGGGCGTTCCTCGCCGCGATCGGCGGGGTGGTCGTGCTGCGCTGCGTCCTCGCGCTCGCCGCCCTGTCGGCCACGGGCCCAGGAGGCTATTGGTTCGCGTTCTGGACCGATCCGGCGCGGCGCGGCCTGTACATCGCCGTGGCCGTCGCGCTGTTCCTCTGGGCGTTCGTCGCCGCGGCATGGGCGCTGGTGGCGACCTGGGGGAGGCGTCGCGCGGCGGGGCTGGTGCTCACGGGGGTGGGCATCGGGCTCGCGCTGCCGGCCGCCGTGGTCGCCGTCGTCGGGCTGGAGTCCGCGCTCACCGCCTGGAACGACGAGATGGGGCTGCTCCCGTGGGGGCTCTCGCGCATCCTCGGGATCACGGTGTACCTCGACATCCCCGCGGAGACCGCCGTGGTCGTGGCCGCCGCCGGGGTCGTGATCGCCGTCGCCGGGATCGTCATGTCGGCGGTCCGGCCTAGACTCGGAAGGCAATGACCGAAGCCCCTCTCATCGTCCCCGCCGGCACTCCCGCGCCCTCCGACGACCTGCTCGCAGGCCTGAACCCCCCGCAGCTCGAAGCCGTCACCTACCGCGGCAGCGCGCTGCTGATCGTGGCCGGTGCAGGATCCGGCAAGACCAGCGTGCTCACCCGGCGCATCGCCTTGCTCCTGCGGCAGCGCGAGGCGTGGCCGAGCCAGATCCTGGCGATCACCTTCACGAACAAGGCCGCGGGCGAGATGCGCGAACGTGTCGCCGGCCTCGTGGGGGATGCCGCGCGCGGCATGTGGATCTCCACGTTCCACTCGGCCTGCGTGCGGATCCTCCGTCGCGAGGCCGAGCAGTTCGGCTTCACGAAGAACTTCACGATCTACGACTCCGGCGACTCCAGGGCGCTCATCAAGAGACTGGTCAAGGATCACGAGGCCGACGCCTTCGGGTTCACCCCGGCGGCGGTGCAGTCGCGGATATCCAAGCTCAAGAACGAGCTGCAGGACGCGGAGTCCTACGCGCGGCAGGCGAACATGGCAGACCCCGCCGAGCGCGTCTTCACCGAGGTGTTCGCCGACTACCAGCGCTCCCTCCAGAAGGCCAACGCCTTCGACTTCGACGATCTCATCGGGCAGACGGTGTTCCTCTTCCGGGCGTTCCCGCAGGTCGCCGACGTCTACCGTCGCCGTTTCCGGCACGTCCTCGTCGACGAGTACCAGGACACGAACCACGCCCAGTACGCGCTGATCCACGAGCTCACCCGCCCGGTCCAGGGCGAGGCGCCGGACCCGTATGCCGCGAACGGCATGATGATCTTCGAGCCGGAGGAGGCCCCGACAGAACCCGGTGCGTCGCTTACGGTCGTCGGCGACTCCGATCAGTCGATCTACGCCTTCCGCGGCGCCGACATCCGCAACATCAGCGAGTTCGAGCGCGACTTCCCCGGGGCCAAGGTCGTGCTCCTGGAGCAGAACTACCGGTCGACGCAGAACATCCTCTCGGCCGCGAACGCCGTGATCGGCAACAACTTCGACCGCAAGGACAAGAAGCTCTGGAGCGATCGCGGCGCAGGCGACCTGATCACGGGCTTCACCGGCTACTCGCAGCACGATGAGGCGCAGTTCGTCGCGGACGAGATCGATGCCCTGCACCGCGCGGGGATGCCGTACTCCGAGATGGCCGTCTTCTACCGCACCAACTCGCAGTCGCGCGCGCTGGAGGAGATCTTCATCCGCTCGGCGCTGCCCTACAAGATCATGGGCGGCACCAAGTTCTACGAGCGCGCCGAGATCAAGGACGCCCTGGCCTACCTCGTCTCGGTGGCCAACCCTGCGGACGACATGTCCGTGCGCCGCATCCTCAACAAGCCCCGCCGCGGGATCGGCGACGTCACCGAGACGACCATCGCCCGCTTCGCGGAGGAGCAGGGGATGAGCTTCCGCGATGCGCTCGCCCATTCCGCGCAGCTCGGCCTCGGCCCGAAGCTCCAGGCGTCGATCGCGCATCTGGACGCCGTGCTCGCCGAGGCCGCGGCGATCATGAGCCCGGCCTCGGGCGAGGTGCCGGCTCCCACCTCGGTCGCCGAGGGGCTGACGGTCCTCCTCTCCAAGAGCGGCTACATGGACGCGCTGCGGGCGAGCCGCGATCCGCAGGACGAGGCGCGGCTGGAGAACCTCGACGAGCTCATCGCGGTCACCAGGGAGTTCGCGCGGAACAACCCGGACGGCACGATCACCGACTTCCTCACCGAGGTGGCGCTGGTGTCGGACGCGGATGACCTCGACGACGCCTCCGGCTCCGTCTCCCTGATGACCATGCACACGGCCAAGGGTCTGGAGTTCGACGCGGTGTTCGTCACCGGCGTCGAGGAGGACCTCATCCCGCACCGGATCTCGGCAGGCGAGCCCGGCGGGCCGCAGGAGGAACGTCGGCTGTTCTACGTCGGCATCACCCGCGCCCGCAAGCGCCTCCACCTCTCGCTCGCGATGACCCGTGCGCAGTTCGGCGAGGTCACGGTCGCGATGCCGAGCCGGTTCCTCCAGGAGATCCCCGCAGACCTGATCGATTGGAAACAGTCGCCCGGCGACGTCAACTCCCGCGGCGGCATGCAGTCACGGGCCCTCAACGCCCGACGCCCCGGAGGGGCCGGCGGATCCGGGGGGACCGGAGACCGCTTCGGTCCTCGTGAGCTGCCTCGCCGGGAAGGGCTGAAGCCGCTCTCGACGGCCATGGACAAGTTCCCCAACCGGGTCACCGGCAGGGTCCGCGACAACGGCGAGCTCGAGCTCGCGGCCGGCGACCGGATCCGCCACGACGACTTCGGCGAGGGGCGGGTGGAGCAGGTCACGGGAGACGGGGCCAAGCGGGTCGCGCACGTACGGTTCGACTCCGCCGGCGCCAAGAAGCTGCTCATCAAGATCGCGCCGATCGAGAAGCTGTAGCCCGGGCGGACGGCTTCCCCGGCCGTTCCGCCGTCGGACCGGACCCGGTCGGATGCGGCGGCTAGGCTGGCGGAATGGGTCTTTTCTCGCGCCGTAAGAAGCAGGACGACGCCGTCAGCACGCCTTCGCGAGGAGCGGGAGACGAGGTCGACGCGCAGGCTCCTTCCGCGGACGCCTCGGCTGTGGACGCTGCGGCTGTGGACGCTGCGGTCGCGGAGGTTCCGGTCGCGGAGGTTCCGGCCGTCAACGTCGACATCTCGGTGCAGGCGTTCCGCGGGCTCGGCGCCCCGGCTGGTCCCGACGTCGCGGCGCCCGGGCAGGGTGCGGATGAGGACGCGCAGGCGCGAGCGGAGGAGTCTCCGACGGCTCCAGCCTCCGAGCCGTCGCCGAACGCGGTCCCGACTGCTCCGTCCCGGCCGACCCTCCCGCTCGCCCCCGCGGATCCGCCGGCGCAGACCGAGAGCATCCCGGGGATGACCGACAACGTGCTGCTTCGCGAGGCGCTCTCGCAGATCGAGGAGGGCGCGTCGCACACGGAGCTGCTGGGCGTGCTGCGCCAGGCGCTCCAGGGACATCTGTTCCTCCGTGTCCAGGGCGACGCCGGGGAGCAGCTCAAGGAGGGCAAGCCTCTCGCGGTCGGTGTGGTCAACGACGGCGAGAACTCCTACATGCTCGCCTTCAGCTCTGCGGGGGCGGTGCGGGACTCGGTGCAGCTGGAGTCCGATGCCCCGCCCACGTCCGCGGTCGTGCAGCCCGTGCAGGCGGTCTTCCAGCAGGTCGCGGAGGGACCGTTCGCCGGACTCATCATCGACAACGCCTCCGCGCCGCATCGGGTCGTGTTCCCGACCGCGGTGCTGGTCCAGGCGCTCGAGCAGGCCGATCCCTCCTTCGCCGTGAAGGCGCTGCTCGCCGCGGAACGTTCAGCCGACTCCGAGGCGAAGGTGGGCGAGGCGCTCGTCACCGCCCGTCTCTGGGTCGCCGTCCGCGCCCCCGAGGGGGAGGACGGCCAGATGGGTGTCGCCGAGGCGCAGATGGCTGATGGGACGCGGTTCCTCCAGCTGTTCTCCCACCCGCTCGAGGTGATCGCCCTCGGTCGTGGCGAGCAGCCGCTGCCGTTCTCCGGGGAGCAGATCGGCAAGGTCCTCGCCGGGCATCCCGAGCTCGCGGGCGTTCTCGTCGATCCGGCCGGTCCCACGATCGCCGTCCGCCGCGAGGCCCTCGCCCCCGTGCTGGCCCTCGCCGCCGAGTAGCCCGCCCGGGAGACTCGCCCGGCTCCGCCGGGCCCGCCCACCCGCCCACCGCTCGGCCTCGCCCCGCCCGACCTCGCGCCGGGTACACGGCACGGGCGCGGTCCGCCCGACTTCGCGCCGGGTGCGCGGTCCGCCGCGCCGCGGTTCGACCAGGCTCCGGTCCGCCAAGGCTCGGCCTGGTCCGGCTCGTCGCTCTGCTCCCTCAGCCGACGTTGATTCTTCTGCGCTCCGGTCGCGAAATGTGCCGCTCGGCGCCGGGGATTGCGGCACATTTTGCGACCGGAGCGGGGGTTGGGGACCGTCTTCGGGGCGGGAGCGGGAGTTGAGCGCCGTCTTTGGGATGGGATGGAATCGGGCGAGCCTGTGCGGCGCGGTAGGCCGCTTAGTTCGCCTGGCGCGGCCCGGCGCGGCCCGGACAAGACCGTCCGCCTTGTCGGGGCTGCCCCGTTGCGGTGGTCTTCTGCGCTCCGGTCGCGAATTGTGCCGCTCGGCGCCGGGGAATGCGGCACATTTCGCGACGGGAGCGGGAGTTGAGCGCCGTCTTTGGGACGGACGGAGTCGGGCGTGCCCGGGACTGGACGGACCGACCGGGGCAGGACAGGCCGGGGCCGAAGTCGCGACGGACCGGACAGGCCGGGGCCGAAGCCGGGCCGGGGCTGAAGCCGCGACGGACGGGGCGGGCCGGGCAGGACAGGCCGGGGCCGAAGCCGGGCCGGGGCGGGCCGGGCAGGACGGACCGGGCCTACCCTAGGGGCTGCGCTCGGGGGCCGCGCCCTGCGAGAGGGCGTGGAGCAGCCGAGTGAGGTCCTGGATCTCCCGGATGTCCCAGGCATCGAGGGCTCGGATGAGGCGCTCGTCGTCGTGCTGGCGAGCCTCGGTCAGGCGTTCCAGGCCGCTCTCGGTCGCCGACAGGAGGCTTGAGCGCCCGTCCTGGGGGTCGGGCGTCCGCCGGATCAGTCCGTGCTCCTCCAGCTCCCGCACGAGACGGCTGACGAGGGACTTGTCCGACATCATCCGCTCGGCGAGCTCCGAGGCGGTCGCCTGGCCGCGGCGGGCGATGAGGGAGAAGAGCTTGAACGCACCGGGGGACAGGCCGGGAGCGACGCGCTCCGCGCTGGAGACGTAGAGTCGGCGGACCCTCGAGAAGAGCTCGCCGAACTCCGCCTCCAGCGCGTGGAGCGCCGTCGTGCGCTCGTCCGGGATCTCAGCCATCCTGTCGATTCTCGCGCACCGCGCGCCGGGTCGAGGTCGGGATGGGACCGGTCGCGGGGATCGCGTCCATGCCCTGCGGGGCGCTCACGGTCGCAAGATCCGCCTCGGACGCCTGCATCCGCTCGCTCCTGGTCATCCGGGTCAGCGGCTTGTTCGGGAGGAACAGCACCGCGACGAGGCTGATGACGGCGAGCGGCACGGCGATGAGGAAGGAGGAGGCGATGCCCTGGGCGTAGATGTCCTCCACGATCACCCGGACGGCCTCAGGGAGGTTGTGGACCTCGGGGAGTGCTCCGGAGGAGAGCTGCTTCCCGACCTCCGCGCCCTTCTCGCCGAGGCTCGCGATCGCGGTGGCGAGCTCGGTCTTGCGGTCGGTGAAGAGCCCGGTCACGGTGGCGGCGAGCGCCGAGCCCATGACGGACACGCCGACCGTTCCGCCGAGGCTCCGGAAGAAGGTCACCCCGGAGCTCGCGGCGCCGAGATCCTCCGGACGTGCGGTGTTCTGCACGATTAGGACGAGGTTCTGCATCGACATGCCGACACCGGCGCCGAGCAGGAACATGTACACCGAGACCAGCACGAAGTTCGTGTCGTAGTGCAGCGTGGACAGCAGCGCCGAGCCGACGATCATCAGCACGGCACCGGTGACGATGTACGACTTCCACCGTCCGTAGCGCGTGATCAGCTGCCCGACGACGATCGAGGAGCCGAGGAGCCCGGCGATCATCGGCAGGGTCATGAGGCCGGCCTGGGTCGGCGTCGCGCCGCGGGCCATCTGCATGTACTGGCTGAGGAAGACCGAGGTGCCGAACATCGCGACGCCGATCGAGATCGATGCGACGACGGAGAGCGTGAAGGTGCGGTCGCGGAACATGCGCAGCGGCACCAGCGGCTCGGACACGCGGAGCTCGACGACGATGAACAGGACCGCGGCGAGCAGCGACCCGCCGACCATCAGGATCGTCTGGATGCTCCACCAGTCGTAGTCCTTGCCGGCGCTGGTGACCCAGACCAGCAGCAGCGAGACGGCGGTGGACAGCAGCACGATCCCGAGGTAGTCGATCCGGGCCTTCCGCGTCTTCTGCGGGATCCTCAGGGTCATCTGGATGATCAGGAGGGCCGCGATCGCGAAGGGGATCGAGACGTAGAAGTTCCAGCGCCATCCGGCGACATCGGTGAGGAACCCGCCGAGGAGCGGCCCGCCGACGGTCGCGACGGCCATCACGGCGCCGAAGAGGCCCATGTACCGGCCGCGCTCACGCGGGCTGATGATGTCGGCCATGATGATCTGGCTGAGGGCCGCGAGACCGCCCGCGCCGAGTCCCTGCACGGCGCGGAAGGTGATGAGCATTCCGGCGTCCTGCGAGAACCCGGCGGCGGCGGTGGCGGCCACGAAGATGACCAGAGCGAGCTGGATGAGCAGCTTGCGGTTGAACAGGTCGGCGAGCTTGCCCCAGATCGGTGTGGAGATCGCGGTCGTGAGGAGGGTCGAGGTGACGACCCAGGTGAACGCGGTCTGGTCGCCGCCGAGGTCGTGGACGATCACGGGGAGCGAGGTCGAGACCACCGTCGCGGCGATCATCGACACGAACATCCCCAGCAGGAGGCCGGAGAGGGCCTCCAGTACCTGGCGGTGCGACATGGCGGAGGGGGCGGGCGCGGGCGCAGTCATCGAACTCCAGAGAAGAAAGTGGTTGAGAGAAGTCCACTTTATGCGAGTGGTTGATGAATATCAACCAAGTGGAGCCGACCGCGCGCGGTGGGCCGGAAGGTCACCGTCGGCGCGGGGCAGGCTCATCCGAGGGATCGAGCGGAGGAGCGGGGCGGGCTATCGGCGCCGCGACCTGCACGGTCGTCAACGGCTGACCACCGGCGGGCGGCCCGCCCCGGGGACGTCGTGTCGTTCGGCCGGAGGCGTCGCTCAGTCGGCGAGCGCGAGCGCGCGGAACATGTCCCGCTCGCGGAGCGCGTCGCGACGGCTCTCGGCCGGAGGCGCCGAGCGTTCGGGAACGGTCCGGCCGGTCGTTCGCCGGTAGAGCTCGTCGATGAGGTTCGTGGCGAGTGCTACGAGGTGGTCGATCTCTCGCTCGTCCCGATCGATCCACACGCAGTGCGGCTCGTCGTGCACGGGGGAGAAGTCCTCGTGCTCCTCCCATACGAACAGGGTCCGCTCGGCGCCGAGCACGTGCTGCTGCCACCAGACCTGACGCAGGTAGGTCCGCGGGATGCCCCGCCACGACTTGTTGGTGGTCTTGATCTCGGCGAGCGTGATCCGCCCCTCGGCGTTCTGTGCGATGCCGTCGGGGGTCGCGAGGTGGCGGGGCTCCGCGGTCGCGCGGAACAGGGCGGAGGAGGGCAGGATGCCATGGGTGGCGGCGACCCACGCGGCGATCTCGGGCTCGCGTCGGCGTCCGTGATCCGTGTACGCGTTGCCGGCGAACCGGGGGCCCGCCCCGAGCTTGGCGTCGGCGGCGCGGGCGATCGACCTCTCGCTCGTGAGTCCGGCGACATCGGTCGCGGTGATGCCCCGTGCCCTCGCGCGGAGCCAGGCGACGCGGTCGCGGGAGTCCGCCACGATGCGCGCTTCGAGTTCCGGGGTCACCCCTCGAGGCTAACCCCGGCCGCGGACAGCCCCCGTGTCCCACGCCGCTCCCGCCCTGTCATGCCTTGCTCCGCGCTGCTCTTTCCTGCCCGCGCTGCGGGAACTTCAGGAGCGGGAGCAGGAAAGAGCAGCGCGAAGCGAGGCTGGGCCAGGAAACAGCAGCGCGAGCCGGTCGCAAACGGAGTGGCGGCGGTCAGGAGGTCGGGGGCGCCGGGCGGACGGCCACGGGCTCGGGGTCGAGGCCGAGACCGACCCGGTCCCCGAACGAGGGCCGGATCCCCGCCGGATGCTGCACCCGGACGAGCTCGCCGCCCTCGGTGCGCACGAGCGTCCGGCGCATGCTCCCGAGGAACGTGCTCTCCTCGACCGTCCCGCTGATCGCGCCCTCGGCGAGGAGCCGGACGTTCTCCGGTCGGATGAGGACGTCCACGATCCCGTCGGCCGGCGTCTGCAACGGCAGATCCGTGTCCCACACCCGGACGACGGATCCCGTCGCGACCCCCCGGACGACGCTGGACAGGCCGACGAACGTCGCCACGTGGGGCGTCGCGGGGCGCAGGTACAGCTCCTCCGGGGTGCCGATCTGATCGATCCGTCCGGCATCCATCACCGCGATGCGGTCCGAGACGCTCAGCGCCTCCTCCTGGTCGTGCGTCACGAAGACCGTCGTGATGCCCAGGCGCAGCTGGATCCGGCGGATCTCGTCCCTGAGCTGCACGCGGACCTTCGCGTCGAGCGCGGAGAGCGGCTCGTCGAGGAGCAGGACGCGCGGCTCGGTCACGAGGGCCCTGGCGAGGGCGACCCGCTGCTGCTGGCCTCCGGAGAGCTGATGCGGATACTTCTCGGCGTGGGCATCGAGCCCGACCAGGGCCAGAGCGTCCAGCGCCCGCCGCTTCGCATCGGCGGAGGGGACGCGGCGACGGCGCAGGCCGAACGCCGTGTTCTCCACGACCCGCAGGTGCGGGAACAACGAGTAGGACTGGAAGACCATCCCGATGTCGCGCTTGTTCACCGGAGTGCGCGAGACGTCCTGCCCTCCGAGCAGCACCGCCCCGGAGTCGGCGTCCTCGAGCCCCGCCAGAACCCGCAGCAGCGTCGTCTTGCCGCAGCCGGACGGGCCGAGCAGCGAGACGAACTCGCCGGGGGCGACGTCCAGGTCGATCCCGTGCAGCACCGGGGTCCTGCCGTAGCTCTTGACGATCCCCTCGAACTGCACGCGGGTGCCGGTGCCCGCCTCCGCGAGGAGCGCGTTGTCCGAGGTGCGGGGGAGGGCGCGGTCGGCGTTCATGATTCGGCCTTTCCGGAGCGTCCGCGGGCGGCGCGTCCGATGATCAGGAGCAGGAGGAAGCAGAAGGTCAGGGCCATCAGCGTGAAGATGGCCGGCGCGTACGCGTCCTGCTTCTGCACGACGACGAGGGCGGTCTGCAGCACCTGCCGGTTGAGGAGGGACGCGATCGTGAACTCGCCGAGGACGACCGCGATGGAGATGAGCGAGGCGGCCAGCAGCCCCGAGCGCAGGTTCGGCGCGAGGACGCGCAGGACGACGGAGGGCCAGCTCGCCCCGAGAGACCGGGCGGCCTCGGCGAGGGTGCGCATGTCGACGGCGTCGATCGACCCCTGGATCGACCGGTACGCGAACGGCAGCACGGTGACCCCGTAGGCGAACGCCAGCGTCCAGGCGCCGGTCCCGAGAGCGCGCCCGATCTGGAGGTAGATCGGCGCGAGGCCGACGACCAGCACGATCGCGGGGATCGAGATCGGCAGGAGCGCGAGGAACTCGAAGAGCGGGCGGAGCCGGGGGAAGCGCAGGTTCACCAGGATCATCGTCGGCGCCAGCAGCACCAGGACGATCACGACCGTGACCGCGGCGAGGATCAGCGAGTTGCCGAGGGCCGCCCAGATCGGGCGGAACACGCTCGCCTGCGCCGGGTCGCCGAGGGCCGCCCAGTGCACGGGGGTGAGACCGCCGTCCCCGTCGCGGAAGGTGTACAGGAGCGTCGCGAGGAGCGGGATCGCGAAGAAGACGCCGACGAGGATCCCGATGATCCACCGGGTCGCGGCGGACGGGGCGAGGCGGTTCACGACTGCCACCGCGCCGCGCGGCGCTGGATCAGGGAGTACAGCCACATGACGATCCCCACCACGACGATCATGCCCAGCGCCAGGGCCCCGGCGAGGTTCTCGCGCCCGAGCACGGTCTCGCTCGTGAGCGCGGTGCGGATCTGCAGCGGGACGATCTGGGAGCCCTGGCTGGCGAGGGCGGCGGCCGTGGCGTACGAGGAGAACGCGTTCGCGAACAGGAGCAGCAGGCTCGCGAGGAAGGAGGGGGCGAGCACGGGCACGCCGATCCGCAGCCAGAAGCTCGTGCGCGTCCCGCCGAGGGTCAGGTTCGCCTCGGCCCACTGCGGCCTCAGCGCGGAGAGCGCGGGCATGAAGGTGATGACCATGAGCGGGATCTGGAAGTAGAGGTACGGCAGGATGAGCCCGGGCAGCTCGTAGATCCAGGAGCCGTTCGCGAAGATGTCGATCCCGAACGTGCCTTTCAGCAGCTGGGTCACGACCCCCTGGATCCCGATCGTGGCGATGAACACGAAGGCGAGCATGACCCCGCCGAACTGGGCGAGGACCCCGGATGCGGCGTCCACGATCGTGCGGACCGCGCCGTCCGCGCGCAGTCCGAGCATCGCGTAGCAGACGAGGGCGCCGACGACGGCCCCGACCACGGCGGTCAGCAACGACAGCGCCGCCGAGTTCAGGAACGTCGTGATGACGACCGGGTCCAGCAGCGCCGAGATGTTGCTCCCAGTGAACGAGCCGTCCTTGGTGAAGAACCCGGTCCCGACGGCGAGGACCGTGGGGACCGCGAGGAAGACGATCAGATAGGCGGCGAACGGGACGAGACCCACGGCCGCGATCAGGGACGACCCGCGCCGGGCCGGGGCACGATGCCCCGATCCGGCGCGGGCTGCGGTCGGGACCGCGGAGGAGGGGGCGGTCACTGGACGGCCGCGGCCCACTTCTCGCCGAGGAGCGTGCCCGCCTTCTTGCTCTGCGCCTCGGAGGGGACGACGGTGTCGGCCGGCGCCGCGGGGAGCGCGGACGCTCCGGCCTTGTCGATCGTGCCCGCCTTGGTCATCGCCTCCATGCGGGCGGGGCGTGCCCCGCCCTTCAGCCAGAGGTTCTGCACCTCGTCGCTGTAGAGGAACTCCTGCCAGAGGCGCGCTGCGGCCGGGTGCGGGGCGTTCACATTGACGGCCTGGTTGTAGTACGCGGCGTAGCCGGTGCCGTCGAAGACGACGACCTTCCAGTTCTTGTTGTCCTTGACGTGGGCCGCGTTCAGGTAGTCCCAGTCGAAGACGACCGGGGTCTCGCCGCTCGCGACGGTCGCGGTGGTGACGTCGACCTTGAGCAGGTTGCCCGCCTTCTGCAGCTCGGAGAAGAAGTCGATGCCCTTCTGGTAGTCGTCGAGGGTGCCGCCGGACTGCACGGTGGCGAGACCGACGGACGCGAACGCCGCGCCCGCCTGCGTCGGGTCGCCGTTGAGCGCGACCGCGCCCTTGTAGTCGGCCTTCTTCAGGTCGTCGAGGGATGTCGGCGCCGGGTACTTCGAGGAGTCGTACCCGATCGACATGTACCCGCCGTAGTCGCCGGTGAACTTGCCCTCCGGCTCCTTCAGCTCGGCGGGGATGTCGTCCCAGGTCTGGACCTTGTAGGGGGCGAACTGGTCGGTGTTCTGCAGGGCGACGGTGAGGCCGAGGTCGAACACGTCGGGGGCGGTGTCCAGGCCCTTGTTGGTCTTCGCGGCCTGGATCTCCTCGGCGCTGGAGACGTCGGGCGACTGCTCCTCGATGGTGATCTCGGGGTACTTCTTCGCGAACGCGTCGAGGATCTCGCCGTAGTTGGCCCAGTCGCGGGGGAGGGCGATCACGTTGAGCGCGCCCTCGGCCTTGGCGGCCGCCTCGAGGTCGGCGAAGGATCCGAAGTCGCTGACGGACGTGGCCGTCGCCGCGTTGCCGCTGGTCGGGGCGCCCGAGGCGCCGGGGGCGGTGCCGCCGGCGCAAGCGCTCAGCGCGAGCGCGGCGGTCGTCGCCAGGGTGAGGCCGGCGATGAGACGCGCGCGGCGGGGAAAGCGTGCCATGGGGGTTCCTCTCGGTGATCCGGCTGAGGCCGGTGTCGGGTCGTGAGGACCCTATGCGGCGGGGGTTACCGGACCGGAGGGGACGGATGAACGGGCGGTGACGCGGGAGTGGACGCCCTCGTCGCCGCGGGCATCCGCCCATCGAGCCGCGTCGCACGACTCCGGCGGCGTCCGCCTGCTTGAATCGGGGCATGACGAATCTTCCGGATCCGATCGAGCTCGACGGGGTGCTGCTGCATCGGATGGACGCGCCCGACGACATCGCCTGCTGGACCGGGGAGGTCTCCGGCGACGAGGGGCGGAGCGTGAGCATCATCGCGGAGCCCCCGGCTGTCCCGTCCCGGGAGGCCCTCGACGCCGGCCGCGGGGTCGTGGCGGACTTCGACGCGCTCGCCGCGTCCGCCGCCCGGTTCCTCGTCGCAGAGCTCGCGGCACCAGGATGGGGCCTCTCCGCGGAGGAGCGGACACGGCTCTCCGCGCCCGAGCCGCCGTTCGACGCCCCGGAGGCGATCGTGTGGCAGGACGGCACCTGGATGATCCGCTTCGCCGAGTGCGGTCTCGCGATGGGCGAGGACTTCGGCATCGGCGTGCTGTTCGCCGGCTCCACCCCGGTCTCGGTGGAGGACCTGTCCGACGCGGAGGACGTTGACCCGTCCGACGCGGAGGACGCGGACCCGTCTGAGCCGGAGGGTGTCGAGGACCGCTGAGCCGTGAAACGGCAACTGCGTCCCGAGACAGCGCGAAGATAACGCTGTCTCGAGACGCAGTTGCCGTCTCGCGGGCTCGTCGCCCGCTGCGGTCAGGGGAGAGGGCCGGGCGGCCGGGTCAGGCCTTCGCGGACTCCTCGGCGTCCGGATCGACGTCGACGCCCGCCTCCGCGCGCTGCTCCGCGGTGATCGGGGCCGGCGCCGAGGTGAGCGGGTCGAAGCCGTTGCCGGTCTTCGGGAACGCGATCACCTCGCGGATCGAGTCGGTCTTGGTCAGGTGCTGGAGGACCCGGTCCATGCCGAGCGCGATGCCGCCGTGCGGGGGCGCGCCGAACTTGAACGCGTCCAGGAGGAAGCCGAACTGCGAGTCCGCCTGCTCGTCGGTGATGCCCATGACGTTGAACACGCGCTTCTGGACGTCCTCGCGATGGATGCGGATCGACCCGCCGCCGAGCTCGGAGCCGTTGCAGACGATGTCGTACGCGTAGGCCAGGGCAGAGCCAGGGTCGGTGTCGAAGGTGTCCTGGAACTCGGGCTTCGGGCCGGTGAACGCATGGTGCACCGCCGTCCAGGTCCCGGCGCCCAGCGCCACGTCCCCGGAGGCCACGGCGTCTGCGGCCGGCTCGAACATCGGGGCGTCCAGGACCCAGGTGAAGGCGAACACGTCGGGGTCGAGGAGGTCGAGCCGGCGGCCGATCTCCACGCGGGCGGCGCCGAGCAGTGCGCGGGCGTCCTTCGCGGATCCGGCGGCGAAGAACGCGCAATCGCCGGGCGCGGCGCCGACGAGCGCGGCGAGGCCCGCCTGCTCGGCCTCGGACAGGTTCTTCGCCACGGGGCCGCCGAGCGTCCCGTCCTCGTTGAACAGGACGTAGGCGAGGCCCCGGGCGCCGCGCTGCTTGGCCCAGTCCTGCCACGCGTCCAGGGTCTTGCGGGGCTGACCGGCGCCGCCGGGCATGACGACCGCGCCGACGTACTCGGCCTGGAAGACGCGGAACGGGGTCTCGGCGAAGTAGTCGGTCGCCTCCACGAGCTCGAGGCCGAAGCGGAGGTCGGGCTTGTCCGATCCGTATCGGGCCATCGCGTCCGCGTAGGTCATCCGCGGGAGCGGTGTCGGCACGTCGACGCCGATGGTCGACCACATCGCGCGGATGACGTGCTCCATCATCTCGATGACGTCCTCCTGGTCCACGAAGCTCATCTCGATGTCGAGCTGCGTGAACTCCGGCTGCCGGTCGGCGCGGAAGTCCTCGTCGCGGTAGCAGCGCGCGATCTGGAAGTACTTCTCCACGCCCCCGACCATGAGCAGCTGCTTGAACAGCTGCGGGCTCTGCGGCAGGGCGTACCAGCTGCCGGGATGCAGACGCGCGGGGACGACGAAGTCGCGGGCGCCCTCCGGGGTCGAGCGGGTCAGCGTCGGCGTCTCGACCTCGACGAACTCCCGCTCGTGCAGGACGTCGCGGACCGCCTTGTAGACCTTCGACCGCAGCTGGAGCGCCGCAGCGGAGGAGGGACGACGCAGGTCGAGGTAGCGGTGGCGGAACCGCACGTCCTCGCCCACGGGGTCGGTCTCGGCGAGGCCGGAGGAGACCTGGAACGGCAGCGGAGCCGACTCGTTCAGCACCTCCACCTCGGCGGCGATGACCTCGACGTCGCCGGTGGGGAGGTTGGCGTTCTCGTTCCCGGCGGGGCGGCGGGAGACCTCGCCGGTCACCTTCAGGACGAACTCGCTGCGCAACGGGTGGGCGATCTCCTCGTCGCGGATCACGACCTGGGCGATGCCGGACGCGTCACGCAGATCGATGAAGGCGACTCCTCCGTGATCACGACGACGATCGACCCAGCCCGTGAGGGTGACGGTCTGACCGATGTGCTCGGCTCGCAGCGAGCCTGCCGTGTGGGTGCGAAGCACGGAGGATTCCTTCTGATCGGGGAAAAGGTGAACCCGGCCATCCTACCGGCGCGCGTCTGCGGTCCCACCGGCGCGCTTGCGGCCTCAGGCGGCGCCTCGTCGTGCTCGGAAGCGTCTCGGGAGCGTCTCGCTAGGATCGGAGAGTCCGCGCACCCCCGCCGCGGCCCGTCACGGCTCCTCGGGAGGCCCCCATGCTGTCCACGATCGTTCCCTTCGCCGACGGCGGCGACGGCCTGATCTCCGAGGTCTACTCCGGCCTCTTCTCCGGGACCGTGTCGCTGTGGGTGCTCGCGTACTACGTCCTCATCGTCATCGCGATGTGGCGGGTCTTCACGAAGGCGGGCTACCCGGGGATCCTCGCGGTGATCCCGATCGTGAACGCGATCTTCCTCGTGAAGATCGCCGGCATGTCCGGATGGCTCGCGCTCCTCTACCTCATCCCCCTGGTGAACATCGTCTTCGCGATCGTGGTGGCGGTGAAGCTGGGCGGCAGGTTCGGCAAGGGCGGCGTGTTCTCGTTCTTCCTGCTCTGGCTGATCCCGTTCATCGGATATTTCATCATCGGGCTCGGGCGGGCGCAGTACCGCAGGGGCTGATCGCGGTTCATAGACTGGCGGCATGCCTGCCGACCGTCTCCACCTCGTCCGACACGGCGAGGTCCACAACCCCGGCCGCGTGCTGTACGGGCGGCTCCCCGACTATCACCTGAGCGAGGCCGGCCGGCGGATGGCCCAGGCCGCGGCCGACCACGTCGTGGGTCTCGGCCGGCCGATCTCGGAGATCCGGTGCTCGCCGCTGGAGCGGACCAGGGAGTCCGCGGCGCCGTTCGCCGCGTCGTTCGCGCTGACGCCCGTGATCGAGCCGCGCATCATCGAGCCGGCGAACGTGTTCGAGGGCAGGCGCATGCGCCGGGCGCTGCTGAACCCGGTGAACTGGTGGCACCTGCGCCGTCCGTCCGTCCCGAGCTGGGGCGAGCCGTACGCGTCGATCGCGGCGCGCATGCGGGCGGCGATGGACGAGGCGTGGGAACGCGCGGACGGCGGGGACGTCGTCCTGGTCTCGCATCAGGCGCCGATCTGGATCACCCATCTGGCGGTGGCGGGGCTCCCGCTGAAGCATGATCCGCGCACCCGGCGCTGCGCGCTGTCGAGCGTGACCTCCTTCGCGCGGGACGGCGGATCCTGGCGGGAGGTCGACTACGCCGAGCCCGCCGCGGCCGGCGTCGACCTCGGCGCGGTGTAGCCCCCGTCCGCGCCCGTCCTGGCCCGGCCCGCGGCCTCGGCGCGGCTTCATCCTTCGTTCCCGTCGCGAAATCGGCCGCGAAGACGGCGGAGATGCGGCAGATTTCGCGACGGGAGCCGAGGGGTAGCGCCGTTTTCGCGACGGGAGCCGAGAGGCGGAGCGGGGCGGCTCAGGGGTCGACGAGCGTGGAGAGCTCCTGCACGATGCCGACCGCGGCCATCTGGCCGGCGGCGGAGGCCATCACGACCGAGGCGATGACCCCGGGCAGGGTCGCGCGGTGGGCGATGTCCCCGGCGGCGGACACGCCGGGGAGCGAGGTGCGGCCGAACTCGTCGATCTCGATCCCGCCCGAGGGGAGCATGCGGAGCCCCAGCCGCTCGGCGAACGGCGCCCGCTGCCGGAAGCTCCCGGCCGTCACGAAGAGCCCGTCGACGGCGATCGGCGTGCCGCCGGCGGTCACCGCGACGCCGTCCCCCCGAGCGGCGACCGACTGGACCGGATCCGGATGCACCCGCACGCCGCGGGATTCGAGCGCCTCCCGCTCCTCCGCGCTCGGCGGCGCATCGAGGGGGAACGCGACGAGCTCGCCGACGATCGGCCCGAGCAGGCTCGCGAGGTGCTCGGCACGGGGGCCCGCCCCCAGCATGCCGACCGTCCGGCCGTGGTACTCGTGACCGTCGCAGAACGGGCAGGAGAAGGCCCGGAGGCCCCAGAGCCGGTCGAGGCCGGGGACGTCCGGCAGGTCGTCGGCGACGCCCGTCGCGAGGATCAGCCGTCGCGCGGAGACGGTGCCCCCGTCGGCCAGGGTCACCTCGAACCCGTCCGCGACGGGGACCACGTCCTCCGCGGCGCCCGAGCGGACCTCGACCGTGCCGTACTCCGCGAGCTGGGCCCTGGCCGTCTCGCGGAAGACCGCAGGGGGTGTGCCGTCGTTGGCGATGACGTGGTGCATGTGCTCCACGGTGCCGTTGCGGTACTCGCCGCTGTCGAGGAGGAGGGCGGTGCGGTGCATGCGGCCGAGGGTCAGTGCGGCCTGCAGCCCGGCCGGCCCGCCGCCGATGATGATCGCGTCGTACATGTCGAGGTCCTTTCCCGGGGTGTTCCCTTGCTTCGGGGACCAGTCTGTGAGTTCATGTCAACATGAAGTCAAGTGATCCCCGACCCTGGTCCGTCGGCGAGGTCGCCGCGCGGTTCGAGCTGCCCACCAACGTGCTGAGGCACTGGGAGACGGTGGGCCTGCTCGCGCCCGAGCGCGACACGGCGGGCAGGCGTCGCTACGGCGAGGACGAGGTGGTCCGGATCGCCGTGATCCTGCGGAGCAAGGCGGCGGGCATGAGCCTGGAGCAGATCTCGCTGCTGCTCGACGGCGGGAACGCCGGCCGGCACGTCGTCCTGCATTCCCACCTCGAAGACCTCGACCGCCGCATGGCCGAGATGCGCCGCTCGCGCGAGATGGTCGAGCACTCCCTCCGCTGCCGGTCCCACGACATCGCCACCTGCCCGCGGTTCCGGGCGGGCGTCGACGACGTCCTGGCCCGTTTCCCCGGCCGGGATCCCGCCGATTCCGCCGCCGATTCCGCCGCCGATTCCACCGCCCGCGTCAGCGCTCCCGCCGCCCGCGCCGCCGGTCCCGCCGTCCGCCCGTCGCCCTTCTCCTCACCGGATGCATAGGGATCAGACGTAGGATTCCCAGCGTGTCACCCTCCCTGCGCCCGAATCGCAGCGTCGGCCGACCCCGCATCAACCGTGCCGCCGCGGCCGTGGCCGGCGTCGCGCTCGCCGTGGGTCTGTCCGCCTGCGCGCCCGACCCCGTCGCCCAGCAGTACCTCTCCGGCGACAACAAGGGCTACATCGGATCCGCGGGACTCCGGGTCGAGGAGATCGCTCCCGCCGATCGGGGAGAGCCCGTCACGTTCGGCGGCGTCCTGGACAGCGGGGACTCGTTCCGCTACGGCGATGTGGCCGGCGACGTCGTGGTCGTCAACTTCTGGTACGCCGCCTGCGGGCCGTGCCGGGTCGAGGCCAAGGACCTCGAGTCCGTCTGGCAGGAGTACGAGGGCAAGGGCGTCTCGTTCGTCGGCGTCAACACGTACGACCAGGCCGACACCTCGCGCGCCTTCGCGGAGAAGTACGGGGTGACCTACCCCAGCCTCATCGACGTCAACACCGGTGAGGCGAAGCTCGCCTTCGCCGAGGCGACGACGATCCAGGCCACGCCCACCACGCTCGTCCTCGACAAGCAGGGGCGTGTCGCCGCGCGGATCATCGGCCAGCTCGAAGAGGCGTCGATCCTGTCGACGCTCATCAAGGACGCCCTCGCGGAGAAGGCGTGAACGTCGACTCCCTCGTCGGCTTCGGCGCCCTGTGGCTCGCCCTTCCGGTGGCGGTGCTCGCGGGGCTGCTGTCCTTCCTCTCGCCGTGCGTGCTGCCGCTCGTCCCCGGCTACCTCGGATTCCTCGGCGGAGCGGTCTCCGGCGGTTCCAGTGGCTCCGCCGGCTCGGGAGGGACCGCCGTCGCCGCGCCGCCGCGCCGTCGCCTCGTCCTGGGCGTGCTGCTCTTCATCGCGGGGTTCAGCGCGGTCTTCATCACCCTCACGGTGATCGGCGGAGCCGCAGGCATGTTCTTCGCCCGCTGGGGCGACCTCATCACGCGGATCCTCGGCGCGCTCATCGTCGTCATGGGCCTCGTGTTCGTCGGGCTGTTCGGCTTCGCCCAGCGCACCGTCCGCGTGAACCTCTCCGGCCGGGCAGGGATCATCGGGGCCCCGCTCCTCGGCGTCGCCCTCGGCCTCGGCTGGACCCCGTGCATGGGCCCGACGCTGACGGCGATCACCGCCGTCTCCTGGAACCTCGGCGATCCGTGGCGCGCCGGGCTCCTTGGCCTCGCCTACTCGCTGGGTCTCGGCATCCCGTTCCTCCTCGCGGCGCTGGGCTTCGGCTGGGCGACGCGATCCATCGGCTTCCTGCGCCGCCACGTGCGTACGGTCAACATCATCGGAGGGGTGCTGCTGATCGTGCTCGGCGTCCTCATGATCACCGGAGTCTGGACCGACGTCATGTCGCGACTGGGGGCGGTGATGAGCAGTGTCGAACTCCCCCTCTGACCCCCTGGGCACGTCCGACCCGGACGCATCCACGGCGGGAACGACGAAGACGGGCGCGTCGAAGACGGGCGCGTCCAAGGTGGACGGGTCGAAGGCGGAGCGTGAGCGGGCGAAGAGCGCGCGAGCGAAGGGCGAGGCGTCCTCCGATCCGCTGCGGCCGTCCGACCACGTCGACGGCGTCGAGGGCATCGCCTCTCCCGCGCTCGGTGTCGTCGGGTGGCTGCGCTGGGGCTGGCGGCAGCTGACCTCGATGCGGACGGCCCTGGTGCTGCTGCTGATCCTCGCGATCGCCGCGATCCCCGGCTCGATCTTCCCGCAGCGGATGGCCGACCCCAACGGCGTCACGCAGTGGAAGTCCGACAACCCGGACCTGTTCCCGATCCTCGACGCCATGCAGCTGTTCGACGTCTATCTGTCGGCCTGGTTCTCGGCGGTCTACCTGCTGCTGTTCCTGTCGCTGATCGGATGCGTCATCCCGCGCATCAAGCACCACGCCAAGGCGCTGCGTTCTCGTCCGCCGCGGACGCCGATCCGGCTCCAGCGCCTCGACGATCACCGCGAGGCGACCAGGACCGTCGCCGGGACGGATGCGGCCGCTGCCGCGAAGACCACGATCGACATCGCCGAGAAGCAGCTCCGCGCGCTGCGCTATCGGGTCGAGCGCTACGACGACAAGCGCGGCTTCTCCGTCTCGGCGGAGCGCGGCTACGCCCGCGAGACCGGCAACCTGCTGTTCCACCTGGCGCTGCTCGGCGTCCTGGTGACGGTGGGGGCGGGCGGGGGCTTCGCCTACACCGGCCAGCGCGTGGTGGTCGAGGGGACCACGTTCGTCAACACGCTCCTGGACTACTCGTCGATGAACCGGGGACGCTTCGTGGCGGACGGGGCGCTGGATCCGTATCGGATGACCCTCGACTCCTTCGACGTCACCTACCAGCCCTATGGCGAGCCGGCCTCCGGGCAGGCGGGCGACTTCTCGGCCAACGTGACCGTCTCCACCCCCGGCGGCGACCCGCGCGAGGAGTCCGTGCGGGTCAACCACCCGCTCGACGTCGAGGGCGACAAGATCTACCTGCTCGGCAACGGCTACGCCCCCACCATCACGGTGCGGAACGCGGAGGGCGACGTCGTCTTCACCGATCCGGTGCCGTTCCTGCCGCAGAACAACAACACCATGACCTCCCTCGGGGTCGTCAAGATCCCGGACGGGCTTCCCGAGCAGCTCGGGATGGTCGGGTTCTTCTATCCGACCGCCGCGCCGCTGGAGAGCGGGGCGCTCACCTCGGTCTATCCCGCGCTTATCAACCCGACCGTCACCCTCAACGTCTACAGCGGCGACCTCGGCATCGACGACGGCACGCCGCGTTCGGTCTACGTGCTCGACCCGTCCGACATGACCCAGCTCACCGGCGGCGACACCGGCGTCGACTCGATCCAGCTCGCGCCGGGCGAGACGGCGGATCTCCCGAACGGGATGGGCACGGTGACGTTCGAGAACGAGTCGCCGGAGGGCGCGAAGGGCTACGAGCAGTCCGTCAAGCGCTACGTCTCGCTCCAGGTGCATCATGACGCCTCGGCCGTGTGGGTGCTGGTCTTCGCGGTCCTGGCGCTGCTGGGGCTCCTACTGGCGCTGTTCGTGCCGCGTCGCCGCATGTGGGTCAAGGCCGTGGTCGACGGCGATGCGGTGCGGCTGGAGTACGCGGGCCTCGCCCGCGGCGAGGACCCGACGCTCGGCGCCGCCGTGGACGACCTCGTCGCCTCCCACGCCCGTCTGCTCGACGCGGATCGCGGGACCGTCGCCACGGATGCCGCACCCTCTGACGCTCCCGATGACACCGCGGCTCCCGATGACACCGCGAAACCGCGAAAGTAGGCTGGACCCATGGAACTCGACTCCCTGTCGGTGCTGATGATCTGGACCGCGGTCGCGATCTACGCCGCGGCCTTCATCGCCTACGCCTTCGATCTCGCCCGGCGCTCCCAGATCGCGTCCGATCGCAAGCTCGCCGGGACGGGTGTCGAGGAGCGCGAGCTCGTCGGCGCCGTCGCCGGATCCGCGCGCTCCGTGAGCGCTGGGGCCGGGGCCGGGGCCGGGGTCGGATCCGCGGCTGCCGGCGATGCGCAGCCGGCCGCACCGAAGTTCGTGATGGCGCGCATCGGAACGGCCCTCGCGACCCTCGGCTTCCTGTTCCACCTCGCCGGCACCGTGATGCGCGGGATCGCCGCCGAGCGGGTGCCGTGGTCGAACATGTACGAGTTCGCGATGACCGGCACGCTCCTCATCGTCGCGGTGTACCTCGGGGTCAACATCCGCTTCGACCTGAAGTACCTCGGCACCTTCATCCTCGGCCTGATCGTGATGCTGCTCGGCGGCGCGGCGATCGGCTTCTACGTGGTGGTCGTCCCGCTCTCGGACCCGCTCAAGAGCGTGTGGCTCGTGATCCACGTGTTCGTGGCGTCGCTCGGCACGGCGTTCCTCGCGCTCGCGTTCGCCCTGTCGGTGCTTCAGCTCATGCAGATGCGTCGGGAGCGGCTCGTGCTCGCGGGGTCCGCGAAGGCCGGTCCGCGGTTCCTCGCGACGCTGCCCACGGCCGAGCGCATGGAGGGACTCGCCTACCGGTTCGCCACGGTCGGCTTCATCTTCTGGACGTTCACCCTCATCGCGGGTGCCATCTGGGCGCAGGACGCGTGGGGACGCTACTGGGGCTTCGACACCAAGGAGACCTGGACGTTCATCATCTGGGTGCTCTACGCCGGATACATCCACGCCAGGGCGACGCGCGGCTGGCGGGGGTCCCGGTCGGCCTGGCTGTCGATCGTGGGCTTCACGGCGGTCCTGTTCAACTTCACCATCGTGAACATGTTCTTCAAGGGCCTGCACGTCTACTCCGGCTTGAGCTAGGCCCTGCCGGGCCCTTCGGGCCGGCCGTCGGGTCCGGGCCCTTGGGTCGGGACCCTTTAGGCGGGAACCCTTCGGGTTCCGGGCCGGCCGTCGGGTTCCGGCACTGTGGGCTGGACCGTCGGGTTCCCCGCGCTGCTGTTTCCTCCCCGCGCTGCAATACTCTGCACGCGCGCTGCTGTTTCCTGCTTGCGCGCCTCAGATCTGAGTAGCGCGAGCGACAAACAGCAGCGCGAGCGTCTGCCGGCCCCGACCGGCTGGTCCCAAAGACCAATGGGCCTGGGGCATGTTCTCTCATGGCGCTGTTGAATCCTGCTCGCGCTGCTCAGTTTTCGGCAGCGGGAGCAGGATTGTGCAGCGCCGATGTCGGAAACGGCAGCGTGGGCAGAAACAGCAGCGTGAGCAGGAAACGGCAGCGTGGGCAGGAGACAGCAGCGCGGGCAGAAACGACAGCGCGCTGCCGGGTCAGGCCGTGGCGAGGACCGTCTTGGCGCTCGTGGTGCGGCGGCGGGCCACAGCGAGCGTCGTGGCGACGAGCGACAGGACGCCCCAGGTCACGAGGCCGGCGACGGCGGCGCCCGTCCCTCCCTCGCCCAGCAGCGCGGTGGCCGCGGGCGAGGTCGGCAGCGCTCCGGCGACTGTCGCCAGCCACCCGGGCAGGGTCGAGATGATCCCGGCCGCGACCGCCATGACCCCGGCGATGGCCGCGATCCAGCGTCCTGTGCCGCCGAGGACCGCGACGAGCGCCTGGTTCACCGCCGCGAAGACCACGCCGGCGAGGACGGACAATCCGGCGAAGGCCCACCAGTGCGCGGCGTCGTATCCGGCGACCATCTGCACGATGAGCGCGACGAGGACGCCCTGCCCTGCGCCGATCGCGGCGGCCGGAGCGAAGGCCCGCAGTGCCAGCGAGGCGGACGCCCGGCGAGAGGTCAGGGTCCGTGCCGTCACAGCGCGCATCACGATGAACGAGGCGAGGCCGCCGAACCACAGCACCACCGCCGAGAGCAGCGGGATCGCGGTGGGGCCGAACATGTCGGTCGTCGCATCGGCCTTCACCGGCGATGCCACGACGGACGCGAGCGAGGAGGCCCTGCTGTCGGAGTAGGTCGGCAGGGATGTCGCGGCCTTGTCGAGGCCCGAGGCGAGGTCGGCTGTGCCGGAGGACAGCGAGGTCAGCCCGGTGGAGAGGGCGGTCGCGCCTTCGGCGAGCTGCGCGGCTCCGGTCTGGAGGCCGCTCGCACCGGTCTGCAGACCGCGCGCGCCCTCGGCGCTCTGGTCGATGCCGCCGGTGAGCTGACCGATGCCCGCGGCGAGCTGACCGGCCGCGGCGCCGGCCTGGCGCATCTGCTCGGCGATCGTGGCGGGCGCCTGGGAGGCGACGCCGTGGACGCCCGCCGCGGTCCCTGCCGCCGCCTGTGCGGCGCCCGAGGCGGGGGCCGGGAGGCCGCTCGCGAGTCCGGACATCGCGGAGAGCTTCGCGCAGAACTCCGCCGACGCCTCGCCGGCGCACGCGCCGGCGAGCGCGCTCAGCCCCGGGGCGAGCTGATCCAGCCCGCTCGCGACGCCGGATGTCGCGGCGGCTGCGCCGTCCGCCGCCCCGAGGAGCTCCGCCGGCACGATCCCCTGGGCGAGGAGCGCATCGGCGCCGCCGGTCAGACCGACCGCGAGCTGGTCCGCCCCGGACTGCGCCCCGCGGGATCCCTCGGCGATGGTGCCGAGGCCATCGGCGAGCTGTCCGGCGCCGGTCGAGAGCTGACCCGCGCCGTCGGCGATCTGCGTCGCCCCGTCGGGGAGCTTCGCGGCCCCGGTCGCGGCGTCCTTCGCGCCCGTCGCCAGCTTGCCCGCACCGGTCGCGGCCTCGCCGATCTGGTCCCCGATGGTGGTGAAGCCCAGCAGCACGTTCTCCATGGTCTTCTCGGACAGGGTGGAGCCCATCGTCGATGCGGCGACCGACGCGATCTGGTTGGCGATCAGACCATCGGCGACCCGGCTCTCCGGGGCCGTGCTCACAGAGATCTCCGCCTTCTCCGCGGCGACGCCGTCGTCTTGCAGCGCGCGTCCGCTGGACGTCGCGGCGGAGGAGAAGTCCTTCGGGATGGTCACGACGGTCTGATAGGTGCCGTCGGCGAGACCCGCCGCGGCGTCCTTCTCGTTGGAGATCACCCAGGTCAGGTTGGAGTCCTCGTCGCCGGTCCCGTCGACGAGGCCAGCGGCGAGCTGACGCCCGAGCGGGGCCAGCTGCCCGTCGATCGTCACGGGCTCGTCCAGGTTGACGATCGCCGCGGTCATCTCGTCGAGCCGTTCGGTGGGGTTCTGCAGCGCCGTCACGAGGACGCCGCCGAGGGCGGCGGGCAGCAGCAGGACGCCGAGGATCGTGAGGATCGTCACGGGCCGGCCCGAGCGCGCACGCTCGATCAGGGTGGAGAAGCGCGTGGTCATGCGGTCACCTCGTCGCGGTCGGAGGGGTCGGACGGGTCGGAGGAACCTGTCGGGTCGGAGGAACCGGACGGGCCGGGGTCGCCGCCGCTCTCCGGATCGGGCAGCCCGAGCGCGGCGAAGCCGGAGCCGGCGCCAGCAGGCTCGTCGGAGCCAGCGGGACCGGCAGGACCGGCGGAGCCATCGGGATCGAGGGTGCCACCCGCCTGCGCGGGGCGCGCGTGGCCGGACAGGCCGGACAGGCCGGACAGGCCAGACAGACCGGACAGGCCGGACAGGTCGAGCGAGGGTGCGGCGGCCCATCCGGCGTCGGCGAGCGTCCGTCGTGCGTCCTCGGCGGATCCGGCGGTCACGAGGACCGCGAGCGGGCTCGCGGTCCTGCCGCCGCGGGCCGAGGCCATGCGCGCGGCGGCATCGCGGAGGATCGCCGCCGCCTGGTCGCGGGCGGCGGGGGAGAGGGCGTCGAGGCCGTCGATGATCACGAGCGAGGTGCGTCCGCGGAGGACGTCGCGCAGGTCGCCGAGCGGATCGGACGACGTAGCGACCGAGATGCAGCCGACGTGCGCGCGCACCCAGGCGGCGCGGCCCGGAAGGAGGTGACCGGCGATCCGGACACGGCCCGCGGCCGCGGGGATGCGCCCGGCGAGCGTGAGCGCGAGGGCGCGCCGGACCGCGGCGTCGGACCCGGTCAGCACGAGGGCGGCTCCCGGGGCGACGCGCAGCGAGACGTCCTCCAGGATCGGGGCGTCCGCCGCGACGACGAGACCGTCGGCGGCGACGACGGAGCCGTCGCCGGGCCAGGACTCCAGCGCGCGCTCCCGCTCGACGGCCTCGCCCTCGATGTCGACGTGCGGGAGGATCCGGGACAGCCAGCCGGGGATCCGCCAGGCGTGATCGCCCAGGATCGCCATGAGGGCGGGGATCAGCGTCATCCGCACGAGGAACGCGTCGATCACGATGCCCGCGGCGAGGCCCAGCGCGATCGGCTTCAGCGAGGAGTCCCCCTCGGGGACGAACGCGACGAACACGGCGAACATGATCAGCGCCGCCGCCGTCACCACCCGGGACGAGCCGACGAAGCCGGTGCGGACGGCTCGGACCGCCGCCGCGCGACGCGTCCTCGGGTCCTTCGACTCCGGGTCGTGCACGTAGTCCTCGCGCATGCGGGACACGAGGAACACCTGGTAGTCCATGGCGAGGCCGAAGAGGACGCCCATGAGCACGATCGGCATGAAGCTGATGATCGGTCCCGTCCGGGCGACGTGCAGCGCATCGGCGAACCATCCCCACTCGAAGACGGCGGAGACCACGCCGAAGGCGGCGACGATCGAGAGCAGATAGCCGAGGGCGGCGGTGACGGGGACCCAGATCGAGCGGAAGACGATGGTCAGCAGCACCAGGGACAGCCCGATCACGAAGATGCCGAAGGGGAGGAGGGCGGCGCCGAGCTGGTCGGAGATGTCGATCGCGACAGCGGTGAAGCCGGTCACCTTCACATCCACGCCGAACTCGTCGAGCCACTCGTCATGGTGCGCGCGGAGCTCGCGGACGAGGTCGGCGGTGGCGGGCGCGTCGGGGGCGGACTCGGGGATCACCTGGACGATGCCGGTGTCCGCCGTCTCGTTCGGGGTGGCGAGGGCGACCTCGGCGACGCCGGGGATCTTCTCGACCGCGTCGCCGAGGTCCTTCATCAGGCCCAGCGGGTCGGTGGAGGTCACGATCGTGCCGGTCAGGATGAGGGGGCCGTTGAAGCCGGGGCCGAAGTGTTCGGCCGTGAGGTCGTAGCCCTCCCTGGCCTCGGACCCCTTCGGCAGCACGCCGGCGTTGGGGAGGGCCAGGGCGAGGCTCCCCGCGGGGACGGCGACGACGCCGAGGCCGAGCACGACCGCGAGGGCGACCAGGACCGGATGCCTGGTCACGCCGCCGACCCAGCGTGCGGCGAAGCCGACCCGGGGCTTCGCCGCGGTCTTCCCCTTGCGCGGCCTCCGCTCCTTGCGCGGCCGTCCTGCCACGCGTCCCTTGACGAATCCGAGCATCGCCGGGGTCAGGGTGACGGCGATGAGCACGGCGATGAGGACGGCGACGGACGCGGCGATCCCCATCGTGGTGAGGAACGGGATCCCGGCGAAGCCGAGGCCGATCAGGGCGATGAGCACCGTGATCCCGGCGAAGACGACCGCCGAGCCCGCCGTTCCGGTCGCACGGGACGCGGACTCCTCGGGGTCGACCCCCTCGCGCACCTGGTCCTGATGTCGGGCGACGATGAAGAGGGCGTAGTCGATCCCCACCGCCAGGCCCAGCATCAGGGCCAGCAGCGGCGTCGTGGAGGACACGGTCGCGAACGCGGTGGCGGCGAAGATCGCGGCCATCGAGATGCCGACGCCCAGGATCGCGGTCAGGAGAGGGAGACCGGCGACGACGAAGGAGCGGAAGGTCACGATCAGCACGAGGAGCGCGATGATCAGCCCGACCGCCTCGGTCAGCGAGACGGCAGGGATGGACATCGCGAACAGATCGCCCCCGAGGACGGCCTGCGCGCCGTCGGGGAGCTCGGCCTGGAGGTCCTGCACGATCCCGCGCAGATCCTCCTTGGTGCCCTCGGAGACGTCGGAGGCCTGGCCGTCGAACTGCATCCGTACGATGGCGGCGGAGTCGTCGTCGCTGACCATCCCGGTGATGTTCTCGTCGAACGGGGAGGTGGCGGCGAGGACGCCCTTCAGGCCGCCCAGCTCCGTGACCGCGTGCTCGATGTCCGTGCGGTAGTCCGGATCGGTCACCTTGTCGCCGCTCGCCGCGACGACGATGAACTGCGCGCTCGTGCCGCTCACCTGGGGGAACGTGCGCTCCAGCTGCTCGAGCCCCGCCTGGGACTCGGTCCCCGGGATCGAGAAGGTGTTGTCGGTGCCGGAGCCGAGCACGAGCGCGCCGCCTCCGGCGATGCCGAGCACGAGCAGCCAGGAGAACAGGACCCGCCAGGGGTGACGGAACGACCAGCGTCCGAGCGACGACAGGAGTGTGGACACGGAGATCCTCCGAGAGGTTTCGCAGGCGGGTTCGATACAGTCATGTATCCGATACGTGAGTGTATCGTAGGACGAGAAGATCGTGTGAGCCTGTGCGCCGGGTGTGAATCGGCGGCTCGCTCCAGAGGTTCGCCCGGCGGCGAGGACGCCGCACGGGCAGGAGGTGGAAGATGACGACCGCGACGCGGAGCAGGGAGAACACCCGTGCGCGCCTGCTGGATGCGGCGACCCAGGTGTTCGCCGAGGCGGGGCTGGACGGCGCGACGGTGGAGGCGGTGTGCGAGCGGGCCGGTTTCACCCGGGGCGCGTTCTACTCGAACTTCGAGTCCAAGGACGAGCTCTTCCTCATGCTGGCCGGCTCCGTCACCGCGGAGCGGCTGAACGCCGTCCGCGCCCGCATCGGCGAGCTGACCGCGTCCGGCGGCCTGGCGCAGCACTGCGATGCCACCGCCCTCGTCCAGCAGGTCATGGATGCGGGCAGCGACGATCGGCTCGGGGTGATGCTGCTCAGCGAGATCCGCATCAGGGCGCTCCGCGACGAGGCGTTCGGTCGCGCCTATCTCGCCCAGGAGGAGCAGATGGTCGAGGGGATCGCCCGCGTCATCGCCGATGTCGTGGAGACGGGGGCGATGACGCTCCGTGTCACGCCGGACTTCGCCGCGCGCACCCTCCTCATGGTCTGGGAGGGCATGACGGTGCGCGGTGCGATGGCCGGGCAGGATGCGGCACAGCTCCGCCGGACGGGGAGCACGGAGCTCGGCCGGATGGTCGAGCTGCTGATCGGCTGACCGCCTGATCGGCTGGTCGGCCCGCCTACGCGCCGGGGCCGAGTGGGGTGAGTCGTCCCGCGTCAGGCGGAGGGGTCGTCCGTGAGGGCGGCGTGGCAGCGCGTCAGGCGATCCAGCCACCAGGCCCTGCGGTCGGACGGGGCCTCGAGCCGCGCCAGTGCGTCGGGATCGGGGACGACGCGTCCGATCGGGACGCTCCCGCCGTCCGGGCGGGCGTCGGCGACATCGTCGGCGAACAGGGACGCGGTGCCCAGCCCGCAGTCGTAGTCCAGCTCGGGGAGGGCGGCGGCGAGCGCCGCGCCCTGGGACAGCCCGACCGCGGTGTCCAGGGCGCTGGAGACGACGGCGGGGAGCCCCGCCTCCGCGACGATCGCCAGGGCCCGTCGGATCCCGCCCAGCGGCTGCGCCTTGACCACCAGCAGGTCCGCGGCGCCGGCACGCGCCACGGCGAGCGGGTCCGCGGCCTTGCGCACGCTCTCGTCCGCGGCGACCGGGATGCCCATGTAGCGGATGCGCCCGCGGAGCTCGACGAGCTCCGGGACGGTGGCGCACGGCTGCTCGGCGTACTCCAGGTCGAACTCGGCGAGTGCGTGGATCGCCCGCTCGGCCTCGTCGACGCTCCATCCGCCGTTCGCGTCGACCCTGATGCGCCCTTCCGGGCCCAGCGCCTCGCGCACGGCGCGGACCCTGGACACGTCCTCCGTGATCGTCTGCCCGGACTCTGCGACCTTCACCTTCGCCGTCCGGCAGCCGTCGAAGCGCGCGAGCACCTCGGCCACGCGATCGGCGGCGACGGCCGGGACGGTCGCGTTCACGCGCACGCGATCCCGCAGCGGCGTGGGGCGCTCCTCCCAGGCGTCCGTGATCGCGGCGGCGAGCCAGACCGCGGCCTCGGCATCCGGGTACTCGGTGAACGGCGAGAACTCCGCCCATCCCGCCGGGCCCTCGAAGAGGAGCGCCTCGCGGACGTCGATGCCGCGGAACCGGGTGTTCAGGGGGAGCGCGACCACGCGTGCGGTGTCCAGCAGCTCTGCCAGCGTCGGGATCATGCGTCCATCATGCCCGCCCGCCCCTGTCCACTGATCGCACAACGCCGTGTCATTGACGATACTGTGCGACGCACTATATAGTGATGAACATGAGTCAGGACGAGTTCGACGGCCATCTCCAGGAGCTCCGGCGCGGCACGATCGTGCTCGCAAGCCTCCGCCTCCTGCGGGAGCCGGGCTATGGGTACGGCCTGCTCGAGCAGTTGGCGGCCGCCGGATTCCCGACGGACGCCAACACCCTCTACCCCCTCCTCCGCAGGCTGGAGAAGCAGGGGTTCCTGGACAGCGAGTGGAACACCGACGAGGCGAGGCCGCGCAAGTTCTACCGCACATCCCCGGCCGGCCTCCGGCTCGCCGAGACCCTCATCCGCGAGGTCGCCGCCATCGCTGCTGCGACCGCCGCTCTCACCGAAACGGAGCATTGACATGACCCGCACCACGACCGGTGCCCGCTACGCGAGCCGTTACGCCGCAGCCGTCGCCCGATCCGTCCCCGCGTCCGCGAGGGACGACGTCCGCGCCGAGGTGGAGGCGGCCGTCGCGGACCAGGTCGAGCCGCGCATGGAGGCGGGCGAGGGCAGGGACGACGCCGAGCGTGCGGTCGTCGCCGCGCTGGGCGACCCGATCGCCTATGCCGCCTCGCTCACGGATCGCCCTCTGTGGCTCATCGGCCCCCGCTACTACGCGCCATGGCTGCGGCTGCTGCGTCTCCTCCTGATCGTCGCCATCCCGTGCATCGCGGTCGGCGTCTCGATCGCCACGCTCCTCCAGGGCGGCGGCGTGGGCGACGTGATCGGCGCGATCATCGCCGGCGTCCTGCAGGGCGCGGTGCAGATCGCGTTCTGGACGACCCTCGTCTTCGTCATCCTGGAGCGCACCGGGTCCAGCGGGGAGGGCATCACAGAGTGGAGCCCGGATCAGCTTCCGACGCTGGAGTCCCGGGGCGCTGCCGTCTCGGACTTCGCGGCGACCGCGGTCATGGCCGTGATCCTCGCCGGGACCGTGCTCTGGGACCGTTTCCTCGGCTGGGGACCCCAGGCCGTGCACGTGTTCGCCTTCGACCTGTGGCCGGGCTACGGCATCGGTCTGCTGGCGGTCCTCACGCTCACCGTCCTCGTTGCGGGCGTCGTGCTGGTCCGGGGCCGGTGGACCGTCCCCCTCGTCGTCGCCAACGTGCTGCTGGCCGCCGTGACGGCGGTCGCCGCCCTGATCCTGATCTGGCAGCACCGTCTGCTGCATCCCGACCTCACGGCGCTGTTCGGCGCGGCCGAGGGGACGGTGGTGACGATCCTCGACGTCGTCCTCACGGTGATGTTCCTGGGGGTGCTCTTCGGCGCGGCGTCGGACGGGTTCCGCAGGCTCCGCCGGGGGCGCACGGAATAGGCTGGACGACGTGACCGAATCCGCTGTCTCCGACCTGTTCGATCCCGAGGAGTGGACGCTCGCGCCGGGTGCCGACGCCTACACCGACATCACCGCGCACGTCTCCACGGACGGCCGGATCGCGCGGGTCGCGTTCGATCGGCCGGAGGTGCGCAACGCCTTCCGGCCGCACACCGTGGACGAGCTGCACCGCGCGCTCGACATCGCGCGGCAGGATCCCCGGATCGGCGTCGTCCTGCTCACCGGCAACGGACCGAGCCCGAAGGACGGCGGATGGGCGTTCTGCTCCGGCGGGGATCAGCGCATCCGCGGCCGCGACGGGTACAAGTACTCGGAGGCCGAGGGCGAGGTCCGGGACCCCGCCCGTGCGGGCAGGCTGCACATCCTGGAGGTCCAGCGCCTCATCCGCTTCATGCCCAAGGTGGTGATCGCGGTCGTTCCCGGCTGGGCCGCCGGCGGCGGACATTCGCTGCACGTCGTCTGCGACCTCACGATCGCCTCGGCCGAGCACGGCCGGTTCAAGCAGACCGATGCCGACGTCGGATCCTTCGACGCCGGCTACGGCTCGGCGTACATGGCGCGGCAGACCGGGCAGAAGTTCGCGCGGGAGGTGTTCTTCCTCGCCGAGGAGTACTCGGCGCAGCGCGCCTACGAGGCAGGCGCCGTGAACCGGGTCGTGCCGCATGCGGAGCTGGAGCGGGAGGCGATCGCGATGGCCCGCACGATCCTCACCAAGTCGCCCACCGCGATCCGGATGCTGAAGTTCGCCTTCAACGCGGTGGACGACGGGCTCGTCGGGCAGCAGGTCTTCGCGGGGGAGGCCACGCGGCTCGCCTACGGCACGGACGAGGCCGTGGAGGGGCGCGACGCGTTCCTGGAGAAGCGCGAGCCGGACTGGTCGCCGTACCCCTGGCACTTCTGAACAGATGATCCGCCTGCGATCCGTCGACTCCTCGGAGCCCGGCGCGGTGCGCCGGGCGCTCGAGGGCGCGCTCGACGGCCTCGAGCCGCTCGCGCTGGGCTTCCCGCCGGGGGAGGCCGACCGGGTGCCGGAGGGGACGGCCGTCGTCATCGCGACGTCGGGCTCCACCGGCGTGCCGAAGCGGGTGGTCCTGAGCGCCGATGCGCTGCGGGCGAGCGCCGCGGCGACGGCCGCGCGGATCGGGGCGGGGAACTGGCTGCTGGCGCTCCCCGCAGGCTACGTCGCCGGCCTCCAGGTCCTGGTGCGCTCGATCCTCGCCGGCACCGACCCGGTCGTGCTGGGCGGGCGCTTCGACGCGGGAGCCTTCGCCGATGCCGCCCTCGGGATGCCCGACGGCCGGGTGCGGCTCACCTCGCTCGTCCCCGCGCAGCTGGCGACGCTCGTCGACGCCGCCGAGAAGGAGGATCGGATCCGTGCCGCGCTCGCCGGGTTCGACGCGATCCTCGTCGGCGGCCAGGCGCTGCCGGCGCCCCTGCGGGACCGGGCGACCGCGCTGGGGGCGCGTGTCGTGCGCACCTACGGCTCCAGCGAGACCAGCGGCGGCTGCGTCTACGACGGCGTACCGCTCGACGGCGTGGCGGTGCGTGCGGTCGAGGGGGAGCTCTGGATCGGCGGGCCGACCCTGTCCGCGGGCTACCTCGGCGATCCGGCGCAGACGGCGGACCGGTTCGTGCCGGACGATGCCGGGGCGCTCTGGTACCGCACGGGCGACCTCGGCACGGTGGACGAGGCCGCCGCGGGCGCAGGCACCGTACGGGTGCTCGGCCGCGCCGACAATGTGATCGTCTCCGGCGGGGTCAACGTGTCGCTCGACCGGGTCGAGCGTGCGGTGCGCGGAGTCCGCGGATTCGAGAACGCCGTCGTCCTGGGCGGAGACGACGAGCGGTGGGGGCAGTCCCCGGTCGTCGTCGTCGCTCGGGCGGACGTGTCGGGCGGGCCGGTGGGCGGATCGGCGAGCGAGCCGGTGGGGGAGGCGTCGGGCGATCCCGTTCCCGATGTGGATGGCCTGCTCGCCCGGGTCCGCGCGGCGGCGGCTGCCGAGGTCGGTGCCCCTGCCCGTCCGTCGCGGGTGGTCCTCGTCGACGTCCTCCCGCTCCTGGCCTCGGCCAAGCCCGACCGCGAGGCGCTCCGCCGCCTCCTCCGCTGACCGGGTCGGTCCCCGCCCGCGCTTTCCGGGATCGCGCTGCCGTTTCCCGTTCGAGCTGTCGTTCCTCGCTCGCGCTGCTGTTTCTTGCTCGCGCTGTTGTTTCTTGCTCGCGCTGTCATTCCTTGCTCGCGCTGTCATTTCCTGGTCCGCGCTCTCGTTCTGACGGACGCGCTGCTGTTTCCTGTTCGCGCGGCTCAGATTTTCGCAGCGCAAGCGGGAATCGGCAGCGCGAGGAGATATCTCCCGAGTCGTCCGCTGCCCGCCCGGCCCTCTCGTCCGGCCTGCTCCTCCGGCCCGCTCCTCCGGCCCGCCTGAGGTGGCAGGTTTGGCCCGCGCTGCTGTTTTCCGCGTGCGCTGCGCAGGTTTGCGGCGCGTGTGCAGGAAACTGCAGCGTGCCCCCAGGAAACGGCAGCGCACCCCAGGAATCGGCAGCGCCCCAGGAAACGGCAGCGCCCCAGGAAACGGCAGCGTGAGGTGATGCCGCCGGAGTCGTCCGACGCTTGCCGGTCTATCCGCTCGGTCCACCCGCCCCGCCCCGCCCCGTCCGCCCCGTCCGCCCGGTCCGCCCGGTCCGCCCGGTCCGCCCGGCCTGCACGTCCACCTGGCCCGCTCGTCCGCGATGGCAAGTTCGACCCCGCGCTGCTGTTTTCCGCGTGCGCTGCGCAGATTTGCGGCGCGTGCGCAGGAAGCTGCAGCGTGCCCCCAGGGATCTGCAGCGTGCGCAGGAAACTGCAGCGCCCCCAGATATCCGCAGCGTGGGTGCGGTCTCTGGCTCTCGGGCCCCCGCGGTGCCGGCTCCAGGCGCCCCGCGGTACCGACCCCAGGCGCCCCGCGTTGCTGACCCCACGCGTCCGGTGATGTCGACCGGACGCCGACCCCGGGGCCGATCCGGACGAGGCACGCACGCCGGCCCGCCCGCGGATACATCGCGCGATGGATGTCGGCCGCCGGGCGCTCGCGTAGCGTGAGGGGGTGTTCCGCTCCGTTCCCCGTGTCTGGCTCGTGTTCGACATCGTCGGCGCGGCGCTCGGACTTCTCGTCACCACGCCGATCTCGCTCGTCATCTCGTCCGGGGAGATCAGCCGGTGGCTCCCGTCGTCGAGCATGACCGTCGCCCTCTATGTGGTGGTGGGCGTGGTGTTCTGGGGTGCTGCGGCGATCAGTCGAATCTCTCCACGGCTCGCGCTGATCGTCGCCTGGACGGCGGCAGCCATGCAGATGGCCGTCGGGTTCTGGCCGTCGGGCTACAACCTCGCGATCCCGATCGTGCTGTTCGCGACCGCGGCCTGGGGCACGAGGACCATGATGTGGCTCGGCGGGGCGTCGGCCGCGCTCGGCGGCGTGGTCGCCGGCGGGTATTTCACGCTGATCATCCATGGACAGCTGATCGCGGACGATCAGATCGGGATCCGCGTCGCCACGGTCTTCGTCATCACTACCTCGCTCGCGGGGCTGACGCTCGTGGTCGGCTGGGGCGGAGGCCTCCTCTGGCGGTCGATCCTGAAGGGCCGGCGCACCAGGGAGGCGCAGGTGCATGCCGAGGCCGTGGCGACGACCGAGCAGGAGCGGGTGCGGATCGCCCGCGACATGCACGACGTGGTGGCGCACTCCCTCGCGGTCGTGATCGCCCAGTCCGACGGCGCCAGGTATGCGGCGGCGGCGGATCCCGCGTCCGCGACGGCCGCACTCACCACGATCGGGCAGACCGCCCGCGCCGCGCTGTCGGACGTCCGGCTGCTGCTCACGCAGCTCAGGCACAGCCAGGGCCAGGGCCCGCAGCCCACGCTGGCGGATCTGGAGACCCTGTACGGGCAGGTGCGGGCCGCGGGCGTCGAGCCGCGCGTGACCGTCGATCCGATGCCGCCGGGCGAGCCCCCCGCCGCCATCCAGCTCGCCGTCTACCGGATCCTGCAGGAGGCGCTCACGAATGCCCTGAGGCATGGCGGAGGCGACGTCGACGTCCGCCTGTCCTGGTGGGTCGATCGTGTGGACATCGGCGTTGCGAACGACATCGGCGCCGGTCATGTCTCCTCTCCCGGAGGGCATGGGCTCGTGGGGATGCGCGAGCGCGCCCAGCTCGTGGGCGGTACGCTGACGGCCGAGCGGGTGGGCGATCGGTTCGTCGTGAACGCCGCGCTCCCGATCGGAGGTCCCGCATGATCCGGGTGGTGCTCGTGGACGACCAGGCGCTGTTCCGTGCCGGCATCCGCATGCTCGTCTCCTCCCAGCCCGACCTCGAGGTGGTCGGTGAGGCCGGCGACGGCGCGGAGGCGATCGAGGTGGTGCGCAGCGCCCGGCCCGACGTGGTGATGATGGACATCCGCATGCCGGTCATGGACGGGCTCACCGCCACGGCGCAGATCCTCGGCGAGCCCGATCCGCCCCGCATCGTGATGCTCACCACCTTCGACCTCGATGAGGCGGCCGCGAAGGCCATCCGGCAGGGGGCGAGCGGGTTCCTGCTCAAGGACGCGGATCCGGAGTTCCTCCTCGCCGCGATCCGTACCGTCCATTCCGGGTCCAGCGTCATCGCGGCCTCCGCGACCCGGGAGCTGTTCGCCCACTTCTCGTCGCCGCAGAAGGCGCCCGTGCCGCCGACCTACGAGGATCTGACCGAACGGGAGCGGGAGATCTTCGCGCTCGCGGCGAGGGGCCTCTCGAACGCCGAGATCGCGGCTCGCGAGTTCCTCTCCGAGGCGACGGTCAAGACCCACATCAGCCGGATCCTCACCAAACTGGGTCTGCGCGACCGCGTGCAGCTGGTCGTCTTCGCCTTCGAGCACGGCCTGACCTGATCCCGGGCGGGCTCCGCGTCGTTCCGGGGCCGGGGCTTGTTCCGGGCCGTTTCTGTCCGTCGGTTTCTGTGGGTCCGTTCTGTCCGTCGGTTTCTGCCCCGCCGTTTCTGCCCCGCCGTTTCTGCCCCGCCGTTTCTGCCCCGCCGGGGCAGTTCGTGTGGGTTCGGCACCCGTTGAACCCACAGAAGCTGCCACGCCGTGGCGCGTAAGCCGAGCCCACAGGACTGTCAGGGGTCGAAGGGCTCATCCCGCTCTGTCCTGCCCCGCCGTGGCAGTTCGTGCGGGTTCGACGTCCCTTGAACCCACAGAAGCTGCCACGCCGGGGCACAAACTGCGCCCGCACACCCCGGCCCGGCCCGACCTGCCCCGCCCCAACCTCGCCCCACCCAACCCCGCCCGCCAGGATCCGCCCCCGCACGGCAACCGCGGATCATCCTCGCGATGTACGGGGATGCATCCGACGGCCGACGCGGCGGGACGAGCCGCTCCGTAGCGTCGAAGGCATGGAGATCACGACCAGCGACCTGGGCCTCGCCGCCCGCGTCCAGCACCTGACCAAGAACTACGGCGCGGGTGAGGGTGCGGTCCGTGCCCTCGACGATGTCAGCGTCGGCATCCGCCGCGGACAGTTCACCGCCATCATGGGCCCGTCCGGGTCCGGCAAGTCCACCCTCATGCACATCATGGCCGGCCTCGACACACCCTCCGAGGGGCTGGCGTGGATCGGCGACACGGAGATCACCGGGCTCAGCGACCTCGATCTGACGATCCTGCGCCGCCGTCGCGTCGGCTTCATCTTCCAGGCGTTCAACCTCGTCCCCACCCTCGATGCACTCGGGAACATCCTGCTCCCGTTCGAGCTCGACGGGCGCCGGCCCTCGGCGGTCGAGCGCGCGCGGATCGATGGCCTGGTCGAGACGCTCGGGCTCGGCAAGCGCCTGCGCCACCGTCCGCACCAGCTCTCGGGCGGACAGCAGCAGCGCGTCGCGATCGCGCGGGCGCTGGCCACCGCCCCCGACCTGGTCTTCGCCGACGAGCCGACAGGCAACCTGGACTCGGCCACCGGTCGCGAGGTGCTTCAGCTCCTCGCCGCCGCCAGCCGGGATCACGGCCAGTCGATCGCGATGGTGACGCATGACGCGATTGCCGCGAGCCACGCCGACCGGGTGTTGTTCCTCGGCGACGGCAGGATCGTCGCCGACCACCCGCGCCAGAGCGCCGAGGAGATCTCGGCGTACATGCTCGCCGCGGAGGTGGCGGCATGACCGCCGCGACTGTCTCGGGAACGCTCCTGGAGACGCCGCTGACCCCTGCGCGTCTGAGCTGGCTGCGCGATCGCGGCATGGGTGCGAGCATCCTCGTGGCGACCCTCGCCGCCGCGTTCGGCGTGTTCCTGGTCGAGGTGACCGTCTACATCGGCGCCATGCTGCAGGCCGACCCGCTCATCGGCAACAGCGGGACGCTCGCGGTGGTCGTCTCGATCCTCTCGGTCCTGCTCACCGCTGTCGCGATGTACGTCGCCGCGATCGTGACCGCCAACACCTTCGCCACCATTGTCGCCGGGCGCACTCGCCGCATCGCCCTGATGCGTCTGATCGGTGCCTCCGCGCGCTCGCAGCGGGCCGAGGTCGCAGGACAGGGCCTCATCGTCGGCGTGCTCGGCGCGGTGCTCGGGCTCGGCGTCGGCGTCGGCGCGTCGGCGATCGGCGCGCTCATCGGCGCGCAGGTGCTGCCGCATCCGCCGACGGACTTCTCGCTGCTCCAGCCCGGGGTCATCCTTCCGGTGCTCGGTGTCGCGCTGACCACGTGGATCGCCGCCTGGGCGGGGTCGCGTCGGGTCCTCGTCGTGACGCCCCTCCAGGCGCTCGGGGGGTCGGCCGACCGCACCCATGACGAGGTCGCGACCCGTCCCGCCCGCAATGTCGGTGCGCTCGTGCTGCTGATCCTCGGGGTCGCGCTGCTGGTCGCCGGCGTCGGTGTCGGGTTGGTGACGCCGCTCGGCGTGGTGATCGCGTTCTTCGGCGGAGTGCTCTCCTTCACGGGCCTCTCCGTCGGCGCGACGCTCGTGATGCCTCCGGTGCTGCGCCTGGTCGGGCGGCTGTTCGGCTCCGGGCCCACCGCCCGGCTCGCTGCGGAGAACGCGCTGCGCTATCCGGAGCGGTCCAGCCGTACCGCGATCGGCGTGGTGATGGGCGTCACGCTCGTGACGATGTTCGCGGTCGCGATGGAGTCGGCCAAGGCGCTGCTGATCCGCCAGACCGAGGGCGATGACGCGCAGCTGTTCTTCGCGCCGATGGACGCGTTCGCCTCGATCATGATGGTCCTCGTCGCGATCTCGGCGGTGATCGCCGCCGTCGGCCTGGTGAACCTCCTCACGATCGGTGTCGTGCAGCGTCGCCGGGAGCTGGGGCTCCTTCGGGCGATCGGGCTCACCGGACGTCAGGTGCGTCTGATGGTGCTGCTGGAGGCTGTGCACATCACGGTCGCGGCGACGCTGACGGGTCTCGTCCTCGGCATCGGCTATGGGTGGATCGCCGCGCAGTCGCTCCTCGGCTCCGTTCCGACGATCCCGGAGCTCAAGCCTGCGGGGCTCGTGGCGCCTGCCGTGCCGTGGGTGCCGGTGGTCATCATCGTCGTCGCCACGGCCGTGCTGACCCTCGTCGCCTCGGTGGCGCCGACCCGGCTCGCGACGCGGGTCGTGCCGGTCGAGGCCCTGGCCGCCGACTGATCGCTTGGGCTTGGGCTTGGGCTTGGGCTTTTTGTGCCCCGCCGTGGCAGAACTTGTGGGTTGAGCGGCTTCCCAACCCACAGGATCCGCCCCGGCGGGGCATGTTCTGCGGGTTGGCTCTCCTGAGCCGCAAGTTCTACCCCGGCGTGACACTTCTTGTGGGTTGAACAGCCCTCCAACCCACAGTTCCTGCCACGGCGGGGCACTTCTTGCGGGTTGAGCTTCCTAACTCACAGTTCCTGCCACGGCGGGGCACTTCCTGTGGGTTGAGGGGCCTCCCAACCCGCCGTTTCTGCCACGGCGGGGCAGAAACGGCGGGGCAGAGGAAGCAGGCGGGACGAAGAGGCGCGAAGGACCAGAAGGCCAGAAGGCCAAAGGCCAGAAGGGCCAGAAGGCGAAGGTCAGAAAGCCCTAGAGGGAGGCGGGCGAGGCGGGAGACTCGGGATCGTGCGCCCAGGTACGGGCGAGGGAGCGGATCCGGCGGGCACGCCATTGCCAGATGAGCCAGAGCGACGGCCAGAGCAGGGCGGCACCGGGGCCGCCGATGACGAGGCGCTCACGCCAGAGCGTGCGGGACGAGTCTCCGGGCGCCGGGGACACGGCCATCTGATGGTCCCAGACGTCGAGCCCGGCGAGCGGCCCGGTCAGCGGGATCCCGCTGTCCCGCAGGATCCGCACCGTGGCGCCCCGGTGCTCCTCCACCCGCTCCGAGACGGAGATGAGCTGGCGACCGATCGGGAACCGGCCCAGCAGACGGAGCTGCACGGCGACGGACTCCCGCGGGTCCAGCTCGGACGCCACGACCTGCGCCTCAGTCTGGTCCAGGGGCGTGACGACGACGAATGGACCGTACATCTCCGCGAGCACCGTCGGGGAGTGGAGCGCGCGCCAGGCCGCATCGGCGTCCGTGTCGAGAGTGAGCTTCTGCAGGATCCTCATGGCCCCATCCAAACACTTCCGGAGCGGGGAATCGCTCCTGCCCACGTCCGCCAGGTCTGCCAGGTCCGCTGGGGGATCGCATGTCTTGAGGCGAGCGCACCCGAACCCTCGATCAGCGCGGCGCCCTCGCCGCCAGACGGTCGGCGGACGTGATCTCCCTCCGCGTCCACTCGAAGGCGAACCGCTCCTCGAAGCGGGGGGAGCACTGGGCGCAGGATGTCGGGCGCGACGGGCGCCGGTGCCGGAAGGCCGTGTGCCCGGACGGGCACCGGCCGACCCATGGTGCGAGCTCCGTCGCCGTCTCGCCTGAATGGGTCGTCCCGCCGACGTAGCCGATGTCGCGGGCGATCCGCTTCCATGCCGCGCCGTGCGCGGCCGCATGGCCGGCGAGGGCGTGCGCGACCTCGTGCAGCAGCACCTGATGGATCTCGTCGTCCTCGAAACGCGCGGCGAGATAGCGGGACACGGTGATCCTGCGATTCCGGAAGTCGCACTGTCCCGCACGGCGCTTGGCGTTGTCGAACCCGAACGTCCATGAGGTGTCCAGATGCATCCGCAGCAGAGCCTCGCCCCAGACCCGCACACGATCCAGATCTGCCATGGAAAAAGGCTAGGTCATCCCACGGACATCGGCGCCATTGCTCCCAGGAATCACGGACGCTGCTCGTCGTTCGGGCTGCTGTTTCCTGTGATCGAGGGCATCCGCGCTGTCATTTCCGGCCCGCGCGCCGTGAATCGGCGCAGCGTGAACAGGATTCCGCAGCGCGAGCGAACAACGACAGCGCGAGCAGAGAACCGCAGCGCGAGCGGATAACGACAGCGCGAGCGCAGAACCGCAGGCGCGCAGGCGTCAGCCGACGGCCAGCGCCGGGTCTCGGAGCCGCTCGACGGTCTCGATCGCGAGCAGCGCCGACTCCAGGGCGGCGTCGTCGGCCCCGGCCTCGCGGCGCAGGAACAGCGTGCGCTTGAAGCTCTCTCTGGCCTGCTCGAAGTCCCCGGCCTCGAGGGCCGTCTTCCCGTGGTGCTGGTGGGCGAAGGCCGCGATGGCCGTCCATCCCTGGCCCTCGGCCTCGTCGACGCAGGTCGCGAGCTCCTGATCGGCGGCGGCGTAGGCGCCGCGGTACTGCAGCACGGTGGCGCGGAGGATGCGAGCCCGCAGCAGATCCTTGCGGGTGCCGGCCATGCGCGACTGACGCACGGTCTCGTCCGCGAGGGTCTGGGCCTCGTCGAGGCGTCCGAGCACCTTCAGCAGCCAGACACGCTCCAGGAGGGCCGGGATGCTGCGCTGCTGCTCGATCTCGGCGAGGCGAGCCTCGCACTCGGCCGGGTCGACCAGTTCGCGGAGCGTTCCGGAGTCGTATCCCTTGATGAAACCCACGTGTCCGTCCTCTCCGCTCCGCGATCCTTCGTCCTCCAGTTTGCCTGCCCGCCCCCGGCATCGCGAGTCGGCGCGCCCGGCGGGGCGAACTCGCCGGACGAGAGGGGGCCGCCCGTCAGCGCAGGAAGTCAGCGGAGGAAGACGGAGGCGTCGGGTCGGGGCGAGTCGGACGCCGTCGCATCGGTCACGATGGTCGCGTCCCGCGCGAAGGCGGCGACCTCGGCGCCCTGCGCGATCTTCGCCGGGTGGGGGCCGGCGGCGAGCATCCGGGGGAGCGCGTCGGCCGGGAGCGGCGTCGCGGACGCGGCCAGGACGAGGTTGCCGAATCGGCGGCCCTTGAGGATCTGGGCATCGGCGAGGACGGCGACCTCCGGCAGCACGGCCGCGATCGTCGCGACCTGGCGGCGTGCGAAGGCGAGGCCAGGACCATCGGCGACGTTGACGAGGAGGACGCCGCTCCCGGTGAGAAGGCCCGCCAGCTCACGGTAGAACTCGACGCTCGTGAGGTGCGCCGGCGTCTGCGCGCCGGAGTAGACGTCGGCGACGATGAGGTCGACCGCTCCGGTCATCGCCGGAGGTAGTCGGCGGATCCCCTCCCTGGCATCGCCGATCCGCACCCGGATCGAGGCGCCGCGGGGGAGGGGGAGCTGCTCGCGCACGAGCTCGACGAGCGGCGCCTCCAGCTCGATCACCTGCTGTCGGGATCCCGGCCTGGTCGCGGCGACGTAGCGGGGGATCGTCATGCCGCCGGCGCCGAGATGCACCGCGGTGACCGGGGTCGACGGCTCGCGCATGGTGTCGATCACGGCCCCCATCCGCACCACGTACTCGAAGTGCAGATGTGTGGGGTCCTCGAGGTCGACGTGGGACTGCGGGGTGTCGTCGATGAGCAGCTCGTAGCCGCCTCCGTGCTCGGCGGGGGTCACCCGGGCGATGGAGCCGGAGGACAGGCGCGCGGAGGGGTGCTCGACGCTCTTCCCCCGGACGCGGCCCATGTCCCGAGCCTACGCCGAACCGCCGATCGGCCCCGCGTCCGGGGCCCGGGACCGGGGTAGATCACGGGTCCATCACGACCTTGGAAGCAACTTGCAGACATTTTGTTCATCGTGGATACTTTTTCCGACGGGCGAGCGAATCCGATGACGCCCAGGAACTTTCAAAGAGGAGATTCCCCGATGAAGAAGCGCATCCTCCCGCTCGTGGCGCTCGGCGCCGCGGCGACCCTGGGTCTGGCGGCCTGCTCCGGCGGCAGCACCCCGGCGGCGACCAGCGGCCCGGTCGACGGCAAGGGCAAGACCCTCACCGTCTGGATCATGAAGGGCACCAATCCGGACGCCTCCGCGTTCTACGACGAGGTCTCCAAGGCCTTCGAGAAGGAGACCGGCGCCACGGTGAAGGTCGAGGAGGTGCAGTGGGCGGACGCCCACGACCGCTTCGTGACCTCGATCGCCGGCGGCACCACGCCGGACCTCGCCGAGACCGGCACGACCTGGACGGCCGAGTTCGCCGACGCCGGGGCGCTCCTCCCGATCGACCAGTACGTCGACGCCGAGAAGGGCCTCAAGGACGACCTCGTCGAGGGCCTGAAGGTCGCGGGCACCTATGACAAGGAGCTCTACGGCATGCCCTGGTACGCCGGGGTCCGCTCGATCGTCTACCGCACCGACGTCTTCCAGGAGCTGGGCCTGAAGGCCCCCGAGACCTGGGACGACATCGTCAAGGCCGGCGACGCCATCAAGGCGGCCAAGCCCGGCATGCTCCCCTTCCCCGTGCCCGGCGACGCCGAGTTCCAGGTCTACCCCTGGGTCTGGGGCGCCGGCGGAGAGGTCGCCACCGAGAAGGGCGGCACCTGGACGAGCGAGCTGAACAGCGAGAAGTCGCAGGACGGCATCCAGTTCTACACCGACCTCGCGACCAAGCACGGGTTCTCCTCGGCGGGCGCGACCACCTGGAAGGAGACCGACCTCCGGGACGCCTTCTCCCAGGGCAACGTCGCCATGATGCTCTCCGGCTCGTGGACCCCGAAGAGCCTGATCGAGGCCAACCCCGAGCTCGAGGGCAAGATCGGCGCCGCGGTCATCCCCGGCAAGGATGGCGGGATCGCCCCGTCCGTGCTCGGCGGCTCGCACCTGTCGATCTTCAAGGACACCAAGGAGCCGGCGCTGGCCTGGGCCTTCGTGAAGATGATGACCACGGGTGAGTTCGCCGAGAAGTGGGCGGGCCAGACCGGCTACTTCCCCGGCGTGCAGTCCGCGATGAAGGAGGCCATCGCCTCCACCGACCCGCTCGTCGCTCCGTTCGCGAAGCAGATGGTGGAGGGCGGCGCCTCGGTGCCCGTGACCCCGAACTTCGGCGCCGTGCAGGCGAAGAAGACGACCAACTCCATGATGCAGGCCATCCTCAGCGGGCAGAAGGACGTCGCCACGGCGACGAAGGACGCCGCCGAGGAGATGACCGGCCTGCTCAACCAGAAGTAGGACGCATTCCATGACGATGGTGCAAGCACCACTGCCGGCCGCGGGTTCGGAGCGACGCTCCGCATCCGCGGCCGGCGGGCCGTCCGGCCGCAAGAAGAAGCTGAGCTGGGTCACGGCCCGGCCCTGGCTGCTGCTCGCCCCTGGCCTGGCGATCCTTGCCGTGCTGATGCTCTGGCCGCTGGTCCAGGTCTTCATCTTCTCGCTGCAGGACTACGGCCTCCGCGAGATCAACACGGGGCGGACGAACTTCATCGGCTTCGACAACTACGTCGAGGCGCTGACGAACCCGACGCTGTGGACGGTCGTGCTGCCGAACACGGTCGGCTTCGCCGCCGTCGCGGTGTTCGCCACCGTCACGGTCGGGACCCTCGTCGCCCTGCTGCTGGCGCGCCTCGGTCGGGTGTGGCGCACCATCGTCTCCAGCTGCATCATGATCGCCTGGGCGATGCCCGCGGTCACGGGGACCTACGTCTGGACCTGGATCTTCGACGCGGACCGCGGCGTGTTCAACGCCCTCCTGCAGGAGTGGGGCCTGATCGACGGCCCGGTCAACTGGTTCACCAACCAGTGGGCGTTCTATGCGATCGTGCTGCTGAACATCGTCCACCACGGCTTCCCGTTCGTCGCCGTCACGGTGCTGGCGGGTCTCCTCGGCGTCTCGAAGGAGATGCTCGAGGCCGCGGCCCTCGACGGCGCAGGCGCCTGGCGCCGCTTCTGGAAGATCATCTTCCCGACGCTGAGGCCGGTCTTCTCGGTCGTGATCATCCTCTCCACGATCTGGGACTTCAAGGTCTTCGCGCAGGTCTACCTGATGCCGGGGGGCAACGGAGGAAACCGCTCCGTCCTCAACCTCGGCGTGTGGTCCTATGTGGAGTCCTTCGGCCAGAACCGGTACGGGTTCGGATCCGCGCTCGCGGTGCTGCTCACCCTCGTGCTGCTGGGCGTCACGATCGTCTACATCCGCGCCCTCATGAAGGAGGACGAGCTGTGAAACCCCGCAACCGCGTCCTGTCCCGGATCGGCCTGACGGTCGGCGTCGCCGCCGTCCTTGTGTTCACGCTGTTCCCGGTGTACTGGATGGTCTCCAGTGCCTTCGACAAGAAGGCCTCCAGCGGCGGCCAGTCGCTGCTGCCCAAGGAGCCGTCGCTCGACAACTTCGCCTTCGTGCTCACCGAGGGCGGGTTCGGGACGTTCCTCCGGAACTCGCTGATCGTGGCGCTCGTCACCGTGCTCGTCAGCGGGTTCGTGTGCCTGCTGGCGGCCGTCGCCGTCGCCCGCTTCCGGTTCAAGTTCCGCACCTCGATCCTGCTGATGATCCTCGTCGTGCAGATGGTCCCCCTCGAGGCGCTGGTGATCCCGCTCTTCCTGCAGGTCAAGAGCCTCGGCCTGCTCAACAGCATCCTGGGACTCATGGTCGTGTACGTCGCGCTCTCCCTCGCCTTCGGGATCTGGATGCTGCGCGGCTTCGTCCAGGCAGTGCCCGTGGAGCTGGAGGAGGCCGCCTACATCGACGGCGCGAGCTGGTGGCGGATGTTCCGCTCGGTGCTCCTGCCGCTGGTGATGCCGGGCCTGGTCGCGACGAGCGTCTTCAGCTTCATCACCGCCTGGAACGAGTTCATCTTCGCGATGACGATGCTCGGCGGCGCGACCGACCAGTACACGGTCGCGATCGGCCTGAAGTCGTTCTTCGGCGAGCACGCCAACGACTGGGGCAGCATCATGGCCGCGTCCACCATCATCACGGTGCCCGTCATGATCTTCTTCGTGATCGTCCAGCGCCGCCTGTCCAGCGGCCTGGTCGCGGGGGCGGTGAAGGGATGAGCGACGAGCTCGAGCGCCTGGCGAACGGGGTCCTCTGGCCCGGCTTCCTCGGCACGACCGCGCCCGCGTGGCTGCGGACGGAGCTGCGGCGGGGCCTGGCCGGGGTCGTGTACTTCGGGCAGAACATGGGCGAGGGCATCCATGAGCTGAGCGCCGACCTGCGCGCGGCCAATCCGGACGCGCTCATCGGCATCGACGAGGAGGGCGGCAGCGTCACCCGCATCGAGGCCGCCACCGGCTCGACCGTGCCGGGCGCTGCCCAGCTCGGCGGGCTGGACGACGTCGCCGCGACCCGTGCCACGGGGGCCGAGCTCGCGCGCCGGGTCCGGGCGATCGGGGCCGATGTGCTCCTCGGCCCCGTCGCGGACGTCAACACCGATCCGCGGAACCCCGTGATCGGCGTGCGCTCCTTCGGCGCTGATGCCGAGCTGGTCTCCCGCCATGCGGTGGCGGAGATCGAGGGCATCCAGGGAGCGGGCGTCGCGGCCTGCGTCAAGCACTTCCCCGGCCACGGCGACACGCACGTGGATTCGCACCACGACCTGCCGACCGTGGATCTGGACCCTGCGGAGTTCGAGCGGGTCCACCTCGCCCCGTTCCGTGCCGCGGTCGCCGCGGGCGTCAACGCCGTGATGACCGCGCACATCGTGGTCCCGGCCTGGGGCGAGGAGCCGGCGACGCTCAACCCCCACGTGCTCGGGATGCTCCGCGCCGAGGGCTTCGACGGCGTGATCATCACGGACGCCCTGGACATGGCGGCGATCCGTGAGTCCGTCGGGATCGGCGGGGGAGCGGTGAGGGCGCTCGCCGCCGGCGCCGACCTCCTCTGCATCGGCAACCCGACGAACCCCGGCGATGTCGCACTGCCGGATCAGGACGAGCGGGACTTCCTCGCCGCCAGGGACGCGATCGTCGACGCCTTGCGCGACGGCTCGCTCTCCCGGGCGCGGGTGGCGGAAGCCGGCGCCCGCAACGCACGGCTCTCGGCGAAGCTCCGAGCCGCCGAGACGGGAGCGGCCTCCGACGCGAGGTATGGCGATGAGAGCTCCGACGCGGCGGGATACGACGCCGAGGCGATCGTGCGGCGGGCCGTGACCGCGCGGGCCGCCCTCGGCGCCCCCGCTCGGGGCCTCGTCGTGCTCGACGCGCGCCGTCGCTCCTCGCTCGCCGTCGACAGCGCCGGCGCCTACGTCGCCGCGACTCTGGCCGGGGACGGACCGCGCGTGCGGCTCGACACCGCCCGCGCCACCGAGGCGGAGCGCGCCGCGGCGATAGGCGAGATCGTGGCGGTCGCAGAGGCAGAAGGCGTCGCCGAGGGGGAGTCCCTCCGGGTCGTCGTGCTCGTCGACCGGATCGACACCGACGAACGGCAGCGCTCGCTGCTGGACGCGGTCGCCCTCGCCGCCCCGTCCGCGGCGGTCGTGAACGTCGGTCTCCCCGCCGAGGGCGCCGTGGGCGTGCTGCCGATCCTCGACGTCCGTGCGGCGAGTCGGATCGGATCGGCCGTGGCGCGCGAGAGGCTGGTCGGCGTGACCCGATGAGGGACGCGCGGGACGCGCAGGGGAGGAGGAGCTCCGTGGACGTCGATGTCATCGCCGCCGTCCGAGGCGCCCTGCCCCGGCTGAGCGCGGCCGAGGCCCGAGTGGCCGAGAAGGTGCTCGGCGACCCGACGCTCGTCGTCGACCTCGCGATCACGGACCTCGCCCGGCTGTGCGGCACCTCCCTGTCGACGGTCGCCCGGTTCGCGCAGACGGTGGGGTTCTCCGGCTACCGCGAGCTGCGCGTCGCCTTCGCCCGGGCCGCCGCCGTCGCGCAGGTGGAGCAGGGCAGGTTCGGCTTGGACGACACGGTGATCGATCTGGGCGACGACATCGCGACGGTCGCGGCCAAGATCGGCGCGCACGAGGTCGGGGCGATCGAGCAGACGGTGCTCGCGATCGACTTCCCGGTCCTTGACCGCGTGGCCGCGGCGATCGCCGCGGCACCGAGGGTGCAGCTGCTCGGGCACGGGGCCTCCTCCCTCACCGCGCAGGACATGCAGTTCAAGCTCTCCCGGATCGGCTTCGCCGCCGCCCACTCCGGGGACCCGCATGTCGCGGTCGCGGCAGCCGCGCTCCTCGCCCCCGGCGATGTGGCGGTCGCGATCTCCCACAGCGGCGAGACCGCGGAGACCCGCCGCGGGGCCGAGGTCGCCCGGGCCGCGGGGGCGCTGACCGTGGCCCTCACGAATGCGCCGAACTCCCCGCTCGACCGCATCTGCGAGGTCGTGCTGCATACGCACGCGAAGGAGGCGCCGCTGCGGATGGCGGCGATGTCGAGCCGGATCGCGCAGCTCGCCCTGCTGGACGTGCTCTTCGTCCGCGTCGTGCAGCACCGCGGGGAGTCCGTGAACGAGCCGCTCCGCGCGACCCGCCGGGCGGTCATCGGACGCTGAGCGCCCCGTCGACGTGGTCGCGGGTGGTCGTCAGCGCCCGTGTCGCCAGCCGGTGCGCCCTGGCGAGGCAGCCGGCCAGGGAGAGCTCGGCCAGCACTCCGGCGAGGAAGCCGGCGGCGAAGGCGTCCCCCGCGCCGATGGTCTCGACCACGGGCGCGTCGACGGCTGGCGCTTCGGCGCGCTCGTCGCCGTCGAAGGCCACGGCGCCGTCGGCCCTGGTCACCACGAGGTGCCTGGGCGCGGGGAACATCGCGCGCAGCCGGTCGGGGTCGCCCGTGCCGAGGAGGTCCTCGGCGTCGGCGGCGCTGCACTGGACGATGTCTGCGCGGGCCATGTAGTCGCTCAGGAGCGTTCGCGCCTCCTCCTCGCGGCCGCGCCAGAGCGCGGGGCGCCAGTTGAGGTCGAAGCTCACCCGGAAGGGCCCGGGGAGGGGGTCGGAGGAGGATCCGGGAGAGGAGAAGAGCTCGTCCTGCGCGGCGCGGGCCGTGGCAGAGAGGGCGGGCGTGATCCCCGTCGTGTGCACGAGGGCGGCGTCCGCGAGGAGGTGCGCCGCCTCCGGGGTCCGCAGACTCTCCGGGGAGAGGGCGGCGGCTGCGGAACCTCGGCGGTAATAGTGCATGAGGCCGTCGATCGAGCCGTCGGGCCTCGCCTCCAGCTCCTTCACGTAGAGGCCGGTGGGCGCGTCGGGATCGGTCACGACGGCCGAGGCGTCGACCCCGTGCGCCTCCAGCTCGGCGCGGAGGAATCGGCCGAACCCGTCGTCCCCGACCCGGGACACCACGGCGGCGCGGGTCCCGGCGGAGGCCAGTGCGATCGCGACGTTCCATTCGGCTCCGGCCAGGGAGCGGTGGAACGAGCGGCAGTTCTCCAGCGGGCCTGCGGTCGTGGGGACGAGCGCGATCAGACCTTCTCCGAAGCAGATGACCAGGGGAGTGTCGGGCACGTGGCGACCCTACCCGATCGGGGGGTCCGGATGCCGGCCGAGAGGCGGACATACCCCACACCGGGACGAAGGTCAAGAATCCCGCTGGACATGTCGCGAAATCGGACGTATAGTTGATCCTTGCGCCTCGCTTCTCCCTGCCCTCATATGGTGGTCGGCAGTTCCGTACGTCCCGCATTCGCCCGCGGTGAACTCCGTACGGTCAGCGAGATGCGGCGCACTCCACCTGACGACAAGGAATCGAGAAGCCCCTCGGGGCTCACGGAGGTTATTCCCTTGGCTGCTGCTCGCAACGCATCCACTTCCACCACCATCAAGAACGGACGCGGTGCATCCCGCCTCTCGTTCGCCAAGATCTCCGACACGCTGACGGTCCCGGACCTGCTCGCCCTGCAGACCGAGTCCTTCGACTGGCTCGTGGGCAACGAGGCCTGGAAGGCGCGCGTCGCCGAGGCCAAAAAGGTCGGCCGCAAGGACGTCTCCGAGGTCAGCGGGCTGGAGGAGATCTTCGAGGAGATCTCCCCGATCGAGGACCTCAGCGAGACCATGCAGCTCTCGTTCACGAACCCCTACCTCGAGCCGGAGAAGTACTCGATCGAGGAGTGCAAGGAGCGCGGCAAGACGTACGCCGCCCCGCTGTACGTCGAGGCCGAGTTCATGAACCACCAGACCGGTGAGATCAAGACGCAGACCGTCTTCATGGGCGACTTCCCCCTGCAGACCGGCAAGGGCACGTTCATCATCAACGGCACCGAGCGCGTCGTCGTCTCGCAGCTGGTCCGCTCGCCCGGCGTCTACTTCGACAAGACGGCCGACAAGACCAGCGACAAGGACATCGTCTCCGCCCGCGTCATCCCTAGCCGCGGTGCCTGGCTCGAGTTCGAGATCGACAAGCGCGACCAGGTCGGCGTGCGCATCGACCGCAAGCGCAAGCAGTCCGTCACCGTCTTCCTCAAGGCGCTGGGCATGACCAGCGAGGAGATCCTCGTCGAGTTCGCCGGCTTCCCCTCGATCGAGGAGACCCTGGCCAAGGACACGATCCTCACCAAGGAGGACGCGCTCCGCGACATCTACCGCAAGCTCCGTCCGGGCGAGCAGGTCGCCGCCGAGGCCGCCCGCGCGCTGCTGGACAACTTCTACTTCAACCCGAAGCGCTACGACCTCGCCAAGGTCGGCCGGTACAAGATCAACCAGAAGCTGGGCCTCGAGCAGCCGCTCAGCGACTCGGTGCTCACCGTCACCGACATCGTCGAGACCATCAAGTACCTCGTCCGCATCCACGCGGGCGTCGAGACCTTCGAGGGCCTCCGCGGCGGCAAGAAGGCCGACATCCGCCTCGCGGTGGACGACATCGACAACTTCGGCAACCGTCGCATCCGCGCGGTGGGCGAGCTGATCCAGAACCAGGTCCGCACCGGTCTGTCCCGCATGGAGCGCGTCGTCCGAGAGCGCATGACCACGCAGGACATCGAGGCGATCACGCCGCAGACCCTGATCAACGTGCGCCCCGTGGTCGCCGCGATCAAGGAGTTCTTCGGCACCTCGCAGCTGTCGCAGTTCATGGACCAGAACAACCCGCTCGCGGGCCTGACCCACAAGCGCCGCCTGTCGGCCCTTGGCCCCGGCGGTCTCTCCCGCGACCGCGCGGGCGTCGAGGTCCGTGACGTCCACCCCTCGCACTACGGCCGCATGTGCCCGATCGAGACCCCGGAAGGCCCGAATATCGGCCTGATCGGCTCGCTCGCGACCTTCGCCCGCATCAACTCCTTCGGGTTCATCGAGACGCCGTACCGCCGCGTCGTCGACGGCGCCGTGGTCGAGCAGATCGACTACCTCACCGCCGCCGAGGAGACCGAGTTCAACATCGCGCAGGCCAACGCCCCGCTGGACGCGAAGGGCCGCTTCACCGAGAAGCACGTCCTCGCGCGTCCGAAGGGCGGCAGCGGCGAGGTCGACCTGTTCCTCCCCGAGGAGATCGGCTACATCGACGTCTCCCCGCGCCAGATGGTGTCCGTGGCGACCTCGCTCGTGCCGTTCCTCGAGCACGACGACGCGCAGCGCGCCCTCATGGGCGCCAACATGCAGCGTCAGGCCGTCCCGCTCCTCCGCAGCGAGTCGCCGTTCGTCGGCACCGGTATGGAGGGCTACGCCGCGATCGACGCCGGTGACGTGCTCACCGCCGCGAAGGCCGGCGTCGTCAGCGAGGTCTCGGCCGACCGGGTCGTCGTCATGCTCGACGAGGGCGGCACGCAGGAGTACTACCTGCGCAAGTTCGACCGCTCCAACCACGGCACCAGCTACAACCAGCGCGTCGTGGTCTCCGCCGGCGAGCGCGTGGAGGTCGGCGAGGTCATCGCCGACGGCCCCGCGACCGAGAACGGCGAGCTGGCCCTCGGCAAGAACCTCCTCGTCGCGTTCATGACGTGGGAGGGCCACAACTTCGAGGACGCGATCATCCTCAGCCAGGACCTGGTGAAGGACGACACCCTCTCCTCGATCCACATCGAGGAGTACGAGGTCGACTCGCGCGACACCAAGCTCGGCAAGGAGGAGATCACCCGTGACCTCCCCAACGTCAGCCCGGAGCTGCTGAAGGACCTCGACGAGCGCGGCATCATCCGCATCGGCGCCGAGGTCCGCCCCGGCGACATCCTGGTGGGCAAGGTCACGCCGAAGGGCGAGACCGAGCTCAGCGCCGAGGAGCGTCTGCTCCGCGCGATCTTCAACGAGAAGAGCCGCGAGGTGCGCGACACGTCCCTGAAGGTGCCTCACGGCGAGCAGGGGACGGTCATCGCCGTCAAGGAGTTCAACGCCGAGGACGGCGACGACGAGCTCGGCTCCGGCGTCAACCGCCGCGTCGTGGTCTTCATCGCCCAGAAGCGCAAGATCACCGAGGGCGACAAGCTCGCCGGCCGTCACGGAAACAAGGGCGTCATCGCCAAGATCCTGCCGGTGGAGGACATGCCGTTCCTCCCGGACGGCACCCCGGTGGACGTCATCCTCAACCCGCTCGGAATCCCCGGCCGCATGAACTTCGGCCAGGTGCTCGAGACGCACCTCGGCTGGATCGCCAAGCAGGGCTGGAAGATCGAGGGCAACCCGGAGTGGGCGGCCCGCCTGCCCCAGGAGGCGTACGACGTCGCCCCCGGCACCAAGGTCGCGACCCCGGTGTTCGACGGCGCGAGCGAGGAGGAGATCTCGGGCCTGCTCGATGTGACCCTGCCGACCCGCGACGGCGAGCGGCTGATCGACTCCACGGGCAAGACGACGCTGTTCGACGGTCGCTCGGGCGAGCCGTTCCCGGGGCAGATCTCGGTGGGCTACATGTACATCCTGAAGCTCCACCACCTCGTCGACGACAAGATCCACGCACGCTCGACGGGCCCCTACTCGATGATCACCCAGCAGCCGCTCGGCGGTAAGGCCCAGTTCGGTGGCCAGCGCTTCGGTGAGATGGAGGTCTGGGCGCTCGAGGCCTACGGCGCCGCATACGCGCTGCAGGAGCTCCTCACGATCAAGTCCGACGACATCCTCGGCCGCGTCAAGGTCTACGAGGCGATCGTCAAGGGCGAGAACATCCAGGAGCCGGGCATCCCCGAGTCGTTCAAGGTGCTCATGAAGGAGATGCAGTCGCTCTGCCTGAACGTCGAGGTGCTCTCGGCGGACGGCACGGCGGTCAACCTCCGCGACACCGACGACGAGGCGTTCCGGGCTGCGGAGGAGCTGGGGATCAACATCTCCAGCCGCTTCGAGTCCGCCTCGATCGACGAGATCTAAGCCAGAACCGATATCGGATCTTTTACACAGGAGAATCAGTGCTCGACGCAACGACTTTCGATGAGCTTCGCATCGGTCTGGCCACCGCAGACGACATCCGCCGGTGGTCCTACGGTGAGGTCAAGAAGCCCGAGACCATCAACTACCGCACGCTGAAGCCGGAGAAGGACGGCCTCTTCGGCGAGCAGATCTTCGGCCCCAGCCGTGACTGGGAGTGTGCCTGCGGCAAGTACAAGCGGGTCCGCTTCAAGGGCATCGTGTGCGAGCGCTGCGGCGTGGAGGTCACCAAGAGCTCCGTCCGCCGTGAGCGCATGGGCCACATCGAGCTCGCCGCCCCCGTCACCCACATCTGGTACTTCAAGGGCGTGCCCTCGCGCCTCGGATACCTGCTGGACATGGCGCCGAAGGACCTCGAGAAGGTCATCTACTTCGCCGCCTACATGGTCATCTCGGTCGACGAGGATGCTCGTCACCGCGACCTGGCGACGCAGGAGAACAACATCCGCCTCGAGCTGAAGACGCTCGGCGACCGCCGCGACGCCAAGATCGCGGAGCGCCTGGCCAAGCTGGAGGAGGAGCTCGCAGCCCTTGAGGCCGAGGGTGCCAAGGCCGACGCCAAGAAGAAGGTTAAGGACGCCGCCGAGAAGGAGATGGGGCAGATCCGCAAGGGCGCCGATGAGGCGATCCTCAAGCTCGAGCGCGTGTGGGAGGACTTCCGCACGCTCGAGGTGGGTGCCCTTCGTCCGGAGGACGACGTCTTCCACGAGCTGCAGGACCGCTTCGGGCAGTACTTCGAGGCCCACATGGGCGCGGAGTCCATCCAGAAGCGCCTCGCGGCCTTCGATCTCGCGGGCGAGGCCGACCGGCTGCACCTGCAGATCTCCGAGGGCAAGGGTCAGCGCAAGATTCGCGCGATCAAGCGCCTGAAGGTCGTCAACTCGTTCCTGGAGACCGGCATGAGCCCGGCCTCCATGGTCCTCGACGTCGTCCCGGTGATCCCGCCGGAGCTGCGTCCGATGGTCCAGCTGGACGGTGGCCGCTTCGCGACCTCCGACCTGAACGACCTCTACCGTCGCGTGATCAACCGCAACAACCGCCTCCGTCGCCTGATCGACCTCGGCGCGCCCGAGATCATCGTGAACAACGAGAAGCGGATGCTGCAGGAGGCCGTCGACGCGCTGTTCGACAACGGCCGTCGCGGACGCCCGGTCACCGGTACCGGCAACCGTGCCCTGAAGTCGCTCAGCGACATGCTCAAGGGCAAGCAGGGACGCTTCCGTCAGAACCTGCTCGGCAAGCGCGTGGACTACTCGGGCCGTTCGGTCATCGTGGTCGGCCCGCAGCTGAAGCTGCACCAGTGCGGTCTTCCCAAGCAGATGGCGCTGGAGCTGTTCAAGCCGTTCGTGATCAAGCGCCTGATCGACCTCGGTCACTCGCAGAACATCAAGGCCGCCAAGCGCGCTGTGGAGCGTACGCGCCCCGAGGTGTGGGACGTGCTCGAGGAGATCATCCGCGAGCGCCCCGTGCTGCTGAACCGCGCCCCCACCCTGCACCGCCTGGGCATCCAGGCCTTCGAGCCTCAGCTCGTCGAGGGCAAGGCCATCCAGCTGCACCCGCTCGTCTGCGCGGCGTTCAACGCCGACTTCGACGGTGACCAGATGGCCGTGCACCTGCCGCTGTCGGTCGAGGCCCAGGCCGAGGCCCGCGTGCTGATGCTCGCGTCGAACAACATCCTGAAGCCGTCCGACGGCCGTCCCGTGACCCTGCCCTCGCAGGACATGATCATCGGCCTGCACCACCTGACCACGGTCAAGGCGGGCGCAGCCGGCGAAGGACGCGCGTTCGGCTCGGTGTCCGAGGCGATCCTCGCCAAGGACGAGGGCACGCTCGACCTGCAGGCGAAGGTCCGCATCCGCATCCCGGGTCTGGCCTTCCTCGAGGGCGAGGCCCCCGAGGGCTACGAGCGCCACGGGCTCGTGGACGCCTCGCTGGGCCAGGCGATCTTCAACGACGCGCTGCCGAAGGGCTACCCGTTCGTGCGCGAGGTCGCTGACAAGGGCAAGCTCTCGCAGATCGTCAACAAGCTCGCCGAGGAGTACCCCAAGGTCGAGACGGCGGCGACGCTGGACCGGATCAAGGACGCGGGCTTCTACTGGGCGACGCGCTCGGGTGTGACCGTCGCGCTGAGCGACATCCTCACCCCGCCGAACAAGGCGGAGATCGTCGCGGGCTACGAGAAGCAGGCCGCGAAGGTCCAGTCCCAGTACGAGAAGGGCCTGACGACCGACACCGAGCGCCGCCAGGAGCTCATCAAGATCTGGACCGAGGCGACCGACGAGGTCCAGGCCGCGATGCGGGCGAACTTCCCGGAGGACAACACCATCAACCGGATGGTCTCCTCGGGCGCCCGAGGAAACTGGCTGCAGATCCGCAACATCGCGGGTATGCGTGGTCTGGTGAACAACCCGAAGGGTGAGATCATCCCTCGCCCGATCATCTCCTCGTACCGCGAGGGGCTGTCGGTGGCGGAGTACTTCATCGCGACGCACGGTACCCGCAAGGGTCTGGCCGACACCGCGCTGCGTACCGCCGACTCGGGTTACCTGACCCGTCGTCTGGTGGACGTCTCGCAGGACGTCATCATCCGCGAGGAGGACTGCGGCACATCGAAGGGCCTGGAGCTGCCGATCGCGGCGCCGAACTCCGCAGGGGACCTGGTGCGCGACGCGAACGTCGAGAACTCGGTGTTCGCCCGTACCCTGGCCTCCGAAGTGGTCAACGAGGCGGGCGAGGTGCTCGCGACCGCGGGTGAGGACGTCGGAGACGTGCTCATCGACAAGCTGGTCGCCGCGGGCGTCGAGACGATCAAGGTCCGCTCCGTGCTGACCTGCGACTCGGCCGTCGGTGTCTGCGCGCAGTGCTACGGCCGCTCGCTCGCGACCGGCAAGACCGTGGACATCGGCGAGGCCGTCGGCATCATCGCGGCCCAGTCGATCGGTGAGCCCGGCACCCAGCTGACGATGCGTACCTTCCACACCGGTGGGTCGGCGTCGGCGGATGACATCACCCAGGGTCTGCCGCGTGTGCAGGAGCTCTTCGAGGCCCGTACCCCGAAGGGTGCGTCCCCGATCGCCGAGGCCGACGGCCGCATCACGATCGAGGAGACCGAGAAGCAGAAGAAGGTCATCCTCACGCCCGACAACGGCGACGAGCCCGTCGTCTACCCGGTGCTGAAGCGTGCGACGCTCCTCATCGAGGACGGTCAGCACGTGGTCGTGGGCCAGCCGCTCCAGGTCGGCACGCTCGACCCCAAGGAGGTCATGCGTGTCATGGGCGCCCGCGAGGTGCAGAAGTACCTCGTCGGCGGCGTGCAGGGCGTGTACCGCTCGCAGGGTGTGCCGATCCACGACAAGCACATCGAGGTCATCGTCCGTCAGATGCTCCGCAAGGTCACCGTCGTCGACCACGCCGACACGACCCTGCTCCCGGGCGAGCTGGTGGACTCCCGTCGCTACCAGGACATCAACCGCGAGGCGGTCGCCGCAGGTAAGCACCCCGCGTCCGGTCGCCCCGAGCTGATGGGTATCACCAAGGCGTCGCTGGCGACCGAGTCCTGGCTGTCGGCCGCCTCCTTCCAGGAGACGACCCGCGTGCTCACGCAGGCCGCCATGGAGGGCAAGAGCGACCCGCTGGTCGGCCTCAAGGAGAACGTCATCATCGGAAAGCTCATCCCCGCGGGGACGGGTCTTCGCCGCTACCGCGACATCACGGTGGAGGCGACCGAGGAGGCCAAGAGCGAGCGCTACCCGAACCGGATCTTCGCATCCGACGGGGCGTACGCCGACGGCGACTTCGGCTACGTCGACTTCGACGCGTTCTCGACCGACGACATCACGCCCGGTACGTACAACTGATTGAGGCACTGATGTGAGAAAGGCCCCGGGAGAAATCCCGGGGCCTTTCTCGTCCCTTCCTCATGCGCGCTCGCGGGGTAACCTGAGCGTGTCGTCCGAAGGGAGTGCGATGGAGGGGCAGGTCATCGTCATCGGCGGGGTCCGCATCGATGAGATCCGCGATCCTCGTGGTCTTCGGGAGGTCCCGGCCGGCCGAGGGCTGGACGTCGCTCGGGTGCTCGCTTCGGCGGGCATCGACGTGACGGTGCTCGCGGGCATCGCGGAGGACCAGGACGGCGCATGGATCCGATCCGCGGCGGAGGACGCAGGGGTCCGTCTCGTGGCCCTGAACGCCCCGGAGGGGACGCCCCGACGCCGTGTGGTCGATGACGGACGGACTCCGCCCGTCATCGACTGGTGCGGAACCGTGCTCGGGTCCGGAGGCGCAGCAGCGCCAGCCGAGGGAGACGAAGCCTCGATTGCACGCGTTGTTGCAGGAGCTGTCGCACGCGCCGTCGCCGGGGCGAGGGTCGTGGTTTTCGCCGACTCCAGGGGGCGAGGGATCGCGATCGACCCGGATGCGCCGGTGACCGTGGAGCTCTGCGAGGGTGAGCCTCCGATGGTCTACGGCACGCAGATATCGGAGGACGACCGGGTCCTGCTCGACAGGATTCTGACAGCCTTGGAGCAGCCGGGAGCGTCCTCCGAGAGCCGTCTTCGGCGCAGCCTGGACCGGGTCGCGACGTAGGCCCGGCCGATGTCGCGGAGCCTGTCCGCTCCGCGATTTCCGGTGCCCGCGTCGGACCGGTATGCTTGTTTTTCGCGCCCCCGGTCGGCTGGAAAAGTGGGACGGGCGTGCACTGGCAAGTTGCCCGAGCGGCCAAAGGGAGCTGACTGTAAATCAGCCGCGTTATGCTTCGGGGGTTCGAATCCCTCACTTGCCACTGTGTGTTGAGTCGCGGCATAGATGACATCTGAGTCGCGGCATAGATGACAAGTTATGAGAAAGAGCCCGGCCATCGGCCGGGCTCTTTCTCGTTGTTGCGCCAGTAGTTTTTGGTGGGGTTGATGGTGTTGGTGGCGATGATCTCGCCGGTGTCGAGGTGGATGACCGTGATGGTGTGTTCGTCGGCGAGGATGATGACGCGTTTGCCGCGGTGGGTGGTGCCGATGCCGAGGTGGTGCATGTGGCCGGCTCGGCGGAAGCTGATCTTCCCGTTGTTGTCGACGTGGTCGTAGCGGAGCCGGTAGTGGCTGGTGTCGCCGTGGTCTGCTGGGACGGCTTTCGGTGTCGCGGTGTAGGCCTGGGTGGGTGTTCTGCCATCGAGAGCGCGGTGCGGGCGGCGCTGGTTGTAGTGCTCGCGGAAGGTGTCGAGCTGTTGCTGCAGTTGGGTGTTCGTGTGGGCGCGGGGTCGGGCGGCGAGCCAGCGTTTCAGGGTCTGGTGGAAGCGTTCGATCTTTCCCTGGGTTTGCGGGTGGTTGGGGGTGCCGTTCTTCTGTCGGATGTTCAGTGCGGCGAGGACGTATTCGAAGGCGTTGCGGCCGCCGCCGTGGCGGGCGGTGTAGACGCGTCCGTTGTCGGTGAGCGTGGATGCGGGTGTGCCGTGCTTGTCGATGCAGGCGAGGAACGTGGGGGTCTGCTGAACGAACTGGTGACAGTTTCGGTTAGGCCGCGAGGGCCAGGTTGTTGGTCATGATGGTCTCGAATTCGATCGGGGTCAAACGTCC
>NZ_JAVDUM010000008.1:0-170801 GCF_031456305.1 Microbacterium resistens
CGGAAGCTAAGCCTCATAGCGCCGATGGTACTGCAGGGGGGACCCTGTGGGAGAGTAGGACACCGCCGGACTCCTTTTCACGGAAAGGCCACCCACTGATGGGTGGCCTTTCCGCGTTAACAGGGTCATCTGAGAGGATCTCTCCATGTCGGAAGAAGAGCAGCGCCGTAAGGACTCCCGCGAGGGTTCGGAGCGTCCGAAGCGACGGTTCGTCGACGGTGACCGGACATCGCCCGGCGCTCGCGTGCCGCGCCGCGATGATCGCGATCGTCCGCGGCAGGGTTCCGACGGGGGAGCACCTCGTCGAGATGGCCAGGATCGCACGTCTCGTGGCACCACGGGTGGCGATCGCCGCACCGGCGCGCCCTACGGCCGTTCCGGCGCGCCCCGTGGTGACGGAGAACGTCGTTCTGGCGCTTCGAACAGCGATCGTCGTTTCGGTGGGGCGGCCGGCGGCGACCGCCGTTCCGGCGGACCGCGCGACGGCGAGCGTCGCTATCAGAAGCCGGGCGATGCGCCGCGCCGGGACAGTGCACCGCGCGATGGTGCACCGCGTCGAGACAGCGCACCACGCGAAGGGGCACCGCGTGATGGTGCAGGACGTAGCGGTGCTGGCCGCGGGTCGTGGTCGAGGGACGGCGATCGTCGTCCGAGCGCACCGCGTGACGGCGACCGGCGATTCGGGCGTGATGACCGCGGAGACCGCGCGGGCGGAAGGCCCGCCGGCGAACGGCGTGAGTCGGGACAGCGTGCGTCGGGACAGGGCCGGTCTGGAGAGGGTCGGCCTGCGTTCCCGCGGGGGGATCGGCGTCCCGACGGGGCGCGGGATCCGCGCCGCGACGACCGTCCGCAGCGTCCGCAGTCCGGCGGCCGCCCCGATCGTGGTGGGCGCCCGGATCGCGGGGAGGGCTTCCGGCCCCGCCCGCAGGGTCGCTTCGGGGACCGCAGAGATGACCGCAGGGACGACCGCAGAGATGATGGGCGTCGTGGCGGCGACGGGGACCGTTCGGGTCGGCCGCGCCGGGACACCTTCGCGGCGGATCGCCCGGCGGACCCGATCCTCCCCGAGGAGATCACCCCGCGGGACCTCCATCCGTCGGCACGCAACGAGCTGAAGACGCTGAGCAAGGAGAATGCCGAGACGGTCGCCAGGCACCTCGCGATGGCGGCGAAGCTCATCGACGAGGAGCCGGCGCTCGCCCACGAGCACGCCCTCGCGGCCTCCCGCCGTGCGGGCCGTGTGGCCGTCGTCCGCGAGTCGGTGGGGATCACCGCCTACGCGGTCGGCGACTTCGCTCTGGCCCTGCGGGAGCTCCGCACCTACCGTCGCATCTCCGGCAACGACGACCAGATCGCCCTGATCGTCGACAGCGAGCGGGGGATGGGGCGTCCCGAGCGAGCCCTGGAGGAGGCGCGCGCGGTGGATCGTGCCGCGCTCCCGGTCAACGCCCGCGTCGCCCTGGCGATCGCGATGTCCGGCGCTCGACTCGACCGCGGCGAGACCGAGCTTGCGCTCGGCGAGCTGGAGATCCCGGAGCTCGATCCCGACCGCGCCTTCGAGTGGAGCCCCGCGCTGTTCGCAGCGCGTGCGGCGGTGCTCGATGACCTCGGGCGGGCCGACGAGGCCGCCTTCTGGCAGGAGCGGGCAGAGGTCGCCGCCGAGGCGCTCGGCCCCGACGCGGAGGACGACGAGATGGTGATCGAGGACGCCCAGATCGAGGACGACGAGTCCATCGATGCGGACACCGATGCCGGCCTCGAGACGCACACCGAGCCTGCACAACCTGAGCCCGCACCTGAGCCCGAGCAGGCTGAGGTTGTGCAGGCTGAAGAGTCCGCGGTGGCGGACGGCCCGACGGAGAAGGCCGAGGCCCCGGAGACGGCGGAGAAGAGAGAGTGAGCCTCTTCTCCCGAGCGCGACAGGCGGAGCCGCGGACGCCGTTGACCGATGTCGATCTGGTCCTCGCGGACCTCGACGGCGTGGTCTACGCGGGTCCGGGCCCCATCCCGCATGCGGTCGAGAGCCTCCTCGAGGTGGAGCGCACGCGGCGGCTCGGCTACATCACGAACAACGCCGCCCGCACCGACGCGACCGTGGCCGCGCACCTCACCGAGCTCGGCCTGCACGTCGCGCCAGACGAGGTGGTCACCAGCCCCCAGGCGGCCATGCGGCTCCTCGGGGGGCTCATCCCCTCGGGCTCGACCGTCCTGGTCATCGGAGGGGACGGTCTCGTCGTCGAGGCGGAGAAGGCCGGCTACCGCGTCACCCGCAGCGCCGACGATGCGCCGCAGGCGGTCGTGCAGGGCTTCGCCCCCGAGGTGGGCTGGCGAGAGCTCGCCGAGGCGGCCTTCGCGCTGAAGGTGCCCGAGGACGAGGGCGGCATCCCCTGGATCGCGACGAACACCGACTGGACGATCCCGCAGGCCCGCGGGCTCGCGCCGGGGAACGGCACGCTCGTCTCCGCCGTACACACGGCCGTCGGGCGTCTCGCGACCGTCGCGGGGAAGCCGGAGACGCCGATCTTCGAGGAGGCCGTCGCCCGCTTCGGTGCGCGTCGCCCGCTCTTCATCGGCGACCGGCTCGACACCGACATCCTGGGGGCGAACCGTGCGGGCATCGACTCCGTCCTGGTGCTCACGGGCGTCGATCGTCCGAAGCATGTGTTGGCTGCCCCCGAGGGCTCGCGTCCGACGTTCGTGGTCGGCGACCTCCGCGAGCTGCACGAGCCGTACCCGGAGATCGAGACCGCGGGCGACGTCGTCAGCGTCCGCGGGGCGTCCGTGCGCATCGACGGCCCCGACGTCGTCATCCTGTCCGAGGGGGAGCGTCCGATCGACCTGCTGCGGGCGGGAGCGGCGGCGATCTGGCGCACCGGGCGTCAGATCTACGGCTTCCGCGTCCCCGAGCGGCTCTACGCGGATCCCTTCCACCGTCCGTAGCGTGGGGCCAGGGCCCGAGGAGCCCTGGCCGTAGAGTGGACCCGTGAGCGAGGACATGCCGGAAGACCCGGCCGACGGCCTGTGGAGCCGGCTGCGACTCATCGAGGGGCAGCCGCTGGACGCACGCGCGGAGGCCTATGCGGCGCTCCGCGACGATCTCGCACGACGGCTCGAGAACGCCCCGCGCGATCCGCAGTCCGAGCGCGGATGACCGCCCGTCTCGACGCCGCACTCGCCGCGCGCGGCCTCGCCCGCTCGCGGACCCACGCGGCGACTCTCATCGCTGAGGGGGTGGTGAGCGTCAACGGCTCTCCGGTCGTGAAGCCCGCCACGCGCGTCGGCGACGAGGATCTGCTGGATGTCGCGGCGGAGGACCACTACGTCAGCCGCGGAGCGCACAAGCTCCTCGCCGCGCTGGACGGCTTCGGGATCCCCGTCGAGGGGCGGCTGGCCCTGGACATGGGCGCGTCGACGGGCGGGTTCACCCAGGTGCTGCGCGAGCGCGGAGCGCGGCGTGTTCTCGCGGTCGACGTCGGGCACGGGCAGCTGTCCCTGCGGATCGCCGCCGACCCGCAGGTCGTCGCGGTCGAGGGCTTCAACGTGCGTCACATGACGCCGCAGTCGCTGGCCGCGCAGACCGGCGAGGAGGAGGCCCCAAGCCTCGTCGTCGGCGATCTGTCCTTCATCTCCCTCGCGCTCGTCCTGCCGGCGGTCGCGGCGGTCGTCGCCCCCGATGCCGACGTCGTGCTCCTCGTGAAGCCGCAGTTCGAGGTGGGTCGCACGGCGGTCCGCGGCGGACTCGTGACGGATCCGGCGACGCGGGCCGACGCGCTCGCGCGAACCCTCTGGAGCGCCTGGGACGCGGGGCTCGGCACCAAGGGGATCCTGCCGTCGCCCGTCCTCGGCACGCACGGCAACGCCGAGTTCCTCGTCCATCTCGTGCCCGGCGGCGGGAGTGATCCGTCAGAATGGAGGAGCACGACCGACCGGATCGCAGGAGGACGATGAACGACCGCAACATCCTCGTCGTCGCACATGCGCGCAGGGAGGACACGGTGATCGCCGCACGTCGCGTGATCGCGGCGCTGCGCGAGGCTGGCGCCCGCCCCGTGCTCGCGCCCGAGGACCGGGAGGAGCTCGCCGGGGTCGATCCCGGGTTCGCCGGGGTGGACGTGCTCGGCGCGGCCCTCTCGGTCGAGGACCTCGAGCTCGCGATCGTCCTCGGCGGCGACGGGACGATCCTGCGCGCGGCCGAGCTCGTCCGCGGCGGCAGGGCGCCGGTGCTCGGGATCAACATGGGGCACGTCGGGTTCCTCGCCGAGATCGAGCGGGACGACATGGACGAGGCGGTGGCCCGGATCATCTCGCGGGACTACGAGGTCGAGGAGCGCCTGACCCTCTCCGTGCGGGTGAAGGACGCCGCGGGCGACGTCGTCTACGAGACGTGGGCGCTGAACGAGGCCACGGTGGAGAAGGCGAGCCGAGAGCGGATGATCGAGGTCGTCGTCGAGATCGACGGCCGCCCGCTGTCCACGTTCGGCTGCGACGGCATGGTCGTCTCCACGCCCACCGGCTCCACCGCGTACAACTTTTCCGCCGGGGGACCCGTCATCTGGCCCGGCGTCGAGGCGATGGCGGTGGTACCACTGTCGGCCCATGCGCTGTTCGCCCGGCCGCTGGTCGTGGCGGCGGACGCGCCCGTCGCGATCGAGCTGCTCGAACGCAACGACGGCACCGGGATCCTCTGGTGCGACGGCCGCCGCTCGCACGAGCTGCCTCGGGGTGCGCGGGTCATCGTCCGCCGCTCGTCGAGGTCGGTCCGGCTCGCCCGTCTGCATCCGAGCCCCTTCACCGACCGGCTGGTGCGCAAGTTCCAGCTCTCCGTCGAGGGATGGCGGGGCGCCCCGTGATCGAGGAGATGCGGCTGCGCGATCTGGGGGTGATCGCCGAGGCGATCCTGCCGATCGGTCCTGGATTCACCGCGATCACCGGGGAGACCGGCGCGGGCAAGACGATGGTGGTGACCGGGCTCGGCCTGCTGCTGGGCGCGCGGGCGGACTCCGGGGCGGTGAGGGCCGGCGCCGCACAGGCGTCGGTGGCCGGCGTCTGGATCGTGCCGACCAGCGGTCGCGTCGCCGACACCGTGGCGGAGGCGGGCGGCGAGCTGGAGCCCCTCGGCGACGGCAGGGGAGAGCTGTACGTCTCGCGCACGCTCAGCGCCGAAGGGCGCAGCCGTGCGAGCGTGGGCGGACGGGCGGCCCCGGCCGGGGTCCTCGCCGACCTCGCCGACGACCTCGTCGTCGTGCACGGGCAGTCCGAGCAGCTCCGCCTGAAGTCCGCGGTCGCGCAGCGGGACGCCCTGGACCGGTTCGGCGGCGCCGCGGTCTCCTCGGCGCGGACGGCCTATGCCGGGGCCTGGGACCGCTGGCGTGCGCTCGCCGCGGAGCTCGAGGACCTGACCGCCAACCGTGACCGTCGTCGATCCGAGGCCGAGCGGCTCCGGGAGGAGCTGGCGCTGATCGAGGCCACGGATCCGAAGCCCGGCGAGGACGACGCGCTCGCCGAGCGTGCGGAACGCCTCGCGAACGCCGAGGAGCTGCGACTGGCCGCCTCCGTCGCGCGGGCGGCGCTCTCGGACGAAGACGGCGAGAACGACATCTCCGCGCTCGCCGCCGAGGCGCGGCGCACGCTCGAACGCGCGGCGGACCCCGAGCTCTCGGCCCTCGCGGAGGGCATCGCCGACCTCGGCTATCGCGCCGCGGACATCGCCGGCCAGCTGTCGGCCTATCTCGCCGATCTGGACGAGTCCGGTCCGCACGAGCTCGCGGCGGTGGAGGAGCGGCGGGCGGCGCTCGGCGCGCTCGTCCGCGCCCACGGCACCCTGGACGCCGCGCTGGAGCTGTGGGAGAGCGGCTCCGCCCGCCTCGCGGACCTCGACGACGACGGAGAGCGCGTCGATCGGCTCGTCGCCGAGCGGGACGAGGCGCGGGACCGGCTCGACGAGGCGGCGACCGCCCTCACCGCGCTCCGCGTCGACGCCGCGGCACGCCTCGGGGCGGCCGTCACCGAGGAGCTGCACGCGCTGGCGATGCCGGACGCGCGCCTCGTCGTCGCGGTCGCGGAGGGCGCCGAGAGCGCCAACGGTCGGGACGACGTGGCGATCCTGCTCGCGCCACACCCCGGCGCCGAGCCGCGTGCGGTGTCCCGTGGGGCGTCCGGCGGCGAGCTGTCGCGGGTGATGCTGGCGATCGAGGTCGTCATCGCGGGCACGGATCCGGTGCCGACCTTCGTCTTCGACGAGGTGGACGCCGGGATCGGCGGTGCCGCGGCGATCGAGGTCGGTCGGCGTCTCGCCCGGCTCGCGCAGACGTCGCAGGTGATCGTGGTCACCCACCTGGCACAGGTCGCCGCCTTCGCCGGCAACCATCTCTCGGTCGTCAAGGCGAACGACGGGCAGGTCACGGCCTCCAGCGTCCGGCGGCTCGACGGCGCCGAGCGGGAGGCCGAGATGGCGCGGCTCCTCTCCGGGCTCGCCGACTCCGATGCCGCGCTCCAGCACGCGCGCGAGCTGCTGAGCCTCCCGGCCTGAATCGGCGGGAGCTGTATCGGCATGGGACGAGTGGAGAGGCGGGCAGCGCGGATGAGCGGACGGATCGGAGTGTTCGGCGAGTCGCTCGTCGACATCGTCGTGGGCGGGGAGGAGCACCCAGGGGGCTCCCCGATGAACGTCGCCGTGGGGCTCGCCCGTCTCGGCCACCCGACCGTGCTGCACTCCCGCGTCGGCTCGGACGTCCGCGGCGACCGGATCCGCGCGCACCTCGCCGAGGCCGGCGTCGAGACGGGGGAGCGGACGATGGCGGACGGAGCGTCGTGGACCGCGACCGCGACGCTCGACGACGAGGGCAGGGCGCAGTACGCGTTCGCGCTGCCCGGGGACATCGAGGTGCCCGACCTGTCGGGCCTCGCGCTCCTGCACACCGGGTCGATCGGCGCGCTCAGGGATCCCGGGTCCTCGGCGCTGCTCGCCGCCCTCCGCGCCGCGCCGGCCTCGATGCTGCGCTGCCTCGACCCGAACATCAGGGCCGAGGTGATCGGTCCCGCCGAGGCCGCCAGGGACCGCGTGCGCGAGCTTGCGCTCGAGTGCCACGTCGTCAAGCTCAGCGACGAGGACGCCGCCTGGCTCCTGCCGGGCAGGGACCCGGCCGACGCGCTCGCGCTGCTCGCCGACCTCGGAGTCCGCTTCGCCGTGATGACCATGGGGGACCAGGGCTGCCTCGCGGTCGTGGACGGACGGCGGATTGAGCGGCCGGCGATCCCGGTCGTGCTCGCGGACACGATCGGCGCGGGCGACGCCTTCATGTCCGGCCTCCTCGCGGCGCTCCTGCGCGACGGCACGGACCGGCTGCTCGCCGCGGGGGCGCCCGTTCCGGAGGCGGCGGCGATCGCTGCCCTGGACACCGCTCTCGCGAGCGCGGCGGTCGCCGTGTCCCGTGCCGGTGCGGAGCCGCCGTATCCGGCCGAGCTCGCGAGGATGCTCGAGACCCGGGGTCGGTGACGGGGACTGATCGGCCTGATAGGCTTGAAGCCCGTGATGGAGACTTCAGACGCGCGGGCATCGAACGGCACGACCAAGCACATTTTCGTGACAGGTGGTGTCGTTTCCTCGTTGGGGAAGGGGCTCACCGCCGCGAGCCTCGGGAACCTGCTCACCGCCCGCGGACTGCGTGTCGTGATGCAGAAGCTCGACCCCTATCTGAACGTCGATCCTGGGACCATGAACCCCTTCCAGCACGGTGAGGTCTTCGTCACCGACGACGGCGCCGAGACGGACCTCGACATCGGGCACTACGAGCGGTTCCTCGACATCGAGCTGAGCCAGGCCGCCAACGTCACCACCGGACAGATCTACTCGCAGGTGATCGCCAAGGAGCGCCGCGGCGAGTACCTCGGCGACACCGTCCAGGTCATCCCGCACATCACCGACGAGATCAAGCGCCGCATGCGGTTGCAGGCCGACGAGACGCCGAAGCCCGACGTGATCATCACCGAGATCGGCGGCACGGTCGGCGACATCGAGTCCCAGCCGTTCATCGAGTCCGCCCGCCAGATCCGTCACGAGCTCGGCCGCAAGAACGTCTTCTTCGTGCACGTGTCGCTCGTGCCGTTCATGGGCGCGTCGGGCGAGCAGAAGACGAAGCCGACGCAGCACTCCGTCGCGACGCTGCGCTCGATCGGCATCCAGCCCGACGCGCTCGTCCTCCGCAGCGACCGGCCGGTGACCGACGCCAACAAGCGGAAGATCGCGCTGATGTGCGACGTGGACGAGGACGCCGTCGTCAACGCGATCGACGTCCCCAGCATCTACGACATCCCCACGATGCTGAACGACCAGGGACTGGACGACTACATCGTCGACGCGCTGGGGATGGAGAAGGCGGGCGACGTCAACTGGTCGCGCTGGCAGAAGGTGCTCCAGGCGGTGCACAACCCGAAGCACGAGGTGACGATCGGGCTCGTCGGCAAGTACATCGACCTCCCCGATGCGTACCTCTCGGTGACCGAGGCGCTGAAGGCCGGCGGCTTCGCGCACGAGGTCGCGGTGAAGATCCGCTGGATCCCGTCGGACTCCTGTGAGACCCCGGAGGGCGCGGCGAAGGCGCTGGCCGACGTGGACGGCATCTGCGTTCCCGGCGGCTTCGGCATCCGCGGAATCGAGGGCAAGCTCGGCGCCCTGCGGTTCTCCCGTGAGCAGGGGATCCCCGCCCTCGGCTTGTGCCTGGGGCTGCAGTGCATGGTCATCGAGTACGCGCGCAACGTCGCCGGGATCGACGGCGCCTCCTCCAGCGAGTTCGATCCGGAGACGAGCGAGCCGGTCATCGCCACGATGGCGGAGCAGGTCGAGATCCTCGACGGCGGCGACCTCGGCGGAACCATGCGTCTCGGGCTGTACCGGGCAGCGCTCGCCGAGGGGTCGCTCGCGAGCGAGCTCTACGGCGCGACCGAGGCGTCGGAGCGTCACCGCCACCGCTACGAGGTCAACAACGCCTACCGGGGCCGGCTGGCGGATGCGGGGCTGGTGTTCTCCGGACTCAACCCCGAGCTCGACCTCGTCGAGTACGTCGAGCTGCCGCGCGACGTGCACCCGTTCTACGTCGCGACCCAGGCCCACCCCGAGCTGCGGTCGAGGCCGACCGACCCGCACCCGCTGTTCCGCGGTCTCGTCGGCGCCGCGATCGAGCGGCACCGGGCGAGCGAGCTGTTCGACGTGAGCGACGAGGACTGAGCGCATGACGGATGCGGCGGCGGGGCCCGAGAGCGCCGGGCTGCGCGATGAGCCCTTCTCGCCCGAGGTGGTCTCGAGCGAGAACGTCTACCGCGGGTACGTCTGGGGCGTGCGCGAGGATCGGATCCGCTACGGCGACGGCGAGATCGTGCGGCAGTACGTCGAGCACACCGGAGCGGTCGCCGTCGTCGCGATCGACGAGGACGACCGGGTGCTGCTGATCCAGCAGTACCGGCATCCGATCCGTCAGCGCGACTGGGAGCTCCCCGCCGGTCTGCTGGACGTGGCGGGCGAGGATCCGCTGGACGCCGCGCGACGGGAGCTCGCCGAGGAGGCGGACCTGATCGCCGCCACCTGGGAGCCGCTGGTGTCGACGTACACGACTCCGGGGGGCAACTCGGAGATCATCCACCTCTTCCTGGCGACGGATCTCGGCCCCGCGCCGCAGACGTTCTCCCGCGAGGACGAGGAGGCGGACATCCGGGTGGCCTGGGTGCCGCTCTCCGAGGCCGCGGACGCCGTGCTCGACGGACGCATGCGCAACGCGATCCTCGCGGTCGGGGTGCTCTCGGCCGAGCGGCGCCGTCGGCCGGCGGGGCGGCGCGCCGGAGCCTAGCGTGGACCTGGAGCGTGCGCTCGACGCCTACCTGCGGCATGTGACGATCGAGCGCGGCCTGGCCGCGCACACGCTCGCCGCCTATCGCCGGGACCTCGCGGCGTATGTGACATGGCTCACGGCGGACGGGATCGCCGACACCGATGCGATCGGACCGGACGCCGTAGGGCGCTTCATCGCCGATCGGGCGGGCGCCGTGCCCCCGCCCGCGGCGACGAGCCTCGCGCGGCTGCAGTCCTCCGTGCGCGGCTGGCACCGTTTCCTGGCCAGGGAGGGCATCGCGACGGAGGATCCGACCTCCCGCCTCCGCCCGCCGAAGCTCGGACGGAGACTGCCGAAGGCGCTCACGATCGATCAGGTCGAGCGCCTGCTGGCGGCACCGTCGGCGGAGGAGCCGCTGGGGATCCGGGATCGCGCGCTGCTGGAGCTCCTCTACGCCACCGGCGCCCGGGTGTCCGAGGCGACGGCGCTCGATGTCGACGACCTCGCCCATGGCGACGTGCTGCGCCTTCGGGGCAAAGGCTCGAAGGAACGCATCGTCCCCGTCGGCTCCTACGCCCGGACGGCGGTGGACGCCTACCTCACGCGGGTGCGCCCGACGCTCGCCGCGCGGGGGAAGGCCTCGGCGCGGCTGTTCCTCGGTGCGCGCGGCGCCCCGCTCTCGCGTCAGAGCGCGTGGCTGATCATCCGTTCCGCGGCGGAGCGCGCGCACCTGGACGTGGAAATCTCGCCGCACACGCTGCGGCACTCCTTCGCGACCCACCTGATGCAGGGCGGAGCCGATGTCCGTGTGGTCCAGGAGCTCCTCGGGCACGCGTCGGTGGCGACCACGCAGATCTACACGCACGTCTCGGCGGACGCGCTGCGCGACGTGTACGTCACCGCGCATCCACGGGCCCGCTGACCGGGGGATGACGCTTTCCGGCGATCTTCCGTAGTCTGAGGGGCAGGCGAAAGCCCTCGACGCAAGGAGCCACGATGCGAACCACCGGACCCCGACTGCCGATCGCGCTGACGACCCTCGTCCTCGCCGCAGGTGTTCTGACCGCCTGCGCCGGGGGTGCGGGCGGGCTCAAACCCGAGGACTCGCCCCTCGGGCAGTACCTCGCCGCAGCATCCGGAGGAGACCTGTCCGAGGAGGAGCAGAACCGGCGCTTCGAGGAGCAGAACAAGAAGCAGGAGGAGCTCGTCGCGCAGTGCATGGCGAAGGAGGGGTTCGAGTACAAGCCCTTCACCGGGAACACCGCGATCGCGGTCAGCGGGGACGGCGACTGGGACCCCGAGTCCCGTGGCTGGGTCGAGAAGTACGGCTACGGCGCCGTGAACAGCCCCTGGGCCGAGCGCCACCAGGATCCGGGGGAGGGGCCGGACGAGAGCATGAAGGACCCCAACCAGGAGTACCTCGAGACCCTCTCCGAGTCCGAGCAGGCCGCCTTCAACGAAGTCCTCCACGGCAAGATGCCCGATCCGGCTGAGATGGGGGAGGACGGCAGCTTCGAGTGGAAGTGGGAGGACGCCGGCTGTCAGGGGTGGGCGCAGCACGAGATCGGTGCCGGAGACCCGTGGCAGGCGGATGAGTTCTCAGGGCTCCGGGATCGGATGCAGAAGTTCTGGGAGGGCACGCAGGAGTCGGCACCGATGAAGGAGCTCGACGGCAAGTGGGCCTCCTGCATGGCGGATGCGGGCGAGCCCGGCTTCACGAAGCAGGGCGATGCCGCACAGACGATCTATGACGCGATGAACAAGATCTACGAGGCCGCCAATGGCAACGGATCGGTCGGCGGAGGCACGGGGGCGACGCCGCCGCCGTCGGAGGTCTCTGACCCCGCCGACGTGCCCGACCCGAGCAAGAGCCCGGAGATGAAGGAGCTCGGAGAGAAGGAGGTCGCGCTGGCGCTGAAAGACCTCGACTGCCGGGAGAAGACCGCCTACCGCGATACGCAGATCAAGAACCAGTTCGCGCTCGAAGAGGAGTTCATCGCCGCGAACAAGGCCGATCTCGAGGCCTTCAAGGCCGCGGCCGAGCAGAGCAAGTGACGTGAGCGAGGACAGGAACGCGACGAACGGCGTGCCCGCGGACGACGCTCCGGATAACGCGCTGGGCAAGGCTCCGGAGAATGCTCTGGACAATGCTCCGGAGAACGCTCCGGGCGAGGCTCTGGGCGAGGGGGCGGCGAGGCCGGACTCCTTCGAGCGGCTGATCGACGGGGCGGCGACGGAGCCGATCGAGGAGAGCGCCGGAGCCGTGCCCGCGTCCGAGGGCGCACCGGAGGACGAGGGTGCACCGGAGAGCGAGGGCGCGGACGGCGGGCCTTCCCGCGTGAGCGGCTGGGCGCGCGTCTTCCGCGGGAACAAAGGGCTGTGGATCGGCGCGGCGGCGGCGATCGTCGCCCTGGTCGGCGGACTCCTGGTCGGCACCTTCGTGCTGGCCCCCGCGGACGCCGCGGGGGACGCGCCGAAGCCGGGCCTGGTCACCGTCCCGGTCGAGTTCGGACCGCTGAGCAACGACGTGACCCTCCGGGCGGAGGTCGGCTACGCGGACGCGGTCGAGGTGACCATCGACACGAGCAGCGTGTCGGGCGCTGCCGTCGTCACCGGGCAGCTGCCCGCGGCCGGCGCCACGTTCTCGGCGCTCTCGATCGCGCTCGAGGTCACGGGGCGTCCCGTGATCGTCCTGCCCGGGGAGCTTCCCGCGTACCGCACGCTGCGGTACGGCGTCTCCGGCCCCGACGTCCTCCAGCTCAAGCAGGCCCTCGTCGCGGTCGGCATCGATGCCGGGGACGCCGCATCGAACGTGTTCGACGAGGCGACCGCGAACGGGATCGCCCAGCTCTACGCGCAGGTCGGCTACCCGGCACCGAGCCCCGCGAACGGGGCCGAGGACGCCTACCGGTCGGCGCAGGAGGGACTGCGCAGCGCCGAGAGCGCCGTCGCCTCGGCGGAGGCGCAGCTCTCCGCCGCGAACGCCGGTCCGACCGACCTCCAGGTGTGGGAGGCGGATGTCGCGATCAAGCAGGCCGAGCTCGCGGTGCAGGCCGCCCGCCAGTCGGGGCAGGGGGTGCAGGAGGCCGAGTGGGCGCTCCAGACCGCCCAGCTCCAGCGGCAGCAGCTCTTCGCCGGCCGCGACACCAGCGGTGAGCGAGGGGCGGTCGACGCGGCCTACGCGCAGGTCAACTCCGCGCGCGAGGCGCTGGAACGGGCGCGGCTGGAGGCGCTCCCGCACCTCCCCTCGAGCGAAGTGCTGTTCCTCACGGAGCTGCCACGCCGTGTCGACGAGGTGAAGGCCAAGCGGGGGACCGTCCTGCAGGGGGCGGCGATGACCGTGTCCGGGGCGACGGTCCGGCTGACCGGCAGCGCGGCGGAGGCCGACGCGCGCCTCCTCAAGGCGGGGGACGCCGGGACCTTCGAGCTGCCGGACGGCACCGCCCACAAGGCGACGATCACCGAGGCGGCGCCCGCCAAGGACGGCAAGGGGCGCTGGCAGGTGCTGTTCCAGCCGGATCCGCTGACCGCGGAGCAGGTGCAGCAGCTGCAGGGCTCCAACGTGCGCGTGCAGGTCGCGGTGGGCGCCACCGACGGCGACGTGCTCTCCGTTCCGGTCGCGGCGCTCACCGCCGGTCCCGGCGGGGAGTCCAGGGTCGAGATCGTCGAGGGCGACCCGCGCGAGGGCGAGGCCGCCAAGACCAGGATGGTGGTCGTGAAGACCGGGCTCGCCGCCCGCGGAGCCGTGGAGGTGACGCCGACCGAGGGGACCCTGGAGAAGGGCGACCTCGTGGTGGTGGGCCGGTGACCGCGCCCCTCGTCGAGCTCCGCGACGTCACGCGCTCCTTCCCCGGGCCGCCCGAGGTGCAGGCGCTCAAAGGGGTGTCGCTGACCGCCGAGGCCGGCGACTACATCTCGATCGTCGGCCCGAGCGGCTCGGGCAAGTCGACGATGCTGAACATCCTCGGCCTGCTGGACCGGCCGAGCGTCGGGGAGTACCGGCTGGCCGGCGGACTCACCGGCGACCTCAGCGAGGACGATCGGGCGGCGGTCCGCGCGCGCTTCATCGGCTTCGTCTTCCAGTCCTTCCACCTCATGCCCCGTCGCTCCGTGCTGGAGAACGTCCTCATGCCGATGCTCTACAGCGGGGTCCCCCGCGGTGAGCGGGAGAGCAGGGCGAGGGAGGCGCTCGAACGCGTCGGCCTCGGGCATCGGATCGACTTCCTCCCCGGCTCCCTCTCGGGGGGAGAGCGGCAGCGGGTGGCCGTGGCGCGCGCCGTGGTGAGCGGGCCGCGCCTCCTCCTCGCGGACGAGCCGACGGGGAACCTCGACCAGGGCACCACCGACGGGGTGATGAGGCTCTTCGAGGAGCTCAACGACGAGGGGCTCACGCTCATCGTCATCACCCACGACGTCGGGGTCGCGCGTCGCGCGCGCCGCTCGATCCGGATCCTCGACGGCAGGGTGAGCGAGCGATGACCCGCGAGCGCGAGCGCACACGGCGCCGGCTCTGGCCGTGGCGGAGGAGGCGGGCGGGAGAGGACGTCTCTGCCGAGGAGACCGTGGCCGACCCGAAGGCGGCGCTGGTCCCCGCCGTCCGCCACGCCGATCGCTTCACCTTCCAGGACCTCGTCGCCGAGGCCACGGCCGACATCGGCTCGCGGCCGGCCCGCCTGGTGATGACGATCCTCGGGACCGTGCTCGGCATCGGCTCGCTCGTGGCCACCGTGGGCTTCGCGCAGACCGCCGCCGCGCAGATCGCGAGCCAGTTCGACGGCGTCGCGGCGACCCAGGTGGTCGTCACCCCGGCACAGGCGCAGTCCGGGGCCAAGAAGGTCACGGCAGGCCGCATCCCCTGGGACGGCGTCGACCGGGTCCTGCGGCTGGCCGGCGTCGAGGACGCGGCGCTGCTCGCCTCCGTGCCGCTGGCGAAGGACGGGACGATCACCGCGGTGCCCGTGAACGACCCGGCCGCGCCGCCGGTCGCGTCCCCCGCCCTCTTCGCCTCCTCGGCGGAGCTCCTGGACGCCATGGACGGCGGAATCGCCACCGGGCGCTTCTTCGACGACGGGCACGACGAGCGCGCCGACCGCGTCGCGGTCCTCGGGGCCAAGGCCGCCGAGCGGCTCGGGATCAACCGCATCGACTCGCAGCCGTCGATCTTCGTGTCCGGCGTCGCATACGCTGTGATCGGGATCGCCGACGCGATGGATCGCCGCTCGGATCTGGGCGACGCCGTCATCATCCCGATGGGCGCGGCGCGCGCCGACTTCGCCCTCGTCGCGCCGTCGGAGCTCGCCATCCGCATCAGTGTCGGGGCAGGGCCCCAGGTGGCCAAGCAGGCCGTCATCGCTCTGCAGCCGGACGAGCCGGAGAGTCTGGAGGCGCGCTCGCCGTCCGCCTCCTCGGACCTGAGCCGCAACGTGCAGGCCGACGTCAACGTCGTCTTCCTGATCCTGGGGGCGATCGTGCTGCTCGCAGGCGGACTGGGGATCGCGAACGTGACGCTCCTGTCCGTGATGGAGCGGATCGGGGAGATCGGCCTCCGGCGAGCCCTGGGGGCGACGCGACGTCAGATCGGCGCCCAGTTCATGGTCGAGTCGATCGTGATCGGGATCGTCGGAGGGCTCATCGGATCCGCCCTCGGCGTGATCGGGGTCGTGGTGGTCGCGGCGGTCCAGGGATGGGCGCCGGTCGTGGATCCGCTCGTGGCGAGCGCGGGAGCCCTGCTCGGCGCGGTCGTGGGGTGGGCCTCCGGCTGGTATCCGGCGCGGCGGGCATCGCGCATCGAGCCGGTCGCGGCGCTCCGCGGGGGCTGAGCGCCGGCCGGCGCGCGGAGAGCGGGATTCGTCGATCGGAATAAGGTTTGAAGTCAGACCATTGACTTAACGTCGCCGAAGCCGCCAGAATCGCTCCAAAGGCTCCCTCCCCGAAAGCAGGCAGCACGCCCATGAGCGAATCGACAAAGACGCCGGACGCACATCCCCTCGACGACGACGCGGCCGCACTGGCCGAGCTCGGCTACAAACAGGAGCTCCACCGAGGCATGTCGGGGTTCTCCAACTTCGCGGTCTCGTTCTCGATCATCTCGATCCTGGCGGGCTGCATCACCTCCTTCAACATCGCGCTGAAGTCCGGCGGCCCGTCCGCCATCACCATCGGCTGGCCCCTGGTCGGGGTCTTCGTGCTCTGCGTCGCGTTGGCGATGGCGGAGGTCTGCTCGCGGTACCCGACCGCGGGCGGGCTCTACTTCTGGGCCGGACGCCTGGCCAAGAGGAACAAGCGGCAGTGGGCGTGGTTCGTCGGCTGGTACAACTTCCTCGGCGAGGTCGCCGTCACCGCGGCCATCGACTACGGCGCCGCCGCGACCATGATGGCCTTCGCGAACCTCATGTGGGGCGTCGAGGTCACCTCCCTCGGCACCTTCCTCCTCTTCGTCGTGCTGATCGTCATCCACGGCCTCCTCAACACCTTCGGCGTCAACATCGTCAGCCTGCTCTCGACCGTGTCCGCCTGGTGGCACATCGCGGGCGTCGTCGTCATCGTCGGCGTGCTCTGGATTCTCCCCGCCGAGCACCAGGACGCGGCGTGGACCTTCACGACCTGGCACAACGAGACCGGCTGGTCCTTCGGCCCGTACGTGTTCCTCATGGGCCTGCTGATGGCGCAGTACACCTACACCGGCTACGACGCCTCGGCGCACGTGGCGGAGGAGACCAAGAACGCCTCCCGTGCGGCGCCGAGGGGCATCGTGATGAGCGTGCTCATCTCGATCATCGGCGGCTGGATCCTGCTCTACACGATCGTCGCGTCGATCCAGGACGGCAGCGAGGAGGGGCTCTCCACGATCGTCAACACCGCCACCGGCTCCGGCCCCGCGCAGATCTTCCTCGATGCGCTCGACAACCCCGACGTGGCGAAGTTCCTGCTGTTCATCGTCTGCGGCGCCCAGTTCTTCTGCGGCATGGCGTCGGTGACGGCGAACTCGCGCATGAGCTACGCGTTCTCCCGCGACAACGCCATCCCGGGCTCCCGCCTGTGGGCGCAGGTGAACAAGCGCACCGGGACCCCGACGAACTCGATCTGGCTGTGCGTCGTGCTGTCGATCATCGTCACGGTGCCGGCGCTGTTCAACTACACCGCCTACGCCGCCGTCACCTCGATCGCGGTGATCGGGCTCTACATCGCCTACGTGACACCGGTCTTCCTGCGCCGGCGCAGCGAGGACTTCACCCCGGGACCGTGGAACCTCGGACGCTGGAGCGCGGTCATCGGCTGGATCGCCGTGGTCTGGGTGGTCTTCATCGTCATCCTGTTCATCCTCCCCCCGGTCTTCCCGGTCACGGTCGACACCTTCAACTACGCCCCGATCGCGGTCGTGGTCGTGGGAGTGCTGGCGATCGTGCTCTGGCACACCAACGGGAAGAAGAACTTCATGACCGAGGCGGAGGCGTCCCACCTCACCAAGTCCGCGACCACGCTCCTGGAGGAGTGAGGGCCGAAGATGGACGACATGATGGATTCCCCCCTGGTGGACGCCGCCCTGCATCCGGTCCGCGGGCACATGGCCTTCGAGTCCTGCGTGGAGCAGCTCGGCTCGGCCATCCAGCTCGGGATCTTCCGGGTCGGGACGAAGCTGCCCGGTGAGCGCGAGCTCGCCGAGAGGCTCAACGTCTCGCGCGCCACCCTGAGGGAGGCCATCAGCGCCCTCCGCGCCGCAGGTCTCGTCTCCACGACCCGCGGGCGCGGCGGGGGCACGGTCGTCGAGCCGCTCGTGGAGGCCTGGCCGTCGGGCCAGGCCGTCCCGCGCCGGGCGGAGATCGAGGACATCTCCGTCTTCCGCTCCGTGATCGAGCCCGGTGCCGCGTACCGCGCGGCGCGGACCGCGCTGGACGCGAGCCAGCGCGCGCTCCTGGAGACGAGCCTCGCCGACCTCGCCGCCGCGGAGACCCCGGCGGACTACCGGCAGGCGGACGCCCGCCTCCACCTCGCGATCAGCACGGTCTGCGGCTCCGACGAGCTCGCCAGGGCGTGCAGCGGGGTGCAGACGAAGATCCACCAGTTCCTGGCCGAGATCCCCTTCCTCAAGACGAACATCGAACACTCCGAAGAGGAGCACCGTGCGGTCGTCGCCGCGATCCTCGCGGGCGAGGCAGAGCGGGCACGCGACATCATGGCTGCCCACTGCGACGCGACGACCGCTCTCCTCAAGGGGCTACTGAAATGAGCACATCACCGATGAACACGCCCACACCCGTCCGCAACGACCGCATGCTCACCGCCGAGCAGCTGCGCGGTCTCGTCCTCGGCGACGAGATCGACACCGTCGTCCTCGCCTTCACCGACATGCAGGGGCGCCTGCAGGGGAAGCTCCTGCACGCGCGGTTCTTCCTCGACGAGGTGCTCGGCCACGGCACCGAGGGCTGCAACTACCTGCTGGCGGTGGACGTCGACATGAACACCGTCGACGGCTACGAGCACGCCAGCTGGGCCAGCGGCTACGGGGACATGGAGTTCATCCTCGACCTCGCCACGATCCGGCGCATGCCGCACCGGCCGGGGACGGTCATGATCCAGTGTGACCTGGCCTCCACGACCGGCGAGGCCGTCCGGGTCTCCCCGCGCGAGATGCTGCGGGTGCAGACCGAGCGCGCCGCCGGGCGCGGCTGGAAGGCGGTCGCCGGAACCGAGCTGGAGTTCGTGATCTACGACACGCCCTACGACCGCGCCTGGAACGACGGCTACCGTGGCCTCGTCCCGGCGAACCAGTACAACGTGGACTACTCGATCCTGGGGTCGACCCTGGTCGAGCCGCTGCTGCGCGAGATCCGCAACACCATGTACGCCTCGGGCCTCACCGTCGAATCGGCCAAGGGGGAATGCAACCTCGGCCAGCATGAGATCGCCTTCCGCTACGACGAGGTGATCACGACGGCCGACAACCACGCCTACTACAAGACGGCGTCGAAGGACATCGCCCGCCAGCACGGCAAGTCGATCACCTTCATGGCCAAGCCCGATCAGCGGGAGGGGAACTCCTGCCACGTGCACATGTCCCTGCGCGGCAAGGACGACGACGCCCTGGTGTTCTGGGACGAGGCGACGGGGACGCGCACGCCCGCCTACGACCACTTCATCGCCGGGGTCCTGGCGACGATGCGGGAGTTCACGCTGTTCTACGCGCCGAACATCAACTCCTACAAACGGTTCGTGAAGGGATCCTTCGCCCCGACGGCGGTTGCCTGGGGGATCGACAACCGCACCAGCGCCGTGCGTCTCGTCGGACGCGGCGCCGGCGCGCGGATGGAGAACCGTCTCCCCGGCGGGGACATGAACCCCTACCTCGGGCTCGCGGCGATGCTCGCCGGCGGCCTGTACGGGATCGAGCACGAGCTGCTCCTGGAGCCGGAGACCGTCGGCAACGCTTACGAGTCCGGCGCGCCGACCGTGCCGTCGACCATGCGCGAGGCAAGGGACGCGCTCGCCGGCTCCGCGATCGCGGCCGAGGTGTTCGGCGAGGACGTCGTGCGTCACTACGTGCACTACGCGGACGTGGAGATCGAGGCGTTCGACGCCGCGGTCACCGATTGGGAGCTCCGTCGCGGGTTCGAGAGGCTGTGAGCATGAGGATCCCCACTTCGCCGTTCGGCGCCGCCGGCGTCTTCACCGTTCTCGATCCCGCGACGGGCAGCCCCGTCGGAGACGTCGGTCTCGCAGACCTCGCCGAGACCGACGCCGCGATCGAGCGCGCCCATCGCGCCTTCCCCGCCTGGCGCGCGATCGCCCCGGGGGAGCGGGCGCGGCTGCTGCGCTCCTTCGCCTCCGCGGTCGAGGCCCACATCGACGAGCTCGCGGCCCTGGAGGTCGCAGGCTCCGGCCACACGATCGGCAACGCCCGCTGGGAGGCCGGCAACGTCCGAGACGTCCTGAACTACTACAGCGCAGCGCCCGAGCGGCACTTCGGGCGCCAGATCCCCGTCGCCGACGGCGTGGACATCACCTTCCACGAGCCGCTCGGGGTGGTCGGGATCATCGTCCCGTGGAACTTCCCGATGCCGATCGCCGGATGGGGCTTCGCCCCGGCGCTCGCCGCGGGCAACACCGTGGTCCTCAAGCCCGCCGAGCTGACCCCGCTCACCGCGCTCCGCCTCGGCGAGCTCGCCCTGGAGGCGGGTATCCCTGAGGGCGTCTTCACGGTGATCACGGGCAAGGGCAGCGTCGTCGGCGAGCGGTTCGTCACGAACCCCCTCGTGCGCAAGGTGTGCTTCACCGGCTCGACCGAGGTCGGCAAGGGGATCATGCGCGGGTGCGCGGATCAGGTGAAGCGGGTGACGCTGGAGCTCGGCGGCAAGAACGCGAACATCGTCTTCGCGGACGCGGACCTGGAGAAGGCGGCGGCATCGGCGCCGGGAGCGGGGCTGGACAACGCCGGCCAGGACTGCTGCGCCCGCTCCCGCATCCTCGTGCAGGCCGACGTCTACGACCGCTTCCTGGACCTGCTCCGCCCCGCGGTGGAGTCGTTCCGGGTGAAGGATCCCTCCGCGGAGGACGCCCAGATGGGCCCGCTCATCTCCGCCCGCCAGCGCGACGGCGTCGCGGCGCAGCTGTATGGCGCGGACGTCGCGTTCCGCGGACAGGGCGTCGAGGGCACCGGCGGCTTCTGGCTGCCGCCGACGGTCGTCCTCCCGCGCGGGGCCGATGACCCGGTCTGGACGCAGGAGCTCTTCGGGCCGGTGCTGGCGGTCATGCCGTTCACCGACGAGGAGGACGCGATCGCGAAGGCCAACGACACCGAGTACGGGCTGTCGGGATCGATCTACACGCGGGACCTCGCCAGGGCGCTGCGCGTCGCACGCGGCGTCGAGAGCGGGAACCTGTCCGTGAACTCCCACTCCTCGGTGCGCTACTGGACCCCGTTCGGCGGCTTCAAGCAGTCGGGGCTCGGGCGCGAGCTCGGCCCCGACGCGCCGGACTCCTTCTCCGAGGTGAAGAACGTCTTCATCTCGACCGACGGCTGAGACGCCGGACCACAGGACAAGACCACGATGAAAGGCAGACAGGAACACACGATGGGAAAGCTCGAAGGCAAGATCGGCGTCATCACCGGCGGGTGCAGCGGGATCGGACTGGCGACCGCGCGGAAGTTCGTCGCCGAGGGGGCGAAGGTCGTCATCGGCGACCTCGACACCGAGAACGGCCCCCGGATCGCCGAGGAGCTGGGAGGCCTGTTCGTACAGGTCGACGTGACGGACGCGGATCAGGTCGAGGCGCTGTTCGCGCAGGCGAAGGAGAAGTACGGGCGGATCGACATCGCGTTCAACAACGCCGGGATCTCGCCCGCGTCGGACGACTCGATCCTGAAGACCGGGATCGACGCGTGGAACCTCGTGCAGGACGTCAACCTCACCAGCGTCTACCTCTGCTGCAAGGCGGTGCTGCCGTACATGCTGGAGCAGGGGAGCGGGTCGATCATCAACACGGCGTCATTCGTGGCGATCATGGGGGCCGCGACCTCGCAGATCTCCTACACCGCCTCCAAGGGCGGCGTGCTGGCGATGACCCGCGAGCTCGGCGTGCAGTTCGCGCGGAAGGGGATCCGCGTGAACGCGCTGTGCCCCGGACCGGTGAACACGCCGCTGCTCCGGGAGCTGTTCGCGGCGGACCCCGAGCGCGCGGCGCGGCGTCTGGTGCACGTGCCCATGGGGCGGTTCGCGGAGCCGGAGGAGATCGCCAACGCGGTCGCCTTCCTCGGCAGCGACGAGTCGAGCTTCATCACGGCGATGGACTTCCTCGTGGACGGTGGTCTGTCCAACGCCTACGTCACGCCGCTGGAGGCCGACTTTGAGTGACCTCCCGGTCATCGGGATCACCACCTACCGGCAGCGCGCCAGCTGGGGCACCTGGACCGACGTGCCCGCCGACCTGCTGCCCAGCGACTACGCGCAGGCGGTGGAGCAGGCGGGCGGCGTCCCCGTGCTCCTCCCGCCCGTCGCGTCGGACGCCGCGGCCGCGGCGGTGCTGGACCGGCTGGACGGCCTGCTGATCGCCGGCGGGGCGGACATCAACCCGTCCCGCTACGGGCAGCAGCCGGATCCGCACGTGGTCACCTGGTACGACGACCGCGACGCCTGGGAGCTCTGGCTGCTCGGCGAAGCCGACCGGCTGCGGCTGCCGGTGCTCGGCATCTGCCGCGGGATGCAGATGATGGCGGTCTCGGCAGGCGGCGCGCTCGTGCAGCACCTCCCGGACGTCGTCGGCCACGACGAGCACGCCGGGGGAGCGTCGTCCTACCGCGGGACGGCGGTGCGGGTGGAGGGCGGGCGCCTCGGCGCGCTCGTCCCCCCGGAGACGACGGTGCCGAGCCATCATCACCAGGCCGTCGCCGAGCATCCCGGTTTCCGGGCCGTCGCCCACGATGACGACGGCGTCCTGCAGGCGATGGAGGCGGACGGCGACCGGTTCGCCGTCGGGGTGCAGTGGCATCCGGAGACCGCCGATGATCCAGGGGTCTTCGAGGGGCTGGTCGCGGCCGCCCGCGAACGGAGTGCCGCGCGCCGGCCCTGAGCGCGCGGATCAGGGGCGTGCGGGGCGTCGAACCGGCGGATCGCCGGGGCGTCCCCGCACGCTCCCGCGCGCCGGTCGCTACAATCGAGCGAGCACCGAGAAGCGGGAGAACTGTGGCTAAGAAGGCGAAGGACGACGTTCCGATCGGACCGACCGGGCGTCCGTATCAGGGATTCCCCATCCCCGCGCCTCTGACCGCGCACGGACCGGCGCGCATCATCGCGCTGTGCAACCAGAAGGGCGGCGTCGGCAAGACGACCACCTCGATCAACCTCGCCGCCTCGCTCGCCGAGTACGGGCGCAAGGTGCTGGCGGTCGACTTCGACCCGCAGGGAGCGCTGTCGGCGGGCCTCGGGATCCCGACCCACGACATCCCCACGATCTACGACCTGCTTCTGGACACCAAGCGCGACGTCCACGAGGCGATCGTGCACACCGGGGTGGAGGGGCTCGATCTCATCCCGGCGAACATCGACCTCTCCGCGGCCGAGGTGCACCTCGTGAACGAGGTCGCCCGCGAGACGATCCTCTCCCGGGTGCTCCGCCAGGTCGCCGGCGAGTACGACGTCGTCCTCATCGACTGCCAGCCCTCGCTGGGCCTCCTCACGGTCAACGCGCTCACCGCCGCCCACGGCGTCCTGATCCCGCTCGAATGCGAGTTCTTCGCGCTCCGTGGCGTCGCGCTCCTCATCGAGACCATCGACAAGGTGCGCGACCGGCTGAACCCCTCGATCACGCTCGACGGACTCCTCGCGACGATGTACGACGCGCGCACCCTCCACTCCCGCGAGGTGCTGGAGCGGGTCGTGGAGGCGTTCGGGGACGACGTCCTGGAGACCGTGATCGGCCGCACCGTGAAGTTCCCCGACGCCTCGGTGTCGGGGGTCCCGATCACCGAGTTCGCGCCGGAGCACCCCGCCGCACAGGCGTACCTGCGACTGGCCCGGGAGCTGGTCGCCCGTGGCGCCGTCGCCTGACGACGCCGCACCGTCGATCGCCGAGCCCGGCGGGATCGAGGACGGACCGGTCGGCGACCCCGCGGGCTTCCGCGTCTCCCTGTCCAACTTCGACGGCCCGTTCGACCTGTTGCTGAGCCTCGTCTCGAAGCATGAGATGGACATCACCGAGATCTCGCTCAGCCGGGTGACGGACGAGTTCATCGCGTACCTCCGCGAGCTCGGGCCGGACGAGGACCTCGACGAGGCGTCCGAGTTCCTCGTCGTCGCCGCGACCCTCCTGGACATGAAGGTCGCAGGGCTCCTGCCGCAGGGCGAGCTCGTGGATGCGGAGTCGGTGGCCCTCCTCGAGGCCAGGGATCTGCTCTTCGCGCGCCTGCTGCAGTACCGCGCGTTCAAGGAGGTCTCGGCCTGGTTCGCGCGCTGCCTGCAGTACGAGGACCGGCGCCATCCTCGTGCCGTCCGCCTGGACGAGAAGCATCGCGGGCGCACGCCGGAGCTGGTGTGGACGCTGAGCGTCGGGGACTTCGCCGCGCTCGCCCTCCTCGCCTTCACGCCGAAGGAGATCCCGCACGTCGGGCTCGACCACCTGCATGCGCCGCTCGTGAGCATCCGCGAGCAGGCCGCCGTGGTCGTCGCGCTGCTGCGCGGCACCGGGGCGCTGAGCTTCCGCGAGCTGGTCGCCGGGGTCTCGGAGCCCGGGATCGTCGTTGCCCGGTTCCTCTCGGTGCTCGAGCTCTACCGGCATGCGGCGCTGTCCTTCGAACAACAGGAGCCGCTCGGCGAGCTGACGCTGCGCTGGTCGGCCGAGACCTGGTCCGACGAGATGCTCGCGACCCTGGGAGCAGACTATGACCGATGAGCAGGACACCGCGAGGATCGATGCGCCGCTGACCGAGCGGCTGGAGGCGATCCTCCTCATCATCGACGAGCCGCACAGCCTCGTCTCCCTCGCCGCCGCCGTCGGTGCTCCCGTGCCCGCCGTCCGTCAGGCGATCCAGACCCTGGCGGACGACTACGACGGCAGGGGGCGCGGGCCGCGCCGCGGATTCGAGCTGCGCGAGGTCGGCGGCGGTTGGCGGCTGTACGTCCGCGAGGACTATGACGACCTGGTGGCCGACTTCGTGGGAGGGCAGGCGCCGGCGCGGCTCTCGCAGGCGGCGCTGGAGACGCTGGCGGTGATCGCCTACAAGCAGCCCGTGACCCGCGGGCAGGTGGCCTCGATCCGCGCGGTCAACGTCGACTCGGTGGTGCGCACGCTGCTCGCCCGCGGCCTCATCACTGAGCTGTTCCAGGACTCCGAGACCGGAGCGATCAACTACGGCACCACCGATGCGCTGCTGCAGAACCTGGGCATCAACTCGCTGGACGAGCTGCCCCCCATCTCGCCGCTGCTCGACGACGGTGCAGACGGCTTCGACGAGAGGACCCCCCGATGAACCCCGATGAGCCAGAAGGCGTCCGACTGCAGAAGGTGCTCGCGAACGCCGGCGTGGCGTCGCGTCGCGTGGTCGAGCAATACATCGTGGAGGGCCGGATCCGGGTGAACGGGATCGTGGTCTCCGAGCTCGGCCGGCGGATCGACCCCGAGCACGACCTCGTCGACGTCGACGGCACGGCCGTGCAGCTGGACACCAGCCGGCGCTACGTGATGCTGAACAAGCCCACGGGCGTCGTCAGCTCGATGAAGGACGAGAAGGGACGTGCGGACCTCCGCGGCTTCACCGCGGAATGGCCGGAGCGGCTCTACAACGTCGGGCGCCTGGACGCCGAGACCAGCGGGCTGCTGATCCTCACGAACGACGGCGATCTCGCCCACGTCCTGGCGCACCCGTCGTTCGGGGTGACCAAGGTGTACATCGCCAAGGTCGACGGCCGCGTGACGCCGCAGACGATCGCGCGCCTCACCAAGGGCATCGAGCTGGAGGACGGCCCGATCGCCGCGGACAAGGCGCGTCTCCTGGACGCCTCGGGATCCGTGCGCGACGGCGGATCCAGCCTCGTGGAGCTCACCCTGCACTCCGGGCGGAACCGGATCGTCCGCCGGATGCTGTCCGCGGTCGGCCACCCCGTCACCGAGCTCGTGCGCCGGCAGTTCGGCCCACTGCACCTGGGAACGCTCCCGGCGGGGAAGACCCGCGAACTGACTAAAATCGAACTCGGTGCGCTGTTGACCCTCGCGCGCCGGGATTCCCCTGCGGATGCATCGCCGGGCGGGGCGCAGACCGACACGCAGGAGAACGAGTGAGCGATACGAGCACAGCACAGGGCGGACGGGCCTCCCGTCTGTCCGGCACCGTGCGCATCGTCGGCGCCGGCCTGCTCGGCGCGAGCATCGGCCACGCCCTCTCCGCCAAGGGCGTGGACGTGGTGCTCTCCGACACGTCGCCGGGCCAGCTGCGGCTCGCCGTGGACTACGGCGCAGGACGGATCGAGCGCGCGGACGACGCCCCGTCGCTCGTCGTGGTCGCCGTCCCGCCGGACGTGACAGCCGACGTCGTCGAGGCGGAGCTCGCCCGCTTCCCCGAGGCCGTGGTCACCGACGTCGCGAGCGTCAAGCTCGAGCCGTACCTCGTGCTCCGCGGACGCGGCGTCGACCTCTCCCGCTACATCGGCTCCCATCCGCTGGCCGGCCGGGAGCGCGGGGGAGCGATCTCCGCGCGCGCCGACATCTTCATCGGCCGTCCCTGGGTGGTCTGCCGCGACGGGGAGACGCGGCCCGCCGACCTCGCGCTCGTCGAGGGACTGGCGCTCGAGCTCGGCGCGACGCCGCTGGAGATGACCCCCGAGGAGCACGACCGGTCGGTCGCGCTGACCTCGCACGTTCCTCAGGTCGTCGCGAGCCTGCTCGCCGCGCGCCTCGCCGACGCCGAGGACAGCGCGCTGCGCCTCGCCGGCCAGGGCGTCCGCGACACCACGCGCATCGCCGCATCGGCGCCGGAGCTGTGGGTGCAGATCCTCGGGGCCAACGCCGCGCCCGTGGTCGAGGTGCTCGACGCGCTCGCCGCCGATCTCGCCCGCGTCTCGGACGCGCTCAGGGATCCGGAGCGCGGCGGCGCGCGGCGCACGGTCGCCGAGGCCATCCGCCTCGGCAACGAGGGCGTGGAGCGGCTGCCGGGCAAGCACGGCCAGAACCGCCGGTTCGAGCAGCTCGTCGTCATGGTGGACGACACGCCGGGTCAGCTCGCGAGGCTGTTCGGCGAGCTGGGCGAGCTCGACGTGAATGTGGAGGACCTGCGGCTGGAGCATTCCCCCGGCGCGCAGTTCGGCCTCGCGGAGATCAGCGTCGCCCCGGCGTCGCTGCGCGGGGCGATCGAGGGACTGGAGGCCAGGGGATGGCGGATCGCGGGCACGACCAATGACTGATCCGTTCATCGTCGCCGTCGACGGTCCCGCCGGCTCCGGCAAGTCCAGCGTCGCCAAGGCCGTGGCCCGTCGGCTCGGCTACGGCTACCTCGACACGGGCGCCGCCTACCGCGCTCTCGCCTGGCACGTGCTCGACCGGGGCGCCGACACCGACGACGTCTCCGCCGTGCGCGCCGCGGCCGCCGACTTCGCACTCGGTCAGGGGCTGGACGCCGATGACCGTCGTGTGTTCGTCGGGGAGTCCGACGTGACCGACGCGATCCGGGAGCCCCGCGTGTCCGCGGCGGTGAGCGGTGTGGCGCGCGTCCCGGAGGTGCGCGTGCAGGTGAACGACCTGTTCCGCCGCATCGTCGCGGACTCTAGCTATCCTGCGGTGGTGGTGGAGGGTCGCGACATCACGACCGTCGTCGCCCCCGACGCCCCGGTGCGGATCCTTCTGACCGCGGCACCTGACGTGCGCGCGGCCCGCCGCGCGGGCGAGCTCGCCGGGGAGGACTCGGCCGTCGTGGCCGAGGCGCTCCACCGGCGCGACGCCTCCGACAGCGCCGTGGTGGACTTCCTCACGGCAGCACCCGGGGTGGAGGTCGTGGATTCCAGCGACCTCGACCTCGACCAGACCATCGACGCCGTGCTCGCGGTGATCGAAAGAAGAACGACACCCCCGCAGCAAGGAGCCGAGAATGGCTGACGACGAGTACGAAGGCGGCGACGACCGCCTCGCCGAGAAGCTGGACGCCCTGGACGAGGAGCTCGTCGAGTCGCGCGCCGCGACCCTGCGCGCGAGCCTGGAGGACTACGACCTGGACGACGAGGACGCTTCGCTCCTCGAGGGTCTGACGCGGGGTGAGGACGGGATCGAGTACCTCCCGGCCCTCCCCGTCGTCGCGATCGTCGGTCGCCCGAACGTGGGCAAGTCCGCGCTCGTGAACCGGATCCTCGGGCGCCGTGAGGCGGTCGTGGAGGACACCCCCGGCGTGACCCGCGACCGTGTGACGTACAAGGCCGAGTGGATGGACCGTCGGTTCTCGCTCGTCGACACGGGCGGCTGGGAGCCGGACGCCAAGGGCATCGATCGCTCGGTGGCGGCGCAGGCCGAGGTCGCGATCGATCTGTCCGACCTCGTGCTGTTCGTGGTCGACGCGAAGGTCGGGGCGACGTCGACCGACGAGCACGTCGTCCGCCTCCTTCGCAAGAGCGGTAAGCCGGTCTTCCTCATCGCGAACAAGATCGATGACGCCCGGCAGGAGCCGGAGGCGGCGGCGCTCTGGAACCTGGGGCTGGGGGAGCCGTACCCGGTCTCGGCCATCCACGGCCGCGGGGTCGCGGACGTGCTGGACGCCGTGATGGAGAAGCTGCCGGAGGTCTCGGCGGTCGCCAAGCACGAGATCGGCGGTCCGCGCCGCGTCGCTATCCTGGGTCGCCCGAACGTCGGCAAGTCCTCGCTGCTGAACAAGGCGGCGGGCGAGGAGCGGGTCGTGGTGAACGACCTCGCCGGCACCACGCGCGACCCGGTGGACGAGATCGTCGAGCTCGGCGGGAAGCTGTGGCGTTTCGTGGACACCGCGGGCATCCGCCGCCGGGTCCACCTGCAGCAGGGCGCCGACTTCTACGCGTCGCTGCGGACCTCGACCGCGCTGGAGAAGTCCGAGGTCGCGGTCGTCGTGCTGGACGTCAGCCAGCCGATCAGCGTGCAGGACCTCAACATCATCGACCTCGTGCTGGAGTCGGGTCGTGCGCTGGTGCTCGCCTTCAACAAGTGGGACCTGCTGAACACCCCGCAGTACGAGGACATCGAGCGTCGCCGGTACCTGGAGCGCGAGATCGAGCAGGACCTCGCGCACGTGGCCTGGGCGCCGCGGGTGAACATCTCCGCCCGGACCGGCCGTCATCTCGACAAGCTGGTCCCGGCGCTCGAGACCGCGCTGGAGAACTGGGACCGCCGGATCCCGACCGGCAAGTTCAACGCGTTCCTCACCGAGCTCGTCGCCGCGCACCCGCATCCGCTCCGTGGCGGGAAGCAGCCGCGCATCCTGTTCGGCACGCAGGCCTCCACCCGCCCGCCGACGTTCGTGCTGTTCACGACCGGGTTCCTCGACCCCGGCTACCGCCGCTTCATCCAGCGACGGCTGCGCGAGCTGTACGAGTTCGACGGCACCCCGATCGTCATCAACATGCGTGTCCGGGAGCGCCGCCAGCGCTGAGCGGGGCGTGCCTCGCGGTTTCTGCCCCGCCGTGGCAGTTCTTGTGGGTTGAGCGCCTCGTGAACCCGCAGATACTGCCACGTCGGGGCACATACGTGCGTCCGGAGCGCGGGTTTCGTCGATGTCGACAATGGCCTCCGCCCCGCAGCTGCGGCAAGATGGGAAGTGGATTCCGCAACGCCGCGGCGTCCATTGAGCACGCCCACAAGGCACGCCGAAAGAGGACGCGATGACGCACACCCTGCCCCTGCCCGATTTCACCCACGAGCGCGTGGAGGTGATCACCGGCCGGCGCAGCGGACTGTTCATCGCCGTGGCGCTGCACTCGTCGGTGCTCGGATCCGCTCTCGGCGGCGCGCGGCTGTGGACCTATCCGCACTGGAGCGATGCTCTGGGCGATGCCCTGCGGCTGTCCGCCGCGATGACGCTCAAGAACGCGACCGCGGGTCTCGACGCCGGTGGCGGGAAGTCGGTGATCGGCCTCGCGGAGGGGCAGGTCCTCGACGCCGAGCAGCGCAGGGCCGCATTCCTCGATCTCGGTGACGCGGTCGAGTCGCTCGGCGGGCTGTATCGCACGGCGGAGGACGTCGGCAGCACGACCGAGGACATGCTCGTCGTGAGCGAGCGCACCGCGCATGTCGTCGGCCTCCCTGACGCCGTCGGCGGATCGGGCGAACCGGCAGGGCCGACGAGCCTGGGCGTATTCTCTTCGCTGCGGGCGGTGCTGGAACACGTCGCCGGTTCGGGGCAGGTCGCCGGTCGGCGCATCACGATCTCGGGACTCGGTCAGGTCGGCGGACGTCTGGCCTCGCGCCTCGCACAGGAGGGCGCGGTGCTGACCGTCACCGATGTCTTCGCGGGCAAGCGCGCATTCGCCGAGAGCCTCGGGGCGACCTGGGTGGAGCCCGGCACCGAGCACCGGGTCCTCGCCGACGTCTTCGTGCCGGCCGGGATCGGCGGGCTGCTGACCGACGCGGTCATCGACGAGCTCGATGCCGCCGCGGTCTGCGGGCCGGCGAACAATCCGCTGGCCGAGCACTCCGGCGCCGAGCGTCTCGCTGCGCGCGGCGTGCTGTATGCGCCTGACTTCGTGGTGAACGCCGGGGGAGTGATCTACCTCGACCTCGAGGCGAAGCACCTCGGAACCCGCGAGGAGATCATGGATCGAGTGTCCGGGATCGGCGACACGGTCCGTCGGATCCTCGACGATGCGGCCACCCGCGGCATCACGCCGCTCGCTGCGGCTGAGGAACTCGCCGCCGCCCGCCTCCGTGCCGGCGCGGCCGGGGCTTCTGTCCGTCCCTGACGTCCCTGACGTCCCTAACGCACAGGGCACGTGTGGTCGGGTCTTGTCGTCCTGCCCCGGCCCTTGCTTGCCCCGCCGTGGCAGTTCTTGTGGGTTGAGCGACGCCTGAACCCACAGAAACTACCCCGGCGGGGCACCTGCTGTGGGTTGGGCGTCGTGAGGCTTGAGAGCAGGGGTTCCCGCCAGTGAGGAGCGCCGGGGCGCGCAGAAACTGCCCCGGCGTGGCAGGTTCTGCGGGTTGAAGAGGTACTGAACCCACAAGAAGTGCCACGCCGGGGCAGGAGCGGGCACGAAAGGGCAGGAGCGGGCAGGGTGGGCAGGGCCAACGGGCGGCCACGCTGCGCGGCGATCCAGCGGGCCTTCACCTGCATCACCCGATTACACCGATCACCTCGATCACCTCGATTACGCCCATCGGCACCAGGCCGTGCCCCGAAGCCCGGGCTGTGAAAGGCTGAAGGGGTGACGATCGTTCCTCCGAGCCCTGGCGAGCCACGACGCCCGGACGGTCCGCGAGATCCCGGCGATGCCTGGGTCGTCGCCGACACAGGCGAGCGCTACTGGGGGCGCTTCGGAGCGGCGGGACTCCTCGCCGTCGATGCTGAGCGCGGCGTCCTCCTGCAGCATCGAGTGTCCTGGAGCCATTTCGGCGGCACATGGGGGCTGCCCGGCGGTGCGCTGCACCAGGGGGAGAGCGCGCTGGACGGCGCCCTGCGCGAGTCCACCGAGGAGGCGGGGATCCCGCGAGGCGCCGTCCGCCCGCGTTTCGCGAGCATCCTCGACCTCGGCATCTGGTCGTACACGACGGTCGTCGCCGACGTCGTGGTCCCCTTCGAGCCCGTGATCAGCGATCCCGAGAGCGTCGCGCTCGAATGGGTGGCTCTCGACCGGGTGGACGAGCTGCCTCTTCACCCTGGATTCGCCGACGCGTGGCCGCGGCTCCGCGCACTCCTCGCGCAGCGACCGGCGATCGTCGTCGACGCTGCGAACGTCATGGGATCGGTGCCGGACGGCTGGTGGAAGGACCGTGCCGGAGCCGCTGATCGTCTGCGTGACCGGCTCACAGCCTGGCTGCACGGCGGCGTGCTCGCCGAGGACGGCTCCGAGACCGAGCTGACCGGGACCGAGCTGACCGGAGCCGCTGATCGGGCGCCCGAATCCGATGCACACGAGGATGCCCGAGAGCCGATCCAGACTGCGCCGACCGCTGATATCCGGTGGTATCCGACCGTGACGATGGTGGTGGAGGGTGAGGCTCGTTCTCTTGCCGACATCGATCATGGGCCGATCATCGTGCGACGGGCCGCCGGTCACGGGGACGATGAGATCGTCGAGGCCGCCCGCGAGCTGCAGTTCGCCGGGCATGCGACGACGGTCGTGACGAGCGACCGCGAGCTGCGAGCACGGATCGAGGCCCTCGGCGCGCGGACGGTCTCCGCGGGCTGGCTCCTCCCCCGTCTCCCGCGCTGACGGAGGGTTTGGCACAGTTGCCGCCCGCCCCGCGAGACGGCAACTGCGTTCCCAAACGGCGGGATTATCGCGCTGTCTCGTGGCGCAGTTGCAGTCTCGCGGACTCATACCGGCGTGAACCCGCCGGCCGCAGCCCACAACCGCAGCCCACGGGCCGCAGCTCGTAGCCGCAGCCCCAGGTCACGAAGCCCTCGATCGGCTCCCGGGCCACGACCGGATCAGCGGCCGCGCAGGCGGTCGATGTCGCGGCGCTCGCGTTTGGTGGGGCGCCCGGCACCGCGGTCGCGGAGGCCGGCCGCTGCCACGGGCTCGCGAGGCGGGGTGCGATCCTCGGCGGCGAGGGCGGCGAGCGGGGCGCCGATGCGCTTCGTGATCGTCTGGCGCACGACGAGGATCCGGTCGAACCCCGCGATCCGTACGCGCAGTTCGTCGCCGATCTTCACCGGCTGCGCGGCTTTCGCGCGATCGCCGTTGACGCGTACGTGTCCTGCGCGGCACGCGGTGGTGGCGGCGGAGCGGGTCTTGTAGACGCGGACGGCCCACAGCCAGCTGTCCACGCGGACCGATCCCGCGCTCATCCGAAGACCGAGCCCTCGGCTCGTACGGACGTCTGGGCCTCCGTCTTCCGCAGCGCGCGGAGGGCTCCGGCGATGATCAGCCCTTGGCCGAGCGTGTAGGTGAGCATGACGGCGGGGCTCGTCCATGCGGGCATCGCATCGGGGAGGAAGAGGCGGAAGGCGAGGATCGTGTCGCTGGCGAGGAAGAACGCGCCTCCCCAGGCGATGAGCGGCAGGCAGCGGGCGGAGCTGGCCGCGGTCCCGGCGAGGACGATCCCGTAGAGGGCGACGCCGATCAGGAGCGGGCCGGTGTGCGGTCCGAGCACGACCAGCATCAGGAGCCACCACAGGGCATAGGCGACCGTCCAGAACGGCAGTCGCCGAACGCGCAGTGTGCGCAGGAACAGCGCGATGTATGCGATGTGGGCGAGACCGAAGAACCCGAGCATGAGGGGCAGCTCGGGGAGCGCGGGGAAGAAAGCACCGGCTTCGTCGCCGAGCCAGGAGAACGCGAGGGCGACGATCATCAGCACCGCCGCGCTCCGCGGGCCGATCCGCCGCCAGGCCAGCACGACGGGAAGGGCGAGGAGCGGCATGAGCAGCATCTTCGTCGGGGGCGCGAGCGGACTGTCCACCGCGAGGGCGCCGACGTGCACGACCGAAACCAGGATGTACGGAAGGAACGGCCAGAGGGCGCCGAATCGGGAGGGGGTGCCGCGCTGCATCCCTCCATCGTAGGTGGGGCGTGGCGTCCTCCTCAGATCCGTCCGTCGTCTGGCTGCTGTCGGCTCACGGACCGCCTCGGCAGGGGTCTCGGATGCCAGGTGTTTTCGCATCAAGCGTTCAGGCCCAGAGCCGTTCGTGGTTCCATCGATCTCCGTCGCGGTGGTAGCGCAGACGCAGATGGCTGCGGTCGGGGGAGCCCTGCCAGAACTCGATCGTCTCGGGGCGGATCCGCCAGACAGTCCAGTCTCGCGAGATCATCTCGGGACGGTCTTGGACGCGGTCGAGCGAATCGGCGATCAGGGCGCGTGGATCCTCGTCGATGCCGATCGGGTCGCTCTGGCGGCCGAGAAGCGTGATGGCGCGGGCGTCGAGCGGGCGGGCGAGGAAATCGGCCGCTGCCTCATCGGCGGTGGCGGGGATCGCCGTGCCGCGGATCCGGATCGCTCGGGCGAGTGGGGTCCAGAAGAAGGAGAGCGCGCATGCGGGGTTCGAGCGGAGCTGGGCGGCCTTGGCGGACTCCCCGCCGGATGCGATCTCGAATGATCCGTCGGGCGTGATGTCTTTGAGGGCGAGGACGCGGGCGTCCGGTCGGCCCGAGGCGTCGACGGTCGAGAGCGTCGCGGCATGGGCTTCAGGGACACCGGCGCTGATCGCGGCATCGAGCCATTCGAGCACCAGTTCACGAGGAGATTCCGGTGCCAGCTGCGGATCGAACGGCGGCGGGGAGCCGACGATCGCGGGCAGGGCTCGGAGCCGTTCACGGAGCCGTTCGTGGAGCGTCGGCGTGGAGTCCACGTCGTCGAGCGCGGTCGGTCGCGATCCGCGCGGGCCTGACGTGGACGGAGGGGACGTCCCGCTCATCGGACGGCCAGGGTGACGAGGGGACGTCCGGTCTTGAGCTCACCGGTCGGCGTGAACCCCGCCGCAAGAAACGTCGAGAGAGCGCCGTGGAAGAGCTCGCTCGACGAGGTCTTCCGCACGCTCGTGTCGATCGGATAGCCCTCGATCACGCGGGCACCGGACTCCCGGGCGTAGGCGACAGCCGCATCAAGAAGGGCACGGTTCAAGCCCAGGCCACGGTGCTCGCGCCGGACGCTGAAACAGGTCACCGCCCAGACGGACTCGTCCTCGAAGGGCTCGGTCGTCGCCGCAGCGATCGCGCGGGTGCGGGCGAGGCGCGCCTGATTCGTCCGAGGTCCGACCCGGATCCACCCCGCAGCCTCCCCATCGACGTAGGCAACGATCCCGGGCGGGGGACCGGCCTCGATCTCGGACTCGAGCAGCCCTTGGCGCTGTTCCTTCGTCGTCGTGGTCCATTCCTTGTTGACGAGGACCGGCCAGACGCACTGACAGCTGCGGCCATCGCCGCCGCCGGTGAGGGTCTGCTGCACGTCCTCCCACTGCGCGATGGTCGCGGGCGTCGTGGTGATGGTGCTCATGTCGGCACGCTACGCCCGGCCACGGACATCGGCAACGAGAGCCCGCCACACCCGGCCTGGCCGGTTCGCGAGCACCCCGCCGGGTCGGCTAGGATGGGGGAGTTGCCCGCGCTCCGGCGCGGTCGTCCACGGGCTGTGGCGCAGCTTGGTAGCGCACTTGACTGGGGGTCAAGGGGTCGCAGGTTCAAATCCTGTCAGCCCGACCAGAAAGTCGCGGAAACTCACGGGTTTCCGCGGCTTTTTCGTTGGTGAGATTTGATCCAGTCATCACAAACCCATCTTTTTGACCCGTCTGCGACCCTCCCTGGCTGCTGTAATCCGGCAAAGTCGCGACTGCTCCGGTTGATCCCCGTCGTCGTGGGTGTGTGCTCCGCACCTGTTCGACATGAGCACCGAACACCGCACCGCAGACAACCCCTGGGGCTCGAGCCTTTGCTCGACGTCGGCGAGTTGGCCGCCTACCTGGGCGTGCCCGTCTCGACGGTCTACGACTGGCGCACCCGCGGCCTCGGACCTGCCAATGCAGCTCGATCTCCTTGCGCCGGTGAGTGGGGATCTGGATCCGTTCGTAGGCGTCCTCGACGCGACGCTCCACGTCGCTGATACGTAGCGCGCTCTGTGTGCAGCGCGGTGTGCCGTGCTGGCGGCCGGAGCAGACGAAATAGTCGTAGACGCGCCCGCTCTTCGACCGAGCGTTGTGGACCAGCAGCCGGCGTTGGCAGTTGAAGCAGCGGACCGTGCTCTTGAGGTAATGCGTGTGGATGCGGCTGCGTTCACCCTGACGCCGAGAGGCGAGGAGGCGTTGGACGGTATCCCAGGTCTTCGCCGGGATCAGCGGCTCGTGGCTTCCTGCATGCTGTGCACCGTTCAGCGTGACAACGCCTTTGTAGTACGGGTTCGCCAGGACACGATGAAGGCTCGCGACAGTCAGCGCTGCGGGGGAGCGGGAAGCAGTCGCCCGAGTTCGCAGTCCTCTGTCAGTGAGTGCTGAGGCGAGCTGAGCGACGCTCCACTCGCCGGTGGTATAGGTGTCGAATGACCAGGCGATGTGCGGCGCCCGTTCGTGGTCGAGTTGGATCGCTCGATACTCGCGTCCGTCCTCAGTCTGGTGGCGGACGTTGAGATAGCCGATCGGCGCCCGCCCCGGTGTTCCGCCCTGGATGGCCTTCTGCCGCATGCCCTTCATGACCTCTTGCGCGAGGTTGCGCGAGTAGAACTCCGCGATCGACGCCATGATCCCGTGTAGGAGCGTGCCGTTCGGCGTCGTGTCGATGCCCTCGGCACTTGATACGAGACGGGCGCCTGCAGCATGAACGGCCTGGGTGATCGCGATGTCGTCGGCTCGAGACCGAGCGAGGCGATCGAGCTTGTGAACGATGACGTAGTCGACGGGGTGCTCTCGGATGTAGGTGAGCATTCGTTGGAGCTCTGGGCGGTCGATGCTCCGTCCTGAGCGTCCGCGGTCGACGAACTCGGCTGCAACGAGGGCTCCCAGCCCATGCGCGTGCTTTCGGTTTGCGTCACGCTGGGCAGGGATGGAGAAGCCGTCTCGCTCGCCTCCACGGTCAGCTTGGAGAATCGTCGAGACACGGATGTACGATACGGCTGACTTCAGCGGAGATAGGTCAAGGACAGAAGCGGCAATTTGAGGGAGATCGGAGGCGTCGTTCACCCAGCTAACAGTGGCTGCGCGATATGAGATCGACACTGATGTTTGAGGAGTCGAGAAACAGCGGATGTATAGGGCTATTGGCAGCGCCACGCCGACGTGGAAGATAGCCCGCTCAAGTCGAGCCCCGATATCCTCGGTTCGGAACCTGCCACGTTCGACCGCGCCACTCCGGACTGAGCGGCAAGCGTCCGCGCACATGCGGGTTTTTGCGGCGCGTTCACCGACCTCGTGCTCTGCGAACTGGACGCGTCGGGGACTGCGTTGGGGTACCCCGCGATGCTCCTTGTCGTGCCGCACCAACCTCACCGCCACCTGGTGTATCGCTGACCATCGAGGATGGTGATTGAGAATGGTCCACCCCGAGTTTGTGTCCCTGCTGGAGGAGAATGGTGCAGTTCTTCGTCGACGGGCCGACGGCGGTACTGCCCGTTCTTCACACCTGGAGTCACGAGGCCGCGATTCGGCACCGATCTCGTCGTGTTGACCAAACTGCGTCGTACAGGGAAGCTTTGCGCAAAGACACTGACACGGCCGAACTAGTGGTTGAGCGAACTGATACGACCGTCCACGAGGATCTGATCTGGCAGTCTCTCATCTACGACACGGCTAGGTTGCGGTCCTCGATCGCCGGATTTGTCCGAGCACACGGAATACTCGATCTCAAGATCTAAGCGGCTCGGGAGGGTATGCATGCTCTATCGCAACGCTGCGCGGGCCTTCATCGCCGAGCTTGCCGAGATTCGTTCGAGTGGGCGACCGGTGACAGTTCGCGGACTGCCGACTCACGAGCGCCTCGCACGTGCTGTGACTTTGGCGCGGCCAACAGAACGATTCATCACGATACCGGGTCGTCGTAACGATGTGTTCGCGACCATCGCCGAGACGATGTGGGTGCTCGCTGGGCGCAATGACATGGAGTATCTAGCCCGCTATCTCGGCCGCGCGCTGCAGTTCTCGGACGACCAGGTGACGTGGCGGGGAGGCTATGGGCCACGGTTGCGCGACTGGAAAGGAGTCGATCAACTGGATGAGATCCGCAAGCTCCTCCGTTCGGACCCTCAGTCCCGCCGGGCGGTCGCTGTCTTGTTCGATCCGGCGCGCGACTTCGCGGATACGCTCGATGTGCCCTGCAATAACTGGCTGCACTTCCTCATCAGGGATGGCAGAGTCCACCTCAACGTGACCGTGCGTTCCAACGACATCCTATGGGGGTTCTCCGGCATCAACACGTTCGAGTGGAGCGTGCTGCACGAGATGATGGCCTTCTGGCTCGGTGCGCGAGTCGGTCACGTGTCGTTCTTCATCTCATCCCTACATCTCTACGACGAGCGAAACGGGCAAGCTGACCGCGCGCTCGCCGGGTTTGGCGGCGCCACCGGCTACGAGGAGGCATGGGCGGGCGCTCAGTTTGGGACTCGATGGGAGGACTTCGCGGGCGTGCTCGATCGCTGGTTCGATATCGAAGCTCGGCTGGCGTCCGGGGAGGACTGTTACGAGGAGATCGCTGGCTTCCCCGACCCGCTACTGCGTCAGTTCCTTCAAGCGATCGCGATCAAATGGGCGATCGTCGCAGGTGCTGACGGCGCCCGGCAGCGTGAACTCGTCGACGATCTTGGCCACAGCGATATAGCGTTCGCGCTTCATGAACAACTGTTTCGAGACGCTGCTCAGCTACTATCCCAGCCCGTCTCCACCGTGGAGTGGGTCGACCTGCGCGAGTCGGTCATCGCCTTGCATCGTTCGAAGGACGCCGCCTACGGCAACTCGTGGAAGAAGCGAGGAGAGCTGATCAGCATTGCCGCCAACCTCGCCCGCAAAATCGATCGCATCGATCAGGTGGTGGGTGGTGCGGCAGCCGGGAGAGAAACCCTTCTGGATACTGCGGTCGATCTCCTTGTGTACGCGGTCAAATATGAGACCTTCCTCGCGGACCAGTCGGCCGACGTCGCTGATCATCTCTTCACGAGCGGCGGTGAGCGGTTTAGCGACGGCCCGAATGGTTTCGAGGAGCTCATGCGGGCGCGTGACGTCGACGGAGAGGTTAGGACCGCCCGTGCAGAGGCCGCAGGGGCCTCGACGGCGTTCAATGAGCTGGATGCCTTCCTCCAACTCCACCCGCAGGGCGAGTGGATGGAGAAGCTTGCACTGGCCGAGCGCCTGACGGCGACCGCGTTACGCCTCGTGCTTGCAGTCGCGCGGTCCGACCCGGATGGAGTCGACACGCTACGCCGCGATGCGGTGCGGTCATGACGGCGGTTCTGGTCGGCAGCGACGCATCCGGGGGAGATGATGGAGCGAACCATTGGACAACGGGTCGGACTTGCATCTCCCACGAGAAGCGAATCACCGTAGGCAGCGCAGAACGGAGACGGGCACGGGTTATGCGAGCACCAACTCCCCGGGACGGGGTCTACGAGATCTATTGGAAGTTCGCTGCTGAGCGCCAGCACGTGTTTGAGGCGCGCATCGCTGGGGCTCCCGGGCCGTGGACGCAGGACCGGATTCTCCAGGAGTACAAGTTCTGCAACGTCTATCGGGCTGCTGACCGTGTCAGCCAGTACCTCATCCGTGACGTCGCTTACCGTGATGACGACTCAAGCCCTGCCGATCGTCTGTTCCAGATCGTCGCGTTCCGAAACTTCAGCAATGTCAGTACGTGGGAGACCGTCGTCGAGATACTTGGCCGGTCGCCTCGGATTGCCGATCTAGACTCGGGTTTGTTCGAGGCTACGCTCACCGAGGCGAAGAACCGCAACGGAGGCCTCTACACAGGGGCCTTCATCCTCTGTGCCACAGACGCTTACGGTCGAAAGACCAAGCATCTGAACCATGTAGAGCTGTTCCGGGATATGTTCGTGCGGTCGCGCCTTGCCGAGCAGGTTCTTGAGGCGGAGTCGCTGGAAGAGGTCTACGACCTCCTCCACACTTTCCCTTTGATGGGGGATTTCATGTCCTATCAGATGGCGATTGACCTGAACTATTCGGAGCACGTGAACTTTTCTGAGAACGACTTCACGAAGCCTGGTCCGGGCGCTTTGCGCGGCATTAAGAAGGTGTTCTCCGACCTGGGCGGTTTTACGCCGCAAGAGGTGATCATGTGGATGGTCGACAATCAGGAGGCCGAGTTCGCCCGTCTGGAACTTGACTTCAGCGGCCTCTGGGGCCGGCCGATACAGGCGATCGACGCTCAGAATCTCTTTTGCGAGACGGACAAGTACTGCCGTGAGGCGGTTCCGGAGCTTGCTAGCGCGAGAAGCCGGATCAAATCGCGGTACGTCTCCACGCCCGAGCCGATGACGCTCTTCTTCCCGCCCAAGTGGGGGATCAACGGCCACCTTCCTCAAAACGAGGTGCTGGGCGATGAGCTCGTGCGTGCGCGCGTCCTCGAGCCCATGTTCTAGATGAGAGCGTGGGGCTCACGCGGCTGCTGTTGCGGGCTGGCGACGCCGTGGCCAGTCGTGCGGGCGTCCCTGCACTCCCGGTTCGAGTGATCGCACCCACTCGATGATTGCAGCGACGTGCTCGTCGGTGAAGTTGCTGCGGTATGCAGGTGCCGTGTGCACGAGGTCGAAGCCGTAGTCGTTGCGCAGCGATTCGGGGATGACCGGGCCGTCTCCGCCGAAGTACACGAACTCGTCTCCGAGCATCACTCGTTCGTTCTTCGTGTCGCGCAGCATGTGTCGCGTCTCTAGTGAGCCGTCGGCTTTGCTGTGGCGGGAGTTCTCTTGTATCCATTCACCGTCTGGATCCCGGTGGTAGATGTTGTCACCGAAGTGCTGCATGCGGCTGCCCCGAAGGTTTGGCCGTTTCTCGGCGAAGCGCTCATCATCCCAATATTCCTGGAAGCTCACAATCTCTGCGACGCGCATCGCGTAGACGAGGTTGCCTGCTTTGCCGTTCGGCCGGGAGCCGGTGCCGACTATCCAGTCGTCGACCTGGGCGACCTTGCGGATGTCCTGCTTGCAGGTGGCAAGAGAGCAGACACCGTGAAAGGGATTTGGCGCGAACCCGACGTCGTAGCGCACGATGTAGCTGAACACCTTCACGCTCGACATCCCCGTCAGCAGGCAGCCCGCGGGATGGACTGTACAGGCGCGGGCGCACCGCTGGGCTCTGTCCAGTTGTCCTTGCCCTCAAGCGCGTCGATGATCGCCTGGGCATCCCAGTTGACGATCGCGTTCGCGTAGTCTTCAAGCGGTTCGGGCATGTCGTCGTGCGTTGTACCTGGTGCCCAGACTCCGACGATCCGCTTGTCGGGGAACTTGCGGGCGTACTCGATCTCCCAGTCAACCCACTCGTGGTTCTTCGTGTCGGGGGAGATGATGACGATGATCTTTCCCGCCCATCGGATCTGGTCCGCCAGGAGCTTCCTGATGTAGTCGGGGCTCTTCGCGTTGTTCGGGGTCTCGCTCGTGATCGAAGAGTCTCGAATCTCGGCTCCGCTGCCGGCGAGCATCTTCTTGAGATCTCCGACCAGCGCGTCGTCCTCGTGACGATGGCTGATGAAGATATTGTGTTTGTCGCTCATGTCGGGCTCCTCCCTTCCAGGGATAGTCTACTTTTAGCCACCGACATCGCCCCGATGAGGCGGCGTTTCGAGAGGAGAGCACGTGCCGATCCCGCCGATCCTTGACGTGTTCGTCGTCTGGCACCCTGACGACGTGATCGGCGCCGAGCGATTCGCGGAGCTCCACGAGCACTTCCATAGCCCGGCCTTTTCGGGACTGGCCGGCGGCGCCGTCGAGGTGTACGGGCGCAGCGATCCCTGGGAGGACGGAGCGTCGCCACGGCCCTTCGGCATTGCAACGCCACTCGGCGAGGGGCTTCCGCCCGCGCAGTTCAACGCGATCGTCCCGATCATCGACACGAACTTGCTCCGCGCAGCGGCCGAGGTGGCTAATCCGTGGGGCGCATATCTTCGCGAGATTGCCGAGCTGAATCGGAGGTCTGGCGTAGGCGTCTACCCGGTCGTGGCCACAGACTTGCAATGGGGTACCAGCATCGTCAATCAGATCCTCGGCGGTATCCAGACCCTGCCTGCTGGCGTCAACACGGATGGTGGCCTGTTCGGGCGCGAACTGGCGCAGGCGATCACCCAACAGATCCAGCGGGAGGCGAACCTCCCCGCACGGTTGACGGTGTTCGTGAGCCACACGAAACACCGTTCTTCCGAGGAAGTTTCCCGTTCCGGCCCCGCAATGTTCGAGCGTGTACGTGACCACATCCAAAAGTCTCACCTGTCGGCGTTCTTCGACGCGCAAGACATCCAACCCGGTGGCGATTGGGAGAAGACGCTTGAGGGCGCCGCTGGTAACAGCGCGCTGCTGATGATCCGCACCGACGTGTACGCCGCACGAGAATGGACGCAACGTGAGGTCCACGCCGCGAAGCACAGCGGCATGCCAGTCGTCTGCATGTACGCGCTCACGGCCGGGGAGGAGCGGGGGTCCTTCCTGATGGACCACGTCCCGTCGGTGGTCTGTGACCTCGCCGATCCGGATCCGGGCGTCGCCCTTGCGCTCAACAGGCTTGTCGACGAGACGCTCAAGAACACTCTTTGGCAAGCGCAGACGTCCTATCTCTCGGAGGACGGGTTCGATTGGCTTCCTGCGCAGTCGCCTGAGCCAACCACACTCGCCCCCTGGCTTGCTTCACATCAAGAGACGCAGCCAGATGATAAGCACCTTTGGGTTATTCACCCTGACCCGCCGCTTGGGCCCGCGGAGCGAGAGGTGCTGCTGCAGTTGTGCGCGGTGGCCGGCTATGACGTCGACGTCGACATCTTGACGCCCAGGACGTTCGCCGCGCGCGGTGGAGCACTCAAATCATGAGCGAGCCCTCCCTTATCTCGCGAGATGCTCTTTCGGGCCATAAAGTCGCTTTGTCGGTCTCTGAGAGCGCCGATCTCGCCCGCCTTGGTCTCACTGAGCAACACTGCCGGCTGGTGGTCGCCGAAGTAGGCAGAGCGATCATGCTCGCGGGAGGGACCGTCGTGTACGGTGGTCACCTCAATCCAGGTGGCTACACCGAGATCCTGATCGAAGAGGCCCAACGTTTCAGCAGCGGACGATCCGTGCTTGAGATCACGCTTGCCGAATCCGAGTACCGGAAGCTCACGGCGGACGAGCTGGTGGCGGCAGACCGGAATCTCGGTGACGTCGGCAGACTGACGTTGGTTTCCGAGTCGTGTATGGCGGTGCCGATCGCACGCGCCCTGGACGGCTCCTGGACTCAGGACGCTGGCAACGCGTTGATCGCGATGCGCGAGCATGTCGCGAGAGCAACAACAGCCCGCCTGATTGTCGGGGGACGCCTCGCGGGCTACGTTGGCGCGGAACCCGGCGTCATCGAAGAGGCGCGTCTGACGATTCAGTCCGGGGGTCTTCTCCTCGTCGCCGGAGGGTATGGTGGTGCGGCGGCGGCAGTCGCGCAGCGTCTATATCCGCAGTACTTCGAAGGCTGGGTGCCTGGCGCATATCCGGCTCATGCTCATGATGCAGAGGTCACAGTTGCGCTTGATAACTTGCATGATGCATACATGAGTGCAGCCCCCGAACCTGACATCGACGAAGAGCTACTACAAATCCTCACCATCAGCCATAGACCAGCCGATATAGCGCGTGCCACCGTGCGCCTGCTCTCCGAGGCGGCAAACTAGGTTGGCTCGTTGGCGTGAGTATCAAGAGCAGGCAGCGGGGCTCTTTCGGGAACTTGGATTTAACGTTCACACTGACCTGCGGGTAACAGGAGCGCGTGGCAGCCACGACGTCGATGTCTACGCGAGCTTCGAACGGGCTGGTCTGGTTGTGAACTGGATCATCGAGTGTAAGCATTGGAAGCGCCCAGTCGACAAGTCCCACGTACTAACCCTGAGGTCGATCGTGGAGGATGTTGGTGCAGATCGCGGGATCCTGCTCTCAGAATCCGGAGCTCAAAGCGGCGCAGTTGCAGTCACACACAAGAGCAATGTGCACGTCACGTCGATCGTCAATCTCAAGACTATGGCAGCTGATGAGATCGTTCTGGAACAAGTTCGTGCTCTGCCCAGAAGAGTCGCAATGGCGCACGCTCGATACTGGGCGCTCTCCAAGTCGCATCGCGAAGAGTATGGACTTCGGCCTGAGGGTGCAGCGGGCGGCTATAGCGGCGCTGTTGTCCTGATGCAGATCAAGGACGTTCTCTTCAGCGCACTGGCGGAGCAGTACCCCCCCCGCGGGGAGACGTATTGCCCAACCTTGGCCTCCACAGCCCAGACGAAGCGCTCGCATGGGTGTACCCGCAGCTGGCGGACCTCGAGCTGAAACTCGAAATGGCAGAGAAGGCTCTAGCCACCTGACCAACTCGCCGGCCGCGGTGGCCGTTGATGGATGACGGGGCGGTTGTTGGTCGCTGGGGCGCATCCGGGCACGATCAACTGTCTTTGCTTCACGCGCTTGATCTCCAACTGTGTAGGCGTGTTCACCCGAGGCTCTCAGTCCAGCGTGGAGGTGCCGTCCGTCCCGGACCCTCGGGAGCACACATCGTGCAGCTCCCTCGCCTCAGGTTCTATCGTTTCCTCATGGCAATACCCGATGCCCAGGCATGCCCTTGCGCCAGTGCGCATCGGCGACTCATGGACCTCCATGAGGATATTCATCGAGCCATCGAGAACTATCTCGACGAGAACGAGTTCCGACGGTGGCTCAACTCAGCCATCCAGAACTCGCGCGGCGTGACCTTCCTCCTGCAGAAGCAGAAGGTCAAGTGGGCCGACTTCGATACCTGGTACGGTGACTGGCAGAGTAGGGCGCGCGAGAACCCGGTTCTTGGCTGGGGCGTGACTGCCAGAAACCGGATCGTCAAGGAAGAGGATCTCGCTACGCTAAGCCAGGCGGTAGTGGGTGTTTACGACACCCATCGCCGCGGATACGAAGACGTGTTCGTGGTGCCGCCATCTACGTCGCCGGAGACGATCATCGCGTCATTCGTCAAGCTGGCGGAGCAGGACGGCAAGAAGCGAAAGGGGTGGATCCGCATCGAGCGACGCTGGATCGACGACCAGCTCCCCAATTATGAGCTGGTCGCTGCGCTTCGTGAGATGTACCGGGCAGTAGGGAAGGCGGTCGAGCTTGCTCACAAGGCCAGTGGCGTGGACGCATGCCTCGCCCCGTCATTCGCTCGGGAGTGTGTTACGAGCAGAATCGATCTTGATCTTCACTGTCTCGGATCGGGGAACCCTGTGCCCACGATGATGCTCGATCTTGAGTCCGGAGAAGTCGCAACGGTTGGCTTCCGTGGCCTCGAGCGCGACGATTCTGAGGATTTCGCAGAGTTCGGTCGCCAACACTACGGCGAGCCGCCGCGGTTCACTACTGACCCCATCGCGCATGTTGACGAAAGGATGGAACTCTCCAAGCAGTTTCTCAAGGCGGATGGCTACGCGGGTCCGATTCTGATGCTGTTTGGCAACGGCGGGGGACGGTTGTTCCCTATTGCGTTCGGCGATGACGAGCCTCGCGAAATGAAGATCGCAGCCGTGCTCGAGACGGTAGGTGCATGGCAGTTCACTGGCGCGGTGTTTTCGTCGGAGACGTGGATCGGTCTTCCTGGCTCGAAGGGCGAGCTCGTGGGTGTGCCCAAAAGTCGTTTGCTACCAAGCAACCGAGAGTTCTTCAGCGAAGACTCGAAGGGAGGTGCTCGCGACGAAGGCCTAATCGTGGTCGGCCTTTCGGCGGATGGACGGCAGCGGGTACTCACCCAGCCGTTCGGTCGGGTCCTCGGGGGTTATGTATTCGGGCAGCTGCTGGAGAACGAGATGTCCGTGCCTACGTTCCTACGTCCACTATGGGAGCGGTGGCGCTGATGGAGCGATCGGAGAATCGAAGTGCTATTCCAGCGCCGCTACTGATGGGACCGACGGGGAGTGGGGCCTTGGCCTCGGGGAGCGGGCCAGTCAGGTGACCAACAGCCGGCACGTCGTTCGGCGGCTCGACGACGCCGAGAACTTTTTGACCAGATTGGTGACCAGAAACCCCCAGAATGGCCGGCATCAGTCGTTGACTGCCGGTGGTGTTGTTGCCATGAGAACCGCGGAATTTCCTGGAATCTCGTCCGATCGGCACTCAGGCACGACGGGCTCAGAGCCCGTCAGTTGTTCTTGGCGCGAGTCCGAAGCCAGACCCATCAGAAACCCATCTGAATCAGCCGCCAAGACCCGCCACCAACCGGCTACACTCGGACCAAGCGAACCGCCTGGTTCCCTGTAAACACAAGGGAATCCGCGAGTTCCCGAGACGATCGGCGGAGACCGTAAATCGACCGGATTCTCCAAGGGGCCGCAGGTTCAATTCCTATCAGCCCGACCGGCTTCTGCATTCCCCGAACAGCCAACCTTTCCAAAAACTCCTCCGGTTGTTTACAAGCAACGTCGTCGCATCGCGGTGCACCGGCTGACTTCGTACCGCGCGATCTTGACCATCGACCGAGCGCGAGACTTGGCTCTGCCACGGCGGCGAACTCGCTAACCCTCACCGACGGCTGAGGACGTGACGTTCCCGGCTCGCGGCGATGCCGGTCATGACCTGCGGGATGAGGATCGCGATCAACGCGATGATCGGTATGACCCAGTTGTCCGTGAGCGAGTGCAGCGCGCCGAGCGCGAGGGGCCCGAATCCGGCCACCACGTAGCCGATGCCCTGCGCCATCGTCGAGACGTGCGCCGTGTGTTGCGCATCAGGGGACCGCAGGACGATGTATGTCAGCGACAGCGAGATCGCAGCCCCCTGCCCGAGACCGAGCGCGGTCATCCAGATCCACGGGAGTCCGCCCCAGGGTGCGACGATCAGTCCGGCGAGCGCGGCCGCGCAGAGCGCGGTGGAAAGGGCGACCGGCAACCAGTGCGGTCGCATCCGGCTGATCGCGAGAGGCACGGTCAGCGCGGCGACGATCCCGGGAAGGCTGGAATAGGCGAGCAGGAGGCCGGCATCCTGCACGGTCGTCCCGGCGTCGTGCAGCATGGAGGGGATCCACGTCAAAGCGGCATAGTAGCTGAGACTCTGCAGGCCCATGAAGCCGGTGACCGCCCACGCGACCGGGTCTCGAAACAGGCGAGCGAAGCGCGGCTCGTCGCGCGGCTCAATGATCGCGTCGCCCTCGCCCTCGGGGCCGATGCGAGCCGCAGGCCCGCGCGCGGGCTTTCTGAGGGCGTGGGGGGTCCAGACCACGAGCGCCACGACAGCGGGGACGAGCCAGAAACCCAGCGCCTCGCGCCACGACCAGGCGAACGCGGAGATCATAGGCGCCGTGAGTCCCGAGGCGACAGCGGCGCCGATGAACAGCGACGTGGAGTACAGGCCCATCATGAGCCCCACTCGATGCCCGAAATCCTGTTTGATCGCGGCCGGGATGCACACGTTGGCCACCGCGATGGCAGCACCCACGAGAACCGTCCCGCCGAAGAGCGCGATCGGCGAGGCGATCAGCCGAAGACCGATACCGAGCGCCACCAGCGCCATCGAGACCCCGAGGAGTCGGTGCAGCCCGATGCGGCGGGTGAGCGCCGGCGTGAGAAATGCGAATGCGCCGAAGGCGAAGACCGGGATGCTCGTGAGCAGACTCGCCATCGAAGCGGAGATGTCCAAGCCGCTCTGGATGGATGAGAGGACCGGCCCGACTGAGGCGACCCCGATCCGCAGATTGAAGGCGATCAGCAGCAGGCCCAGTGCGAGGTAGGCGCTGAAGAAGCCGGCGCCGCGGCGTGCGTCTCTCCTCGGGATGCTCGTTGAGCCGGTGTCCGGCAACTCACTGATCGTCGTCATTCCGCCAGTTCAGCAGGCGCATCACGTTGGCAAAACACGTAAACTCCCGTCTTATGTCGGTTTCTCGCCAATCGCTGAACCTCGACGACCTCCGTCTCGAGACCCAGGACGGTGGACTCGTGAGGGAGGGGGCCTACCTCGTCGCGCACACCGACACCTCGCCACGGCATTCCCACTCGCTGGGCCATCTCGTGCACGCCGCATCTGGCGTGCTGTCGCTCTTGACCGACGACGGAACATGGATCGCGCCGTCGAACCGCTTCGCGTGGGTCCCTGCGGGGGTGGAGCACTCCCACCGTGCCCACGGCCGAACCGACATGCGTGTCGTCTACCTCGAAGGCCAGCTTGCCCGCGCGCTGCCGAGCACGCCTGCGGTTCTGATCGCGTCGTCTCTGGCGCGAGAAGCCGTCCTTGCCCTCACCTCAGGCGAACCGCGCTCGGCTCCGGCGCTTGACCGCCTCCGACGTGTTGTCGTCGACGAGGCGACGACCGCACCTGAGCAGCCACTGCATTTGCCCGAACCGCGAGATCTGCGATTGCGTAAGGTCGCTCGCGAGGTCGAACGGGATCTCGCCTCGCCGCAGTCGCTGACGCAGATCGCGCAGCGCATCGGAGTGGGGGCGCGCTCGCTCAGCCGGCTCTTCCGCGAGGAGACAGGCATGGGCTACCGGCAGTGGCGACTCCAGCTCCGCGTGCATCGCGCCCTCGTGCTCCTGGCGGAAGGCACCACGGTCACCGACACCGCGGCGGCCTGCGGGTGGTCGACGACGAGTCAGTTCATCGCCCAGTTCTCCCCGCTGGTCGGGATGACACCGGGCCAATACCGCGCGCGGCCGGGACCTGTCCGGAACCTCGTGCACGCGATCCCTGCAATGCATGACGTGCAGACCGACCTCCCGCGGACCCGACCGATCCGGAGGGCCACGGAGAACTGCTGATCCGGCAACCTGGAGGTCAACAACCTGGGGGTCAACGACCTGGGGATCAAGGGCCGCAGTCGGGACGCCTCCTTCTCGGTCTCGGACGGTGAGAGCCCGCTCAGGGCACGAGCACGATGCGCCCGAACACCTCACCGGCATCCATGAGCCGATGCGCCTCGGCGGCGGCGCTCAGCGGGAGGGTGCCGTGAACCATAGGGGAGAGGATGCCGCGAACGGCGTCGTCGAACATCTCGTGGCGTACCCGGGCGAGCTCGTCGCGCGGCACGGTGTCGAGGCTGAGAGTTCCGAAGGTGATCGATCGGCGGAAACCGACCAGAAGCGCCGTGCCGAAGTCGGCGGGCGGGAATCCGCCGACCACGCCCACGGCGATCAGGCGACCATTGGGCGCGAGCCGCTCGATGAACCGAGGAAGATCGGCGCCGCCGACGATGTCGAGGATGACGTCGAACTCGGCCGGGGCCCCCGGATCGCCCGCGCCTGCGCGGTCGAGCACGTGCGTGGCGCCGAACGCCCGCAGTCGCTCGCCGCGCTCGGGAGACGACGCGGTGACGGCCACGGACGCCGCGCCGCGCCGAGCAGCCAGCTCAACGCCGGCCAGCCCGATGCTCCCAGCGGCGCCCCGCACGAGCACGGACTCGCCCTCGACAAGGCGGGCGCGTTCGAGAGCGAAATGCGCGACCGGCGCCGCGCCGCCGATGGTCACGGCCTGGACGGACGAGAGATCGGAAGGCAGCGGGACGATCTCGTCGGCGCGAGCGATCACGTACTCGGCATACCCGCCGGAGATTCCCGTGAACGCCCAGATGCGTCGGCCGACCCACGTGGGATCGACGTCGGCTCCCGTCGCGGCCACGACCCCGGCAGCCTCGCTTCCCGGGATCATCCCGGCCTCGCGGGTCGCTTTGGCGATCCCGCCACGCCGGATCACGACGTCGACCCCGCCGACGCCGATCGCCTCCGTTCGAACGAGGACCTCGCCGGCTCCGGGCGTCGGGACAGGAAGGTCCGTCACCTCCATCCCGCTCGGGTCGCCGAAGGCCCGGATGATCACTGCGCGCATGGTGCACTCCGTTTCGTGGCGAGAGGTTGGACCCGCCTTCCGAAACGTAACGGACGCCTGCGTCCACTTGGCTAAAGTGAGACACATGTCCACGATGCTGCCTCAGGATCTCCGTTCCGACGCGAAGGAGAACCGCGATCGGGTGCTCGCCGCGGCTCGTGAGCTGTTCGCGACCGACGGGCTCGACGTGACGATGCGAGAGATAGCCCGATCTGCCGGCGTGGGGCCGGCCACCCTCTACCGGCGGTTCCCCACGAAAGCCGATCTCGTCCGTGCCGCCTTCGTGAACGAGCTCGACGACTGCCGCTCGATCGTGGTCGACGCCCTTGCCGACACCGATCCGTGGCGCGGTTTCCGCGGCATCATCGAGCGGGTCCTGGTGCTCAACGCCCGGAACCAGGGCTTCACGGATGCGTTCCTCTCCGCCTACCCCGACGCCGTCGACCTCCGGGCACAGCGGGAGGAGGCCGTGCGGGCGATCGCCACCGTGGCTCGTCGTGCCATCGACGTCGGTGCGCTGCGCGCCGACTTCGTCGTGGACGACTTCCTGATCGTCCTGCTCGCGGCGCGTGGACTCTCGAGTACGACGGAAGCAGAGCGTACGCGTACCGCGCGGCGCTACGCGGCGCTCGTGATCGACGGACTGCGTGCGTCCGGCCAGCACCGACCGCTGCCGCCCTCGCCGCGACTCGTCCCGAGTGTCATCTCGGGGTAGAAGAGGGCCTCTCCGGCGCGGAACGAGGAAGGGGCCGAGGAGTCACCTCGAGGATCAGCCCGGAAACTCGGCGTGGTCCACGCGGAAGACGACCCTTCCTGACGGGCGAGGGGCTCCTCGTCGGACCCAGGTCGCGAGCTCGGTCCAGGGGCGCGTGTCGACATCGCCGACCTGGAGCTGCCTGTCTGCCGCGAGGTATGCCATCTCGTCGGCGAGACCGGATTCCGCTCCGAGGAAGAAGCTCGTGATCGAGCGGTCGGCGGTCGTGGGGTCGGCGATGAAGGCGCCGTAGGGGAAGCGCTCCTCGGCGCCGGCGGAGTGACCGAGTGCGATGACGGTTGCGCCGGGTTCGAGGAGGGCGTACGCGTCGACGAGGTGCTGACCGCCGATCATGTCGATGGCGCCGTGGACGCGAGACGTCAACGAGGAGAGGGCGGTGTGCGTCTCGTGGGCACCGAGGCGTCGGAGATCGGCGTGCTGGCCCTCATCGCGCGCGACGGCGACGACGTGCGCGCCGGAGCGGGCCGCGAGCTGCACGGCGATCCTTCCCACCGCGCTCGTGGCTCCCACGATCAGGATGCGTCGCCCCAGGACCGAGCCGAGCTTCCGCAGAGCGCGCAGGGCGCTGGTCGCCGGGACGGGGAGCGTCGCCAGGTGCCCCCACGCCGCGTCGGGCGGGGCGGCGGCGGTGGACGCGTACGGCACTGCACGGCGCTGCGCCCAGCCGCGGGCACCGAGCCCGAGGAAGACCACACGATCTCCGGCCTGCGGTCCTGCGCCGTCGGCGGCGGCCTCGAGCACGATGCCCGCACCGTCCCAGCCGGGTATCGACCCGGGGGGAGCTCCGGGGATGGCCGCGATGTCACCGGGATTCGGGGCGAACGCCTCGACACGCACCAGCAGCTCGTGCGGAAGCGGGGAAGGCTCCGCCACCTCGCTCAGGGTCACGCCGCCGGGTGTGCCCGGTGTCGTCGTCCATGCCAGCATCTCGGACCTTTCTCACGCCGGACGTCGTCGTCGCCTGCAACCTGTCGCGGTCGGCCTCTATTCCGCCCGGGTGCCCCGGGTGAGGTTGGGCCAGGAGCCCCCGGCCGATGCGACGGGCTCAACGCCGCGGTTCCCAGCGGAAGGTGATCTTCGCCATGATCAGTGCTGCGGCGATCCAGCCGAGGGTCGGCAGCATCAGCAGGAGGTTCTCCCCGAGCGCGGTGCCGCCGTTCCACGCGTTGATGCTGAGCTGCGTCGTCGCACCGGACGGGAGGAGCGCCTTGACGATCGGTGCGGAGTCTGCGCTTGTCAGCCCGATCCACATCGCCAGCCCGATCGGCCCAAGGGTCAGCGGCAGCGTGGTGACCTGTGCGTGCTCCGGGGATCGGGTCACTCCGGCCGTCGCGAGGGCGAGGGCGAGCATGAGGGCGATCAGGAGCAGGCCCGAGACCACGAGCAGAAGCGGGTCGGCCGGGCCCTCGGTGACGGACGCCAGCACACCGAGCACGATGACCAGTTGGAGTGCGCTGATCACCACGGGCGGGGCGACGAGTCCGGCGAGGATGCTCGCATCGCCCGCCGCCGTCGACCGCAGCCTCTTGAGGAAGAGCGTCTGACGCCTCGCCGCCAGCGTCGTGACCGCGGTCACGTAGAGCCCGAGAACCGAGATCGACGCCATCATCGAGCCGACCGCGAAACCGATGCCGGCGGGGAAGTCCCGAAAGGCGTCGCGTGCGAAGATCAGCAGCGCGCTCGTCCCGAGGGGGATCAGGGTCGCGCTGATCAGCACCGACCTGTTCCGGATGATCTGCTTCAGCTCGCTGGCCGCGATCGTGAAGGTCATCGTCCCTCCTCCTGTCGGCTGTTCTCTTCTTCGGCGATCGAGCGGAGCACGTCGTCCAGCCGGGGCGATCCGGCTTCCAGGGCGTGCAGCTCCACCCCCTCGCGGGATGCCCAGTCGAGCAGGGCATGCAGCGTGGTCTGCAGCTGCGTGGTCCGGATGACGAAGCTGCCGTCGGGGAGCTGCTCCGCCTCCGACGGCGCCGTGGCGCCGGCGGCGAGGGCGAACGAGATGCGCGCGGGAAGCGTGCTCGTGATGTCGTGGACGGTTCCCTCCGACCGCAGCCGTCCGCCATGCATCAGGCCGATGCGGTCGGCGTGCTGCTGCGCCTCTTCGAGGTAGTGGGTGGTCAGCAGGAACGTCGTCCCGTCCGACCGCAGCGAGTCCACCACCGACCAGAGATCGTCGCGAGCGTTCACGTCGAGCCCGGTGGTCGGCTCGTCGAGGATGATCAGCTCCGGTCCTCCCCAGATGGCGGTGGCGAAGTCGAGACGCCGCTGTTCGCCGCCGGAGAGCTGAGCGACCTGCGTCTGTGCGCGGTGGTCGAGGCCTACGACGTCGAGGACGCGGGAGGCGTCGTCCTTCCGGCCGGAGAGGGCGCCGAAGAGCTCGACGGACTCTCGTGCGCTCAGTTCCGGAGAGAACCCGCCGTTCTGCAGCATGATCCCCATGCGCGGGCGCACTGTACGGCGCTGGCGCGGGTCCTCCCCGAAGACGCGGACGGACCCGTCCGTGGCGGGACGATGCCCCTCGATCGACTCCAGCGTCGAGGTCTTGCCCGCCCCGTTCGTGCCCAGCAGCGCATAGAGCTCGCCCTCCGCGACGGTCAAGGACAGCTCTTGCACGGCCCAGAAGCCTCCGTAGCGTACGGAGAGCCGATCGATCTCGATGAGAGGATGCATGCCATCCATCCCATATGCGTGTGCGGCCCTGCGACAGTGCCGTCATGTCATCGGAACAGATGACACAGCGTCACTACCGGCGGCGCCGAACGCCGGAGAGGCTCGAAGCATGAAACTGCTCAGAGGTATCCTCATCGCGATCGTCGTCGTCGGTGTCCCCAGCGCGTTCGTCCTGCTTCTCAGCCGGAGCAACCCCGACATCATCGGGTTCCTCCCGGACGACTGGGAGGTGTTCATCATCGAGAACGACTGGATCGGCTTCCTCGTCCTCGGCATCGAGGTGGCGGCCGCGCTCGGTGCCACCGGGCTCGGGTCCCTCATCAAGAAGCGTGAGAACGCCGCCTAAAATGGGGGGATCGAACCATTCGCGAAGGCGGGCCGTCCGCTGACGGGTTCTGGGACCCGTCAGCGGATCCGGCACGCGACGATTCTCACGGTCACGGTCGCGGTCGTCCCCATCGGGATCCTGGCCGTGGCCGTGACCTCCACCTCGTGGTGGGACGGAGTCCTCGTTGCGGCGGGCCTTCTCGCGCCGCTGCTCCTACTCCGGCAGTGGGCTCCCGACGGGCTCCCGAGCGGCAGCGTCCTGGTCCTGGTGCTGTCCGCCGCGAGCTGGGCGCTCAGCGCGGCGCTCGGCGGAAGCCCGCTGGGCGTGTTCGCCCTCTCCTTGGCCGGCGCGATGATCCTGACCCGGCTGCCTCGTCATCGCTTCATCGCCATACTCGGATTCAGTGCGGCCTCGGCGGCGATCGGCGCCATGGCCTTCATCACACAGCCGTTCACCCTTCTCACCGCAGCGCACTACCTCCTCATACCGGCCGGCACGACGCTGTTCGTCTGCATCGTCATGACCATGGTCGAACGCTACTCAGACATCCTCCTCACCCTGGAACGCGCGAAACAGGCCGAGGCCGAGCTCGCCGTCGCGCGGGAGCGCATCCGCTTCGCGAGCGATCTGCACGACATCCAGGGGCACACGCTCCACGTGATCAAGCTCAAGACGGCGCTTGCCAAGCAGATCACCGACTCCGACCCGTTCGCCGCGAAGCACGAGCTCGACGAAGTGCAGCACCTCATCGCCGACACCATCGCCCGCACGCAGGACCTCGTCCATGCGCAGCGCCGCCTCAACGTCGCCGTGGAGACGGAGAACGCCAAGAACCTCCTCGAGGCCGCCGGAATCGCCGTGACGGTCACCACGACAGGCCCGGCGGGAGGCTCCGAGGGAGCCCTGCTCGCGCAGGTGCTGCGCGAGACGACGACGAACATCCTGCGTCACTCGGACAGCACGCGCACGACGATCACGATCGACGCCCGGCGCATCGAGATCGTCAACGACGGCGCCGGCGCAGGACCGCTGCCCCCGCTCGGCGGTCTGAGCACTCTCCGCAGCCGACTGGAGGAGATCGGGGGAACGCTCGACGTCGCCCGCGAATCCGGTCGTTTCCGAACGACGGCCACGGTCCCTGCGGCGGAGCCGGTCGCACCGACGAGCGAGGATGACAGATGAACGCCCCTCCCGTGACCGTCCTCCTCGCCGACGACGAACAGCTCATCCGCTCCGCGCTCGCCGCTCTGCTGCCGCTCAACGGAAACATCGAGGTCATCGCCGAAGCCGCCGACGGCGTCGAAGCGGTCAGGCTGACACGGGAGCACCGGCCCGACGTCGTCGTCATGGACCTCGACATGCCCACCATGGACGGGCTCCACGCCGTCGCGGAGATCCGCGATGACGACCCGGACCAGATCATCGTCCTCCTCACCCGCCACGCCCGACCCGGCGTGCTGCGAAGAGCGTTGAAGGCCGGAGTGCTCGGCTTCCTCAGCAAGGCGGCCGATCCTGAGCTCATCGCCGAGGTCATCCACACCGTCGCAAGACGACAACGATGGATCGACCCAGGCATCGCCGCGCTCGCCATGACCGACGACTGCCCGCTCACCGAACGAGAGCTCGACGTGCTCCGCGAGACGAGCGAAGGCTATGCCGTCACCGACATCGCACGACGGCTGCACCTCGCGCACGGCACGGTCCGCAACTACCTCTCCAACGCCATGCAGAAGACCCAGACCGCGACCCGTCACGAGGCCGCACGCTACGCCCGCGAACACGACTGGCTCTGACCCGTCGCCTCGGCTCGTGCATGAGGACTCCGGCAGCCGGGCGACCGGCGGAGGATGTGCTGGCTGTACTGACTAGAGTCCGCCCTCGGTTTCGTGCTCACTGGCCAGCAACGCCGTCAAGCCGGCGGTCAGAATCGACTCGGGCGACAGCTCATGGCGATGGTGTAGCCGGGCATAGACGGGGGCGATGTCGGCGTCGACGGGCGCGACCCGCTCATCACTTGCGACAGCAACGGTGGCCGCGCTGCCGACGACGTAGTTCGACACGGAGTATGCCGTGCTGAGAGGGTCAGGCTCCCCGGCCTCTTCGAGGAGAACGCACATGCGCTCCGACAAGCGGAGGTAGTGAGGGCCGCGGGGCGCTCGCATCGAGATCACCTGACATGCCCAGGGGTTGCGCAGCAGGTGCCGGTAGTAGGCGACCATCAGGTCGTGAATCCCGGCATGGATGAGGGCGTCGCCGACGTCGTGGTCGGTGCCGAGAGCGTGGTCGAGCGCAAGATCGAAGAGATCATGGACCGACTGCACCCGCGAGTACAGGCTCGGCGGCGCGACGCCGATTCGTGCGGCGACAGCGCGAACGGTGAGGGCGCGCAGCCCCCCGCTCTGGAGAAGGGCGACGGATGCCTGAGCGATGGCGTCGACCTCCACGGCGCGGGCTCTGAGGATGGGTTTGCGGTGCGACCAGTAGCTCACCCATCCATCCTATCCGAACTATGTTAGGTTAACGAGATGCTTGATGCGTCCCTACTCCCACTGCATGACGGCCGCGCGCGGCTGCGTCCGCTGCATGCCGCCGATGCTGTCGCTTTCGCCGAAGGCACCGCCGACGCCGAGGTGCAGGCTTTCGGGCACCTGCCCGAAAGTGACTACACCCCGGACTCCGTGCTGACGATGATGGAGGAGCAGGCGTGGCCAGGTCTGGAACGCGGAGACGTGGCTGTGCTCGCCATCGCGACGGAACCGACCGATGAGTTCGCTGGCAGCCTGGTGCTGTTCGACGTCTCTGAGGACTCGGTGGAGGTGGGCTTCTGGCTCCACCCTGAACGGCGAGGCTCGGGCCTTGCCTCGGCGGCGTTGGAGCTCGCGGCGCAGTTCGCCGCTCGTAGCAGCCTCGTCCGGTTGACGGCCCGCACCGAGATCCGGAACTCATCTTCCCAACGCGTTCTGGAGCGGGCGGGGTTCACGCTCGAGGGAAGCATGACGGACACGGCCCCTTCGGGGAAAGAGGTCGAGGTCTGTCTCTACTCGCGATCCATCCGTGGGTAGGTTGCGCGGCGGGGCGAGATCTCCTACGCCGTCCGGCGGCCGGCACGACGCTACAGAAGGGAAGACGATATGACATCACAAAGCGAGCCGTCCGTCGGGGGCGGCGAGGAATCCGGTCTCCCGAGTGCGGACTCGGTCGGGCTGCGTCCGCTCTCCGAGCGCGTGCGCGCTCCAAGGGTGCTGGCGCTCCCTGGAGCGCAGCAGGGGCTCAGCTGGCGTGGCGCGCGCAAGAGCGACCTCACAGCTCTTCTGGAGCTCGAACGCGCCGTGAACATCGCCGACCGCCCTGAAGCGACGGCGGACCTCGACGACCTGGAGGAGCGCTTCGACACTCCAGGCTTCGACGCGGCCGTCGACAGCATCGTCGCTCTCGATGGCAATGGGGTGGCAGTGGCCTACGGTGAGGCCTATCTGGAGGCCAGTGGCGAAGCGGTCGTGACCGTGCACATCAACGGACATGTGCACCCGGGATGGAGACGGAGAGGCATCGGCACGGCGCTGCTGCGGTGGCAGGAGGGGCGAGGAGCCCAGCACCTCGCGGCGTCCGACCTGCGGCTGCCGGGCATGCTGAGCACCCTGGTCGGCGAGCATGCCGCAGGGCAGCGTGCGCTGTTCGACGCCGAAGGCTTCGTGCCCACTCGGTGGTGGCTGGAGATGGAGCGCGATCTCGGGCAACGAATCCCGGAGATCGAGCTCGGCGCCGGCCTGAGAATCGACGCGTACGGATCGAGGTGGTCGGAGCCGGCGCGCGCGGCCATCAACGCCGCGTTCCGCGACCATTGGGGCAGCCAGCCGACATCGCGGGAGGAGTGGGAATCGTCCCAGCGTTCCGAGGAGTTCCAGGCGGAATGGAGTGCAGTGGCCCTGGCCACGCTTCCGGACGGCACCGAGGACGTCGTCGGCGCCATCACCGTCGAGGCCGATGAAGACGAGTGGGAGTCCTACGGCTATCGCTTCGGGGACGTCGACGAACTCGGCGTAGTGCGCGCTTGGCGGGGTCGCGGAATCGCCCGTGCTCTTCTTGCATGGTCGATGCGAAGAATGCGCGATGCGGGCATGACGCGGGCGACCCTCGACGTCGACGGCGACAGCCCGACGGGGGCCCGCGCTCTCTACGAGGGGATCGGATTCGAAGAGACGGAGCGCTCCATCACCTACACGAAGAGGTACCACTGAACGGTTCGTCGCGGTCATCGTCGCTCATCGGGACCGCGGTCTTGCTCAGAGCGATATCGCGTCGGCGATCGCCGAGGACATGACAGTCGCCCCCGAGAACTTGAGCTTCTCGGGGGCGCCCGGCGGTAGCCCGGCGAACCCCAAGGCCATCGTGAGCAGGCCTGCTGCGGTGTCACGGGACGTGTGACCGAGGCAACCCTCGAGCACCTCGATCAGGATCTCGAGGGTTTCGATGAAAGCGGGCGCGAATCCGGCCCTGATGCGGGCCTGTGTCGAGGCCTCCGCCCACCTCGCGAGTGATGTGCCGCCCCGCGGATCGTCGAGGACGTCGGCGAAGAACTCCCGCAGCGCGTCCTCGCGGTCCATTCGTGCCACGTGAGTGCGGAAGTCGCGGACCTCGTTCTTGGCGTAGCGCTTCCACGCTTCGGAGATCAACTGGTCGATCGAGGCGAAGTGGTGGTGGATCTGACCGGGGGAGCCCCCGAGGACCCCGGAGACCGTGCGACTGTTGACGGCGGAGATCCCATCCGAGGCGATGACCCGCGCGGCCGCATCGATGATCGATCGACGGCGCTCCTCGCGAGGCAGATACGACATGTCTAGAGTCTCCCACTCCCTGTGGTCGCCCGTGTCGAGCGGATGAAGGCCGCCACCCGGGACTGGAGCCCCGCCCGCCGCGCGGCGATGACGTCGGCGATCGGGGGATCGTATGGTCCTTGCGGCGGCGCGGTGTGGACGTTCGCTGCGCAGTCGAGATCCGTGCAAAGCATCGTCCCCACCGCGTTCAGCTGCTTCTGGCGCGAGGCCGACGGGTTCCGCGTGACGAACATCGATACTTCATGGAAGCGTCGGGAGAAGTGGCACAGGTTGCACATGACCGCTCGCCCGTGCGTCAGCTGGGGCGGCGCCACCCGCTCAAGGCGGAGCCCCTCGAGCCTCCCGTCGACGACGGCGAGCAGGTAGGAGCGGAGCGGGGATCGTGGGTCCTTCCAGCCGAGATAGTCGAGCATGCCCCAGTTCAGGTCGTCGAAATCAGCGGGCAGGTGGATTCGTCGACCTGTGGTGACAGTGTGCTCGAGTGCTCCTCGCACGTCGGCACGGCTCAACCTCTGCATTGTCCTCTCCTAAAATTGTACGTAGTCACAAGTTGTGATTGCATACAAGTCTAGGACACGTGCCGACCCGGGCGCGGTCCGATCGCCGCCGAGGGAGTCGCATCATCGACCGTCAGATCGACCCGAGTATTCGTATCCGTCGCGCGAGCGCGGCGGACGTCCCTGCCGTCCTCTCGATCTTCGATGACGTGATCCGGTGGTTCAGGGAGATCGGAAACACGGGCCAGTGGGGGGATCAGCCGTGGTCGACCCAGAGTCGTCAGAGAGCGAGAGTCACCGAAGCGTGCGAATTGCCCGAGGCATGGGTCGCGGTTCATCACGACGTCGGCGTCTGCGGTGCGCTCGTTCTCGGGGAGGCCATGCCGTACGTCCCGCAGGCTGACCGGCCCGAGCTGTATGTACGACTGCTGATCTCCTCTCGGGACTCGCGGGCGCGAGGCGTGGGGAGGAGGCTCCTCCGGTTCGCCGACTCTCGCGCTCGTTCTGCGGGGATCGGTCGTCTGCGCCTGGACTGCTACGCGGGCGGCACCGGAGCGCTCGTCCGCTTCTACGAGTCGTGCGGGTACGTTCGCTCCGAGGCGTTCGACGAGGAAGGGTGGCCGGGACAGGTCCTCACCCGCTCGCTCCCGTCGCCTCCCTCGGAGGAGGGCGAGGCGTCATGAGGTCGCTCGTCGGATGAGGGCCTTCGGAACCCGAAGACCCTCATCCGATGTGCTCAGATCAGCTCCAGCACGGCGCCTTCGTGCACCGCGCGGTAGACCGCGTTCCGGATCTCATTGGCCTCGTCGGAGCCGAGTGTGCGGTCGATCGGGCGGATCGAGAGACGCAACAGGACATTGACCTGCCCGGGCGTGGTCCCCATCCTGGCTCTGGCGGCTGCGGGAAGCCTCTCATGCGGCGTGCGAGCGAGAACCTCGACGGACTCGATCACATCCGCATCCTCACCCAGGGCGGCTCGAACACGGTCGCCGAGCGTCTCCTCGTCCTCCTCGGCTCCGAGGACGATCGAGATGTCACGCCGGGTCATCGGGAGCCGGGACACCTGCCGCCACGGATCGAGCGTGAGCATCTGCATCGCGATGCGGGGATCCTGCGCGCGGATGTATCGAATGTCGGGAATGCCCTTGCAAAGCATGAGCGCGCGCTCCAGGCCCATGCCCAGCGCGAGCCCGGACCACCTCTCGGGATCCAGCCCCGACCCGCGGAGCACATCGGGGTGAATCCTCCCGCATTCGGCGAGCTCCAGCCATCTCCCGTCGTGGAGGACATCGACCTGGCGTCCGCCCACGGTGTAGGAATGCAAGGACTCCGTGGCGCGCCACTCCGCTCCGGGAAGAACGGTCTCGACCAGCCGCTCGATCATCTTCAGCAGGTCGTCGTCGCTCGTGAGCGGGGTGCTCCGAATGCGCCAGAGGTCTACCTGATGCGGCTCTCCCACATGCGTTCGATCGACCACGTCACGTCGATAGACGAGGCCGGGGGCGACGAGCAGCTCGTCCACGGACTCGGCGTCCGCGTACTCCTCCAGAGCGGCGGGGAGATCCGCGCTCATGTGGCTTCGGAGCATCACCGTGGAGCTGAGGTAACGGGTGTATCGCCTCGCGCGAGTGACGTCTGTCGTGCTGTAACCGAGGCGGTCGTAGTTGTCGCGCACGGGGACGATTGCGGTGCCTCGCACGGTCCGGACGGTGGAGCCCCATTCGGACTGCAGTGCGGACACCACATCATCCAAGAGGCACTGCATGGCGTGTTCGCCGTGAGCCGGATCGGTGAGGTCGCGAAGGGTGATCGCGCGACAGATCTGTTGAGCGGACAGGTAGTCAGAGGTTGACATGGGTGAGGAACTCCGTGCGTGTCGTGGGCGGTGAAGAAACAGCACTTCCCCCGGCCGCGGCGACGAAGATCCTGGTCGCTATGTACGCGTCCCAATCACCCCGCGGCCAACATCCGGCCGGGGGTGGAGAAATCGCATCTGCCAACGCACGTGTCCAGGGTATCTGAAACTGCCCTGTCCACTTCTGGCATCAGGGACTGCACCATAGAGGTCGCCAGGAGTCGTTGACGCCTCGACACTCTGTCGCGTGCCCGCCTATCCCCGTCTGCGAGCGCGGACGATGACATCCTGCAGGCGCATGCCGTGACCGACGGTTCGCGGTCGCACCTCTGCGGTCTCGACGTCCCAGGCCGCGGGGTCGAGCAGGTCTCGCACGAGCTCCGGGCCGGTGGTGGCGTTCTCGGGGTGCCCGTGCCCGTGCTCACGAGGGGCTCCGTGCTCGTGGTGGTGGCCGACGATGAGGAGTGTGCCGGCGGGCGCGACCCACCGGGAGAGGCGCTGGTAGAGCGCGTGCTGCGGGATGTCGGCGTGTGCGTAGAACGTGGTGACGAGGTCGAATCGTTCCTCGGGCTCCCACGTGGTGAGATCCGCCGCGATCCGCGTGATCCGCGTGATCGGGAGGTTCGCGTCCGCCGTTCGCGCAGCGGCGCGGCGGAGTGCCTCGGGGGAGATGTCCACCGACGTCACGGTCCACCCCTGGGCCGCGAGCCAGCCGGTCTCGGCGCCTTCGCCGCTTCCTGCATCGAGCGCCGTCCCCGGCGCGAGTCCGGCGATCTCGGTCTCGAGCGCGGGGTGGGGAGGCAGCGCTCCTTCGGGGCTCGCATCGTGCCAGTGCTGCTCCCAGTAGCCCTGGTCGAACGGCCCGTTCATCGAACGCCCGTTCATCGAGTGCTCGTTCTCCGGATGTCCGTTCTCCGTGCGCCCGCTCACAGTGTGCTCGTCTCGCCCGCGCGGAGGAGCGCCTCGCGCACCTGGCGATAGATGACGTTCAGGGGCGGCTGCACGTCCGGTGCCTGATCGACGCGACGGACCCACTCGTCGAAGGCGAGTCGTATCCCGAGGGCGAAGGTCTCGGCGACGGCGCGGGCGTCCAGCGCGGAGAGCCCAGGACCGTCGGCGAGAGCGTCCGTGAGCTGGGTCGCGAGCAGGGCATCGCGCTCCAACCCTGCCGCATGCAGAGCCGGCACATCGCGCATGAGCCTGCGCACGCGCAGGAAGCGGTCGTGGCCGACGTGGTCCTCGTCGAAGAGGGCGGCCATCGATTCCCAGGCCGTCTCGAGATCGTGCAGTGGACGTTCGGGCGATGCGGTCGCCGCGATCGCGATGAGCTCCGTCTCGAGTCCGCCGTCGTCGACCAGCACCGTCGCCTCCTTGGTGGCGCAGTGCCTGAAGAACGTCGTGCGCGAGATGCCCGCCTCGGCGGCGATCTCGTCGATCGTCGTCGCCTGGAACCCGTTCCGCTCGAACAGGTCCACCGCAGCGTTCGCGATCGTGCGCACCATCTCTCGTCGCCTGCGCTCACGCAGATCGAGTCGAGGTGCGGGGATCGGGGAATGGGATTCCATATGACGATGTTAGCATCAAGTACCCGAACGGTACTCAGTACCATGTATGGATCAAGTGTCATCATGTCAGGAGCTCGTATGACCACCACCTCGTCCGCCTCACCGCACCTCACGCCGCCGGCCCTGTCCCGGCCGGGGCCGGCGATCGCGCTTCTGCTCGTCTCGGCGTTCGTCGTCGTGCTCAACGAGACCGCCATGGGCGTCGCGATCCCGCACATCATGACCGGCTTCGGGGTGTCCGCCGCACAGGCGCAATGGCTCACGACCGCCTTCATGCTGACGATGGCGGTCGTCATCCCCGTGACGGGCGTGCTGCTGCAGCGGTTCCCGCTGCGACGCAGCTTCTTCACCGCGATGGGCCTGTTCACCGCGGGGACGGCGATCGCCGCCTTCGCGCCGACGTTCGAGATCCTGCTGGTCGCCCGGGTCGTGCAGGCGCTCGGCACCTCGATCATGCTGCCGCTGCTGTTCACCACCGTCATGCAGCTGGTCGTCCCGGAGCGCCGCGGTCGCACCATGGGACTCGTCACCATCGTGACCGCGGCGGCCCCCGCGCTGGGTCCGACGGTGTCGGGCGTGATCGTGTCCGTCCTCGGCTGGCAGTGGGTGTTCCTCCTCGTGCTCCCGGTCGCGGTTCTCGCGATCGTCGCCGGCGCGGTGTGGCTGCGGAACGTGACGCCCACGATGCCGGCGCGCTTCGACGTGCTGTCGGTGCTGCTCTCCGCCGTCGGGTTCTCCGGCGTGATCTACGGCCTCGCGAGCATCGGCGAGCAGGCGGGCCGTGACGGCGGCCTGCCGATCTGGATCCCGCTGACGGTCGGCGTCGCCGCGCTGGCCGCGCTGGTGGGCCGCCAGCTCGTGCTGCGTGACACCGACCGGGTGCTGCTGGACGTGCGCGTCTTCGCCGAGCGCCGGTTCACCGTGTCGACGGCGATGATCGTGACCGTCTCCGTCTCCCTGTTCGGATCGCTGATCCTGCTGCCGCTCTACGTGCAGCAGGTGCTCGGCCAGCCCGCGCACGTCGCCGGCCTCATGCTGCTGCCGGGCGGCATCCTCTCCGGCCTGCTCGCGCCCTTCGTCGGCATGGCGTACGACAAGGTCGGCCCGCGCACCCTGATCCTCCCCGGTGCGGTCATCGCCACGGCCGCGATGTTCGCGTTCTCGACCCTCGGTGCCGGCACTCCCGTATGGCTTGTGATCGGGATGCACCTGCTGCTCAGCATCGGCACCTCGCTCATGATGACCCCGCTCATGACCACCGCCCTCGGTGCGGTCGCCCCGACGCTCTACCCGCACGCCAGCGCGATCGTGAACACGCTGCAGCAGGTCGCAGGAGCTGCGGGCACCGCTCTGTTCATCACCCTCTTCACGATCTCCTCCACCGCCTCCCTCAGCGCCACGACGACCGGTGCCGCACCGCTCGACATGCTCGCGGGCGGCGTCGCGACGGCGTTCCGCGTCGGGGCGTTCATCAGCGTGGCCGGGATCGTCCTCGCCGTGTTCCTCCGCAAGCCCGCCGCCGTGCCGTCGAACGTGAAGAGCGAGGTCGTCGAATGAGCGCCGCGCCGGTTCGCGTGGACGTCTGGTCCGATGTGCAGTGCATCTGGTGCTATATCTCCAGTGCCAGGCTCCGCACCGCCATCGAGCGCTTCGATGGCCCGATCGACGTCGTCCACCACTCCTTCCAGCTCACGCCCGATGCGCCCGTGGAGATCGACCGTGACCAGCACATCCGGGCGCAGAACGTGGACCCTGCCCGGATGGCGCAGATCATGGCTCAGCTGCGGCAGCTCACCACCGCCGAGGGGCTCGCCTACGATCCCGACCGCACTCGCCCGACCAACTCCCGGGCGGCGCTCGAACTCCTCCACCACGCCGGGACGGTCGGGAAGCGAGGCGTGCTCACCGAACGCCTCTTCACCGCCTACTTCGCCGAAGGCCGCCACATCGGACGCGCCGAGGAGCTCCTCGCTCTCGCGGCCGATACGGGGCTCGACGTGGACGACGCACGACTTGCGCTCACCGAACGCCGCCACGCGGTGGCGGTGACTGCCGACATCGCCCGTGCGCACGCGCTCGGAGCCCGCGGCGTCCCGTTCTACGCCATCAATGACACCTGGGGGCTCTCCGGTGCGCAGGCCGTCGAGCAGTTCCTCGCCGTGTTCGAAAGGGCGCGCCGGTCATGACGGGCGGTGAGATCAGCCATCGCAGGGCGGCGTAGGCATCGTAGATCGGGGATGCGGGCACAATGAAAAATGTGTCCGCATCCCGCCGGGGAGCTACTTTGCTGCTGAGTGGCTTCGGTGGCGGAGCTTTCTGACGATCATCACGGCGACCGATGCCGCTGCGGCGATCAGGAGCCCTGTCATTGTCAGCAGGAGCGGAACATTGAGGGCGATCTCCCCAGTCACGTGGACGGGGTCGAATGAGCTATTGCTCATCGTGTCCTCCTTCCTATTACGGCATGGTCCAGATCGGCGTTGCGTGGTCTTCACCGACCTCGATGCTCAGGTAGGTCGTCTGCGACGAGAGCGGCGTGCTTGCTGTTCCAGTGTATGTGGCGCCCGCGTTCGTCCAGGTCGTCTCCTGACCAACGAACTGCGAGCGAGACGGAGTGGTGCAACTGTACGGATAGATGCAGGTCTGCCCTGGGTTCTTGGTGTTGCGGAGCTGATCGTTGTTCGCACCCTGGACGAGGGTGTAGCTCGCGTAGAAGAAATTGGTCACCAGCCCGCCGCCGCCTCGGACAAGGCAGTTGTCGGCGTTTGAGTATCCGGATCCGCTGCTCACAGAGCATGCAGTGATATCGGTCATGATCGTCACGTCGTCCGCGGATGTGGGGGCCGCCTCGGTGCTGGTGATGTCTGTGGGATCTGCGACGACGCCAGGCTCTACCTGGAGGTCGGCGATCCGGATGGACCCGTCGGCGAAGGTCTCTGTCGTCCGCTCGAAAAGACCGACCCTCTCGGTCGCTGTATCCACCGGCTCCGATCCCCGCTGAAGGCTGAGGGGTACGATCCCATTCTGAATGTTAGCCACAAGAATGCTCTGGTCGCTGGCGGAGACGCCGCCGGCGCCCCAGAAGCTCACGAGAGAATCGACGACGCTCTCCGAGAATGCCTGGTCGTTGGTATCCGCATATGCGGGAATGGCCGTGCTCGCGGCGAGCAGCGCAACGCCGACGATTCCGCCGAAATAGCCAATCTTCTTCTTCATTGAAACTCCTTGATCCTCCGCGAAACCCGGCATCGTCCGGGTGCATGCCATCCACGCTGTTGCCTTCCTCGCCGCATATCAAGTACGTGTGGCTTTCTGTGACCGTGGGGCTACAGATATGACATGAAGGCCCTCAGAGATATCCGCGACCCGGGGCTCCACCGGGTTCAGAGTGAATGTGCGCTCCCGCTTGTCTACTCAGAGCATGCGATGTCGGAGTAGACCTCGATGACTCGGCGGGTGTCGGGATATCCGGCGGCTTCCAGGGCGGCCCGGACATCCGCCCGCACAGCTTCGAGGTACGCGCGACCCTGCAAGCGACCCTCCGAAGTCCAGTCGATGTCCGGGTCCGAGTCGAGGATCGTGCGCCACTCGTCCCAGTGGCTCTGGCTGACCTCTGCATCTGCGAGACGTTGCTCGGCGATCTGCCAGGCATCGTCGGGGACGTCATCGGAGAGAGGGGTCAGCCACCAGGAGAGCTCGCACTCGCCGCCGGCAACGGGAATCGTCTCCGCCCTGTCCGGCTCGCCTGACGGCGAGGGAACTCCTCTGCACCCCGCGACGCTCAACGCCACGACAGCTGCCGCGACGGCGCTCACCAACCAGCGTCTCCTGACCGGTGATTGCCTATGTTCAGGCCTGCGGAACGGTCCCATAACCAGCGCCTCCTCCTTGCGTGACGACTCGGGTACGACTGCCACCGTCGCGCGGCATCCAGATGGCGAAGGCAGCTGCGACCAACGGCAAGGCAAAGGACCACAGGGGAGCGAGGAACATGCCCTGGAGCGCGCCAAATCCGATGCCTATGGCAGCGGCGATCGGGATGCGGGCTGCGGGCCGGCCGCGCAGGTGGGTTGCAGCCCACCAGGCGATCGCCGCGCCGCCGAGGGCAGAGCCGACAGCGAATCCAGATGCCATCTGGTCCCAGGTGGGCGCGCTGACGTAGCCGAGAGCGACCGAGAGGAAAGACAGGGAGAGCAGGAGCAGCGGCCCCCAGGTGTGGGTGGGCGGCTTTCGCGATCGGGCGGTGAGCACGATGCCGACGCCGGCCAGTAGCGGCAGCGAGGACACCAGCGAGAGCGTAATGCCCTGTCCCATCGCAATCGTCGCACCTGTTGCACCGGCCGACCAGTGGGTGCCGGTGAAGGCGTAGACGACTCCGCACGCGCTCCCGGCAGCGGCAAGCCATGGAAGGGCACGTGGCGAACGCCAAGGGCGTGGCGCTCCTCCGCGCGCCGAGGCGCGGATTGGCGTTGGAGTGCTGACAATCTGCGACCGCAGCGGTCGGAGCGACAGGACTGCGAGGCCGACAGAAGCGGCCGCGGTCGAGTACGGGGTGAGCAGACTTACTCCGATGATGGGTGCAGCGACTGTGCCAGCGACTACCGAGAGGCTGATCGCCATCGTGGCAGGTAGGCGGGACCGGGCGAGGAACGCGCTGAACAACACCGACACCGATGCGGCACCCGCCAACCAACCTGCGGGGACGAACACCGCCCAGGCGCCTGCGAACCAGGCCTCGAGGCTGTCTCGGTCTACTGCGTCGAAACCGACCGACCACGACACCACGGCCAATGCTGTAAGCATGAGACTCGGCAAGGCCAGAATCAGGACGATCAGCGCACGCGGCTCCGACAGCCAGCCTCGATGCCTGGCCAGGGCGACGGCCCCGATTGCGACGAGGGCTGGGCACACCCCCGTGCTCACCGTCAACACCGCCCAGCGCACTGACCCATCGGCCAGGGCCGGAGCCGACAGGCCGATGCTGGCCAACGCCACCATCAGCAGCGCAGCGACCGCGCACACCGACGCAAGTCTCGCATTCAGCCTGGCGCCCAGGCCGTAGATGCCGGCCAACCATTGCTCAGCGAGGGTTGGCCTGTCCCGGCCCTGCCGGGCGGCCTCGTCGAGCATCGCACTAAGCAGTACTTCGCCGCTGTGCATTCGCCAGCTCTTCGGGTACCAGCGCAGCAGCCGAGCGAAACGCGCCTGAACCGCGTCCATCATGCCTCTGCCAGTGCCGTGGTCGGCGTCGCGGTTCGCGTCGCTAACCGCGCACGCGCTGTGCGGGCCGACCGTTCCAGCACCTCGACCTCGTGGGTCAGTCGACCTGAGCCCGCATCAGTGATCCGATAGTAGCGGCGAGCCCGCCCGTTGACGACCTCCTCACCGTCGGCAGCGAGGAGTCCCTCGCGCTCCAAGCGTTCCAAAGCTGCATAGAGGGTGGTGACCTTCAGCTCAACCTGGCCCTCGGACGCTGCCGATGCCTCCCGCATGATGTCATAGCCGTGTCGCCGACCGGTGGTCAGCACCGTCAGGATCCAGAACGAGGGTTGTAGCCACTTTGCCGTCACGCGATCCACTATATGCCCAAATTTGAAATATGACCGTATCTGAAGCAAGGACAGCGAATGTTCGCTGCAGCCGGGTGGCTCCCTGTGATGCTGAGCCCTCGCGTACGAAGCGCGACATCCTCGGGGTGGCCCGGAGGCGACGGGCTGCAATCGGCTGTGCACCTCAAGCGCCCACCGGTCTCCCTCGCCGGTCTCCCTCGCCGGTGTCCAGCGCCGTTGAGTGGCATCGACGTCTTCTGTGGCGACCGTGAGGTGATGTGGGGTATCCACTGAGATCAGTAGCTTTGGCACTTGGAGGGAACTTGATCCTCCCAGCGAATATGAGGCTTCCAGCTCTCCAGGTCATAGTCGGGATTTGCACTGACGGGCCAGCCAGCGATGTGACAGTAAAGCTGTTCTTGAAGACTCAATGTCCAATTGCCTGGGCTTGTCATCTTGTTCTTCACTTCGTCCGCGTGGGCCCACCACATGGCAACATTTTGAACGCCCGAGTACAATGCTCCCCATTCAGTGGGCCTCGTAGTTACGATGAATCCTTCAGAAACGTATGTGGTTGCCACTCCGCCGTACAGTTCGGCGCCCAGCCACGGATCAGCCACGATAGGGTACGCGAAACCCTCATCGTGGCTAACGATCTGCGTTAGATGGGTGCCATCAACCTCATAGTGTGTAGAAACTGTATTTCCTTCCGCGTCAACGGCCCAAGGTGTGTGGATGCCGGCGAGGAAGCTTCCGTCTGTGCCCAGAATTGCCACGGATCCGTCGTCGTTCACAGTTACTTCGGATTCTGGTGGCAGCGAGAGCTCATAAGTAAACTCGGTAGGCGCGGACGACGATTCTATGGCCGTCAGGATCTGAATGGAGCCATCAGATTTACGCTGAGCTATCGTGGATGTCTCATCATCGTGAGAAACAGCCTCCCGCCCATCGCCGAGGTTGAGGGCGATGCCCGCTTTCGCTGCTGCCGAGACGGTGATTCCGATGTCCGAGTGAACGCCGGGCAGACGCATGGCCTCGCCGGAGCGTACTTCTTCATCGAGGGTGTCGGCATTTCCGGCATCAACGGAGTATCTGCTCGGCACCCTTTCCAGGGCGGTGATCAGTTCCTCGGCTTCCCATGTTCCTGTTTCGGAAGCGGCGCCGACGAGAAGTGGTGTGGCTGTAATTGCGGCCAAGACGGATAGGCCGAGTACGGCAGTTTTCTGGACGAGCGGGCTTTGTCTACGCATGGCTTGAACGTCGCACGGAAGATCGCTTTGCGTCAAGAGGGAGACTCCGCATCCATAGCCCTAGGGCTACAAATTGGGTAGATTCCTTGAGCGGCCGACGTGGGGCTGCCAGTGTGGTGAGATATTCATTTCTGTTCGACTGAAGGGTGCGAGATGGTGATCCAGAAGACTTGGCAGCGTGTAGGAATTGCGCTTTGGGTTGGTGCGGTGGTGCTCGGCGCTTCTGCGGTTCCGGCGGCTGCCTCTGAAGGTTCTTCTGAAATTTCCTCGAGTGGGTCGTCTGCCTCCGTCCCGACGCCGGAAGGCGTGTCTGTTTCGGAATGGTCTCTGACTTTCGAGGAAGCGCAGTCGGTATTCGGTGAGGGTGATCGAGCATATCTCGAGGCGTTGAAATCCATTTCGCCAAAAATGGTCGATTACTGCCATCAGCGGACCGTATGGAATGTGGTGCCTCCGGGCCTGTATCACATTCCCACATCCTCCAGCGCTTCGCCGGAGTACAACTGCGTGATGGAGTCGGGGCTCTCAAGTAATGCTGCAGTCGAGGTGCTGCAAACCGCGCTAAACCACTGCTATGGCGCTTCTCTTGCTGTTGACGGGAGCTTTGGCTCCGGGACCTATACCGCTCTCATGTCGGCTCAGGCGTCGCATGGCGTTGGAATGGACGGAGTATACGGTCCCACGACTCGAAGCGTGCTCCGCTTCCCGGGCAGTAGCGGATGCCTGACTATCGCGCAGATTCAGTCGTTCTAGGGGGCGCTGATCGCAGTACAACCGGCTCTGATCGGTTGTACTGCGATCCGATCCATGTACCGAGAAGGCCCGGAGGATGACAAAGCTCACGACAACGGTAGGGTCAACGGCTCTCGCGCTGTCGTTGACGATCAACGCAGTCGGTTCGGCAACGATTACGCGGGAGCCGACGCCTTCGCCGATGCCAGTCATCGACACGGTTCGGGCGGCGGAATACTGGCTGGAGAGTACGCATGTGCGTGACGCATGGCAGGTGACGAAGGGGGCTGGGCAGCTGATCGCCGTTCTGGACACGGGGATCGGCCGAGGCCCTGCCTTTGATGGGGTGGTAGCCGGAACCGATGTGTCTGGGATCGGAGCCCCTGATGGACGTACCCCCGTGGGCGTGAAGGATCGTGAACACGGGACCTTGGTCGCTTCCGTCGCCGCAGGCAGACCCGGACCCGATGACACGGGGATGATCGGGGTCGCCCCGGACGCCGAGTTGCTCGCCATCTCGGTGGACTTCCCGGGGACCACGTCACCTGTGCCCTTTACGCAGCAGGTCGCCGATGGCATCGTGTGGGCCGTGGACAATGGTGCGGACGTGATCAACCTTTCGTTCACGACCAACACCCGCGACTGGGACCCTCTTTGGGATGACGCGTTCCTGTACGCATATGAGCACGACGTCGTCGTGGTCACAGCCGCAGGCAACCGTGGCGGCGGTACGAATGTCGTAGGGGCTCCTGCAACGATTCCCGGTGTTCTTGCTGTGGCGGGCGTTGATCGAAACGGGGCGGCGAGCAGGGAAGCGTCCACCCAAGGCATCACTATCGGTGTCTCCGCACCGAGCGAGCACCTCATCGGCATCACCTCAGGCGGATCTGTGGAAGATTGGAACGGTACAAGTGGGGCTGCGCCGATCGTGAGCGGCATCGTCGCGCTTGTGCGAGCAGCTCACCCAGAACTCGACGCAGGTCAAGTCATCGACCGTGTGCTGAGCACCGCTGACCCGGTCGGAACGGGAGGGGAACTCGACCCGATCTACGGCCGTGGCATCGTCAACGCTTACAACGCGGTGACGGCAGATATTCCTGCTGCAAGTACGAATCCGGCCGATCAGCTTGAGGAGTGGATTCGCCTCCATCGTCGCGCCCGCGTAGATCCGGTGCCGCTCCCGACAGATACTCCTGTCGCGATCCCGCCCCTTCCTCGGCCGGACCGCGTCGCAGAGACGTCACCGCTTCTCCCGGACCGGGACACATTGCTGTATGGCACGCTCCCGCTCATCGCCTTTACTATGCCTGCGATCATGATCGGTCTTGGCGTCACCGCGGCAACGAGGCGTATCCGCCTCGGACGAGAGCAGCATAGGCAGACTCGCGACGGCCGCAAGGATGCACTCGGTTGACAGGTGTTGTGGGAGATAGCAGGGCATTCAATGGGGACCCGTCGCTCAAGGACCCTTTGTTCCCTCCACGGGAACCGTCGCCAGGAGGGTCCAACCGTCGGAGGCCTGTCCCGCCTCCAGAATCCCGCCTTGTTGAGCAAGACGCTGTCTGGCGCGTTTCAAACCTCGCCCACCTGTGGCACCTTCGCCGCTGGTGGGGTTTGCTGTGGCGGTGTTTCTCACGATCAGTCCAATGTTGTCGGGGTGCCCACGAACTTCGATGCTCGCCGATTGCGACTTCGGAGCGTGCTTGATGATGTTGGTCACGGCTTCGATGGCTGATTCAGTGAGGACGCGTTCGGCAACGGGTGCAACGTTGAGCGGGATATTCGGCGTCGACACGACCGTAGGGATTCCGGCGTCTTTGAGCAGCGATCCCAGCGAGGAAACCACGTCGAGGATGTTCCCGTCGTATCGGGCCGAGTGAGTGCGGAGCCCTTCGGGCGTCGTGTCCCGCATTAGCGACAACAGGGATTGAATGCTCTGAAGAGCCCGCTCGGCAGATCCCTCGATCGTCGTGAGAGACACCTGCCGAGCTGCGTCGTCAGGCTGCCGCGGCAGAGCGCGAGCGTGGAACAGGATGAGGGTCAGGTCATGTGCGATCCCGTCGTGCAGCTCATCGGCGATCCGCTCCTGATCCTCCTTCGCTATTGCTTCGAGGACCTTCGTCACGCGTGCTCGCTCGGCGACAAGGACCGTCTCGCGTGCTGCGACCAGGCGGAACGCGACTCCAGCCAGGAAAGCGATCGCTGCGATGCCTGCGATGCCGTACACACCACCCTCGGCCAGCGTCGGTCCGCTGACGACGAGATATGTCGTAAGCAGCCCAAGAAGTGTGACGTAGGCGATGATCACCGACGGTCCGCACGTCGCCGCCACCAGGCTGACCGCGACCGCGAGTTCGAGGAGATCACCGCCGCTACCAGCGAAGACAACCCCCACACTGCTGATGAGCATCACCATGAACGCTGCAGTCATCGGGTGCCAAGCGAACGCTGCGAGTCCAAGGTAGAACGTGACGGCGAGCAGATCGTGCCGGGTGAACTTCCCGCTGGCTACGATGAAGCCGATGGCTATGGCTAGCAGCACCGCCACGACCAAGATCAGGAAAAGGCGTGCGACGGGGTGAGGCGAGCGTTGCCTCCAGAACGCACGAGAACGCAGCATCTTCCCGATGGAGGTCCGCGCGGCCAACACCTGCTCTTGCCCGCCGATGGTGCCCCGGAGGCGTTCAGGCACAGATGCCCAGCACCTTGCAGAGCCAATCTCCGAAGTCCAGGTTGGTTCCCACAGCCCACTGGGCGACGTTTCCAATGCCGTACATGCTGACTAGTCCCACGCTGGTCTCCTCTGCTCGAGATGCTCATCAAGGCGGTCCTCGAATCGTCATCGATCGGTCCCTTGGCTGCTCCATCACTCTACGAGCCGTGGTTCTCAGAGCGATGAAACATGGTCCCAGGGCCAGAGATGGAGGCGCATCCCCGCGATACCGTACAAGAATGAGTGAAGTTGTCCGCGTTCTCGTCGTAGACGACGATGCTCTGGTGCGGCACGCGCTCCGTGCCTTCATCGCGGGTGATTCTCGCGTCTTGCTTGTGGGTGAGGCGACGGACGGCTCGGAAGTCGTCGAGACCTGTAAGTCCACGAACCCGGACGTCGTGCTCATGGATATCAAGATGCGTGAGGTCAGCGGTGTCGAAGCGACCCGGCGCCTGCATGAGTGGAACCCCCGCTGCCGAGTTCTGGTGTTGACGACGTTCACCACCGAGTGGCGGGCGCTTGAAGCTCTGCGGGCGGGAGCGTGCGGGTACCTGGTGAAACACTCCACCCCGGAACAGATCGTCGAGGCCATCGTCGCAGCGCATGCCGGGGATCGTGTGGTCTCGTCCGAAGTGCAGGAGAGATTCGTGCGGGCCGCCGTCGAGGCGGGCGATGTCCGGGTCTTGGAGGCGCCGGCGCTCAGCGACCGTGAACGGCAGATCATCGAGCTGATCGCCAAGGGGTTCTCCAACGCTGAGATTGCCGAAGCCCTGCATTACGCCGAGGGAACCGTCAAAGCCGACATCCGCCGCATCAACCACCAGTGGAACGTCGAGAACCGCCTCCAGATCGTCCTTCGCGCCACCGAACTGGGCATCATCTCGCTCTGATCTGCATGCCGCCGGCACGCCTCAGCGCGGATCGAAGCGGACGGGTGCGGAGGTGGCGGACACCAGAGCCCGGAGATCTTCCAACGTCGCGTCCGACTCGTCGAGGGCGCGCGCCTGGACGAGGACGTTGCCGAGTGCTGTCGCCTCGACAGGTCCGGCCAGCAGCGGAATGCCGGATCGATCCGCCGTGGCCTGGCACAGCAGCGCGTTCAGCGCGCCGCCGCCGACGAGATGGACCGTGTCGATCGCCCGCCCGGTGAGCGACTCGATCGTCGCGAGGGTGTGTGCGAAGGCCGCCGCGATGCTCTCCACGATGCTGCGGACGAACGTGGCGCGGTCGACGGGGGGCTCTGCGCCCTGCGCGCGCAGCACGGCGGCGATCCGTGCGGGCATGTCTCCGGGGGCGCCGAGCGAGGGGGCGCTCGCGTCGAAGACGGGGAAGGGGCCGGTGATCGCGGCCGCGTCCGCCAGCAGGGCGGGCAGGTCGATCGTCCCGCCGTCCTCCTCCCAGGCCCGCACGGTCTCGCTGAGCAGCCAGAGGCCGGTGACGTTGTGCAGGAAGCGGATCCGGCCGTCGACGCCGAGCTCGTGCGTCATGTTCGCCTCGCGGGCGGGATCGGTGAGCATCGGCGCGTCGATCTCGACGCCCACCAGCCCCCACGTCCCGCACGAGATGTATGCGGCGGCCGGGGACGCGAGCGGGGCCGCGACGACGGCGGAGGCCGTGTCGTGCGAGCCGACCGCGATCACCGGGAGGTCCGCGCCGATCCGCTCGGCCAAGTCCGGGAGGAGTCGGCCGAGCACGGTCCCGGGGTCGACGAGCGGCGGCAGCACCGAGAGGCGGATGCCGAGAAGCCGGGCGAGCTCCTCGTCCCACTCCCGCGTCCGCACGTCGAGGAGGCCCGTCGTGGAGGCGTTCGTGCGCTCCACGAAGACCGCCCCGGTGAGCCGGTGCGCCAGGAGGTCGGGGATGAGCAGCACCATGTCCGCTTCCGGGCCTGTGCCTGTGCGCGTTTCCGCCAGGCGCTCGTCGGCGCCGAACTGGTAGAGCGTGGTGAAGGGGAGGAACTGCAGACCGTTCCGGGCGTACAGCTCGGGGAAGGGGATCAGGTCGTGCACGGCCTCGACGCCTCGCGCGGTGCGGGCATCCCGGTAGTGGAACGGCTCGCCGAGCAGGACGCCGTCGCGGAGCAGCCCGTAGTCCACGGCCCAGGAGTCGATGCCGATGCTCTCGATCTCCGGCGCCCGGCGGACGGCCTCGGCGAGCCCGTCGATCACATGCCCGAAGAGGGCATCGATGTCCCAGTGCCATCCGTCCGCCCGTTCCACCGCGCCGTTCGGGAAGCGCGTGACGAGCTCCAGCTCCAGCCGGTCAGGACCTATGCGGCCGATCATCACCCGTCCGCTCGTGGCGCCGAGGTCCACCGCAGCGACGGTCCGCACTCCGGGCGTGCTCGCGGGAGGGAGGCGACCGCGTTCTCGGCGCGCGGCGGCGGGGTTCGTCACGCGCCCCATCCGGCCTGGACGCCGCCGGCGCGATCGGCGGCGATCCTCTGCGGATAGCCGGACGCCGCGTACGCCGCCATCGGGTCGCCGTCGAGGCCGCGGGACTCGCGCCACTCCGCGAGAGCCGGGCGGACGTCGGTGTAGAACGCGTCCATGAACACGGCGTTGGCCGCGAGCACGTCCCCGGACCTCTGGGCCGCACCGAGGGCATCCCTGTCGACGAGCAGCGCGCGGGCCGTCATCTCTTGCACGTTCAGCACCGAGCGGATCTGCCCGGGGATCTTGTCCTCGACGTTGTGGCACTGGTCGAGCATGAACGCCACGTCGGGGCTGCCCAGACCGCCGCCGCGGATCACCTCGAAGAGGATCCGGAACAGCTGGAACGGATCGGCGGCGCCGACGATGAGGTCGTCGTCCGCGTAGAAGCGGGAGTTGAAGTCGAACGAGCCGAGCCTGCCGAGGCGCAGCAGCTGCATGACGATGAACTCGATGTTCGTGCCCGGGGCGTGATGGCCGGTGTCCAGGCACACCATCGCCCTGTCGCCGAGCGCGCTCACCTGGGCGTAGGACGTGCCCCAGTCCGGGACGTCGGTGTGGTAGAAAGCGGGCTCGAAGAACTTGTACTCCAGCACCAGGCGCTGGTCGTCGCCGAGGCGCGCATAGATCTCCTGCAGCGAATCCTGCAGCCGATCCTGGCGCCCGCGGAGATCGGCCTGCCCGGGGTAGTTCGACCCCTCGGCGAGCCAGATCTTCAGGTCGCGACTGCCGGTCGCATCCATCACGTCGATGCAGGCGAGGTGATGGTCGATCGCCTTCCGGCGGATCGAGGCGTCCTCGTGGGTCAGAGCGCCGAACTTGTAGTCGTCGTCCTGGAACGTGTTGGAGTTGACCGTGCCCAGCCGTACTCCGTGATCCTCGGCATGCCGGCGAAGGTCCGCGAACGAGTCCACGAGGTCCCACGGGATGTGCAAGGCGACCGTCGGGGCGAGCGCGGTGTGCGCATGCACCTGCGCGGCGTCGGCGATCTTCTCATAGGGATCGCGGGGCGTGCCCGGCGTGCCGAACACCTTGAAGCGCGTCCCGGAGTTGCCGAACGCCCACGAGGGGAGCTCGATCTCCTGTTGCGCGAGGATGGCGAGGACGTCGGGGGAGAGCGTGGTCATGATGCGTGCCGTGCTTTCGTCGGTGCCGATGCCGGAGGCTCAGGGTGTGTCCTGAGCGAGAGAATGAATCGATTCAATTCTCTTGGAGACTACGGTAGGAGACGAGCGGAAGAGCTGTCAAGACACCGCGCGAACCGGTCCGCCGGGTCGGATCGATGATGGGGATGGAGGGGCATGGCTGCCAGCGTGCGGGATGTGGCGGAGGCCGCGGGCGTGTCCGTCGGCACCGTCTCGAACGTGCTGAACCGCCCGGAGAAGGTCTCGCCGGAGACCGTCGCCCTCGTGCAGGCGACGATCGCACGCCTCGGCTTCGTGCGGAACGACGCCGCCAGACAGCTCAGGGCCGGACGCAGCCGAACCATCGGACTGGTCGTGCTCGACATCGGGAACCCGTTCTTCGCCGACGTCGCCCGCGGCGCCGAGGAGTGCGCCGAGGGGCACGGCCTCTCCGTCCTGATCGCGAACAGCGACGACGGGCGGGAGCGGGAGGCGAGGCACCTCGATCTGTTCGAGGAGCAACGGGTCGCCGGTGTGCTGGTGACCCCGGTGGGCGAGTCGTCGCCCCGGTTGGAGCGGATGCAGGAGCGGGGGACGCCCGTGGTGCTCGTCGACCGGGAGTCGCGGGACGGGCGCTTCGCATCCGTGTCGGTCGACGACGTCGAGGGCGGGCGCATCGCGATGAGACACCTGCTCTCCCTCGGGCGTCGTCGGGTCGCCTTCGTCGGTGGCCCGCTCTCGCTCCGTCAGGTGTCCGATCGTCTGCGCGGGGCACAGGAGGAGGTCGCCCAGGCCGGGGGCGGGCTCGAGACCATCCCGACGGGGGCGCTCACCGTGGAGGAGGGGCGGCGTGCAGCGCAGCAGATCCTCGAGCGTCCGGTGCGGGATCGGCCGGATGCGATCTTCGCGGCGAACGACATGCTTGCGCTCGGGATCCTGCAGCGCCTCGTGATGGCGCACGGCATCCGCGTTCCCGAGGACATCGCGCTGATCGGCTATGACGACATCGACTTCGCCGCGGCCGCCGTGGTGCCGCTGAGCTCTGTTCGCCAGCCCGCCGCGCTCATCGGATCCAGCGCCGTGGATCTGCTCGTGCACGACCAGGGCGGCCTGCCGGAGCGTGAGCACCGGCGCTTCCGGCCTCAGCTCGTGGTGAGGGCGTCCACCCTCGACGCCTGACTTCTCCAGTGCGCCGTTGGCGGAGCGGGCGCGACCCCTCCGCCAACGGCTCTTGCCGCGAGCGGGCGGCTATGAGGAACGGATGGCCATCACGAGCGGGCGGCGCGTCGGGCGTGGATCCTCCGGCGGAGCCTGTGCAGGAGCGGCATGAGGCCGTAGACCACGATCGGGACGGCGATCGTGACCATGATCAGGGTGCGGGGCACGACCTGCACGTCGGCGAGCAGCGGTCCGAGGACGATGTTGATGATCAGCAGGGTGGGGGCCACAGCGAGCCAGATCATGAGGGCGAGCTCGTGCTGGCTGGGCGGCTTCATGCCGGTGGGGCGGGTGTCATTGCTCACGGATGTGTCCTTCGGTCGTCTTCGTCATGGGTGGGCAGGGTAAGCAGGGCGGCACGGACGTCCTCGTCGACGAGGTCGGCGTTGACGTCCATGGCGACGGCGTTGGCGTGTCCGGCCGCGGTGATGACCTGGGCGCGGGGGTCGACGAGGTTCCCGGTGACCCAGACGCCGGGAACCCGGGTGCGGCCGGTGGGATCGATGTGTGCCATCCCGTCAGGATCCGGTGTGCCGCCGAGCGCTGCGATCAGGTCGGTGCGCGGTCGTGCCACCGGGCGGATGAACACGGCCTCGGCGGAGACGGTGGTCCCGTCGTCGAGGCGGACGCCGTCGAAGCGGTCGCCGTCGACGAGGAGGGCGACGATCCTCCCGTCGCGGACGCGTATCCCGCGGGCGAGGAGTCTGCGCGACTCCTCCTCCGTGAGGGTCGAGCCGTTGGTGAGGTAGGTCAGCTCAGAGGACCATTGGCGGATCAGGAGTGCCTGCGCGACCGCGCCGGGCACCCCGCCGAAGACCGCGAGCGGCCGATCTCGGACCTCGTGGCCGTGGCAGTACGGGCAGTGGAGCAGGAAGCGCCCCCATGCTTCGCGGGCACCGGGAACCGTGGGGAGCCGGTCCTCGACGCCGGTGGCGAGGATGATCCTGCGGGCAGCGATCTGGGTGCCGTCGCCGACCGTGATCGTGAACCCGTCCTCCGCATTCCCGCGGGCCGTCGTGGCCGTCTCGGGGAGGAGCCGGGCGCCGTACGCGGCGACCTCTTCTCTGCCGAGGCGCAGCAGATCGGCGGGGGAGAAGCCGTCGCGGGACAGGAAGCCGTGCATGTGCGAGGCGGGGCCGTTGCGCGGCGCGCCCGCATCGATCACGACGACCGACCGGCGGGATCGACCGAGGACCAAGGCGGCGCTCAGGCCGGCGGCGCCTCCGCCGATGATCGCGACATCGAACTGTTCAGGAGTCATGTGCACCAGCCTCCTCAGTCGGGTTCCGGTCTGCAAGCTGGTTTGCGGTTATCGCAAACTCGTGCTGGGCTGGAGGCATGGACACGACGTCAGAGCTCGCGACGGCACTGGATGGGATCGGAGCGCGACTGCAGCAGATCCGGTCCCGCCGTGGTCTCACCCTCGCGGAGGTCGCGGAGATGGTGGGCACGTCCGCGAGCACGATCTCGCGTCTGGAGAGCGGGCAGCGTCGTCCCAGCCTTGAACTGCTCTTTCCGCTGGCGCGCGCGTACCGGCTCAGTCTGGACGATCTGGTGGGCGCACCGGAGTTCGGGGATCCGCGCGTGCAGTTGCGGCCGCGAAGCCGCAACGGCCGCATCGTGATCCCGCTGACCCGCAGCGCCGGCGGCGTGCAGGCGTGGAAGATCGTCATGCCCGTTGAGGAGGGCCTCGGCGAGATGCGCGTGCACGACGGCTCGGAGTGGATGTACGTGCTCACCGGGAGCGTCCGCCTGATCGTCGGCAAACGCGATCTCGTCCTCGGGTCCGGTGAGGTCGCCGAGTTCGACACCCGCGTCCCGCACTGGTTCGGGGCGACAGGGGGTGGCCCCGCGGAGGTCCTCAGCCTGTTCGACCGCACCGGGACGCGCATCCACATCCAGGAGGACCCCTCCGCCTCCGCCCCGGACCCCGCACCGCCCGCCGAGTAGTGCGTCCCCCTTTCTGTTGTTCAGATCCGCGGGAGCGACCGAAAGTGGGACACGGGTCCCGGAAATGGGGACACAGGCCACGGAAAAGGGGACACGGGGGTGCGGCGCCGGGCCGACTACGATCGTCTCGATGAAGAGGACCGCGGTCGAGCTGGGGATTCCCTACACGGGGTGGCCTGTTCGGGCCGGGGGAGACTACGAGTTCGGGCTGGACAGACTGGACTCGGTGCTGGTCGAGGAGATCCTGGCCTGGGCGAGGGAGTTCAATCGCGAGTTCGACGAGGAGTTCGGGTGGTCGTCCCCTGATGTGCGCGAGGCCCACCTGCTCGAGGGTGAGCGGCTGCGGCGCCGAGTCCAGGAGGCGCTCGGTGATGCGTACACCGTCATGCTGGACCCGCTCGGATCCGGCCGGATCCCGCCCGAGGACGACTGACGGCCGTCTCCGACACAGGATGGACCCGGGACCGCGCGACGGCCGGCCTCCTTCGGTTCAGACCTGACGGCCGAACCCCTGACGAGTCAGGCCCGGACGGGGTCCGACGCGATCTCCTCGGCGAAGTGGCAGGCGACCTCATACGCGGCCCTGAGGCCGGTCGGGCCGACCGTCTGCCCCGCTCCCCGCGGAGGCGAAGAGCGGTGCCGCCGCCTCCAGTCGCGGCGCGGCGATGCCGAGGCGCTGCGCCTCGGCGAGCGCGTCCCGGCAGACGGCGCGCGGTTCCTCCGCGCGGGGGTCGTCGTGCGCGCTGAGCGAGCGGGCGGCGAGAGGAACGTACGCGGTCGCGCCGGCGAGGGCGGCGGACGTCAGTGATGCGGGGGCACGGAAGAGCAGGGTGCTCCGGCGGTGCAGACGGAGGTCGACGCCGCGTGCCTCCAGCAGCGGCAGAAGCTCGCGGGTGGTGAGCAGCGCCTCGCGGAAGCGGCGGGGCGAGCCGACCATTCCAGACAACGATCCGGCCTTCAGCCCTTGAGAGTGCATGCCCGCATCGGCGGCGAAGTGGATCCAGAGCCACTCGCGGAGGTCGGGCTGTTCCCGCAGCGCGAATCCGGCCTCGCCGAACATCCGCCGCACGTCCTCTTCGCGTCCGACGGCCGGCCCGCCCATGGTGCCGAACAGGACGGAGGGCAGCAGCATCCCGCGGAGCGATCCGTCCGCGCCGAAGCCGCCACCGGCCTGGGGGAAGCCCCAGGCGAGCCGGTCGGCGGGGAGAGGGCGGACCGCGTCCAGGGGCTCCGACCACACGTTGCCGAACACGAGGACGGTGGCGTCGCCGATGCGCGGGGCGAGGAACTCGGCGGCCTCCGTGAGGCGGTGGTGGCCCACGCTGAGGACGATCAGGTCGAAGTCGTGATCGTCCTCCAGCGACTCGCGGTACCGCACCGGCCACTCCTCGCGGACCTGCTGCCCCCGGATCCTCCGCCGCGCGTCGATGACGTCGAGGTCGACCGTCTCGCCGTAGTCCGCCGCGCGACCGGGGCGGACGTAGAACTCGACATGGTGGCCCGCCCGCTCGAGAGCCCAGCCGTAAAGGGTCGCGATCACGCCGCGGCCGAACATCAGGACTCTCATAGGGCTCCGTTCCTCGGATTGAATCGTACGAAACGGTATCGTACACTTAACATATGTCGAACAACCCTCCGTCCCGTTCGAGGATGTCGTCCGAGCGCCTGGCCGAGGTGTTCGGCATCGTCCATGAGCTGCTCCTGGAGGTGGGGTACGAACGGCTCACCCTGGATGCGGTGGCGGCCCGCGCCCGGACGAGCAAGGCCACGCTCTATCGGCAGTGGGGCGGCAAGCCGGGTCTGGTGATGGCGGCTCTGACGACCGGTGACGCCCGGCATCCGCCCCTGTTCGAGGATGTCGAGACGGTGTCGCTCGACGAGGCGTTCGCGCGGCTGGCCCGGACTGATCTCCTGTCGGATCGCGACGTGCGCATGGGCTTCATGCTGATGCACGCGGCGTCGGCCGATCCCGAGTTCGGTGCCGCCCTGCGTGACGAGATCATCGCGCCGTTCGTGGACCAGCTGTCCTCCGTGTTCCACGCGGCGGCCGACCGCGGCGAGATCGTGCGGGACCCGGCGCTGTTCCACCGCCTGGCGTCCGTGATCCTCACGGATCTCGCCTTCTTCCCCCTGGTCAACGGCCGTGAGGCGGACCGGGCGGACCGGGCGGAGCTGTTCCGGACCGTCATCCGTCCCGCACTCGATCGCCCGGACCGCGCCGGCTCCTCACCTGCGCCCGACACGGCGGCATGATCCGTGCCGGCCTCCGCGCAGGCTCGTGCTCATCCTCGCTTCGCGGCGAGGGGCACCTGGCCTCCGGCGGCCCCTCGTGGAGCGGAGGCGCGGCGTGGGGTGAGCATCAGGAAAGCGGCCGCACCGGTGAGGAGACCCCAGAACGCAGCGCCGACGCCGAGGATCACGACACCGGACATGGTCACCGCGAGGGTGATGAGGGCGGCGACCCCGCTGCGGGCGTCACCGCTCATCGCGCCCGAGAGCGCGGTGAGCGACGAGCCCAGGAGCGCCACGGCGGCGACCACTGAGACGGTCTCGGCCGGGATCGCCTGGAAGCCGGCGACGAGCGCGCCGCCGAACGAGCCGACCATCAGATAGGTCGCGCCGCCCGAGAGGCCGGCGACATAGCGTCTCGTCCGATCCGGGTGCGACTCGGGGCCGATCGCGATCGCCGCGGTGATCGCTCCCAGGTTGATGCCGTGGGCTCCGAACGGCGCGAGTAGCGCCGACACCGTGGAGATGGTGCCCACCAGGAGCCGGTCGTTCGGCCGGTACCCCTGGGACTGCAGGAGCGCCAGCCCCGGTGCGTTCTGCGAAGCCATCGTGACGATGAACAGGGGCAGCGCGATGCTCACGAGCGCCGCCGGGGTCAGCGTCGGCATGGTGAACACGGGACCGCCCAGGGTGAGGGAGGGGGCGATCTCGCGGAACGAGCCGGTCGCCCAGGTCGCGAACAAGCCCGCGATCAGCGCGGCGAGGACCGCGAAGCGATCGAAGAAGCGCTTGCCGAGGAAGAAGGCGATGACGATGGCCCCCGCGATCAGAGGGGCGCTGGCGAAAGCTCCCGCCGCCGTCACGATGAACGGCAGCAGGATCCCGGCGAGCAGGGCCTGCAGGACGGGGGCGGGGACCTTGGAGAGCAGCCACCCGAACCATCCCGTGTAGCCGACCACCGCCGCGGCGGCCGATGCGACAAGGAACGCCCCGACCGCCTCGGCGAACGAGAACCCGCCGAGCGATGCGATCAGCAGCGCCGCTCCCGGGGTCGACCATGCCACGATCACCGGGATGCGGGTCACGAGGCTCAGCACGATGCTGCATACGCCGTTCCCGATCGACAGCGCCCATACCCAGGACGCCGTCTGCGCCTCGTTCAGACCGGCCGCCCGGGTCGCTTCGAGGACGATCAGGAACGGTCCCGCGAAGTTGATGACCGCCGAGAGGAATCCCGCGACGATGGCGGAGGCGGACACATCCCGGAGCGCGATGAGCCCCCGGCTCATGTCCACGCCACCGAACGGATCGGCTCCCCGCCGAGGCGGGTGCGTAACGGGCTTGCCAAATCGACAATAACGTTATCTACTAGTTTCATGTCCGATGATAACAGAGCGGCTGAGATCGCAGCACGCCTGCAGCGGCGGATCCGGACCCTGCCGGTGGGGACGAGGCTGCCCGGTGTGCGGGAGACGTCCGCGGAGTTCCATGCGAGCGCCGCCACCGTCTCGGCCGCGCTCGCAGAGCTGAGCGCCCTGGGCCTGGTCCGCGCGGAACCCGGTCGCGGCACGTTCGTCGCTCGCCGTGAGAACACACCTGAACCGGACTTCGCCTGGCAGTCACAGGCGCTCGGTCCCTCCCGTGTCGACGTCGACAGGGCCTCACGCCTCGGGGGCTATGGCACGGCCGAGCACATCCCTCTGTCGTGGGGCTACCTCGCGCCGGAGCTGCTGCCGAGCGAGGAGCTGCATCGCATCGGCGCGCGCGCCGCGAAGAGCAGCCGGGCGTGGATGATGACCCCGCCGGCGGGGTCGCCTGAGCTCCGGCGCGTCCTGGCGTCGGAGTACCGGGTCGATCCGAGCGACGTGCTCGTCGTCTCCGGAGGGCAACAGGGTCTCGTCTTCGCGATGCGCACCCTCGCCGAACCCGGCTCGACGGTGATCACCGAGAGCCCGAGCTACCCGGGGGCGATCGTCGCCGCGCAGAGCGCCGGTCTCACGCTCGCGTCCGTGCCCGCCGACAGGGACGGGATCATGGTGGACCGTCTCGCCGATGAGCTCGAGCGAACGCGTGCCCGCATCGTCTATCTCCAGCCGAGCTACGCGAACCCCACCGGGGCGGTGCTGAGCGCAGAACGGCGGGCACAGGTCCTGGAGCTCGCGGCTCGGCACGGCGCCTTCATCATCGAGGACGACTGGGCCAGGCATCTCGGTGTCGACGGGGCCGTGCCGCCTCCGCTCATCACGGAGGACCCGCACGGACACGTCGTCACCGTCGCCACCCTGTCGAAACCCGCCTCTCCCGGGCTCAGGGTCGGCGCGATCATCGCGCGCGGCCCGGCGGGCGAACGGCTTCGAGGCTCCCGCACCGCCGACGACCTCTGCGTCGCCCCGATGGTGCAGGAGATCGCGCACAGCCTCCTCACGTCCCCCGTCTGGCCGCGGCACCTCAGGCGACTGCGCACCGAGCTCGCGACGCGGCGCGACGCCCTGGTCTCCGCGATCACGGCCATGCTCCCCGGCGTCCACGTCCCCGCAACGCCCCGTGGTGGCATCCACCTCTGGGCGCGGCTGCCCCTGGACGCTGACACCCGCGAGGTCTGCGCGGCCGCGTACGACGTGGGAGTCCTCATCGGGGACGGGCGTCACTTCTTCGTCAACGAGCCGCCGGCGCCGTTCCTCCGCTTCTCCTACGGTGCGGCCGCCCCGGCTCAGATCGCCGAGGGGGTCCGGCGGATCGCCGGCGTCCTCGCCGCCTGAGCCCTCACCGCCTGAGCGCTCGCCCGGAACGACGACGCCCTTACCCGGAACGACGCCGGGCGGCCGACGCGGATCGGCGGGCCACCGCGGGGAGGGCGGCCGTCGCCGGTGCTCACCCTCTGGCCGCGGCCGTCCGGCTGATGTGGGATCGGGCGTGCGCGATGGCCGGTGCGAGCTCGTCGAAGAGGTGATGGGGGTGCCGGAGGGACTCGATCACGCCGAGCCGCTCCACGATGGGGAGGTGCTCCGGCCTGATGCCCTTGATGAGGACCGTGACTCCGCGCCGTTCCAGCGTCGTCACGAGTTCGGTGAGGGTGTGCGCTCCGGTGGCGTCGATGAGGTGCAGCTGCGACAGACGGAGGATCACCGCCTCGATGCCCTCGTGCGTGTCGATGCGGTCGAGGATCCGCTCGGCGGCGCCGAAGAACAGCGACCCGTCGATCCGGAAGAGGGCGATCCTCTCGTCGCCGGGCACGGGCGGGCCGGGCAGCTCCTCCCGATGCACGCCGCTCGCGGCGCTGAGGGCGCGCAGCGCGAAGAACGCCGCGACCGCGATGCCGATCCCGACGGCGATGATGAGGTCGAAGCTCACGGTGATGATCGCGGTGACCACGAACACGATCGCATCGGAGCGGGAGGACCGCAGCACCTGCCCGACGACGGCGGGGGAGACCATCCTGGTCGCCGTGACCATGAGGACTCCGGAGAGCGCGGCCAGCGGGATCACCGAGACGACGTTCGCGGCCAGGTAGACGACGGCGAGAAGCGCGAGCGAGTGCACGATCGCGGACGCTCGCGTCCTTGCGCCGGATCGCACGTTGACCGCGGTCCGAGCGATCGCGCCGGTGGCGGGCATTCCTCCGAAGAGCCCCGACGCCACCGAAGCGAGTCCCTGACCGAGCAGCTCACGGTCGGCGTCGACCGGCCCGGTGTCCGACATCGACGCCGCGACCCTGGCCGAGAGCAGGGACTCGATCGCGGCCAATGCCGCGACGGCGAACGCCGGTCCGATCAGGCTCGGCAGGGTGTCGACGGCGATCGCGGGGAACGCGGGGAGCGGCAGCGAATGGGGCAGCTCCCCGATCCTGTCCAGCGGCAGGCTCAGAAGAGAGGCGCCGACCGTCGCGACGGCGATCGCGAGGAAGGACGCCGGCAGCCGGCCGCTGATCCGACCCAGAGCCAGCATGACGACGGCGACGAGGGCCACGACCGCGAGGGGGATGAGTGCTGAGGGCCAGGTCGCCGCCGTCACGGACTCGATGGCTGCGATGACGGCGTTGGTGCTGTGCCCGGCCCCGCCGACCCCCACGGCGGCGGGCACCTGCTGGAGGAAGATGATCACGCCGATCCCGACCGTGAACCCCTCGATCACCGGCCAGGGGATGGCGCTCACCGTGCGCCCGAGACGCAGTACGCCGGCGATGAGGACGATGAGGCCCGCGATGATGCTGATGACCACGACGGAGCCGACGCCGTGGCTGACCACGATCGGGGCGAGCACCACTGCCATCGCGCCGGTGGGTCCCGAGACCTGGACGTTCGAGCCGCCGAAGACGGCGGCGACGAGGCCGGCGACGATCGCGGTGATGAGGCCGGCCTCGGCTCCGACGCCGGAGCTCACCCCGAACGCCAGGGCCAGGGGAAGCGCGACGATCCCGACCGTGACGCCGGAGACCACGTCACGGCGCCAGCTGCGGCGAAGCCCCCTGTAGTCGGCGGAGCGGGGCAGCAGCGATCGCAGTGACCATGACGCGGCGCTCATCGCTCGGACGCGATCGCGGGGAGGGTCAGGGCTGAGGCATGATGCCTCTGCGAGTCCTGCAGCAGCTCCGCGAGGAGCTGGCGCGCCACCCGCAACAGGTCGGCGACCTGCGGGAAGGCCAAGCGGTAGTAGACGACGCTCGCCCGCCGCTCGGAGACGACCAGCCCGTAGCGGCGCAGCACGGACAGGTGCTGGGAGAGATGCGACGCCTCGAGGCCGGTCTCCGTGATCAGGTCGGAGACGGGCGTCTCCCGACCGCCGGCGAGGATCTCGAGCACACGGATCCGATACGGATGGGCGAGGCCTTTGAACAGGTTCGCCTTGATCTCGTACAGCGGTCGCTCGTCCTCTCCCAAGCCCATGCGGAACCCCTCAGCCGTCGTCGATGCGTCACCGAGAATGGTGACTTGATGAATCCATCATACTGAGGCATCAGGATCACCGGAGTCCGTGCCTCGCGGGCAGCTACGCGAGGAACCAGCTCGGCGAGAGCTCCCGTATGGAGCTGAGGAGCTCGGCACGGTCGGCGGCGGTGATCTCGGGGGCGTCGCGGCCGCCGTGCCCCTCCATCCAGCGGGCGATCGCGTAGACGAAGCCGGCGGCGATGTAGTCGCCGGCGATGTCGAGGAAGCTCTCCGAGGCGTCGCCGCGCTCGGCGCGGATCGTGTCGCGGAGGTCCTTCGTGAGCCGGGTGAGGAGCCGCCCGGTCGTCTGGGACGTCTCGCCGAACGCCCAGAGGAAGATCTCCCGCTTGCCCATGACCGCGTCGACGAGGGCGGCGAGTCCGATGTCGTAGATCTCCGCCCGCGTCAGCGCTCCCGCGCGTCGCCGGGTCACGTCCAGCGCGAAGAGGGTGTCGAAGATCTCGCCGAGGAGGCTCTCGGCGAGATCGTCGAGCGAGGCGAAGTGCGTGTAGAAGGTGCTGCGCGCGACGCGCGCGCGTTCGCAGACGAGCCCGACCGACGGGTCGTCCGTCTCCTGGAGGGCGGCGGTCAGGCCCGCCTCGAGGCGACTGCGCGTCCGCTCCGACCTCGCGTCCCGCGACACCCGGCTGGCGTCGCGTCTGGCGGGGGCGCTCGAAGGGGTCATGCCCTCGATTCTCTCCTACGAATTTTCTAGACATCTGTCTATTAATGGCTAGGCTGGGCGCAGGCCAACCGCTCACGGTCATGATGAGGGCGCGACGATCCGCGTTCGACGGGCGCACGGCCTGCGGGGCGGGTCGTCCGCCGCGCAGCGTAATGAGAGCAAAGGTGCTGATCATGCGAGCAGCTGTCGCCACGGGCGTCGGGCAGGGCTTCACGACCAAGGACGTCGAGATCGACGTCCCGATCGGACGGGAGGTCCTGATCGACGTCAAGGCATCGGGACTGTGCCATTCCGATCTCCACATCGTCGAGAACGACTTCGGCTTCCGCCTCCCGTCCGTCCTCGGGCACGAGATCGCGGGGATCGTGACGGCGATCGGCCCCGATGTGAGCGCGATCGCCGTCGGTGATCACGTCGTCGGCTGTCTCATCCAGTTCTGCGGCGCCTGCACCTCATGCCTCTCCGGGCGCACGTATGAGTGCCCCAACCCCACCGCGACGCTCCGTGGCGAGGGGGAGGGCTCACGCCTCCGCAACGCGGACGGCAGCGACCTGGGTCAGTCGTTCGGACTCGGCGGGTTCGCGGAGCAGGCGCTCGTGCACGAGAACCAGCTCGCCGTGGTGCGCAAGGACATCCCGTTCGCGCAGGCCGCGATCATCGGCTGCGCCGTCGCCACAGGCGCGGGGGCCGCCATCAACTCCGCGGGCGTCCGCGTCGGCGACACCGTGGCCGTCGTCGGCACCGGGGGAGTGGGCCTCAACGCGATCTCCGGAGCGTTGATCGCGGGCGCGTCGCGGGTCATCGCCATCGACATCGAGGACGGCAAGCTCGAGGCCGCCAAGAGCTTCGGTGCGACGGACGTCATCAACTCCCGCCGGGTGGACCCGGTCGCCGAGGTGCTCCGCCTCACGGACGGCGGGGTGGACCACGCCTTCGAGGTCATCGGACTCGCCGCGACGCAGGAGCAGGTCGTCGCCATGCCCCGGCCAGGCGGACACTCCTACTTCATCGGGATGGCCAAGCCCGGCACGACCGTCACGCTCGACAGCTCGGTCCCCGCGCTCACCCGCCACTCGAGCGTGGAGGGCGTCGTCATGGGCTCGACGAACCTCAAGCGCGACATCCCGATGTATGCCGACCTCTACATGCAGGGCAGGCTGAACCTCGACGGTCTCGTCAGCCAGGAGATCTCGATCGATCAGATCGACGAGGCGTACGAGGCGCTGAAGCGCGGCGAGGTCATCCGCTCGGTCATCACCCGGTTCTAGGCTCTGGCCGACCCGGCGGTCGGGCCGCCCGCGTCTCCGCTGAGGAGTCCCCGCCTCGGCTCTCTCATCCTTCTCGGATGAGAGAGCCGAGAATCACCCGATACGTGACCGTCGATGTCGTCATCTCTCGTCCGCCTCTCAGCGAGCGGGCCCGACTGCCCGGATGGCCCGCAGGTCGGCGACGGTATCGGGTCGGCGGCACGAGGGCAGTTGCCGATCAGCCCTTGTTGCAGACGTCCTGCAGGTTCTTGCTCTGTTCCATGAGCTTGGTGCTGGCGCCCTGAGCCTCGGTCGAGATCTTCTCGGCCTTGTCCTGGGCCTCCTTGAGCTTGTCCATCGCGGCCGGGTCGGTCGCGTCGAGGTTCTTCAGGTCGGGCATCTCGAAGCCGTCGAAGACCTTGACGAAGCCGTTGAACTCGGTCGCGAAGGCCGTGAGCGGTGCCTTCACCGACTCGTTGGTGACCTTCTTGCCGGCCTCGTCGAGACCCTTCTGCACGGGGGCGAAGATGGCGGCGAAGTCGACCTTCTCGCCCTCGGTGGCCTTCTGGATGGCCGAGTTGACGTCGCTCGAGATGCTCGAGGTGGCCTTGTTCATCTCCGTGTTGGCGATCTCGCACGCGTCGGCCACGCTCTGGCCGCCCGCGCAGGCGGTCATGGTGGCAGTGAGGGCGATCGCTGCGGCGAGGCCGCCGATGCGGGTCAGGGTTGCCTTGTTCAAGGTGAGCTCTCCGGTCTCTGCATGGATGGATATGGCTGCCGGTCGCGACAGACATGGTTGCCTTCCACCCTATTCCGAGCTGATGCATAGCTTCGACCGGGTCAGCGGATCGGCGTGGTCGTGACCGCACTGCGGCGACTGCCTCGAAGCCGGCGCCGCAGGCAGGATCGTCGGGACTCACGCGTACACGCGGCGACTGACAGAATGCCCCTGCGGCATGGGCGGACGGAGCGGAACCGGGTCGGTCGGGCTCTTATATGCTGCCATCGACAAGAGACTCAGCGTGCTGACAGATTGACTTTTCGAGAGGCTCCTTCATGATCAAGCGAACAGCCCGTCTGGCCGCAGTCGCTCTCACGGGCATCGCGTTGATCCTCACAGCGGTGTCTCCGGTGCAGGCTGCCGAGGAGGATCCCAATTGGTGGTACAGCGGCATGCACGTCGATGAGGCGCGCGCCGAGGGCCTCACGGGGGCGGGGGTGAAGATCGCCGTGGTCGACACGGCGATCAACCCCGACCTCGGACCGTTCCAGGGCGCGAACCTCACGGTGAGCCCGGAAACGAGCTGTGTGACCGGCGGGAGCCCCGTGTCCGCGGTGTCGACGGCACCTGCCCGCCACGGCACCAACATGACGGCCCTGCTCGTCGCGCGACCGGTCGGAGAGTATCCGATGCAGGGCATCGCTCCGGATGCCGACGTCACCTTCTACTCGGCCGGTCCGGAGAAGTGCGTCGACGGTCCGGAAGGGCGCACCAGCATCATGGACGCCGTGCTGCGGGCCGTCCGCGACGGCAACCGGATCGTATCGGTGTCGATGGGACAGAGTGAAGCCCCGGAAGCCGATGCCGCCGTCATGGCGGAGGCCCTCGCGAAGGGCGTGGTCATCGTCACCTCGTCCCCCAACCACAACGTGGAGACGCACCTCGTGTCGCCGCACACCTACAACGGCGTCGTCTCGACGGCGGCGGTCGGTCGTGACGGAGCGCAGCAGACGGATCCGGACGGGGTCACCCCGGTGATCGTTCCGAGTGTCACGGTGGTGGCTCCCGGAATCGGCTTCCTGGGCATCGGCAACCCCAACGACTGGGATGGCTATTCGATGACGACGGGCTCGTCGAACTCCACGCCGCTGGTGGCGGGTTCGCTGGCGCTGCTCGCCCAGAAGTATCCGGCAGCGACAGGCAACCAGCTGATCCAGGCGCTGATCTCCTCCACCGCGCAGGCCAAGCTCGGTGAGCCACGCGATGAGACCGGCGGATACGGGTACGGCGCGGTGTCGCTGCGGAACCTGTTGGCGACCGATCCGACAACCCTGCCGGATGAGAACCCGTTGATGGACAAACCCTTGGGCGTCCCGACCGCCGCAGAGGTCGCCGCTGCTGCCGCTGGTGGAGAGACTCCGCCGCCAGAGACGACACCTGCACCCGAACCGACCACGAACGAGACCGCCGACTCCGGTGTTTCACTACAGGCCGTCATTCCCTGGCTCGTCGGCGGAGGCATCGGCCTGCTCGTCATCATCGTCGCTGCCGTCATCGTGATCGTCATCGTCACCCGCCGGTCACGTCGATCGACACAGCCGTAGAACAACAACCCGTCCACTCTCTGACCTCGGTGGGAACCATGTCGCAGTCTGATGACGTACGACCGGATCATCGAGCGAATGCGATCCAGGTCGACATGTGGTTCGCGGTGGCCACGGTCGCGGTTACTCTGCTTCTCGGCGTCGGCGTGCTCACGTATTCGGACACCTTCGCCTGGACGATTCTGGCGACGCAGGTGATTCTCGGAGCTTTCAACGTCCGATACGGATTCGGCCTTTGGCGTATCGGCTCCGTTATCGCTTTTCCGCGGTATCTGCTTCTCGTCCCGCTCGCCTCAACGATCCTCGGCGTCTGGTGGATCGCACCGGCACTTTCCGATGACGAGGTGTCCCCGGCTCTCGCCGTGCTCTTGTGGCTCCTCATCTCGTACGCCGCCTCGATCGGATCGGTTCTCGTCGCGCTGTTCGTCCTGGTGCCTCTCGAGCTCATCGGACGCTCACTGCTTCTGATGGTGCGCGGTCGGTTCCGCGACGCGGCGAACCTGATCATCATCGGGTCCTACCTCCTGCTCGTATCCGTCTTCGGCATCGTCGGCGCGATGGCGGTGTCCGGATTGCCGCCCGGCCCCGTCGGCAGCTTTGCCGCTCTGTCCGCGCTTCTCGGACTCGATGGGCGATACGTCGTGGAAAGCACGGCCGCCCTCTGGTGCGCCCGTGTGATCTTGGTGGTGCTGCTGCTCCCGCTCCTGACGCTGCTGCGATCGCGCACCAGGATCGACGTTGCCGAGAACGAGGCGACGCGGGAGCACCCCGCGAGGTAGCGAGGCCGAGACGGTCTCTGGCGTGGCGGATGGATCAGGCGAGAGCGGCGAAGAGGCCCATGACCTCGGGACCCATCTCGACCTGGGTCATCACCACGCGGTACGAGCCGTCGGGATCGACGAACAGGTCGGTGCCGAGACCGCCGGACCACCCGTACCGTCCGCGGTGCGGCCCGGCGGTCTGCACGGCCACCCCGTAGCCCCAGCCCGTGCCGTCCCAGAAACCGGGGAAGAAGCTGTCCGGCGTCTTGACCGCCGCGGGGATCCGGTCGGTGCGCAGCTGCTCCAGCAGGTCGGCGCGAAGAATGGCCTCCCCGCCATGCGTCCCGCCGTTCGCGAGCATGCGGGCGAAGGCCGCGTAGTCGGCGGCTGTCGAGACGAGCTCGCCGTGGCTGAGATCGAACGGCGGGGGAGCTACCGAGAGGCCCGCCCCCGCGGGCTCGACCTCGATCAGTCCGCCCGCTCCGTCGTGACGGAGGGCGGCGGGGAGCCGGTGCGTCTGTTCCTGCGGGACGGAGTACCCGGTGTCGATCATCCCCAGCGGGCCGAACAGGTCGGCGACGAGGTGGTCCTGCAGCGGCCTGTCCACGACGCGGGCGAGGAGGATCCCGAGGATCCCGAAGGAGTGGTGGTAACGCCACCCCGTGCCGGGCTCGAACATCAGCGGCAGTGAGGCGAGCGCGTCCAGCCACTCCTGGGCGCCGAGCGCGAGGGGGTCCTGGCTCGCCTGGGTGAGGTTGCCGATCATCGCCTCCTGCAGCGGGCACGGAACGGTGGTCATCCCGTACCCCGAGGTGTTGGTGAGCAGATGCCGCACGGTGATCGGGGAGTCCGCGGGGACGACGTCGTCCAGGGGCGACCCGGGTGTGCGCAGGACGCGGCGGTCGCTCAGCTCCGGGAGCCACTCCTGGACCGGGGCATCGAGGTCGAGGATGCCGTTCTGCACGAGGCGCAGCGTTGCGACGGCGAGCACGGGCTTGGTCATCGACTGGATGCGCACGATGGCGTCGGGCCGGAGATCACCGGCGGACAGGATCTCCAGCCGACCAGCCGCATCGCCGTCCGCGACCACGATGCCGGGGGCCGTTCCCTGCGCGACGTGCTGGTCCATGATCCTCTGCAACGCCGACATCGTTCCCGCTTCCTCTGAAGGTGACAACGGGTACACCCTACGTCGGCGTGGAGGAGCGAGGCCATCCCCGGCTCCTCCGCGCCGTCGCGGCCGGTCTCTATCTCCCCGATGATCCGGGGCGGATGTCGCCCAGGGCGACGGCCCCGCGACAGGGCAGCGCGAGGAGATCGCCCGGGCGGAGGTCGGCGGGCAGCGTCGGCGCGTCCAGTGCGACGCGGTCGCCGTTCGCGTCGCGGACGACCCAGACGCGATCGGGCGCGTGGGAGATCCGGCCGATCATCCGCAGCTCGCCGCCGTCGTGCGGCACGGCGGCGAGCGATGCGTCGATGGTGAGCGTCCGGACGCCGTCGTCGGTCGCCGCGACGACGGACACGACAACGGCGCTGGTCCACTCGGTCGAGGAGGGGATGCCGCCGGAGAGGGGGATCACTGCCGGCCCCGTCGTGACGCACGGGGTCGCGCAGAGCTCCACGAAGCGCAGCAGCGAGACGCCGGTGATCGTGACGTCGTGCGTGCTCGCGACGGCGCCCACGGGCCAGAGGCCGCTGCGGAAGGGGCTGGGGATCGACTCGCGGAGGGTGGGGAGGAGGGACGTGAGTGTCATGCCTTCAGATCTACGCCCGGCGGGGGAGCCGGCGACGGGCTCCTCACGCAAGGCATACGCGATCATCGCCGACTCTCACGGAACTCCGCCCTCTTCGCTGCGCTCTCCGCCGTCCTCCTCGCCGCCGGCAGCGAGCCCGGCCACCAGATCCGGTCGCCCACGAGTGCGAAGATCGCAGGCACGATCACGGTCCGCACCACGAGCGCGTCCACGATCACCCCGACGCCGACGATCAGGCCGAGCTGTCCCAGCGTCACCAGCGGGAGCACGCCGAGCGCGGCGAACACGGCGGCGAGCACGATGCCGGCGCTCGTGATGACGCTGCCGGTGTGGGCGACGGCCTCGACCATTCGCGCTCGTGTGCCGTGGTCCGCTGCCTCCGAGCGCGCGCGGTGCACGAGGAAGATCGTGTAGTCGACGCCGAGCGCCACGAGGAACAGGAACGCGAGGAGGGGCACCTGCAGGTCCAGCGCGTGCTGTCCGAACAGCACCCGGCTCAGCCACGCGCCGGCACCGATCGCGGCGACGGCGCTCGTGAGGTTCACCAGCAGCAGGAGCACGGGGGCGACGATCGAGCGCAGCAGCACGAGGAGGACGAGGAAGCTGACGGCGAGCACCAGCGGGGCGATCAGCAGGAGATCGCGCTGATTGCCGTCGCGCGCGTCAAGGTCGGTCGCGACCGCTCCGCCGACGACCGCGTCCGCGTCAGGGACCGCGTGGACGGCGTCGCGCAGCTCGGCGATCTGGTGCAGGCTCTGCGCGGTGCTCGGCGCGTACTCGCCGGTCACCATGATCTTCGTCAGCGACCCGTCGTCGGTGGTTCCGATCGGCTGCACCCGGACGACGCCCTCGACGTCCTCCGCCGCGGTGACGACGGCGTCCGCCTCCGCGCTGTCGGCGACGATGAAGACCGGCTGCGCCTCTCCCGGCGGGAAGTGGGCGGAGAGGACCTCCAGGCCCGCCGCCGACTCGGACTGCACCCGGAACCTCTCGCTCTGATCGAGCCCGATCGACGTTCCGAACAGCCCGGCGGCCATCACGGCCAGCAGCGCGGCTCCCGCGAGCAGGCTCACGGCGGGGCGCCTCACGACGCGCGACGCGATCGAGCGCCATGCGCGCCCCTGCTCCCGTGCGTCTCCCGGGCGCGGCACGAAGGGCCAGAACACGGCGCGGCCGCACACCGCGAGGAACGGGGGCAGCACGAACAGCACCGCCGCCAGCGCGATCAGCAGGCCGATCGCCGAGGAGACCCCGAGCCCGTGCGTGCCGGGGATCACGGCGAGCACCAGAGTGAGCAGGGCCAGCACCACGGTCACGTTGGACGCGAGGATCGCCGGAGCCGTCCTGCGCCAGGCCGTGCTCAACGCCTGCCGGTGGTCCTCGACGACGAGCAGCTCCTCCCGGTAGCGGGAGATCAGCAGCAGCGCGTAGTTCGTCCCGGCGCCGAAGACCAGGACGCTGATGATCCCCGCGTCGAACTGCAGGCCCCACAGGGAGCCCGCCGCGGCAGTCATGCGCCCCGCGAGCCCGTCCGCCAGGGCGACGACGGTTAGCGGGACCAGCCACAGCACCGGCGACCGATAGGTGAGGATCAGCAGCAGGGCCACGATCAGGATCGTCACCAGCAGCAGGGTGAAGTCGGCGCCCTCGAACGATGACGCCACGTCCGCGCCGAACGCCGGGCCGCCGGTGACCTGCAGCGTCAGAGCGTCGGGCGCGTGCGCGGCGATGTCGGAGCGCAGCGCGGCGATGGCCTCCGCCGTGTCCGTGTTGCTCTCGCCCACCTCGATCGGTGTGACGAGCATCGCGGCCTTCCCGTCGTCGCTCACCAGGGGGCCGGACGACGGGGCGTCCGCACGGGAGTCCAGGACGGGCAGGAGCCCCTTCAGCTCCTCGATCTGCGCGTTCGAGAGGGCGTCGCCGTCGTCCCGCGACGCGACCACCAGCACCGACTGGCGATCCGCGTTCGGGAACTGCTCCATCAGCGCGCTCGTCTGCATCGACTCCGAGCCCGCCGGCGCCTGTGCGTTCCGTGCCGGTGCCTTCGCGGAGCCGAAGGCACCGAAGAGCGCCACCATGACGAGGAGGGCGACGCCGAGCGAGATCCACGCGCCGCCGCGCGAGGTCAGCCGGTCGGGGAAGGGTCTGCGGGCGCGAGGATCTGCCATGTCATCGACTCCATCAGGAACGGCCCCGCGGGCCATCGCGAATTCGATGGAGCCGGATGTCAACCCTTTGGACGATGTCCGCTCGCCGACGGCGTGCTGTCCCTCGGCCGTGACGGTGTCCCTCCCCGCGGGGAGGGACACCGGCTCTCAGCTCCGGTGCCGATAGGCCTGTCCGGCCTGGCCGAACACCTGCATGCGGTCGGCGACGATCTCCTGCATGGCTACCCGGCCACGGGAGCCGTAGAGGGCGGGGTCCACTCCGATGCCGTCTTCGTCGAGGTACGTGCGCACCGCCGCGCTGTACGCCATGTGCGAGTCCATGCCCTGGTTGATCTTGCGGATGCCGAGCGTGGTCGAACGAGCCTTCTCCGCCTCGGGGACGCCCCAGGACTCCGGAAGCCTACCGCCGTGCGCGTTGATCGTCTCACGCAGCGCGGCGGGCAGGGAGGAGGAGCCGTGCATGACGAGGTGGGTGTGGGGGATCCGTTCTGCGATCTCGGAGATGAGGTCCATCCGCAGGACCGTCCCGTCGGGCGGGCTGGTGAACTTGTAGGCGCCGTGGGAGGTGCCGATCGCCACGGCGAGCGCGTCCACCCCGGTCTCGGCGACGAACCGTTCGGCGTCGTCCGGGTCGGCGAGAACGATCTTCTTGATGCTGGCGCCTCCGTCCTCCGAACCGCCGATCGTTCCGAGCTCGCCCTCGACTGAGACGCCTCGCTCATGGGCGTACTGCACGACCCGGCGCGTCACCGCGACGTTCTCCTCGAAGGTGGCTGGTGTGACATGGTCGGATCGCATGCTCCCGTCGATCATCACGCTTGTGAAGCCCGCGCCGATCGCCCGGACGCAGTCGTCGAAGCTCGCTCCGTGATCGAGGTGGAGCACGACGGGGACATCCGCGTACTCGGCGACGAGGCCGACGAGCGCCTTCCAATACAGCTCGTCCCTTCCGTGGGCGGAGGATCCCGCGATCGTCTGGACGATGACCGGGGAATCGGTCTCCGCGGCGGCGTCCAGCACCGCCTCGGCTTGCGCGAGGTCCGTGACGTTGAACGCGCCGACGCCGTAACCGCCTGAGCGGGCGGCATCGAGAGCCTCAGTGAGAGTGATGAGTGCCAAGGGGACGTCCTCCATTCGATCGGCCCACCGTTCCCGGGGGCGATATCTGACAACGGTAGACAGACTAGGGTGGAGGATGTTACTTTGTCCATCGATGGACAGAATTGTTCACAGGAGAACGTCGAAGGAGACGAGCGGATGCGAGACGAACTGCTGCTGGGCATCGACCTCGGCACCTCCTCGATCAAGGCGAACGCGATCGACCGTCATGGACGGTCGATCGGACTGGGGGTGGCTCCGACGCCGTTCGCCCGGGGCGCGCACGGCGTCGACATGACGTCGGAGGCGCTGTTCGACGCGGTCAGGGCAGCCGTCGCCGATCTCGGAGTGATCACCTCGCGGATCGCGGGCGTGGGCATCGCGAGCATGGGGGAAACGGGGACGATCATTCGTGCGGACGGTCCCAGCGACCTCCCTCTCGTCGCCTGGCACGATGAACGGGGCTCGGAGATCGTCGCGGAGCTGCTCGACAGGTTCGGCGCCGAGGACATTCGTCGTCGGACCGGACGGGCGGGGCGCAACGTCACCAGCATCGCGAAGCTGGGCTGGCTGTTGCGGCACGGCTACCGCACAGGCGGGACCTGGACGGGAGTCGCAGGCCTCACGCTCTGGCGTCTGACCGGTGTCCTGGCACAGGAGCAGTCGCTGGCGGCCACGAGCGGAGCCTTCGATCCGGTGACGGGTGAGTACGATCGTGAGATCCTCGCCGCCCTCGGATTGGACTCGCTCGTCTGGGCGCCTGCGCGGAAGGCAGGGACCCTGCTCGGACGCATCTCGTCCGGAGGTGCCGCCTGGAGCGGGCTGCGGCAGGGCATCCCCGTAACGATCGCAGGGCACGATCATCCGGTCGGCGTCATCGGCTCCGGAGGCGACCGCACCGAGGTCATCGACTCGATGGGCACGGGCGAACCGCTCGTCGTCTCCTGGGACGCGCGGCATCAGCCGAACGGCGCGCACCCCGGCTGGCCGGACCAGTCGGGAGATCTGACCGTCACCGCGTGGCCGGGGACGGATCGGCACATGCTGCTCTGGGAGACCCTGCGGCCGGGGCTCGCGCTACGTAACTTGCAGCGCGCGCTGCGCGTCGACCGCGACGACATCGAGTTCTCGGCGATTCGTGTCGATGCCGACCCGCTCGACCTCTCGACCCTTCTTCGGATGCAGGACGGGGAGGTCCCTGCCTGGCTGCTCGATCGTCCCGCGGAGGAGTCGTGGGCGTCGACGCTCGAAGGATATGCGGCGGCATCGGTGGACGCCGAGACGCGACTGCGAGGGCTGTCCGGCGTCATCGGTCCGACACTGCTCATCGGAGGCGGTCTGCGGAGTCGAAGGTGGGTCGAGGCGAAGCAGCGTCGCAGCCTGCATCCACTCGCGATGGCGTCGGAGCGAGAGGCGGTGTCGCGCGGTGCGGGGCTGCTGGCCGGAGTCGCGGCAGGATGGTGGGCGCCGGAACAGTACCCGCCGGCTGACACGATCCCGCTGTCGGAGATCCCGACGCTTCTGGACAGCACCGCTCGCCGTGGGTGAGAGAGGAATACCGCTCCATGCGTACATCATCGTCTTCTGGACGGCTGTCGTGACCGAGACGCGACCCGGGCTCCGACGCCCTGCGCGACTCGTGGACATCGCCGAGCTCGCGGGAGTGTCGACCAAGAGCGTGTCGCGCGTCCTCAACGAGGAGGCATACGTCGCCCCCGCGATGCGTGATCGGGTTCTGGCGGCCGTGAAGGAGCTCTCGTACGTCGGGGACGCGGCGGCGACAGGCCTGCGCACCCGTCGATCGGGTCTCATCGGGCTGATCATCCCGGATGTGCGCAACGGGTACTTCGCGTTGTTGACCCGTGCGATCGAGGAACGCCTCGCCTCGACGTCGCCGACGTTGCTCCTCGGCGATTCGGACGAGGAGGCCATCCAGGAGGAGCGGTATCTGCGGACGTTCCGTCAACAGCACGTCGACGGGCTCATCGTCCTTCCGAGTGGCGCGGCCAGTCTCCCCGACGCCGTCTCCGAGATACCCACGGTCATCGTCGACCGCACCGTCCCTTCGGTCCGGAAGATCGCGGACCACGTCCTCGCGGGAAACCGGCGAGCCGCTGAACGCCTCGTGGGGCACTTGGTCAAGCACCACGGGTTGAGCCAGGTCGCCCTCGTCGCCGGCCGCACGACCGTGTCCAACGTGCGCGATCGTCGGTCCGGATACAACCGCGCGATCAGCGCGGGCGGCCTCGACCCGTACATCACCGTCGGGCACGCGACACCCGACGACGCGGCAGCGGGAGCGTTTGAGCTCTTCCGCACGATGACCCCGCCGTTCGGGGTGTTCGCGACGAACAACCGGATGTTCTGGGGGGCGATGGCAGCGATCGCGCGGCTGGGACTGCACGTCCCGCGAGACGTGCTCGTCACCACGATCGACTCGATCGGCGAGGCCACCGTCACGGGGCTCAAGCCCACTCAGGGTGTGATCCCCGTTCAGTCCGTGGCGGCGAAGGCCATGCGTCTCCTCGCTGAAAGGGCCGATGACCCGACGTTGCCGCCAAGGCACGAGTCCGTCGACATCGACATCGAATACGGCACCACCTGCGGATGCATTCCGCTGACCACCCCACTGATGATGGGGCCGGTCAGCGTCTAGGACCCGTCGGCGACAGACGGACAGAGAAGGGGCCGGCCGCAGGAAAGCCGCAAGCGATCTGCGACCAGCCCCGATGTCGCACCGAGAAAACCCGAAGCACCACTCGAAGGAGAGAAGATGTTGAGAACTCATCGGATCCGTACCACCCTTACGGCGGCCGTGACAGCGACCATCCTAGCCGCGGCGGTCTCCGGCTGCAGCGGACAGGGTGCGCCCGATGCGACGGGAACAGCCGGATCGGCTTCGACAGACCGTATCGCGCTCGTGATCAAGCCGCTGGACAACACCTACTTCGGCGCGATGGCGGACGGTGCTCAGGACGCCGCCGAGGAGGCTGGTGTGGAACTGACCGTCGTCGCCGCCGAGAACGTCACGGACGACTCCGGTCAGGCGACGAAGCTGAACTCGCTCGTCACCGCTGGGTACGGCTGTTACATCGTCAACCCCACCAGCCAGACGAATCTGCTCACCGGCCTCGTGCCGGTGTCGCAGGAGGGCACGCCCATCGTGAATCTCGATCTGCCCATCGACCTCGAGGCTGCAGAGCGGTCCGGTGTGGAGGTGACCACGTACGTGGGCACCGACAATGAGACCGCGGGGGCGACCGGCGGCGAGGCCATGCTGTCGCTGGTGGACGCGGGATCCTCGGTCGCCCTTATCGGCGGCCTTGTCGCGGATCCGGGCAACATCGCCCGGCTCGCGGGGTTCGAGAAGGCCGTCGAGGGAAAGCTCGAGATCGTGCAGACCGTGGCCGCGGACTTCGACAAGGCGAAGGCGAAGAGCGCCGCCTCGACGATCCTCATCGCGAACCCGGACATCAAGGGCTTCTTCACGCCGTCGGGAGACATGGCCATGGGGATCCAGCAGGCCGTTCAGGAGGCGGGAAAGACCGGGCAGGTCGCCGTCGTCGGTATCGATGGGACGGAGGATCAGCTCAAGGACATCGTCGCGGGAGGACAGCCGGCGGCGATCGAGCAGTTTCCCTACCTGATGGGCGTGCAGTCCGTTCAAGCCTGTGTCGCGGCGATGGGGGGCACGGACATCCCCGACAAGGTCGAGACGCCGGTGCTCATCGTAGACAAGAAGAACGCGCAGGCCGCGCTCGACTCCTTCCCTGCGCCGCCGGCCGGTTTCGACGTGCCGAACCCGTTCAAGTAACCGCGAGAGACGGGGATCCTCACCCATGACTACCACCCTCACCACACCGCCGACCATGACCGGCGCGAACGGCATCGGGCATGCGGCGCGTCGGGCGCTGAGCTCGGAAGAGACCTGGATGAAGCTTGCCGCGCCTGTCGCGCTGGTCGTGCTGGCGGTCGTGTTCGGCCTGCTCAATCCGCGCTTCCTGTCCTGGCCGAGCATCACGACGATGCTCGCGGACTCATCCATCCCGATCGTGCTCGCCCTTGGCGCGACCTTCGCCGTGTCCCTCGCAGGGATCGATCTCTCGCTGGCTGCGACGGTCGCCCTGGGGAGCGTGACGATGGCGACCGCCTACCAGTCGGGCATGCCCTTGGTCGTCTGCTGCGGGATCGCGCTGGTGACCGGTCTCGCGGTCGGGGCGATCAACGGTACGTTCATCGGCTGGGTGAGGATCCCCGACTTCATCGTGACGCTGGGAAGCCTCAGCATCGTGATGGGGCTGAGCCTCATCGTTTCGCAGGGCAAGCCGGTGCAGATCCCGGAACAGGGGCTGACGATGCTCAGCACCCTCAGCATCGGCGGAATACGTCTCAACTTCCTCATCGCCATCGCCCTGGCCGTCGTTCTGCACGTCGTCCTCTTCCGCACGCGGTTCGGGACGCATCTGCTGGCGGTAGGGGACAGCCCGGACGCGTCGAAGGCCATGGGCCTCACCGTGCCCCGCATCAAGCTCGCGGGCTACATGATCTGCGGGGCGATGGCGGGGGTGGGGGCGATCCTCCTCACCTCCTACATCGGTTCCAGTCAACCGGCCACCAATACCGACTACCTGCTGAAGGCGATCGCTGCGGTCGTGCTCGGCGGCGTGAGCCTGTTCGGAGGGCGGGCCACCATCTACGGTCCCGTGATCGGCGCGATTCTGCTCACGTTCCTTCAGTCCGGTCTCACGCTTCTCGGCGTGAGCGCCTTCTACTCGCCGCTGGTGATCGGCATCGTCGTCATCGCGGCCGCCACTCTGATGAGAGGACGCAAATGACCGCCATCCGCGCGTCGGACGACAAGATCGTCGTCGACGACATCCACAAGTCCTTCGGCAACGTACACGCTCTGCGCGGTGCGTCGCTCACGATCAAGACCGGCGAGATCACGGCGATCGTCGGCGACAACGGCGCGGGGAAGTCGACGCTGGTGAAATGCCTCACCGGGCTCTACACGCCCGATCGCGGCGAGATCCGGATCGACGGGACGCCCGTTCGCTTCTCGTCTCCCCGCGACGCCAGGGAGAAGGGCATCGAGACGGTGTATCAGGACCTCGCTCTCTGCGATCAGCTGAGCGTGTGGCAGAACATGTATATGGATCGCGAGCTGGTGGCCGGGCCGCCAGGGGTGAAGCTCCTCCGGAGGCGCGAGATGCGTAGCCGTGCGTCCGAGCTCATCGCGGAGCTCGCCGTGAACGTCCCTGGGGTGACGCGGAGCGTGAAGAGGCTGTCCGGCGGTCAACGACAAGCCGTCGCGATCGCGCGGGGGGTGATGTGGGCGGAGAACATGATCATCCTGGACGAGCCCACCGCCGCGCTCGGCTTGAATGAGACGGCCCAGGTGGAGGACCTCATCCGCCGGGTCGTCCGGGGAGGGAAGACCGTGCTGGTCGTCTCCCACAACTTCGAGCAGGTGAAGCGGCTCTCGCAGCAGGTCTGGGTCATGCGCGGCGGCAGGGTCGTCGGCGGCACCAGGACCGAGGACGTCAGCGGAGAGCAGCTCGTCGGCATGGTGACCGGCGCGTTGCCGACCATCGGGTAGGCGGGGGAGGGGGGAGGGCGGAGCACCTCCCTCTCCGGTCTCCGATGCCGCCCTGACACCGCCTGCATCCGGCGCTGAGCTGCTGATTCCGGGAAGCGCGCCTCAGTTCTTCACAGCGCGAGCAGGATTCCGCAGCGCGGCTCGGACAGGAGCAGGGGGTCCGGGGAGCCGGACGGCATGGTCGACGATGCCCTCGCCGAGCTCGATCTCCACCCCGTCCGGAGCCCAGTACTCGACCCGCAGCTCCGGTTCCGCGGTCCAGGCCACGCCGACCGGCCCGTGGGGGGTGTCGATGACCGTCCGGGCCCAGGACAGTCCTCCGCCCGGACGCGGATCGATGCGCACGCGGGCGTAGCCCGGCTCCACGGTCTCGATGCCGCCGATGACGCGGTGCATCCAGTCCGCGACGGCGCCCAGCGCGTAGTGGTTGAAGCTGGTCATCTCGCCGGGGTTGACGTGCCCGTCGTCCTGCAGCGAGTCCCATCGCTCCCACACGGTGGTCGCACCGAGCTCGACCGGTCGCAGCCAGGAGGGGTGCGTCCGGTTCATCAGCAGGGCGTAGGCATCCGCGATGTTCCCCGTCCTCGTGAGGGCCTCGCAGAGATACGGAGCGCCCGCGAATCCCGCGTTGATCGTGTGCCCGGACGCCCGCACGAGCCCGGCGAGCCGCGCACCGGCACGGTCACGGGCCTCGTCGTCGAGCAGGTCGAACGCGATCGCCAGCGCGTAGACCGCGGGGGCGTCGCTCCGGAGGGTGCCGTCGGGCAGGAGATAGACCGCGGCGAACGCGGCACGCGCCCGCTCGGCGCGCTCGCCGAGCGCCACGGCCTCGTCCTCGCACCCCAGGACGCGCGCGGTGCGCGCGGTCAGCTCCAGGCTCCGGCAGTACGCGGCCGTCGCGATGACGTCGGGATCGGCGACGGCGGCGAAGGGATCGTCGGGAGGGGCGGTGGGATCGAGCCAGTCGCCGAACTGGAAGTCCCCCTCCCAGACCCCTCGTGCGGAGAGACGTCCCGCCACCCGGTCCACGTGGGCGCGCATGCTGTCGTAGGACTCCTCGAGCACCGCTCGCTCGCCGCTCGCCTCCCAGATCGCCCACGGGACCCACACGGCAGCGTCGCTCCACACCCCCACGGACTCCGGATCCTCGCCCTCGCGCACCGCCCATCCCTTCAGGGCGTCGGGGATGACGTAGGGCACCCGCCCGCCGGCCGCGGACTGCTCGGCGCGGAGGTCGGCGAGCCAGTCGCGCAGGAACCCGGTCATGTCGAAGAGGAAGCAGGCGGTGGGCGCGAAGACGGCGATGTCCCCGGTCCAGCCCAGCCGTTCATCGCGCTGTGGACAGTCGGTCGGCAGCGCGACGGTGTTGCCGCGCAGGCTCCACACCACGTTCTCGTGGAAGCGGCTCAGCAGGGCGTCCGAACACGAGAAGTGCCCGATCCGCCGGAGGTCGCTCCCCACGACGACCGCCTCGACCGTTCCCACGACCTCCGTCTCGTCCCAGCCGTCGATCTCGGCGTAGCGGAATCCGTGGAAGGTGAGCGAGGGCTCGAAGGCGTCCTCGCCCCCGCTGAGGACGAACCGGTCCGTCGCCTGCGCGGTGCGCAGCGGTCGTGTCGCGAGCTCGCCGTCCTCGATGACCTCGGCATGGCGGATCGTCAGCGCCCTGCCGCGCGGGCCGCGGGCGGCGATGCGAAGCCAGCCCACCAGGTTCTGACCGAAGTCGAGGAGAAGGGTGCCTCGGGGCGACCGCCATCGCCGGACCGGGGCGACGCGCTCGTGACGGACGACGAGGGGCCCGTGGTAGGCGACGAGGCGGGAGGGGTCGAGCGCCTCGACGGCGACCGGGTTGCGGTCCGTGCTCTCGTGCCGTGCATCGATGATCTGGCCGTCGTAGAGGTCGTCGGCGAGGACTCCGCTGCTCGAGGCCGTCCACTCGGCGTCCGTTCCGAGAGCCCATTCGGAGCCGTCGGCGAAGCGCACGCGAAGGACGGCGCTCGCCGCGGGGCGGTCGCCGTATACGCCTTCGGCGCCCATCCAGCCGAGCCGCCCCGAGTACCACCCGCGGCCGAGGAGGAGCGCGAGCTCGTGAGTCCCTGCGCGGAGGAGCTCGGTCAGGTCGTGCTCGACGACGCGCAGCCTGGTCTCGTACGCCGACCAGCCGGGACTCAGGACGTCTCGTCCGATGCGCGAGCCGTCGAGCGACGGCTCGACGATGCCCTGGGCGGTGACGAGGAGGCGGGCGGAGGTCACGGCTCCGCGATCGGCGGGCACCTCGAACCGTCGGCGCAGGATCGGGGCTCCCTCCACGTCGGGGGCGCTGATCAGGGCGGCCGTCCAGGGCGGGATCACGTGTTCTCCTTCGATCTTTCGATGCGCGATGGATGATGCGCGGTGCGGGCGGGGCGCTCGGTGGGCGGCGCGTCGGACCGCCCACCGAGCGCGTTCGCTCAGCCGATCGTCACGTGGCCGAGCTGGACGCCCCATGCGGTGACGGCGCCGATCCGCACCTCGACGTCGACGGTCGAGGCGGGCAGCGCGACGCTGGTGATGGTGTGCTGCACCCAGCCGTTGGTCGTCGCCGACGCGGGCGTCGCGGTCGCGGCGACGGTCGTCGGGGTTCCGGAGGCGTCGCGGGCGACGATGCTGACGGCCGTCGGGGACTGCCCGAACAGGTAGGCCGTCAGCGTCAGGACGTCGCCGCCGTCCGCACCCCACCGCACCCATCCCGCGGCGTCGGTGGAGCGCTTGAAACGGGACGTGTCGCCGGCCATGTTGGACAGCGGACCGGTGGTGTCCAGAGCCATGTTCGACGAGCGGGCGATGCTGACGGTCCAGTCATCGGCCGGATCGACGAGGAGCGGCGTGCCGGTGGGCGGAGCGGCCTCGTGGAATCCGCGGCTCGGGGCCGCCGACGTCGAGACGGCGCCGCCGAAGAAGTCGCGCAGCCCGTTCGCCGGCACGAGCTGGCCGGTGCCGACCGCCGGAGAGCCGGCGGTGAGGCGGAAGCCCTCGGCCACGGCGAACCCGTCTCCCGAGGCGTTCGGATCCGCGAAGCCCGGCGCTGCCGTGATCTTGCCCGGGTCGGCGGGCTCGCTCGCGGGGTGGTTCCCGGCGAAGACGTTCGAGGCGAACGTCGCCGTGGTGCCGAGTCCCGGATAGGTGTAGCTACCCGATCCGCGGTTGTCGACGATGTTGTTCGTGAACGACCATGCTCCCGGCGTCGACGAGGCGCAGGCGCCGGCGTCGCCGTCGCAGAAGATCGGGTTCGCCGGGGAGCCGGCGGGGATCACGATCGTGTTGTTGTAGATGCGCACCGGTGCGGGCACGCCCCAGGAGAACGTGATCACGCCCTTCTCCCCGCCCCAGCCGTCGTTGACCGAGAGGTTGTAGCGCACGGTCACGTCGCTCGAGTAGCCGCCCATGAGAAGGAGGAACCCGCCCTCGTTGTCGTGCGAGTAGTTGTACTGCACGCGGGTGTTGGTGCTGCCGAGGTCGACGTCGAATCCCTGTCCGTCCGTGCCGTGCAGGAGCGTTCCCGAGACCTCGTTGAACTGCACGAGGGTGTTCATGGCGCGCGTCGGCCAGAGACCTGCGGATGCCGACATCGACGATCCCGGGATGGTGCGCTGTCCCGCGCCGCGCACCACGTTGTGCTCCAGGAGCGCGCCGTCGGTGCCGAACGCCAGGATGCCGTCGCTGTCCGGATCGATCACGCTGTTGCCGCGGACGATGACGCCGGTGGAGAGGGCGGACTGCACGACCTGCGTCTGCGAGGTGGTGAAGTAGCTCGCATCCCATACGACGATCCCCGTCCGGCCGACGTTCTGGACGACGTTGTCCTGGATGAGGACGCCGGAGAAGCTCGCGCCGAGCGCGGTCGTGTCCGCGACGATGCCGCCGTTGACATGCGCGTCGATCCCCGTGCAGTGGAAGCAGCCGTTCACGTCGGAGACCGTGTTGCCGCGGATGACGATGCCGGAGACGGTGGAGTTGCCGACCGTGTTGCGCACCTGGATGCCGCTGCGCGGGGTGCCGTCCGTGGTGAGCGTGCCGAAGTTGTCGAGGCCGGAGTCGTTGACGATGTCGAGGTTCTCGATCACCCAGTGGCTCTGGTTCTGCAGGCTCACGACGGCGCCGCCCGGCAGGCTCGCGCCGTCCAGCCGTGGCGCGGAGCCGGTGCCGAAGGAGGAGATCGTGATGGGCGCTGCGGCCGTGCCCTGACCGCGGGGCGCGAGTTGGCCCTCCCAGGTCCCTCCGCGAGCGAGGAGGATGCGATCGCCGGGGGCGAAGGTGCGGCTGTTCGCGGCGGCGAGTGTCTTCCAGGCGCTGCCCGCGGACGTGCCGCTCGCGCTGTCGCTGCCCGTCGCGGCATCGATGTAGTAGTCGGTGGATGCGGCCATCGCGGGCGGCGCGGCGACCAGTCCCGTGAACGCGATGGCGCCCGCGGCGATCAGGCTCAGAAGCGCGCGTCTCGCGCGCGTGCCCCGGCGTGGTGTTGAGGAGGACATGGCTCTTCCTTCTTTCTGGGTGTCCCGACGGCATCGTCGCCGCCGGGTGCTCAGTCCTTCATGCCGGTCGACAGGCTGGCGCTGGCCAGGAGCGAACGCTGGAACACGAGGAACAGGGCGATCGGGACGAGCGAGGCGACGACCAGCACGGCGAAGAACGTCGACAGGTCCGTCGTCTTCTCGATGAGGGGGAGCGCGACCGAGAGCGGGCGCAGGGAGGGGTCGGTGAGCACGAGCGACGGCCAGAGGTAGTCCTTCCACGCGCCGATCGCGGCGAGCAGGGCGACGACCCCGAAGATCGGTCGGGAGAGCGGGAGCACGATGCTCCACATCACGCGCCACGGCCCGGCGCCGTCGACGTTCGCCGCCTCGATCAGCTCCCGGGGAAGACCGCGGAGATAGCTGGTGACCAGGAGGACGCTGAACGCGTTGGCCCCGGCGGGCAGCCACACCGCCCAGAAGCTGTTCTGCAGGGACAGGCCGGTGCCGAACAGGTCCACCACCGTGAGGTAGAGCGGCACGAGGGAGACCACGGCGGGGAGGAAGATCGTCGCCAGGACGCCGGCGCTCAGCAGAGGAGCCCAGCGTGGACGCATGATCGCGATCACATAGCCCGCGCTCAGTGAGACGAGCACCGTCGCGATGGCGGAGCCGCCGGCGGCGAGGACCGTGTTGAGCAGGAGCCGGCCCGCGTCGACGCCCTGGAAGGCGTTGACGTAGTTCTCCCAATGGCCCATAGCGCCGAAGACGCCGAGCGGGTCGCGGATGATGTCCTGGCTGGTGCCGAGCGAGGCGGCGACGAGCCAGGCGAGGGGGCCGAGGCCGGCGGCGACCAGCCCCAGCAGCACGAGCCCCTGCACGATCCGGGCGGGGACGGCCGTACGCCGATGCCCCCACTCCCGTGCGCTGATGAGGCCGGACTCGGCGATCGCCGGGGTGCGAGCGGTCATGATCCCCACCTCCGGGTGAGTCGCAGATAGAGGAACGAGAGCAGGGCGAGCACGATCGCGAGCAGCACGCCGAGGGCGGTCGCGGCACCGTAGTCGGCCGAGCCGCCGAAGGCGTAGCGGTACATGAGCAGGAGGACCGTCGTCGTGGCGTTCTGCGGACCTCCGCCGGTCATCAGGAAGGGCTCGGTGAACACCTGGGCGGCGCCGATGAGCTGGAGGAGCAGCATCACCAGGACGATTCCGCGGATCTGGGGGAGCGTCACCGTCCAGACCCGCCGCCAGATCCCCGCGCCGTCGAGCATCGCGGCCTCATAGAGCTCGGGGCGCACGGCGGTAAGAGCCGCGAGGTAGATCAGCACGCTCGTCCCCGCCCCCGCCCAGGTGGCCTGCAGGACGATCGACGGCATCGCCAGCGAGGCCGAGTTCAGCCAGGGCAGCGGACCGATCCCGAGCCCGGAGAGCATCGCGTTGAACAGACCGGTGGCCCCGGGGTCGTAGGCGAACTTCCAGAGCAGGATCGCGACGACGGGCGGCACGATCACCGGAAGGTAGGCGAGCCCGGCATAGAGGCCTCGCCGTCGCGCGGAGACCGTGGAGATGACCACGGCGAGCGCGAGCGGAAGGGGGAAGCCGAAGAGGATCGCCAGGAGCGCGAAGAGCAGCGTGTTGAGCACCGCGGCTCCCAGGAGCGGATCGCCCAGCACGTAGGCGAAGTTGCTCCAGCCGACCCACTCGGCGGGGCCGACGAAGTTGGTCTTCTGCACGCTCATCACGAGACCGCGCAGGATCGGCCACCAGGAGAACACGGCGAACACCAGGAGCGCCGGGAGGGCGACGAGGAGCGCGGTCAGGCTGCCGCGGCGACGGGTGCGGTGGAGTTGGCTCACGGTGCGGGACTCCTTGGTAGGGGGAGGGGCACGGAGGGGCGGGTGCCCGCCCCTCCGTGGCTCAGCGGCCCAGGACGGACTGGACGCGCGCGTTCGCGTCGGCGAGCAGCGCCTTGATGTCGGCGTTCTGGTCGGTGATGACGGCCTGGACGACCGGGTCGAGCACCGCGTAGATGTCCTGACCGCTCGTCGGCGGCTCGGAACGGACCTCCTGCTCGGCGACCCGGTCGAGGTAGGGACGGAAGTTCGCCACCGGCACGTTGTTGATCTCGGAGATCCAGCCCAGGTACCTCTCGTAGATCTCGGCGGTCACGACGGGCAGGCCGGGGATCGCGACCGCGGTGCCCTGGTCCGCGAGGACCTGGGCGGCGGCGCGCGCGGTGTCCTCGTTCTCGAACTTGCCGAAGTGGTGGAAGCGGATCCATTCGAGCGCCGCGCGCTTCTGCGGCTCGGTCGCGTCAGGGCTCACGATGTCGATGTTGCCGCCGGAGAGCGTGACGGGTGCCTCGCCCGCCTTCACCGTCGGCATGGCCGCGAAGCCGAAGTCCGCCGGAGGGAACCCGAGCAGCTCGGTGAGGGGCTGATAGGCGTCCGACTGCAGGACGAACATGCCGACCTGGCCGGCGCCGAACGCCTGGGCGAGGTCCTGTGCACCCATCAGGCCATTGGGGGAGAGGGACTCATCGGTCCAGCGCATGTCCTTCAGAAGCGTGAGCGCGTCGGCGCCGGCCGGAGAGTCGAACGTGGCCTTCTTCCCGTCGTCGTCGACGAGGCTCCCGCCGCGGGAGGCGATCTGCGCGCCGAGCACCCAGCCGCCCTGGTTGTCCTTGGTCACCTGGGCGAAGCCGTAGCGTCCCGTGGTCTTCGCGATGGTCGCGGACGCCGTGCGCACCTCGTCCCAGGTGGTCGGAGGCTGAGCGGGGTCGAGGCCGGCGGCGGTGAAGAGCGCCCGGTTGTAGACGAGGCCCATCGCGTACGCGGAGGTCGGCACGCCGTAGAGCTTGTCGTCCGGGCCGGTGACCATCGAGGCGAGCTGCGGGTTGAGCAGGTCGGTGAGCCCTGCCTGCTTCGCGGCGTCGCCGACCTCCGCGACCTGTCCGCGCGCGATGAGGCCGCGGATCTCGGTGAAGGGGACGCCCACCACCGTCGGCAGGTCGCCCGCGGCGAGGCGGGCGGAGAAGGTCTGGGGATCCCAGCCGTCCTCGGTGACGGTGACCGTGATGTCGGGGTGCTCGGCGGTGAACGCCTTGACCTCCTGATCGAAGTAGTCCCGGCGCGCCTGTTCCGTGGCCGCGGGGCGGTTGCCGATCAGGATCTCGACGGGGCCGTCCGATGGTGCGTCGCCCGAGCCCTGTGGAGCGCAGGCCGCGAGCGCCGTGATGACGAGCGCGGACGAGACGACGGTGCCGATCGCGGTCCGTACCGCGTGTGGTTTCTTCACTGAAACTCTCCTTCTGGGTACCTGATTGCCGGTAGCCGATGTCGGGTGCTAGCTTGGGCGAATCGAGATGCCAAAGCGCTTTTGCAACATAGCCCTCCCGAGGGTCGAGATGCAAGCCCACCATCAGACGAACGCCCCGACGGGCAGATACGAGGACCACCCGTGCTCACTCGCACACTCCTGGAATCCCCCTGGCGCCTCCGCGCCATCGCCGGGCCGATCCCGCACGACATCGCCGGGATGGACATCGCAGCGCCCGTGCCGGGGGACGTGCACATGGCGCTGCGCGCGGCGGAGGCGATCCCCGATCCCGCGGACGGGGACAACGAGCACGACCTCGCCTGGATCGGGAGCACGGACTGGGAGTACCGCACGCGCCTGCCGCGGCTGACCGACGCCGAGCGGGTGGACCTGGTCTTCCACGGCGTGGACACGATCGCCGAGCTCTTCATCGACGGCGAGAGCCGTGCGCGCAGTCGCAACATGCACCGCACCTGGCGCGTCCCCCTCCCGGAGCTCACCCGGGGGACCGCGGAGGCGCGACTGCTGCTCTCCGCGCCGGTGCCGGCCGCGGAGGAGGAGCGGAGACGGCTCGGCGCGCTCCCCAGCGCGTTCAGCCCGCTGGCGCCGTACCTGCGGAAGAAGGCCTGCGACTTCGGATGGGACTGGGGGCCGGCCTTGCCCGGCGCCGGCATCTGGCGCCGGGTGGAGATCGAGACCTGGAGCGTCGCGCGCCTCGCCGCCGTGCGCCCGACAGCACGACTGCGGGGTGCGGACGGCGCGGTCGAGCTCGACATCGAGATCGACCGCGCGCCCAGCGGGCAGGGAAGGGAGCTCGGCATCGCCGTCGAGCTGGGAGGAGCGAGCCTCTCGCTCGTCGTCCCCGCCGAGGAGAGCCGGGTGCGGGGCGTGCTCCATGTCCCGAAGCCGGAGCCGTGGTGGCCGGCGGGCCTCGGCGCGCAGACGCTGCACGAGCTCCGCGTCGAGCTGCGCCATTCGGACGAGCTGCTCGACCGGTCGGCGCAGGCGATCGGCTTCCGCGAGCTGGTGGTGGACCAGATCCCGGACGGCGACGGGGACGGGTGCGGCTTCGGGATCTCGGTCAACGGCGTGCCCCTGTTCATCCGCGGTTTCAACTGGATCCCGGAGGACACCTCCATCGCCTCCGTGACCCGGGACGACTACCGACGGCGCATCGACGACGCCCGCGATCTCGGGGCGAACCTCCTCCGGGTCTGGGGCGGCGGCGTCTTCGAAGACGACGAGTTCTATCGCGCGTGCGACGAGAAGGGCATGCTGGTCTGGCAGGACTTCCTCTTCGCCTGCGCGGCCTACCCCGAGGACGACCGGTCGGTCGCCGAGGTGCGCGCGGAGGCCAGGGACAACATCACGCGGATCATGCCGCATCCGAGCCTTGCCCTCTGGAACGGCAACAACGAGAACCTCTGGTTCTGGTTCCTGCACGGCTGGGACGAGCTGCTCGGAGGAGCCGCCTGGGGCGAGCGGTACTACGTCGACGTGCTTCCGGAGGCCGTCGCGGACCTCGACCCCTCCCGCAGCTATCTCCTGGGCAGCCCGTCATCCGGGGAACGATGGCGTGAGCCCAACGATCCCACGCGGGGGGTCGTGCACTGGTGGCTCCCCGGGGATTACCGCGACTACGACCTCGTGCGCCCTCGATTCGTCTCGGAGTTCGGGTTCCAGGGGCCGCCCGCGAGACCCACCTTCGATCGGGTGGTGCACGACGCGGAGCCCGCGCCGTTCAGCCCCGGCACGATCCAGCGGCAGAAGGCGGTCGGCGGCACCGAGCGGATCAACGACGTGCTCGATGTCCATCTGGGCGTGCCCGCGGACTTCGACGAGTGGTACTGGCTCGCGCAGCTCGACCAGGCGCGCGCCGTGCGCTACGGGGTCGAGCGGTTCCGAACGCTCGAGCCCTACTGCCGCGGCACGATCGTCTGGCAGCTGAACGACTGCTGGCCGTCGCTGTCCTGGTCGATGATCGACGTCGACGATCGCTGGAAGCCGGCGGCCTACGCCGTGCGTGCCGCCTACGCCGATCGGATCCTGGTGCTGAGGATGGAGGACGGGCTCCCCGCGCTGTTCGCCTGCAACAGCGCGGCGGAGGAGTGGCGTGCCTCGGCGACGGTGGAGCGCTGGACGGGGCAGGAGCGCGGTGCCAGGGCGGAGCTGGAGGTGATCGTGCCGGCCGGAACGGCGCTGCGCGTGCCCCTCGGCGGCCTCGCCGACGGGCTGGGCGGTGCCGAGCTGCTGGTCGCGAGCGCCGAGGGATCCCGCACCGTGCTGCTCGGCGGGACGGATCGGGACTTCCCCGACGTCCCGGCGGCGTACGGTGTCGAGGTGACCATCGGCGACCACGGCATCGAGATCACCCTCACCGCGCGCTCGATCCTCCGCGACACGGTGATCGCCGTCGAGGAGATCGATCCGGGTGCGCACAGCGAGGAGAACCTCCTCACCGTGCTCCCCGGAGAGACCGCGACCTGGACCGTTCGCACACGGCACCCCGAGCGCTTCACGCGCGAGGCGGTGCGCGGCGTGCTCCGGACCGCCCGGGCTGCCCTCGTCCGCGACGAGCGCTTCCGCGGTCTCTCCGCCCTGGAGGCCCCGTGACCGATCTGCGCGTCGAGGGCCACCCCGGTCCTTCCGCGGCTCCGGCGGCGGCCCCGGGAACCGGGCTGCGCACGAGCGCCTGCCTGCGCTACGCCTGGGAGGGCGAGGCCGACGCGCCGCTCGTCCACGCGCTTCCGCGCTTCTGGGCGGACAGGGCGATCGGCGACGACGACGAGTTGAGCTGGCTGCTCTTCCCCGCGTTCGACGAGCGGGCATCCGATGTGCGGGACGGCTACCGTCCTGCGGCGGTCGCCATCGATCTCGAGTTCGACGACGGTCGCCGGCTGTTGTCCGTCGTCTCCGAGGAGCGGGACCGGACGGCGTCGGCCCCCGCCGCCCGTGTCGATCTGGACTTCCCGGATCAATGGAACGAGCGCAGGGTCCCGCTCGCGGCGTTCCGGGGTGCGCGGGTGGTGGCGGCGCACCTCGTCGCGGATCCGCCGGCCCTGCACGGAGCCACGGCGGGGCTGCTCGAAGGATGGATCGACGCCCCGAGCATCTCGGGACGCCGAACGGTCCAGGACGCAAGCCCGGCCGAGCTGGTGCGCACGACGCGAGGGTCTCATTCCTCGCCCCGGCGATCCCGGGGCAACACGCAGCCGTTGACCGGCGTGCCGCACGGCCACCTGTACATCGCACCCGCCACGGACCTGAGCAACTCGCATTGGACGTACAGCTGGAACGCGCACGGCGCCGGTCCCCATCCATTCCTGGCGGGACTGCTCCTCACCCGGTCGCCGAGCATCTGGATCGGCGACCGGGGCGCCCTCGCGATCCGCGCGGGGCTGGTCCCGGATGAGGGGACCGGCGTCGCCGGGGAGGCCTTCGATCACGACGACGAAGAGGCGCGCCCGCATCGGTATCGCGTCACCACCCTGAGCGGCATGCGGATCGACGCCGCCGTGGGCTCGGCCGAGGCCGTCACGGAGATCCGGTTCCCCCGGCAGGGGCGCCTGGTCCTCTGCGCCCCGGGTGCTCCGCTGTCCCACGTCGAGCACGAGCGGGCGAGCGACGGACGCCTGCTGCTCCGGCTCGCGTCCACTCTGCCGAACCCTCATGAGCCGGACCCGTTGCGCGGCTACTACTCCCTCGCGCTGTCGGGCGCCGAGCTCGTCATCCGCTCCGGCGACGACGGTCGTCTCGTCATCGACGTGCATCCCGACGAGAGCCCGGTGCGCATCGAGATCGGAGGATCGCTGATCTCGGTCGCGCAGGCCGAGACGGCCAGGCGGCGCGTCGAGGGGAGGACGATCGACGAGATCGCGGATCATGCCCGACAGGCGTGGGACCGGCTGTCCTCGATCGTCCTCGCCCCCGGCGCGGACGAGGACCAGCGCGCCCTGATCGCCGCGGACCTCTATCGGCTGTTCCTCTATCCGACCGAGCATCACGAGGAGACGTCGGAGGGGCCGCGGTACGCGAGCCCCACCGAGCGCCTCGGGCCCGATGGGTCGTTCGACACCGGACGGAGGATCAGGGCGGGGCGGGTCCTCACCGACAACGGCTTCTGGGACACCTACCGCACCGCGTGGCCGGCCTACCATCTCCTCGTCCCCGAGCGGGCAGGAGCCCTCCTCGACGGCATGCTGGAGCATGTGCGGAGGGATGGCTGGTCGCCTCGGTGGACGGCGGGCACCCCGCTCGACGCGATGGTCGGCACGAGCCTCGACGTGATCGCCGCCGACGCGGTCGCCTCCGGGGTGACGGGGGTCGACGTCGAGACCGCCTACGCCGCGGCCCTCCGCAACGCGACGGCCGCGTCGTCGGATCCTCGTTTCGGGCGAAAGGGCATGCCGCAGACCCTCGCGCTGGGCTACGTGCCCGCGACGCACGGCGAGTCGGTGTCCTGGACGATCGAGGGGGCGATCAACGACGCCGGGGCCGCCGTCCTCGCCCGCGAGCTCGCGAGGGAGGCGCACGGGGAACGTGCCGCCCGACTGCGCGCGGAGGCGCGGTACCTCGCGCACCGGGCAACGGGGTATCGGATGCTCTGGGACCAGGGGGCACGCTTCTTCCGGCCGCGCGCGGCGGACGGGTCGTGGGCGGACGAGCCCTTCGACCCGCGGGTCTGGGGCGGCGCGCACACCGAGACGAACGCCTGGGGGTCGCGGTTCCCTGCTCCCCATGACGGCCCGGCGCTCGCCGAGCTCTTCGGAGGCGCCGTCGCTCTCGGCGACGCGCTGGACGCCCTCTTCCGGGAGCCGGAGACCGCTGCGCCCCGGTTCGCGGGCAGCTACGGCGAGGTGATCCACGAGATGCCGGAGGCGCGGGACATCCGTCGGGGCATGTGGGCGCTGTCGAACCAGCCGGCCCACCACGTCCCCTGGATGTATGCGTACTCGGATCGGCCGTGGCGCACGAGCGAGATCCTGCACGACGCGGTGCACCGGCTCTTCCGCGGCAGTGGCATCGGCCAGGGCTTCCCCGGCGACGAGGACAACGGCGAGATGTCGGCGTGGCACCTGTTCGCCCAGCTGGGGTTCGCTCCCTTCCGGCCGGGATCGGGGCAGCTGCTCGTCACCGCGCCGACGTTCGACACGGCTGTGGTGCGGCCCCTCGGCGCGAGGGGGCTGGAGATCCGCGTCCGTCGCCGCGATTCCGCGGATCGGCACATCAGGGCGGTCCGCTGGAACGGATCGGAGTGGACGGACCCGACCGTGGACGTCCGTGCGCTGCATGCCGGTGGCGTCTGGGAGGTGGACCTCGGACCCGACCCCGTGCCGTGGAGCACCCCACTGGACCCTCGGCCCTTCTTCGCCCCCGACGGGGTCGAGGAGGCGGGACTGGAAGACGCGGTGGGTCGTGTCCTCGTCGATGGTCGTGACCTTCCGCGGGATGCCACGGTGAGCAGGCCTTTGCCCGTCGGATCGACGGTCGAGCTCGAGGTCGAGCCGGGAAGGCTCGCCGATGTCCCGACGCAGGCGCTCCTCGTCCTCGGTCTGACCGCGGCCGGGATCCACTCGTTCCGCGCCGAGGCGCTCCTCGGAGGAGCCTGGCGCGCGATCGGGGAATGGTGGGGCGAGGCGTGGGACTGGGAGCGGCAGGCGCGACCGTTCGAGCTCTCCCTGCCGGGGCGGGTCCGTGCTCTGCGCCTGCGCTGGGTCGGCGGCGAGGCGGAGCTCTCCCTCGCGCAGATCCTCGTGCCGACGGAGGGCTGACGCCGGGCTGACGGAGGGCTGACGCCGGTCAGTCGTCCGCGAGGGCCGCACGCACGGCGGAGAGGATGCCCGTCCAGCGTACGTCGGTTCCCGGCGCCGGGAAGAGCATCCGCTGGCCGACGAAGGCGAAGCCGAGTCCGGACGGAGCGTGGGCGAAGGCCAGGCGCCCTCCCATCCCCGCGTGTCCGAAGGACCCGTCGCCGAGCATCGGGCAGTGCTGGTGGGAGATCTCGAACCCCAGGCCCCAGCGAACGGTCGGGACCGCACCCGGGAGGCAGAGAGGTTCGCGGACACCGTCGAGGTGGTCCCGGGAGACCTTCTGGACCGTCTCCTCGGAGAGGAGGCGCACCCCGTCGACCTCGCCGAGGCACGCCGCGTACATCCGAGCCAGCGATCGTGCGTCCGTCACGAGGCCGCCGGCGGGGAGCTGACTCCGACGGAACGAGGGCTGGTTCATCGGCTCGGTCCCCTGGACGCCGTCCGAGCGGGCGAAGAGAGGTGTGGTCTGCGCATTCGCGCGGTATGCGGCCTGGCAGGCGGCACCGGCGTCCGGGGCGGGGATCGGCGGATCCTCCACGGGGCCGATGAGCGCGGGGCGGTAGCGCGGGGCGACCTCGACGGGCTCGCCCAGCCACAGGGATCCGCCGAGCGGTGCGGCGATCCGTTCCGCCACGAGGATCCCGATGTCCCGGCCGGTGACGCGGCGCAACAGCTCGGCGAGGATCGTGCCGTAGCTGAGGATGTGGTAGATCCGGGCGCTCCCCGGCGGGTACTGGGAAGGGCTCGCGGCGAGACGATCGGCGAGTTCGATCGGCGACCGCAGGTCGGACAGCGCTCGCAGGGGGAGCGCGGGCATCCCCGCGGTGTGGGTCAGCACCTGACGGACGGTCACGGAGTGCTTCCCGGCGACAGCGAACTCGGGCCAGTACCGAGCGACGGGCGCCTCGGGGTCCAGCCGTCCCACCTCCACCTCCTGTGCGACGAGCAGGGCGACGACCCCCTTCGCCGCGGAGAACGCGAGGGTGACGCCGTCCTTCTCCCATGGGCGTCCGGACAGCGGATCCCGTCCTCCCCAGAGATCGACGACGGTGCGTCCCCGATGCACGACGGCGAGCGATCCGCCCGCCTCGTCGACGTCCAGGGCGGCGGCGAACGCCGTTCGCACGCCCTCCCATCCGGTAGCCACGTCGCCATTCATCACGACGCCTATAATACTGCCTAAGCGCTTTGGCAGAGAGGTGTGGGAAAGGTCTTTCGATAGCGTTTTGGCGCGCTATTGTCGGAGAGGGTCGCGCGGGTGCGGTCGACGGGGAGGGATGCGGATGTCGTCGCAGGCGGTGCGGTTGGTCGACGTGGCCCGAGCGGCCGGCGTCTCGATGCCGACCGCGTCTCAGGTCATGAACGGCACCGGTCGTGTCGCCGAGGAGACCCGTCGGAGGGTGCTTGAGGCGGCGCGACGGCTCGACTACCGCCCGAACGCGCTCGCCCGCAGCGTCGCCTCGGGGCGGAGCCGGACCATCGGCGTCCTCGCCGAGAACGCGGCGGGGGCGTTCTGCATGCCGGTGCTCATCGGGATCAACCGCGAGCTCAGCTCCCACGACTTCGCCAGCATCCTCTTCGACGCCCATCACGATGCGGAGTTGCGGCACGAGCATGTCCGGCGCATGCTCGATCGTCAGGTCGACGGCATCATCGTGATCGGCGAGGGTGCGGACGTCCCGATCGCGCCGCTCGGCGTCGATTTCGTCGGCCCCGTCGTCCGGGCCTACGGGCCCCCGGACGCGGAGGGCGCGGTGTCGATCCATCCGGACGAGTTCGAGGGGGGCGTGCTCGCCGCCCGCCGTCTCGTCGAGATGGGGCGCACGCGGATCGCTCACGTCACCGCGGGAGGCGATCTGACCTCGGCGCGGGAGCGTGAACGGGGTTTCCTGCATGCTCTCGCCGAGGCCGGCCTCGAACCCGCCGCGATCCTGCACGGCTCCTTCAGTCGGAGCTGGGGGCTCGAGGCGGCCGTGGAGATCGTTGAGACCGTGCCGGCCGTCGACGCGGTCTTCGCGGGCAGCGATGCGATCGCGGTCGGTCTCGCAGCCGGGTTGGAGTCACGGGGACGCAGCGTCCCCGGCGACGTGGCGCTCATCGGCTACGACAACCTGGCCGGGTACAGCGACGACACCCAGCCCTATCTCGAGTCCGTCGACCCCCGCCTCACCGAGGTCGGCCATGCCGCGGCGCGCTATCTCGTCGGCGTCCTCGCCGGCGGCGACTCCTCGTCGTCCGCCCCGATCGGCCCCGCGCTCGCGCCAGGCGCGTCGACGCGAGGCGACGCCGATCCCGCGCGTCAGAGCCTCGTGGACGCGCTCCTGCGTTCCATCACCGCTCCGCCGGTGGGCTCGACGCTCTAACCGCGCGTCCTCGGGTGCGGGCCGGGGAGTCGATCGTGGCGTCGATCGGGTGTCGATCGTGGCGTGTGCCGTCGAGTCCACCGGGCATGACCCGCCGGCCGCGATCGAGTCGGATGATCTGGTCCGCGACGGCGATGACGTCCTCGTCGTGGGTCACGCAGGCGACCGCCGTCCCGTGTGCGGCCTCCTCGGCGAGGATGGCTCTGGCGCACTCGCGGCTGCGCGCATCGAGGCCGGCGGCGGGTTCGTCCAGGAGCAGGATCCCGGGTCGGCGGACGATGCCCTGGGCGAGCAGCGCTCGCTGCCGTTGCCCGCCGGACAGGCTGGAGAGCGGGCGCGATTCCAGCCCGGTCAACTCGACGCGGGCGATGGCCTCGGCGGTCCGCTCTCGGGTCCGGGTCCGGGACGGGGTCCGGGAGAGGGGCCGTTTCCTCCCTTCGCCACGGGCCCAGGTTCCCATCGCCACGGTGTCGGCGACGGTGATCGGCAACGACGGGGCGGGGGCCGGGCGCTGGACGACGAGGGCGACGTCTGCCGCCCGGCGGACGAGGCCGCACCGGGGGCGCAGGACGCCGGCGAGAAGCTCGACGAGGGTGGACTTGCCGGAGCCGTTCGGCCCGACGACGGCCGTCACCTCGCCGGAGCGCAGTTCGACGGACACGTCGTGCAGCACGTCGGCATCGTCGTAGGCGTAGCAGAGCGCGTGGGCGAGGACAGCGGGTCCGGGGGAGGGCACCCCTCGACTATAGCAATTGATAATCATTCTCAATTGTGGATAGGGTCGAGACCATGCCCTGGCTCACCGATCCTTTGAGCGCCGATTTCCTGGTGCGCGCTCTCATCGGCGGCGTTCTCGTCGCGGTCGTCTGCGGCGTGGTCGGAACGTGGGTCGTGATCCGCGGGATGGCGTTCCTCGGCGAGGCGCTCGGCCACGGCATGCTGCCCGGCGTGGCCCTGGCGACGGTCCTCGGCGCGCCGGTGATGCTCGGGGCCGCCGTGTCGGCCGTGGCCATGAGCGTCGCGATCGGCGTCCTGCAGCGGCGCGGCCGTCTCTCCTACGACACGAGCATCGGACTGCTCTTCGTCGGCATGCTGTCGCTGGGCGTCATCATCGTCTCCCACTCGCGCAGCTTCGCGACGGACGCGACGACGATGCTCTTTGGTGACATCCTCGCCGTCGAGACGGGGGACATCGCCCTGCTCGGCGTCGTCCTCGTCGTCACGATCGTCCTCGCGGCCGTCTTCCACCGTTCCTTCGTCGCCGCGGCGTTCGATCGGCGTGTCGCCGCCGCCCTGGGGCTGCGCCCCGCGCTCTCCCATGTCGTCCTCGTGGGGCTGGTGACCCTCGCCGTCGTCTCCTCGTACCGCGCGGTGGGCTCGCTTCTTGTCGTCGGTCTGCTGCTCGCGCCGGCCGTCGCCGCACGGCACTGGACGCGGAGCATCCCGGCGCTGATGCTCGCGGCGTCGCTGCTCGGGATGCTCGCCGTCCTGTCCGGCCTCCTCGTCTCCTGGCACGCCGGAACGGCGGCCGGCGCCTCGATCGCGTGCAGCGCCGTCCTCATCGCCCTCCTGTCGGGGGTTCTGCGAGCAGCCCTCGACCGACGTCGGAAGGCGCGCGCTCGGCGTGCGCACCGGACCGACGGCGAGGAGGGGTCCGCCGTGTCCCCGTCATCGGCCGCACTGGCCACCGTCTCCCGATGATCCCGTGAAAGGACCAGATGTCCCCTCGAATCCCCATCGCCCTCTCCACGATCGTGCTGCTGGGCCTCACCGCGTGCTCGGCGACGCCCTCGGCAGGCAGCGGCTCCTCCACGCCGTCGCCGTCGTCCGGACACGGCGCCGTCTCGGGTGCGGCGGAGGTCGCCGAGCCGCCGTTGGCCCTCGTCTCCGTCGACGGTGAGGGGCGCGTGGGCATGGTCGACCTGCTCGACGGCGGGACGTCGCGGCTCGGCGAGACCGGAGCGCCCAGCGCACTCGCCTCCGACGGGCGCTACCTCTTCCTGACGACGGAGCGGGGCGTGGAGATCGTCGACAGCGGCGTGTGGACGTGGGACCACGTCGATCACTTCCACTACTACCGGGCCGCGCCCGCGATGCTTGGCACCGTGGACGGCGCGGGCCCTGTCGTGGTCGCCACCGGGCCGCTCTCGACCGCGGGGACGACCGGGGTCTTCTTCGAGGGATCGGGCGAGGCCGTGCTTCTCGACAATCAGGCCCTGTCGAAGGGGAAGGTCGTCGAGTCGTTCCGCGTCGAGACCGGGTCGGACCGCGGCATCGTGGCCCCGTTCGGCGACGGTGCGGTGGTGGCGAGCGGCGGGCTCATCCGCCGGGTCGAGGCGGACGGCTCCGCGACCGCGGACGAGACCGGCTGCGAGGCGCCGGAGGGCGTCGCGACCACGCGGGTCGGGCTGGTCATCGGCTGCGCGGACGGGGCGGTCCTCCTCACGCTCGACCGGGGGACACCGGTCTTCGAGCGCATCCCCTATCCGCCGGGCGCGGAGCGGGCCGTGGGGTTCGATGGACGCAAGGGACGGCCCACGGTCGCCGCCCTCGCGGGGGACGCGGGGTACCTGCTGCTCGACACCCGGGAGCGGTCCTGGGAGCGCGTCGAGACCGGGACCCCCCTCGTGAAGGTCAGCGCGGTCGGCGACGACGCGGGCCATGTCGTCGCGGTCGACGTCGAGGGGCGGGTGCGCGTCTACGCCGGCGGCGTCGAGGTCGGAGCGACCGATCCGCTCGTGTCCGGCGATCCGGGGGCAGCGTCGCTCTGGGTGGACGCGCAACGGGCCTATGTCAACGCGCCCGCGGCGGGTGCCGTCTACGAGATCGCATACGCCGACGGCGGGCGCGTCGCCCGTGTCATCGAGACACCGACGACGCCGTCGTCCTTCGCCGAGGTCGGGCGATGAGGCGTCTGGTGCCGGGGACGCTCGCGCTGCTCCTCCTCCTGGGCGGGTGCTCTGCGGCGCCGGGGGCGTCCAGCCCGCCGCAGATCGTCGTGACCACGAACATCCTCGGCGACGTGGTCGGGAACATCGTCGGCGGGGAAGCGGACGTCACCGTCCTCATGAAGCCGAACGCCGATCCGCACTCCTTCGAGATCTCGGCGCAGGAGGCCGCGCGGCTCGCCGCGGCCGACCTCGTCGTCTCCAACGGCCTCGGGCTGGAGGAGGGGCTCCAGCAGCATCTGGATCGGGCGGAGTCCGCGAACGTGCCGATGCTCGTGGCCGGAGACGAGACGGATGCGCTGCCCTACGCCGCGGGGGACGCGGCGGGTGCGGCGGATCCGCACTTCTGGACCGATCCGGGCCGGATGATCGACGTCGTCGACGCGATCGAGGCGTCCCTGATCGGGATCGACGGGATCGATGCCGCCGTCGTCCGCGCCCACGCCGAGGGGTACCGGGCAGCGCTCGAGGACCTCGACGTGGAGATGACCCGCGCGTTCTCGGCGATCGACGAGGGCGATCGTGCTCTCGTCACCAACCACCACGTGTTCGGGTATCTCGCGGACCGCTTCGGCTTCCGCATCGTCGGCGCGGTCATCCCCGGCGGCACGACGCTCGCCGCACCCAGCGCCGCCGACCTGCGCGATCTCGCCGCGGCGATCAAGGAGGCCGGAGTGCGCACGATCTTCGCCGAGTCCTCCCAGCCCGATCGTCTCGTGCGCGTCCTCGCCGACGAGGTCGGCCTCGACGTCGACGTGGTGGAGCTCTTCACCGAATCGCTCACGGAGCCGGGCGGGGGAGCGGACACCTACCTCGACATGATGCGCGCCAACACGGAGCGCATCGCGCACGGCCTGACCTCTTGATACCGACCTATGGAAAGGAAGACGATGAAACGACAGACCCGACACCTGGCGGCGGCCGCCGCCCTCGCAGGGACCGCGCTTCTCACGACGGCATGCGCCGGCGGCGCAGGAGGTGCGGCACCGCCTCCGTCCGCGGAGGGAGCAGTCGACTCGACCGGTCGTCTGGCCGTGGCCTACGCGAACGGCGTCGCCGTGCTCGACGGCGGGACGCTGACCCCCGTGGACGAGTTCGCCACCGAGGAGTTCGTCCGTGTCAACGACTTCGGCGACGGGCGCACGATCGCGGTGACCACCTCGAAGGGCTTCCAACTGCTCGACACCGCCGCGCCCGCGCTCACGGACCTCACGGTCGGCGCGAAGACCCCGGGGCACGTGGTGGTCCACCACGGCAAGACCGTGCTCTTCGACGACGGCACCGGCAGGACGACGATCCTCGACACCGGTGTCTTCGGCGCCGGATACGAGACGCTGCCGGAGGGGGACGTCTACACCTCGCCGAAGGCGCACCACGGCGTGTCGATCGTGCTGGAGGACGACACGCTCCTGACCACCGTGGGAGACGACTCCGGACGCACCGGTGCCGTGGCCCTGCACGCGCACGACGGACACTGGGACGTCGCGGCGACGGGCGACCAGTGCCCCGGCATCCACGGTGAGGGGACGGCCAAGGGCGAGGCCGTCGTCTTCGGCTGCGAGGACGGCGCGCTCCTCTACCGGGACGGCGGGTTCACGAAGCTCACAGCCCCCGACGCCTACGGGCGCATGGGCAACGCCTTCGTGTCCGAGACCAGCCCTCTCGTCGTGGGCGACTACAAGAGGGACCCCGATGCCGAGGGGTACCTCTTGAACGCGGTGACGCTCATCGACACGGCCGCCGGCACGCTCGACGTCGTCGACCTCCCGAAGGAGGTGCAGTACACGTTCCGCGGCGTGGCGCGCGGGCCGAAGGATCTCGCGTACATCCTCGCGACGGACGGGTCGATCCACGTGCTCGATCCGTCCGGAGGACAGATCACCGACTCCTTCCCGGTCGTCGGCGCCTGGCAGGGGCCGGCCCGTTGGCAGGACCCGCATCCGGCCATCAAGGTGGACGGGGACACCGCGTACGTCACCGAGCCCGCGACGAACAGCATCCACGCGGTCGACCTCACGACCGGCGACGTCACCGCGACCGTCGAGCTTCCGTACACGCCCAACGAGATCGCCATCGCCCTCGGCTGAGGCGCGGTGCAGGCCGTGCCCGTGCCGGGAACACACCCGACGGGCACGGCCTCTCGCGGGCCGCCGTCATCGGAGGAAGGCGGCGGCGACCCCGGAGTCCACCGGGATGTGGAGGCCCGTGGTGCGGCTGAGCTCGGGGCCGGTGAGGACGTAGACCGCGTCGGCGACGTTCTCGGGCACGACCTCGCGCTTGAGGATCGTGCGGTTCGCGTAGAACTGGCCGAGATCCTCCTCGGCGACCCCGTAGGTCGCGGCACGGTTCGCGCCCCAGCCGGAGGCGAAGATGCCGGAGCCGCGGACGACGCCGTCGGGGTTGATGCCGTTGACGCGGATGCCGTGCTCGCCGAGCTCGACGGCGAGGAGGCGCACCTGGTGGGCCTGGTCGGCCTTGGTCGCGGAGTAGGCGACGTTGTTGGGGCCGGCGAAGACCGAGTTCTTCGAGGAGATGTAGATGATGTCGCCGCCGAGCCTCTGGTCGATGAGGATCCGGGCGGCGGCCTTCGAGACGAGGAAGGAGCCCTTCGCCATGACGTCGTGCTGCAGGTCCCAGTCCTTCTCGGTCGTCTCCAGCAACGGCTTCGACAGGGACAGGCCGGCGTTGTTGACGACGAGGTCGACGCCTCCGAACGCGAGCACGGCCTCGTCGAGCGCGTGCCGCACGGCGTCCGCGTCGGCGACGTTCGCAGCCACCCCGATCGCGACATCCGTGTTCCCGAGCTCTGCGGCCGCGGCCTGTGCCTTGGCGAGGTCGAGGTCGGCGATGACGACGCAGGCGCCCTCCGCGGCGAGGCGAGTCGCGATGGCCTTGCCGATGCCGGAGGCGGCGCCGGTGACGAAAGCGATGCGGCCCTGGTGCGACTTCGGCTTCGGCATCCGCTGCAGCTTCGCCTCCTCCAGCGCCCAGTACTCGATGCGGAACTTCTCCGCGTCGGAGATGGGGGAGTAGGTCGACAGGGACTCGGCGCCGCGCATCACGGTGATCGCGTTGACGTAGAACTCGCCCGCGACCCGGGCCGTCTGCTTGTTCGCGCCGTAGGAGAACATGCCGACACCGGGGATCAGGACGATGAGCGGGTCGGCGCCGCGGATCGCCGGGGAGTCGGGCGTCGCATGCGCGTCGTAGTAGGCCTGGTAGTCGGCGCGGTACTCCTCGTGCAGCTCGTGCAGACGGGCGATCTGCTCCTCGGCGGATGCCGTCGCCGGCAGATCGAGGATCAAGGGCTTCACCTTGGTGCGCAGGAAGTGGTCCGGGCAGCTGGTGCCGAGGCCGGCGAGGGCCGGGGCCTTCTCGGAGGCGAGGAAGTCGAGCACCGCGTCGGTGTCGGTGAAATGGCCGACCATCGGCCTGTCGCGGGACGCGATGCCGCGGATCGAGGGAGCGAGGGCGGCCGCCCTCACGCGCCGCTCGCCCTCGGGGAGCGGCGCGTAGCCCGGGCGGGGCGCGCCGAACGGCTCCGGGATCCCGTGCTCCGCGATGTAGGCGGACGCCGTCTCGATCATCCGTCGCGAGTTCGCCTCGGCCTCTTCGGACGTGTCGCCCCAGGCGGTGATGCCGTGTCCGCCGAGGATGCAGCCGATCGCCCGCGGGTTCCGCTCCTTGATCGCTGCGATGTCCAGTCCCAGCTGGAACCCGGGACGGCGCCACGGCACCCAGGCGACCTCGTCGCCGAAGATCGTCGCGGTCAGCTCCTCGCCGTCGGCCGCCGTCGCGATCGCGATGCCGGAGTCCGGGTGCAGGTGATCGACGTGGGCGGCGTCCACCAGCCCGTGCATCGCGGTGTCGATCGACGGCGCGGCCCCGCCCTTGCCGTGCAGGCAGTAGTCGAAGGCCGTGACCATCTCGTCCTCGCGGTCCACCCCCGGATACACGTCGACGAGCGCGCGCAGACGATCCAATCGCAGGACCGCCAGGCCCTGCTCCGTCAGAGTGCCGAGGTCGCCGCCGGAGCCCTTCACCCAGAGCAGCTCGACGGGCTGCGCGGTGACGGGATCGATCTCCGTGCCCTTGGCGGACGTGTTGCCGCCGGCATAGTTCGTGTTCCTCGGATCGGCGCCGAGGCGGTTCGAGCGTGCGATGAGGGCGGCGGCGGTGGTCATGTGCTCTCCAAGACGGGGGACGATGCGCACGCGATGGACGTCGCATTGTTACTTCTTGTGAAAGATAACATGATTCAACTGCCGGGGGAAGGGCGGCGGTTCGAGGAGAGCGGCGGCTCAGAGCAGGTCGAAGACCCCTCGGTATGCGGCGAGGCGCTCATCCTCCGGATCGAGCTCGGTGACGAGCGTCGAGATGTCGTCGCGTTCGAGGGCGCGCGCGACGGATCGGCGCTGGAGTTTGCTCGAATCGACGCAGACCACGGTCTTCGCGGCGCTCGCGGCCATCGCCTGCTTCAGCTCGGCCTCCTCCAGCGAGACCTCCGAGGTCCCGTCCTCGCCGTCGAGGGCGTCCGCGGACGAGAAGAAGACGTCGAAGTACACGGCGCGCATGCTGCGGCGTGCGATCGGGCCGACGAGGCTCCCCGTCGTCGGCTCGGCGGTGCCTCCGGAGATGACCGCGGTCACACCGTCGAGCGGGTGCAGCAGCTGGAAGGACTCGAGCGAGTTCGTGTAGGCCGTGAGGCCGGCGCGGGGGCCGATCGTCGACGCGAGCATGCTGATCGTCGTCGATGCGTCCAGGGCGATGGTCCCGGACGGCGGCACGAGGCGCAGGGCCTTCTCCGCGATCGTGCGCTTCGCGCCCGCGCGGATCGCCCGTCGAGCGTCGAAGGGCCGTGCGCGGGGCGCGGCGGTGGCCCCGCCCCGCACGCGCCGCACGCGCCCCTCCGCCTCGAGCTCGAGCAGGTCTCTCCTGATCGTCATGGAGGACACGGAGAACAGCTCGGCCGCGGCATCGATCATGACGCCCTGCGGACCGTTCGCGAGCTCGACGAGCTCATCTCTGCGTCGCTGTGCCTCGAGGTTGCCGGAAAGGGCCATGGGAGGAATCTATCCGGTGTGCACCGGCGTCGGAGGCCGTCGCCGTCCTGCGCGATCGTGTTCGGTTCTGTGAGATCCGCTCCGTCCTTCCTAGGATGAGGGGGTGAACTCTCTCGCCGCCGAAGAGCGCTGGAACTGGCTGCTCGCCCGCCTCAAGGAATCCAAGGCGATCTCGTTGAGCGACGCCGCCCACGCGCTCGGCGTGAGCGAGATGACCGTCCGCCGGGACTTCACGGCGATGGAGGAGCGGGGCATCGCCCGCCGGGTGCGCGGCGGCGCGGTGTACAGCGGGCCCGTCAGCTTCCAGGGGCGGGAGAGGTCGCACGCGGAGGAGAAGGCGCAGATCGCCGAGAAGCTGCTGCCGCTGGTCCCCACGAGCGGGGTGATCGCGATGGACTCGTCGACGACCATGAATCGCCTCGCCCAGATGATCCCGGCGAGCGACGACCTCACGGTGGTGACCAACGGGCTCTCCACCTTCCACGTCCTCCAGGACCGTCCCGGCGTCACGGCGATCCTCACCGGTGGCGCCGCCGATCGCCGGTCGGACTCGCTCGTCGGGCCCGTGGCGACCGCGTTCCTGGAGAGCATGCGCTTCTCGGACTTCTTCGCCTCCGCCGCCGCCGTGGACGAGCGGGCCTGCTATGAGGACACGCTCGAGGAGGCGGAGCTCAAGCGGGCGTTCGCGAGGTCATCGGCCCACGTCGTGATCGGCGTGCACTCGGAGAAGCTCGACGGGACCGCCACCGCCGCATCGGTCCCCCTGGATCGGGTCGCCGTCCTCGCGACCGAGCTCTCGCCGGACGCGGCGGACCTCGCCGGATACGCACCACGCGTCCCGGCCCTCCTCTGACGGCCACCGCACCTCGCCGCACCCGCACGGCACCTCGACGCATCGTGCCTGCGCGGCGAGATTTTCAAACATAACTTGACAAGATCTAACATCATGTAACACTCTGGTCGGACGAACAGCCACGAAGGAGTGTGTTCCGATGACCAGGCGTCCCACCGTGACAGAGCTCGCCACCAGCGCGAGTCGCCGATGAACCCCGTCCCCGCCTCCGAGGCGCCCACCACGACCCGCATCGAGGTGACGGTGTCGGAGATCACGAAGCAGTACCCGGGCGTCCAGGCGCTCGACGGCGTCTCGCTCGATCTCCGACCGGGGGAGGTCCACGCGATCATCGGCGAGAACGGTGCGGGCAAGTCCACCCTCATCAAGGTGCTCGCCGGGGCCGTGGCCCCCACGAGCGGCACGATCGTCGTCGACGGCGTCGAGCACGACGGGTTGACCCCGGCGCTGGCGCAGGATCTCGGCATCGCCGTGATCTATCAGGAGTTCACCCTCGTGCCGACCCTCAACGCGGCCGAGAACGTCTTCCTCGGCCACTACGTCCGCCGGGGGCCGGTGCTCGACCGCAAGACCATGAACGCCAAGGCTGCGCAGCTTTTCGCCCGGCTCGGCGTCACGATCGACCCCCGGGCGCTGGTCGAGACGCTCACCACCGGCTATCAGCAGATCGTGGAGATCGCCAAGGCGCTGTCCCGAGACGCCCGGCTGCTCATCATGGACGAGCCGTCCGCGCCGCTCACGGCCAGCGAGGTCGAGGCGATGTACCGCGTCGTGGACGCGCTGCGCGCCGAGGGGATGACCATCGTCTACATCTCGCACCGGATGGAGGAGATCTTCCGCCTCTCCGACCGGGTCTCGGTGCTCCGTGACGGCAAGTACATCGCGACTCATGTGACCGCGGAGACCTCCCGCCGCGAGCTCATCCGGCTGATGGTCGGACGCGAGCTGAGCGAGGGGTACCCCGAGCGCGCATCCGCTCCCGGCGAGGTCTCGCTACGGGTGTCCGGGGTCTCGGGCAACGGCGTGCACGACATCTCCTTCGAGGCGCGCTCCGGGGAGATCCTCGGATTCGCCGGTCTGATCGGCGCGGGACGCACGGAGCTCATGGAGGTCCTCTTCGGCGCGAAGCCGATCGAGGCCGGGGAGGTGACCCTCCACGGGCGATCCGTGGTGTCGCGGTCGCCCATCCAGGCGATCGGCAACCGCATCGCCCTCGTGCCGGAGGACCGCAAGCGGCACGGGCTCGTCCTCGCGTTCTCGATCCAGCAGAACATCACGCTCCCGCTGCTGAAGAAGCGGCTCTCCCGAGGCACCGTCATCTCGCCGAAGGCCGAACGCGCCCTCACCGCGTCGTACATGGAAGACCTGCGGATCAAGGCGCCCAGCGGCATGGAGATCGTCGGAAACCTCAGCGGAGGGAATCAGCAGAAGGTCGTCCTCGCCAAGTGGCTGGCGACGGACCCGGAGGTGCTGATCTTCGACGAGCCCACGCGCGGCATCGACGTCGGCGCGCGGGCGGAGATCTACCTCATCATGAACCGGCTCGCCGAGGCGGGCAAGACGATCCTCATGATCTCCTCCGACATGGAGGAGCTGATCGGCATGTCCGATCGCGTCATCGTCCTCCGCGAGGGGATCCAGGAAGGGACCATCGCGAAGGGCGACATCACCCAGGAGGCCGTCCTGGCCCTGGCCGCGCAAGGAGAGAACGAATGAAGTCTGCACTCATGCCCCGCGTGAAGGAGCTCGGGATCCTCCTCGTGTTCATCGTGCTGGTCATCGCCTTCAGCGTGATGACGCCGAACTTCCTCGATCCCACGAACATCCTCAACATCGCCAGGCAGATCGCCACGCTCGGGATCTGCGCGGTGGGGTTCTCCTTCGTCCTGATCACCGGCGGCATCGACCTCTCCGTCGGCTACCAGATCTCCCTCAACGTCGTCGTCACCGGCATGCTCATGGCCGAGTTCGGGATCCCCTGGTTCCTGGCGGTCCTCCTCGCCCTGGTCCTCGGGACCGTCGTCGGGCTCGTGAACGGGCTCATCATCACCTACACGGGCGTCGCCCCGCTCATCGTCACGCTGTCGATGATGATGATCCTCAACGGGCTCAGCTATCTGATCTCCAAGGGGCTGCCGATCTTCGGCTTCCCGGCGGGGTTCTCCATGCTCGGGCAGGGGGCGCTTCTCGGGATACCGGTGTCGGTGTACTTCCTCGTCGTGGTCTGGGCCGTCGGCCTGTTCATCCTGAACAAGACCTACATCGGCCGCTATTTCTACGCGATCGGCAACAACGTCGAGGCCGCCCGGCTCTCCGGGGTGAACACGCGCAGGACGATCATCCTGGTGTACGCCCTCTGCGGGTTCTTCACCGCGATCGGGGCGGTGCTCCTGCTGTCCCGGCTCAACTCCGCGCAGTCCGCGACGGGCGCCGGGTTCGAGTTCAGCGTGCTGACCGCCTGCGTCCTCGGCGGGATCAGCGTCATGGGAGGGCGGGGGAGCCTGTTCGGCGCGTTCGTCGGCGTCCTGATCGTCGGCGTCCTCGACAACGGCCTGGTCCTCATGAACGTCAGCGAGTACGTCCAGCTCGTGATCAAGGGCTGCATCCTGCTCGCCGCCGTGATCTACGACGCCGTGTCCAAGAGAACCCGGGGGCGCCGCAAGCAGATCGGCGGCGTGCCACTGGCGACCGCGAAGGTCAGCGGCTGACATCGGCGCCCACTCTCCTCACCTCTGCACCACCCGCACGATCAATCACCATCCAAGAAAGGACCCATCGTGAAGAAGCTCGTCAAGCTCGCCGCGGCGGTGGCAACGGCGGCGTTGCTGCTCACCGGCTGCACCACCATCTCGGAGTCAGGCGGATCGAACGCCACCCCGGCGGCCGGCGGGAACACCGTCGGCATCACGTTCTCCGACCTCAGCAACCCGGTCTGGGCCGAGCTCGTGCAGGAGGCGCAGGACTATGGGTCCGAGAAGGGACTCACCGTCAACTACGTCGATGCCCGCAACGACGCGGCCCAGCAGGTCACGCAGATCGAGAACTTCATCCAGCAGGGGGTGAGCACGATCATCATCTGCGCGGTCGACTCGAACGCGCTGGTGGATGTGACCAAGCGTGCGCAGGCGGCGGGCATCAAGGTCGTGGGATACACCCAGGTGCTGAAGAACTACGACGCCCAGTACCTCGTGGACGCCTACAACACCGGCTACGCGAACGGCGAGGCCGCAGCGACCTGGATCAACAAGAACTTCGACAAGGGCGAGACGGTCGAGTGGGGCCTCATGGACCTGCCGCGCTTCCCGGAGATCATCGAGCGGGCCGACGGCATCAAGGAGGCGATCGCCAAGCTGGCGCCGAACGCCAAGCTCGTGGCGACCGCGCCGGCGCTCACGGCCGAGGAGGGCGTCACGAACGCCGAGAACTTCCTGCAGGCCAACCCGAACCTCAAGGTCATCGCGACCATCGGCGGCGGGGGCGCCGTCGGCGGCAATGAGGGGGTGAAGTCCTCCGGGATCACGGGCAAGGACACGTTCGGCCTCTTCGGCATCGACGCGACCGAGAACGAGATCCAGAACATCATCAACGGGGATCCGGAGAAGTCGACCATCAGCCTCGGCGGCGGCAAGGCGCACGGCCGGACGCTGGTCGACATCACCCTCGACCTCCTGGCGGGCAAGGACATCGAGAAGGACCAGTTCATGCCGATCACGGTGATCGACGGTTCCAACGCCCAGAAGTACTACGACGAGGTGTTCGGCGGCTGAGACGATCGCCGCCCGCCCGGAAGCGGCGGGCGGCGATCCCATCCCACGCAACCTGGACCGCGCCTCGCCGCGGAGGGAAGGACCCACAACCATCATGATCCGAGTGCTCGCCGCGGGCGACCGCTTCATCCGTGCCTCGCTGCTGCGGGCCGAGCTCGATCGGTCGCTGCCCGGCGCGATCGAGGTCCCCGAGATCGAGTTCGCGTGGCCGGACGTGCCCTTCGGGAGGGTCGCCGAGGTCGACGAGGCCGCCGGCTCCGAGGACGAGCTGATCGCCGCGCTCGCCGGGGCGACGGCGATCGTGACGCAGCTGGCACCGCTGACCGCCCGGGTCATGGACGCCGTCCCCGAGCTGCGGTTCATCGCCGTGTCCCGCGGCGGCCCGACGAACGTGAACGTGGAGGCGGCTCGTGCGCGAGGCATCCAGGTCGCGAACGTGCCGGGGCGCAACGGCGTCGCCACGGCGGAGATGACGATCGGGCTCGCGCTCGCGCTGATGCGGCGGATCCCGGCGGCGCACGAGAGCATGATGGCCCGCACCTGGCGGGGCGATCTGTACCGGTCGGACGCGGTGGGGCGAGAGGTCGCCGGATCCGTGATCGGCCTGCTCGGGGCGGGCGCCGTCGGCTCGCACGTCGCACGCGCCTTCGCGGCGATGGGCGCCCACGTCGTCGTCTTCGATCCCTACCTTCCCGCGGGGGCCCTGGACGCCGTGGCGGAACGGGTGGACTCGATCGAGGACGTCTTCACGCGCAGCGATCTCGTCTCCGTGCACGCGCGGCTCACGCCGGACACCGCGCACATGGTGAATGCGGATACGCTCGCTCGCATGAGACCCGGTGCGCTCCTCGTGAACGCGGCCCGCGGCGGCCTCGTCGACTACGACGCCGTCGCGGAGTCCCTGCAGCACGGACACCTCGGCGGGGCCGCCTTCGACGTCTACCCCGAGGAGCCGGTCGACTTCGACCATGCGCTGTTCCGGCTCGCCCACGAGGGCAAGGACGTCGTCGTCACGCCGCACATCGCCGGCGCGAGCCAGGAGACGGCCGTGCGCGCCGCCCGAGGCGTCGCCGAAGAGGTGCGTCGCTTCCTCCACGGAGAGGATGCGCGCAACCCGCTGGTGAACGGAACGCGGGCGGCCCTGCTGTGAGGGACGCGCTCCTCGGCATCGACGCGGGGACGAGCTCGGTCAAGGTCGTCGCCACGGATCTCGCCGGTCGCCGGCTCGCGGACCGCTCGGTGCCGTATCCGACGCGGACCGACGGCGCAGGGGCGGAGCAGGACGCGCGGGACTGGTGGGAGGCGCTGGGCGCCGCACTGCGCCCGGTGCTGCCCGGCTTGCAGGTGCTCGCCGTCGCCGTGACCTCGCAGGCGCCGACGTTGGTGCCGGTCGCGGCGGACGGCGCGCCCACCGGAGCGGCGCTGACCTGGCTCGATCGTCGCGCGCTCGCCGAGTCCGCGGAGATCGGAGCGCTCGTCCCCGAGTCGAGGAACGGCGCTGACCCCTTCTTCGGCACCGCGAAACTCGCCTGGCTCGCCCGGCATCGTCCGGAGGAGCTCGCGACGGCGTCCGCCGTGCTGTCCACGAACGGCTTCCTGGTCCGGATGCTCACGGGCGAGTCCGTGCTCGATGACACCACGGCCTCGCTGATGCAGGGGTTCGACGAGGAACTCGGAGACTTCCCGGACCGGCTCCGTGCCGCCGTCCCGGCGCTCGCGAAGCTCCCGCGCATCGTCCCGGCCGAGACCGTCGTCGGCGAGGTGGGTGCGCGGGCCGCGGCCCATACGGGCCTGCCCATCGGGGTGCCGGTCATCGCGGGCGGGGTCGACGCGATCGGCTCCGCGCTGGAGGCGGGGGCCTTCGTCGCCGGGGATCCGTTCGTGGACATGACCGGATTCTCCAGCGTGACGATGCTCGCGGTGCCGCGGGGGACCGCGGTGCCCGGCTTCATCCACTCGCGCCACTGCACCCCGGGGACGGACCTGCTGATCACGGCGCAGGTGACCGCGGGCGCCACGGTCGACTGGGTGAACGGCCTGGACTCCGCGACCGACCTCCGCTCCGCGGACGCCATCCTCGCCAGGCCGCGACCGGGCCGTGTGGTCATGGTCCCGAGCCTTGCGGGGGAGCGGACGCCGTCCTGGAACCCCGCTGCACGAGGGATCCTCGACGGGATCGATCTCGCGACGGACGGCACCGACCTCATGCTCGCGGCGATGGAGGGAAACGCGCTCGCGCTCTCCCGGGACATCGACGCCCTCCGCATCGTCGGCTTCCCCGTCGGGCACGTCATCAGCACCGGCGGCGGCGCGTCATCGGATGCCTGGTTGCAGATCAAGGCCGACGTGCTGGGGATCCCGGTGCTGCGCCCCGCGAGCGGACACGGGGCCGCGCAGGGGGCCGCGATGCTCGCCGGTCTCGCCTGCGGGCTCATCGGCTCGATCGATGACCTCCGCGGGGCGTCCGGCGAGATCGAGGCGGAGTTCACGCCGGACGCCGCGCGTCATGAGGCCTACGGGGCGTCCCGTGCGCGCTTCGACGCGCTCGCGGCCGTGAACGAGGCTCGTCGCTCGAGTCCCTGACGCGAGGAACCCCGGGCACGGTTCGAGCGCCCGGGGTCCGCGTGTCGCGAGAACGTCCTCAGCCTCGGGTGGTCACGCCCCCGGTGTCGGTCGTGGCGGCAGGAGCCGCCGCATCGACGCCGCCGGTGCCGGCATGGCCCGTGCCGCGCTGCTCCGCCTCGAGGCGCTCGGCCTCCTCACCGCTGATCGCCTCGCCGCGGGCCACGAGGCCCGCCTGGTCGGAGAGCGGGATCTGCCGGAGGAAGAGCGAGAGGATCAGCGCGATGACGATGAACGGCACGAGGTACCAGAACACCGGGGCCAGCGCATCGGCGTACGCGGTGACGATGCCGTCGCGCACCTCGTCGGGGAGGGAGCCGAGCGTCGCGGGATCGATCGAGGACGCCGCCTGAGACGCGGTATCGGCTGACGCTCCGGCGGAGGCGAACACGCCGCGCAGGTTCTCGGTCAGGCGCGTCGTGAAGATCGTCCCGAACACGGCGGTGCCGAGCGACGCCCCCACCTCGCGGAAGTAGTTGTTCGTGCTGGTCGCCGTGCCGATCTCGTTCGCGGGGACGGCGTTCTGCACGACCAGGACGACGACCTGCATGATGAGGCCGAGGCCGGAGCCGAAGACGAACAGGAAGACACAGATCAGCCAGATCGGCGTGCTGGCGGAGAGCGTCGTCATCGCGACCATCGCGACGCCGGTGATGATCGTGCCGAGGATCGGGTAGGCCTTGTACCTCCCGGTCTTGGAGATCGCGATGCCCGAGAAGATCGAGGTGCCCATGAGGCCCACCATCATCGGGATCATCAGCAGGCCGGAGGCCGCGGCCGATGTTCCGGACGACATCTGCAGGAAGGTCGGGACGAACCCGATCGCGGCGAACATGCCGATGCCGAGCACCAGCCCGATGGCGGTGGCGTTGATGAAGATCGGGTTGCGGAACAGGCTCAGCGGGATGATCGGGTCCTGGACGCGCGACTCCGTGATCACGAAGGCGGTGGCGGCGAGGACGAGCCCCGCACCCCAGGCCCAGGTGGCCGGCGAGCTCCAGCCGAACTCCGCGTCCCCGCCGAAGTCGGTGAAGAAGATGAGGCAGGTGGTCGCGAGGGAGAGGAAGACGACGCCGAGGACGTCGATCGGCTTCTCCGCCTTCTTGCTGGGGAGCTGGAGGGCGACGAGCGCGATGATGAACGCCGCGATGCCGACCGGGATGTTGATGTAGAACGCCCACTGCCAGGTGAGGTGGTCGACGAAGAAGCCGCCGAGGAGGGGGCCTGCCACGGCGGAGAGGCCGAACACGGCGCCCAGCGGGCCCATGTACTTGCCGCGCTCGTTGGCGGGGACGATGTCGGCGATGATCGCCTGCGACAGGATCATCAGGCCGCCGCCGCCCAGACCCTGCAGGGCGCGGAAGACGACGAACATCCAGAAGTCGGTGGCCAGGGCGCAGCCGACGGAGGCCAGGGTGAACAGGGCGATCGCGATGAGGAAGAGCGTCCGGCGGCCGAGGACGTCGCCGAACTTGCCGTAGATGGGCATGACGATCGTCGTCGCCAGGAGATAGGCGGTGGTGATCCAGACCTGATGGTCGACGCCGCCGAGCTGGCCGACGATGGTCGGCATGGCGGTGGAGACGATCGTCTGATCGAGGCTGGAGAGCAGCATGCCGGCGATCAGCGCGCTGAAGATGATCCAGATGCGGCGCTTGGTGAGCAGGAACGGCGCGTCCTTGACGGCGGTGGCGGACATCAGTCGGCTTTCTCGGTGGGGGCGAACGTGGATCGTGCGATCTCGAGGCGTTGCGTGACGAGCTCGCGGAAGGTCAGGGCGGACTGGTGGTGCAGCAGCTGGTCGACGGACATGCGGACGAGGGCGCCGACGCTGTGGACGACGACCTCGGCGCGCAGCCTGTCGTCATCCCCCTGACGGCGCAGGATCAGGTCGACGTCGCGGCGCTCGTTCTCGGCGAGGATCGCGAATGCGGCCTTGAGCAGCCGGGGCTCCCGCTCGACGACCGCGAACATCTCGGAGGCGTCCGCGAGAGGGTCGAACAGCTCCCAGCCGCGGATGACCCTCGACACGAAGGCGTCGACGAGGTCGACGTCGGGCCCCTGGGCGACGAACTCCTCGTCGAGCGCCCGCTGACGCGGGTCGAGGACCGCGAACCCGAAGACCGCGTTCTCCTTGCTCTCGAAGTAGTTGAAGAACGTGCGCCGGGAGACCCCGACCTCGGTGCACACCTCCTCCACCGTGAACCCGGTGAAGCCGCGCTCGGCGGTCAGGCGGCGCGCGGCATCGGTCAGCGCGCGCCGGGTCTCCCGCTTGCGCTGCTCACGCAACGAATCTGCACTCTCATCCATACCGTGCAGTTTTGCACTTCTAACCTAAGAGTGCACTGTGAGCAGGTTGAGGTGCGGTTCCCCGGGCCGACGGATCAGCCGGTCAGCCCTTCAGGCCGGAGTGCGCGAGCCCCTCGACGAACTGCCTCTGCGCGATCAGGAACACCACGAGCACCGGGATGACGGTCATGGTCGCCGCGGCGAGCTGCGTGTTCCACATCTCCCCGCCGTAGGCGTCGGTGTACCTCGTGAGCGCCTGCGGAAGGGTGAACAGCTCGGGCGAGGTGATGTAGACGGTCGGCTCGAGGTAGAGGTTCCAGGAGGCGAGGAAGGTCAGGATCGCGACGGCCGAGAGAGCCGGCTTCGCGAGCGGCAGGCTGATCCGCCACCAGATGGCGACCCGGCCGAGCCCGTCGAGCCGGGCCGCCTCCTCGAGCTCCGGAGGCAGGGCGATGAAGAACTGCCGCATGATGAACGTCGCGAGCACGCAGGGCGCCGCGAACGCGGTCACGAGGATCAGCGGCCAGTGGGTGTTGATCATCCCGACCTGGGTGAACATCTGGAAGAGCGGGACGATCGTCACCTCGCCGGGGACCAGCAGGCCGATGAGCGTGACGAGGAACAGCAGATTCTGCCCGCGGAAGCGGATCCGAGCGAAGGCGTAGCCGGCGAGGCTCGACACGAGCATCACGATGAGGGTGACGACGACGGCGATGTAGACGCTGTTGGCGTACTGCCGGGCGAAGGGCTGGAACGCGAAGGCCTCGGCGTACGCGGCCCAGGTGGGCGAGGCGGTGAAGAGGGTGGGCGGGGACGCCAGGATCTCGTTCAGCGGCTTGAACGACGAGGCGATCATCCACACCGTCGGCACCACGAACGGGAGGGCCATCACCGCGAGGGCGACGTACAGGACGACCCGGCGGACGATCCGGCCGGCACTGCGCTGCGGGCGGCGAGTCTCAGTCCTCATAGAAGACCCACTTTCTGCGGAGCTGCCATTGGAGGACCGTGAGCAGCATCACGAACGTCAGGAGCATCAGCGCGAGGGTCGAGCCGTAGCCGATGTTGTTGAAGCTGAAGGCCTGCTGGAACACGTAGTAGACGAGCACGGTCGTGGACAGACCGGGTCCGCCGCCGGTCAGCACGGCGATCTGTGCGAACGCCTGCAGCGCGCCGACGATCGTGATGATCGCCGTCAGCATCAGCGTGGGGGAGATGAGCGGCAGGGTGATCCTGCGGAAGATGGTCGCGTTCGTCGCGCCGTCGATGCGGGCCGCCTCGTAGAGCTCGGAGGGCACGCCCTGCAGGGCGGAGAGGAAGAGCACCATGTTCACGCCGACGCTGCGGATCACCTGGGTGACGATGACGACGGCCATCGCCGTCGGCCCCTCCAGGAGCCAGTTGGGCCCGGTGATCCCGAACTGCGCGAGCAGGCCGTTGATGGCGCCGTTGTCCTGCAGCAGGAACCCCCACACGAGTGTCCAGGCGACGACCGAGACGACGACCGGCGAGAAGAACAGGGTCCGGAAGAAGGTCACGCCGCGGAACTTGCGGTTCAGGAGCACGGCGAGACCCAGCCCGAGGGCGATGTTCAGCACGACCACGCCGATCGAGAAGAGCGCGGTCGCGCCGAGCACGCTCGGCAGCTGCGGATCGCTCGCGAGGGCGGCGTAGTTCTCGCCCCCGACGAAGGTGAGCCGCCCGGTGAAGATGTTCCACTCGTTGAGGCTGTAGTAGATCGCGAGCCCGACCGGGACGAGGACGAAGACGAGGACGCCGAGCACCTGCGGGGTGACGAAGAGGTATCCGGTGAGCGCGTCTCGCCGGCCCATCGTCCAGAAGGGGCGGCTCCGTCCCGCCCCTTCCGTCGTCATTGTCCGGCCCGTCACTTCGCGAGGAGGGGATCGATCGCCGTGCACACGCTGCCGAGGACGGCGGAGACGTCGGCCCCCGGCGTCCACATCGCATCGAGCGCGGTCTTCGCCTTCTGGGCGATCTCGGCGGGGCTCGTGTGGTTCGGCAGGGTCACGGCGTTCGGGAGCTGATCGACGACGACCCGCTGGAGCTGGTCGGCGGTGAGCTTCGTGTTGTTGGCGGCCAGCTTCTCGCCCGTCAGGAGCGACTCGCGCGGCTGCGGGAAGAACTCCGCCAGGCGCGCCGCGTTCTCGGGGTTCGTGAGGAAGGCGAGGAAATCGGTCGACTCCTGCACGTGCGCGCTCGACTGGAGGACCCCGACACCGGCCTGGCCGAGGACGGAGTACGCGCCGACCGGACCGGTGGGCAGGGGGAGGACGTCGTACTCGAAGGATCCGTCCAGGAGCGATGCCCGGGAGACCTGGGCGATCGTGAAGGCGGCGTCGCCGGCGAAGAAGTCGGCGGTGACGCCGGGACCGGGCATCGAGGCGTCGACGTAGACGGCGTCGTGGATGAACTCGAACGCCTTGGTCATCTCCGGGCTGTCGAACTCGCAGGTCTTGCCGTCCTTGCTCCAGGCGGAGGCGCCCCAGCCGGTCCAGATCGTCGCGAGCGTGTTCCAGGACGCGAAGTCGAAGTCGCGGACGACGAAGCCGCCCTTGCCGGTCGCGGCGTTCACCGCCGATCCGATCTCGGACACCCGATCCCAGGTGAGCGCCGATCCGTCGATGCTCTGGCCCGCCTGAGCGAGCAGGGTCTTGTTCACGTAGACGGCGAAGGGGGAGTTGGAGAAGGGGTAGGCGTAGAGCTTCCCGTCCTTCGTGAACTCGGCCGTCACGCTGCCCAGCAGATCGTCGTACTTCCATCCGTCGGTCGTTTCGAGCGCATCGGTGAGCGGGACCAAGGCGTCGGAGGCGATGAGGTCCTTCGAGAGATCGCCCATCCAGGCCAGGTCCGGGGAGTTGCCGCCGGCGATCTGCGTCGTGAGGGTGGTGTTGTAGTCGGCGAAAGGGAGGCTGTCGTAGGTGATCGAGCCGATCTCGGGGTGATCGGCCTTGTAGGCGTCCGCGATCGAGCCGAGCAGGGCGAGCTGGCTCTCGTTGGACGTCCACACGGTCATGCGGAGATCGACGCTGCCGGCGGAGGCCGTGGTCGGCCCGCTCGTTCCCGGTGATGCGCTGCATCCGGCGATGACGAGCATCGCGGTCGTCGCGAGCGCTGCCGCGCTGGCCAGCTTCTTTGCTGTGTTCATGTCGCTGTCTTCCCTCAGTAGCCGACGATGTCGGGCCAGTGGATTTCGATCCCCGCCTCGATGAGGCGGGTCTGGAGCCGCTTGAGCAGCTCCGGGTCCGGGAGCACGTCTCCCGGGCGGACGGCGTGGTCGATGCAGAACGCCGCGAGGACGCCCGCCGACTCGCCGATGTTCCATTCGACGGGGTGCAGGCGGTACGCCCCGTTGGTGATGTGCGTCGTGCCGATGTTCTTCGCCGCGGGCAGGAGGTTCTTCGTCCGCACCGGGATGAGCGCACCGAGCGGGATCTCGAACGGCGCGCACTCGACGTCGATGTAGTTGTCGCCGCCCGTGGACGGGTGCAGGTCGATGCGGTACATGCCCACCCCGACCGAGTCCGGGAAGACGGCGGGCCGTCCGTGCCCGCGGACCGCGACCGACACGTCCTGTTCGACCACCGTGGTCCTGGCGACGATCCGCCGCGACTCCCGGATGTAGGGCGCCTGGGCGAAGCCGTCATCGGTGCCGACGAGGTCGCCGCGGAGGCGGAGTCCCGGCCATCCTCTGCCGCCGTCGGGGCGGGGCGCCTCGGTCTGGAGCCAGTAGAAGTAGGCGCGGGACTGCGCCTTCGCCGCGGCGAGGTGCGTGGCGCGGGTCTCCTCGTCGACGTCGATGATGCTGCCGCCCAGGTAGTCGAGCTGCGGCCAGTTGGCCACCACGACGTCGCTCTCGTACGCACCCGGGGTGAAGTTCTGGCGCGCCGCGATGCGGCGGAACCGCCAGAGGTCGGTGTCGCCGGCGTCGAGCCGCGGGTCCTCGGGGGCGTGCAGCGCGTCGAGGTCGGGGTTGACGTCGAGCGTCCGCGTCTCCGGGACGAGGGTCCTCGGGTTCGGTGCGGTGAACGACAGCATCGCATCGCCCCAGAAGTCCGGCTGCACGCGGCGCCAGTGGTCGTAGTCGTCCGGGCGGTCGATCGTGTGATCGCCATCGACGTGGTCGAAGACGAAGCACCAGGCGATCGACTGCACGTTGGCGGGGTCGGCGACCTCGGCTGCGCTCGGCTCCCCGGTGCGCGCGTGCGCCTCGGTGCCGATGATGTACTCCGTCCCGGTGAGCGGCAGCAGCTCGCCCGTCTCCGTGGCGTCCAGCACCAGAGGCGCGGAGACGACGACCTGCTCGTGCGTCCGCGTGTGGGCGAGGGTGACGGCGGTGACGACGTCGTCGTGGACCTCCGCCGAGACGGGGGCATGGGGCTGGAGGACGACCAGACGGCCGCTGGCGATGTGCGGTGCGAGCATCTGCGTGATGACGGCCAGGGCGACGCGGGGCTCGTGGCAGAGCCTGCTCACCCGGCCCAGTCCCGGGTTGAGGTGAGGGTCGCGCCGTGCGTCCTCCGTCAGCGGATAGAAGTCGCGGTAGTAGGCGCGGATGCCGTCGCGCAGCTCGCGATAGCCGGCGGTGATGCCGAACTGCTCCACCCAGATGTGCTCGTCCGGCGGGACCGCCTGGGAGGTGAGCTGGCCGCCGAGCCAGTCGTGCTCCTCGCTGAGGACGACCCGCTTGCCGGAGCGCAGCGCGCCCAGGGCCGCGGCGACGCCGCCGACGCCGCCGCCGATGACCGCGACGTCGGTCGTGAGGCGCCTCATCGGATGCCCGCGGATGACGTCAGGGTGTCGCCGATCTCGACCCGGCCGGCGAGGAGGCGCTGGGTGTCGAGGTCGGCCCAGTCGTCCGACGGGGTTGTGACGAGCCGCTGGAGGAGGCCGAGGGCGTCGGCCGCGACCTGCAGACGCGGAGTGTGGAAGCCGGAGAGCGCGACGCCCTCGATGCGGTGGCCGCTGACGTCGCCGAGCGCGGTGATCGAGACCTGAGCGGGGACGGCGATGCCGGCGGAGGCCAGAGCGCCCGCCGCGTCCTCGGCGATGAACGCGTCCTGGGCGAACACGATGCTCGCGCCTGCCCCGGCGATGACCGAGGGCAGCTCGGCGAGGTCGGTCGTGTCGACGCTGACGTGCGTGAAGCGGAGATCGCCCCGCTCGTGAGCTGCCTGGAGGGCCGCACGACGGTCGTTGGCGGTGGGGCTCTCGCGGTCGTGGTGCAGATAGATCGCGTCGGTGTGGCCGAGGGCGGTCGCCGCGTCCACGAGCTCCGTCGTCAGGGTCGCATAGTCGATCCCGACGTACGGCACGTGGGCATCGGTCTCGTCCCGGCGTCCGACGGCCACGAACGGGAAGCCCTCGTCGACGAGACGCGTGAGGTCGCCCCCGTCCATGTGCTGGCCGAGGAGGATGCAGCCGTCGGCGAGGCGCAGGCGGGTGTTCCGATGGAAGAGGCTCCTGCTGCCGTTCTCGACGGGGGAGCTGGTGAAGAACAGGAGATCGCAGCCGATCTGCTCGGCGGCACGTTCCAGGCCGTTGAGGAGCGGGCCGTAGAAGTCCATGCTCTCGGGGGAGAGGGCCGGCTCGTAGGTGAAGACGCCGATGATCTTGTTGTCCAGGCCGGCGAGCCGGCGTGCGGCGGGGTCGGCGACGTACGTGGACTGCTCGATCGCCTGCCTGACCCGCTCGCGGGTGGCCTCCGGGATACGGACGTTCGACCCGTCGCGGTCGTTCAGCACCATCGAGACGGTGGTCTGGCTGACGCCCGCGATCTTCGCGATCTCGCGCTGCGTCACATTGCGTGTCTTCGGTGACATCCCGGTTCCCATCGACTGCTGATAATGCCTATTTGCAGGCCGTGCTGATGACGATAATGCGTAACATCAACTTTCGCAACCTTCTTGACAGGCGTCGACCGGCCGCGGGAGTGTGGAGATCGCTCACTCTGCTAATGCCTATTAGCAGATCCTTGACGATCCGATGCGGGACGATCCCGGATCGGGGAACGGAACGAGGACGATGACGTCTCAGCCGACCGACCGACCCCTGCTCTCCCGCCGCGGCTTCCTCGGCGCCACACTGGCGGCGGGGGTGATCCTCGTCGCGGACCCGAGTCCCGTGACCGCGACCGCGGCAGCCGGCGACGTCACGCTCAGCGCCGGAGGCATCAGCATCCTCGCCAGCGTCGGCGGGCGCATCGCCATCCGTGACGCCGACGGTGTCACCCGATCGCAGGGCTCGAGGTTCCAGGTCAAGGACACGGCGGCGGGCATCCAGGTGACCACGGGCGGAACGCCCTCCCTCGTCACGCTGCCGGACGGGACGGCCGCCATCCGCATGGACTACGCGCTTCCCCCGGCGCTCGGCTCGACGACCGTCTTCGGGCTCTTCACCGTCTCGACCAACCGGGCACACCTCGAGTGGCACGTCAGCGGCCCGTCGACCCTCGTCCCGGACGGGTTCCTGTTCAGTCGCGCGATCGCCTCGCCGACGGAGGCCGACCGCTTCGTCCCGGTGACGGAGTGGGTGCGCGATGCGGGCGGCGGGATCCCGTACGAGGACACGGCGGGCATCGCCCACGTCTCCACCTGGGGACCGCTCCACGGCATGTACCTGCTCGAACGATCGCGGCAGGCCTGGACGAACTCCACCTGGATCCACTCGCCCGGCGTGCAGCAGGCCGATGGGAGCTATCGGAGCACCGCCGACTTCTTCTTCAGCGCCACGAGGCCGAGCGCGACCGCGGCCATCGGCATGAGCCGAGCCCTCGGCCTCGAGATCTGGACGGACAAGGACTTCAACATCTGGGGCGGTGCGGGCGAGACGATCTCGGTCGCAGCCCTCGTGGCCAACGGCGGGTCGAGCGCGCGCAGCGTGACCCTCTCGTGGTGGGTGCGCGACTACGACGGCGCGATGCTCGCGACCGATTCGACGACGGTGACGGTTCCCGCGAACGGGACGACGGAGCACACCTTCTCGATGCCGTCACCGGCGGAGGGCATCGCGCTGGCCGAGGTCTCCGCGGTGGCCGGCGCCGACGAGGCGTTCGCGAGGACGACGCTCGCGGTGCTGGCGCCGCAGACCTACACGGCGGGCGGGGGCAGCATGTTCGGGATCGCGAACTATCCCTGGCTGCAGGTGCCGTCGGCCGCAGCGCTCCTGGACCTCTGGCAGCGCGTCGGCATCGAGCGGGTCAGGATCGCCTATGACGGCGGTCCCGGCCTGCCGCCCTCGGCGTTCGACGCCCGCGGCATGCACCACAACATCGAGCTCCAGCCGTCGCTGGACGCGAGTGCCGCGGATGCCGCGACGTGGGCGGCGAACGCGACGACCACGGCGGTCGCCGCCGGCGCCGAGTACTTCGAGGTGGGCAACGAGCTGAACCGGCCCTTCAACACCGGCCTTGCCGCCCAGGCCTACATCGACAAGGCGCTGCGTCCCGTCGTGGACTACGCCGCGACGCTGCCCGCAGCGCCGAAGATCCTCAACAACGGTCTGGCGGGGATGGACAGGCCGTGGGTGGAGAACTTCATCGCCGCCGGAGGCTGGGACCTCATCGACGGCTTCGCCTACCACCCGGGGCGGGGCAACGTCACCCCGGATCACATCCCGACGACCGGGGGAGGGGACGCCGGCCCTACCGGCGACTACTGGAACTTCCTGGGCGGGCTGCGGCAGCTGAAGGAGCTCATGGCGGTGCACGGCGAGAAGGAGATCTGGCTCACCGAGGCGTACGCCTGCACACGTCCGAACGGATGGTGGAACGACACCTCCCGGCATGCCGCGGAGAACGTGTTCCTGACCCTGGCGCTCGCGAAGGCCGAGGGCGTCCGCAACGTGTGCTGGTACCAGTTCCACGACAGCGTGCTGGGGCAGCCGCAGGTGGCGGATCCCGAGAACGTCGAGTACCACTACGGGCTGATGAACCGCGACGTGAGCGCGAAGCCGTCCCTGCTCGCCTATGCGACGGCTGCGAAGGTCTTCGACCAGGCGAGCTTCCTCGGCTGGGCCGCGTTCGACGATCCGCAGAACAGGGGGCTCCTGTTCGACACGCCGGATGGCCCTGCCGCCGTGCTCTGGAACCGCGCCGACGGCTACGTGCTGAACGCGGACCACGACCCGTCCGGCTGGTGGTTCGCGGCCCCCGAGGTCTGGATCGATCCGTGGCCGACCAAGACCTCCCTCACGGTTCCCGTGCTCGGGGCGAGCGCACATCAGGTCGACGCGATCGGGCGGACCACGGCGCTGACGGTCACCGGGTCGAGTGTGACCATCACCCTCGACGGCGCTCCGCGGGTGTTCTACGGGCTGAGCCTCGACGCGGTCGGCTGAAGGGCGAAGAGAACGGGCGAAGGGGGCGGGGCGCGGAGAATGCGCTCGCAGTAGCGTTGGCACATCGGCGGTGACGTCGAGTCGTACGGGGCGCCGACCTGAGCGCTCGACGTCGAGAAGGAGTGTCGATCATGCCCATCATGCTCTGCGAGACGTGCGCGGTGGAGCACGCCCAGCCGCTGCCCGAGGTCTGCGCGATCTGTGCGGACGAGCGGCAGTGGGTGCCCGGCGACGGGCAGCGGTGGACGACGCTCGAGCATCTTCGCGAGACCTCCTCGATCGAGGTCTCCCCGCTCGAGGCGGGTGGTCTGGCTCTCATCGTCCGTCCGGCGCTCGGAATCGGGCAGAGGTCGATCTATGCGCCCGCGAAGGATGGCGGCCCAGGGCTCCTCTGGGATCCGGTCGGGCTGGTCACGGACCACGCCGTCGATGTGCTGCGGAAGGCGGGAGGGGTGGCCGCCGTCGTCGCGAGCCATCCGCACATGTACGGCGCCCAGGTCTCGTGGGCCGAGGCGCTCGACGCCGTCGTCCTGGTGCACTCGGCCGACGACGCGTTCCTGGCGCGGGACGATCGTCGGGTCCAACGCTGGTCGGGGTCGAGGGAGGTCGTCCCCGGCATCGCCCTGCACACGCTCGGCGGTCACTTCCCCGGCGCGGCCGTCGCGGTATGGGAGGCGGGGAGCGACGGCGAGGGCTCCCTGCTGGCAGGGGACACCATCCAGCCGAAGCCCGACGGCCGCAGCGTGTCGTTCATGCGCTCGTTCCCGAACCACATCCCCCTCTCGGCCGCGGTCGTGCGGAGGGTCGCGGACGCCGCCCTGTCGCTGCGCTTCCGGAGGATCTACGGGAATCTCGGGTCGCAGGTCATCGATGACGGGCGGTCTGCGATCGAGAGGTCCGCCGAGCGCTACATCGGCTGGGTCTCCGGCGAGTTCGACCACCTCACCTGAGCCCGCCGTCTCAGGAGCGCAGAGGGGGCCGGGGAGGGCAGTGCCGGGAACGCCTGTCCGTCCGTCCACTCGGAGACGTGACCCGAGTCGGTTTCGTCATCGAATGTCAACGGCGGAGGGAGGCTCCGGGATTGACGGGAGGGCCTCGACGAGCAGGTGGCGGGCGATGTCCCGGGCGACCTCGAACGGCTGGGCGAAGGTCTCCATGCCGACCGTGACGATCGCCCCCTCGTAGAGCAGCATCATGGCCCGGGCCATCGCCTCCGGGGCGTCCACGCCCGCCCCGCGGCACAGGTCGTCGAAGACCTCGAGCAGCCAGGCCTTCTGGCGCGAGACCTCCGGGAAGACCGGGTGGCCGTCGTGCCCGTCGCCGATCTCCGCTCGGGCGTTGATCGCGCTGCACCCCTTGGGGCTGTATTCGTCGGACCAGGTGATCGCCGCGTCGAAGATCGCCAGCACCCGCTCGACGCCCGGCTCCGGCGCGAGGGCCAGATGGGCTGCGACGTGCTCGCGCCACAGCAGGTCCCTGTGCTGCAGGTACGACACCACGAGCGACTCCTTCGAGCCGAATCGGTCGTACAGGGTCTTCTTCGTCACGCCGGCGGCCTCGGCGATGGTGTCCACTCCGACGGCGTGGATCCCGCGTTCGTAGAAGAGGAGGGAGGCGGCGTCGAGGACCCGGCGGGCGCCGGGGGTCAGGGGGGTGAGCTCGGGGATGGAGACGGTCACAGATTGACTATACCAGTCTGTATAGTCAATCTCATGAGTAAACAGATCGGTGTACTCCATGGCGTCGTGACGGTCCTCGCCGCGGCGGCGTTCGTCGCCACCTGGAGCTCCGGGTTCATCATCGCCGCGATCGCCACCGTCGACGTCTCACCGCTGACGCTGCTCGTCTGGCGATTCGTGCCCCTGGCGGTCGTGCTCCTGGCCCTTGTCCTGGTCACCGGTGCCGGCCGTGGGGTCGCAGGGGCGGTCCTGCGCCGCCAGGCGGCCGTCGGGCTGTTCGCGCAGTTCGGCTACTGCGCATCCGTCTATGCCGCCATCGCCGCGGGCGTCGCGACGGGGACGACCGCGTTGATCGACGCCGTCCAGCCGCTCGTGGTGGCGATCCTCGTCGGCCCGCTGCTGGGCCTCCGGGTGAGGGGGATCCAGTGGGCGGGACTCGTCGTCGGGGCGGCGGGCGTCCTCCTCGTCGTCCGCTCGCAGCTCGACGGCTCGGGCGCCCCTCCCGCGGCGTATCTGCTGCCGGCCCTCGCGATGGCGTGCCTGATCGTCGGCACATTCATCCAGCGGCGCTCGGCCTCGGCGCCGGGGGTGCTCCTGACGCTGACCGTCCATGTCGGTGTCGCCGCGATCGTCCTCGTCGTCATCGCCGCGTCGACCGGGACCCTCCTTCCCCCGGCATCCGCGTCGTTCTGGCTCGCCGCCGTCCTGGCCGCCGTGTTTCCGACCCTGTCCGCCTACGGCCTCTACTGGTGGCTGCTGCGTCGTGTGGGGATCACGGCGCTCAACGCCCTTCTCTTCCTGGTCGCCCCGGCCACGGCCGGGGCCGGGGCAGTGCTGTTCGGGGAGCCTCTCACCGGGGTGACGCTGGCCGGGTTCGTGCTCTGCGGCGCCGGGGTGGCCGCGGTGCTCCTCGGCGACGCCCGTGCGCAGGGCTCCGCCGGTGGCGATTGGGACCGGAGCCGTCACCCGCCTGCTCATCCCCGCCGTGCTGGCCATCGTGGCGGTCCGTGTCACCGGCCCCCGCCGTCGGCGGAACCCGCCGCGGCGTGCGACGAGCGGGGAAGAGCCGGAGAACCCCGGCGCCGCGTCCTGCCGTCGGGCGTCGATCGGTCATCGCCGCTCAGCGGTCGCTCCACGCCTCCTCAATGCGGATCGGGCGGCCCAGGACGTTCTCCGCCGCACGGTGCCCTGAGCAGAGCGCGGCCGTGACGGTCGCGGGGTCATCGGTCCAGGTCGCCTCGCCGGCGATGTGCAGGACCCCGCCGATCGGTGTCGCCAGGAGATCGTGATCGGCCGTCGTCGAGCCCACCGTCATGTACGCGTAGGCGCCGCGGGCGAACGGGTCGTCCTGCCACGCCGTGACGCGGACGTGCGTCGGCCGTTCGGCGCGGTCGCCGTAGAGGCGCCGCAGCTGGACCATGACGGATTCGGCCACCCGGCTCTCGTCCCATCCGCGAGTGCCCGCGGCGGCCGGTCCTGCGGCGAACGTCAGCAGCGTCGGGGTCCCGTGCAGGGGAGTGAGGTCGTACCAGGAATGCCACCAGCGTCCCTCGGGTCCCTGCTGCCGGATCGCGTAGACCCCGTCGTCCCAGAAACGAGTCGGGAACCGCAGGAAGACCTTCTCGAAGGCGTTCATCGTGAGGCGGCCCAATGCCCCCGCGACAGGCTCGGGGAGCGGTGGATCGATGACGAGGTCGGGGGAACGGAGCACGCCCACCGGGACCGTGACGATCGCGGTGTCCGCCGTCAGCGTTCCGAGGTCCGTGGTGACGGCCACGCCGTCCCGCCCCCAGCGGACGTGCGAGACCACGTGTCCGAGGCGGACGTCGAGTCCGTCCGCGAGCCGGACCGGCAGACGGTCGTAGCCGTCGGGGAAGACCACCTCGTCGCCGTCGATCGAGTCGTCGTCGAGGCCGTGCGCGGCAAGGTCCGCGATCCACGCCCCGTACTGCTCCTCCGATCGATGCCGGAGATACTCGCGGACCCGCTCCCGACGCTCGTCGTCCCAGTCCTGCGCGGCGAGCGCCGTCTCCGTCACGTCGAGGTAGGAGGCGTCGGGGGCGGACGCCGCGACGACGCCGAGGAGCGTGGCGTCCAGCGAATGGACGTCGGAGGCGAAGCTCCGGGCCGCGGCATCCGTGAGTCGATCCCCGTCGGGTCCGTAGTAGGCGATCGGCCGGCTGTCCGGCTGATAGCCGCCGACGGTGAACTCCCTCATCCGCATGCCGAAGGCCTCGGCCGCGGCGGCGACCGGACTGTCCGCGATCCCGTGGATCCACGAGGCGCCGAGGTCGGTGACGTGACCGTCGACCCGCTCCGTCCAGACCCGTCCGCCCACGCGATCGCGAGCCTCGAGCACGACGACGCGTCGGCCGGCCCGCATCAGGAGCCGCGCAGCGGTCAGGCCAGAGACCCCCGCACCGACCACGATCGTGTCGAACCGATCCATCTCCGGCCTCCTCGCCTTCGCCGCTGCGGCGCGTTCCGATGCTAGCGCCAGCGATCCGGGGCCGGAGGGCTTCTGTTCTTCTTGCACGTTTCCGATAGCCTGCTGAAAAGAAGGAGGGCCGATGCGCGCTCATGTGCGGTCGCGTCAGCAGCGTCTGATCGATCTGGTGCGCGAGCACGGAGCGGTCTCGGTGCGTGCTCTGGCGGAGCAGCTCGACGTGCACGTCGTCACCGTCCGGCGGGACCTCGACCTGATGGTCGAGGCGGGCCAGCTCGGACGGCGGCACGGTGCGGCGGTGTGGCTCGGCCCCGACGAGCGGACGGCTGCGGAGGACGGCGTCCTGATCGGCATGCTCGTCCCGGTGCGGGACTACTACTTCGGTGAGATCATCCGCGGGGCGAGGGAGGCGGCGTCCGGCCTCGGGATGCGGCTCATGCTCACGCTCGGCGAGTACGAGCCGGCCGATGACGCCGTCCAGGTGCAGCGGATGCTGGACTCCGAGGTGGACGGGATGCTGCTGGCTCCCGCGTTCGAGACCGGGCGGTTCCAGGAGGAAGCGTGGCAGCGGCTCGCCGCATCCGGACTTCCGGCGGTCGTGCTCGAACGTCGGATGGCCCCCGGGAACCCGCTGGCCCGATACGACGCCGTCTACGCCGACCATGCGCACGGTGTCGCCGAGGCGCTCCGCCACCTGGTCGAGAGCGGGCGGCGGCGCGTGGCGATGCTCGCCCGGAACACCGCACCGGGAGCCCGCTATCACGAGGGCTATCTCGCGGGCCTCGACGAGCTCGGGCTCCAGGCGCCGTTCCCGGTCCTCCCCGCGGCCGGTCAGTTCATGGACCTTGAGGCGTTCGCGTCGAACGTCCGCCGGATCACGGGAGCGGTCCGCGAAGGGAGCCTGGACGGCTTGATCGTGCAGAACGACGAGAGCGCCCTGGAGCTCCTGACCGCCCTGATCGATGAGGGGCTGGACATTCCGGGGGAGCTCGCGATCATCGCCTACGACGATGAGATCGCCGAGTTCGGGGCGATTCCGCTGAGTGCCGTCGCCCCGCCCAAACGGGAGGTCGGACGCCGGGCCGTGCACCTGCTCGCCGCCAGGATGGCCGAGCGCGAGAACGGGACCGAGGCGGAGACGATCCAGCACCAGGCGCTGCTCCCGACGCTCCGCCTGCGCGCCTCGACCCCCTGACCCTGCACACCTCTGTGCTCCGCCCCTGAGGTGCTTGCCCGTCCCCTGCCCGCGCTGCATAACCCCGCCCGCGCTGCGCAGATCTGAGGCGCGCGTGCAGGATTCTGCCGCGCGATCCCATCCGCGACAGGAAACAGCAGCGCGAAGAGCGCAGCAGCGCGAAGAGAGCAGCAGCGCGAACCGAGAGCGGGGCTTCAGTCCGCGCTGCTCATTCCTGCATCCGCTGCGCAGATTTGCGGCGCGTGAACAGGAATCGACAGCGCAACCGCCAAGAACAGCAGCGTGACAGGGAACGGCAGCGCAAAGGCCGGACTGCCGGAGCGCCGAACAGCAGCGCGAAGGCCGAACTGCCGGAGCGGTGGGCTAGAGGGTCAGGGTGATCTGACGGCTTCCGCCGCGGAGGCCGTTCGTGTCGAACTGGAGCTGGACCGGGCTGCTCGTCGACAGAACGGTGACGCCGTCGGCCGGCTGGGCGCCCGAGTAGCTCCGTCCGGTGATGGTCAGGGTGACGGAGGTCGAGGCGCGCGAGGGATCCGAGAGCGCGACACGGAGTCCCGTCGCGGTCTCCTGCACGACGACCGAGCAGGGCGCGCTCGCCGTGAGCGATCCTGCGGTCCCGGCCGCGTAGAAGTTCGCCATCGTGATCGCGGAGCGGCTGTCGGTCACCGCGTGCGCGGTCGTGGTGTTCTGCACGACGGTGAACGGCTTGCTCGCCGACAGCGCCGACGTCGCGGAGGACGTCGCCGAGGGCAGGACGGCGTGCGCGTAGGTCGCGTTGGTCGGCCCGGAGCTGTGGTCGCGGAAGATCTGCAGATACGGCTTGGTCACCGTCGTCGTGCTGCCGCCGGTGTTCACCCCCGACCAGGAGCCGCTGCGGTTGATCCGATAGGCCTTGAAGGCGCCGCTGTCGAGCATCAGGTAGCCGCCGACGCCCGCGAGATGCGCCCACTTCCCGGTGAACGCCGCGCCGTTCCCCAGTGCGGGGATCTGCGGGGTGCCGTCGATGAGCAGGGTGGCGGACGGGTCGGCGAGCTTGCGGTTCTCGACGATCGTGTTCACCCAGGCGCCGGTGGAGGCCGGAGCCGTGATCCCCGAGCCCAGGCAGACGATCGCGTCGTCGAAGCAGAACCACGACTTGTATGCGGTCAGCGAGGTCCCGAGCGACTTGAGCTGCATGCCCACCGCGCCGTACAGCCCGTCCAGCACACTGCCGCCGACCCACGTCGCATCGGGACGGGTGGAGTTGCCGAAGCTCTCGGCGATGGTCTTGAGGCTCACCGTGACGCCGGGCAGCTTGGCGGGATCGGTGGTGTTCCAGAAGTTGTCGGTGAACTGGCTGTTGTCGTTGTCGAGGTAGATCTGCACCATCCCCTCGCCCGTGTGCCAGCCGCGCTTGTTCTCGCCGTTGATCGACTCGTAGTAGGCGATGCGGTCGCTCGACAGGGAGAAGGACGCCGCCCAGCCGCTCCGGCGATGGACCGAACGCGCCATGTCCGGGAAGTGGTGGTGGGCCACAGGCTCGGGCTCGGCGACGATCGCGGTGTCGCTCAGCAGGGGCTTCATGGTCGCGAGGCCCGCGAGATCGAGGTTGTCCCGGTAGGGCGCGGCCGTCTGCCGCGTGAGCATCCCCTTGGCCGCACGCCGGAAGAACGCCGCGCGGGCGGCGTCCGGGTCTCCCTGGGCGAGGATCGTCAGGGCGAAGGCCGTCGCCAGCCCGTCCTGGGCGTCGGTCTCGGTCTCGCGGCTGATCGCCCGCCCGCGCACGGAGTCGAGCATCAGCCCGTTCCAGACCATCGGCACGAAGCCGTTCTCGGCCGTGACGAACATGTTTTCCATGTTCGGGTCGGTCACCGCCCATGCCGTCCCCACGGTGAGGGCGGCCAGCTGCGCCACGCCCTTGAGGAACACCTGCCCGTAGGTGCCGGTGTAGGCGAGGGAGCCGTGCTGGATGTAGGACCCGTCCGGATGGAGTCCGTCGCGGGACTCGTTGACCCCGGTGCCGTCGGTGCGATAGGCCAGGTTCGCGCCGAGGAAGCTCAGCGCCTGCGTGATCCGGGTGGCGTCCCCGTCGAGCGCGCCCAGCTTGACCTGGATGCGGGCCTCGTCGGTGTAGTTGGCGCCGGTGGGCACGCTCAGCGGATCGGCGAACTTCACCACGCTCGCGCGCAGCTCGGCGAGGATCGATGCGGGGAGGGATGACCGGAGGTAGACCGCCGCGCTGGTCAGCGCCTGCGGGGTGCCGATGGTCCAGTCCCACCAGTTGGTGCGCCGGGTCTTGGCCGGCGAGTAGGCGCCCGTGCAGAGCCGGTGGATGCCGTCCATGACGAGAGAGGTGGCGGTGGCGGAGCCGTACAGGCTCGTCCCGGGAGTCACAACGGCCATCGCGATCGTGTTCAGGCGAACGGCGCAGCCGGAGATGTTCGCGGTCGGGGTGGTGTCGGTGAGCGGAAGATCGCTCCAGAGCTCGGTCCCCGTGGCCTGATAGGTCGACATGTACCCGGTCGAGAGCGAGTCGAGCTGTGCGATCCCCGAGGCGTAGTCGGGGTCGGACGGGTCGATCGAGCTGCCCGTGGTCAGGATCGTCCAGCGGGACATGACGGTCTCGAAGTCGTCTCCGGCCGCGGCGGCGGGCCAGGCCTGCTGGCCGACGAGCCAGGTTGCTGCCCCGCCGACGAGCGCGGCCTGGAGGAGTCGACGTCGGGACAGGGACCAGGTGAACGGATCAGACATCCCACATCTCCTTCGACGTCGGGCACGGAGGCATGCCCCGAATTGTGTCCTCACCCTAGCGCCGAATCCCACAAAATGTCACGAAACTGTTCGTTTCGTTCGTTTCGGGGTGGTAGAGGCTGGCGGAGGGGTGTTAGCTCGAAGGAAGCTCCCGGGTGCGGCGGACGGCGCGGGGGAGCACCACCGGCGTCCCCGTGTCCGGATCGGGGATGACCCGCGCATCGAGATCGAACACGTCCCGGAGGAGCTGCTCCGTGACGACGTCGCGCGGCTCTCCCTGGGCGATGATCCGTCCGTCCCGCATGGCGATGAGATGGGTGGCATAGCGGGCGGCCATCGCGAGCTCGTGCAGCACCGCCACGACCGTGCGGCCCTCCTCGTGCAGACGGACGGCGAGCTCGAGCACCTCGACCTGATGCGCGATGTCGAGGAAGGTCGTCGGCTCGTCGAGCAGCAGGACGTCCGTCTCCTGGGCGAGGGTGAGGGCGATCCAGGCGCGCTGTCGCTGGCCGCCGGAGAGCTCGTCGACCTGTCTCTCGGCGAGGTCCGTCACGCCGGCGGCCGCGAGGGCGGCGGCGACCGCGCGCTCGTCCTGGCTTGACCACTGGCGCAGGACGCCCTGGTGGGCGAAGCGTCCGCGCCCGACGAGGTCTCCCACCGTGATCCCCTCGGGGGTGATCGGGGACTGGGGGAGCAGGGCGACCCGCCGGGCGAGCTCACGGCTGGAGAGCCCGCGGATGTCGGAGTCTCCGAGGAGGACGCGTCCGGAGCGGGCGGGCAGGAGTCGGGAGAGGGCACGCAGCAGCGTGGACTTGCCACAGGCGTTGGGGCCGATGATCGCGGTGAACGATCCCGCGGGGATACGGGCGTCGAGGCCGTCCAGGACGGGCGTGCGTCCGTACCCGGCCGTCAGCCCCTCAGCGGTGAGGCTGATCGCGGGGCCGCCCGCGCCCGCACCGCTCCGCGATGTCATCCGCATCCTCATGTTCGTGGTCATGTTCGTCGTCCCTCTCGGATCAGGAGCCAGACCAGGTAGGAGCCGCCGATGACGACGGTCACCGCGCCCACCGGGAGCTTGACCCCGGGGATCAGGTACTGGGCGAGGAGGTCGGCGCCGGCCAGCAGCACGGCGCCGACGAGCGCCGAGACGGTCAGGCCCACCCCGGATGTCCCGCCGGTGAGACGGCGCGCGATCTGCGGGGCGGCCAGCGCGATGAAGCTGATCGGCCCGGTCACGGCGGTGACGAGAGCGGTGAGCGCGACGCCGGCGAGCACGAGCAGCACCTTCGACGGCTCCACCCTGAGCCCGACGGAGGCCGCCGCCTCGTCTCCGAGGGTGAAGGGGGCAAGCCTCCGGGCGACCGCGGGGAGGACGAGGGCGACCAGCAGCGCCGCGAGGCCCGCGGCGGCCAGTGTCGGCCAGCGCATGCCGTTGAGGGTGCCCGCATCCCAGATGGCGGCCCGGAGCGCCGCGTCGAGGTCGGCCTTGACGCTGAACCAGGACGTCGCCGCACGGAGCATCGCGCCGATCGCGATCCCCACGATGATGAGGCGGAACCCGTGCATGCCCCGCTTGAAGGCGAGGACGTAGACGAGCACGGCCGCGAGGAGGCCGCCGGCGACGGCGCCGGCGGCGGTGGCGAGGAACCCGGTGCCGCCGATCATGATCACCGCCACGACTCCGGCGTACGAGCCGGCCCCGAGGCCGATGATGTCGGGGCTCCCGAGCGGATTGCGTGTGAGGGTCTGGAAGATCGCGCCCCCGACCGCGAGGCAGGCGCCGAAGAGCATCGCGGCCAGCGCACGCGAGGCGCGCCACTCGAACACGAGACGCTCGCCCGCCGAGGCCTCGGGGGTGAGCGCGTGGAGGATCGACGCGGGCTCGATGCCGCTCGGGCCGAGGGTGAGGGCAGCGACGAGAGCCGCGAGCAGGACCGCCACCAGCGCCGCCGCGACGAGCAGCGAGCGGCGCCGGATGCGGATGCTCAGGCCGCCCGCTCTGAGGACGAGGACGGACGCGCTCACCAGGTGGTCCTCGTCGAGGTGCGCACGAGCGCGATGAGGACGGGCCCGCCGACGAGCGCCGTGACGACGCCGAGCTGGAGCTCGGCGGGCCAGACGATCAGGCGCCCGATCGTGTCGGAGAGGAGGACGAGCGCCGGGGCGAGCACGAGAGCGTAGGGCACGATCCAGCGCTGGTCAGGACCCGTCAGACGGCGGACCGCGTGCGGGATCATGAGTCCGATGAAGGCGATCGGGCCGGCGGCGGCGGTCGCTGCGCCGCAGAGCAGCACGATCGAGACGAACCCGGTCAGCCGCGTCAGCCCGATCCGCACGCCCACGGAGCGCGCGACCTCGTCGCCGAGTGCGAGCGCGTTCAGGGCGCGGGTGCAGAGGAGGGCGAGCACGACGCCGGCGACGACGAACGGGGCGATCGTCGCGAGGGTCCCCGCGGGGCGGTCGGTGATCGAGCCCACGCCCCAGAAGCGCATGCGATCGAAGGTCCGGGGATCGATCAGGGTGAGCATCGTCGACATCCCGAGGAACACCGCGCTCAGCGCCATGCCCACGAGCGTGAGCCGCACCGGCGTCGCGCCGCCCCTGGCCCGCGCCGCGATCGCGTAGACGAGGAGACAGGCGATGACCGCGCCGCCGAAGGCCCACCAGAGGTAGTCGGAGATGTGGACGAGGCCGAAGAGCACGACCCCGGCCGAGACCGCGAACGCCGCGCCGCCGTTCACGCCGAGAAGGCCGGGGTCGGCGAGCGGATTGCGGGTCAGCGCCTGCATCAGGGCGCCGGCGACGCCGAGGGCGGCGCCCACGGCGATCCCGAGGAGCGTCCGCGGGACCCTGACCTCGGTCACCGTGATCTGGGAGAGGGAGCCGTCCGGAGCGGTGAGGGCGCGCAGCACGACGTCCGGGGGAAGGAGGGCGGAGCCGACGGCGATGCTCGCGAGGCAGGCCGCCCCCAGCACCGCGAGCGCCACGACGAGCCCGCCGCCGCGGAGGACGGCCTGGCGGGGAGTCGTGCGGCGGCGTGCCGCATCCGGCTCCCGTCGTGACAGGGCGCGGACGGTCACCGTTCGACGGTCTCGGTCTCGGTCTCGGTCTCGGTCTCGGTCTCGGTCTTGTCCTCCCGCGCGTGGACGACGACGCAGGACACGCCCCAGCCGAGCTCGTGCACGGCGCCCGGCGTCCAGCCGGCCTCGTTCGCGAGCGCTGTGACGCGGGCGGCGGAGCGAGGGCCGGACCCGGTGGTCCCCAGTCGGATCAGAGCCTCCTCCGCCGCGTGCGGGTTCAGCGCGTCCGCCCGCGTCGACTCGATCAGGGCGAGCATGGATGCGGAGCCGACGAGGGCGCGGAGCGCGGAGCGCGCCTCGGCATCGGTCAGGTGCGCGAGGGCGTGCACCTGCACGGCGACCTCGGCGTGGTCCGGGGCGAAGGTCCATCCCCGGGCGGCGGCCTCGGGGCGCAGGGCATCGAGGACGACGGATGAGCCGGGGCCCTGGACGGCGAGCGAGGCGTTGTCCGGCCAGGGTCGGAGCGCCAGCAGCGCGGGCATGAGGTAGGCGAGGCCCGCCGCGTGCTCGACCAGCTCCTCGCGGAGCTCGGCGCGCTCCTCCGCCTCGGCGGCGAGGGTGCGTCCGTGTGCGACGGCCCAGGCCGCGGTGCCGCTGCGGAGCGCGGGTGCGAGCGCGTCGAGAGCGAGGATCTGCTCCGCCTCGAACCCGTCGAACCCCTCGCGCAGGTGCTCGTCGGCGAGGAGCTCCAAGCCGCTCTCCGCGATCCGGACCGTGCCGTCGTGCGCGTCGAGGAGTCCCCGCCCGGCGAGGACGCCGATCAGGGGCGCGGCGGTGCCAGGAGCGATTCCGATGCGCCGCTCCAGATCATCGATCCGTGTTCCCCGGCTCTCGATCGCCTCGAACAGGCCGAGGCGGAGCGCGGCACGGACGGCGAACCAGGCGACGGGCGTCTCGATCGGACGTTCCGCCGGAGCAGCCGGTGCGCCCGAGGCATCCGCCGCAGGAGCGGCGGGGCGCGTGTGCCAGTAGCCGGTCACGTCGGTGTGCGACCGCGGGACGCCGTGCTCCTGAGCGAGCCATCGCCGCACGGGCAGGAGCGCGCGCGACTCGGCAGCCGCCCACACGTACGGCGTCCCGGCGAAGGCGGCGGGATCGAGCCCGCGGACCGCGCCGTCGAGGGCGACGGCATCGCCCGGTGCGGCGATCACCCAGCGGACGTCGTCCTCCTCGCGGACGGCGAGCGTCTGCCGCGCGGACGGATCCGCGATCGTGATGACGGCGTGGACGGGTCCCGCGATCGGACGCTCCTCGAAGAAGCGTCCGATCGCGGGAAGCGCGGTCTCGTCGCCGATGAGGACGGTGCGGTCGGCATCCTCCGGCAGCTGTGCGGAGGACTTCGGGCCCACGATCCAGAGCTCGTCGCCGGCGCATGCGGTCCGCGCCCAGGCCTCGGCGGGGCCGGCCTCGTGCGTCGCCGCATGCAGCACGAAGTCGAGGTCGAGCTCATCCTCGGCCACCCGTCGCGGGGTGTAGTCCCGGCCCGCCCTCGTCGGGGCCGCAGGCCACTCGATGCCGTGCGCGAGCTGGATCGGCAGGACCTGCTCGATCGGCCCCTCGGAGGAGAACAGCAGTTTGACGTGGTCGTCGAACATCGGGCTCGCGAACGGAGGATGGGCGAGCCCGTTCTCCTGGAATCCTCCGAGCTGTTCCCCGCCGAGAGTCACCCGGCGCATGCGCGGGGTGACCTCGGCGGTCCGGATGACGGTGAGACGGCGCAGGACCAGGGGATGGGCCGTGAAGCGGCGAGAGCTCATGCGTGCGTGCGTGCCTTACTTCGCGAGCTACTTCGCGAACTGCTTCTGGACGAGGTCGAGGACCTTCATCGACTCGTCGTAGTCGGCGCGCTGCGACCAGTACGGGAACTGGTAGGCCTGATCCTTCTGGAACGAGGGGAGGGCTGCGTAGACGGGGTTCACCTTCAGCGTGGCGAGGTCGACCGTCTCGGCGTTGAACCCGAAGACGAACAGCGACTCCTGGGTGAGGACCTGGCCGGCCTGCTCCGTGGAGAGCTCGAACGAGTCGCCGCCGGCGGTGTAGGGCTGGTACTGCCCGCTCGCGAACAGGGGAGCGGGGCGGAAGCCGAGGTCGGCGAACATCGCGGGCAGGCCGCGGTCCTCGATGAGCACGAAGGGGCGCTGGTCGGCGGTGAAGCTGAGGAATACCGACTCCCCGGCGGGGACGGCGATCGAGTCGCGCACCTCGGAGACCCTCTCGTCGTAGGCGGTGAGGGCATCCTCATAGACTGCGGGACGGTCGAAGACGTCCTTCGCGAGGAACTCGTACTGCTGCTGCCAGCTCGTGAGCTTTCCGGACACCACAACGGTCGGCGCGATCGCCGAGAGCTGGTCGTACGCCTGCGTTGCCTGCATGAGCGGGAATCCGAGTCCGCCGGCGATGATGAGGTCCGGCTCGAGCGCCAGGATCCCCTCCAGGTCGAAGCCCTCGGAGCTCCACGGGAGGAACGTGGTCCCCACCTTCTCCGCGTCCTTCGACCAGAAGTCGGAGAAGACCGGCTCGACGTTGGTCGCCTCCGGGATCATCGCGGCGACCGGGACGTCCAGGTCGTACAGGTAGCCGGCCAGCGCGTAGTTCAGCAGCACGACCTTCTTCGGCTTCGTCGGGATGGTCACCGCGCCCAGGTCGGTCGTGACGGTGCGGGTCTCGGCGGCGGCCGACGTCGAGCTCGGCTCGGGGGCGGCGGTCGAGGGGGCGGCGCAGCCGGCGAGGGCGAGCCCCGCGCCCAGCGCGATGACGGCCAGGAACGACGACGGAAGGAGACGGGAGCGCATGCACACCTCGGAGGACGGGGCGATGCGCGGGGCACCGCCGAGGGAGAAAGGTAGGTAAGGCAAGGCTAAGCTGGATCCGGCGTCGAAGTGATCCCAAGGCGACCTCTCGGGGTGACCAGCACGACATGACGACGGCGCGACGGCGAATTGACGAGGGCTCGACAGGAGGGCGGCGTGAACGAATCGGCTTTGAGGCTGCAGCACCTCGCGCCCGAGAACGCGGTGCGATTCCTCGGCCACTCGACCCATGCGCATGAGGTCCCCCATCTGATCCATGTCGCGGTGGGCACGGCTCACGTCACGATCGACGGCGTCCGGATGACCCTGCGCGCGCACGAGTCGGTCTGGCTCGCGGCGGGCGTCCCGCATGCCGCGCGGTACGAGCAGGGGAGCCTGGTCCTCGGGCCCTTCCTCTCGGACGGCACCGTTCCCCCCGCCCGGGTGCTGAGGCTGGGCGTCGTGCCCGAGGTCACGGCGATCATGACGACGATCCTCGGCGTCGCACCGCATTCCGCCGAGCAGATCGAGCCGCTCCGTGCGGCTCTGGACCGGGCGCTGATGAGCCTCGGCACGTCCTACTTCGTCCTCACGCCGCCCGTCCACCCCGTGATCTCACGCCTCGCGCGGGCCGCGGTGCGCTCGAACCGGACGCTCGCCGAGCTCGCGGACGGGCACGGTGTGAGCGAGAGGCACGTGCAGCGGGTCTTCCGGGAGGAGACGGGCCTGTCCTTCCGACGCTGGCGTGCGCAGGCACGGCTCAACATCGCCATCGCGCGTCTCCGCGGCGGTGAGCAGATGGCGCACGTCGCGCGGGCGACCGGGTACCGGACGCGCTCCGGTCTGGCGAAGGCGCTGGCGCGCGAGGTCGATGCCGACGACCTCGCGGAGATCGTCGGCATCGCCCAGGACACGAGCGGGACGACGGCGCTCGAGGGCCGACGGAGCGCCTGAGCTAACCCGGCGGGTCGTTGGTCATACGGCAGAGGGCTCGTCCGCACCTCGGCCGCGCAGGATGGCCCTGGCCGTGAGCGCGACGCCCCGGTCCGCATCGTCGAGAAGCCCGACGAGCGCGTCCCGTGCCTGTGCTCCGGGGATCTCGGCCAGGGCGGCGGCGAGCCGCGATCGTGCGGGCGCCTCCGCGGTCGCGAGCGCCTCGATGAGCGCTCGGGTCGCCGGAGCGTCGTGACCGTGGTCGACGGCGAGCGCTCCCAGCACCTCGGCGGCCTCCACATCGTCGCGACCCTCGGCGACGAGGGCGACGAGGGCGGTGATCGCGTCGGCGTTCCCCGCGCGGCCCCGGGCGAGCACGGCACGGGCGGCGATCACCGGATCCGGGTGTCGGTGCGCCTCGGCGACGGCCTCGTCGGCGCGCGGGTCATCGATCTTGACGAGCGTCTCGAGGGCCCGATGGCGCCGGTCGGGGGCGGGGGAGTGCAGCGCCGCGGCCAGGGCGGGGATCGCGGCGGCACCCGCGCGGGCGATCGCCCACTGGAGCGCCCCTGCGGTGTTCGGATCCGTCTCGCCGAGCACGGCCTCGACGAGCACGGCGACATCCTGTGCCCCGGTCCCCGCCGTCGACAGCGCAGTGCGCTGCCGGACCGATGCGCTGCTCGCGTCGAGGCCGCGCAGGAGCCCGATGGTCCTCAGCACGTCCGACCAGGCCGCGGGACCGCTGGACTGCACCCGGGTCAGCCGCGCGAGCAGCTCCTCCTCGTGCGCGATGCGCTCCCGCGTGCGTGCGACGAGCCGCTCGACCATCGCCGACGGGGCGAAGGAGAGGTCATCCAGCGCCTCCGCGATGTCCTTGAGGCCGAGGCCGAGCGTGCGGAGCCCCTCCACGTGGAAGAGGCGCCGCACGTCGTCCTCCGAGTAGCGGCGGTAGCCGGAGGGCGTCCGGTCGCTCGGCGAGACCAGGCCGATCCGGTCATAGTGCCGCAGCATCCGCGCACTGATGCCGGATCGCTCCGACACCTCCCCGATCAGCATCCGCTCTACCTCTCGGCGGCCGGCGCATCGCGCAGGGCGACCGTTCGCCGGGCCTCGGCGATCGCGGCGTCGAAGTCCTCGTCCGGGTCGTGCAGGAGGCGTGCGGTGGCGATCGCGTGGGCACGGACATCGGGGTCCGCGGACTCCTGCGCCCGTGCGACGACGCTCGCGGCCTCGTCCCCGATGGCGGCCAGGGCGCGGCTGAGGCTCCGCTGCACCTCGCGGTCTCCGCGGGCGAACTGGGTCGAGAGCGTCTCGGCGAGAGCCGCCTCGTGCCCCTCCGGGACGAGCGCTGCGGCCGCCCGCCAGGCGGCGCGGGCGACCTCGTCGTCGGTGTCCTGGAGGAGGTCTGTGGTGATCGCCGGCCAGGCGCGTCCGTCCCCGATCTTGGAGAGCGTGTGCAGGGACTGGCTCCGCGCCTGCGGGGTCTCCGAGGCGAGCTCGGCCATCAACGGCCGGACGGTGCGAGAGGCGTCATGCCGGACGAGGGCCCAGGTCAGCATGTCCCGCACGAAGAAATCGGGCTCGACCGCGCTCCGCGCGATCAGCACCTCGACGTCCTCGGGCGCAGGCCCCGTCCCCGCGGTCAGCGCCGCCTGCAGCCGAGCCGATGCCGACGGCGCGCTCAGCGCCGCCATCAGCGCCGCCCTCCGCGTCTCCGCCGCCCTGCCCGCGTCTGTGTCCGTGTTTCTGTCCGTGTCCGTGTTTCTGTCCGTGCCGGTCATGTCGACCACCTCCGTCCTCCATCTGAAACCTTGTCACGGTGTCAAGGTCAAATCGAGGGTCAAGGTCGAGTCGAGGGTCAAGGTCAAGTTGAGGGACGAGGTCAGGTCGAGGGACGAGAGGGGTTCATGTCGAGCGGAAGGCCGGTTACTGTCGTCGTGCGCCCCAGGCCACCCGCTCCGGGCCCGACGGATCGCTCTCGACTGCGCTCTCGGTGTCGAAGACCATGGTCTGGCGTTCGGACGTCTCGTATGCGGGCCAGCCGGGGTCGCCGGTGACGGCGAAGTCCACCCACGCGCGATGCATGCGCGAGGCGAGCCCCTCGGGGGCGCCCCGGTACATGAGCTCGCCGGCGGGACCGATCGCCCGCGCGGTGGCCAGGTCGTCGCGGACGAACGGCACCTCCATGGCGTGGTTCGCGCCGAGGCCGGGAGGGAAGGCCGGGCTCTCCCAACGGAACTCGTACAGGAAGGACGGCGCGGTGCGCCGCTCGACGAGGTGGACGGTGGGCGCGCGGAAGGCCCAGTCCGTCCAGGCCGCCTCCACGAGGTCGATCGTGCGATGCGGATCCCTGGTGCCCCGGTAGGCCCGTCGGATCCCGCCGTCGACGCCGAGCGAGGACAGGATGCTCCGCCCGACCAGCCAGTTCATGCTGTCCACGCTGCCCAGTGCCTGTAGGAAGCCGGTGGTCTCATTGCGCACGGTCCCGGTCAGCAGCGGCACGGAGGATGAGGGGGCGACTGCCATGGGCGCCTCGGGCAGCGAGGGCGTCCCGTACACGGCGCGATACGGCGACACCATGAAGGAGCGGGAGCCCCAACGGCGGGGATCCGCGAACTCCATCGTCATCGGCAGGACCTCGGCGACCGTGCGCGCGACCGGAACCTCGGCGAAGGCGTCCCTGGTCGCGGCGACGCCGAGGCGCTCCGCGATCCGTGCGGTCACCGACAGTGCGTCCTCCGCGGCGACGGGGCCGAGGGGGGATCCGCTCTGCGCGATCGCGCGAGCGAACAGTCCCCGCGCCGATGGCATCGCGAGCAGGTCCATCACGCTGAGCGCACCGGCGGACTGTCCGAACACGGTCACGCGCGAGGGGTCGCCGCCGAAGCGGGCGATGTTCCGCTGCACCCATTCGAGGGCGGCGACCTGGTCGCGGAGCCCGAGGTTGTCCGTCCCCTCGCCCAGATACGTGAAGCCGTCGATGCCGAGACGGTAGTTGATCCCGACGTGCACGATGCCGTCGCGGGCGAAGGTGAACCCGTCGTGCGCCGGTGCCGAGCCCGTCCCGGTCATGAAGCCGCCACCGTGGATCCAGACCATCACCGGCAGCCCCGCGGTGGCGGCATCCGGCGTCCAGACGTCGAGGGTCAGGCAGTCCTCGCCCTGACGCTGCGGATTGAAGTAGCCGTCCCACGGATCATCCGGGAGGCTCGGCTGCGGGACGCCCGGACCTGAGGCCGATGCGTCTCGCACCCCCTCCCAGGGCTCCGGCGGGCGGGGATGGCGGAACCTGTCCTGGCCGAACGGCGGCGCGGCGAAGGGGATGCCGCGGAAGCGGACGCATCCGCGGTCCTCCACTCCGGCCACGATCCCGGTGTCGATCCTGACCTGGACCGATGAGCCGTCCTGCTCGGTCATGGAGACCTCCTCGCCTCCCTCCCAGTGTGCGCCATCCGGGGGCATCGGGGACGGGAGGGCGCGATTCGAGGCCGGGGGCGTCAGTCCTCGGGGGGAGCCAGCCGCGGCGGCCAGGATGTCGCGCCCAGGTCGTGGGAGATGCCGAGGGCGGCTTCCCTCAGCGCGTCGAGCACGGCATCCGAGACCGGGGCCTGGGTGGTGGGGAGCACCACGGCGACGGCGGCGACGATGTCTCCCTCGGCATCGGCGACGGGCGCGGCGACGGAGGACTCGCCGATCACCGCCTCGTCCTGTTCGACGGCGCTGCCCCGGTCCGCGATGGCCGGGAGCTCCAGCGTGATCCGCGCGACGTCGACGACGGTGTCGCCGGTGAGGCTCCGCAGCGGCGCGGCGAAGACGGCCTGCTGGAAGCCGAGGTCGTACGCGAGGAGCACCTTGCCCATCGCCGAGGCATGGGCCGGGATCGCGAGGCCGGTCTCCGGCATCTGCTGCCCGTCCCCCTTGCGCAGGGTGTGATGGATCACCAGCACCTCGTCGAAGTGCGCGACGCCGAGGCGCACCGACAGGCCGGTGCGCCGCGAGAGATCCTGGGTCCAGCGCATGGCGCGCGCCCGCACGTCCAGGGTGTCCAGGTACACGTTGCTGAGCTTCAGAAGGGTCGGGCCCAGCACATAGCGCTGTCCGCCGCGCTCCTTGGCGACGAAGCCGTGCTCGCGCAGGGACTTGACGATGCCGTGGACCGTGGACGGAGGGAGATCCAGTGCGGCGGCCAGATCGCTGATGCCGAGGCGCCGTGCGCCCTGCAGGAGGGCGAGCACCTTCGCGGCGCGATCGATGGCCTGGATCATGCGCCTCTCCTCCCGTGGGCTCCGCCTCCGCCGTCCCTGGCGGGATCATGCTTGACAAGCAGACTAGGTCAGAGAATATTCGACATTGACGAATTTTTCCCCCATTCGATCGAAGGAGATCTCAGGATGAAGAAGCTCATCAACGCACCGGAAGACGTGCTCGTCGAGTCGTTGCGGGGGCTGAGCCTGGCTCATCCCGAGCTCGCGGTCGACCTCGGGAACCACGTCATCACCCGTGCGACGCCGAAGGACCAGGGCAAGGTCGCGGTGCTCTCCGGCGGCGGCTCCGGTCATGAGCCGCTGCACGGCGGTTTCGTCGGATTCGGGATGCTGGACGCCGCGGTCGCCGGTGAGGTGTTCACCTCGCCGACGCCGGATCGGGTCCAGGTCGCCACGAAGGCCGTCGACCGCGGCGCCGGAGTGCTGCACATCGTGAAGAACTACACGGGGGACGTGCTGAACTTCGAGATGGCCGCCGAGCTCGCGGAGATGGACGGGATCGAGGTCGGCACCGTGGTGGTGGACGACGACGTCGCCGTGCAGGACTCGCTCTACACGGCCGGGCGTCGCGGGGTCGGCCTCACCGTGCTGCTGGAGAAGATCGTCGGCGCGGCGGCCGAGGAGGGACGCGACCTCGCCGCCGTCGTCGAGCTCGCCCAGCGGGTCAACGGCCAGGGGCGCTCGATGGGCATGGCGCTCACGAGCTGCACGGTGCCGGCGGCGGGCAAGCCGACCTTCGACCTCCCCGATGACGAGATGGAGATCGGCATCGGGATCCACGGCGAGCCCGGCCGTCATCGCGTGCCGCTCGCACCCGCCAGGGAGATCGCCCAGCAGCTGGTCGATCCGATCCTCGCGGACCTCGACGCCACAGGTCCCGCGATCGTCATGCTCAACGGCATGGGCGCCTCGCCCCTCATCGAGCTCTATCTGATGTACGGGGAGGTGGCGACGCTCCTGGAGAAGGCGGGTGTGCAGATCGCGCGCAACCTGGTCGGCAACTACATCACCTCCCTCGACATGGCCGGCTGCTCGGTGACGGTCCTGAAGGCCGATGACGAGCTCCTCCGGCTCTGGGACGCGCCGGTGAGCACGCCTGGCCTCCGCTGGGGCGCCTGAGAGGGGATGGCGATGACCGACACGATCGACACGGGAACCCTCCGCACCTGGATCCGGCTCTTCCGCGATGCGGTGGCCGAGAAGCGCGACTGGCTCACCGAGCTCGACTCCGCGATCGGCGACGCCGACCACGGGGCGAACATGGCGCGCGGCATGGACGCGGTGGCCGCGAAGCTCGACGAGGCGGAGCCCGCGACCGCCGACGAGCTGCTGAAGACGGTCGGCATGACGCTGGTCAGCTCGGTCGGCGGCGCGAGCGGCCCCCTCTACGGCACGTTCTTCCTGCGCATGGGGATGACGACGGGACCGGTGGCCGAGCTCGATGCCGCAGGCCTTGGCACCTCGCTGCGTGCCGGCGTTGACGGGATCGTCGCCCGGGGGAAGGCGGAGCCGGGCGACAAGACGATGTACGACGCGATGGCTCCGGCCGTCGATGCGTTCGACGTCGCGGTCGCGGGCGGTGCGAGTCTGTCGGACGCCGCCAGGGCGGCATCCGACGCCGCAGAGGCGGGGCGTGACGCCACGGAGCCGCTCGTCGCCAGGAAGGGACGTGCGAGCTACCTCGGCGAGCGCAGCGCGGGTCACCTCGATCCGGGCGCGGCCTCGACGGCTCTCCTGTTCGACACGCTGGCGACGGCGATCTCCGGAAGGGCCTGATGATCGGGGTCGTCGCCGTCTCCCACAGCGCCAGGCTCGGGGAGGCGGCCCTGGAGCTCGCCCTGCAGATGGTTCGCGGCGGTGCAGGGTTCGTGCGGGTGGCCGCGGGCGCGGGGACGGACGCCGACGGCGCGCCGGTCCTGGGGACCGATGCGATGGCCGTGGCGGGCGCGATCGACGAGCTCGCGGCGGACTGCGACGGCGTGCTCGTGCTGATGGATCTCGGCTCGGCCGTGCTCAGCGCCGAGCTGGCGCTGGAGCTGCGGTCGAGCACGGTGCCGGTGCGGCTCGCCGCGGCGCCTTTCGTGGAGGGACTGCTCGCCGCGGTCGTCTCCGCCGCAGCGGGGGGAACCCTCGACGTGGTCGCGGAGGAGGCATCCGGAGCGCTGAGCGCGAAAGCCGAGCAGCTCGGCGAGCCTGCTGCGCCCGCTGTGACCGTTGTGCCCGCTGTGCCTGCTACGCCGGTTGGGTCCGCCCTCGCCCCGCCGGCCGCGTCGGCGGCGGGGGACGGGACTGCGCGCACGCGACACGTCACGGTGCGGAATCCGCTCGGCATCCATGCACGACCGGCGGCCCTCATCGCCGAGGCGGCGACCGGGGCCGACGTGCGGCTCCGTGTCCTCCCCGACGGGCCGGAGGCGGCAGCGGCGAGCCTCATGCGCCTGCTGACGCTCGGCGCGAGGCAGGGCACCGAGATCGAGCTGCGCGCCGCCGGAGCCGAGGGGGACGCGGCGCTGGACAGGCTCGCCGCTCTGTTCGACGACGGCTTCGGGGAGGGAACGGATGCCGCCGATCCGTCGGCATCGCAGGAGAGCGTCGGTGGCGTACCCGTCGAGGAGGCGACCGACCCCGCGCGGACGGTTCCCGCCGTCCCTGTGGCTCCCATCGTCCCGGTGGCGTCGGGCGTCGTCCTGCGGGGGCGCGGGGTCAGCGCCGGGCGAGGAGCGGCCGGCGTCGTGCATCTCGCGCCGTCCGTGCCCGAGCCGCCGGCGGAGGTCTCGATCGCGCCCGCCGCACGGGACGCCGAGGCGAAGAGCATCGCTCGCGCCGCTGCGGCGGTGGCGACGCGGCTGGGCGAGCGCTCCGCCGCGGCGACGGGCGAGGCCGCCGCGATCCTGAGCGCGGCACGGCTGCTCGCCGCGGACCCCGAGCTCATCGCGGATGCGGTGAGGCGCGTCGAGGACGACGGGGCGAGCGCGGCGCGTGCCGTCTGGGACGCGGCCGGTGCGCAGGAGAGCGGACTGAGCGCCCTCGGCGGACGGATGGCGGAGCGCGCGGCGGATGTCCGCGACGTGCGCGACCGGATCGTCGCCGAGCTCCTCGGCCTCGACATGCCCGGCATCCCCGAGCGGGAGTCGCCCTTCGTCCTCGTCGCCGTCGACCTGTCCCCGGCGGACACCGCGGCGCTCGAGGGCAGCCGCTGCGTAGCGCTCGTGACGGAGCAGGGCGGGCCGACCTCGCACACCGCGATCATCGCGCGCTCCCTGGGGCTCCCCGCCGTGGTGGGCGTCGTCGGGGCGACGGGGATCCCCGACGGCATGACGGTCCTCGTCGACGGTGACCGCGGGGTCGTCGAGACGGATCCGGCGGAGGCGAGCATCCGCGCCGCCACTGTGACGGCCGACGCCGCCTTTGACGGGAGGGGGATCCTCGCCGACGGCGTCGCCGTCCCGCTGCTCGCGAACGTCGGGGGCGCCGCCGACGCCGTAACCGCCGCGGATGCAGGGGCGGAGGGCATTGGGCTGTTCCGGACCGAGTTCTGCTTCCTCGACCGGACGGACGCTCCGACCGTGGAGGAGCAGGTCGCCGCATATCGCGGGGTCCTTGCGCCGTTCGCGGGGCGGAAGGTCGTGGTGCGCACGCTCGACGCCGGCTCCGACAAGCCGCTGCCCTTCGCCAATCCGGACCACGAGCAGAACCCCGCACTCGGGGTGCGGGGCCTGCGCATCGCACGGCGTGACCCCGCTCTCCTCGATGACCAGCTGCGGGCGCTGGCGCTCGCCGCCCGCGCGGAATCCGCGCAGGTCGAGGTGATGGCGCCGATGGTCGCCACGGTCGAGGAGGCGCGCGATTTCGCCGACCGTTGCCGTGCCGCCGGCCTGGCGCGGGCCGGGATCATGATCGAGACGCCGTCCGCGGCGCTGCTCGCCGCGGAGCTCTTCGAGGTCGTCGACTTCGTGAGCCTCGGCACTAACGACCTCGCCCAGTACACGATGGCGGCGGACCGGATGCTCAGCGAGCTCGGCGACCTCAACGACCCCTGGCAGCCGGCGGTCCTCCGACTGATCGGGATGGTGGGGGCCGCGGGCACGGCCGCGGGGCGCCCCGTCGGCGTGTGCGGCGAGGCCGGGGGAGACCCCGCGCTCGCCCCGGTGCTGATCGGGCTCGGCGCCACCAGCCTGTCGATGACGTCGCGTTCCCTCGGCCGGGTCGCGACAGCCCTCGCCGGGCTGACGGCCCAGGACTGCCGACGGGCGGCCGGCGCCGCGCTCGCCGCGTCCACGGCGGACGAGGCCAGAGCGGCCGCGACCGCCGCCATCGACCGTGCATAGCCGTGCAGAGTCATGCAGAGGACGTGCAGAGCAGTGCGTAGGAGAGGAGCGCGGCGCCGGAGCGCCATGACGGGGTGACGTCCGCTCACACCCCGCCGCCATCCGATCGTCCTCCGGGCAGCAGCCACCAGCAGGCGAGCGCCAGGGCGGCGAGCCCCGCGCTGATCATCACGGGGCCGGTGACGCCGAGGACTCCGATGACCGCGCCGCCCGCGACGGGGCCGATGACGGCTCCGAGGTTGAGGGCGGCCGTGGCGAAGGAACCCGCCATCGTCGGGGCGACGGGGGTCGCCGCGGCGACGACCCGCGCGACCAGCGTGCTCCCCAGGGCGAAGGAGAGAGCTCCGAGGAACGGCGTGAGCGCCCAGAGGAGCCAGGGGACGGAGGCTGACGCGGCGAGCATCGCCCAGCCCAGCATCAGCAGGGGAGCGGTCAGCGAGATCAGACCCCGGCCGCGCCGGTCCCCGATGCGGCCGGCGATCGTCACACCGAGGAACGCGCCGACGCCGAAGAGCGCCAGCAGCAGCGGCACGGCGCCCGGCGCGACCCCCGCTCCCTCGATCGCGACGGGTGCCAGATAGGTGAACGTGCAGAACGTCGCCGCGTTCACCAGCACCGCGAGGACGACGCTCGTCGGCACCGGCCGGGTGCGGAGGGCGGAGAGCTCGTGCCGGAGGGCGACCGGCCCGGCCGCATCCTCGGCGGAGACATCCGCGTCCATCCGTCCCGATGGCACGGCGAGGACGATGGCGAGGAGCGCCGGGACGCAGAGCAGCGAGATGGCCCAGAGCGTCGATCGCCAGCCGAGGAGGTCGCCGATCAGCGCTCCGGCGGGGACGCCGGCGATCAACGCGAGGGTGATGCCGCCGAGCACGATCGACAGCGCCCGGGAGAGGCGCGCCGCCGGGACGAGGGCGGCGATGGTCGAGAGCGCGACCGCGAGGAACCCGGCGTTCGCGAACGCGGCCAGCAGGCGGCTGGCGAGGAGGACGCCGAAGTCTCCGGCGACGGCTCCCACCACGTGCGCGAGGATGAACAGCGCGAGGAACCCGGTCAGCGTCCAGCGCGGAGGGAGGCGGCGACCGGCGGCGGCCATCGCGGGCGCTCCGATGACCATGCCGAGGGCGAACCCCGAGGTGAGGAGGCCGGCTTCGGCGAGGGATGTCCCGAGGTCATGGGCGATTCCGGGCAGGAGCCCGGCGAGGACGAACTCCGAGGTTCCTTGGGCGAAGACGGCGAGGGCGAGGAGATACAGGAGGACGGGCATGACGGCTGCTTCCGAGAAGGGTGCGACGAACGGGAACGTTCGGCACGACCGGTGCTCGGATGCGCGAGGATCAGCGACGGCGCGGCGGAAAAGCGGCGCGATGGGTCACTGACGGCGGGTCTGGTGCATCTCGGGCTACCGGCGTGCCGGCAGCCCTGCCCTGTCCGATTCGGGTGACCTCATGCGAACGACGATAACACCGCCTCGCGTCGGCGGCGGAGCGTGAAAGGATCGGCAGGACCCGACTCCGACCACGAAGGAGGCCCGATGCCGACCAGCGCCGAGCCGTCGAGCACCGAGCTGCCGAGCGCCGAGCTGTTGATCCGCCGAGCCGGTGACGAGGACGTGCCCGCCATCCTGGCCCTGTTCGACGAGGTCATCGCCTGGTTCGTGAGCATCGGGAACGAGGGGCAGTGGGGGGCGGAGCCGTGGTCGACGCAGCAGCGGCGGATCGACCAGGTGACGGAGCTCTGCGCGCTGCCGGAGGCCTGGGTCGCGGAGCACCCCGGGCTCGGCGTCTGCGGGGTCCTCGTGCTCGGCGAGGCGATGGACTACGTGCCGCCGGCGAGCGGACCCGAGGCCTACGTGCGCCTGCTGATCGCCTCCCGGGAGCCGCGAGCACGGGGGATCGGCCGTCACCTGATGGGGGTCGCGGACGACCGGGCCCGCGCGCTCGGGGTCGATCGTCTGCGGGTGGACTGCTACGGCGGCGGGTCCGGGGCGCTCATCCGGTTCTACGAGTCCTGCGGCTATGAGCGGATCTCCGTCTTCGACGTGGCGGGATGGCCGGGGCAGTTGCTCGGCCGTACGCTGCCGCTTCCCGCACCGGCGTGAGCGGCGGCGATTGACCCTCCGGTAGGGGGAGCCGCGATGCTGGACACATGCTGCAGATCGGTGAGTTCGCGGGCCTGACGGGGCTGAGCGTGAAGGCGCTCCGCCACTATGACGAGAAGGCCGTGCTGGTGCCGGCCGAGGTCGATGACCTGTCGGGGTATCGGCGATACGGAGAGGGCCAGGTCCGTGCCGGCGTGCTCGTGCGCGTGCTTCGTGACGCAGGGGTCCCGCTCCCGGCGGTTGCAGCGGCGGTCACCGCAGGCGGAGCGGGCGGGGCGGGCGCCGGGATGGACGCTGAGGTGGGCGCTGCACTGACGGAGCATCGTCGGCGGATCCTCGCTGCTCGCGTCGATGAGGATCGGGCGTTCGCCGCCGCGACGGAGACGGTTCGCGCGTTGTCGGTGCCGGTCCCGGTGGAGATGCGCGAGATGGCGGAGCAGCCGTTCATCGGACAGGTGATCCCGGTGGCCGCCGACGATGTCGACTCGCTGTCCGATGAGGACGCCGATGCCGTGTTCGGCGAGCTGTTCGAGCGATTGCGGGCGTCGGGCCTCGGCCCGAGCGGGCGGTTCTGGACGACGCTTCGGGCGGGAGATCGAGGAACGATCGAGATCGTCTGCTGCTGGCCCACTCTCACCGAGCTCGACAGTGCGGAGTGCGGCCCGCAGGCGTTCGCCGGGACTCTCCCCGCACGCACCGAGCTGGTCTCGACGTGGACCCCGGCGGCGGGGGAGATGCTCCCGGATGGAGCGATGCACCCGGCCGTCGTCGCGCTCTTCGATGCCGTCGCCGAACGGCGGATCGAACTGCGCGGCACGGAGGTGCGCCAGAGCGTGCTCGGTCAGAGCGAGCAGGACTACTCCGTCGAGGTCGCCGTCTCCGTGACGACGCGCTGAGTCTCCGTGACGACACGGCGACGGCGGCGGCGCCGGTGCCCGGGAGCCCGCGGAGCGGTTGATACCCGGTGCAGCACCAAGTCTGCGGTGTTACACTTTTGGGTATGCCGACGACGAATCCGCGTACGCACATCACGCACACTCCTCAGGTTGTGCATGCTCTCGATGTCGCACGTGCCCGCTGGCCGGAAGAGGGCCGCGAGAGCGCTCTGATCCTGCGTCTTCTCGAAGAAGGCGCCAAGGCCATCGAAGAGAGCGATGCGTATGCCGAGGAGCGGCGCAATGCCCGCATCCGCGCGCTCGCCGGCGCACATTCCGACTCCTACGGCGCCGGCTATCTCGAAGAGGTCCGTGGCGGGTGGCCTGAGTGATCGTTCTTGACGCCGGAGTCCTGATCGGTCTCCTCGATGCCGGTGACGCCCACCACGATGCGGCGGTGGCGATCCTCGAGAGGGAGAAGCCGCCGTACCTCGTGCATCCGCTCACCCTCGCCGAGGTTCTCGTTGGGCCCGCGAAGCGCGGGCGTGAGGATCGCGTCTGGCGTGACCTGCGCGCGATCGGTGTCGAAGTCGCAGACCTCGGGCCCGAAGAGGCTCTCGCGCTCGCCCGTCTCCGCGCGGAACGGGGACTCAAGATGCCGGACGCCTGCGTCCTCGCCACCGCCGAGCGCTACGACGGACGCCTCGCCACCTTCGATCGACGGCTCGCAGGCGTCGCGGAACGCACGGGACTGCTCCTGCCGGAGGGTGGCGACGCCGCGGGATAGGGACCGTTCGAGAGTAATCTTCTCTCTGACGATTTTTCGTATTACGCTTGATATATGAGTAGGAAAATGCGGGGTCAGGAGATCTCTGAGGCGCAGGTCGATGAGTGGGTGGCTGAGGCTGAGGCTGGGTACGGCGTCGAGGAGCTGCTACGCCGTACCGGGGGGCGTCCTGCTCGAGGCGACGAAGCAGCCCAGGTCGTTCCGGTCAGGCTCACAGCGGCCGAGCTTGCTGCAGTGATGGAGCGCGCCGACCGGGAGCATCTGAACAGATCCGAGGCGATCCGTGCCGCGTTGGCGGCATGGTCGCACGCCGCGTGATCGTCCGCCGATCTGCGCTCAAGCACGGTATTCCTGAGGGAGACGCCGTCCAAGCCGCAAGGTGGCCTGTTCTACGCCTGGTCGTCACTCGCGTCCGCGCCGCGAATCGGTGATGATCCTCGTAGGGGGGGGGGGGGGGGGGGGGAACGTAGCAGAAGGAGCCAGGCACTCAACCCGGCACCCCCCCCAGCCAAACAACCACCGGGCCGGCGCGAGCGCGCGAGAAGGCGACCCCG
>NZ_JAVDUM010000009.1:0-169241 GCF_031456305.1 Microbacterium resistens
GTTTCCGCCGCCCCGCATCCCCGTGGGAGCCACAGGGCGAACCGTCTGACGCCGTCGTCAGCAACGTGGCTACGGCCATACGCAAGGCCACGAACAGGAAGGTGCCGTGGTCGTGGGAGGACGCTGCGCGTGCCGCTCTGCGTGCTGCTGCCGCCGTCACCGAGCAGGGAGAGCAGCGTCACGAGCCGACGAAGGAAGAACTGGACGCCGCGATCACCGCCTACAAGCGCTCGGCACACATACATCCGGGGCGCACTCACATGCTGGCCGCTCTGCGTGCTGCTGCCGCCGTCACCGAGCAGGGAGAGAACCGATGAGCGGGAGGCCAATTGTGCTGGACCTGTTCTGCGGTGCTGGTGGGGCGGCTGTGGGGTACTACCGAGCCGGCTTCGATGTGGTCGGGGTCGACATTGATCCCCAGCCCGACTATCCATTCAGGTTCATCCAGGGCGATGCGACGCAACTCGTTCAGGATCGATTGGAGGGATGCTTCCACTTCCGGCGATGCAGTAGGCCGTGCCTCGGGTCGGTCGCGGCGATACACATGTCGTGCCCCTGCCAGGGGTACACGGCGCTGACGACCGGGACGAACGCTGGTCGCACGGCGAAGCCGAAGCTTGTGGAGCAGATGCGCGAGTGGGCGAACAGCACCGGGCTGCCGTACGTCATCGAGAACGTCATGGGGTCTGACGTGCGCCGCGACCTCACCCTCTGCGGAGAGATGTTCGGGCTGGACGTGATCAGGCATCGGTACTTCGAGGTGAGCGGGTTCCAGGCACGACCGCCGGCGCACGTTCCTCACCGTGGGCGTGTGCGGGGATGGAGGCATGGTCAGTTCTTCGATGGGCCCTACTACGCGGTGTATGGCGATGGAGGGGGCAAGGGGACTGTGGTGGAGTGGCAGGCCGCGATGGGCATCGATTGGACGCAGAACCGTCATTCGATTGCTGAGGCGATCCCTCCCGCCTACACGGAGCACATCGGCCGGCAGCTGATGGACCAGATGGTGAGGAGAGCCGCATGACCGAGCAGGGAGAGGCGGAGAACCGTGGCTGATCGCATGACATCCGTGGTGCTCCCGAGTCTCCCATCGGGGCGCGGGTTCATGGACTACGGGCGGCAGACACCTGAATACATGATCTCGGAGTTGCGCCGCATCGCGCGCGGCAATCTCCGCGCATCGCAGGCGATCCTTGATGCCCCGGATGAGGCGTTCCGCGTGGAGACCTTCACGGGAATCCACGTCCAGCGAAACCGGGAAGTGCTCCAGGAAGGGCAGGGCGAGCGATGAGCGACTTCACACCGACCATCGAGCAGCTTCGGCTCGCTTACTGGCGCTACGTGTACGAGCACAGCACGAAGCCCGGACGTGATGCGGATGCCGAGTTCAATCGCGGGCTGGCTGCTCATGATGCCGAGGTGCGGGCCGAGCGCGACGCCCTCCGTGCCGCAATCCAAGAGGTGCGGCGAGATCTGGCGATTGGCGGATTCCCCTTGAGTCACTACCAGGAGCGCCTGTCCCGCGCCATCGATCCGAAGGAGAGTGATGTCGGCATGGCCGACGAACCGAATTGGGAGCGGACGCTCGGACCGGACCTGACCGGCGTCGTCTATGAGCGCACGAAAGCGACGCCTACCCGACCGGCTGGCCCGTGGGTACCGGTGAAGCAGGAAGGAACGGAGCAGTGAATCTCCGAGTTGTCCGGGATGAGACGCCTGCGCTGTCGGATGCTGAGCTTCGGGAGCGCGGGAACGACCTCGCCGCCCAGGCGCGGCGCGCGGCGATCGATGCCGTGCGGGAGTCGATGGTTAGCGAGTTCCTGGCCCGCGGGCAGTCCCTGACCGTGCCGGCGCTGCGCAGGTGGAGGGAGCGGGCGACGCTCGCACGGGAGGCGTGGGCGAGGGTCGAGGCTCTCACCGACGAGCTGATCCGCGAGGTGGAGAAGAACCGCGCCGCCAAGCGTGCGGTGAAGCAGAGAGACGCAGATGGGAGCACAGAGCGATGAGCACGCACGTAGACGAGACCCTGGTGAGGTTGCTCCGGCAGGGATGGCGCGGCGAGACTGCGACCGATCTGATGCGGGAGGCCGCTGCTCGGATCGAGGCGCTGACGAGCGCGCCAGACCGCACGAACCGGAGTGAGCACGTGCTGAGCGGGCAGGACTCGGGCGAGTGCGAGCGCGGCGACCACGAGGCATGCGATGGCACGACCCCGGGCTGGGAATGCCTCTGCTCGTGCCACCCAGACCGCCCAGATGGGGGTCAGTGATGGGGATCGTCTATCTGCCAGAGCCGGAGCATAAGCCGCAGCGTCCGTACGTGAGCGCGGACGCTTACCCGCTCGGCGCTCGCTGGATGTGCGACGACAGCAGCGTGTGGGAGGTCGACTGGGACGATCAGGACAAGCGGCATATGTGGACGCTTGTCTCGGTGCCGGGCGAGTCGAGCGCTGTACCTCGCGCCGAGGTCGTGACCACCGGGCAGCCCGAGGTGCAGGTGCTCGCGTGTATCCGATGCGGCGTCCTGCTGTGGAACATCGAGGCGCACTACGCCGACGCGCATCCAGACCGCCCAGATGGGAGCCGAGATGCTGTGTGACTTCGTGCGCCACTCGTGCGGCGAGCATGTGCACGTTGACGAGTGGGAAGAGCACCTCGAAGCGTGCACCAACCGTCCAGACGGGGGTCGTGATGGGTGACCTACTGCCCGGCCTCGTGCCGGGTCGTGGCGGCCAGGATGAGGGAGATGGCCCCGATGAGCCCGAAGCCCCAGCCGAGCCCGTCCAGGAACGGGATACTGGCGAACCGGCTGGCGGAGAAGAGGATCATCCCGCCGATCCCGACCATGAGGTAGCGCTGGCTGTCCGTCATGCGGGGGAGTCTACTCACCGACCTCAGGCTGGCACCCGGGACACATATGTGGGTGGGCGCGAGGACCAGGAGGGCGATGATGCCTGACGAGATCCGCCGCGAGGCTCTGGCGGTCGCCCTGCGCGTCTACCCGGAGCGGCACCACGTCCACATGCGTCGTGCCTACGCGGACGCCTACGAGCGCGGATACCGAGCCGCCACGGCACTAGTGCGGAAGCACATTCCCCGCGACCACGCATCCCACGAAGGGCACCGGATCCAGGAGATTCGTACCTACGGGAGCCCCAGAGCCCGCGCGGCGTGCATCGACTGCCGGGTATCACTCGACGACTACGAGGAGGGCTAGTCGGATTCCTTGATCGAGATCTGGATGCCGCGCGGGGAGAGGCCTGTGACCTCTCCCCGCGCGCTTCCATGTCACGCCGGACGCCAGGGCAGCACGGAGCGCGTGGTTGCGTGCCGAGCGCTCTCGGCGCAGTTCCGCCTCCAAAGCCTCGAGTTCGGCCTGCGCTGCCATGAGCTCATCACCTGCCCCATCCGGTGCCATGGCGATCACACGCGCACGGCGCGGACCTCGCCGCCCTGACGGCACACGGTACATCTGCGGGTGCCGCCCCTCGGTCGAGGCAACATTGTGGACCGGTCGCTCCCGCCTGATTGCGTCGAACTCTGCCTGTGCCGCGTCCTCCACAGTCTCGAACCACTTCAGCGTCGTCAGGGTCTCGTCAACCTCACCCCACCATGGCCTGTCCGCCCGGTGCTGGTACATCCGCGTCCGCACGTTCTTGGTCGCCCCGACGTACAGCAGCACGTCGGCAGACGAGAACAGTCGGTAGACGGCGAACAGGTCAGTCACGAGTCACCCTCGCGGCCTTCATCGCCCCGGCATGGCTCATCCCGAGCGCAGCACCGATCTCCTGCCATGTGTGACCCGCCTCGCGTGCCTCCGCGATCAACTCGGCTCGCCGGGCGGGCATCCCGAGCATCCTGGCCTGGTAGCGGCCGAGGACGTCTAGGGTCTCATCTTGCACAGAGTCAGTGTAACCGGAGTTACATCATGGACTACAATTGAAACCAGAGTTACACGGCCAGGAGGAGCACAGGATGAACGCACACCAAGCCCTCCGCGCCCACGCGGACCGGCTGCGCATCAAGCACGGCTCCCCCGAGGCCCTCATGGGTGCGTCATGAAGCCCTGGCTCACCTATGCCGAAGCCGCGTTCACGCTCGGCAGGTCGAAGCGCACGATCCGCCGGTGGCTCGCCGACCGAGGCCTGAACATCCGCACCAAGGAGCTGGACGGAGAGCGGCTCATCAACACGCAAGACCTGCGGCGCGTCGAGGCGCTGAAGCACGCCTACACGACAGCCCCAACCTTCGGACGAAAAGATCCCGACGAGTGTTTGAATGTGTCCAATGTGACCGGGGTACTCTGAAAGAGTCGCCTCATTGGTGCACGAAGCCCTGGGCCCTCACAAGAGGAGCCGGGGCTTCAGCCGTCCTTGCCTACTTCTCCATTCGGCCACACTGCCGCACGTGACCGCGTCCAGGTGGCGCACGATCGAGGTGAACCATGGCCCAAGGACGCCCGGTCGAAGCAGATGTACGCGCACGCGCGATTGAGCTGATCCAGTCCGGGATGCCTCGGAACGCGATCGCACGTGAACTGCTGATCGCCCCCTCATCCGTGTCGAAGATCGCCGCCGATGAGGATCTCACGTTCGATCGTGCGACTCAGACGGCGTCTGCGACCGCTGCACGCCAGCACGACATGAAGGTGCGCCGGCTCGAGCTGATCGACGAGTTGATGGCGAAAGCGACGGATCATCTCGTTGCGATCGATCAGCCGTTCTTGGCGTTCAACTTCGGCGGCAAGGAGAACACGTACGAGGAGCACGAGCTGGATCGGGCGCCGACGGGCGACATCCTGAACTTGCACCGGGCTGCGTCTCTCGCGTTGAAGGACGCCCGTGAGCTGATCCGTGACGATGACGACCAGGGTGTTGCTGAGGCGGAGTCGATGCTGATGAACCTGATCCTCGAGTTGGGGCTCCACGAAGATGAGTGACATCGACGACGCTGAGGCGTCGAACGTTCTGGGCCCTCAGCAGATGCGGTCCCTGCGCGAGTCGAAGGTTCGCGTGAACATTTTCGAGGGTGCGATTCGTTCCGGGAAGACGATCGTCTCCCTGTTGCGGTTCCTGATGGCTGTGCTGTTCGCACAGGGTGGTGTGATCGTCGTGATCGCCCGCACCAGGGATTCGGCGTACCGGAACGTGTTCGAGCCTTTGATGAACCCGTCCCTGTTCGGGCCCCTCGCGAGGCTGGTGCACTACACGGCCGGCGCTCCCACCGCCCGCATCCTGGGGCGCACCGTGCATGTGCTGGGCGCGTCGGATGCGAAGTCGGAGAAGGTGCTCCGTGGTCTGACCGTCGCCCTCGCCTACGTCGACGAGGTCACCGTCATCCCGGAAGAGTTCTTCACCCAGCTCCTCGGGCGCATGTCTCCGCCGCGGGCAAAGCTGTTCGGCACCACGAACCCGGACTCTCCCGCTCACTGGCTCAAGGCGAAGTTCCTCGACCGGATTGGTACGGCGCTCACCGGGTGGCGGTCCTGGCACTTCCAGCTCGACGACAACCCGGCCCTGTCCGAGGAGTACAAGCACCAGATCAAGACCGAGTTCACCGGCCTCTGGTATCGCCGCTTCGTCAAGGGCGAGTGGGTTGCTGCTGAGGGCGCGATCTTCGACATGTGGGACCCGGAGAAGCATACGATCGCCTGGGACGACCTCCCCGAGATGCGTGAACTCATCAGCGTCTCACTCGACTACGGAACGACGAACGCCACCGCAGCCCTCCTCCTCGGCATCTCGGCAGAGACCGACAGCCTCGGACGACCAGCACCCCGCCTGTTCTTTGTTGACGAGTACCGGCATGACTCGAAGCTTGCGCAGCAGAAACTCACCGACGCCGAGCTTGCCCGTGAGTTCATCGCATGGCTGAATGACCGGCACCTCCCGGCCACGACCTCAGTACGCCTGACGCCGCGGTATACAATCGTCGACCCGTCGGCGGCATCGTTCAAGGTCGAGATGAGGAAGACGCATGGCGTCACCTCGACCGACGCCGATAACGATGTTCTGTATGGCATCCGCCTGATGGCGTCGCTGCTCGCGTCGGGTGCGCTGCTCGTCGCACGGCCCACCGACGCGCACCCTGATCGTGGATGCCCTGGGTTCATCCAGGAGGCCCCTGCGTATTCGTGGGATCCGAAGGCCACGGAAAAGGGCGAGGACAAGCCGCTCAAGGTCGCTGACCACAGCCTGGATGGCGCACGCTACGGCATCACCACGACCGAGAACATCTGGCGCAGGTACATCAAGCTCGCCGCATAGAGGAGGTCCTCATGGCTGACGCCACGACTTGGCCTCCCTCCCCTTGGGATACGGCGTTTGCTCGCTTCCGTGAACTGGATGCGTGGTGGGCGGGCAATGCCGCGGTCCTGTCGGAGATCTACTCCGGGCAGACTGCGGCAACAGCCGTCCCGACGCATACTGTCGCGGGCCGAAAGTACCGTGGCGGTGTCCTCGGTTCCCTGTCGAAGATGTTCCTGGGGCAGCCGATCGTGGAGGCTGAGAAGCGGATGCGGATGCATCTGCCGCTCGCCGCCGACCTGTGCACCCTCTCCTCCGACCTCCTGTTCGGTGAAGCCCCGCAGGTGTTGTTCCGCAAGCCTGACGACCAGCCCCTCCAGGAGGGTGAGACGCGGGCGTCGCGGAAGAAGTGGGTTCACCCTGCGCAGGCTCGCCTTGACGAGATCATCGGTGCAGACGAGGCCCACGCGGAACTCCTCCTGGGTGGCGAGTATGCGGCGGCGCTGGGTGGTTCGTATCTTGCTGTTGCGTGGGATGCGGACGTCCACGATCACGTGTTCCCGAAGGCGTACGCCGCGGATACCGCGATCCCCGCGTTCCGGCATGGGCGGCTCATTGGTGTGAAGTTGTGGTCCGAGTACCGCGACGGCAACGAAGTGTTCCGTCTGGTTGAGGAGCACAAGCCCGGGTCGATCGAATACACCCTGTACCGGGGCACGGACCGCACGCTCGGTGAGGCAGTACAGATCGACACCCGCCCCGAGACCGAACACTACGCGAGGCTGCGGACCCCGGCGGACCTGAACGTCCCTGAGGGTGCCCTGCCGCAGACCGTCGCGATCGGCACCGGCACATCCCGCCTCGCAGTCACCTACCTCAAGAACGCCGCCCCCGTGCGGGACTGGCGGAAGCTCGGCGAACTCGCATCCCTCGGTCGGAGCGACCTGGACGGCATCCAGGATGTCCTTGACAAGGTGGACATGGCCTGGTCGTCGCTGATGCGCGACATCGACAACGGCCAAGGCCGTTTGGTCGTCCCTGAGGACATGCTCGAACTGTCGGGGAAGCCCGGAGAGGGCGCGAACTTCGATGTCTACCGTCAGGTGTTCACCCCGGTCTCCGGTTCGCTTGGGAAGGCCGCGGATGGCAACGGCCCGATGTCGATCGTGCAGTTCGCGATCCGTGTCGAGGAGCACCTCGCTGTCATCGAAGGGCTGAAGAAGGAGATCGCGTCGGCGCTCGGCTACTCCGAAGCGCACCTCGGCCTGGACTCTGTCGCCGGCACCCGAACGGCAACGGAGATCGACGCGGACCTGTCCGACAGTGAACGCACCCGTGACAAGAAGGCCCTGTACGCGAAGGGCGCCCTGGCCCGCTGGTCGCTGGCGGCGCTCGAGATCGACCGGACCGTGTTCGGTGGTAGCGAGCTCGGCGACCTGACCCGGATGCCGTCGGTCGAGTTCGCACCCGTATCGCAGGCTGACCCGGAGAAACTCGCCCGCACCGCACAGATGCTCGACGCTGCCCATGCCGCGTCCCGCAAGGAGATTGTCCGCAGCCTCCACAGCGACTGGGATGAGGACGACATCGACGCGGAGGTGGCGTTGATCCAGCAGGAGATGGGGACACCCGCACCTGACCCTGCCCTGTTCGACGGCTCGCCTACGCCCGAGGGTGAAGACGTAGATGCGTGAGTGGTGCGGGTGTGGCGCTGCTGTGCGAGGTCGCCGCGCGGATGTACTCGCCTGGCGCAGGGAGCACCGTTGCGTCTCTCTTCCAGCACAGGACACGCCAGGCCAATACGGTGGCGGGTCGGACACGCAGATCAGTTTCCAGCAAACTGACCTATACGGTGCGGTCGGATTCCAACCGAACCGCTGATCGGGGAGGGTATGAACACGGTCTATCTATGTGTCGTCTACTGGATGAACCCCGAAGGCACAGGCAACGACGAAGACATCGACAGCATTTGGACCACACGCACAGCGGCCGAAAAGCGACTGGCTCAGATCGGGATCACCATCGGCGAATCCCCACCGGAGGTGCGGAAGATCACGCTCAATACTGTGCTCTAGCTTTCAGAGGTTGATGGGCGCAACGTGAGGGGGCAATCGTGGCCCTGTTCGTCCCGAACCCTGAGCGCGAGTCTGTCGAAGAGCTGATCGAGGACCTCTCCCGTTACCTCGCCCAGCGGTACAGGGACGCCGAGGACCTCCTGATCCAGGAGGTCGCGAAACGGGCGGTCCGGGACTTCCAGTTGGCGTCCCTGCTTCCCGACGCACCAGGCGGCATGGGTATGACAGCGGCCGAGCGACGAGCCCGGAACCGGGTTCTCGCTGAGCTTGCCGCCCACCGGGCCGTCGCTCTGCGGGAGTTGCAAACCATCGCGTTGCAGATGGTCTCCGATCTCCGCGCGGAGGATCTCGCACACCGGCTGATCCGCATCGCCGCCGAGGAAGGTGAAGCCGCAGCTGCCGCGTCGCTCCGGTTCGCGGGCACCCCGCCGCTCAGCGCCCTACCCGGCACCTCATCTCAGGCCGTCGCGATGGTCGCTCTCTCACTCGAGTCCCGCCTCGAGGTGCTGAACCAGCGTCTCACCCGGTACCCGCAGGACGCCTACCAGCGCATCGTGGCCCTGTACTCACCGGACACGCTCCTCGGCGTGACGACATCACGGGTACAGCAGGCGCGCACCGTGCAACGGTTCCTGTCCGAGGGGATCACCGGGTTCATCGACAAGGTGAACCGGCGGTGGACGATCGGCGCATACGCAGAGATGGCCGGCCGTACGACAGTGAACCGGGCGTACAACGACGCCGGTATCTGGCGGATGGGCCAGTCTGGGATTCACCTCGTCACCGTCGTCCGCGGCCTGGACTCGTGCCGGAAGTGTGCAGCGTGGGCGGGGAAGATCCTCTCCACCGATGGCACTCCTGCTGGTCCGGTGGTGCTCCCGCATGCGACCCGCTCCGGCTCAGTGACCGTCGATGTTGCGGGGACTGTGGAGGACGCGCGTGCCGCAGGCTGGGGTCACCCGAACTGCCGTTGCCGTCTCGTCGCTTACTCCCCCGGCCTGACAGTCCCGCAGGGCGACACGACGTATGACGAGGCAGCGGAGAAGGAGCGGGCACGCCAGCGTGCGCTCGAGCGGGAGATCCGGTCAGCGAAGCGTCGTGAAGCGTCTGCGATGACCGACACCGACCGTCGCAGAGCTGCCCAGGACGTTCGTGGGGCTCAAGCCGAGATGCGGGACTTCATCCGTGACACTGGCCGCCGCCGGCAGTCGTACCGTGAGCAGCTGGGATTCGCTGACGGTAGCGGCGGGGTTGGCGCACCACGTCAGCCCTCTCCTGCGCCGGCCTCCCCGAAGGCACTCCGCCCTGGGTACGGTGTCCGCTCGCAGAACCTCGATCCTGTTGCCACGACTCGACGCGGTCGGCAGGTCGTCCCGGACGGCCTCGACCTCGAACCCCACGAGCTCGCTTCTGGCGCCCGCCTCGCAGCGGTCGGGCTGCCTGTGCGCTGGCGTCCGATCGACAACACCCGTGGCCGGAAGAACCCGGACGCGACGATCGGAGACGACCCCGCACTGTGGGACTTCAAAAGCCCGCAGGGTTCAGGTGCGAGCACGATCTCGAACCAGCTCGCACGGGCGAAGAAGCAGGGCGTGAAGCGCGTAGTGATCGACATGGCCCGGTCGCCGCTCGACGATCAGGCCGTCATCGCAGAGCTCCGGCGACGCATGTCGGGATCTGACTGGCTCACGGACGTGATCTTCATCGACCGGACGGGCGCCGTGACCTGGATGACCCGGGAATAGAAGAACGCGGCTCAGCTGTTCGTGGGAACTGCCTGCCGCGTTCACCACGATTCTACATCGCCCGCTTGAGCGATGGAAGGGTCCCCCCGAAGCTCCGTGCCGTCGTCGGCCCTGCACTGCGACGGCACGGTCCTCCTTCCTCACACGCAGGGTGTGAGGTACCGATCCCGGCAGGCCCGGGAGGAAGCAGCACCATCATGACCGACCAGATTCCCCCGACTCCTCCCGCCGCCCCCGCGGCTCCCTCCCCCGCCGCTCCCCCGGCCACACCCGCCCCGGCCACACCCGCCTCGTCGACACCGCCGTGGGGTGATGACCCGTCGGCGTTCGACCCGGACAAGGCGTGGAAGCTGATCGAGAACCTCCGCACTGATGCCGAGAAGCGTCAGGAGAAGACGGACGCCGCGATCGCCGCCGCCGCCGAGAAGGCGCAGAAGGACACGCTCGCCCAGTTCGCGAAGCTCCTCAGCGGTGAACCGGAGCCCGAGACCGACCCGGTGAAGCTCGCCGCGACGATCGCGGAGAAGGACACGGCGCTCACGACCGCACAGCAGGAAGCGAAGGCCGGTCAGGTCGCCCTACAGGTCGCGATCCTCGGTGCACCGCTCGGTGCGAACATCCCTCTCCTCCTCGCGAACGAGAGCTTCAAGACCGCAATCGCGTCGGTAGAGCCGACCGATCAGGCCGCCATCACGGCGGAGATCACCAAGGCGCTCCAGGTGAACGCCGCACTCAAGCAGCCCCCCGCCCGGTCAGGTGCCGGCGATCACACGGGCCCGACCATCCAGTCCCTCGAAGCTCAGCTCAAGGCCGCTGAGGAGAAGAAGGACTTCAAGGAATCCATCCGTCTGAAGCGTGCGATCGCATCCGCGCGCGCCGCGCAGGCGTAACCCGTAGCCCGACAGGGCAGAAAGCGAGGCCAGCATGGCTGGTATCACCGGGCAGGGAACTACATACAACCTGCCGAACTACGTCGGCGAGCTCTTCCAGGTGAGCCCGTCCGAGACGCCCATCCTGTCCGCGATCGGTGGTCTCACTGGTGGCGAGGAGGTCAAGTCGGTCGAGTTCGAGTGGCAGGAGGAGGACCTGCGCGAGTCGCAGGAGAACCGTTCCCGCCTCGAGGGCGCGCCCGCCCAGAACGCCGAGGGGCGTGTCCGCCGCAACGTGAAGAACGTCGTCGAGATCCATCAGGAAACCGTCGAGGTGTCCTACACGAAGCAGGCGGCGACCGGCCAGACGTCGGGCGTGAACAACGACCAGACGAACCCGGTCACGAACGAGCTTGATCACCAGCTCGAGCTCGCGCTGAAGGCGAAGGCCGTCGACATCGAGCTGTCGTTCGTCCTGGGACGTATGCACGTACCCGCGGACAACACGACCGCGCGGAAGACGGGCGGGCTGATCCAGGCGATCACCTCGAACGTCATCGACCTGGGCGAGGCGCACGATGGCCTGTCGGCTGCGACCGACACCATCACCGAGGCGACCACGACCATGGCTAACGACGACGCGGTGCGGTTCACCGACGTAGGCGCGTCGTCCGCAGTCCGTCTGGACCGCGTGTACTACGTGGTGGCGAAGGCGTCGGGCTCGTTCAAGGTCTCCGCGACCAAGGGTGGCTCCCCGATCACGATCGGCACCGCGACCGTGTCGCTGCGGAAGCTGTCGACCGCCGGCCCCACGAAGGACACCTACGACGCGCTGTTCCAGGAGGTGTTCCAGTCGGGTGGTCTCGGCGACGAAACCGCGTCGATCGTGGTCGGCGCCCGCCAGAAGCGGAACCTGTCCACGGCGTACGCGAAGGCGTTCGGCCAGTACCAGGAGTCGTCCCGGAACGTCGGTGGCGTGAACATGACCACGATCATGTCGGACTTCGGCACGTTCAACGTCCTGCTGGACCGTTGGATGCCGGATGACGCGTTCATGGTGTCGACTCTGTCGCAGCTGAAGCCGAAGTTCCTCGTCACCCCCGGCAAGGGCCACTTCTTCTCCGAGCCGCTCGCCAAGGTCGGCGCGTCCGACCGCGAGCAGCTGTACGGCGAGGTTGGGCTTCAGTGGGGCAACGAGCGGGCGCACGGCATCATCCGTGGCCTGCCGGTCGCTCCCGTCTGGGCGTGACCCACAAACTGAACAGACCCCGACGCGATGTGGCATTGTCCGTCGCGTCGGGGCCCCAGTCTTACCGCTCGATTCCCCAGCATTCGTATATCCGGCCCGGCTCGCCGCCTTCGATGTCTTCGCCTTTCACCTCGAGGGACAGCCGAAACGCGTCGTTCGGAGCCTCGGCGCGCGTGACCAGCTCGCCATCGTCATACTCCGGCCCAGCCGTCAGGTACACCAGTTCTTCGCTCTGCTCAGTCATGGGCAGAGGCTACTCGCCCCAAGGAGCCGCCGTGATCCGCATCATGCACCCGCGTCCGCAGCTGGGGCGACAGCACGCCCTGGGCGTGGAGTTCGTCGACGGCATCGCAGAGGCGACCGGTCTGCACCCGGATCGGGAGCTCGCGCTCACCCAGCACGGGTTCACAATCGAGAGCGGAGACGTAGTCGACCTGACCACGCTCACGAAGCGAGAGCTCCTGGACATCGCGGATGTCGAGGGCGTCGAGGTGCCGAAGGGGGCCACGAAGGCCACGCTGGTGAATCTGATCTCCCGACTCCCTGCCGGCCCGTTCCCTGGCGAGGTCTGACATGAAGCTGCGCACGTACGCCACGGTCAGCGACTACAACGAGGTCGCGGAAGAGGAATGGCCTGCCGAAGACGAGGGGACGCTGACCAAGCGGCTCCGTGCCGCGTCGGTCGAGGTCGAGAAGCTGACCCGCCGCTCCTGGTATGAGACCGACGCAGACGGGTTCCCCACCGACCCAGAGGTCTCCGATGCGTTCACCGAGGCGACCTGTGCGATCGCCGAATACTGGGCGCTCACCGATGACCCGACCGGCGCTGACGCTGTGGACGGTGCGGTGAAGATCGGTTCCGTGTCGCTCGGGACGACGTCCTCCTCTGCGGAGAATCTCAGCGCGATCGAGAAGCTGCAACGGCGCATCGGATCGCGCGCCATCGACATCCTCACGAACGCTGGTCTCATCCAGTCCGCCGTAAGTCATACCTGATCAGGCGCCACCCAAACACACAGGTAGGAGGCTCCCGTGACTCGTCTCCGGAAGAAGCACCTCCCCCACCGGGTGACGATCCAGGCGCTCGAAGGCGAGGGCGCCGAGGGTGACATCTGGGGCGCCCCGCGTGCCGATCGGCCTGCGTACGTGGAGCAGAAGTCGCGTCTCGTTGTCGATCGCCGCTCGACGTCCCCCACCGTCGGGCAGGAGGTCACCTCGACGACGTTCGTCGTGCTGCTCCTCGACGACGACTGCCAGCCGCGGTCCCGCGTGACCGTGTGGGGCGGGACACCGCGCGAGCGCACGTCTGAAGTGCTCGACAGCAGCTACTACGAGTATCGCGGGACGCCATCACACGTCGAGCTCGCGCTCGAATAGGTCGGCGAGCGGGTCGCGCCGATCAACGTGAATCGGGCCGCGAATCCGCGGAATGACGCGGCAGGAGTGTCGGCGAGCGGGCAAAGCGTCAAGCACCCATCAACTTCGGGAGGCCGCCATGGGCGTACGTGCTGTCGTCACGATGAAGAACAACTTTGGTGCCATCACACCTGAGATTGAACGGCGTCTGGTCGACGGCGAGAACAAGGCCGCTGAACGGCTCCTGGCGCTTTCCGTAGAGCGTGCGCCCCTTGACATCGGCACTCTGATCGGATCGGGCACCATAGAGCGCGCCACGAACGCGGAGGAAGGCGCGGCAGTCGTCTTCGACACTCCATACGCGGCTCGCCTGCATGAGCACCCGGAGTACAACTTCCAGGGCGGTCGGCAGGGGAAGTACGTCGAGGACCCGGCTGTCGAGAACAAGGGCGAGCTGGGCGACATCATCCGCAAGGAGGTACGCGGTGGCTGACATCGCTGATCCTCAGGCCGGCATCGCGTGTGCCGTCTTGCACGGCCCGGAAGGATGCCCCGGATATCCACATGAGGCTCCAGGGGTGTCCAATGGCTGACGCGCCCGAGATCATTCTGAACCGTGCCCTCGCACAACTGCTGCACGACAAAGACCTCGCCATCTATACCCCTTCGGATGTGATCGTTGAGCGGGGTATCCGCCTCGATGGTGTGATGCCGACGAAGGTGAGCGAGTTCACGCTCCTGACCCCGCTGCGCCCGGTTCCTGATGGGCAGGCGGACATCATCTACCGGACGCAGATCTACACGACCCGCAAAGGGTCCCCGCTGACGATCCGTTCCTGGGCTGCTGACCTCCGTGCCGTGCTCGATCAGACCGAGTACACCCCCAACGTGCTGGGCATCTCGTGGGCGTGGGAGTTCTCAGGACTCGACTTCGACCGGGACACGCAAGGCCGCGTTGCGACCGCCTGCACCTACCACTTTCGAGGTCGCCGCCCGTAGAATAGATGTACGAAAGACCCCCGCACCTGCTGGTAACAGGCCGGGGGCATGACCAACTCGGATGAGGAGTTGATATGACCGATCGTACCTGCCAGATCGAAGGATGCGGACAGCCGCTAGCATGCCGCGGGTGGTGCCAGATGCACTACGTCCGCTGGAAGAAGTACGGGACGCCAGGCCCTACTCGCCGCCACTACGCGCCACCCAGATCTCAGGACGAAGAGCGCCTCCGCCACATCGGATGGGACATCGTCGATCGAGTCACCGCCATTGGGCCGTGTTGGGAATGGCGAGGCGGCATCAACCCACGTACCGGGTACGGGATCATGCGCACTACGGAGCGGACCGAGCCACCTCATCGTGTCGCTTACCGTGTGTTCGTGGGTGATTTCCCGCGTGATCTGTTCATTCTCCACGCCTGCGATAACCGGCGGTGTGTCAACCCCGAGCACCTGAGCCTCGGGGACGGCCAGGCGAACATGGACGATATGAACGCCAAGGGACGCGGACGGTTCCCGCATGGAGAGATCCACGGCAACGCGAAGCTCTCCGATGCGGACGTGGATCAGATCCACGCGATGGCAAGGAACGGCGACTCACGCAAAACCATTGCCGCCAGGTTCGAAATATCGACTAGTCATGTCACCAAAATCGTCTCGGGAGCATCCCGATCCCGGCCGGCAGGGTACGACAGCGCGGCACTACGCTGACCCTCCCCCTTTACCACCCCTCCGAGTGCGAGGGGTTAGTCGGCGTGCGCCGACACCCCCATCGAATCAAACAAGGAGCACAGCATGACCCCTCCGGACACCACCCTCTACGACACGACCGTCCCCTCCGTGGGGTCGCTGAGCCTCGCCCACCAGCGACTCATCCGCCTCAAGCAGGCCGGTACGTTCATCAACATCACCGGCGACGTGAACAACCTCGCCCTGAACCCGTCCCCGATCACGCAGCAGCGTGAGGTGTACGGGACGAAGGGCCGCACCTCGACGGAGATCATCGGCTACAACTACGCCCCGACGTTCAACGTCGAGGTCGTCCGCGACCCGGTCACGAAGCAGATCGTCGCCGCGCAGGCGTGGTTCAAGGACCTCGTCGCTGCTGCGTTCTCGGAGGGTGAGGCGAACAAGCGCGAGTTCCAGCTGTTCACCGACGCGCTCGACGAGACCATGCCCGTCCTCGAGGGGAAGTTCTCCGTCGCGTACAGCGAGGCGAACACCGGGTACGCGGACAAGGGCGTGGTCACGTTCACGCTCGCGAATGACGGTGTCGTCGCCCAGGTGCCGTCGCCGCTCGCGGGTCCCGGTGAGCCGATCATCGAGTCCGCGACCCCGGCAGGGCAGACCGTCGGGGATCAGATCGTGGTCCGCGGGTACAAGTTCGCCGGGACCACGGGGATCACCGTGGATGGTCAGGCGGTGACGGAGTTCGTCGTCGTCGACCAGTACACGATCGTGCTCGTGATCCCGGCGACGGTTGCCGGTGCGGCACCGATCATCGTCACCTCCGCGCTCGGGGCCTCCGCCGCGTTCCCGTACGTCGCCGCTTGATCGGCAGGAAGCAGGGTCCTCATGATCACCGCAGCGAAGCAAGGCCGCAACCTCGTCCTGACCATGGAGGGGGTGGATGATCCTTTCATCATCCGCCCCCTCCCGGGTCGGGCGGGACTTCAAATCACCGACACGTACCTGAACGTAGTTGCTGGGAGTGTGCCCGCTGAGGAGTGGGCGAACGCACTGATCATCGCCGTGGACGGTGCCCGTCAGAGCCCGGAAACGGGCCGGTGGGAGCCAGTGCCCGAGGAGCAGCAGACGAACTTCACCCGCATTGGCCTGGAACTGTCGCAGGAGGAATCTGAGGGCATCATCATGCCCGCGTTCTTCTGGCAGACGATCCTGGGCATGGATGGGGTCCGCGCCTACATCGAGGGCGGTGAGGGCCTCCCCGGCACCCTAAAAGCGGGAGGGGCGTTGACCGCCCGGCTGGGTCTCTTGGCCCGGAGGACATCGCCCGCTTCGGCATAGGCACCCCGGACGAGAACGGCGTCTACCCGGAGTACGTGTACCCGCCGGGATGGCGGGAACAACGTGCCGTGGCCATCGCCCGAACCCCCACCGCCCCGGGGCTTACCGCCCGTGAAGTGTGGGGCATCGCCTGGCCTGAACTTTTCGGCCAGGTGGAACTCGACCTCGCCCAATCGGCGCTGATCTCTGACCTTGACCGGGCGTTGGACACACGCCCGTGGCATTTCGTCCGCACCGCCGTTGAGCGACTGATCGATACCGAGTCATGGTTCGGGAAGGCGGTCGGTGATGAGCTTCGACGCCGGCGCACTCCAGTTCAAGATCCAGACCGTCGGGGCACAGGTCTTCAAGCAGGACCAGGCTGACGCGTCCGCCGCGATCGAGAAGACCGGCAAAGCAGCAGCCACCGCAGCGCCTCAGGTTGACGCGCTCGGCACGTCCACGGACGAGACCGCCAAGAAGTCGAAGACGGCGAAGCCACCCCTCACCGAGCAGGCGAAAGCCACCGAGGAAGTCGGCGAGCAGTCCCGTAAGGCGAAGCCGAAGCAAGACGAGCAGACGAAGGCGACCGAGGCGCAGGCGGACGCGGCGAAGAAGCTTTCCGTCGCGCTGCTCGCCGCCGGGACCGCCGTCGCCGCGATGGTCACCCTCGCCGTGGTGAAGTCCACCGATTTCGACCAGGCGATGTCGAACGTCCGCGCGGCGACCATGTCGACCGTCGCTGAGCAGGAGAAGCTCGCTGACGCGGCCCTCGACGCGGGCGCGGACACCGCCTATTCGGCCCGTGAGGCTGCCGACGCGGAAGAGGAGCTCGCGAAGGCGGGCCTGTCCGTGTCCGACATCGTCGGCGGGTCCCTGAACGGGGCCCTCGCTCTCGCCGCGGCCGGGCAACTCCAGGTGGCGCGGTCGGCCGAGATCATGGCGACCACCCTCAAGCAGTACCGTCTCCCGGCGGAGCAGGCGTCGCACGTGTCTGACCTGCTCGCCGCTGGTGCGGGCAAGGCGCAGGGCTCGGTCGATGACCTCGCCCTTGCCCTCCAGTATGTCGGCCCTGTCGCCGCCGGGCTTGGGATCTCCCTTGAGGAGACCACCGGCACCCTCGCGCTCTTCGCATCCCAGGGGCAGTTGGGTGAGCGTGCCGGCACGGGCCTGCGTGGCGTGCTCATGTCGCTCACGTCCCCGTCGGCTCTCGCGGCGAAGACGATGGCGGAGTACAACGTCGAGATCTTCGACGGCGGCGGGAAGATGAAGTCCCTCGCCGCGATCTCCGAGCAGCTGAAGGGCGCGTTCGGGGGGCTCACGGAGGCGGAACGGTCCGCCGCACTGGGCCGGATCTTCGGCAACGAGCAGATCACCGCCGCCCGCGTCCTCTACGAGGGCGGTGCGGAGGCTGTCGAGAAGTGGACGGACGAGGTCAACGAGTCCGGGTATGCGGCCCGTCAGGCCGCGATCCGTCAGGACAACCTCGCCGGCGACATCGAGAAGCTCGGCGGCGCGTTCGATACCGCCCTGATCAAGTCCGGTTCTGCCGCGAACGATGTCCTCCGGGCTATGGTTCAGGGGCTCACCGAAGCTGTCGACATGTTCGGGGAGGCGCCCGCGGTCGTCCAGGGAACCGCCCTGGTCCTCGGCGTTGCGGCCGGCGCGATGCTCCTCTTCGCCGGCGGGGCGGTCGGCGCGCGCGTGAAGTTCCTCGAACTGAAGGCACAGCTCGACGAGACGAACATGAGCATGACCCGCACTGCCGTACTCGGTGGTGCTGCGGGGCTCGCGCTCACGGGGATCATCACCGTCGTGGGGCTGCTGATGGCCGCTCAGGCGGAGGGCCGTGCGAAGGCCCAGGCCTACGCGGACACCCTCGATCAGGCCACACTCCAAGTCACCAAGAGCACCCGCGAGATGGCCGCGTCGAACCTTGCCGCGAAGCGCGACTGGTGGGTGTTCGACGGCCGAAGCGTCATCGACAACGCGCGCATGCTCGGCGTTGGTGTCGACATGGTCACGGACGCCGCCATGGGCAACGCCGACCAGATGAAGGCCCTCAACGACGAACTGTCGCAGTACACCTTCGGGACGGAAGAAGCCACCAAGAAGGCGGAAGAGCTTGGGATCAGCCAGGTCGAGCTCGGCAACATTACCGACGACGTCCGCCAGGCCGTCCTCGGTGAGAAGAGCGCTCAGGCCGAGTCGATCGAGGTCGCACGCGACAAGAAGGATGCCACCGCTGAGGGGGTTGACGCGTCGAAGTCCGCCGCGGACGCCTACATCGCTGAGGCGGATTCCGTTGAGGATCTCTCGTCGAAGCTGTCGAAGCTGATCGACACGATCAACAAGGCGAACGGGGTCGGGCAGGACGCGATCACGTCGAACATCGACTATCAGGACGCACTCGCCAAGGTCGATGAGCAGATCCAGAACGCACGTGACGGTGTTGATGGATACGCCGTGACCCTCGATCAGAGCACTCAGGCTGGTCGGGACAACATGGGCATGCTCGTCGATCTCGCGAAGAACGCGGCCGACGCGGCCGAAGCTCAGTACGCGCTTGATGGGAACACCGAGGCGTACAAGCAGAGGCTCGAGGATTCCCGGCAGGCGCTCCTGGACCGCATCGACGCACTGGGAATTCATGGCGAGGCCGCGGGGGCGCTTGCTGATCAGATCCTCCGCATCCCTTCGGAGACCGAGTGGAAGATGATCGCCGAGACCGCGGAAGCGGCGTGGACGATCACCGATTTCCAGAAGAACTACGGAACCTTGTCGGGGACGATCATCTACCGCGCCCAGCTCCCCGATCTGAACGGGGACACGTCGGGCAACGGCCGGATGGGGACCTACGCGGATGGTGGGATTGTCCGCTTCAACGCTGGCGGGAACATCTACCGCCCGGAGAACCATGTCGCGCAGATCGCCCGTGCCGGAGATGTGCGGATCTGGGCTGAGCCGGAGACCGGCGGGGAGTCCTACATTCCCCATGCGCCATCGAAGCGTGCCCGGGCCGATCAGATCATGGCCGAAACGGCATCAGTCCTAGGCGGGACCTACATCCCTGCCGGTGCGACACCGTATGCGTCCGGGGGGTTCGGGGCGGATGGGCTTGCGGCACCCGCTGTGGGTGTGACAGTCCAGTCCAAGGGTGGCATCGACCTCCTCCAGTACATCGACGTCCAGGTCCATCAGGGCCAGGAGGCAACGGCGAAGATCATCCGGAGGTCGTGATGGATGCTGGCGCGATCGTCCGGTTCGGGTCGCTCACCGCCTACGGGGACCGGTATCGGGGCCGCGGGTTTCACCTTGTGGATATGGAGGGGATGGTCAAGCCGCCTGCTGTGAAGCGGGAACGGCTTGACCGTCCCTCCTCGGATGGGCAGTTCACGACACCGTCGTTTCTTCGTGAAAGGGTGGGCGGCTTCTCCGGGTTCTGTGTCGCTCCCACCCACACGGTGTTGGAGACGATGGCGGACCGGCTGCGCAACCTGATCACCCAGCAGATCACGGTCACCCTCGAGTACCCGGGTGTCCGGATGCACGGGCAGGGTGTGGTCACCGACGTCCAGTTCACCCCTCACGGGTTCGCCCCTGAGGGGACGTGGATGGTCGAGGTCGAGTTCGATGACCCGTTCCTGTACGGCGAGACCCGCACGTTTCCTGCCGGGGTGGAGGCGATCCAGCGGGGCACACGCCCGGCATGGCCCGTACACACCGTCACCGGGGCGAGCTTCTGGGGGTACACCATCACCGGCCCGTCAGGCCGGCGGATCGCGGTCACCCGCCCCCTGGTCGCCCTGCATCCGCACACGATCAACACCGCGACTGGGGGTCTCCTGATCGATGGTGTGCGGGTGCAGGGCGGTGTGACCGTCTGGGAGCCGTGGACCATCGGCCCGAGCATCCCCGGCGTCACACACACCCTCTCCGCGGAAACCACAGCCTCCCTGACGACGGCGGTCACCGACACCTACGCGTAGAGGGGGGTGCCGTGGACTATCACGTTGAAGTCAGCGACGGCATCACCGGCACCACGATCGACCGGATACCCGTCACCCGTTTCACTTGGGAGCGTCTGCTGTCCGCGGGCGGTGATGGGCAGGCGACGATCCCTCTCGGGGGTGCGTTCAGCACGGCCGCGCTCCGCGACCTCACCCGCCCCTGGTCCCGAAAGCTCTCCCTCCACAGGTTTGGGCGGGTCGAGTTTGACGGGTACATCACCAGCCGGGCGTACAACCGCGGGTCGAACACGATCACCGTAGGGCTCGGTGACCTGTGGTCGCTGCTGCGCCGCCGCATCGCCGTGGATCACTCCGTCTCGGGTGCGGAACGGTGGCAGGCGACAGTGACCGGGTCGCTCGCCGTCCAGGCGAACGCTGCCATCGTCTGGGCTCGGGACACCTACACGGGGATCCCGTGGGCGTCTTTCCCGCTCACGATCCCCGGGCATGGTGTCGAACCGGTCGTCACCCGCACCTACTACGGCTACCACCTCCGGACCGTGATGGAGCACATTCAGACGCTCATGGACGAAGGCCTGGACGTGTACTTCCGCCCGTGGGTGCCGTTCGCGGGCACCATCGGCTGGTACATGCACGCCGGTATCGGATGGACCTCAGGTGTCACCTGGGACGCCTACGCGACGGCCGCACGCGGGGATGTCACGAAGCTCTCCGTCACGGAGGACGCCTCCCGGGTCATCAACAACTCGATCCGCGTCGGTGAAGGCAGTGAGGTGGACATGCTCACCCGCTCCAACGTGAACGCAACCTCGGGTCTCCCCCTCCTGGAGCGGGTCACCCAGTCGAAGACGATCTCCGACGGCCCGCACCTCGAAAAGCTCACCCTCGAGGACCTGCGCATGTACGGCGGACCTACCGAACAGTGGGACGTCGCCGTGCCCGCAGACCACCCGGTCGATATCGGCGACACCATGAACATCCTCATGTCCGGCGACGCATGGGTCCCGGACGGCCAGTACTTCCGTCGGGTCGTGAAGACCAGCGGCGACCTGGCCGGGGTGAAGACCATCGGACTACAACCAGTAGGAGGTGCCTGATGGGCGTCGACCATCCCGGGCTTGTCCAGCCGATCGAAGACCTGATCCGCAACATGGTCGCCTCCGCTGTCGCGACGATGCAGAACGCGGCCATCGGCCGTGCTGGCGTGCGCGTCTACGATGGCGGCTGGATCCTCATCGAGGACGGCGGGCTCTCCGTCACCGGCACCGCGGAGGTCTCCGGCACCCTGAGAGGCACCGGCACATTCGACTGGTCCGGAGACATGTTCCTCCGCGGATCCCAGTCCGTCACCGGACCAACCACCTACACGGGCTCCGTCACGATCAGCGGAAACACGATCATTTCCGGCACCCTAAATGTGACTGGCGCCAGCGCTTTCGGGAACACACTCGCCATCCTCGGTGCAACGACGATCAGCGGGGCGACGACACTGAACTCGGACCTATCGGTGGCGCTCGGACGAATCCTTGCTGGTGCAGTGACGATTACGCCCACGGGCGGCGGCCAGGTCCTTGTGGGGAACATCTCGATCAACGGCGGCGGCTCTTCCGGCGGAGAGGTCTACTCCTCCTCCCAGCTAGAGCTGAGAGGGGGAAGCGGCGTTCGGGTTATCGGCAAACTCTCCACGAGTGAGATCGTCACTCTCGGTGACGTGACCATCGCAGGTGACCTCGTTGCTTCGACTCTGGAGGTCCCCGGGGTAAAGAACTTCCGGATCGCCCACCCTGTAAAGGCGAACCACTGGCTACGGCATGGCTCCACGGAGTCGCCCATCTCTGGCACCGAGTACACCGGCCGCGCGACGCTTGATGAGTATGGGGAAGCCACCGTAGCGCTGCCGGACTACTTCGAAGCGCTGAACAAGATCGAGGGGCGGACCGTACAGACCACCCCGGTCGGCCGCCCGTTCCCCGCGGGCGCCGGAGAGGTCGTCAACGGGAAGATGACGCTGTATGGCGAGCCCGGACGGGACCTCTACTGGCTCGTCAAGGCGGAGCGCAGATGGGCTGACTTTGCCACCGAAAGCCCGAGGGCTGACGAAGACCCTGCGCCTACTGCTTCGTCTCCGGGCACATGAAGGTTTGAGCATGTGTCCCGATCACAACGCTTGTGAAGTATCGACCGTTGTCGCGGGGAACTTCCCCCTCGACCAAACGCAACGCGTCAATGTCGGGCGTGACCGCGAGAGCGTCACAGGCCGCGTGGCCGGCGGCGAGCAGCTGTTCATCCGAAGCATCGACAACGACTTGCATGTCAGTTCGCTTCCTCAGCTCAAAGAGAAATGTCGCCTCGACATCCGAGGGCGGCGGCGCAGGGGCGACGGTGAGCGGCGCGACGGTCGCCGTCGGGCTTGGTGTGCTCGCTCCGGGCGCTGTGGTCTCTCCTGCGGTCCCCGTGGGCGTACTGGCACATCCGGTGAGGGTGAGTAGGAGTAGGGCCGCTGTGGCGGTGTAGTGGGCGTGCGAGCGCATGGCCTGAGCATATCGACCCGCGCGGCGGGAGAGGAGTCCCAATGTCGACGGTTCAGGTGTACGGGAACGCATGGACGTTCGCGGGCGTCCCGATCCCGCCAGAGATGCACCCCGAGCTCTGGTTTCGGCCGAAGACGGAGGGCATCGGGTCGTCGGGCCTGCTCGTCGCGGTCGAGGTGAAAGCGAACCTCCAGGCGGACGGCGCGTTCACGGTGCAGCTGGAGGCGGACACATCCGTGTACTACCAGCCCGTGCTGCGGTGGCTGATCGACCCGACCGTGCAGCTCCCCGAGCGGTGGGACTGGCAGTACGCCGAGTGGGACTTCCTCGTCGTCCCCGGCAACGGCGGCAACATCAGCGACCTCGCGAACAACTTCCCTCCCGGCGCGATCGTCGCCGCATACGGGCCCCCGATCGTCGGCGGTCTGGTCTGGATCGATCTGCTGAACGTGACCGATGAAGGCGCCGCGGTGTGGTCGCCGGTGAGGAATGGACAGATGGTCGCAAGTCAGATGGTCCTTGTCGGTCGGCTCGCGTTGGCAGCCCCGGCGACGATGGCGATGGCGATCCGTACCCCCACCGACGCGCGGAACGCGGTCGATGAGCGGGTGACGGCGAAGATCGCTGACCACCCTGAGGTGGCTGAGGCTGCGGCTGAGGCGGTCACGGATGCGATGGCTGCCCAGCATCTCAGCTACTCGCTCGTGTGGGCGACGGCAGGCACCGTCGAGGTGGCGGGGACGGTAGCCGCGGCGACCGGCGCACCCGCATACACGGCGGCGGGCCGGTTCGGGACTGCCCTGTCGGCCGGGTCGGTGACGGCCTCCGGTGGCGGTGTGGTGGTGGAGCCCGGTTCGGGTGTGACCTACACGATCGAGGGGTGGGTGAAAGCCGCCGGCCTCCCCACCGGCGCGTCACGTCGCGTGTTCTTCGCTCTCAGCGGGCAGGGGCTCTACGTCGCGGGTGACGCAACGACCGGGTACGCGAGCGCCACGACGGACTCGAACCGCCGGTGGACGAGCACCACCAATATCTGTGACGGCGCGTGGCATCACATCGCGGTGACGTTCACCCGCGCATCCAACGCGACCACCGTGGTCGGGTTCTGGATCGATGGGGCGGTGGCATCGGGCGCTGCGGCCGGCACCCCGGTACCCGCCGCATGGGATTCCGCGGTACGCCTCGGCGGCCTGTCCGTCTCCAGTTCGTTCGACTGGTACGGGGCGGGGTCTGCGGGGCTGATCGATGAGGTCCGGATCAGCAAGACCGCCCGCTACACGGCAGCGTTCACACCCCCCGGTGCGGCCTTCGCATGGGACGCGAACACCCTGGTCCTCGCGCACATGAACAGCACCGCGTACTCGTATGCGGGGGTTGGGCATGCGTACCCGGCACGCCCGTCCGGAGCTCCCGGCGGCGCGGTGACCTACCTCGGCCCGGTGCAGCCCACCGACTGGCTGCCGAAAGATCGGTGGATCGAGGTGCCCGAATGAGCACGATCGCCATGACGGACCCGAAGATCGCGTACTCCCCGTACACGTGGAAGGTCACGGGGGCTGGGGCGAAGACGATCTGCGCGGGCGCGTACCTGAGCGTGTTCTTCACTGGCAACCCGAGCGCCCTCGCCGTCACGTTCGATGTGACGAATCAGCCGGCCGCGGTGTCCCGGGTCGGGATCCGGGTCGATGGTGGACCGTGGCAGGACTCAGCCGTCGCCGCGTCCGTGCCGGTCACGATGCCCTCGGGTGTGACCTACGGATCTCACCTGGTCGAGGTCGTCGTGATCGCGACGACGGAGAGCGCCCCACGGTGGGCGGCACCCCAGAACACGGCGGTCATCATCACCGGCATCACCGCCGACGTGACCGTCACAACCCGCGACGTCCGCAAGTACCCGCTGCGCGCGCTGTTGTTCGGCGACTCGATCACGGAGGGCGTCCGCGGCCTCCAGATGAACGCCGCCACCGACGTCCTCCGCAACGACTCCCGCACCGCATGGGCCTACCCTTTGCGGGCAGCGCTCGGCGCGGAGGTCGGGGTCGTCGGATTCGGTGCCACCGGCATCACCCGGACCGGGTCCGGCGGTGTGCCGAAGTTCCCGGACAGCCTCCCGTACCTGTGGGACACGGAGGCAAGGGACCTCACCACCGACCCCCCGGATGTTGTGATCGGACACATCGGCTCCAACGACCTCTCATCTTCGGACGCCACGGTCACTGCGGACACGATCACCCTCTGCAACTGGCTACTCGCGAACACCCTGTCGACATGCCCGATCCTGATCCTCCCCGGGTGGGTGCAACGGAAAGCGTCAGCGATCGAGGCGGGCGTGGCGGGCTGCGCGGACCCAGCCCGCGTGTCCTACATCGACACGACCGGATGGTGGAACACGGCGGACGCCTCCGACAGCCTCCACCCGTACGGGTACATCAACCTGGCCGACCTCAGCCCGCGTCTCGCGGACCTCGCCCGCGCGGCGATCGGATCCCGAGGCCCGTCCGGGCAGTACATCTGCGGCCCGGACGGCACACCCATCCCCATCTAGCCCAAGACAGCGAAGCCCCGCCGCCCCACGTAGGCGGGGCTTCGTCGTCCCTACGAAAGGACTCTCGATGACCGACTATCCGAACGGGGAGATCCCGCTCTCGGTCTTGGTGCAGGTGCCGGGGCAGGAGGGCGATGATGCCTGGCTGTCCGCCGCTACTTGCGGGCGCTGGCTCGCGCTCAAGCAGTACGTGTACGAGACCTGGGGCGTGATCATCTGGATCGTCCCGGGCTACAACGCGTACAGGCCCCTCGCGAATCAGGTGCACGCGAAGGAGCAGGCGTGCGCGGAGGGGCGCTGCCAGGACGCCGCCGACCCCGGCTGGTCCTCCCACGGCGGCAGGTACATCCAGCCGGGCAGCGATCGTGACGGGCAGGAATCTCTCGCGATCGACGTCGGCGGGTATGAAGTCCTCGACCGCGACGACTGGTACGCCGCCTGCCGCCGGCACGGCTTCGAGCCCGGGTTCTTCCCCTGGGAGCCCTGGCACATCATCGACTGGGATCCGCAGATCGGACTCCCGGGACCCACCAGCAGTACCACCCCTACGAGTCCTGAGGAGGACGAGATGACCATCAGCTACATCAACGTGCAGGGCCAGGCCGGACGTCGCCGCGGCGGCTGCTACGCCGTCATGCGCTCCAACCCGCCCGAGTCGCAGCTCTTCGCCCGATTCGTGAGCCCGGACCCGATGCCCGGAGTCCCGACGATCAGCGACGACCGCGCGCTGGCCGAGTGGGACGCGACCCTCCCCGGTCTGGCCTGATGCCCGAGGGGCACACGACCACACGCGCGGAGGTGGTCGCGCCATGACGGACGACTACACCATGCCCGAGGTCGTCCGCCTCCTCAAGACCCTCACCGTCGATGTCCGCGATCTGCGCGGCGATGTCCACGACCTCGGCTCCCAGTTCGTCACCCGCGCCGAGTTCGAGGCATGGCGGACCGCCTACGACCGGGAGCTCAAAGAGCTCAAGTCGACGACGGCCCCGGTCCGGTCCTCGCCGTGGACGATCGTGGGCGTCGCATCCGGCGCGGTCGTCGGCCTCGGCTCCCTGCTCGGCCTCCTCATCACCCTCATCAACGTCATCCCCTGAAGGAGGATCATGTCCACCCCTACCGAGATCACCCCCAACGTCGTCATCCGAAGCCCCCAGGTGCGCCTGGGCCTCGGCATCGGCCTCTACCTCCTGTCCGTCGCCGCCGGCATCGCCGCCTTGGTGTTCGCGTTCTTCCCGGAGATCGCGGCCGGCACCGACATCCCGACCCGGGTGATCGGCCTCGTCAACGCTGTCGTGTCCCTGGCGACGGCCGCGTTCGGTCTCGTCGTGACCGTCCCCAACGTCCCCCGACCCGACGCCAGCGTCCTCTTGCGCCGCGACCTCCGCTGACCCCACCCCCACACGACACCGCCCCGCTTCTCTTCGGAGAGGCGGGGCGATTTCGTCGTGTCCGGCGATCCCTGCTTACGCAGGGAGCAAGAGCCGGCGAAGAGCCGACCAGGATCGTCCCCCACGAGGTAGAGGCGGATCATCCCCGCGATGCGGGGAGCGTTCAGGTGGAGCCTACTCCTCAGGCTCGAAATGCACACGACCTGGTGCGACACGGCCTGGCTGCGGGGGCTGCCCGATCCGGGAGGGCTGGTCCTCGAATCGCGGCCGGGCTGCATGCCGGACGGTGCGGGTGATCCGGAGTACGCCCTGCACCTCGAGCCGGTGCCGGCGGGCGACGACGTCCAGGGCATCCCCCCGCGCGACCTCCTCCCGCACCGCCCTCTCCAGCTCCTGCGCCTTCGTGAGCCGAAGGATCCGAGGCGGGGAGCCTGCGGCGATGTGCTCCCGGATGGTGGGGAGGATCAGGGCTGGGCTGGTCACGGGTCGGGACCAGTCGATCGTGTCGTGGGTGATGATCCAGGACCCGTCGGATCCGATCGCCTGCGCCCGGGGAGGCTTCCAGCGCACCGAGTAGCCGGCAGGGATCTGCGCGGCGATCTCGGCGGGCAGGGCGGTCATGGCTCCTCGACCCAGAGGATTCGTGTCCCGTGCTCCTGGTAGCACTCTGCGGCGATGATCCTGTGCCACCGTGCGGGACGCCCTGTCTCCTGCCAGCTCGCGTCGTTGTCGGCCGGGCCGCCACGCCAGACCCGAAGCTCTGCCGGTGCCGCGGCGAGGGCAGCATCACGCGCGTCCGCGTACGCATCCTGGATCCCCCGCACCGCATCTGCGACGTCTGGCGAGATGGGTGCCTGGCCGGCCTTCATCTTCTGGACCATAGACCGGGACTTCGACAGCGCCCGTGCCGCGTCCGTGTCGTCACCATACCCGGTGGCCTCCAGCACCGATCGGAACGTCGCCGGAGTCATGTCGCCCATCAGATCTCTCTCCAGGAAGCGCGCACCGGCAGGAGACCAGCCGAGACGAGAGCACCGATCGTGCGGGCCTCATCGGGGGTGAGCACACCACGCGACACGTGCTGACTCTGCTCCCCCCAACCCTCACCGCCGGAGAGGCCACCGATCGTCGTCTGCACGACCGTCGCGGCGAGCCGGAGCATCCGCCCCTGCGTGCGGGAAGCGACCTCCGCGGAGACCGTGATCCCGAGCACTTCCGCGGACGTGTGACCGGTCCGTTCCTCACTGTCGAAGACCACCTCGACGATCGGGGACGCCTCCGCGATCGACGCCGCCAGGCCCTTGTCGACGAGTGCGACGACCGCGAGGACGCCAGCGGCCGACGACCCCGCATGCAGATCCATATCCATGATCCTCACAACCCCTCAGGCGTCCACGTGCATCAGCGCAGCGTCGTCGTACCGGTGTCCCTCGAAGAGCCCGTCCTCGCGGCGCTCCCGAGTGACCATCCGCACCCGATCCCCGACCTGGAACAGCCGGCTGGTGCGAGCATCCGCCGCCTCGCCGAGGCCCATCTGGATGCGTGCATCACCGACGATCACGACCGCGAACTGGCCCAGCTCGATCCGGTCGATGACCCCGTCGATCGTCCATTCGGTGACCTGAACCTCGACCGTCTCGGCGGGAAGGCCGGCCTCCTGGCGGGCGCGGCGTGCGGCGCGGGACTCCCGAACCGGCTGAGCTTCGGTGAAGGTAGTGGAGCTGATGCTCATGATGTGGACTCCTGTCCTGGTGAGGCGTGCCCTGATGGCTTCCTCCCGATATCCCAAGATTACACACAATGTGGAATGGGGGTCAAGGGGTGCGTCGAAGAATCCTCAGACTCGCCTCACCGTGAGGAGCTGATGCCCCTCCGGGACCCGCGCGCGGAGCGCTTCCATGTCCTCGGCCTCGATCTCGGTCACGCCATCACGGCGCACGATCCGCCGGGCGGGGACGGAGTCGATCTCCCATCCGGGCGGGACCTGCGCGGTGATCTCCGCCATCAGCTCAGGCAGGCTCGTCGCGGTGGTCTCGACGGTGCGGGTCTCGATGGGGCGGATGGAGCCGATGAGCATCCCTCCAGCGTAGGGCGGGGCACGGACACTGGTCAGCGGGAGCCGGGGACCTGGTTGCGGATGTCGAGCGTTGCGGAGAGCGCCTCCTGGTCCTGCCGGACTCGGTCGATCTCAGCGGCGCACCAGGTGCGGGCGGCGACCATCCCCTCGCACACCGCCACGATGTGCCGGCGCTTCGGGTCGCGGTGCCACCACTCGACCCGATGTACCAGGTGCGTCTCCCCGGTCTCGCGGCGCACCATCGGCCCCTCAACGATCAGCCACCGCGGGCGCACCGTGTCATCGAGGACGAGGTGCGACCTCTCGGAGAGCTGGATCACATGCACGCAGGGAGGCTACGCCCGGCCGTGGACATCAGCGACGCTTCTTGGGCTTCTTCTTCCCATTGCCCTTGCGCTTCGGCTGCGTCTTATCCAGGGCCTGAGTTGGTTCGGATATGGGGATGGGGACCTCGACTACTCGCGGGCGGCGGACCGCCTGGATGATCTGCACCCCGCCCGTTGCTGCGGAGAAGAGGCCGGAGATCAGGGCTGCCGTGTCCAATCCGTTCACGACGAAGAAGACTGCGAGGATGGCCGCTAGCCATGGGAGGAAGGTGACCCCGAGGGTCGCTACCTTGAGAGACCACGCTTCAGCGCGGATGGGTATGAGCTCCGCGTCGATGCGGGCCTGCTGCGCGGCCGTGACGGTGTGGATGATCCCGCGCGCAAACTCCGGATCAATCTCGTGATATGCCCGAAGCTCCTCAGGGGGCAGCCATGGGCTTTTCCGGACAGTGAACTCGTGGGTTACCTGGCTGAATCCAGTCTGCGCCGGGAGGGGGACTGCGCCAGAACCGTCTCCATCGTCTCTCCCACCATCTCGATCGCTGATGCCGTGTAGTCGATGGACGCGGCCCGCCTGCTCATCTCTCGAAGATGGCTCGGGTCCGCCGAGACGGCCATCCATGTCCCTCGGCGCGCGCCTCTCAAGATCGCGTTGCTCACGGTAGTCATGATCCGATGCCTCTGTTCCTTCGTCGGCGCCCTCGCGACCGTCTTGCTCTGCCGCCATCGAGGACGTCTCTCTATTCTCTTCGGCCATCATTTGCAGCGCCTGAGCGCCGTCCCGTATTCCGGATCATAGAGCGTCGCGGCGCGTCCGGTCTACTCTGAGGTCCGCCTGCAACATCGCGACCGCCACGGTTCCAGCGGCGGGCTACACACCCCGCCACTCGTCTACGTCTGGCCCGTCGAACGCCGCCGGCACCTCCGCGTCACCCGCGTCGATCGTCCATCCGCACGCCGGGCAGACGAGCCCGCCGTCCTGGTCGCGGAGCGCTACAGCGCAGTCAGGGCAGGTTGCGGCGTCGAAGGCGGGATCGTCGAGGTCGGTCACAGGACCAGCGTATGTCGGTGCCCGGTGGCAGTATCCCGGCATGCGCAAAGACGGACGCCCACTCGTGACAGAACATCCCGTGACAGCCTGGGACATGATCGACTACGTCCACGCCGACGACATGCCCCCGCTCCCCCCTGAGGCGATCGTGTGCTCACTCCGTGGGCCGGATCGGACCGCGTGGATGGATGACGACATCGACCCCGACGATGAAAGCCTGTGGGACTCGTGAGCCCCGTCGAGATCCTCGCGTTCGAGGCTGCACATCCGGGATGGGGTGGCGTGAAAGACGACGCGATCCGTGCCCTCGGGCTCACCCCGGCCCGGTACGTGATCCTTCTCGACCGTGCCGCACGCCCCCCCGAAGGTATTGCTGCGGACCCGATCACGGCGAGGCGGGCACGCGAGCCAGGACGCCACACCACCCGACCATGGGAGGCGGCTTATAGAACCGCCTCGGCGTCCGCGCGGCAGGCCCGAACGCCGAGTTTCGCGTTTCCGCTGGGTTTCCGCTGGGTTCGAGCGAACAACTTGGAGTAGAAAAACCCGTCTCCCCTACTCTCCCAAGGGATCATCAGAGCCGACTACGGGACTCGAACCCGTAACCCCCGTATTACAAGTACGGTGCGCTACCAATTGCGCCAAGTCGGCGAACCACGGAATTCCGCGGATCTAGGGGCATCCGGTCAAGTTCGGTGGTAGCCGATCCCGCACTAACCCCGCACATTCAAATCTGCCGAACGTGCATAGCCAAGTTTAGAGCGTCTGCCGCCCTGCTCCCGCCGACCGTCTTCGACATGTCGGTGTTCACCGTCAGCGGCGGGTTCGCATGCGAGCTATGGCGCTCGCGCGATCTACCACAACGTCCCTCTTACCGGCGGCGCAGGGCGCTGGGGGCAGTAAGGTGGCGACCATGACCGGGCACGCACCAGGGATACCGCGCGGCGTTCTTGTCGCCGGGCTTCTGCTTGGGATCATCCTCGATGTCACCTTCGCGGGGATCGTCGTCATCAAGATCGTGCAGTACGCCGCCGGCGGGGCGAGCGCGAGGATTGGCCCATTCGAGAGTTCTTTCCTGATCCTCGGGATAGCACTGACGATCGGCAGCGCAATCCTTCTGGCGCCCCAGGCCAAGAGGTCGCGAGAAGGCTGACCGGAAGGCGGCGGGATCGCGAAGAACTCTTGGACGATGGTCACCATCGTGTTCACCGTTGCGACGCCGTTCGGAACGTTCTGGGGACAGGAATGGCAGTGAGGTAGCCACCATGAGCACCATTCGAAAGCTCCTTCTTTCCCTCCTACTGATTCTCATCGTCGCGTCGGGGATATTCCTTCGTGACGCCTGGATCTGGGTCACGGTGGCTCTCGCCGTGGTGTTCTTCATCGGGCTGCTGTGGCCTGGGCGAAAGACCAACAACACTGGCACGCGATGACCGAGATCGACCGGCGTCTCCGCCCGCCCGTCAACCTCGACGAGCACTGACAGGAACCGCCCCCGCGCTCCCTTCATCGGGAGGAGGGGGCGGTTCGTCATGTCCGGATGGGCTCAGACCCGGATCGCCGGGACCGGGCGGACTTCGTGCAGATCAGCCAGCGTGGGCGCACCGTGTCCTCGAGGACGAGGTACGACCTCTCGGAAAGCTGGATCACATGCACGCAGGCAGGCTACGCCCGACCGTCGACACCCTTGGGAGTCCCTTGCGTCGCATTCGCGTTCGGGAAGAGTGGGAGTAGGTCTCGGGCGTCGGCGATCAAGTCGGGTGTCGGGTTTGTGTCCCGCTCCTTGTATTCGGCTTCGACCTGCGCGCGGAGGTCACTCATTGCGTGCACGACGACGAGGGCAATCTGGGGTAGCAGCATGAAGAACTCGGGCACCTGATACCTAGCACCGGGGCGTTCGAAGTCGATCGAGGGTCCCAGGATCCGCATGAACTCGTTCGCGGGAATCTCGTTGCGGCCGAGGTGAACCCCGCCCCCGATGTTCGCGAAGTAGCGGATCGTCTGAGCGACCGTCAGGTCTTGGTTCACTGCATGGGCGATCGGCGTACGTAGAAACTGGTCGAGGCCGATCGGGTCGCCGTCACCAAAGATCCCGGTCGGGTTGAAGCCGAGGAACGTCTGGGTCCCTGGGTACGCCTCCTGGTGGACATAGGGGCGAACGCGAAACCGGGGAGCAGGACGGTTCCCCGGCCTACGAACTGCGACCACGAGGCTCTTGCCTCCGTCGAGGAGAAGCTTGCGGAGAAGCGGCGCGATGCCAAGCACTCGGTAGCGGTCCTCTCTCCGGGGAAATAGCAGATGCCGTTCCTGGAGGTCATCGATCGTCTCGATGAAGAGCCAGTCCACGAGATGCTGCTGCGCGACCTCGGGAGTGAAGAACCGGATTCTCCCTACTGGCTTCATCGTCATGGCTGTCAATCTAGAGGCATAGCTTCCCGGGATGTCGCCCCGGGTCACATGATCCCTCGATTAGAGGCGAGGGTCGCCCGACTGGGGCGGGAGCGCGAGATGCAGCGCGGTCGCCAATCGTCTCCGTCTGGCCCGTCGAACGCCGGCGACACTTCCACGCCCCCAGTGTCGAGCGTCCGCCTGCACGCCGGGATGCCATGCCCGAGCAGGGACATGGGGAATGGACCTCGCGACGGTCATAACTCCAGCGTCACGTCATGTTACCCTTCAAGGGTCAGGGAGGAACCGACGGAAATCACCGGATCCTGACCGCCACGATCAACCTGATCACGGCGATCATCCTCTGGCAGACCGCGAAGCAAAACCGCAAGCGAGGCTGACAGGCGAGGCCCCGGGATAGAACAAGTATCCCGGGGCCTCGCCCCTCACATCGTAGGGAGAGGACAGCATGGAAACGCTCGGATGGGTTATCAGTATCCTCGCGCTCGGCGTCAGCATCGTCGCGCTAGTCATTGCGATCCGGGGCCGGCGTCGTGGGTGAGGTCGACTGGAGCAAGAGGCTCTCCGACGTCGCGCTGGCGCTGCGTGACGCCCGTGTAGCGCGGGACGAGGCGATCCGCGCCGCCGATGCTGCAGGCGTCGGACAGACGGCGATCGCGCGCAGTGTCGGCCTGTCGAGGATGCAGGTGTACCGCATCCTCACCGCGATAGCCGGGACGGACCCTACGCCTACCGCCTGACGTCCTCGATGTCCGGCCCGTCGAACGCTCGCGGCATCTCGCCGGAAGGCGAGTCGAGCGTCCGTCCGCACTCGGGGCATCGGAGCTGACCGTCATGGTCGCGCAGGAGGACCCCGCAGTGCGGGCACGTCGCGGCACGAGACCAGCGTGAGTCGGCAGCCGAGCGTCGCTGCCCGCCTGTCGAGGCGGTGTCAAAGCCAGGACCCCCTATAACAACAGGGCGAAACCCCCGCACTTACCCCGCAGATTCGATGATCAGAAGCGATGCCGAGCGATGTCGTGTGACCGGCGGGGGTCATCCCCGTCTAGGGCGACCCGGCGCCCACCCCTCCAGGGCGAGATGTCAGGGTGCGGGGGTCGCGGTCGGAGTCGGCGAGTGCGTCGGCGTGCTCGACGGCGAGGGGGACGGCGTGCCGTAGTACGCATCGCTGGCCACGGAGAGCACGAACTGGGAGAACTCCGCCGGGTCATCGAGAGCGCCGATGTACGCCTGGCCGTTCACGACGACCGTCGGCGCGGCGTTGAGGGTGAGGTCCTTCGAGCCCGGGAGCGGCCCCTCGACGGCGCGGGTCGTCGCGTCCTTCGCCCAGCCGGCGTAGTCCTTCTTCTCGATGCAGGAGCGCACGCCCTTGACGTCGCTCACCCCGACCGCCTGGGCGAGGTCGGCCAGCTGCGTGTCGGACTTGCCGTCGCTGTCGAGCGAGGGCTGGTCGGTGAGCAGCTCGTGGTTGTACGCGTAGAACTTGTCGGAGGCGTAGTTGGCGACGCACGCGGCGGCGGCCGCTGCACGCAGCGAGTACTTGGTGCCGTTGGAGTTCGCCGTCAGCAGCGCGATCGGGTGGTAGGCCACGGTCGCGGCGCCCTGATCGATCCAGCTCGCGAGCTGACGGGCGTTGGTGCGCTCGAAGTCGCCCGCATTCGGCGAGAGGTAGTCGACGTAGACGTGGATGTCGACAGGACGCGGCGTCCCGGTGGGCGTCGGCGTCGCTCCCCCGGTGGGACTCTGCTCGACCGGGGTCGGGGTGGGAGTCGCATCGGTCGCGGTGTTCTGCGTCGTCGCGGCGAGATCGTGGACGACGACCCCGTCGTCCTTCATGTTCGAGGGAGTCAGCTCGGGCTTGCCCACCGCGGACCCGACGGCCCAGGCGACGCCGACACCGGCGGCACCGACCACGACGACGGCAACGAGCGCGATGATCGTTCGACGCATGACCCGCGCTCGGGACTGCTTCGCGTGCACCTTCTGTGCCTTCTCCCTGACCGCCTCGCGCGAGTGGCGAGGGGAGGGGACGTTCGGCGTTTCGTCGCTCGACATCGTTCCTCTTGAGACTCTGGTGGGGGACGGGCATCCCCGGGCACTGCAGATGAGCAGCACCGGGATCGATGCTAGCCAGGCAGGCTGGGAAATACCCAGACGGGCACCGTCCCGACCGGGACGACGCCCTCGATGGACCGCATGGGCGGGCCCATGACATACTGGCTTCGACCCGATGGCGGGTCACGGCGGCTCACCCCCGCCGCATCCATTCACAACGGATCGTCCGGCACGTACCTGCCGGTGAAGGAGAAAAGCAGATGGCTTCTGTCACGTTCGACGACGCAACACGCCTCTACCCCGGGGGTACCCGCCCCGCTGTCGACAAGCTCAACCTCGAGATCGGTGACGGCGAGTTCCTCGTCCTGGTCGGCCCCTCCGGTTGCGGCAAGTCCACGTCCCTGCGCATGCTCGCCGGCCTCGAAGAGGTCAACGACGGCCGGATCCTCATCGGCGACCGCGACGTCACCGACGTCCCGCCGAAGGACCGCGACATCGCGATGGTGTTCCAGAACTACGCCCTGTACCCGCACATGACCGTGGCGGAGAACATGGGCTTCGCGCTCAAGATCGCGGGCGTCGGCAAGGACGAGCGCGCCAAGCGCGTCCTCGAGGCCGCCAAGCTCCTCGACCTCGAGCCCTACCTCACCCGCAAGCCGAAGGCGCTCTCCGGCGGCCAGCGTCAGCGCGTCGCCATGGGCCGCGCCATCGTGCGCCAGCCGCAGGTGTTCCTCATGGACGAGCCGCTGTCGAACCTGGACGCCAAGCTCCGCGTCCAGACCCGTACGCAGATCGCGTCCCTGCAGCGCCGGCTGGGCGTCACCACCGTCTACGTCACGCACGACCAGACCGAGGCGCTCACCATGGGCGACCGGATCGCCGTGCTGAAGGACGGCCTGCTGCAGCAGGTGGGCTCGCCCCGCGACCTGTACGAGAAGCCGAGCAACGTGTTCGTGGCCGGCTTCATCGGCTCCCCCGCGATGAACCTGTTCCCGGCGGACCTCGTCACCGGCGGCATCATGTTCGGCTCCAAGCTGGTCGGCGTCGAAGGCGAGATCCTCGCGGGCGCCAGCGGCAAGGAGGTCACGGCGGGCATCCGTCCGGAGGACATCATCGTGGCCCCCGAGGACGGCCAGGGCCTCTCGGTCACGGTCGACCTCGTCGAGGAGCTCGGCGCCGACGGCTACCTGTACGGGCACACCGAGGTCGCCGGCAAGCGCACCGACATCGTCGCCCGCGTCGACGGCCGCCGCCACCCGAACGCCGGCGAGCAGGTCACGCTCGCCGCGGTCCCGGGCCACCTGCACCTGTTCGACATCGAGTCGGGCGAGCGCCTCGGCGACAAGCCGGTCGTCTCGGCTTCCTGAGACAACGCCACCACGCGGCGCGGGCGGACTCCGGTCCTCCGCGCCGCGTGGTGTCTCTGGGAGAATCGTGTTCCCGGGAAGAGGAGGAGCGCCGTGCCCGATGCCCTGACCATCACCGCGAGCGCCGTCGACGCCGGCCTGCTGGGCCTGCCCTGGTCAACGCCGCTGGCGAAGTGGCCGTCGAGCGCGATCGTCTCGCTGCCCAAGGGACTCTCCCGCCATCTGGTGCGGTTCGCCGACCTGTCCGGCCGTGTCGTCGCCGTCAAGGAGACCACGGAGGAGATGGCCCGGCGCGAGTACGAGATGCTCGGCAACCTGGCGCGGCTCGACGTGCCCTGCGTCTCCCGCGTCGCCGTGATCGCCGGACGCACGGACGAGCGGGGCGAGCCGCTCCCCGCCGCGCTCGTGACCGCCCACCTGCGATTCTCGATGCCTTATCGCGCGCTCTTCACGCGCGTCCTCCGGCCGGACACCGCCACCCGTCTCGTCGACGCCCTCGCCCTGCTGCTCGTGAGCCTGCACAACGTCGGGTTCTTCTGGGGCGACGTCTCGCTCTCGAACGCGCTCTTCCGCCGCGACGCCGGCGCCTTCGCCGCCTACCTCGTGGACGCCGAGACCGGCGAGCTGCACGAAGGAGGGCTGACGGACGGCCAGCGCGGGCACGATCTGGACGTCGCCCGCACCAACATTGCCGGGGAGATCATGGATCTCGCCGCGGGCGGTCGGCTGGAGCACGGGGTCGACGCGGTCGCGATCGCGGACGGCATCGTGTCCTCCTACCGCTCGCTCTGGGCCGCCCTCACCGAGCACGAGTCGTTCGCCGCCGGGGAGACCTGGCGGATCACGGAGCGCGTCGAGCGGCTGAACGCGCTGGGCTTCGACATCGGCGAGATGTCGATCCAGACCACGACCGACGGCACCAGGGTCGAGATCGAGCCGAAAGTCGTGGACGCCGGACACCATCAGCGGCGGCTCATCCGACTCACCGGACTCGACGTCGAGGAGAACCAGGCCCGCCGCCTGCTCAACGACCTCGACGAGTTCCGCGCGCGGTCCACCAGGCAGTGGGCGGACGAGGAGATGTACGCGCACGAGTGGCTCACGCGCGTGTTCGAGCCGGTCGTCCGCGCGATCCCCTACGAGCTCCGCGCAAAGCTCGAGCCCGCCGAGGTCTTCCACCAGGTGCTCGAGCACCGGTGGTACATGTCACAGGCCGAGGGCCGGTCGGTGCCCCTTGCCGAGGTGCTCACGTCCTACATCACCGACGTGCTGCGACACCGCCGGGACGAGGCGACGATCATGGGACCGCCGACCGAGACGATGTCGTTGCCCGTCGTGACCGGGAGCTTCCCCGCCCAGGACGACGCCGACGACATCGACTGGCGCGACCTGGTCTGACCGTCCCGGCCGGCCCTGCCCGCCCCCTCGCCCGCCCGCCTCGGTCTCCCTCCGCCGAGACTGCATCTGCGTTCCGAGACTGCGTGAAATTCGCGCAGTCTCGGAACGTGGTTGCAGTCTCGCGGGAGGGGCCAGGCGGGAAGAAAGCGGGTCAGTAGCCGACGGTGAAGCGCTCGCGGTGGTGGTTGCCCTGCTCGATCTCGTCGACGACCGCGAGGGCGAAGTCCGCGCCGGAGATGTAGGACTTGCCGTCGGCGTCGCGGACGATGACGTCGCCGCCGTCACGGTAGTGGCCGGTGCGCTCGCCCTCGACCCAGGCGCCGAAGACCTCGGACGGGTGGATGAAGAACCAGTCCAGCGACGCGTCGGACTCCTCCAGCAGCGCGAGGGAGTCGATCCCGACCTGCGCCTCGTGCTTGTACTCCTCGGGGAAGCCCTGATCGAACAGGCGCGGCCCGCCCGGTGCGACGAGGCTGCCGCCGGCGCCGCCCACGACCCCGAGGCGGGTGCTCGTGCCGGCCAGGGTCGCGATGAGGTCGCGCAGTGCGCCGAGCACCGCGTCCTCCATGTCGCCACGGGGAGACAGCGCGGACACGACGGCGTCCGCACCGGCGAAGACGTCGCCCAGGGCATCGAGGTCGAGCACGGATCCCTGCACGGAGGTCGCGCCCTCCACGGGGTCTGCGGGCACGGAACGGGAGACCGAGACCACGTCGTGACCCCGGCTCACCGCCTCCTGGACGATGTGACGGCCGGCGTAGCCGGTCCCTCCGATGACGACGATACGGGCCATGGACAGGTCCTTTCCTCAGAACAGGTGCGACGCAGACGAGGGTCGTCCGCGGTCGTCCAGGGAGAACGCCGATCGGCCTGCCGTCATTCCACATCGGGAGGAAAACCCGACACGGACGGACTCAGATCGTCAGCCGCGGAAGCTCCCAGCCGCCGAAGTACGCGGCGAGACGCAGGATCAGGCAGACGAGGAACCCGGCGAGCACCGCGAACGGCCGCAGCGCGGGCGAGCGCAGCATGCCGCCGGCGAGCACGGAGCCCGCGAGGGCGGCCGTGCCGTAGATGCTCTCGGAGAGGACCGCGGGGACCTGGCCCAGCAGCATGTCGCGGATGATCCCGCCACCGGTGGCGGTGAGGGTGCCGAGCGCACCGACGATCCACAGGCTCATCCCGTGCTCGCTCGCCTTCTGCGCCCCGGTCACGGCGAACAGCGCCAGCCCGACCGCGTCCAGCACGACCAGGGGTCCCGCGGGAACGCCGTCCCAGGCCAGGGCCGCCCCGAAGGCCAGGGCACCGGATGCGAGGGCGACGACGACCCGCAGCGGCGAGCGGAACGCCGCCGGCGGCGTGTCGCCCAGCAGCACGTCCCGCAGGATCCCGCCGCCGAGCGCGACGATGAACGCCACGACCACGACGCCGAGGAGGTCGAAGCCGGCCCGCGCCGCGGCGACGCCGCCTTCGAGGCCGAAGACCCCGGTGGCGGCGACGTCGATCGCCGTGAACAGGCGGGGCGACATCCGTGGCGCGGGCAGCACGCCGCGCCACGGCGACGGGCTCCCCGCCGATGCCTCCGTGTGCTCTGACATCGTCACGCGTCCTCGCGCCCGACCCCCGTCGGGCGTCAGGCCCGAGCGGCCCGCATCGTGGCGACCTGGTAGAGGGCGACCGAGGCGGCGATGCCCGCGTTGAGCGACTCCGTCGCGGCGGAGATCGGGATCGAGACGATCTGGTCGCAGGTCTCGGTGACGAGCCGGGAGAGGCCCTTGCCCTCCGAGCCGACGACGATCACGACAGGCCGGTCGGCGAGCTCCAGCGCGGGCAGCGAGACGTCCCCTCCCCCGTCGAGCCCGAGCACGAACACGCCCTGCTTCTTGAACTCCTTCAGCTGCGAGGTGAGATTGGACGCGAGGGCCACCGGGATGCGTGCGGCGGCGCCTGCGCTGGTCTTCCACGCCGCCGAGTTCACGCTCGCCGATCGACGCTGCGGGAGGATGATCCCCTGGCCGCCGAACGCCGCGGTCGAGCGGATGATCGCCCCGAGATTGCGCGGGTCCGTCACGCCGTCGAGCGCCACGAGCAATGGGGTCTCACCGCGGTCGATGACCGATTCGAGGAGGTCCTGCGGGTGGGCGTACTCGTAGGGGGGTACCTTGAGGGCGACGCCCTGGTGGACGCCGTCGAAGCCGGCCATCCGATCCAGCTCCTGGCGCGTGACCTCGAGCACCGGGATGTCCCGGTTCCGGGCGATCGACAGCATCTCCTTCACCCGGTCGTCCATCTCCACGCGCTGGGCGATGTAGAACGCCATCGCGGGGATCTTCGCGCGCAGCGCCTCCAGGACCGAGTTGCGGCCGGTGACCGTCTCGGTCTCCACGGCGTCCTTCGACCGCGAGGAGCCGCGGTTCGAGCCGCCCTGGGACCTCTGCCCCGGACGCCCCTTGCCGCCGGCGGCGGTGAAGCGCTCCTGGGCGGCCTTGCGCTTCCCGGCCACGTGCCAGGCGCGGTCCTCGGCCTTCGGCGTCGGCCCCCGCCCTTCGAGCGCCTTGCGGCCGAGGCCGCCGGTGCCCTTCATGGCGCCCTTCTTCTTGCTGTTGCCCGCTCCCGGACGACTCGGCTTAACCATCGATGCTCCAATGCGTTCCGTCCGGAGTGTCCTCCAGAGTGATGCCGGCGGCGGCGATCGCATCGCGAATGCGATCCGCTGCGCCCCAGTCCTTCTCCGCGCGGGCCTGTGCCCGCTGCGTGATCATCGTCTGCACGAGCGCGTCCAAGGCGGTGTCCGCCGCGCTCCCGCCGTTCACGTTCCACTCCGGGGCGAGCGGGTCGATGCCCAGCACCCGGGTCATCCACAGCACGTCGGACACGCTCTGCCGCGCCTGGTCGATCCTGCCCGCGTCCAGATGCGTGTTCCCCTCGCGCACATGCTCGTGGATGACGGCGAGCGCCCTCGGCACGCCGAGGTCGTCGTCCATCGCCTCGTGGAACGCCGCCGGTCCGTCGCCCTCCCGTTCCGCGTCGGAGGGCGGCGCCTGCCGCACTCCGCGCTCCAGGAACGATCGGATCCGTCCGAGCGCCGACTCCGCCTCGGTCCAGGAGGACTCGGACAGGTCGAGGCTGGACCGGTAGTGGGCGGCGGCGAGCGCGTAGCGCACGACGAGCGGGTCGTGCGCGGCCAGCACGTCGGCGGCGAAGGTGAAGTTGCCGAGCGACTTGGACATCTTCTGCCCGTCGAGGGTGACCAGGCCGTTGTGCACCCAGTACCGGGCGAAGCCGTCTCCCGCGGCAGAGGACTGCGCCAGCTCGTTCTCGTGGTGGGGGAAGCGCAGGTCGAGGCCTCCGCCGTGGATGTCGAACTCCGCGCCGAGATAGCGCCGCGCCATCGCGGAGCACTCGATGTGCCAGCCGGGCCGGCCCTGCCCCCAGGGCGAGGCCCAGGTCGCGTCCCCCGGCTCCCCCGGCTTGGCGCCCTTCCAGAGCGCGAAGTCCTGCGGTGCGCGCTTGCCGCGCGGGTCCGCGTCCTCCGCCGCCTCCATCGCATCGACCGACTGGCGGGTGAGCGCCCCGTAGGAGGGCCAGGACCGCACGTCGAAGTACACGTCGCCGGATCCGTCGGCCGCCGGATACGCATGGCCGCGCTCGATCAGTCGCGCGATCAGCTCCTGCATCTGCGGGATGGACGCCGTCGCCCGCGGCTCGTACGTGGGGGGCAGGATGCCGACCGCGGCATACGCCGCGGTGAACTCCTGCTCCATCCGATAGGCCAGCGCCCACCACGGCTCGGCCTCGGTGGCGTTGTCCAGCACCTTGTCGTCGATGTCGGTGACGTTGCGCACCACCGTGACCCGGCCGTGGCGGTGTTCGAGCCACCGGCGGAGGAGGTCGAAGCTCAGCGCGGCGCGGACATGCCCGATGTGAGGACCCGACTGCACCGTGGGACCGCAGACGTACATCGTCACGTTCGAGGGGTCGAGCGGGACGAACGTGCGCAGTTCCTGCGCCCGCGTGTCATAGAGCCTCAGTGGCGGACCGTCGAGTGTCACCGCTCAAGACTACTCGGCGGGGCGACACGGCGATGAGGCATGACGGCGCTCAGCGACGGGCGTAGGTGACCACGTTGACCCGGCCGCGGAAGGCGGTGCGCCGTTCGATCTCGGTGAACGACCCGTCCTCCTGGATCAGACCCACCACCTGCGGGAACTCCTTCGGCCGCGGGCTGAGCTCGCCGAGCAGGCCTCCGTCGGCCGCGAGGAGCCGGATCGTGCCGACCCGCGGCTCGTTGACCGTGAGACGCGCGATGTCCCGCCGGCGGATGTGCGTCTCCTCCCGCCCCGTGCGCACCGTCAGGGTGGTGGCGTCCTGACGGATCTCGACGCGCCGGGTGGCGAAGGCGAAGATCGCGATGAGCGGGGCGAGGGCGATCGCGCCGACGACGAGCCCGATCCCCTTCACGCTCCCTGCCCCGTTCACGAGCTCGGACGCCCGGTCGAAGAACACGATCGCCAGCGTCAGGAAGAGGGCGAGATAGGCGAGGCCGAGCACCAGGATCAGTCGACGCCGCGGCTGCCGGTAGCTGATCTCCACTCTCAGCCCTGCCACTCGTGGCCAGGGCCGGGCGCATGGACGGGTCCGTGGACGAGTGCGACGGCGGTCACCGCGATCCCCTCGCCGCGCCCGGGGAAGCCCAGACCGTCCGTCGTCGTCGCCGACACGGCCACCGGGGCGCCGCCGAGGGCCGCGGACAGGGCGGCCTCCGCCTCGGCGCGGCGGGGGGAGAAGCGGGGCCGGTTGCCCTGGAACTGCACGGACACGTTCCCGATGACGAAGCCGCCGGCGGCGAGGATCTCGCGGGTCCGTGCGAGGAAGACGTCGGCGTGCGCGCCGGCGTACTCCGGATGATCGGTGCCGAAGTGCACGCCGATGTCGCCGAGCCCGGCGGCCCCGAGGAGCGCGTCGACGATCGCATGGGCGACGGCGTCGCCGTCGGAGTGCCCGGCGAGCGCAGGCTCGCCCGGCCAGTCGAGCCCGGCGAGACGGAGGGTGCCGTCGCCGCCGAACGCATGGACGTCCGTCCCGATGCCGATCCGCGGGTTCCCGGGGGGCGGAGCCAGGAGCATGCGCGCCCGCTCCAGGTCGGCGGGGGTCGTGATCTTGAAGGCGCGGGCGGATCCGGTGATGCGTCGCACCGCACGCCCGGACGCCGCGAACAGGGCGGCGTCGTCCGTGTGGTCCTCGCCCTCGGCCGCCGCCCGCGCGTACGCGTCCTCGAGGGCGCGGCGCGGGAATCCCTGGGGCGTCTGCGCCGCCGCGAGCACGGAGCGGTCGGCCACCCCGACGACCTCGTCCCCGTCCATCTGCTTGAGCGTGTCGATCACGGGGAGCGCCGGGATGACTCCCTCACCGGCTCCGCTCGCGACCGCCTGGGCGACCGCATCGATGAGGGCCGAAGGCGTGAGCGCGCGGGCAGCGTCATGCACGAGCACGGTCTCGACGTCGCCCCACAGCGCGGCGAGCCCCGCGGCGACGGACCGCTGCCTGCTCTCCCCTCCCGTGACGATGCGGACCAGATCCCGCCGACCCCCGGCCGATGGCCCCGTCGCCGCGGAGGCCGCCGCCAGCGCGTCCGCCTCCGCCTCGCCCTCGTATCCAGGAGGGGCGACGATCACGACCTGCGCGGGAGCGGCGGCGAAGACCCCGTCCAGCGCATGGCGCAGGATCGTGCGGTGGTCGATGCCGACGAGCGCCTTGGGGGCGCCCGCGCCGAGGCGGGTCCCGGATCCTGCCGCGACGACGATGATCGCGGTGTGCGGGACGGGCAGCAGGGACGGATCAGGGGTCACGCTCTCACGTTACCGGCGGGCATGGTCGAGAACACTCTTGTCGGATCAAGTACTTTACGTGATACAGTACTGGACATGGCAACAGAGGACGCGTTCGCCGCCGATCTCCTGCGGGGCCACACCGACACCATCGTGCTCGGCGTGCTGCGCACCGGGGAGCGCTACGGCTTCGAGATCTACAAGACGATCCGCGATGCGACGGGCGGCGACCACGAGATCAAGGAGGCGACCCTGTATGCCACGTACCGCCGCCTAGAGAAGGACGGTCTCGTCGAGTCGTACTGGGGAGACGAGACGCAGGGCGGCCGCCGCAAGTACTACCGGATCACCGACGCCGGACGAGCCGTCTACCGGGGCAACGTCACGGCATGGATCGCCACGCGACGCGTGATCGACGCGCTGCTGGACCTGAAGGACGAGGACCGATGAACACCGATATCCACCGCCTCCTGGACGAGGCCTTCGCCGGCCGGGAGATGACGCCGTCCGCACAGGACCTGAAGGAGGAGATGCGCGCCAACCTCGTCTCCCGGGTCGCCGAGCTCGAGGCCTCCGGCGTCGCACCGGCCGATGCGGCGCGGCGGGCGATCACGGAGCTCGGCGACATCGGCGACCTCCTCGGCGAGACCGACGCCGCACCGGCCACCCCGCACGGGACGGGATACACCGATCTCGCACTGCGCAACAGAGTGCGCCCGAGGCCGGAGTTCGTCGTCCGCGCGGTGCTCTGGTCGACCGTCGTCGTGGCGGGCGTGACGATGGCGATCCTCGCGGCGACGGGGGTGCTGACCCTTCCTCCCGGTCCCGTGATCGCCTTCGTGAGCGCCGCGTCAACGGGCCTCGGCCTGCTCGTCGGCGACTCGCTCTCCCAGGAGACGACGGTGAACCATCCGATGCCGGAGAGCCGCGCGGCGAGCTTCGCCCTCGCGAGCTTCCTGCTCCTGCTCGGACTCGGCTTCGGCGGGCTCGTGGCGTTCCAGACGCTTCCGCTCTGGTGCATCGTCTTCGCCGCCGTCGGCGTGATCGCCGCGATCGTCCTGTTCGCTTTCCTCGGCGCCACGCAGACCAACCGCCGCAAGGCCTGGACCCGCGCCGTCCACGCGGGCTCCCCGCCGAACCGCTTCGAGGAGGAGCCGGAGACCGCCGCCCGGTTCGGGATCTACACCGCCGTGCTCTGGCTCGTGACCCTCGCCGTGATCGTGGTGCTCGTCTTCACCGTCGGCTGGTGGTGGGCGCCGCTCGCCTTCGTCGGCGGTTTCGCGGCCATGATGCTCCTGCTCGCGCGGATGCTGTTCGCGCCGCGACGCGCCGGGCGCTGAAAAGGAAGACGGAGGCGGGTGCACCGGGCACCCGCCTCCGTCTTCGCGCGATCAGGACGCGTCGCCGAGGGTGCGGGCGAAGGGATCGAAGTCGATCGGCATCGCCGGGACAGGGGCGACGGTGCTGTCGACCGTGACGAACTCGCCACGGGCCGCGGACTCCTCGGCCGAGAGCATGACGTCCAGGACGTGGTAGCCGACGGCCCCGTTCGCCCGGTGGTCACGGCCCTCGTGGATGGCTCGCGCCATCTCGAGCAGGCCGAGCCCGCGTCCGGTCACGACGCCCTCCTGCGGGACCTCGATCCACTCCTGCGGGGCGGCGAGATCGGCGAGCGAGGTCGGCGCCTTCTCGAGCGGCTTGACGTAGGCGACGCGGCCCTCGAAGCGGTTCGGATCGGGGATCACGAGGGTGCCGTCGGTGCCGTTGATCTCGACGACCCCGTGCCGGGAGAGCGCCGTGTCGAAGCTGAGCAGGCTCTGCGCCTGCTGACCGGCCTCGAACGCCGTGAGCACCTGCATCGTGGAGGGCACCTCGACCGGGAAGGTGGAGCCGGCGTCGGGGCCGACCTTCACGGTCCGCTCCTCGCGCCCCTTCAGCCCGAGGGCGGCGACCGAGCGGACCGGGCCGAAGAGGTTCACGAGGGCCGTGAAGTAGTACGGGCCCATGTCGAACAGCGGACCGGCCCCGCGCGCGAACAGGAACGCCGGGTTCGGGTGGATGAGGTCGGGCCCCTGCCACTGCATCGAGGTGACCGCGAACAGCGGCGTGCCGATGACCCCCCGCTCGATCGCGCGCTTGGCGGTCTGGACGCCGGGGCCGAGCACCGTGTCCGGCGCGACGCCGACGCGCAGCCCCGCCTCCTCCGCCTGGCGCAGGAGCGCGGAGGTGCTCTCCCGGTCCAGTCCGATGGGCTTCTCGGTCCAGACGTGCTTGCCCGCGGCAATCGCCCTGGATGAGATCTCGGCGTGCACCGCGGGGATGGTGAGGTTGACGATGATCTGCACCTCGGGGTGCGCGAGCACGTCCTCGGCGGTGCCGTGCGCGGCGATCCCGTGCTTGTCGGCCTGCGCCTTCGCGCGCTCGACGTCGAGATCTCCGAGGATGACCACGCGCACATCCGGGAACGAGGCCAGGTTCTCCAGATAGGTGTCGCTGATCATCCCGACGCCGATGAAGCCGACGCCGACGGGGCCGTTCACCGAGCCGCTCATCGGGCGAGTCCTTCCGCGCGCAGGAACGAGAGGCTCGCGGCGATGTCCTCGAAGACATCCCCCGGCGCCCTGTCGTACTCGATCACGGCGAGCGCGATCTCGTCGTTGGCGCGCAGCGCGGCGGCCAGCGGGACCTCTCCGGTCCCGGCGTGGGTCTGCGCGAGCGTGCTCGGGTCGAGGTCGGGCGCACCGGGCGCCCAGGGGTTCGCGATCACGGCGCCGTCCTTGACGTGCACGGCGATCAGCCGGGATCCGAGGCGTCGAGCGAGCGCCGGAACGTCCTGACCTCCGACGGCGGCCCAGTACAGGTCCAGCTCCAGCTTCACCCGCTCGTCGAGCCGCGCCACGGCGCGCTCGTGTGCGGTCTCGCCGTCGAACGAGGCCACGAACTCCTGCGCGTGGTTGTGGTAGCCGACGGACAGCCCGAACGTCGCCGCCGTCTCGGCCGCGGCGTTGAGGCGGTCGGCGATGTCGTCGACGCCCTCGGCTGTGAGCCAGCGCGCAGGATCGACGAACGGGTCGATGACGGTCTGGATGCCGGCGACGGCCGCCGCCTCGAAGACCTTCTCCGGGGCGGGCGTGGGGATCGATCCGGCGGGCGTCCACAGCTCGTCGGAGAGCAGCGGGGCATGCCCGGTCGGAGAGGTCAGTCCGCTGCCGTCGAGGGCGGCGCGGAGCGCAGGGGCGCGGTCGACGAAGTCGAAGGCCTCCACCTGGCGCAGGCCGATCGCGGCGAGTCTGTCGAGGGAGCCCGCCATGTCGGCGGTGAGCTCCGCGGCCAGCGAGTACAGCTGGACGGAGGCGGCGGGAACAGTCACGAAGAACCTGCTTTCGTACATCGTTGTCGGAGATCTGGTCCGGCGAGAGCACCGTGATACTGACGCTAACACAAAGCTGACCGCTGGTAGGTTTCTAAGAGGGTACTTTTGGACCCATGATGAACGACTCTCCCGTGATCGGCCGCAGCGGCTCGTATTCGACGGGCGTGGCGCGCCGCCAGGAGATCCTGGACCGCGCGATCGAGGTGTTCGCCGAGCGCGGCGCGACCGGTGCGTCGCTCCGGCAGATCGCGAAGGCGATCGGCGTCTCGCACGCCGCGCTGCTGCACTACTTCGACTCCCGCGAGCAGCTGCTCGTCGCCGTCTACGAGCACGCCGAGCGTGTGCGGTACCAGGTGCTCCCCCGCCCGGCGGAGTCCAGCGCGATGGACTCGATGGTGCACGCGGCGACGGAGAACGTGAAGGTCCCCGGGATGGTGCAGCTCTACACGACCCTCGTCGCGGCGGCCCTCGAGGAGGGCAGCGACGCCAGCAAGGACTTCTTCACCCGCCGGTTCGAGAGGACGCGGGCCGACGTCGCCTCCTGGCTGCGCGCGGACCAGGCCGCGGGACTCGTCCGCGCGGACCTCGACCCCGATGCGATCGCGGCCCTGATCATCGCCGCGTCGGACGGCCTGCAGACGCAATGGCTCCTCGACCCCGCGATCGCGCTCGGCGAGACCCTGCAGGTCTTCGGCGACCTCCTGAAGCCCTGACCGGTGCGGCCCCGGGGCCCGCCGACGCGCGACGACCCCGGGACCGCACTCCCCCGGACGACTCAGCGGACCCGCTTGATGGGGAGGACGGCGAGCGCTCCGAGGAGGCACACGCCGCCGGCGGCCCAGAGCATCGCCGTGTAGTTCGAGCTGCCCTCCACCCCGATGCCCAGGAAGATCAGGGCGAACGCGGGAGCGAGGGACTGCGGAAGGGCGTTGGCGATGTTGATGACGCCGAGGTCCTTGCCCGGGCGGTCGGCGTTGGGCAGGACGTCCACGACGAGCGCCTGATCGACCGCCACATAGACGCCGTAGGCGAGACCCATCACCACCTCGGCCAGATAGAACACCTCGACCGTGTCCGCGTGGGCCAGCGTCACCAGCCCGACCCCGAACAGCAGCGTGGACCCCGCGACGAAGACCTTGCGGCGTCCGGTGCGGTCCGAGAGCCACCCCGACACGGCGCTGCTGACGAGCAGCGCGATCGTGTAGAACAGCACGCCCTGCGCCACCGCCGCGGTCGCCTGGGCGGGATCGGCGAGACCCAGGTGCTCCTGCATGTACAGCAGTCGATAGGTGGTGAACATCATCGTGGCGAGGGTGATGAGGAAGCGCGACCACCAGGCGAACCCGAAGTCGGGGTTCTTGAGCGGGTTGGTCCAGAACGACCCGATGATGTTCAGCCAGGTGAACCGCTTCAGCTCGTAGTCGGGCAGCTCGTCGCGCAGCAGGAACGCGTAGACGAGGACGAGCACGATGGCCAGGACGCCGGGGGCGATGAAAAGCACGGGAAGGTTCCCGACCAGGAACACCGCCAGATAGGTGCCCGCGAGGATGGCCACGTTCTGCGCGATCGCGATGACGCTCGACCCGACGCCGCGCTGGAACTCCGGCACGTTGTCGGCGAAGCTCGCCACGAGCGCGGCGAGAGTCGCGTTCGCGGCCACCTGGCACAGCAGCCAGGCCAGCGTCAGCGAGAGCTGATCCTGGGCGAAGGCCACGAGGACCAGCCCGATCAGCAGCCCGGCCACTCCGCCGACCAGCCAGGGCCTGCGCCTGCCCCATCGGGTGCGGGTGCGGTCGCTCAGCGCGCCGGCGAGCGGGTTGGCGAGCATCGCCCCGAACGCCCCGAACGGCAGCACCGCTCCCAGCAGCGAGGCGGGATCCTCGGGGGCCAGCTCCTGCACCTTGAGCTGCATGCTCACCATCACCGGCGACAGCAGCGCGACGAACAGACCGAACTGCCCCAGGAACAGCCCGACGAAGTACCTCTTCGGCGCTCTGACCGACGCGACCGGCTGGGTCAGCGGGCCGGCCGCGACCGGGGCTGAGGGGATTTCTGACATTGACGCCTCCTTGAGCCAAGACAACTTTCCTACCAGTGGTAAGACTTAATATCTACCATTGGACGGTTTTGGACGCAAGAAGATCTCAGCCTCGGGGACACAAAAAAGACGGAGGGCGGATGCCGAAGCATCCGCCCTCCGTCTTACGTCTTCCGATCAGGAAGCGAGGACCTCGTCCAGCAGGGTCCCTGCCTTCTCCTCGTCGGTCTTCTCGGCCAGAGCGAGCTCGGACGTGAGGATCTGCCGGGCCTTGGCGAGCATGCGCTTCTCCCCGGCCGACAGACCGCGGTCCTGATCGCGGCGCCACAGGTCGCGGACGACCTCGCTGACCTTGATGACGTCGCCCGAGGCGAGCTTCTCCAGATTGGCCTTGTAACGTCGCGACCAGTTGGTCGGCTCCTCGGTGAACGGCGCGCGCAGCACCTCGAACACGCGGTCGAGGCCCTCCTTGCCGATCACGTCTCGGACGCCCACCAGGTCGACGTTCTCCGCCGGGACCTCGATGATGAGGTCTCCCTGCGTGACGTTGAGCTTCAGGTATTTCTTCGTCTCGCCCCGGATCACGCGGTCCTTGACCTCGATGATCGTCGCGGCGCCGTGATGCGGATAGACGACGGTCTCGCCAACCTCAAAAAGCATAAAGTCGTGTCCTTTCGGCAATCTCCAGGATACCACACGAAGCATGCACTAAGGTTTGCCGAGCACTTCCCCGGCACCCCTCGCGGCGCCGCCCGTCGCCGGCGTCCCTGGCAGCGCGCGCGGAAGCCCTAGACTGGTGCCGGACCATCACGTCGCATCCCAGGAGGACCCGTGAAATCGCGCCTTGCTGCGTCTCTCGCCATCACCGCCGCCGTCATCGTCGGCACCTCCGGCTGCGCGATGATCGCGCCCCAGGCGACGACGATCCAATACTCGGCCTCGGACGGCGTGAACGTCTCCGGCTCCGGCCCCGTCGTCGTGCGCAACGCCTTCATCGTCGCCAATGAGGAGGGCACGGCGGGCAACCTCGTCGCCGGCCTCGTCAACGAGAGCGACAAGGGCGTGACCCTGACGGTCCAGGCCGAGGGCGTGCCCTCGCAGACCCTCGACCTCGGCGCGGGGAAGACGATGAGCCTCGGCGGCGACGAGCACAAGCCGCTACGCCTCGACGGCACCGACTTCACACCCGGCGCCACGGTCGGTGTGTACTTCCAGTCCGACGACGAGAAGGGCGTGCTGGCGCAGGTGCCCGTGCTCGACGGCACCCTCCCCTACTACGCCGGCCTCGTTCCGAGCAAGAGCGCTCCCCCGACGCCGACGCCCACCGCGACGCCGTCGTCCACGACGGCTCCCACCCCGGCGCCCACCGAGACCCCGGCTCCCTGATCTCGGCCCATGATCTCGGCCCCCTGACCAGGGCCTGATACGCCGGAAGCCCGCACCTCCACGGTGCGGGCTTCCGGTGTATCAGGGTGTCGTCGTCCGCACTCAGGCCTCGAACCGGTAGCCGAGCCCGCGCACGGTCACGAGCATCACCGGCTCGCCGGGGCTGACCTCGATCCGGGACCGGATCCGCTTGATGTGCACATCGAGCGTCTTGGTGTCCCCGAAGTAGTCGCTCCCCCACACCCGGTCGATCAGCTGGCCACGCGTGAGCACGCGCCCGGCGTTGCGCATGAGGACCTCGAGGAGCTCGAACTCCTTCAGCGGCATGTTGATCACCGCTCCGTCCACGGCGACCGTGTGCCGGTCGATGTCGAGGGTCACCCGCCCGCCGTCGAGCACCCGCTCGTCGAGCTCGCTCTCGGACTGCTGCACACGGCGCAGCACCGCCCGCATCCGGGCGAGCAGCTCGCGCGAGGAGTACGGCTTGGTGACGTAGTCGTCGGCGCCGAGCTCCAGGCCCACCACGATGTCCACCTCCGAGTCCTTCGCGGTGAGCATGATGATCGGGACGGTCGAGGTCGCGCGGATCTGCCGGCACACCTCGGTGCCCGGCATGCCGGGCAGCATCAGGTCCAGCAGCACCACGTCGGCGCCACCCTCACGGAACGCGGCGAGCGCCGACGGGCCGTCCTCGGCGATCTCCACCTCGTACCCCTCACGGCGCAGCAGGTAGGCGAGCGGGTCGGCGAGGTCGGGCTCGTCCTCGACGAGAAGAATGCGGGTCATACGTGCTCTTCCGGATCGGTGCGGCCCGGCACGGGTTCCGGGACCGCGGTCGTGGAGCGCGCGGTGCCGAGGCGCGAGGCCTTGCGCACGGCGCGCTTCTTCTTGTCCTTCTTCTTTTTCCTCTTCGCATCGGCGGTCTCGGCGTCGGGCGCCGGGATCTGCGGAAGCCTCATCGTGAACGTGGAGCCCCGGCCGGGTCGCGACCACAGCCGCACCTCGCCGCCGTGGCGCTGGGTCGCGTGCTTGACGATCGAGAGGCCGAGACCGGTCCCGCCCGTGCGCCGGGAGCGCGCCTCGTCGGCGCGGTAGAAGCGCTCGAAGATCCGCTCCCGATCCGCCTCCTCGATCCCGATCCCCTGGTCGGTCACGGAGATCTCCACGACCTCGCCATCGACCTTGACCCCGACGCCGACGCGCGAGCCCCGCGAGGAGTAGACGATCGCGTTGGCGACGAGGTTGCCGACCGCCTCGATGAGGATCTGCGCATCGCCGCGCACCCAGGCGCCGCGGTCACCACCGCGGAAGAGCTCCACGCCCGCCGAGTCCGCCTGCACGGCGTGCGCCTCGACCGAGGCTGTCACGACCTCGTCGATCGCGACCGCGCCCATCTCCCCGAGGCCGTCGGAGGCCTGGAGGCGGGAGAGGCTCATGATCCGGCCGGTCAGCTGCCCGAGGCGGGCGGCCTCCGCCAGGATCCGGCTCGCGAAGGCGCGCACCTGATCGGGGTCGTCCGCTGCGGACTCGATCGCCTCGGCGAGAAGGCTCACCGCCCCCACCGGCGTCTTCAGCTCGTGACTGGTGTTGGCCACGAAGTCGTTGCGCATCTGATCCAGACGCTCCTGCTCCGTGACGTCGCGGATGATCAGCAATCCCAGCCGGGGGCCGATCATGCTCGCGCGCGCCGAGACCAGACGGGGATCCAGGTTCAGCCCGCCGCGCGTCAGCCGGAGCGCCACGGTCTCCGACCCGCCGTCGCGGACGGAGCGGACGAGCTGGCGCAGCTCCGGGTTCTCCAGGGTCGATCCGACCGTGATCCCGAACCGGGCGGCGGGCATCGACGCCGCGGTGACGAGCCCCGACGAGTCGACGGCGCACGCGGCGTCGTCCATCCCGGCCAGGACCGCCGTCAGCCCCTCGGGGAGCGCGCTCGAAGTCTGCACCTGAGCTGCCCGCCGGGCGCGGAGCGCAGCGACGATCATCGCCGCGACGCCCGCGCCGATGGCCACTCCCAACGCCAGCGCGAGCAGCGCGAGCAGGGTGCTGTTCATGACCTCCAGCGTAGAGGTCGTTCACGCCGCCGTCCGGCGGGTTTGCGACTCCCTCCGGGGCCTCCGAACTACTATTCACGTGCGCGGCACCGTCCGTTAACCTTCGGCGAAGAGAATCGCCGCATGTGTGCCGGGGGCTTTCCCGACGCACCCCGCTCGGCCGCCGAGCCCTCCGAACGAGAAAGGTTCGCCCCCATGCGCGAAGTCTTCCATCAGTCCCTCGAGGATGTGCAGTCGCGGCTCGTCGAGATCGCCGAGCTCGTGACCATCGCCATCGACAAGGCGACCCGTTCGTTCGCGACCAGCGACGTGAGCCTGGCCGAGGAGGTCATCGCCGACGACGCCCACATCGACGAGCGCGCGATCGCCCTCGACGAGCTCGCGATCGAGATCCTCGCCCGCCAGCAGCCGGTCGCCCGCGACCTCCGCATCGTCGTGACCGCGCTCCGCGTGAGTGCATCGATCGAGCGCATGGGCGACATGGCCGAGCACATCGCCCAGCTCGCGCGCTACCGGTTCCCGGAGCGCGCCGTCCCGAAGGGCCTCAAGGGCACCTTCACCAAGATGGGCGAGCTGGACGTGGAGATCTCCCGGACTCTCACCGAGCTGCTCCGCACGCAGGACCTTCGTCTGGCCGACACGATCCGCAACACGGACGACGACATCGACGAGCTGCACGCGAGCGTGTTCGAGAAGGTGCTCAGCGACACGTGGAAGGGCGAGGCGACGGCGACGGTCGACGCGACCCTCGCGAGCCGGTACCACGAGCGCTTCGCGGACCACGCCGTCTCGGTCGCCAAGAAGGTCGTCTATCTCGCCACCGGCGACTGGCAGGCCGACACCGACACCATCGACATCGCGATCGACGCGCAGGCGCAGCTCGACGAGGCCTGAGCGCCCGACGCGAAAGAGGAGGGGCGGATGCGCGATGCATCCGCCCCTCCTCTTTCGCGCGTGCTACTTCTTGCCCTGCGCGGCGACCGCGGCGGCTCCCGCGGCAGCGGCCTCCGGGTCGAGGTAGCGTCCGGGGCCGAGCGGGCGGTTGTCCTCGTCCAGCTCGTAGACGAGCGGGATGCCCGTGGGGATGTTCAGCTCGGCGATGTCGTCGTCGCCGATGCCCTCCAGGTGCTTCACGAGGCCGCGGAGGGAGTTCCCGTGCGCGGTGACCAGAACGGTCTTGCCCGCCTCGAGGTCCGGGACGATCGCGCTCTCCCAGTAGGGCAGCAGGCGATCGATCACGAGCTTGAGCGACTCGGTGCGCGGCACCTCGCCGTCGATGCCGGTGTAGCGGGCGTCGCCGACCTGGCTGAACTCGCTGTCGTCGTCGAGGGGCGGCGGCGGGACGTCGAAGGAGCGCCGCCACAGCTGGAACTGCTCGGGGCCGAACTCCTCCAGCGTCTGGGCCTTGTCCTTGCCCTGGAGCGCACCGTAGTGACGCTCGTTGAGGCGCCAGGAGCGCGTCACGGGGATCCACAGGCGGTCGGCCGCGTCGAGGGCGATGTCGGCGGTCTGGATCGCCCTGCTGAGGAGGGAGGTGTGGAGCACGTCGGGGAGGATGCCGGACTCGGCGAGGAGCTCGCCGCCGCGGCGGGCCTCGCCCTTGCCCTGGTCGGTGAGCCGGACGTCGACCCATCCGGTGAAGAGGTTGAGCTGGTTCCACTCGCTCTGGCCGTGGCGGAGGAGGATCAGGGTGCGTGGTTCTGCCATGCCCTCAGCCTAGGACCTCGGGCCCCTCGTTCCCCCGCGATCCGGTACCCCTGTTACACGGCCGCCCGGTTGTCCTGTGCCGACCGGATCGCGGCCCGGTTGCACGACCGGATCACGGATGCACGATGAGATCGGGCATCCGGTCGTGCAACCGTGCCCGGGTCGTGCGTGTGCACCGGAACGACATCGCGCCTTCCCACGCCGCCCCCGCGTCAGGCGACATAGCAGACGCATAGGCAACGCATAGCGATCGGGAGGGTCGGCGGGGCATCGTGGTCCCACGACCCGAGACAGAAGTCGAAGACAGGAGACGCCATGACCCGGATACCCGAACCCATCCAGACGCCCGAGGGCCCGGCCTACGAGGGACGACTCCTCGACCGCCCGGAGGAGGAGGTCGTCGATCAGGGGGCCCCGTTCGACATCCGCACGATCCTCACCCGACGTCGCGTGCTGGGGCTGGTCGGTCTCGGTGCGGGCGCCGCGGTGCTCGCGGCCTGCACACCGGCGGGGGCGTCGTCCGCCCCATCGGCGAGCGCCTCTCCGTCCGCAACACCCTCCCCGACCGCGTCGCCGTCCTCGACCTCCGCAGCCCTTCCGGCCGGCGAGATCCCTGACGAGACGGCCGGCCCCTACCCCGGAGACGGCTCGAACGGGCCGGATGTGCTGGAGCAGTCGGGGATCGTCCGCAGCGACATCCGCTCCAGCCTCGACGGCTCGGCGACGGCCCAGGGCGTGCCGCTCACGTTCGAGCTCACGGTCCTCGACACGGCCAACGGCGACGTCCCGTTCGCCGGGGTCGCCGTCTATGCGTGGCACTGCACCGCGAAGGGCGAGTACTCGATGTACTCCAGCGGGCTGGAGGACGTCACCTACCTCCGCGGCGTGCAGGTGGCGGACGCGGCGGGGACGGTGAGATTCACCTCGATCTTCCCCGGCTGCTACTCGGGCCGCTGGCCGCACATCCATTTCGAGGTGTATCCGGACGCCTCCGCCATCGCGGATCCGGCGAACGCGATCTCGACCTCGCAGCTCGCCCTCCCGGAGACCGCCTGCTCCGCGGTCTACGCGACCAGCGGATACGACGGCTCCGCGCAGAACCTGGGCGGCACGTCGCTCGCCTCGGACAACGTCTTCGGCGACGACGGCGGCGCGCTGCAGCTCGCAACCGTGAGCGGTGACACGTCCAGCGGCTACCGCGCCGCGCTCACCGTCCGCGTCGACACCAGGACCGCTCCCGCCGCCGGCGGCGCGCCGGGTGCCCCCGGCGGCCAGGGCGGAGCGCCCGGCGCTCCGCCGTCCCGCTGATCCGCACGGGGCCGTCCCGACCCTCCCCACCCGATCCTCCTGACCTGTCCAACTCGACCAGGGACAGTTGCAGGGAGTAAGCACGGATGCAGGACGAAGTCATCAGATTCCGACCTGCATCCGTGCTCGCGTCCTGCAACTGTGCCCGGCGACCACGACCGGCGCCGGCGACCGCGACCCCCGACCGGAGCCCGGAGTCCGGGATCCGCGGCCGTGCGGCAGGATGGAGGGATGGCGCCCGCTCCCCTCGGCCACCCCACGCGGGGTACCACCGGGACGAACCGCCTCCGTCGCAACGACCGCTGGATCGCGGCGAGCACCGCCTTCCGGCGGGCGGAGGATCCCCTCGTCGTCGATCTCGGGTTCGGCGCGAGCGGGGTGACGGCCTTCGAGCTGGCGGCGCGCCTGGTCCGGGTCCGCGCCGACGCCGAGGTGCTCGGCCTAGAGCTCGACCCCGAACGCGTGGCCACCGCCCGACGCCAGCTGGAGGAGGTGCGCGCCGGGGTCCGTCCGTTCCCCGCCGATCTGCCCGTGGCCTTCGCCCGCGGCGGGTTCGAGGTCCCCCTCCCCGATGCCCGGCGGCCCGCGGTGATCCGCGCCATGAACGTCCTCCGGCAGTACGACGAGGACGACGTCCCGGCGGCCTGGCGGACGATGTCCGCCCGCCTCGCCCCCGGCGGGCTCGTGATCGAGGGCACGTGCGATGAGATCGGGAGGATCGCCAGCTGGGTGGATGTGGATCCCACCGGGACGCCGCAGCGCTTCACGCTCTCGCTCCGGCTCGCCGACGTCGAGCGCCCCTCGATCGTGGCCGAGCGGCTGCCGAAGGCCCTCATCCACCGCAACGTGCCCGGTGAGCGGATCCACGCGCTGCTGACGGACCTGGATCGTGAATGGGAACGGGCGGCCACCCTGTCGGCTTTCGGCGCGACCCAGCGCTTCCTCGGCGCCGTGACGGCCCTCCGCGGCCAGGGCTGGCCCGTGCAGGGCGGTCGGACGCGCTGGCGGCTGGGCGAGCTCACCGTCCCCTGGGACGCCGTTGCGCCGCGCTGAGCCGTCGCGCTGAGCCGTCGCGCCCGTGTCGGCCGGTTCAGCCCGTGGGGAACTCCGCGCCGAGGAGGCGGAGGAGGGGCGCCGCCTTCACGACGGTCTCGCGGTACTCGTCCTCCGGATCGGAGAGCGCGACGATCGCGCCGCCGACGCCGTACGCCGCCCCGCGGGGCGACACGACGAGGGTCCGGATGACCACGCTGAGGTCGACGGAGCCGTCCAGGGCGAAGCGGCCGATCGCCCCGCTGTACACGCCCCGTGGCGCACCCTCCAGCTCGTCGATGATGGTCATCGTGCGCAGCTTCGGCGCCCCCGTCATCGACCCGGGCGGGAACGCGGCGCGGACGCAGGCGACGGGGGTGGCATCGGCGCGCAGACGTGAGCGCACCGTGCTGACCAGCTGGTGCACGGTGGCGTAGCTCTCCACGCGGAAGAGCCCGTCGACGTGCACCGAGCCGATCTCCGCCGTCCGTCCGAGATCGTGCCGGACGAGGTCGACGATCATCAGGTTCTCGGAGCGGTCCTTCTCGGCCGCGGCGAGCTCGGCACGGATCGCCGCGTCCTCCGTCCCGTCCCGTCCGCGGGGCCGCGTTCCCTTGATCGGGCTGGACTCGACGTCCCCCTCGGCCGAGATGCGCAGGAACCGCTCCGGCGACGTGCTGAGCACGCTCACTCCGCCCAGGCGCAGGAAGGCGCCGAACGGTGCGGGGTTCTGCGCGCGGAGGAGCAGGTAGGCCGCCAGCGGATCGAACGCGTCATCGATGCCGACGTCGATCGTGTTCGTGAGGCAGACCTCGTAGGTCTCGCCCGCCGCGATCCGCTCCTGGCACTCGCGGATCAGGGCGAGGTACTCGGGCCTCGAGTGCCGCGCACGCAGGGACGGCGCCGAGGCCGCCGGTCTCAGAGCTGCCCCCACCCCGGTCATGGGCGAATCGGTCATGAGTGAGTCGAGTGCGGCTGAATCGAGTGCAGACGTGTCGATCGCGGTGATCGCCTTCACCGTCCGCTCCAGCCAGTCCTCGGCGTCGCGGTCCCCGGAGGCCGGCGCGCCCGCCTCCTCCGGGACGAGGGCCAGGAGGTGGATGCGCGCCTCCTCGTGATCGACGACCAGCGCACGATCCAGGAAGAGCAGCGCCGCATCGGGCGTCTCCGACCGACGGGCCCCGGACGATCCGCACTCCGCGCGCAGCTCGTACCCCAGCCAGCCCACCCACCCGAGCGCACCAGGGAGGGGACTGTCGACCGGGCCGTCGATCGGGGCGATGCGGTGGGCGTCGAGCTCGTCCTCCAGCCAGTCGAAGAAGCCGGTCCGGAGCGTCCGCTCACTCCCCCACTCGTGCAGCGTCACCGTGTGCGCGACGACGTCCGCGGTCGCGATCCTCGCCTCGGCGTCGTTCGCGCCGCCCATGATCGAGAATCGGGAGCGGGCATCCCCCGGGCGGTTGCCGTCCAGCCAGACCGCATGGTCGTGCCCGCTCCACAGCGCGTCGAAGAGCGTGGCGGCATCCGTGCGGAGCGGCAGCTCCCTCCGCAGCACCCGGCCCGAACCGCCCGACCGGTCCACACGAGCCGGGGAGTCCACACCAGCCGGAGCGTCCGCACGAGCCGAAGCGCGCACAGAGACGTCCGCCGGCGCGCGCTCGACGATCGGCGCGCCTCGCGCTCCCGTGTCGCGCCGTTCCTCGATGAGCGCGACGAAGTTCTCCAGGATCCGGGTTCCGTGCGGGGAGGCGATCGACTCCGGATGGAACTGCACGCCCCACTGCGGACGCTCCCGATGCCGCAGGGCCATGACAACACCGTCATCGGCCGCGACCGCCGTCACCGCGAGCGCATCGGGCACGTCATCGACCATGAGCGAGTGGTAGCGCACCATCTCGACCGGTGAGGGGATCCCCCGGAACAGCCCCTCCCCGTCGTGCAGGATCGCCGAGGTCCGCCCGTGCCTCGGCTCGGGGGCCCGAACGACCTCGGCGCCGTAGGCGGCGGCCAGTCCCTGATGCCCGAGGCACACGCCGAGAAGAGGCACGGCGGAGCTGCGGATCACCTCGGCGCAGATCCCGAAGTCCGCGGGGACCCGGGGATCCCCCGGCCCCGGCGAGATGACGATGCCGTCGTAGTCGTCGAGGCGCGCGAGCACCTCGACCGCGTCGTTGCGCACGACGGTCGGCGGGGTCCCCGTCACCTGCGCGAGCTGGTGGAAGAGGTTGTAGGTGAAGGAGTCGTCGTTGTCGATCAGCAGCGTGCGGATCGGGCGTCGCGGATCAGGCGACATCCGTCAGCCGTTGCGCGGATCCGGTGCGGAGGGCCGGCGGGACAGGCGGGTGAGCCGCGGGACGTCGGCCGTCGATCCGGCGTCGGCCGGCACGATGACCTCCTGCGCAGCCGCGATGTCGGCCTCCGGGGTGCGGACGACGACGTCGCCGACGGGGGCACGGCGCGAGAGGATCGCCAGGGCGATCGGGCCGAGCTCGTGGTGGCGTGCCGCGGAGGTGACGTGCCCGACCTCGGCGTCGTCGGCGATCACGGGCGAGCCGGGCTCCGGCAGCACGTTCTCCGTGCCGTCCAGGTGGAGCGCGGCGAGCCGCCGGGGCGGATGGCCGAGGAAGTGGACCTTCGCGACGGTCTCCTGCCCGCGGTAGCAGCCCTTGTCCAGGTGCACGGCGCTGCGGATCCAGTCGGTCTCATGGGGGATGGAGCGGTCATCGACCTCGGCGGCCCACCGCGGACGCCACGCGGCGATCCGCAGCGCCTCCGCCGCGAGCGCGCCCGCCCACTCCGCCTCGGCCGTCGCGGCGACGGCGTCCGCCAGGGCGGCGGCACCCGCCGCGTCGACGACGACGCTCCGCCAGCGGAACGCAGCCCCGGGGTGCTCGTCGCCGAGGTGGTACTGATGCCCGCCCGGCTGCACCTCCGGCCACGGGTCGGTCCAGGCGACCGCGATGCCCTGCGGCGCGAGGGCGGCGGCGAGCGCGAGCTCCTCCGCCTTCCCCCCGGCGAAGAACCCGACCGCAGCGAGGTCGTCCCGCACCGCGACGGAGACGTCGGCGCGGAAGACCATCCGCCGCAGCCAGGCCGCGAGGCCCGCCGCATCGGCCGCGTCCGCGATCAGCCAGGTCGATGAGCCGTCGTCGAAGACGGCGGCGACGTGCTCCACCCGACCCTGCGGATCGAGCACGAGCAGTTCGGTGCTCTCGCCCGCCCGGAGCCGGGCGACGGACTGGGAGGTGATCGAGTCCAGCCAGGTGAGCCGGTCGGAGCCCGCGAGCTCGATCACGACGCGATCGCCGAGCGGCGAGAGGCCCCGTCCGCCCTCCAGCGCACGCTGCTCGCGGAACGGGTCGCCGAGATGCGCGATCACGAAACTGTCCATCACCGCACTGTCCATCACCGCACTGTCCAGCACGGCACTGTCCAGCACGGCGCCGGGGAGGGAGCGGAAGGCGTCCATCGTCGTCAGACCCGTGCCAGGCGCGCGGAGGCGTGCGAGCGGAGCTCGGTGCCGAGGGCGGCGATGTCCCACGCCCACAGCAGATGGCCGTCGACCAGGCCGTACATGCGCGACGCCGCACCGTAGACCTTGGTGCCGGCGGCACGCACCACGGCATCGGTGGCGATGTCGATGCGCGGCCCGTTCACCTGGCCGAGGTACAGCTCCATGATCCCGTCCGAGTGCGCGAGCGCCACCTCGATCGGGAAGCCGGCTCCCGGGACGCGGAGCTCCTCCACGTCGTCCGCCGTGCGCGGGGCCGCAGCAGGCGTCGCCGGCGGCAGGAGCGCGGGACCTGCGTCCTCGGCACCCGCCGGCCGCGACAGACGCCAGAAGCCGGTCTCGGCCACGAGCGGGACCGGGGCCCCGCCCTCCGGGAGGTGCACGGCGGTGGCCGAGTAGTTCAGGAACGGCCCGCCGTCATGGCTGAAGCTCACGCGATGCGTGAACTCGCCCTGGTAATGGTGGCCATCGGCCTCGTAGTCGATGACGCCGGTGCCCTCCCAGACTCCCAGGAGCCAGGAGAGCGGCGCGATGTCCGCGGGCAGGTCGGTGGGGAGGTCCAGCATGCGACGCCTCTCGGTCGGGCGGACGCCGCTCAGCGCTGGCCGCGGAAGAGGTTCACGAGCACGACGCCCGCGCAGAAGGCGATCGCCAGTCCCGCGAGGCCGAGAAGGCCGACGAAGAAGAGTTCGAGCGCGACGAGGTCCATGCCGTCCACTCTATCGCCTCACACGGCGAAGAGCGCCCCGACCCCGAAGCCGACCGACACGACGCCCATCGCCAGCAGCGCGCCCAGCGCGCCCGTGGCGACGCGGAGGATGAACCCCCTGGCCTCGGCGCGGGCCAGCTGCACCGCGAAGGAGACGAGCACGCAGAGGCCGAAGCCGATGATGAACCAGGTCATCATCGAAGCGGGCGGCGCGATGATCCCGATCGCGACGGCGACCACCAGGCCCGTCGCCCACGTCGCGATCAATCCCCACAGCGGAGGGCGCGGAGCGAGGGCCGGATCGGTCATGCATCCCATTGTGACCCATTGCGCTCGCTATCATGGTGCGCACGAAAGGATCTCGATTGGCCCTTCTGCTGGTACTGACCTCCTCCCCCACCACGGAGCCGGTCCTGCCCGCCCTCGAGCTGCTCGGCCATCGGATCCGGACGATCCCCGCCGAGCCCGCCGAGCTCGTCACCGCCCCCGACGCGGACGCGGTGATCGTGGACGGACGCGTCGACCTCATCGGCGCGAAGTCGCTCTGCTCCCTCATCCGCACCACCGGGCTGCGCGGGCCGCTGCTGCTCGTGGTCACCGAGGGCGGGCTCAGCGCCGTCAGCGGTGACTGGCGGATCGACGACGTCCTGCTCACCACGGCGGGGCCCGCCGAGATCGAGGCCCGGATCCGGCTCGCCGTCGCCCGGGAGTCCGAGTCCGACGAGCCGGTGCGCATCCAGACCTCCGGGCTCACGATCGACGAGCAGTCCTACTCCGCGAAGCTCCACGGGCGTCCGCTCGACCTGACGTACAAGGAGTTCCAGCTGCTGCACTTCCTCGCCACGCACCCCTCGCGGGTGTTCACCCGCGAGCAGCTGCTGAGCGAGGTCTGGGGCTACGACTACTTCGGCGGCACCCGCACCGTCGACGTGCACGTCCGGCGCCTCCGCGCGAAGCTCGGCGACCAGGAGCAGATCATCGGCACCGTGCGCAACGTCGGCTACCGGTTCAACGCGGACGAGGACGAGCAGCGGACGGCCGGGCGCGGGGTCCGATGACCCGCGCCGGGACATGGTGCGACTCCCGTTCACTCCGGCGTCACCCGGCGATGCTTAGATGTACCCCATGATCGATCCAGCACTGTCCGACTCCGGTCTCGGCGACGCCGAGGATGACGACTTCGACACGGTCCTCGGCGCCGAGGACTCGCTCCTCCCCGACAACCGCTACCTCGACAGGGAGCTGAGCTGGCTCGCGTTCAACCAGCGCGTGCTCGAGCTCGCGGAGGACGAGACGCAGCCGGTGCTGGAGCGGGCGAACTTCCTGGCGATCTTCGCCAGCAACCTCGACGAGTTCTTCATGGTCCGCGTGGCGGGCCTCAAGCGCCGCATCATCACCGGGCTCGCCGTGCCGACCAACGTGGGCCGGTCCTCGGCCGACGTCCTCGCCGACATCTCCGCCGAGGCGCACCTCCTCCAGCTGCGGCATGCGGCGGCGTGGACCGAGGCCGTGCGCCCCGCCCTCGCGACGGCCGGCATCGAGCTCGCCGACTGGTCCGACCTCGGCGAGGACGAGCGCGAAGGGCTGACCGAGTACTTCCAGCTGAACGTGTTCCCAGTGCTGATGCCGCTCGCGGTCGACCCCGCCCACCCGTTCCCCTACATCTCGGGCCTCTCGCTGAACCTCGCGATCCGCATCCGCAACGCGCGCACCGGCCGCCAGGACTTCGCCCGGCTGAAGGTCCCGCCCATGCTGCCGCGGTTCATCGCCGTGCCCCGCAGCACCGGGGCGATTCGCTACATCCGCCTCGAGGAGCTCATCGCCAACCACCTCGGCGACCTGTTCCCCGGCATGGAGGTCCTGGACCACCACGCCTTCCGCCTCACCCGTAACGAGGACGTGGCGATCGAGGAGGACGAGTCGGAGAACCTGATCCAGGCGCTGGAGGCGGAGCTGCTCCGCCGCCGGTTCGGTCCGCCGATCCGGCTGGAGATCACCGACGACATGGACGACGTGACGCTCGACCTCCTGATCAAGGAGCTCGACATCACCGACCAGGAGGTCTACCGCCTCCCCGGCCCGCTGGACCTGCGCGGGCTCTTCGACCTGTCCAGGATCGATCGCCCCGACCTGCACTACAAGCCGCACCTCCCCACCACCGCGGTGGCCTTCCAGCCCGGCGACAACAACGAGCGCGCCGACTTCTTCAAGGCCATCCGCAAGGCCGACGTCCTGGTGCACCACCCTTATGAGTCCTTCGCGACCAGCGTGCAGGCCTTCCTGGAGCAGGCCGCCCGCGACCCGCAGGTGCTCGCCATCAAGCAGACCCTCTACCGCACCTCGGGCGACAGCCCGATCGTGCAGGCGTTGATCGATGCGGCCGAGGCGGGCAAGCAGGTGCTCGCCCTGGTCGAGGTGAAGGCCCGCTTCGACGAGGCCAACAACATCGTGTGGGCCCGGAAGCTCGAGAAGGCCGGCGTGCACGTGGTCTACGGCCTCGTCGGCCTGAAGACGCACTGCAAGCTCGCCCTGGTCATCCGCCAGGAGGAGGGGACCCTCCGGCACTACTCGCACGTGGGGACCGGCAACTACAACCCCAAGACCAGCCGCCTGTACGAGGACCTCGGCCTGTTCACCTCCGACCCGCAGGTCGGCAAGGACCTGACCCGCCTGTTCAACGAGCTGTCCGGCTACGCGATCGAGAAGAAGTTCAAGCGTCTGCTCGTCGCCCCCCTGCACCTGCGGAAGGGCCTCCTCCGCCACATCGAGAAGGAGCGCCAGAACGCGCTGGCGGGCAAACAGGGGCACATCAGGATCAAGGTCAACTCGATGGTCGACGAGGAGATCATCGACGCGCTGTACCGCGCGAGCGTCGCGGGCGTGAAGGTGGAGGTGTTCGTCCGCGGCATCTGCAGCCTGCGCGCGGACCTGCCGGGCATCAGCGACAACATCACGGTCCGGAGCATCCTCGGCCGCTATCTGGAGCACTCCCGGATCTTCGCCTTCCACAACGACGGCGACCCGCAGGTGTTCATCGGCAGCGCCGACATGATGCACCGCAACCTGGACCGCCGCGTGGAGGCGCTCGTGCGGGTGTCCGCGCCGGAGCACGTCCAGGAGCTGCTGGCCTTCTTCGACCTCGCCATGGCCCCGACGACCTCGTCGTGGCACCTCGGGGAGGGCGGTGTTTGGACGCGCCACTCCGTGGATGACGCGGGCACCGCGCTCGTTGACCTGCAAGATAAGACCATGATCCAGATCCAGCGGCGGCGACGCCCGCGAACGGCGCGATGAGTTCAGCGCGCGGCGAGAACCACGCCGTCTACGCCGCCGGCGGGCTCGTCTGGCGTCTCGTGGACGGAAAGGTCCGCGTCCTCCTCATCCATCGCACGAAGTACCGGGACGTCACACTGCCCAAGGGCAAGGTCGACCCGGGCGAGACGCTGGCCGAGACCGCGGTGCGCGAGATCTTCGAGGAGACCGGGATCCGCGTGCGGCTCGGCGTACCCGTCGGCGTCTCGCGGTACCGGATGGCCAACGGCAAGCAGAAGATCGTGCACTACTGGGCCGCGGAGGCGCGGCCTGCGGCGATCCGCGACTCGGCCTTCGTGCCGAACCGTGAGATCGCCGCGATCGAGTGGATGACTCTCCGGAAGGCCCGCGAGCGCCTCAGCTATCCGGTGGACGTGGAGATCCTCGACGCCTTCGAGCAGCTGCTCGCCGACGGCGTCCAGCGCACCGTCCCGCTGATCGTCCTCCGGCACGCCAAGGCCACAGCCCGCTCGGACTGGGAGGGCTCGGACGCCTCCCGCCCGTTGACCCCGCGCGGACAGGCGCAGGCCGAGTCGATCGTCGGCCCGCTCCGCGCCTTCGGCGTGCGCCGGATCGTCACCAGCGACGCCGTGCGGTGCGTGCAGACCGTCGCGCCGCTCGCCCGCGCCATCGGCCGGACGCCGGTGGAGACCCCGCTGCTCAGCCAGGACGCCTGGGAGGAGGGGCTCTCGGATCCGCGCAGCGTCGTCGGCAAGAGGGTCCGCTCCGGGAAGCCGGCGGTGCTGTGCAGCCACGGCCCCGTCCTCCCGGACATCCTCCGCGAGGTCGCCCTGGCGACCGGGACGCTCCACGGCTCGTATCTCAGCAGCGCCTCCGCCCTCGACGTCGCCGCCTTCAGCGTGGTGCATCTGTCGGCGGGCAATCCCGGTTCGGGCATCATCTCGATCGAGACCCACGACCCGCGCGTCTAGGTGGGCCCGGCCCGGGATCGGTACCGTAAGCACCTTGGAGGTGCACTCGCATGAGAGCCATCACTCGCCTGGCGACCCCGTGGTATCGACGCGGTTCCCGCCACGTGGGGAGCGGCCCCGGCACTGCGGGTTCAACGGCCGCGACAGCGATCCTCGACCACGGCTCTCCGGCGATAGCCGGCTTGGTCGCCGGTTCCCGAAAAGCTGCGCAGTCGGATGATCCGGTGACGATCCTTGCGGCCGCTCACGCAGCCATCCGTGACGGCGTGCGTGCCGTGTACGCCCTCGAAGAGCGGACCCCCGCGTCACACACGCTTGAACGCGGCTTCGGATCGTGCAGTCAGCGGCTCGCGATCCTCGAGAGCGTGGCACGCGCGATCGGGGTGCCCACGAGGGTTCGTGCGCTGCTGATCGACCGGTCGTTCTGGTACCCGAGGTTTCCACGCCTGGGCTTCACTCTCCCCGACCGCATGCTGCTGGCGTGGCCGGAGTTCCGCATCGACGACTGGCGCCCGGCCGCAGAGCTGTTCGGCCCGCTGGGATGTCGCGGCGGTGGCGGCTTCAGCAACCACGGCAGCGAGACGCTCTTCGAAGCAGTCGGCCGTTGCGCCATCGACTGGGACGGCAAATCCGGGGACGATGCCTACGACCTCTCACGGTTCGTCAGCGTCGACTTCGGCTACTTCGCCGATCGGGACGAAGCCTTTGCGCGACGTGGCCAGACCCTCTGCGCGCCCGTCCGGGCCGTCGCAGACGTTGTGCTCCGGCGCGTCGCGGCGTGACACGGGCAGAAGTCGAGCGGTCATGAGCAGCGGGGAGCATCGAAGCCGTGCGCCCCGATGATCCGTATCGCCTCGTCGGACCGGAGGAACGCGAGCACATCGAGAGCCTCGGCGCAGGCCGTCGTGGTGACGGCCACAGCACCGGCGAACACCGTGTCGATCGCGCAGTCCGCGGGGAGCACCCCGAGGGTCCGGACGCCCGGCTGCCCGATGAGCTCGCTGCGCTGCTGGAACCCGAGGTCGGCCTCTCCCCGGGCCAGAAGCTGCGCGACCGGAACACCGGGACGCGCCTGGACCAGTCGGTGGCGCAGCTCGTCGCCGAGACCCCAGTCCTCCAGCATCCGGACGAGCGCGGTCCCGCTCGGACCCGTCGAGTAGCCGATCCGGGGCGCCGCCCGCAGAGCGGCGCGAAGGGCCGCGGCATCGGCGAACGCGACGAGGCCGGAATCGGCACCGGAACCGGGGACAGAACCTGGACCTGCGGGCACCGCCGCGACGACCGACGACACCATCAGCGGGGTGAGGGACGAGGCGTGCACGTGCCCCTCGCCGGCAAGCGCTCCCAGAGCGTCCTCGGCGAGGAGGACCAGATCGAACGGCTCGCCCTCGATCACGCGCTGAGCAGCACTCACTCCCCCGACGGATTCGAGCCGGACCGCGGGAAGCCCGCGGTCCGCGGCGGCGGCCAGGAGCTCCCCCAGCACGTGCCGGGTCGCCATGGAGGAGACGGCCCTCATCCGAGCTGGTCCTGAAGCGCCCCGAGCACCCGGTAGCAGTCGATCACCTGGCGGATGGACGAGTCGGGCTCCCGCCCCTCACGGATCGCCGAGACGAACTCCCGGTCCTGCAGCTCGATGCCGTTGAGACTGGCCGCGACCCCCGACACGTCGACGACCTCGTCCCGCCCCGTGACGAGCTCGTCGTAGCGCGCGATGTAGGTGCCGGTGTCGCCGATGTAGCGGAAGAACGTCCCGAACGGCCCGTCGTTGTTGAAGGACAGGGACAGGGTGCAGATCGCGCCGGACACGCTCTTGAGCTGGATCGACATGTCCAGCGCGATGCCCAGCACCGGATCGATCGGCCCCTGCATCGCGTTGGCCTGCACGATCTCCCCCGCCTGGTACGCGAACAGGTCGACCGTGTGGGCGGCATGGTGCCAGAGCAGATGGTCCGTCCACGAACGCGGCTCGCCCTTGGCGTTCGTGTTCGTCCTCCGGAGGAAGTAGGTCTGCACGTCCATCTGCTGCACCGCGAAGTCGCCGGCGACGATCCGTCGGTGCAGCAGCTGGTGCGAGGGGTTGAACCGTCGGGTGTGCCCGACCATCACGACGCGATCGGAGGCGGAGGCGACGGCGAGCGTCTCCTCGGCGTCCGCCAACGAGTCGGCGAGGGGGATCTCGACCTGCACATGCTTGCCGGCGGCGAGCGCCGCCTGGGTCTGTGCCGCATGCAGGCCCGTGGGGGTCGCGAGGATCAGCGCATCCACATCGTCGCGCTCCAGCACGGCGTCGAATCCGACCACGGCGTTCGCCACGCCGTACCTCTCGGCCACCGCCCGGGTCGGCTCGGCCCTCGTGCCGCTCACGACGGTCACCTCGGCGTCCGGGATGTTCGCCAGGCCGTCCAGGTGCTTCATCCCGAAGGCCCCGGCGGCGCCGACGACGGCGATCCGGACTTTGTCGCTCATGAGCCCGCCTTCGATGCGGACTCCGACGGTCCTTGCCTGTTGTCCAGCACGAGATGTCCGACCGCGGTGTTCGATGCGGGCACGTGGTAGAAGCGGTGCTCGACCGTCGGGGCTTCTCCCCCGAACTGATCGTCCATCGCACCGCGGGCGATGAGCCAGTCCACCAGTTCGATCCCTTCGGAGCCGGCCTCGTCGACATACTCCATGTGCGGCCACTCCGTGAGCCCCAGCGGGTCGGCGATGAGGTGATCGAGGAAGGCGTTGTCCCATTCCTCGTTGATGAGACCGGCGCGCGGCCCCTGCAGCTGGTGGCTCATGCCGCCGGTGCCCCAGATCTGAACGTCGAGCTCCTCGCCGTCCCACTTGTCGATCGCCCGCCGCAGAGCGCGTCCCAGCTCGTAGCAGCGGCGCCCCGAGGGCACCGGGTACTGCACCACGTTCACGGCCAACGGGATGACCTTGCACGGCCACTCGTCGACATCGCCGAAGACGAGCGAGAGCGGGACCGTGAGGCCGTGGTCGACGACCATCTCGTTGACGAGGGTGAGATCGAAGTCGTCCTGGATCACGGACTGCGCGAGGTGGGCGGCGAACTCCGGATACCCCTTCACATCGGGCACCGGCCGCGGCCCGTAGCCCTCGTCGGCGACCGGATAGTCCGCCCCCGTCCCGAGGACGAAGGTGGGGATGATGGACGAGTCGAACGCGGTGGCATGGTCGTTGTAGACCAGGATGACGACGTCCGGCGTGTTCTCCTTCGCCCACCGCCGTGTCCACTCGTAGCCGGCGAAGACCTTCTTCCAGTACGGCTCCTCGGTCTTGCCCAGGTCCATCGCGGCGCCGATCGCCGGTACGTGGGAGGTGAAGAGCGCCGAGGTGAAGGTCGCGGGTGCGTCCTTCCGCATGGCGTCGGCGTCCTCGCCGGGAACGGGCGGCACCCATCCGTCGAGGTCCTTGAGGCGGTTCCCTTCCGGACGACGCCCTCCGCCGACCATCATGTCCCGGTACGCGGCCTCCGACATCCCGGTCATGGAGCCGGCCATCTGCTGGAAGCTCAGGCCGTGCGTCGCCCCGATCTTGCTCAGGAAGTAGATGTTGCCGCCCTCGCGGATGCACGCGTTCAGGTCGAGGTCGAGCACCGCCTGACGCTGCACCGGTGTGAGCGGCCATTCGTCGAGGTAGGCCTCGCGGTCGGCGAGATAGCGCTCGCGGTTCTCCGGCTTCATCAGGGACATCGAGAACTGGTTGAGGTGGTACCCCACCCGCGCCTGGTCCGCATCGAAGATCGTCGTCCCCGGAACGTCCCGGTAGGGCTTGTCGAGTGCCATGTCATTCTCCTTCTTGCCAGTAGAGGCGGCGGGGGTTGTCCACGAGCAGCTTCCGCTGCAGCGCGGCGGTCGTCGCGATCTGGGGGATGTAGTCGACGAGGGAGCCGTCGTCGGGCATGTGGTCCTTGAGGTTCGGATGCGGCCAGTCCGTCCCCCACAGCACGCGGTCGGGGAACTCCTCGACCACGCGGCGCGCGAACGGGACGACGTCCGCATAGGCGTGCTGCTCCCCGCCGAGGGCGGGCGGCCCGGCGACGCTGAGCCGCTCCGGGCAGGTGACCTTCGACCAGATGTGCGGGTTCTCCCGCAGGAGCCGCAGGAACAGCTCGAACTCCGGACCGTCCGAATCCTTGGTCACGTCGGGTCGTCCCATGTGGTCCACGACCACGACCGTGGGGATGGCTGAGAGGAAGTCGTAGAGCTCCGGCAGGTCGGCCGCCTCGAAGTAGACGACGACGTGCCACCCCCACGGGGCGATCCTCCGGACGATGTCGTCGAGCGCCTCGGCGGGCGCACGGTCGACGAGACGCTTGACGAAGTTGAACCGCACTCCGCGCACTCCGGCGTCGTGCAGCTGCGCGAGCTGCTCGTCAGTGACGTCGCCGCGGACGGTCGCGACGCCGCGCGCGCGCCCGCCGCTGCGGCGCAGCGCGTCGACCAGCGCCCGGTTGTCGGCGCCGTGACAGGTCGCCTGGACGATGACGCTGCGGTCGAAGCCGAGACGGTCGCGCAGCGCGAAGAGCTGATCCGCGGAGGCGTCGCACGGCGTGTACTTGCGCTCCGGCGCGTAGGGGAACTGCTCTCCGGGCCCGAAGACGTGGCAGTGCGCGTCGACGGAGCCCTCCGGCAGCCGGAACGCCGGGATGCGAGGGCCGTCGTACCAGTCCAGCCAGCCGGGCGACTTCTCGAAGCCGCCCGTCGTCTGCCCGTGTGCCATCGTCAGTCCTCCACGTATTCCAGTCCGGCGGTCGCCAGGGGCTCGCGCATGCCGTACAGATCGAGCCCGAGCACCCCCTCGCGGAACTGCCGGCGCTTGGATTCCTCGTTGTCCTCGCGTCGCCGGCTGGCGTCCGCCACGGCCCCGACGAGATGACGGGGGACGACGACCACGCCGTCGACGTCGGCGACGACCACATCCCCCGGGGTGACCAGTGCGTTCGCGACGACGACCGGGACGTTCACCGCGCCGAGGGTCGCCTTGACCGTTCCCCGGGCGTTGACGGCGCGGGAGAAGACCGGGAACGCCATCCTCTCCAGGTCGGCGACGTCACGGACGCCGCCGTCGATGACCAGTCCCGCGCATCCGCGGGAGGCGAGGGATGTGGCCAGCAGCTCGCCGAAGAAGCCGTCCTCGCTCTCCGTCGTGCACCCGGCGACGAGGACATCGCCCTCCCGGACCTGCTCGGCGGCGACGTGGAGCATCCAGTTGTCGCCCGGCTGGAGCAGCACGGTCACCGCCGGGCCGCACAGCCGCGCTCCCGGGTAGGCGGGACGGATGTAGGGACGCAGGAGCCCCACCCGTCCCATGGCCTCATGGATCGTGGCGACCCCGAACGACGAGAGCCGGGCGACGTCGTCCGGGTCGGGACGCTCGATCCTGGTGCGGACGGTGCCGAGGTCGTTCAGACGCATGGGAGTCTCCTTCTTGCTAGAGGCCGCGGGCGGCCAGGGCGCGATCGAGACGCGGGTGGACCCGACGGGCGTTGCCCTCGAACACCTGCGCGCGCTGCGCGTCGGTCAGGTTCGCGGTGGCGTCGACGTAGCGCCTGGTGTCGTCGAAGTGGTGGCCGCTGCGCGAGTCGATGTCGCGGACGGCGCCGATCATCTCGCTCGCGAACAGGATGTTGGCGGAGGGCACGACCGTCGTCAGCAGGTCGATGCCCGGCTGGTGGTAGACGCAGGTGTCGAAGAAGACGTTGCCGAGCAGGTGCTCCTCGATCTCGGGCCGTCCCAGCGCCAGGGCAAGACCCCGGAAGCGACCCCAGTGGTACGGGACAGCGCCGCCGCCGTGGGGGATGATGATCTTGAGCTCGGGGAAGTCCCGGAACAGGTCGCCCTTCAGCAGCTGCATGAACACGGTCGTGTCGGCGTTCAGGTAGTGGTCGCCCGTGGTGTGGAAGGCCGGGCGGCACGAGGTGCTGACGTGCACCATCGCGGGGATCTCGTACTCGACGAGCTTCTCGTAGACCGGGTACCAGGATCGATCGGTCAGCGGCGGCGCGGACCAGAACCCGCCCGAGGGGTCGGGGTTGATGTTGACCGCGACCGCGCCGAGCTCCTCGACGGCGCGGGTCAGCTCGGCGACGGCCGTCACCGGATCCTCGCCCGGGGACTGCGGGAGCATCGCGCCGGGGAAGAAGCGGTCGGGGAACAGCTCGCCGACCCGGGCGCACAGGTCGTTGCAGATGCGGGCCCATGCCCGGCTGACGCCCAGATCCCCGATGTGGTGGGCCATGAACGACGCACGGGGGCTGAAGACGGTGACGTCGGAGCCGCGCTCGTTCATCAGCGCGAGCTGATTCGCCTCGATGCTCTCGCGGATGTCGTCGTCCCCGATGCGCAGTGCGGCGGGGTCGGGCGCCTCTCCCCTGCCGTCGGCGAACGCGATCTGCAGGTCGCGCCACGCCCCGAGCGCTGCCGGGGCCGTCGTGTAGTGGCCGTGGATGTCGATGATCAACGCGGGGTCCTCGTCGCTCAGAGGGTGGACGGTTGCGGAGCCTCATCGTCGGCGGCGACGGTGCGGTCCCGATGATCACGAAAGTAGGCCAGACCGCTTCTTCAGTCCAATAGATTCCACGGTCTCACTCCATAGATAGGATCGATGCGTGAGCCTCGCGGACCTCAACCAGCTGCGCACCTTCGTCGTGCTGTACGAGCTCCGCAGCGTCACCGCGGCCGCGGAGCACCTGCACGTCACGCAGCCGACCGTCAGCTACACCCTCGGCCGGCTGCGCCATCGATTCGGCGACGACCTGTTCCGACGACGCGGCCATGCCATGGAGCCGACGCCGCGGGCCACCCAGCTGTTCGGTCCGCTGCAGGAGGCCCTGGCCCAGATCGACGCGACCGTGGACGATGCCGACGCGTTCGAGCCGGAGAGCTTCCACGGTGAGCTGACGCTCGGGCTGACCTCGATCGGCGAGCAGACGTTCCTCCCGCCGATCATGGCGACGCTGGCGAACGGGGCAGCGGATCCGCGCCTGACGGTACAGCGGCTCGACGCGGACCGCATCGAGGAGGAGGTCCTCCGGGGAGCGGTGGACCTGGCGATCACGGTCTCGCAGCTGGGCAGCCCGCACCTGTGGCGCACCCGGGTGCGCAGCGTGGAGTACGTCGCGCTCTCCTCGGGCGCACGGCCCCTGCCGCCGACCGGACCGGACATGTTCGCGGGGCGCCGGTTCGTGCGGGTCTCCTCCCGCGGCGGTCACGTGTACCCCCTCCAGGCGCTGATCGAGCACGGCCTGATGCCGCAGGTCGCCCTGACCGTGGAGGGCTACGCCACGGTGCCTGCCGTCCTGGTCGACACCGACCTTGTGGTGTTCCTCCCCCGTCACGTCGCGGAGGTGTTCCGCGGCTGGTTCCCGGCCCTGCGGATCACGGAGCTGCCCTGGCCCGGGCAGAGTGCGCCGGTCACGCTCTACACCCGACGGGAGGCGAGCCTGTCGCCCGTCCAGCGCTGGTTCCGCTCCTTGACCCTCGACGCGGTGGCCTCCGACGAGTTCCCGCGGGACGACCGGGGTTAGCGGCCCCGACCGCGCCAGCTCGCCTTCGCGGGGAAGACGGGGCTGCGCACGTGGATCGCCCAGGACGAGTGCGGGTGGATCGACAGGAGCGCCCGCTCCCATCGGGCACGGGCGTCCTCGGACAGCCGCGGCAGGACGGCGTCCTTGTCGGCGTCGTCCTCGGGCGTCGGACGCAGCGCCTTCCAGATCAGCTGGACCTCGGGGGCGCCGGTGGGGAGGCCGGCAATGTCGAGGACGGCGACATCCCACGGCAGCTGCAGACGCGGGTCGCGCCGGTACATCCAGGCGCGCTCCGCGCCGTCCTCGACGTTCACCTGCAGGGTCCACACGCCCGCACCGTCGTCGTGGATCCACACGCGCTGGAGGTCGGCGTCCTCGTCCATCGCCGACACCTTCTGCCAGCAGCCGTCTCCCGCCTCGGCGGGCGCCCAGGCGCTGAGACCCGCGGGCAGCACGTCCAGGAGCACCGCCAGGTCGTGACGGATCGTGCTCACGCTCGTTCGCGGACGCTCCTGCACGGCCCTCCCCAGCCAGTGGTCCAGGGCGGTGCCGCCCGAGAGCCACCAGCGGACGGGAGCGCGCGCGAACAGCTCGGCGGCGGAGGAGGGATCGAGCGGCGCCCACCGCGTCGCGGAGGTCGGTGCGGGGATGTCCATGGCGCAGGCTATCGCGAACAGGCCCGGGACACCGCCGTCCGCGCGGCGTCCCGGGCGAGGAGGAGCGTCATGCCCTGAGCAGGATCCTGATCGGGCTCCCCGTCTTGGTGCGGAGCCTGTCGATCGCCTCGGCGAAGTCCTCCAGCGGCAGGATCGCCGAGATCGACTGCGACAGATCGAGACGACCGTGCCGGATCAGCGAGACGACCTCCTCGATGTGCCGGGTCGCGAGACCGTGGTGCCCGATGATCTGCCTGCCGGATCGGACCAGCTGGGGCGAGGAGTCGATCACGAGCGGGGTGTTGGGGATTCCGACCAGGACGAGCCGTCCATGACGCCCCAGCGCGTCGAACGCCTGCTGCTGGATGCTCGCGTGGCCGAAGAAGTCCATCGCGACGTCGAGGCCTCGACCGTCGGTGAGGGCGCTGAGGCGCTCCTCGAACCCGTCCTCACCCGGATCGAGGGCGGCGTCGGCCCCGCGGTCGAGCGCGCGCTGGCGTGCGACCGGGTTGGGGTCGATGGCGACGATCGGTGCGGCTCCGATCAGCCGGAGGAGCTGCACGGCGTGATAGCCCAGCCCTCCGAGGCCCCAGACGCCGACGGCCTCGGTGGGACGCACCCGGCCGGAGTCGGTGATCGCCGCCCAGGGGGTCGAGACGGCGTCCGGGATGATCGTCGCCTGGTCGAGGGGGATGCCCTCTGCGCTCACGAGATCGTCCTGGCCGACGACGATCTCGTCGGCCCATCCCCCGTCGCGATGCACTCCGACGATGTGGACGATCCCGTCCCGCTCGCCGACGGGGCTGACGATCGCAGGATCCCCGACCGTCCAGCGGGTGACCTCCGTACCCACTTCGCTGACCGTCCCCGACAGCTCGTGGCCGAGGGTCAGCTCGTCCGGCATTCCCGGGGCCCGCTCGCCGTCGATGTAGTGCAGGTCCGACAGGCAGATCCCTCCGTAGGTGATCGCGAGCCGCACGTCCTTGGGACCGACCTCGGGGCGGGGGACCTGCGCGAGGACGGGAGGGCGGTCGACGACGAGCCTCACCGCGCGGATGGTCTCCGGTGCTTCCTGGGACATGGACATGCTCTCTCCTTCGATGTGCACGTCATCGCCGCCGAAGCCCGGCGGCGATGTTCTTCGCCACGATGCGGCCGAAGACGGCGCCCTTCCCGAGGGAGGTGCCGGTCATGTAGGCCTTGCCGTGGAAACCTCCGGTGACCTCGCCGATCGCGTACAGCCCCGGGATGACCCTCCCGGTGACCGCACGGACCTCGCCGAGCGGGGTGATCGTCAGCCCGCAGTAGGTGCTCGTCATGAGCGCCTTCGCGGGGTAGGCGTAGAACGGGCCGGTCTGCACCGGGACGAGGTCGCCGACGCCGTTGCAGAGGTGCGTCCGCCCGTGCGGGTCCTCGTCCCCCTCGGCGATCGTCCGGTTGTACTCGGACACGGTCCGGCGGAGCGCGTCGACACGGATGCCGCACACCTCGGCCAGCTCCTCCAGGGAGTCGGCCTTGTGCACGTGACCCAGTCCCTCGAGGAAACCGATGTCGTTGAGCGGGACGCCGGGATGAGAGCGCGCCCGCACCCCGGCATCGAAGATCTGGTACCCCAGCCCTTCCGGCTGACCCAGCACGGCGGCGCCGATGGTCTTGTACGAGAGCGACTCGTCGACGAACCGCTGTCCGTCCTTGTTGACGATGATGGCCCCCAGGTAGAACGCCGTGAGGAGCTCGTGGAAGTCCTCGCCGGTGTCGGGGTGGGAGCCGTAGGTGGCGGCGATGTAGGCGACGTCGGCCAGCCCCGCGCCGAGCGCCCATGCCATGCGGAGCCCGTCGCCCGTGTTGGCCTTGCCGCCGTAGGGAATGGCGGCGAGCTGGTCCGGGGCGAAGAGACCGAGGAGCTCGGCGCTCCGGCTGAAGCCGCCCGAGGCGATCACCACGCCGCCCCGGGAGCGGAGGCACACCTCGCCGTCCGGCGCCACCGCGTCCACGCCGACGACGCGCCCCTCCTCATCCGTGTGCAGGCTCGTCCCCTCGTGCTCGAGCAGGAGGGTGCCGCCGGCCTGGAGGAACCGGGCGGTCAGAGCGCGGAGAAGGTCGCGGATGGCCGTGAGGTGCGACCGCGGCGCAGACTGTCCGGAGCTCAGCTCCAGCACCGTGAAGTCCGCACCGTGCTGCTTCAGCCAGTGGTACGTGTCGTCCTGGTTCTCGAGGTAGGCGGCGAGCAGAGCGGGATCGCTACGATGCCCTCCTGCCTCCCGCAGGTCGTCCAGGAAGAGCTCCGCGGAGTCCTCCACGCCCTCGGCCGCCTGCTCCGCGGTGCCGGAGAAGGCGAAGAAGCCGCCGCTCATCGCGGAGGAGCCGCCCACGTCCGCCGTCTTCTCCAGCAGCGCGACGCGGAGTCCGCTCTCGGACGCCGACGTTGCGGCGACGAGGCCGGCGATGCCCGCACCGAGCACGATCGCGTCGTAGTCCGTGGTCTCTTCTCGCATCGTCATGCGTGGATCTCCTCATGCTCGGCGGTCGGGATCGCACCATCGGGGGCCTGCGTCGTGTCGGCGTCCTCACCGACGAGGAAGCGGGTGAAGAACTCGGTGAGCCTCGTCGGATCGTCGAAAGCGATCACATCCGCAACATACTGGTCCGGACGGACGAGGACCGCGGCTCCCGCGCGCCGGTCGATCCCCCGCGCGCGGTAGATGTCCTCCCCGCCCGCCCTGGTCGCCGCGGTGAAGCACTTCTCGTAGTCGACCAGATCGAGAGCGCCGACGCGGGGGCGCAGCACCGGGGGCAGGCGGTCGATGTCCACGTCCGGATGGGGGCGCTGGAGGATCCCGCGGACGTCGAGCGCGCCCGCGCCGCGACGACCGGACAGGCCGAGAGCGGAGAGGCCGGGGGCGGTGAGGCCGGGGGCGGTGAGGCCGGGGGCGGTGAGGCCGGACTCCTCCACCCGCCGGAGAAACTCCTCGAAGCCGCCCTCGTCCTCGCCCGCGAAGGCGTAGAGGCGCCAGCGCCCGTCCGCCTTGGCGACGTGCCCCAGCTCGACGGTCCGCGCGTCCGCGACGCGCGTCACGGGTGCGGAGTGGAAGCGCGTCCCGATCTCGAACCCCTCGGCGAGATGCTGATGCCGCGAGTCGTTGACGAGGAGCGATGGCCGGTACCGTGTCGCCACCCCGGCCGTGTACCTCCCCTGCCTCACGAAGTGCTCCTGGAGCACCGTCGGGTCGACGCCGCCGCGCTCCGGGTGCGCGGGGTCGAAGGGGGCGCCCGCCATCAGCTCGGACCACTCGCGGTCGAACTCGATGAGCTCCCGCGCGACGGGCAGCCGCTCGGCCGAGTAGGTCGAGAGCAGCTCGTGCCTGCTCTCCCCGCGGATCACCGAGGCGAGCTTCCAGCCGAGGTTGAACGCGTCCTGCATGGACACGTTCATCCCCTGTCCCGCCTTCGCGCTGTGGGTGTGGCACGCGTCCCCTGCGATGAACACGCGAGGGATGCGTGCGACCTCGCCCTGTGCGTCCGTCGCGTCGTCGAAGGATCCGGCCAGTCGCTGGGCGACCTCGTAGACCGAGGACCAGACGACCTCCTTCACCTCGAGCGCATAGGGGTGCATGACGGCGGCCGCCTTCTCCGCGATCTCGGCCGCGGACATCGATCGCAGCCGGTCCCGGTTCTCGGCCGTGACCTCGCCGAGGTCGACGTACAGCCGCACGAGGAACCCGCCCTCCCGGGGGATCAGCAGGATGTTGCCGTTCTCGCCCGACTGGATGGCGGCCTTCAGACGGATGTCGGGGAAGTCCGTGACGGCGAGGGCGTCCAGCACCCCCCAGGCGTGGTTTGTGGCATCGCCGGAGAGCACGCCGCCGATGGCCTTGCGCACCGCGCTCCGCGCGCCGTCGCACCCGATCAGGTACCGCGCCCGAACGGTCACGAGGTCGTCGGCGCTCGTGCCGACCCGGCGGAGCCGGACCTCCAGCGGGTACTCCTCCCCGTCCTGGCGATCGAGGGAGACGAACTCGAGCCCGTAGTCGGGCGCGAGCCGCGAGGGGCTGCGACGCATCGCCTCCAGCAGGTAGTCGTGGACCCGCGCCTGGTTCACGATGACGTGCGGGAACTCCGACAGCCCGTCCTCGGTGTCCTTCACACGACCCGTCCGCACGACCCTGCCCCGATCGGCCGGGTCCGGCCGCCAGAAGACCGTCTCGTTCACCCAGTACGCCTCGGACAGCAGCTGAGCGCTCAGGTCGAACGCCTCGAACATCTCGACCGTGCGACAGGCGATGCCATCGGCCTGCCCCATCTGCAGAGCGCCAGGGCGGCGCTCGACGATCCTCGTGGTGATCTCCGGGAACCGCGACAGCTGGGCGGCCAGGACCAGTCCCGCAGGACCGGTCCCGACGATCAGCACGTCCACCTCCTCAGGAGCGTCGTCCCTGGGCGGGAAGGACGGGTCCACCGGGGCGACCGTCGGGTCGCCGGCGTGGAAGCCGTCGGCGTAGTACTGCATGGGGGTCCCTTCTGCGTGCGGACGGGTGCGAGGCCGGATGCGCGTCGCTCAGGCGACGGGCGCGGCCTGTCGGACGTCTTCGGCGCTGTCGGACGCATGGTCCATGTCGGTCGCACGGCCGCGCGTCTCGCGGACCAGCGCGACGACGACGATGCCGATCAGCGCGAGCCCGCCGGCGAGCCCGAGCAGGTAGTACGGCGCCGCGCCGCCGGCGCTCGCGATGAGGCTGACGCCGATCAGCGGGATGACACCGCCGCCGAGGCTGCCCGCGACCTCGCGGCTCAGCGTCATCCCGGTGATCCGCCCCTCCGTCGTGAAGATCTCGGTGCCCCAGCCGTTCACACCGGCGTTGACGCCCGCGTTGGAGAGCGCGAGCGCGATGAACATCACCACGAGGAAACCGATGGCGTTCCCGTGCCCGACGAGGAGGAAGAGGATCGCCGCGGCGATCACCGCCCAGACGAACCCGGCGATCATCACCGGGCGCCGGCCGATGCGATCGGAGAGTGCCCCGTACAGCGCAACAGTGACGAAGCCGCCGATGGCGCCGAAGAGCGTGCCGTTGCTCACGTCGATCGGAGCGAGGCCCAGCGTCCCCGCCGCGTAGGAGGCGGCGAGCGCCTGGAAGAAGTAGGAGAGCCCGTTGCCGCAGAAGTACACGATGCCCAGGAGGACCATCGGCTTCCAGCTCGTGCGGAACACCTGGATGAGCGTCGTGCGCTCGACGATGCCCGCGGCCTTCTTCGCCACGAAGGCCGGGGTCTCCTCCAGGCCGAGGCGGACGATGATCCCGACGATCACCACGACGAAGCCCGCGAGGAACGGCACCCGCCATCCCCAGGTCATCAGGTCCTCCTGCGGAAGCCCGACCACCAGGCGGAACGCGAGGGCCGAGAGGATCAGACCCGCGAAGTTCCCCATCGCCGGAGCCGCGGCCCACAGCCCGCGACGCTCGGGGCGCGCGTACTCCGCCGAGACAGTGATGGCGGTTCCCACCTCGGCGCCGGCGGCGAAGCCCTGGGCGAGCCGGAGGACGAGCAGCAGGATCGGGGCGGACGCGCCGATCTGGGCGTGCGTGGGCAGGAGGCCGATCGCGGTCGTCGCGATCCCCATCACCAGCAGCGTGCCGACGAGGACGGTCTTCCGGCCGAGCCGGTCTCCGATCCGCCCGAAGACCAGCGCGCCGATCGGCCGGGCCAGGAACCCCGCGGCGAAGATGCCGAGGGACTGGATCGTCGCGACCGCAGGCGAGGAGTCCACGAAGAAGATCTGCTGGAAGATCAACGCGCTGTACAGCGTGAACAGCGTGAAGTCGTACCACTCGAGAGTGGTGCCGATGAGTGCGGCGACCGCAGCACGGGCCGGGTTCGCCTTCTTGGGCGTTCGAGTCGTCGTTGACACGGGATGTCCAATCCTGGAAGTGATATCGGGGGGCAACGTCGGGACTGTCGGGAGAATCGGGAGATCGGTCGCCTGACGTTGGTTGCAATGATGGGTCGGCCCACGTCCGGAACCTCCCGTTTTCTGACTGAAGGAAAAAGCGAGAGGCGCCCGTGGCGCCGCTGTTAGCGTGCAGATGCGCTCGACGACGAGCGCCCCGACATGCAAGGGGTATATCAATGAAGTTCCACCATGTCGCCGTCTTCGTGAGCGACGCCGACCGCGCCATCGCCCTCTGGCGAGACGTCCTCGGATTCTCCGTCGTCGTGGATCGCACGATCCCCGACCTGGACGCGGGCGACCAGTCCCGGATGGGACAGGCACTGCTCGACGACATCTTCAAGGTGGAGGGCGCGACCTCCCGGATGGTGCTCCTCCAGTCCGACGACGGGGCGATGATCGAGCTGCAGCAGCCGTCCGTCCCCGCGATCGTCCGCACCCCGCCGGAGACCCTCCAGTACGGGCACACCGGGATCCACGAGGTCGCGTTCCTCGTGGATGACATCGACGGCTGGTTCGAGAGGATCAGGGCCGCCGGCTACCGGACGCAGACCGAGTACGTCTGGACCTGGGGAGTGACGGGCAAGTCGTTCCTCTTCTACGACGACGACGGGAACATGATCCAGTTCAACTGGCAGCCCCGCAGCTCCGTGCCGGCGTGGCGTCCGTGAGGAGATGACGATGGCCAAGTCCTACATCTTCGTGCGCCGCGGTGCGGTGTACGACAGCGCCCGCTATGAGGCGTACCGCGAGCAGATCGTCCGGCTCCTCCCCCGCTTCGGCGGGCGCTACGTCGTCCGCGGCGCGGAGGAGGAGCACCTGGAGGGGGAGTTCGAGCTCCGCCGGGACGCGGTCCTCGAGTTCGGCAGTCCCGAGGAGCGGAGACGCTTCTGGGACTCCGAGGAGTACGCGCGGCTCAAGGAGCTGCGCGCGGGGGCGGTCGACGTGCACGTCGTCGCGCTCGACGGCTACGAAGAACCATCCGAGGAGGAGAAATGACCGACGCATCCCCGCGCCCCACGTTCGTCCCGGCGCTCTACCACCCCACCATCGCCGTCAACGACCTCGACGCCGCCCGCGACTGGTTCCGTCGCGTGTTCGGCCTCCGGCCGCTGCGATGGGAGGAGACGCTCGATCTCAGCCTGCTCAAGCCCGACTACCCCACGAACTACTCCTTCTTCGCGTTCATCTCCGACATCCACTGGGTGTTCCTCTGCCCGCCGCTCCACGCCCGGGGCTCGCTCACGGGGCAGACGCGCTACAAGGACGTCCCCGACGGGATGATCGGGCTCGGCTGGTACACGAACGACGCGGAAGGCGTGTTCGCCCTCCTCTCCGATGCCGGCATCCGCAGCCACGATCAGCAGGGCGCGCTCATCACGTCCGAACGGCCGCCCGTGTCGTCCTTCGCCGAGGACATCCTCACCGGGTTCACCGAGCCCGCCGACACCGGGATCCGTTACGAGTTCCAGCAGACGGGCAGGCGACACTGGGAGAAGTACTCCCAGGAGGCGGACCCCCGCCTCCGTGCCGACTGGAGGGGTCCGGTCTCCGACCCCGGAGACCCACTAGGGCTCCTCCTCACCTCGCACCACACGATCGCCACGAACGACCCCGCCCGCGTCCTTCGGCTCTACGTGGACCTGCTCGGCGCCACGATCGTGGCCACGGGGCGGAACGAGGACCTCGGCACGGACAGCACCTTCGTCCGCCTCGCCGACACCGTCCTGGAGTTCACCGTCCCCGAGCCGGGCACGGCGCTGGCCGCGCGCGTCGCCGAGGGGAAGGACGCCTACCTCGGCGTGACCTACCTCGTCGAGAGCGCCGACCGCGTCCGCGCGCACCTGCAGTCGGTCGGGCTGACCCCGCAGGACATCGGTGGCGGCGGTGTCCGGATCACCCCCGCCGAGGGATTCGGCGCCGACTGGCGCTTCGTCGAGGCCGCGCCCTACCCGCTGGACCAGAGGCGCCTGCCCGACTTCGGCTGATCCGGCCTCGGCTGATCCGGCGTCTGCCCCGGCGGCCGATCCGGCGGCGTCCTCACGCCGGATCGGCCGCCGCGAGATCGCGACAGACGCCGAGAAGGGCGTCGATGACGCGCTCCCGCAGGGCCGGTGTCAGACGCGAGGAGGGGAAGGACACCGAGATCGCCCCCACGTCCTCCCCTCCTCTGCGCACCACCGCGCCCACGGCGTGGACGCCCGTCTCCGTCGCCTCGCTGTTGAGCGCGAAACCCGCTCTGCGCACCTGTGCGAGCTCGCCCAGGAGGGCGTCGACCTCCCCGTCCGTCAGCTCGCCGTCGTAGAGACGGCGCACCTGTGCCTCGGGCAGCTCCGCGAGGAGCGCCCGCCCGCCCGAGGCGAGACGGGCGGGCAGGACCGACCCCCTCCTGTCACCCACGCGCAGGATGTTCTCGCTCTCCACCGAGCTGAGGAACCTCACGTTCGCCCCCACCCTGATCATCAGGTTGGCCGTCTCCCCCGTCTCCGCGGACAGCCTCTCCAGATACGGCTGCACGACGTTCTTGAACCCGAGGCCGCCGCCGGGCTGGACCGGCTGCTCCCCCATCGCGGGGCCGGGGACGTAGACCCGGGACTCCTCCTGGATCGCGAACCCCCGATAGACCAGCATCGCGATGAGGCGATGCGCGGTCGACACCGAGACCCCCAGCTCCCTCGACGCGTCGGTGATCCGCAGCGAGCCGTTGTCCCTGAGCATCTGCAGCAGCTGCAGGGCACGGTCCACCGACTCGACCGCGTAGGGCGGCCGCCTCCCCAAAGTTTTCCGCATGACAGAAGTATGGCAGCACGCGAGGGACGCGGAACCTCAATGCACCCCGACGGGTTTTCCCCGATATCCAGCGGGAGGCGCCCCAGTGCGCCGCGATCCGTTCACCTCCCGTTTACCCCTGCGGGAGAGTCTCGTTAACCGCTCCTCCTAGCGTCGCTGTGTGCCCTGCACCGGGCCTCAAGTCATCCACGATCGAAGGATCCCACAGTGAAGATCACCCGAATCGCTCGCATCGGCGCCATCGGCGCCATCGCCGCCCTGTCCCTCGCCGGCTGTGCCGCGAACGAGGCCGGCGCCGGCGCAGAGACCTCCGCTCCCGCCGCCGGCCCGGCCGTCTCCGGCAGCATCGTCGGCGCCGGCGCGTCCTCGCAGCAGGTCGCCATCCAGTCCTGGACCGCCGAGTTCCAGAAGGCCAACCCCGACGCGCAGATCGAGTACGACCCGCAGGGCTCCGGCGCCGGACGCGAGTCCTTCCAGCAGGGCGGCGTGAACTTCGCCGGCTCCGACCGCGCGTTCAAGGCCGACGAGATCGCCGCCGGCGGCTTCGGCGCCTGCGCCGCGGGCTCCGACATCGTCGAGATCCCCGCCTACGTCTCCCCGATCGCGGTGGTCTTCAGCCTCGACGGCGTGGACTCGCTGAACCTGGACCCGAAGACCCTCGCCGGCATCTTCGCCGGCAAGATCACCACCTGGAACGACCCGGCCATCGTCGCGACCAACCCGGACGCGAAGCTCCCCTCCACCACGATCTCGCCCGTGCACCGCTCGGACAAGTCGGGCACCACCGGCAACTTCACCGACTACCTCGCGCAGACCGCGGGCGACGTGTGGACGGCCGGATCGGTCGAGGAGTGGCCGGCCGATCTCGGCGGCGAGGCCGCGGAGAAGACCTCGGGCGTCGTCAACGCCGTCAAGGGCGGCCAGGGCCTCATCGGCTACATCGACTCCTCGCAGGCCAAGGGCTTCTCCTCGGTCAAGGTCAAGGTCGGCGACGCCTGGGTCGAGCACTCGGCCGCCGGAGCCGCCGCGACCCTGGACGCGTCGAAGATCGAGGACGGCCGTTCCAAGGGCGACCTCGCCTTCAAGATCGACCGCACCACGACCGCCAAGGACGCCTACCCCGTCCTGCTGGTCAGCTACCTCATCGGCTGCGCCGAGTACGAGGACTCGAAGGTCGCCGACCTCACCAAGGCCTTCTTCACCACGGTGATCAGCGCGGACGGCCAGAAAGCCGCCGCCACCAACGCCGGCAGCGCCCCGATCTCGGAGGAGCTGCGCACGAAGGCCAAGGCCGCCGTCGACCTGATCAAGTGAGCAACGGACGGCCGCCGGGATACCGCGGTATCCCGGCGGCCGTCTGCCCATGCCCCGCTTCTCCCCCGCCCGACCTCCCGTGCAACCCGAACAGGAAGCAGCTCACATGACAGCCCCGACGGCGCAGGCCCCGCAGCGCACCGCCGCCAAGCGTCGCGCCGGTGACATCTGGTTCTCAGGAACCGCGGTGGCCGCCGGATCGATGATCATGATCACGCTCGCGGCCGTGGCGATCTTCCTCGTCGTGCAGTCGCTCCCCGCCTTCACCGCATCGCCGGAGACCGCCTCGCTCCTCGACGGCGACTTCTGGTCCTACGTCTGGCCGCTCCTCTTCGGCACCGTCTGGGCGGCGTTCCTCGCCCTCCTGATCGCGGTGCCGCTCTCGATCGGTGTCGCGCTCTTCATCACCCACTACGCCCCTCGCCGCCTGGCGCAGGGGCTCGGCTACGTCGTCGACCTCCTGGCCGCCGTCCCCTCGGTGGTCTTCGGCCTCTGGGGGATCCTGGTCCTCGCGCCCGCCGCACAGCCGATCTACGGCTGGCTGAACCAGTACGCGGGCTGGTTCCCGCTGTTCGCCGGCGAGACCTCCAAGACCGGCCGCACGATCTTCACCGCCGCCATGGTGCTCGCCGTCATGGTGGTCCCGATCATCACGGCGATCTGCCGCGAGATCTTCCTGCAGACGCCCCGCCTCCACGAGGAGGCGGCCCTCGCCCTCGGCGCGACGCGCTGGGAGATGGTCCGGATGGCCGTCCTCCCGTTCGGCCGCTCCGGGATCGTCTCGGCATCGATGCTGGGCCTCGGTCGCGCGCTCGGCGAGACCATGGCCGTCGCCATGGTCCTCTCCGTGAGCGGGGCGGTGACGTTCCAGCTGTTCACCTCGACGAACCCGTCGACGATCGCCGCGAACATCGCGCTGACCTTCCCCGAGGCCTACAAGGTCAACATCAACATCCTCATCGCCACCGGTCTGATCCTCTTCGTCGTCACCTTCGCGGTCAACGCGCTGGCGAGGTGGGTCGTGAACCGCCGCAAGGAATTCTCGGGAGCCAACTGACATGACCGCCATCGCCCCCGAGACCTCTCGAACCCCGCTCGCGCGCTCCTCCTCCGCCTCGCTCAGCTCCGGCCAGCTCCCCCGCTGGGCGCCCTGGGCCCTCCTCGGCGCCTCGTTCCTCATCGTGGCGGCGCCCTTCGGCCTCGCCGCCCTGAGCTCGGGGACCGGGTTCAACGTCGCCGGCACCCTGATCCTCGGGGCCCTGCTCTACCTGGTGCTCATCACGGTGATCTCGCGGATCGTCGAGGACGGCCGCAAGGCCAAGGACCGCCTGATCACCGGCGTCGTGACCGTGGCCTTCGCCCTCGCGATGGTGCCGCTGGTCTCGGTCGCCTGGACCGTCCTCGCCAACGGCCTGGCGCGCATGGACGGCCTGTTCTTCGGCTCCTCCATGAAGGGGACGGTCGGCGAGGGCGGCGGTGCGCTGCACGCCATCATGGGCACGCTGAACGTCACGCTCGCCGCGACCGTCATCTCCGTGCCGATCGGCCTCATGACGGCGGTCTACCTCGTCGAGTACGGACGCAACGGCCGGATGGCGAAGGCCATCACGTTCCTCGTGGACGTGATGACCGGGATCCCCTCTATCGTCGCCGGCCTCTTCGCCTACGCGCTGTTCGCGCTGATCTTCGGCCCTGGCATCCGCATGGGCGTCATGGGAGCGGTTGCCCTCTCGGTGCTGATGATCCCCGTGGTCGTCCGCTCCAGCGAGGAGATGCTGCGACTCGTCCCGAACGAGCTGCGCGAGGCGGCCTTCGCCCTCGGCGTGCCGAAGTGGCTGACCATCCTCAAGGTGGTCCTGCCGACCTCGATCGCCGGGATCACCACGGGAGTCATGCTCGCGATCTCCCGCGTCATCGGCGAGACCGCGCCGCTGCTGATCACCGCGGGGTTCACCGACGCGATGAACTACAACCTCTTCAGCGGGCGCATGCAGACCCTGCCGGTGTACGTGTACTCGCAGTACGCCTACCAGGGCATCCCGGCCGAGGCGTACGTGGATCGCGCCTGGTCCGCCGCGCTGACCCTGATCATCATCGTGATGGTCCTCAACCTGATCGCCCGTGTCGTCGCGAAGATCTTCGCACCCAAGACCGGCCGCTGAGCCCGGCGCCCCGAGAACAAGGAAGATCGTGTCCAAGAGCATCGAAGTCAACAACCTCAACGTCTACTACGGTGATTTCCTCGCCGTCGAAGGCGTCTCCCTCGACATCGAACCGCGCAGCGTCACCGCGTTCATCGGCCCGTCCGGCTGCGGCAAGTCGACGTTCCTGCGCACCCTGAACCGCATGCACGAGGTCATCCCCGGCGCTCGCGTGGAGGGCGAGGTCCTGCTGGACGGCGAGGACCTCTACGGCACCGGGGTCGACCCGGTCGCGGTGCGCCGCCAGATCGGCATGGTGTTCCAGCGCCCGAACCCCTTCCCGACGATGTCGATCCGGGAGAACGTCCTCGCCGGCGTTCGTCTGAACAACAAGCGCATCTCGAAGTCGGACGCCGACTCCCTCGTGGAGAAGTCGCTGCAGGGGGCGAACCTCTGGAACGAGGTGAAGGACCGGCTCGACAAGCCGGGCTCCGGGCTCTCCGGCGGTCAGCAGCAGCGTCTGTGCATCGCGCGCGCGATCGCCGTCTCCCCCGACGTGCTGCTGATGGACGAGCCGTGCTCCGCGCTCGACCCGATCTCGACCTACGCGATCGAGGAGCTGATCGAGGAGCTGAAGACCGAGTACACGATCGTGATCGTGACGCACAACATGCAGCAGGCGTCGCGCGTCTCGGACCGGACGGCGTTCTTCAACATCGCCGGCACCGGCAAGCCCGGCAAGCTCATCGAGTACGACGAGACCGCCACGATCTTCACCACCCCCTCGGTGCAGGCCACCGAGGACTACGTCTCCGGCCGCTTCGGCTGACCCGCACCGCGGCCCAGACGTGATGATGCCCCCGGATATCCTCCGGGGGCATCATCACGTTCGGGCTCGGGTTCGAGCTCTGGTGCCAGCTCGGGTTCGGGTTCCGGCCCTGGTTCGAGCTCTGGCGCCGGCTCAGCCTCTGGTGCAGGCTCAGCCGCCCAGGACCGCGTCCGTCATCTGCTCCGCCGACGGCGCGGAGATCTCCACCGGCTCGCCCCAGCGGGTGTAGTCCATCTGTATGGGCATGTTGGCGAGGTTCATCGTCATCCGCCGCGGCAGATCGTCCGGGCCCACGAACATCTCATAGGCCACGGTCTCGCCGATCGCCGACACGTCCGGGAGGTCGGTGACCCCCTGGGACGCGAGCAGCTTCGCCGTGTCGAGCGTGAGCGTGTACTGAGTCGTCACGACCCCGTCGATCGTCTCGGCGCCCTCCTGGGAGGAGAAGCCGACGAGGGCTGCGGAGAACGACTCCACCTGCGTCGCGACGTTCACCTGGTCGGCGCTGACGCCCAGCGTCGCGGAGCTGTTCGTGCCGTCCACCCTCGCGAACAGGTTCTGAGTCGCCTCCCCCATGTTCGCGTACGTGACGCCGTCGACGATCCGCATCTCCATGGTCGCGCCGCCGGGCATCTGGGTGATCAGCGCCAGCCGGACGACGTTCGGGTCCTCGTCCAGGACGAGGTCGCCCGTGCTGGAGATCGACTGCCCCTCGATGCCGGTGCTCTGTGTGAAGTGCACGGATCCCGCCTTCCGCGTCGCCGTGGCGATGCGATCGAGGAATCCGTCGGGGAGGGGGATGACCGTCGCCTGGCTCGACGTCGGCGTGGGCGTGGGGGTCGCTGCCGGGGCCTGGCTGCTCTTGTTCCCGGCGGTGGTGTCGGTCCCCGCGGTGCAGGCGGTGACTCCGGCACCCGCTGCGAGAGCGATCGTGACCGCCGCGACGGCGCGGCTCCAGTGTGTGCGCATAACAGGATCCTAGAAGCAGACGCCGGGAGTTCGCCGGGACGGCGTCCGTCCCGGCCGGGCGGATCCGCCCGGCGGACCGCCGCGTCGCCCAGGCACCCTGCCCGCTCAGCGGGGCGAGAGCAGGTAGGCGTTCAGGTCGTCGGTGACGGCGCGGTCGATCGGGAGCGGCGCCCCGTCGATCGCCGAGATCGGAGCGGCGAGGCGGACGCTGGACACGAGCCACGCGGCGTCGGCAGCCGCGAGGTCCGCGGCGGGGATCCGGGCGTCCACGGTCTCGAACCCCTTGCCCTCCAGGTGCTCGAAGACGCTCAGCTGCGTGGTTCCGCGGAGGATCCCGCCGGTCGGCTCCGGTGTCACGAAGCGGCCGTCGATGCGGAGGATGAGGGAGGCGGTGGGAGCTTCGAGCACCATGCCGTCGCTGGTGAGGAAGATCGCGTCGTCGGCGCCTCGCCGGTGGGCCTCGCGGAGGGCTGCCATGTTCACCGCGTACGACAGGGTCTTCGCGCCCAGCAGCAGCCACGGCGCCCGCTCGGCGGCACCGCTGTCGTAGCCGCGGTCGAGGGTCACCACGCGGACGCCGTGCTCGCGGGCCGCGGCGAAGTCACCCGCGGGAGCGGCCGTGACCCAGGCCGTCGGCGTGGGTCCGTGGTCGACGCCCCGGCTGAGGATGAGCTTGATCACGGCCTCGCCCGGGGGGCAGGCCTCGGCGGCGCGAGCGACGGCCGCCCGCCACTGGTCCAGGTGCGGGGCGGGGAGGTCGCACAGCGCGGCGGAGTGCGCGAGGCGCTCCAGATGCGGCTCGACCTCCTGCGCATGCCCGTCCACGACGCCGATCGACTCGAAGACGCCGTCGCCGCGCTGCGTGCTGAGCTCGCCCACGCTCAGCGCCGGGGCGGAGGGGTCGACCTGCTGGAACGTGTCGTCGAAGTCGTCGCGGACGGTCTCCGCGACGACGGGGGTGATCATCAGTGCGAAGCGCCGGTCCATGGATCCGAGCCTAGATGCCGGACTCCTCCCCCGTCCGCTCCGACCCTCGGCACGGACCCGCCCCGGCGCATCTGCACGATCCCGGCACATCTGCACGATCGGTCCGGACACAGGTGCACGACCCCGACACGGATGCACGACCAATCCGCCCAACCCGTCGTGCACCTGCGCTCACGTCGTGCAGATGTCCGCCTTCTACCGCGGAGGCAGAACCGGTTCGAAACGAAGACAAAGAGCCGCCGGAGGCCGAGGAGGGGCTGAGGCGGATCCGGGGCAGAACCGGATCCGGGGCGTCTCCGGTCAGTGGACGGCCGCCGCCGTGACATCGTTCCGCCCCGGCAGGAGAGAGGCGACGAGGGTCACGGCGAGCGCGGCGACAGCGATGAGGATGTATGCGCTCGTCGCGGGATTCGCGGATGCCTCGGTGAGGAAGCCGACGACGGTGACGCCGGCGGATGCGAAGAGCTGCACCGTGATGAACAGCGCGGCGGTGCCCTGACCCACCGATCGCTTCGGAAGCACCCGGTAGATGCTGGCGAAGGCCGGCGAGGCGATGGAGCCGAAGCCGAGACCGAGGAGGGCGACGAGCCCGAGGACCACCGCGAGCGGCCATCGATCGTGACCGAAGGCGATGAGCGCCGCGGTGACGGTGGTCACCGCGGCTCCGCCCCGGATGAGCAGGCGCGGCCCGATCGTGTCGCTGAGGGAGCCGGCGACGGTCATGGACACGAGCAGTCCGAGGCCGAGCACGGCGACGGGCACGGCGCGCCACAGGGGCTCGAGACCGAGGCTGCGCTCGGCGAGGATCGGCAGGACGGTCAGCTGCGTGTACATCACGAGCCCCACCACGCTCATCACCCCCAGCGTTGCGGCGAACGACGGGATCCGCAGCAGACGGATGTCCAGCAGCGGAGCATCGACGCGCAATGCGTGCCGCACATAGAGCGCGAGGAGGGCCGCCCCCACGACGGTGAACGCGATCACGACGCCGAGCTCGGCACCGGCACCCCAGCGGTTCAGACCGAGGAGGAGCAGGACGAACCCCGGCGGGAGGAGCACCAGCCCAAGGACGTCGATGCGCGCACCACGGTCTCCGGAGCCCTCCTCGCGCGGCAGGAGGCGCCACGCCGCGAGGCCGACAAGTGCCGCGAGCGGGACGTTGATCCAGAAGATCCAGACCCATGCGCCCGCGCCGACGAGCACGCCTCCCAGCAGCGGCCCCACCACGGGGCCGATGTTGATGACCAGCGACACGAAGCCCATCACGCGCCCCATCCTGGACACCGGGGCGATCAGGCCGATGACGGCGAGCGCCGCCGGTTCCAGCATCCCGCCCGACACCCCCTGGAGGACCCTGAACACCAGCATGCTGGACAGGTCCCAGGCGAACCCGCACAGCAGCGACCCGACGGCGAATCCCGTCAGCGCCATCTGGAGGACACGGGCGGAGCCGATCCTCGTGGTGAGCCAGCCGATCAGAGGGACGGCGGCCGACGCGGCGACCAGATAGACCGTCGTCACCCAGACGGCCCCGGAGATCGAGGTGCCCAGCGCCGGTCCCATCGCCTCGAGCGAGGCCGTCACCGTCGTGCCGTTGAGCACCGCCATGAACGCGGCGAGCGCCATCGCGGCGATAGCCCACCGCGTCCGTCCCTGCAGAGTCTCGCCGAGATCAGTGTTTACTGTCATGAGACCTGACATTACTAATCGGTTTAGTAAACATCAAGACTCCCTTCGTAAAATGGTGTAATCTCGTCGTATGGCAGCGACGGAGACGGCGAGGACGGCACTGCGCGCGGACAAACGCCGTTCGATCCTGGACGCCGCAGGGCCCGTCTTCGGCGACGTCGGGTATGAGCGCGCCAGCGTCGACGCGATCGCCGCGGCGGCCGGGGTCTCCAAACCCACCATCTACTCGTACTTCGACGGCAAGGAGGGGCTGTTCCGCGAGACCATGGCCGATATCGCCCGGCAGGTCAACGAGGCCTCCTACGACGTCGTCGTCTCGCTCGACCTCCGCCCCGAGCACTGGCGGGACAGCCTTCACCGGCTGGGATCGGCCCTGACCGCCTGTCAGCGCGAAGGGTGCGCGGCCGCGCTCTCACGGCTCGTGCTCGCAGAGAGCCGCCGCGACCCCCAGGTGTTCGACGAGGTCCGCCGCGCGGGGATCGAGCCCATCCGTGAGGCGCTGGCCGGACGCCTGGCCATGCTCGGCAACGCCGGCCTGCTCGACATCCCCGATCCGGGTGTCGCGGCACAGCACTTCATCGCGCTCACCCAGGCGCAGCTGCCCGAGCTGACCGCCGGCGGGACCCGTCCCGGCGACCAGACCGTGATCGAGAGCGCCGTCACGCAGGGCGTGGACACGTTCCTTCGCGCCTACTCCGCCACGTAGCCCTCACCCTCACGGCCACCTCTCTCCCGACGCCTCCGCACAACGCCCTCTCCCGGCGCCTCCGCATCGCGCCCACCGCCGACACGGATGCACGATCCGGGCGCGGATGCACGACCGATCGGCCGATCCCGTCGTGCGTCCGTGCCCGGGTCATGCAGGTGGCCGTCGGGTCACGAGGCCGAAGGGCCACCCCTCCACGGAACGCGGCAGATGACCGTCTCTCCACAGGTCCGAGGCCGCCGGGAATACCTCCGCGGGACGCGCGTTACACTTGATCGGCCGGGCCGCATAACCCCGGGCTCCAAATTCTGCCGCTGCGAGCGGCCTTCCGCCGAGAGGCGTTCTTGCGGCCCGGTCTTTTCATGCCCGCCTCAGGCGAGCACGCCTCGCCGCCAGGCGGTCGCCGCGACCGCGAGGTCTTCGGCATAGGTGCTGAGCCGAAGAGCCCGCGCCGTCAGCTCGCTCGCACGGGAGGCCTCGGTCGCCTCGTAGTCGTCGGCGAGGTGCGTGGCCCCGGACGCCTGGACACGGCAGAAGGCGGCGGCCCGATCGAGGGCGACGGCGAAGTCCCCGCGGAACACGCCGCGGAGGATCGTGTCGATGAGCGTCACCAGCTCGTCCGGACTCGCCGGGACGGGGGCGCCGGCGACCAGCGCGTCTGCCGATGGGAGCTCGATGCGTCCGCGCTCGTGCAGGAGCGAGGCCGTCCCCGGATCGCCGTGGATCGACGCCTGCAGCAGATACAGCCGCCACAGCGCCCCGGGCAGGGAGTGCGCCGGCGCGTCGGCCCAGAGCTCGGCGATCTCGTCGATCCCGTGCTCCGCCGTGAACGCGATCAACCGCTCGGCGCTCATGCCGCTGTCGTCCGCGCGAACGCGGGCGAGGAGCGCCGAGGCCGTGGCATGCGCAGCCCTGGCCTGGGCCGCCGGGTCGACCCCGCCGACGAGGTTGTCGAAGGAGGCGGAGGGACGACGGACGGGGCGGTGGTACGGAGCAGGCATCCGCCCCAGGGTACGCGCGTCGACCGTCCGGGACACCCAGCCCCGCGCCGTAGGATGGAGGGAGGGGCCTCTAGCTCAGTTGGCAGAGCATCGGACTTTTAATCCGCGGGTCGTGGGTTCGAGCCCCACGGGGCCCACCACCAGCACTCACCTCGACGCGGGCTGCGCCTGCGCGAACATCCGCAGCGCCGCGGAGTATCGACCGGGATCGTCGCGTGTGGCGTCGGTCACCAGAAGCCCCGACCCACCGAGGATCCGTGTGTGCTCTCCCCTGCAGGGGATGGTGACGACCTTCACCAGCCCCGCTTTCCATGCCGGGACCAGCGCGTCCAGCGAGCGGCGCTCCGGCGACTCCGCGAGCGATCGCGGATGCCGCTCAGGCAACGTGGCGGATCGGGCATCGCCCCATGCCCGATAGCCGTCGCCGAATGCTCCGTCACCGAAGCGTCCGCGCCAGCTCGGCCCGACGATCCGATTGAGCAGCTCCGACCGCTCACGCGATCCGTTGGCGGTGCCCCCCAGATCCTCCAGCCACGACGGATCGAGGAGCCGACCAGCATGCCCCACGACATCCGCCCACACTTCGGGCCACGCCGCCTCCCATACGTCGCGCTCCACAGGATCCCCCGCTCGCGGTGGCGTGTCCACGAGAAGGGGAGGCAGATCGCCGGCCGGGTGCAGCCCCCAGGCCTCGCGGACCCAGAGCAGTTCCAGGAGCTGATGAGGAGAGTCATCGATCGTGATGGTCATATCATGCGGCCACGGGTTGCCCTCCATCGGAACGATCGAACGCATGATCTCCTCCTCCGGGTTGCGATACGTCGCGCCATCAGTATCGCCCTCCCCACCGACATCGGCGCAACCCTCCCCGCGAACAGTCCTGCGACCACTCACTCCACGACGCCTTCGTCTCACCCCACCGCGACCTCCTCGCCCCGCGCGAAGGCGTAGCTCGCCTGCACGAGCCCCCAGACGACGTCGAGCTCGGCCTGATCCCTCGGACCGAACAGCATCACCCAGTTCGGCGGGCCGCCCAGCTTCACGATGGGATGCTGCTCGCCCCAGCCCGCCGCGAACAGCTGTTCGACCACGTCCAACGGCAACGAGAGATGCATGCTCCCGCTGCCGTCGCCGTGCAGATGGGCGAACTCCGTGCCGGCGAAGAAGGCCTGGCGCGGCCCGTCCGCCAGATCCTGTCGAAGATGGAGCGCCCGGGATGAGGGCGCGGACACGCCGCTCCTCCCCTCCTGGACGCCGTCGAGCGCGATCATTCGCTCCCAGAGCTCTGCCTGCAGGCCGACCGGCGCATGCTGATCCAGCTGGATGTGCGGAGTCTGAGGAGTGGTCGTCGGTCGCGGCTCCCGACGCATCGGGAGCCGCGGGGTCTCGGTATGCATGGCTATGCCTCCTGGGCGTGATTTCTCGCTGACGACGGCCCCGACCGTCTGAGACCGGAACCGGAGACGCCGACATCGATGGTGGACAGCGCCTCGCGAATCACGCTACTATCCTAAAGATAGTAGTTACCAAGGGGAAAGCATCATGGAGACGACCACCGCCGAGGACGACCGCTCCACCGCCGACCCCTGCCCGTTCGAACCGATCGTCGATCTGGTCTTCGCCCGCTGGACATCCCACGTCCTGTGGCTCCTGTCCCAGCACGAGCGCATGCGGTTCGGCGAGCTGCAGTCGCACATCCCGGCGGTGACGCCGAAGGTGCTGACCGAGCGTCTCCGACGACTGGAACGCGATGGATTGGTGGAACGCACCTACCATCGCGAGATCCCGCCCCGCGTCGAGTACTCGGTGACGCCGCTCGCCCGCACGCTCACGCCGATCTTCCGAAGCCTCACCGCCTGGTCGGAAGACCACCTCCCCGCGGTGCGGGACGCCCGCGACCGCTTCGACCAGAGATAGCGGAGCCCTCCGGAACACCCAAGGTCAGGGTGCAGTCACGCCGCGCGCGCGAGGACGAGCGCCCTGGCCGTGTCGAGGGAGGCGGCGGCACCCTGTGGATCAACGCGCACCAGGGCGAGCGCGGAGACGACGAGGCCCGTGCACGCATCGGCGAGGACATCGGCCTCAGCATCCGACAGCCGCGGCAGCCGCGCGCGGATCCCGCCGCCGAGCGCGGCGCGCAGCTCTGCGCGGTACCCGATGATCACACGGGCGATCGCCGGATCCTGCGCGATGGGTGCGGCGGCAGCGTTCACGAGGAGACAGCCGCTGGACGCAGGCAGCGTCCCCTCGGCCAAGAGTGCGGCACGCAGCCCGGCAAGGTACCTCTCCAGCGCGTCCGGGGCGACCTCCTGGGCGATCAGCGGCACGAGGCGCGGACGAATCACCTCATCGAGGTAGCTCTCGATCGCGGCGTCGAACAGCCCCCGCTTCGATCCGAAGGCGTGATAGATGCTGGAGCGGCTGAGCCCCGTCGCCCGCTCCAGCTCGGGCAGCGCGGCACTCTCATACCCCTGCCGCCAGAAGACGGCACGCGCGGCGCGCACCACCTCGGCGGTGTCGAACGTCTGCGCGCGCCCCATCCGAGCCTCCCGTCGTTTTGCGTATCGATCGATCCAGTATATATTGAACTGATCGATACACTATCGATCCTCATCCCGATCGGAGTCCACCATGGTCATCGCAGGTCTCGTGCTCACCGGCATCGCCGCACTCGTCCACGTCTACATCTTCTACATGGAGTCGATCGCCTGGACGGGCGAGCGCGCCCGCAAGACCTTCGGCACCGGAACGGTCGCCGAGGCCGAGACCCAGAAGGCGCTCGCCTTCAACCAGGGCTTCTACAATCTGTTCCTGGCGATCGCGGTGGCGTTGGGCATCGCCCTCTTCGCTCTCGGCCACACCGCCGTCGGAGCGACACTCGTCTTCACGGGCGCCGGCTCCATGGCCGCCGCGAGCCTCGTCCTCCTGCTCTCCAGCCCCGACAAGGCCTCCGCAGCCCTCAAGCAGGGTGTGATCCCCGCACTCGGCGTCATCGCCCTCGTCATCGGGCTGATGATCTGACCCGGGCGAGCGTCCCGACCGGGCCGCTACCGCGCGACCGGCACCTCGTCCTCGAAGACGGCCTCCGGGACCGCGAGAGCCCAGGAGCCCATCGCGTCGAGGACTCCACGGAGCCCGCGCCCACGGTCGGTGAGCTCGTACTCGACCCGCGGCGGCACCTCGGCAAAGGCCCGGCGCTCGACGATGCCGTGGGCCTCGAAGCGGCGAAGCCTGTTGGTGAGCGTGTGGGCACTGATCCCGGGAAGCGCATCCCGCAGCTGGGTGAACCGGCGGGGGCCGGGGAGCAGCTCCCGGACGATCAACGTGGCCCACGGCCCGTCGAGCAGCATCAGGAAGCGGGCGACGCCGCAGTCCGGTAGGGTCGAGCGGGCCATGGGAGTCCCTCCATCGGTGCACTTGATGTAACTGGTGCAGTATGTGCACTAATGGTAGTTCACCCGTGACGGACGTCATCCACGATGTCCGTCGAACAACCGGAAGGCACCATGTCCCAGCCCCTCACCGACCCCACCCAGCTCCCCCTCGCGTTCGCCGAGCGCTTCAACGCCCGCGATCTCGACGGACTCGTCGCCCTGTCCACCTCGAACGCCGTCTTCGTCCCGCAGCCGGGCGTCGCCGTCACGGGCGAGGGCATCCGCGCGGCCCTGCAGCAGTTCCTCGATCTGCAGCTCCCGATCACGATGACCCCGCGTCACACCTTCGCCTCCGGCACCGTTGGCCTCGTCGTCGCAGACTGGTCGCTGGAGGGCACCGGCCCCGACGGCTCCGCGGTCGCCCTGGCGGGACAGACCGCCGACGTCGTGGTCCTGGACGGCGACAACGGCTGGAAGTACGCCATCGACAACCCCTTCGGCACCGCCTGAACAGCGCTGCACGATCGGCACAGCCTGATCGCGTGACGGCCGGCTCGTGGTCGCACCGGGCCGGCCGTCATGCCTGTCTGGCGCGATGCCGCCGCACGGCGTCGCGGTTCGCGCACCGGACGGAGCAGTAGCGCTGGCGCCCGTTGCGCGTCACGTCGACCACGACGCGGGCGCACGGCGTCGCCGCGCACCGCCCGAGACGATGCATGCCGCGCGTGGCGAGATGCAGTGCGGTGCCGACGCCGATCACGGCCCGCAGCACGTGCGGCAGGGAGTCGTCACGATCGCGGTAATGCAGATGCCAGCCCTCGTCGTCGTGATCGGTGAGGCGGGGATAGGCCGCCGCCTCGGCCATCTGCGCGTTCAGCAGCCGCGCCCGCTCCCCCGGATCCTCGGCGTCCACGACGCGCAGCCAGTCGTCGATCACCTCACGCGTCCCGGCGTGATCGGAGGCGGCGGTCGGGAAGGTCATCGTCATCCCGAACTCGCGCCGGCGTCGTTCGATCCCGTCACGATCCTCCGGCCAGTCGTTGGCGAGCGAGGCGGCGAGGAGGATCGCATACTCGCCGTAAGGGTTGAGATGCATAAGGGCATTACATCATCGTGGAGACATGCCCGCAATCGACCTCACCCCCACCAGTCCGCTCCCGCTCCCCCTCCACACGGCCCCCTCGACATCCCTCCACGCAGATCTGGCCGGGACGACCATGGACCGTCACGACCGGGCCGCGGCGCCGGGCGAGCAGGAACACGAGCATGCCTGGCTCACCGAGTCCCGACATCGGACCTCGCAAGGCGAGCTCCTCTACGTCCGCTGCACCGCATGCTCGGCCCGTCGCGTGGACCTGCTGCCCTCGTCCGGGCTGCCCCCGACCGCCGCGAGTCGCGTGATCGGCGGCAGCCCGACGTCCTAACCCCGCGTGACATGCAGAGCCGGGCCAGGACGAGACCTGCTCAGGCGCTTCCCGCCCCCACGGCGGCAATCGCGCCGGAGATCACGGCGGCAAGGGAGGCGCCGAGGACCGACGCGTCGATGCCGGCGGCCCACCCGGTGCAGCCTCCGCTCCGGTACTCGATGAGCGTGAGGGCACGGCTTCCGCTGCCGCTCTCCATGCTCGCCTGGTGCAGGCTCAGCACCTCGACGGGGATACCCTGGGCGGCGAGCGCCGCCACGAGGGCCTCGACCGGCCCGACGCCCTCATGCTCGGAGACGATCCGCTCACCCCCGACCCCCAGCTCGATCCGGACCCGGCCGACGCCCTCCGCCTCGGACACCCGATAGCCGGCGAGCGAGAGGCCACACCCGCCCTCGCCCCGTTCCTCACCCTGTTCCTCACCCCGCTCCGCGTGGAGATAGGCGCCGCGGAACAGCTCCCACACGCCTGCGGCCGAGATCTCGTCGCCGACGGCGTCCGCGTGCTCCTGGACGTGCCGCGCGAAGTCGATCTGCTGCCGTCGCGGCAACTCCACCCCGTACTCCGTCTCGAGCAGATGGGCGATGCCACCCTTGCCCGACTGCGAGTTCACCCGGATCACCGCGTCGTAGCCGCGGCCGAGGTCGGCGGGGTCCACCGGCAGGTACGGCACCCGCCAGGCGATCTCGCGCTCATCCCGCCCTTCGGCAGCGGCACGGGCGCGGTGCTCGGCGAAGCCCTTGCGGATCGCGTCCTGATGGGTGCCGCTGAAGGCCGTATGCACCAGGTCGCCCACATAGGGATGCCGCGGATGGACCTCGATCCGGTTGCAGTGCTCCACCACGCGGCGGATCTCGTCGATGTCCGAGAAGTCGATCATCGGATCGACGCCCTGAGCGTGCAGGTTCAGGGCGAGGGTCGCGATGTCGACGTTCCCCGTCCTCTCACCGTTGCCGAAGAGGCATCCCTCCACGCGCTGGGCTCCCGCGAGCACCGCGAGCTCGGCGCAGGCGATGCCCGTGCCGCGGTCGTTGTGCGGATGGACGGAGAGGATCACCGCATCGCGCCGCGCGAGGCTCCGCGACATGTGCTCGATCTGGTCGGCGTAGACGTTGGGAGAGGCGATCTCGACGGTGGCAGGGAGGTTGAGGATGACGGGCCGATCCGGACTCGCCTCCCAGAGCGCGGTGACGGCGTCACACACCTCGATCGCGAACTCCGGCTCGGTGAGGTTGAACACCTCGGGCGAGAACTGGTAACGGACGTTCGGGAGGTGCGCCGTGCGGTCCCGGATCTCCCTGGCGCCATCCAGGATCAGCCGCTTCAGCTCCTCCCGCCCGCGTCCGAGCACCACGTCGCGCCAGATCGGCGCCGTGGCCGTGTACATGTGGATCACGACCTCGTTGCGGATGCCCCGGATCGAGTGCACAGTCTGCTCGATCAGATCGGCGCGCGCCGGGGTGAAGACGACGATCGTCACGTCCTCCGGGGCGATGTCGCTCTCCGCGATCAGGCGGACGAACTCCTCGTCGGTGCGGGACGCCGAGGGATAGCCCACCTCGATCTCCTTGTACCCCATGGCGACCATGAGCTCGAAGAAGCGTCGTTTGCGAACAGGGTCCATCGGCTCGGCGAGCGCCTGGTTCCCGTCGCGCAGGTCGACAGGGACCCAGAGCGGCGCTCTACTCAGCCGCCTGCTCGGCCAGTCCCGCTCGACGAGCGGGACCTCGACCTTCGCATAGACGTCGGCATAGCGGTGGGAGGGCATCTGCGAGCCCCGCTGGCGATTCCAGGACGGCGCGTCACCGGGGACGGGTCCTGCGGGGGTGGACAGGGTGGGGTACGACATGGACGGGCCTTCTCTGCTTCACGTGGTCGACGGCTGGCTCTCGAGGAGAGCGGACCGGCGCACGTCGGACCCCCACGGCGGGGGGCCGGTCTGCTAGGCCCCGCCGTGGCTGCGAAGAAGGAGGATCGCGTCGGCGAACATGGCTAGACTGTATCACAACTCCTCAGACAAGCAGAGAGGTCACGATGAAGCAGGTGACTCGCGGAACCCTCGCCGACCAGGCGGCCGAGCTGCTGCTCGAACGCATCCGCGGCGGGGAATGGGCGCTGGGCGAGCGGCTGCCCGGGGAGACGACGCTCGCCCCCCAGCTCGGGGTCGGCCGATCCACGGTCCGCGAGGCGATCCGCCAGCTGGCCGGGCGCGGAGTGCTGACCAGCAGGCAGGGCGCCGGAGTCTTCGTCACCGCGCTCGACATCGCCGAGGACTGGGACACTGTGCTCAGGCGCGCGGGGATCCTCTCGGTCATCGAGGCGCGGACGGCGATCGAGGGAGAGGCGGCGGCGCTGGCCGCGCGCCGGCGGACCCCCGCCGACATCCGGGCGATCCGCCGGGCGCTCACCGAACGTGCGGGACTCGGCACGCTCACGACCGTCGAGGAGCTGGAGCGCTATGTCGACGCGGACACGCGCTTCCACCGCTGCATCGTCGCGGCCGCGCACAACCCTCTCCTGCTCGACCTCTTCGACGGCTTCACTCCCCGACTGCGGCCGGCGATGGTGGACATGCTCCGCCTCCGCGACCGTCGTCCGGCGGCCGGTGCCGCCGCGGGCCACGACGTGCAGGAGGACCAGCTCGCACACGAGCGCCTCGCCGAGAGCATCGTCTCCCGCGACGCCGCGGAGGCCGCGCGCCTAAGTCGCGAGCACCTCGACGGCCTCGCCGTGGCGATCGGGAGCGGATCGTGACCCCCGTCCTCGAGCTCCGCGACGTCGCCTTCCGCCGGGAGGGGCGCACGATCCTGCACGACGTGGACCTCACGGTGCGCGCCGGAGAGCATTGGGCGCTCCTCGGGCCGAACGGGGCGGGCAAGAGCACGATCCTCGGATTCTGCGGAGCGCTCGTCCATCCCTCGTCCGGAACGGTCGACGTGCTCGGCCGGCGTCTCGGCCGCGTCGACCTGCAGACCCTCCGGCGCGACATCGGCCATGTCGATCCCCGTCATGCGCTCCGGTCGCCGCTCACCGTGGAGGACGTCGTCCTCACCGGGCTCACCGGGACGATCGAGACGCCGCTGCGCTGGCGTCCCACCGATGCGCAGGTCGCGGACGCGCGGTCGGCGATCGACGACGTCGGACTCGGCCACCGCGCCGCCTCGATCTGGCCGCACCTGTCCCAGGGCGAGCGCGGTCGCGCGCTGATCGCCCGCGCTCTGGTCGCGAGACCCCGCCTCCTGTTGCTCGACGAGCCCACCACCGGGCTGGACGTCGCCGCCCGAGAGCAGTTCCTGGAGACCCTCGATGCGCTGAGCCTGCGGGAGCCGACGCTCGCCACCGTCCTGGTGACCCACCATCTGGAGGAGCTCCCGGAGAGCACGACGCATGCCCTCGTGATCGCGGAGGGCGCCGTTGTGGCCGCCGGGAGCGCCACGGACGTCGTCACCACCGAGACGATCTCGGAGGCGTTCGCCCACCCCATCGCGGTCACCCGGCACGAGGGCCGATGGGCCGCCCGCGCCCTGCGTTCCTCCCCCGCCCTGGTCGAGTAGCCGTCCCCGGAGTCAGGTCGCGCCCCCGCTCAGGCAGTCAGCTCGACCAGCTTCCGCACGGTCCGCAGGTTGCGCGCCGTCCCGGCGACCCCCAGCGCGCGGTCGAACACTGCCGTGGTGAGCTTGGTCGAGTGCACGCCGCCCTCGGAGTAGTCGATCCAGAGGTCCTGGCCCCGCAACGCGATCCGCTCGCCGGGCACGAGGCGCGGAGTCAGCGAGTCGATCGCCCCCTCCTGAGACGGGCCGGCCAGGAACATGAGATGAAGCAGCTTGTCGACGAGCGCGTCGGAGAAGGGGTTCGCCTCCAGCGCGGCGACGAGCTGGTCGTGCGTGCGCAGGACGACGGGGGTGTCGACGCCGAAGGCCTCCTCGATGAGGGCTCGCACCTCGATGCATGCACGTCCGGGATCCGCCGGCGTCTCGGCGATCACGTTGCCGCTCGCGATGTAGGTGGAGACGCCCGTGAGGACTCCGCGCTCGCTCAACAGGGAGCGCAGCTCCGCCATCGGCACACGGTTGCGACCGCTGACGTTCACTGCCCGCAGGAGGAGCGCGCAGCGCCCGTTCTGCGGGGTCATGCCATCCCTCGCGTCGCCATTCATGCTGCCGTACTCTCGACCAGCTCCGCGCCCGCGTGCGCGAGCTCGGCCAGCGCCGCAGCGCTCGACTCGACGCCGACCCCGGCGACGAGGTCGGTCAGGATCCGCACATGCACCCCGTGCGCGATCGCGTCGAGGGCCGACGCCCGCACGCAGTGGTCGGTGGCGAGGCCGACGACGTCGGCGGCGAGCACCCCGCGCGCGGACAGGAGCCCGGCGACCGTGGCACCGTCATCCGCGACCCCCTCGAACATCGAGTAGGCCGGGCGCCCCTGCCCTTTGCGGACATGGTCTGTGATCGAGGCGGTCCGCAGCAGCGGGTCGTACTCCGCGCCGGCCGTGCCCGCCACGCAGTGCACGGGCCACGTATCGACGAAGTCGGGCTGCTCGGCGAAGTGACCGCCGTTGTCCCCTTCGGCATCGTGCCAGTCCCGCGAGGCGATCACGATGTCGTACTGCCCCACCGTGGCGTCGAGGTAGTCGGAGATGCCCGAGGCGACCGCGTCGCCGCCTGCGACGGCCAGCGCCCCGCCCTCGGTGAAGTCGTTCTGCACGTCGACGATGAGGAGTGCTCTGGTCATGTTCCGAGCGTACGCCGGACGGTCGGTCGCGGGATGGTTCGTCGCATCGCTTCGGACAGGGTAATATCGTTCATCGTGCGGTTCGCCGCGCGTGCCACCCGTGGCACGCCGCCTTAGCTCAGACGGCAGAGCGATTCACTCGTAATGAATAGGTCAAGGGTTCGATTCCCTTAGGCGGCTCCCAGAGAGGCCCCGTCAGGACAGAGATCCTGACGGGGCCTCTTCCTTCCCGTCGCATCGACGCCCGCCACGACCGAGGGTTAGCGGATCTTCTCGTAGTCTTTGCCGTTGTCGATCCAGCGGGTGTGCGCGCGGAGACCGTGGAAGACGCCGAACCGGATCACGAGATAGAGCAGCAGCAGGCCGATCACGATGACGAGGATCCAGATTCCGATGCTGCCGAGCAAGACGAGGAGAGTCGAGGTTGGGTCCATAGCGCGACCATAGCTCGTCATCAGATACGACGATCACTCGCCTCTCCGAAGGAAAGCCGGCGGCTCACATGGTGAGCGGCCAACAGGCCGCCGCCTGCACGCGACGTCAGGTGGTGCTGCCCGGCTGACCCGCTAGCCCGCGCTCGGACGCGCGAAGAACGCCCGCACCGATGGCGGCGCCCAGAGGAGCACGATCGTGACGACGCCGAGGACCAGCGGGAGCCCATACAGCGACCCGAGCAAGCCCGCGATCCCGCCGTAGATAAGACTCGCCACAGCGACCTGAGCAAGGTAGAAGGCTGGGAGCAGGATGAAGGCGACGAACATCGTCGACAGACCGCGGCCTGTGCCTCTGCGGACCCTGGGAATCATGGCGGCGCAGCCCACGCCACCCACCAGAGTGAGGACTCCGCCGAAGATGTAGACCGGCACCAGCATGGTGCCCATTTCGATCGCCGTGATCGCCGTGTAGACGAGCACGATCGTGATCGCGAGCCCCGCCGCTGCCGTCAGCCCCAACAGCACGAACGCTGCCTTCACCATGCGGGGCGGTCTGCGGGAGTCATTCACCGTGTCACCTCGCGGGATGCTCGTCAGCCCACGCTCGAACGCGAAGAACGCCCGCATCGATGGCGGAGCCCAGAGGAGAACGATCGCGACGACACCGAAGATCAAAGGAAGCGTGTACAGCGCCCAGGTCAGCAGATCGGCCACGGTGTAGGAGTAGACGCTTTCGTCGCCGCCCGCGATGAAGTAGTCGACCAGCCTCTCCCCGCCCGACCAGGCGAGGTACAAGGCCGGCAGCAGAGCGAGCGAGACGAACGTGGTCGCTGCACCGCGGTGCGTACCTCTGAGGACCCTGGGGATCGTCAAGGCGCAGCCCACCCCGCTCACCAGGGTGAGGAGTCCGACGAGGATGAGGAACGGGATCGCGAGAGTCCCCATCCCCTCGGCCGTCACGGTCCCATACACGGCCCCTGCGGTGATCGCGAGCGCCGCCACCGCCATCAGCCCCAACAGCACGGACGCGACCACCACCATGCGGGGCGGCCTACGGGTGTCGTTCATCATGCCGCCTCTCGTGGCGCTTGGACCTTCGCCGCATGCTATCGACAGCACCGCGAACCGGCTACTCGCAGCGAAGTCCGTCCTGCGGCACGGTGTCGTCGAGGAAGAACGAGTCCACGGCGCCGTCCACGCACTCGTTGCCCTTGTTGTACCCCGTGTGGCCCTCACCGACGCGCGTGATGAGCACGCCGTCCTGGAGCTGGTCGGCCAGCGAGACGGACCAGTCGTACGGCGTCGCGGGGTCATTGGTCGTGCCGACCACCAGGATCGGGCCCGATCCCGCCGCCGCGATCGGGCCGCGCGTGCCGGTGGGCGGATACGGCCACACCTCGCAGGGGTCCGATCCCTCCCAGTACGGGGCGATCGTCGGCGCGCCGGCCGCGATCTTCGCCTTCGCCGCGTCCTGGAGCGCCGGATCGGTCTCCACCGGATAGTCCATGCAGTTGTATGCGCGGAACGCCTCGGCCGAGTTGTCGATGTAGCGCCCACTCTCGCGACCGTTGTAGAAGTCGGCGAGGAAGAAGGCGGTGCTCGGGTCTCCCCCGAGCGCATCGGTGAGCGCCTGGGTGAGGTAGGACCAGCTGTCCTGGGAGTACAGCGCGGAGATGATCGCGGTCATGAGACTGTCCGCGCCGAGCATGCGTCCGTCGCCGCTCTGCAGCGGAACGCTGTCGACGCTCGCGAGCAGTGCGCCGAGGTCGGCCATCGCCTCATCGACCGTCCCGTTGAAGGGACACCCCTTGTCCGCCAGGCAGCTCTCCATGTAGGCGCGCAGGGCGGACTCGAAGCCCAGTGCCTGCGTGGTGCTGACGTCCGCGCCGGAGACGGCCGGGTCGATCGCGCCGTCGAGGACGAGGTGTCCGACCCGGTCGGGGTAGAGGTCGGCGTAGGTCGCGCCGAGGAAGGTTCCGTAGGAATAGCCGAGGTAGTTCAGCTTCTTGTCGCCGAGCACGCCTCGGAGCAGATCCATGTCCCGCGCGGAGTTCACCGTCGTGATGAACGGAAGGATCCCGTCGCTGTTCTGCACGCACGCATCCGCGAAGCCCTGGTTGGCGGCCTTCTGGGCCGCGGCGCGCTCGTCGCTGCCCCTCGCCCCCGAGGGGATCGAGTAGAGGTAGGCGTCCTTCTCCGCGTCATCGAGGCACGTCACAGCGGTCGACCTGCCCACGCCCCGCGGGTCGAAGCCCACGATGTCGTACTGATCGATCAGGTCGGGGCCGACGGCGAAGTCCAGGCTGTCCTGCACGAAACCCGCACCGCTCGCCCCGGGGCCGCCCGGGTTGAGCAGGAGCGAGCCCTTGGGGTCGCCCGGTGCCAGGTGGCGGACCACCGCGAGCGAGAGCTCGCCGGCGGAGGGATTCCCCCAGTCGAGGGGCGCCCTGACATCGGTGCACTGCATGGCGGCGCCGCAATCGCTCCACGACAGTTCCTGCGAGTAGAACGGCATCAGCTCTGCGGAGACGCCGCTGGTGTCGGGGGCGGTCGTACGCTGCGGCTGTGAGGCCGGGGAGCCGGACGGGATCATCGCGTAGAGGCAGCCTGACAGCGTCACTGAGGCGACGGCGAGGCCTGCCACGACGGTGGCGATGCGTCGGATGCGTCGGCTGGTCGATCGTTCTTTCACGGTGTCCTCCCGCTCGTGACCGTCACGAGCAAGCTCTCGAGGGCAAGGGTCGGTGCTACGTTGCGCTCCAGCGCTTCCCGCGTCTCGGCGAGGTGGTCGAGCACGTCCAGCGTACGCGCGGGAGGCCACGCGGCGGCGAGCGCGGCGAGCTCATCGCCCAGCTCGCGGTTGATGAGGGTGTCGGTGCGTCCGAACTGGAACATGACGACATCGCGGAAGAGCGACTGCATATCGGTCAGCACGCGGTCGATGCCGTCCCGGAGGCTTCGCGTGGCGCGCTTGCGCTGATCGTCCTCGAGGGCGGACACCTGCGCACGCAGCGCCGGCGGGACGGCCTGCCCCTCGGCGATCCCGACCATGCGCAGCAGGGATCGACGCTCCGCCTCGTCGCGCTCGGCCGTGAGCGCCTTGGCGTCCTCCGTCGCGACCTGCACGATCCTTCCGGCGACCTCGACGGCGTCCCCCACGCCGCGCACCCGGAGAACGGCGCGCAGGGTCTCGTCCCGCCGCGCGCGGGCGCCCTCGTCGGTGGCGAGCCGCTGCGCCATCCCGATGTGCCTCTGCGCGTGCCGCGCCGCCTGCTCGGCGATCCCGAGATCCACGCCGGTGCGATGCACGATGAGCTGCGCGACGTCGTCCACCTCGGGCTCGCGCAGGCGCAGCGAGCGGACCCGCGAGCGGATCGTGGGGAGCAGATCGGCCTCGCTCGGCGCGCAGAGGATCCACACCGTCCGCTCCGGAGGTTCCTCCAGCGCCTTCAGCAGCACGTTCGACGTTCGCTCGACCATCCGGTCCGCGTCCTCGACGACGATGACCCGGTAGCGGCCGGCCGATGGCGCGAAGTACGAGCGCTCCACGAGAGCGCGGGCCTCGGCGATCGTGATGATCACCTTGTCCGTGCGGAGCGCCGTGACGTCCGGATGGGTCCGGGCGATCACCTGCCGCATGGCCGCCTCGTCATCGGGCTCGTCGGCGATGAGGGCCGCCGCGAAGGCGTAGGCCAGCGTCGATCGTCCCGAGCCGGGAGGTCCGGTGATCAGCCATGCGTGCGAGAGCGCACCGGGGTCGGCCGCCGCATCGCGGAGCGTCCGCACCGCCTCGTCCTGAACCCAGACGTCCGTCCAGGGGAACGGGGCGGTGGCGACGGCGGTCATGCGTTCAGCCTAGCCGCGGCCACGGACACCCCGACGACCGGCCCGGCGCCTCACAGGAGGGCAGCAAGCCGCTCGCGCACGGCCGCCGCGAGGACGTCTGGTGCCTGCGTCGCGTCGAGCACGAGGAAGCGCTCGGGCTCCGCGGCGGCGAGCGCGAGATAGCCGTCGCGCACCCGCCCGTGGAACTCCTCCTGCTCGGCCTCGAGCCGGTCGAACGGCTTGTCGTCGGAGTCCAGCCGCACCCGGGCCGTCGCCGGATCGATGTCGAGCAGGACGGTGAGGTCGGGCAGCGCGCCCTCCGCCGCCCACAGCGACAGGCGTCGGACCTCATCGGCGTCGAGGACCCGCCCCGCGCCCTGGTAGGCCACCGAGGAGTCCAGGTAGCGGTCCTGGAGGACGACCTCGCCGCGCTCCAGGGCGGGCCGGACGACCGTCGCCACGTGATGCGCGCGATCCGCGGCGTACAGCAGAGCCTCCGCGCGAGGCGCGATGTCGCCCCGGTGGTGAAGGACGATGTCGCGGATCAGTCGTCCGACCTCCGACCCCCCGGGCTCGCGCGTGCGGAGCACCGTTCGCCCCTGGCCGTCCAGCCACTCCCCGAGCAACGCGGACTGGGTGGTCTTGCCCGATCCATCACCGCCCTCGAGGGTGATCCAGAGGCCGCGGGTCACGAATCGGTCTTCTTCGCGCGGGTCGCGGGCTTCTTGGCCGCGGTGCTCGCCGGCGTGGCCTTCGCCGTCGTGGCCTTGGAGGTCGCGGCCTTCGAGGTCGTGGCTTTCGCAGGCGTGGCCTTCGCAGGCGCGGCCTTGGCGCTCGTGGTCGACGTCTTCTTCGCAGCCGTCTTGGCAGGGGCCTTCTTGGCCGCCGTCTTTGCGGGGGTCTTCGCCGCCGCCTTCTTCGGTGCCGCCGCTCGCGCCCCACGCTTCGGAGCCGGGCCCTTCGCCCGCTTGTCGGCGAGCATCTGGACCGCCCGCTCGAAGGTGATGTCCTCGGGCTTCTCGCCCCGGGGGATCGTCACATTCGTCTCACCGTCGGTCACGTAGGCGCCGAACCGGCCGTCCCTGATGCGGATCGGCTTGCCGCTGACCGGGTCCGCGTCGAACTCCGCCAGCGCGCTCGACGCCCGCCGGGCGCCGTACTTCGGCTGTGCGTAGAGGGCGAGCGCCTCCTCCAACGTGACGTCGAAGATCTGCTGCTCGTTCTCAAGCGATCGCGAGTCGGTCCCCTTCTTGAGGTACGGACCGAAACGGCCGTTCTGGGCGGTGATCTCCTCGCCGGACTCCGGGTCCGCGCCGACCGTGCGCGGGAGGCTCAGGAGCCGCAGCGCCGCGTCGAGCTCGATGGTGTCCACCGACATCGACCGGAACAGCGAGGCCGTCCGCGGCTTGGGGGCCGCCTCCTTCTTCGCGCCGCGCTTCTTCGGCGCGACGGGCTCGACGATCTCCCCGGTCGCCTCGTCCACCAGCGCCTCGCCGGACTCGCCCTCGACGACCGGATCGGTCTCCTGCACGTAGGGACCGAACCGCCCGTCCTTGACGACGACGACCTTGCCGTTCTCCGGGTTCTCGCCGAGGACCCGGTCACCGGCGACCGGAGCGTCGATGAGCTCCTGCGCCTTGGCGGCCGTGAGCTCGTCGGGGGCGAGATCCTCCGGGACGTTGACGATGCGCGGCTTCGCCTCCGGGTCCGCGGGGTCGGCCACCTCCAGGTACGGGCCGTACTTGCCGAAGCGGAGCGTCGCGGTGTCCGTGATCCGGGTCGAGTTCAGCGCACGCGCGTCGATCTCGCCGAGGTTGTCGACGATCTGCCGCAGTCCGACGTGGGCGTCGGACCCGAAGTAGAAGGACTGCAGCCACTCCGCGCGCTTCTGCTCGCCGCGGGCGATGGCGTCGAGGTCGTCCTCGAGCGCCGCGGTGAAGTCGTAGTCGATGAGCTCGGCGAAGTGCTCCTCCATGAGGCGGACGACACTGAAGGCGAGCCAGGTGGGCACCAGCGCCTGACCGCGCTTGGTCGCGTAGCCCCGATCCACGACCGTGCTCGGGATCGTCGCGAACGTGGACGGACGGCCGATGCCGTACTCCTCGAGCGCCTTCACGAGCGACGCCTCGGTGTACCGCGGCTTCGGGGTGGTCTTGTGCCCCTTGGCCTCGGCGTCGGAGAGCGCGACCTCGTCGCCCACCGTGACGGCCGGAAGCGACTGCTCCTCGGCGGCGTCCGCATCGCTGCGCTTCTCGTCGCGACCCTCTTCGTACGCCTCCAGGAAGCCCTTGAAGGTGTAGACGGTGCCCGAAGCGGTGAACTCCGCCGCACGTCCGTCCGCGTCGACCGCGATCGTGATCGTCGTGGTCTCGTACTTCGCGTCCGACATCTGGCTGGCGACCGTGCGCTTCCAGATGAGGTCGTAGAGGCGCTGCTCCTCGCGGTCGAGCTCCGAGGACACCGAGGACGGGGTGCGGAACTCCTCCCCCGACGGACGGATCGCCTCGTGGGCCTCCTGTGCGTTCTTGCTCTTGCTCTTGTAGACGCGCGGCTTCAGCGGGACGGCCGCATCGCCGTACAGCGCGACCGCCTGCGCCCGCGCCGCCTGCACCGCCTGGGTGCTCAGCGCGGTCGAGTCGGTACGCATATAGGTGATGTACCCCTTCTCGTACAGGCGCTGGGCGACGCTCATGGCCTGCTTCGCGCTCATCGAGAGCTTGCGTCCCGCCTCCTGCTGCAGCGTGGAGGTGGTGAAGGGGGCGTACGGGCTGCGCGTGCCGGGCTTGGCCTCGACCTTGGCGACGGTTCCCGCGCCGACGGTCTCGACCGCACGGGCAAGGGACTCCGCGGCCTTCTCGTCCAGGACGACGACGGCCTTCTTGAGCTTGCCGGCGTCGTCGAAGTCGGTCCCCCGGGCCAGTGATCCGCCGTCGAGGCGGACCAGGCGCACCCGGAACGAGGACCCGGACGCCGCAGCGGCCGCGTCGACATCCCAGTACTCGGCGGAGACGAAGGCGATCCGCTCCCGCTCGCGGTCCACGATCATGCGGGTGGCGGCCGACTGCACACGGCCGGCCGAGAGCCCGGACTTGACCTTGTACCAGAGGACGGGCGAGACGTCCCAGCCGTAGAGGCGGTCGAGGATGCGGCGGGTCTCCTGCGCGTCGACGAGCGCGAGGTCGAGCTCGCGGGTGTTGCCCACCGCCGCCTGGATCGCGTCCTTCGTGATCTCGTGGAACACCATCCGGCGCACCGGGACCTTGGGCTTCAGCGTCTCCAGCAGGTGCCAGGCGATGGCCTCGCCCTCGCGGTCCTCATCTGTCGCGAGCAGGAGCTCGTCGGCGGTCTTCAGGGCGCGCTTCAGCTCCGCCACGGTCTTGGTCTTGCGGTCGCTGACGACGTAATAGGGGTCGAAATCGTTCTCGACGTCGATCGAGTACTTCCCATACGCCTTCTTGTCGGCGACCGGGATGTCCTTCTTGTCGGCGAGGTCCCTGATGTGACCGACCGAGCTGAGCACCTCATAGCCGTCGCCGAGATAGCCCTGGATCGACCTCATCTTGGTCGGGGACTCGACGATGACGAGCTTCTTGCCTTGCGCCAAGGGTGCGTCCTTTCTTCGAAGCACACCATACACACCGCACTGCAGATGGGTTCCCAGCACGGCTCATCCGTTGCCCGCAGCGACCTCGGGTGGTCCTGCTCGGGATCGGGCGACGGCGGTGAATCCAGCGTACGCCGCGGAAACCTGCACGTTCGCCACCTGTTCGTCCAGAGCGCACTCGTCCAGGTGCGCTCCCGAGGCGGCCGCGACCCGCGCGGCCGCCTCGCACGGGTCGCCGTCGAACGGCACCGCGCCCGAGACCGCGTCGGCGGCGGCGAGGGCCGCGGCGTCGGCCGCTCCGGCGACCCGCTGCGCGGTCGTGGCGGCTCCGCCGAGCAGCGCCGCCCCCAGAGCGACAGACGCGGCGAGGGCCGCCGCGCCCGCCGCCAGAACCGAACCGGCCATCAGCGCGATCCCGGACCCGGGCTCATCGTCCGCCGTCCAGCGCGCAGCCGACCGCCCTGAGCGGGATGGCAATGCGGCCGGCGAACGCGGCATCCGCCTCGACCGTCACGCAGACGAGCCCGTCGGCGCGGCGAGCGCTGATGCTCGCGCCCGCGTCCACACGGGAGATCGCGGCGTCCGCGGTCCCCTGGCTCTCACCGCGCCCGAGGAGGCGCGCGGAATCCGCGACGGCGTCTTGAAGTGCGACCTGCCTCATCCCCGCGCCGACGGCACCCAGTCCGAGCAGGAGCACGAGGACCACCGCGGGGAGGGCGACCGCGAGCTCGGCGGTGGCCGAGCCGCGGTCGTCGCCCCGACGGCGGGTGCCGTCGCCGGTCACGACACCGTCAGCGCGCGCCGGACGAGGTCGGTGAGGATCCCCCGCACCTCGTCGGATCTCATGATGACTGTCATGAGGACGCGAGCGACAAAGTCAGGTGGTGCGACGTTTGCCCCGCCATCGTGCAGGACCGCGCAGCTCATGGTCACGTCCCCAGACGGTTCGGATGGTGAATCGTTCGCCGCTGTCGTGCACGGTTACAGATTCCACGACCTTTCGAAGCCCTCGGTTTTGCTCGGGTATGGTCATGCCAGGCCAGGTGTCTTGCAGGGTTATGACCGCGGTAGGGCTGATCGTTCGCGGAGGGGTGAGAGCGTTTTCCTCGGCCTTGAGGCGGGCGAGTTCGGTCGTGATCTCATTGGTTGCGCGAACGTAGGCTGCCTCGGGGATGAGTTCGCGACCGAGTTGCCGCGTGAGGGTGGTTTGTTCGGCGTCGAGAGCGATCTGCTCCCGGAGGATCGCAGCGAGGCGCGCGGTCGCGGCGGCGTCGAGCGGCTTTGCGTCTACCTGCGGATCGAGGGCAAGTAGCCAGTCGGTTACGAGAGGTTCGATGGTGATCGCGGAGACGTAGGCGCGCTGGTCGTGACCATTCAGAGTCGATCCGCAGAGATAGCCGCGGTAGACCTTCCCAGCTGTTGTTGACCCTTTGCCGTGCATGCGTCCACCGCAGGAGCAGAGCATCACGCCGGAGAGGAGATGGTGATAGTCGCGGGGCTTCTCGGCATGGTCTCGACGGCGGGTGCGCTCGCTCCGGTATGCGTCCCAGGTAGCCTCATCGATGATCGGGTCATGCTGACCTGGGTAAGTCGCGCCGCGGTACGGGATGAGGCCGGCATGAACTGGAGAGTCCATGACGCTGAGGGGGCGGGGTCGCCGCCATGCGCCGCCGTTTGGCGCGGGGATGCCCTGCGCGTTCAGCCACGCCGCGATCGATGCCGAGCCCTCTCCGTTGAGGTAGCGCCGGTACATCTCGACCACAATTGGTCCGTGTTCGGGGTGGGGCGCGATGCCGTTGGGCGTGCGCGTCCAGCCGAATGGCAGCCGTCCCGATACCGGTAGGCCGAGGTTCAGGCGTCGCTGCCGGACCTCCTCCCACTGCTCGCCGATCTGCTCGGACTGGAAGGCGGCGTACTCGGTCATGACACCGCGGGCGAACCGTCCGGAGGCCGTAGCTGTGTCGATTGGCTCGGTGGCCGACTCGATCTTCCCGCCGGCGATATCGGCTCGGTCGATCGCAAGCGCCCAGTCTTTGCGGGATCGTGAGAGGCGGGACCATTTCCAGAGGACTATGACATCAGCCTCGCGCGTGTCAATCGCCGCCATGACCCGCTGCACCGCGGGGCGGTTCCACGTGCGCCCCGAGATACCTGGATCAGCCTCGACCGTGATGACCTCGTATCCCATGCGGTCGCAGTAGTCACGGCATGCGAGCTCCTGAAGCTCGAGGCTGATTGAGTCGTCCCGGTGTACGGACTGGCGCAGGTAAATGATCGCGTGGAGCGCTGTGTTGGTTACTGGACGAAGACGGCCGACCATCAGATGACCTCCAGCCGGTGCGACCATTGCCCGAGCCCCATGCGCGCCTGCGAGTAGGTGACTCCGCGCAGGCGGGTGAGGCAGAACGTCTCGTAGTCGAAGATGATGCGAGGGGTGACCGTGAACTCGTCGGCGAGCCAGTGCTGGTCCGGGTTGATGCGTTCGAGGCGGGCGTACTCGGCCGGCTCGATCAGGAGCGTCGCGGCGTACTTGCGCGCCTGTCGTTCTCCGACAGGGTCGGTGCAGTCGTGCCCGTAGAAGGCGTGACCGCATTCGTGTGCAAGCGTGGAGCGCTGCTCAGGAATGGTGAGGGTGAGATTCAGGCTGATCGAGCGTTCTGCGATGTCCGTTAGGCCGGCCGTCTCGCTGCCAAGGTCCCAGACGTGCACGTTGTACCCGAGCTGCGCTGCGTGGGCGATGAGTTGCTTCAACCGTTCTCCTAGAAGTCCTCGGGAGCTTCACCCGGTGCGGGTTGGTCGGTCTCGCGCGGATCGCGGTTGTCAGCCGCGATCTTGGTGCGGTCCATCGTCCGGGGCGGGCGACGCTCAAGATCATCTATCGAGGTGGGGACATTCAGCGGGCGGAGTTCCGTCACTTCGCTTGCCGTAGGCGTCTGGATCGCGGCAACGGCAGCGTCGAGCACATCGCCTGGTTCGACCCCGAGCGGGCCACAGATGGAGTAGAGGTCCTCGACATCCACGACTCGTTGTGCGTTCAGCGTCTTGTGGAGTGTCGTGAGCGGCAGTCTCGTCGAGGCCGCGAACGCCCGCACGCTGATCTTGCGGCGGGCAAGGTGCGCTCGGAGCTCTGCGGAGACCGCCTTGCTGAGCTCACCAATTTCACGTGCGTTCGTTCCCATGTGGGCGAGTATACCCAGTTTTAGGAAACATTGTATTCCACTTGCACCGTTCCCAAGTGCGGCGTAGTGTCTTCTACATGGGAACGGAATATCGGAACCGAGTGGCCGCGGAGGTGCGGGCCGCGATGGGGCGCAAAGGCGTGACTGCAACGGCCGTCGCCGCTGGAGCGTCCATGACCACCTCAACACTGTCGCTGCGACTCAAGGCCGTCAGCCCGTTCACTGTGGATGAGCTGATCCGCATCGCCGCTTTCCTCGAGGTCGAGCCGCGAGCGTTCTTCCCTCGCATCACCCAGATCACCCCGCTGGCGGTGGCGTCATGAAGACCGAAGCGCAGGCTCTCCGCGAGTTGGGGCAGGTCGTGGCCGAAGCTGCGGCGACCATCCGCAAACTCACGGTTCGCGAGGCAGCGGAACGGATCTGGCACCCAGGAGGCCCGTCGATGGATGAGTGCCTGGCGCGGTGCGCGAGCACGGGGCTGTGCAGACCGGACGCAGAGACAGCGTCGGCCGCGTAGCGGCCCACTCGCACCTGGCCGATCTGGCCCCTATTTGTTGCGCCTTCGGGCGGCTGAACTCTGACAACTCAACAGCACACACCGGCGAAGATACGCGGCACCCACGCCAACGGGTGCTGGACGCGACGCAGGGTCGAACTGGGACGAATGGACGGGCCGCAGGCAGCGGAGAAGCCGCCCCCAAGGAACGCAACCGGGTGTGTGTGGTCAACAAGATCAGGAGCTATGCGTTCACCCTTCCTCATGCATTCGCGGGGTGAGTCTGCACACGGCAGTGAGGCATGTAGAGGCGTGCCTACGACCTGTCAGGAACGGGCTGGTCTGCGCGGAGCCGTCAGGGGTTGTCCGGGTTCGAATCCCGGCCGCGCACGGAGGTATCACGATGATGAGAACCAACCCTGCTGTGAGGAACCCTTGCCCCGCCTGCTCAGGTTGGGGCTTTTTCATGACCGCCCGCGACCCCGACACCGACGTGGATTGCTTCGCGTGCGGTGGGACCGGGGTCGCCCGGCCGACCGTGTACGACGATTCCCCGCGTGTTCGACCGTCGGACCCGCTCACGTCCCACCGTGCGGCGGATGTCGCCGTGAAACGGGTCCCGACGGCCCTGGCGGTTGAGCGGGCGCTGTCTGCTGCGGGGCATCCGATCACCGCTGACGAGGTGTACCGGATCGCACGGAACAGTCTCGGCTTCTACTGCACCCCTCAGCGGGTGCGGACGGTGCTGTCCGAGGAGAACGGCGGGCCCTGGGTCCGCCTCGACGAGTACGGGGAATCCGAATACGGCAATCCCTCCCACCTGTGGGCCTTGAAGGAGGCAGCATGATCGAGCTCGAGTGCCCGTCCTGTGATTGGACCGGGCAGATGGTCGTCCTTGATGACGATCACCCCTGGGTGGAGGTGCGCTGCCCGATGTGCGCGCACCACTTCACGGAGCGGGTCGGCTGATGGCCGCGTTCCTGTGGATGGGGGTCGTTCTCGCGTTGGAGTGCACCGCTGTCCTGTTCTTCATCCCTCCGAGCGTCGGCTCTCTGGCCGTCGCGATCCTCTTCGCCGGAGCGTTCCTGACTGTGTGTTGGGCGTGCGGCGCTTTCCGAAAGGACACCCGATGACTGTTGACACTGCACGTTACCGCCTGTCTGCCGCCCGTTCCGCGGTGATCCGCGCCGAGGGAGAGCTGGCCGCCGCGATCCGCCGCCGCGACGAGGCGGAGGAAGCCCTGTACCGCGCCGAAGAGGAAGACCTCGGAGGCGCAGCATGAGCAATTTCACCGCAAGCAACGGGATCACCGTCTATGTCCGAGATGGAGGAACGGTGCAGTTCCAGCATGGGACTCGGGATGAGTCGTGCGGGATTCTCCAGGTCATGCCTCAGTCGGAGTGGTGGCAGACTCTCCGCGAGTTCTTCCAGCATGAGCGCGATGAGGCGGTGGGGCGGTGGCGTGACGCCCTGGAGCCGTACTACATCGCTTATCCGGTGGATGGGGGCGAGACCGTCCGCATCGTGGATGAACGCGATGGAACGCATAAGTGGCTGAACCGCAACGTGGAGGCGACGGACACGGGCACCTATGGTGCGGCGTTCCGCTACTTCGAGGCTCACCCGGAGCGGAAGCCCTGGGAAGACGCGAAGCCGGGCGAGGTCTGGGCGCTCCACATCAAGCAGTTCCCGGGCGAGGACGCCTACGCGGTCTTCGAAGAGCCGTCGCAGGGCGTCATGAAGATCTACTTCAAATCGCTGACTGACGGCTCGGCCTACTGGGTGCGTCCCGATTCCATCGAGAGTGCCCGTCGTATCTGGCCGGAGGATGCGTCGTGAGCTTCACGGTCGCCAACACCGAAGAGTCCCTCCGTGAGGCGGAGGACGCCCTGTACGCCGCATCCGCGACCGGCGACCCTGCGAGGATTGCCCGGGCGCAGGATCGGGTGAGACGCGCGGAACGGCGGTTCACGAAGGCCCGCCACCGTGACGAGTTCGGGGTCTGCGACTGCCCTATCTGCCGGGACGCCGCATGATCGACGCAACCAGGTTCCTCGTCTCACGAGGCAACGACGAACCTGCATGGTTCGCTGCACGCAGCCTAGGTGTGACCGCGACCGCTGTGGCCGAGGTCGCCGCGAAACGAGACCGCCAGGCAGCGATCGAGGCGTGGCTGAGCCCCACCCCGGTGGAGCAGAACGTCTATATGCAGTTCGGGGTCGAGGCAGAACCACAGATGATGCGGTACGCCCACTCCGAGCACGGGATACTCCCCATCGATTGGGTGATCGCGTCGGACAGGGACGGCCGGCATCTGGCGTCCCCGGACGGGCTGTCCTTGGATCACCGGCTGATCGCAGAGTGCAAAGCCCCCGGTGACCCGTGGGACTCCGCACTGGTCAAGATCACCGGCATCCCGATCCGGTACCGCCGCCAGGTGCAGTGGCAGCTGCATGTCACGGGCGCGGAGCGGTGCTTGTTCCTCTGGAACCGCCGTGTCGAAGACGGGGCATGGTTCCGTCTGGCCTGGTTCGAACCGCGGTCGGTGTGGATCGGCCGCGACGAAGAGATGATCGCAGACCTCATCGAGGTCGCAACCGAGATGTTGGAGGCGCGCGATGGCGCAATACAAAGGGCCGCTTGACTACATCGATGTCGCCAGCCGCATCGTCGAGTTCCGTGGCAAGTTCCCCGACGGGTCCCTGTCCAGGGTCGCCCCCGACGGGCATCTGGTCGATGTGGAGTTCCGGGAATTCGGCGGCAAGACGTGGGTCGTGTACACGGCGTTCGCCTACCGGTCCGTCGATGACCGGCTCCCCGGAGTCGGCACCGCCTGGGAGCCTGTGCCCGGGCCCACCCAGTTCACCCGTGACAGTGAGGTGCAGAACGCTGAGACGGCGGCCTGGGGCCGCGCGATGGTCGCCGCCCTCGCCGTCGACACGAAGCAGGGTGTCGCGTCCTCTGAGGAGGTCCGCAACCGGCAGGCCGATGCAGGGTCGAAGCCGAAGCAGGAGTCCCCACCAGAAGGATGGCGGGGACTCCTCGCGACGGCCGACAGCATGGAGGCGCTCCAGGCGCTCTACGACGGTCAAGCGCACCGATGGTTCACCGATGACGTCAAGACCGCGTTCACCGCACGTCGCAAGCAGCTTGAGACCGCCTGATGCCTCTCCCCACGCAAGCGCGACTCAACCAGCATCTTGTCCGCTGGGACTCGGAGATCAAAGCGTTCGATGCGGTGATCTCCGAGTACGGGCAGAAGAAGGCCGACCTCGAGTATCGGCGTGCGGTCGTCATGGAGAACGCGAAGAGCTCCGACGAGAAGCTGTCTCAGGCGGCTGCCGAACGGGTCGCTGACGCCGACCAGGAAGCGTACCGGCTCCATAGGGAGTACCGGGCCGCCGAGTCGTCCATCGAGGCGAAGAAGGCCCGGTTGCGGTGGTGTGCGGCTGTCGCTGATGCCCTCCGCTCCGAGGTCTCCACTGAGCGCGCCGAAGCCAAGCTCTACGCCGACACCACCGACTGATGGCCACGACTGAGAAAGGGGCGTCGGATGACTCGCGTGATCCCTGGGACGGTGCCACCGACCCGTCCCCATGAGGACCCGGCCGGCCGGTGTCGGCCCTCGTGCTGCAAAACCCCATACTTCTGCGCCCGCAGGTACGCGTGCGCCTGCCACGGAAAGGAAGAGCGATGACGGTCTCTGTCACGGTGAAGAAGCGCGTCATCGAACGTGACGGCGGGTTCTGTCTGATGATGCTCCCCGGCTGTTCGGGTGAGGCGCAGACCACCCATGCTGGGGCGATCGTCCGGGCGGACCTGATCGAGCGCGGCCTGCGTGTCGAGAAGGCCGCAACGAACGCCGCCACCCTGCACCGTTCGAAGGCAACACCGGTCCAGGCGATCGACGGCGAGTGGTACTACCTCGTCTCCGCCACCGTGCGAAGACACGTCAGCGAAGGGAGGCCAGAAGATGGCGCGTGAGGTGCGAGATGGCTAAGGAGTACGGCCAGCTACGGCATGACATCTGGTCGGATGACGACTGGCTGAACCTGACCGTCCCGGCACAACACCTGTACATGACGTTGTTGGCGGACCCGACGTTGAACTACTGCGGGGTCGTCAACTGGCATGTCGGCAGGATGGCGCAACGCGCCGCCGAGAACACCGCTCGGGATACGCTGCTCGCCGCCTCTGAGCTCTCCGACGCCCACTTCATTGTGATCGACGAGACGACCGAGGAAGCCATGATCCGGTCGTATCTGAGACACGATCCGATCCTCAAGAACCCGCGACTGTCGGTGACGATGGCGAAGGAGTACGGGGTCATCGGGTCACGGAAGATCCGGGCAGCGCTCGTCTACGAGCTCCAGCGCCTACAGAAAGCGCACGGTGATTGGCCCGCCTGGGAGAAGCCTCAGGTGAAGACGATCCTGAGACAGAACGCGGTGAGTGCGAAGACCATGGAGACCGATCTTCCGCTTGCCGGTCAGGCGTATTTCCTCAGCGGTTTACCCAGTGCGTTACCTAGCGAATCGAGCACGGCAGGGTAGCGGTTTACCAGCCGCCTACAACTAGCAACGTGCAACAGCAACAAGCAACCCGCAACGAATCTAAAGATTCTCACTCGCTGAGAGCGAAGAGTTATCCACAGGCCACTGACCCAGCAGAACGGGTAGTGGCCTTTTCCATGGGGAGATTCAGTGAAGTCATCCGATCTTGCCCTCGCGGAGACGCACGACGAGGACTGGGAGCAACGGTTCCGGGCGATGGAACAGGCGGGGGCATCGCTCGCGCAGATCGCCGACGCTTTCCGCGTCTCAACCCGCACCGCTTCTCGGTGGCGCGAGAGGCTCGGCCTCCAACACCAGGAACCACATCATCCCCGACCCCGATCAGATCGCGACCATGCTGCGGCGCTACTCGATGACGGCTGCTCGTTCGCAGAGGTGGCGAGGACTCTGGGTGTCACCGGGCCAACCATCCGTCGATGGTTCCCGGACCGACGCTCGTGGACGCGCGAAGAGCGCGGTGCATACGCCGCGCAAGCCAGGCGATTCAACGAAATCACGACCACCAAAACGGCGGGACGGACCCCAACATGAGGACGTTCCTGACTCTCATCGGGTGGGAGATCGTACGGCCCTGGATCAAACGATCCGGGGCCTTTTTGCTGCGCTGGTACTGGCGCAAGACAAGGAGATGAAGATGAGCGCCGAGCTCGACAAGCACATGAAGAAGCTGGCCGCGATGGGCGTCACGATCAACGTCACCCCCGCCGCTGGACACGATGAGGGATTCGATGACCGTCCGTCAGGCCGCATCGCCCAGGCCGCGAAGGACGCCGGGATCTACTACGAGAAGGGCGAGAACTGATGGCCGGCGAGACGATCATCACGATAGTCGGCAACCTGACCGACGCGCCGGAGCTGCGGTACACGCAGAACGGGCTGCCGGTGGCGAACTTCACCATCGCATCGACGCCGCGCAGTTTCGACCGTCAGGCGAACGAGTGGAAGGACGGCGATGCGCTGTTCCTCCGCGCGTCCGTGTGGCGCGAGTTCGCCGAGCACGTGGCGGGTTCGCTGACCAAGGGCATGCGGGTCATCGCATCCGGACGCCTGAAGCAGCGCTCCTACCAGGACCGCGAGGGCAACCAGCGCACGTCGATCGAGCTGGAGGTCGACGAGATCGGCCCCTCGCTCCGCTACGCGACGGCGCAGGTCACCCGCGCGACACGCGCAGAGGGCGGCCAGGCGGACCGTGGACGTACGGAAACCGCAACCGACACCGGATGGGCCACCACACCCCTGGCGGGCGCTCAGACAGACGCGTGGGGAGGTGGGGACTTTGGAGACAACGCCCCATTCTGACCCGATCCGTGTACAGCTGTCGCGCCGGAAGGGCTGGCGGATGCCGTCGAACACGGTCAGCGTCGCCCGGCCGACGAAGTGGGGAAACCCCTTCCGAATCGAACAGGTCGAATGCTCGGTAGGCGGTCTGTGCTGGGCGGTGTCGATCGGCAACCTGGGCGTGCAGCAGCACATCGTCTCGCAGGCGAAGGCCCGCGATCTCGCCGTGTATCTGTTCCAGTCATGGATGGAAGAGGACGACCGTCACGGCCTGCCAGACCCCTCGCCGCTCGCCGGGAAGAACCTCGCCTGCTGGTGCCCGCTCGACCAGCCCTGCCACGCCGACGTCCTGCTGGAGCTCGCGAACGGGGGCGCACGATGACGATCCTCTGCGTGGTTTCTTGGCCTGGTGTTCCGTCGGTTGCCCCTTGCCACCAGCCCGGTGTGCACCTGGAGACCTGCACGAATGACGACTGTCGGGGATGCTACTTCCGGCCTGCGGAGCGTGGGTTCCTGTGCCAGTCGCACCACGACCGGTTCGAGCACGCATACACCCGGTGGGACGAGTTCGAACGCCGAGTGTCCGCACTTGGTCTGTCGAAGGCGGTGCAGCGGGATACCGCCGGTATCCGTACGACTGCGGACGGGCACGTGAACCTGACCGGGGCGTTCCTCGCGGTCGACGAGTGCCACCGGCACCTACTGTCGCTGACCGCGTTCGGATCGATCGACATGTGGATCTCGACCGAGGAAGGCGCGAAGGATGCAATCCAGTTCGCTGCCGCCGCGGAACGCGCATACCGGGCGCACGAGATCGTCGAACGCCCCCACCGCATTCACCGCGTCCGGTGTCCGGAATGCCAGCAGCAGTTGATCTGGAACCCGCCGGCCTGGTTCGAGGGCGACGTGACCGTGAAGTGCTCCAACGACGAGTGCCGACACGTGCTCGACCAGAACGAATTCGAAGAACTGGAGAACGCATCATGACTGATCGCGAGCCGCCGAGCCTGGACTCGCCGGAGCAAATGCTGACCGAAGTGACTGTCGCTCACCGCCTGGGCTACTGGTGGGGAACATCCAACGCCCCGGTCGACGAGATCTCGGATGAGGAGATCGCAGAAGCCGATGCGTACCTGAACCGCTTCATCGCCCAGGTGCGAGCCGAGGCGTGGTTCGTCGGGTACGACAAGGGCAACCTTTGATGGCTACTTCGGCACGAACCAGGAGCGCCAGAACAGCCCTTATGCAGAACACAACCCGTATCGAGAGGAGCAGGACCGATGACTGATCGTGAGCGACTGATCGAGGAAGCCCGGACGGCTATGGCGAAGGCGTGGTCTTCCACAGCCTCATGGTCTGACTCCTGGAATGCCATGGCCAAAGCCGCTTTCGCTGTGTTCGAGGAGGCGCACACCCCGACCGACGACGAGCGGGAAGCACTTGGGATCGTGGTCGCGAACTTCATAAGCCCCGCAGGATACGAGGTGGCGGAGTTGGACTACATACTGGCCGACCGGATCCTGGCTGCTGGCTTCCGTCGTCCCGCCGCTCCGGAGCCGGTCGATTCAAGCGAATCCCGTATCGGCTTGAACGCGGGTGCCAGTGGATCAAGTGGAGTAGCCCCAACCGACGACAAGCGGGAAGTGCACAGGCGAGTGATCGATCTGTGGTTCGCGACCTGGCGCGACATCGGCAAGGTGTCACCAGCCTTGGAAGTGGCGATCGACTCGCTGGAGGGGATGGTCTCCGATGCTCTGGACGCTGGCTTCCGCCGCTCCGAGGTACCAGAGCCGAGCGCCGCGCCGGCGATGGACGAGAAGGCCCCGGAGCCGCAGGGGGCGTGTCCTCAGTGTCGCCGTACGGATGGGCAGCACAAGCTCGGGTGCGGGGAGCGGTTCGATCCGGAGGTGCATGACGAGCTGACTCGTGAGCGTGACCACCATGGGATCGACCCCAAGCCGCAGGGCGAATCGTCCGACGCGCAGGTGTTGGCGGCGTTCAACGCGTTCTTCGGCCTCGAAGTCGATCACGTCAGCGAGGGGACGGCGACTCGGATGCGTGCCGCTCTGCGTGCTGCTGCGTCCGTCACCGAGCAGGGAGAGAACCGATGACTGGTGGGACTACGTGTGAGCGCCTCGGGCATGCCTGGTACTCAAGGCGATTCGGCGGTATTGGGTGTGGTCGGTCCGGGTGTCGGGAGCAGCGAGCTGACTTCTGCGTGATCGATGGCAAGCCCGTACCGCATGACGAGCACGAGGCGGCCACCCCGGGAGAGAACCGAGAGGAGCAGGACCGATGAGCAAGTGGAACGTGACCTACGACATCAGCTACTCGGTGAGGCGTGAAGTTGAGATCGGCCACGAGGAGATCGAGAGCTGGCGTAAGTACAACGGACTTGAGGGTTTCACCGATCAGGAGGTCGTGACGAACCTCCTCCAGAACGATGATGAGTTCAACGCCAACGCTCTCAAGGACTGGCGGACGAACGAGCCGCTGCCGGGCGACTTCGAGATGCTGGACTGCTCTGTCGATGAGGTGGAGGAGCAGGACCGATGAGCGCTGATGAGACCGCCGTCACCGGCAAGCCGATGGAGCACTACGAACCGTACGTCGAGATGCTGTCGCATGTGCTCGCCAATGGCCTCGCCCTGGCCACCGAATGGGAGTTCCTGCTGAGCCTCGATCGCTCACTGCCTCTGCACGAAGCGGTGCGTGACGCCGCCCGGGACTCGATCAAGTGGCGGTTCGCGTTCGAGATCGATCGTATCGAGCAAGGGCGGGTCGAGCAGGGAGAGGTGGAGAACCGTGGCTGATCGCATGACATCCGTGGTGCTCCCGAGTCTCCCATCGGGGCGCGGGTTCATGGACTACGGGCGGCAGACACCTGAACACATGATCTCGGAGTTGCGCCGCATCGCGCGCGGCAATCTCCGCGCATCGCAGGCGATCCTTGACGCCCCGGATGAGGCGTTCCGCGTGGAGACCTTCACGGGAATCCACGTCCAGCGAAACCGGGAAGTTCTTCAGGAAGGGCAGGGAGAGCGATGAGCGAGCACACACCGACGAGCGAGTTCACGCCCATGAGCGATCCGATGAGCAAGGCAATCGAGGACATCGCCGCTGAGCGTGCGAACCAGATCGAGAAGGGCTGGACGCCCGAGCACGACGACGACCACGGATTCGGGCACCTCATGAATCAGGCGCTCGGTCGCATCCGCAATGAGCTGCTGCCGCCGAGCCGGAGTGAGCTGGTGCAGGCCGCCGCGCTGATCGTCGCGGGTATCGAGTGGATGGATCGAAACATCCCGGATCGCCCAGACGGGAGCCGAGACGATGGCTGATCAGACGATGGTGGAGAGGATCAAGGCCTTCGGAGAGTACGACGGCTCGGCTGATCCGGGGGAGGTGATCCGGGATGTGTGGAAGGTTGCGTCGACCCTGCTCCAGGGATCGGGCGGCGACTACTGCGCGTGCCAGCTCTTCCCGTGCGAGTGCGTCATGCGCTTCATGGACGACCTGGCCGAGTGCGTCACGGCACGGCATCCAGGGAGCCGGGCAGACCGCCCAGACGGGAGCACAGAGCGATGAGCACGCACGTAGACGAGACCCTGGTGAGGTTGCTCCGGCAGGGATGGCGCGGCGAGACTGCGACCGATCTGATGCGGGAGGCCGCTGCTCGGATCGAGGCGCTGACGAGCGCGCCAGACCGCCCAAACCGGAGTGAGGACGACGAGTTCGCGCCCGGCGAGTGCGACGGTTCGAGCACATGCTCGGCTCCGATCCACGTCCACGGCTGCTACGCGCCGCACCGGTCGGATCAGTGCGATTCGCCCGACGAGTACGGGCACACAGACCGCCCAGATGGGAGCCGAGATGCTGTGTGACTTCGTGCGCCACTCGTGCGGCGAGCATGTGCACGTTGACGAGTGGGAAGAGCACCTCGAAGCGTGTACCAACCGCCCAGATGGGAGCCGTGATGGGTGACCTACTGCCCGGCCTCGTGCTGGGTCGCGGCGGCCAGGATGAGGGAGATGGCCCCGATGAGCCCGAAACCCCAGCCGAGCCCGTCGAGGAGCGACACGTCGGCGAGCCGGGTGCCGGAGAAGAGGATCATCCCGCTGATCCCGACCATCAGGTACCGCTGGCTGTCCTTCATGCGGGGGAGTCTACTCACCGACCTCGGACTGGCGCCCGAGGCACATACGTGGGTGGGCGCGAGGATCAGGAGGGCGATACGAGGAGGGCTAGTCGGATTCCTTGATCGAGATCTGGATGCCGCGCGGGGAGAGGCCTGTGACTTCTCCCGCGCGCTTCCATGTCACGCCGGATGCCAGGGCGGCTCGCAGCGCGTGGTTGCGGTAGCGACGCTGCTCACGCGTCCGCTCCTCGAGGGATTCGAGCTTCGCTTGCGCAGCCGCCAGGTCGTCCTCAGCGGTCATGAGAGCACTCTACCGGAGTAGAGCAAAAGGCACTATACTGAGGTATAGCGAGAGGGGGAAGCGATGAGCTTCGAAAGGTACCGATGCCCCGCCTGCCAGCAACAGGTGATCGTCTTCGATGACAGACCATTCGCGTGCAGAAACACCACCTGCGCAGCGGACGCCGCCGCCCTCCAGGAACCCCGCGAGGTCATCACCCGCGAAGAAATGATGCGCCCCCACGCTGTGGTCTACTACCTCGCGTTCGGAAGCCGCGTGAAGATCGGCACCACCACCGACCTCCCCGGCCGCATGCAAGCACTCCCCCACGACGAGCTCCTCGCCTTCGAATTCGGCAGCTACGACGTGGAGCGTTCCCGACACCAGCAATTCGCCCATGCCCGCGTCGTCGGCGAATGGTTCGAGCGTGCAGACGCCGAGCTCACCGCCTGGATCACCACACTCCGCACGAGCCTCGAACATCCGGAAGACCCCGTGCGATCAGCTTCCCTCGCCGTCAAGCGTCGCGTCCTCGGGTTGGCTACAGCATGAGCCTCCTCCGAGCCCCAGAGTGGCTCACCACCAGCGGCGCAGTCGCCTACCTCGGGAAGTCCCACCGAACGATCCGCCGTTGGCTTGCGGACCCCTCGCTCAGCATCCGCACGAAGGGCACTGGAGCATCGAAGCGCATTCACCGTGACGACCTCGATCGGGTCAACGATGCGAAGGACGCGTACCGGAACAATCCGACATTCACACGCTCTTGATATGTCCAGATGTGGCCGCGGTACTGTGATGGAGTCGGCACACTGTCGCGAAAGCCCCGGTCTCTGAGAACCGGGGCATCGTCATGTCCCCGCGCTACAGCGCATCCCACACAGGGCAAGACACCCGAGTAACGGCCAAGTAGCCGCACGTGACCGCGTCCAGGTGACGCACGATCGAGGTGAACCATGGCCACATCTTCGCGAGCCACAACGTTCGATGAGAAACGCGCGCAGGTGCTGTACGACGATGGGGCAACCTGCCGTGCGATCGCGGATGCGCTTGGATGCGCTCCGTCGACCGTTTCGCGGTGGGCGAAGAAGAAAGGTCTCAAGTTCGACCGCACGCAGACGGACATGGCGACTCGGGCGCACACGGTCGAACTGGCTGCTGCGCGGATCGAGCTTGCACAGCTGATGTTCGTGGCGGCGCGTGACGGGCTCCTCGAGTTGGATGGGCCGATCACCGTGTACAGCTTCGGCGGCAAGGAGAACGAGTTCAACTCGCACACCTTCGACCGTGCCCCGGTGGACATTCGCCGTCAGGTGATGACGACGGCTGGGATCGCGTTCGACAAGGTCAACAAGATCGTCGAGGCGTCGGATGACGCTGAGGGCCTCGCCCCGGTCGAGTCGATGCTCGGTCGCCTGGCGGTCCGGTTCGGTCTTGTGGAGGGCGCTGACGGCGATGCCTGACGTGCTGGCAGATATCTCCCCGAAGCAAGAGCTGTCGATCCGGGAGTCCACGGCGCAGGTGTGCGTGTGGGAAGGTGCGGTCCGGTCCTCGAAGACGATCGCGCAGATCCTCCGCTTCCTGATCGCTGTACCGATGGCCCGCCAAGGCCGCATCGTCATCATGGGCCGCACACGCGAGTCGATCTACCGGAACATCATCGAACCGATGATGGACCCGGAACTGTTCGGTGATCTCGCCCAGCATGTCAAGTACACGATAGGTGCCCCGACGGCGAAGATCCTCGGTCGTGTCGTGCACATCATCGGTGCGAACGACAAGCAGGCTGAGGACAAGATCCGAGGGATGACGGTCGCGCTCGTCCTCATCGATGAGATCACTGTCATCCCCGAGGGTGCGTTCAAGATGATGCTGTCTCGTCTCACAGCCCCGAACGCACAGCTATTCGGGTCGACGAACCCCGACTCCCCCGGCCACTGGCTCAAGCGCGACTACCTTGACCGGCTCGACGAACTCCCGAACTGGAAGTCGTGGCACTTCACCCTCGACGACAACATTGCGCTGTCCGATCAGGTGAAAGCGAACCTGAAAGCGAACTACACCGGCCTCTGGTACCGCCGCTTCATCCTCGGCGAGTGGGTGGCTGCTGAAGGTGCGATCTTCGACATGTTCGACCCGAAGGTTGGGGCCGGGAACGTCATCCAGTGGGAAGACCTCCCCGAGATGCGTGAACTCATCGCCGTGTCTCTCGACTACGGGACCACGAACCCAACCGCCGCGCTGCTCCTCGGCGTCTCAGCGGAGATCGATCACCTGGGCCGGCCAACACCACGCCTGTTCTTCATCGACGAGTACCGGCACGACGGGAAGCACGCCGAGCAGAAGCTCACCGATGCTGAGCTTGGCCGCGAGTTCGTCCGATGGTTGAACGAGAACCACCTACCGTCGAACACGTCGACCCGTCTCATGCCGCGGTACACGATCCTCGACCCGTCGGCAGCATCGTTCGGTGTTGAGCTTCGGAAGACGCACAGCCTGACGACAACCCCGGCCGACAATGACGTGCTGTACGGCATCCGCACTATGGCGTCGCTGATCGCTGAGAAGCAGGTCATCATCACGGACCGTTGCAAGGGCCTGATCCGCGAGCTCCCCGGGTACTCGTGGGATCCCGAGGCGACGCTCAAGGGCGAGGACAAGCCGCTCAAGGTCAACGATCACAGCACGGATGCCGCGCGGTATGCGCTCACCACGACCGAGAACATCTGGCGCAGGTACATCAAGCTCGCCGCGTAGAGGGGGTCCTCATGGCTGACGCCACGACTTGGCCTCCCTCCCCTTGGGATACCGCGTTTGCTCGCTTCCGTGAACTGGATGCATGGTGGGCGGGCAATGCCGCGGTCCTGTCGGAGATCTACTCCGGGCAGACCGCGGCAACAGCCGTCCCGACGCATACTGTCGCCGGCCGGAAGTACCGTGGCGGTGTTCTCGGCAGCTTGTCGAAGATGTTCCTGGGGCAGCCGATCGTGGAGGCTGAGAAGCGGATGCGGATGCATCTGCCGCTCGCCGCCGACCTGTGCACCCTCTCCTCCGACCTCCTTTTCGGTGAAGCCCCCCAGGTGTTGTTCCGCAAGCCTGACGACCAGCCCCTCCAGGAGGGTGAGACGCGGGCGTCGCGGAAGAAGTGGGTTCACCCTGCGCAGGCCCGCCTTGACGAGATCATCGGTGCGGATGAGGCCCACGCGGAACTCCTCCTGGGTGGCGAGTATGCGGCTGCGCTGGGTGGGTCGTATCTTGCTGTGGCGTGGGATGCGGACGTCCACGATAACGTGTTCCCGAAGGCGTACGCCGCGGACACCGCGATCCCCACTTTCCGGCATGGGCGGCTCATTGGTGTGAAGCTGTGGTCCGAGTACCACGACGGCAACGAGGTGTTCCGTCTGGTTGAGGAGCACAAGCCCGGGTCGATCGAATACACCCTGTACCGGGGCACGGATCGTACGCTCGGTGAGGCTGTACAGATCGACACCCGCCCCGAGACCGAACACTATGCGAGGCTGCGGACCGCAGCGGACCTGAACGTCCCTGAGGGTGCGCTGCCGCAGACTGTCGCGATCGGCACCGGCACATCCCGCCTCGCAGTCACCTACCTCAAGAATGCCGCCCCTGTCCGGGACTGGCGGAAGCTCGGGGAACTCGCATCCCTCGGTCGCTCCGACCTTGACGGCATCCAGGATGTCCTCGACAAGGTCGACATGGCCTGGTCGTCGCTGATGCGCGACATCGACAACGGCCAAGGCCGTTTGGTCGTCCCTGAGGACATGCTCGAACTGTCGGGGAAACCCGGAGAGGGTGCGAATTTCGACATCTACCGTCAGGTGTTCACCCCGGTCTCCGGTTCGCTCGGAAAGGCCGCGGATGGCAACGGCCCGATGTCGATCGTCCAGTTCGCGATCCGTGTCGAGGAACACCTCGCCGTCATCGAAGGGCTCAAGAAGGAGATCGCGTCCGCGCTCGGCTACTCCGAAGCGCACCTCGGCCTGGACTCCGTCGCCGGAACCCGAACGGCAACGGAGATCGACGCGGACCTATCCGACAGTGAACGCACCCGGGACAAGAAGGCCCTATACGCGAAGGGCGCCCTGGCCCGATGGTCGTTGGCGGCGCTCGAGATCGACCGGACCGTGTTCGGCGGTAGCGAGCTCGGGGACCTGACCAGGATGCCGTCGGTCGAGTTCGCTCCCGTGTCGCAGGCTGACCCGGAGAAGCTCGCCCGCACCGCGCAGATGCTCGACGCTGCCCGCGCCGCGTCCCGCAAGGAGATTGTCCGCAGCCTCCACAGCGACTGGGATGAGGACGACATCGACGCGGAGGTGGCGTTGATCCAGCAGGAGATGGGGACACCCGCACCTGACCCTGCCGCGTTCACTGGCGACGACGAGGAGCAAGGCGATGACGAGTGACGTGATGTTCGAGCTTTGCGTCCGCAAGACGAAGTACGCCGGCCAGCGCCTCCCCGACCGTCCTGCGGGGTTCCGTCCCCTCCGGGGCGACTACCCGACCGTGTCGAAGCGTGCCGTCGAGCTGAACGACGTGCAGAAGGGAACCACGAAACCGGATTACGTGTTCTTCGCGGACACGATCGGCCCTGAATCCAACCCTCTGCACTGCGACATCTGCAAGCGGATCGCGATCCGGGAAGCCTCACGCGACGAGGACTGATCGGAGGTCATCGTGGCGCTGTTCGTCCCGAACCCTGAGCGTGAGTCTGTCGAAGAGCTGATCGAGGACCTCTCCCGTTACCTCGCCCAGCGGTACAGGGACGCCGAGGACCTCCTGATCCAGGAGGTCGCGAAGCGGGCGGTCCGGGACTTCCAGTTGGCGTCCCTGCTTCCCGACGCACCAGGCGGCATGGGTATGACAGCCGCGGAGCGGCGAGCCCGGAACCGGGTTCTCGCTGAGCTTGCCGCCCACCGGGCAGTCGCTCTGCGGGAGTTGCAGACGATCGCGTTGCAGATGGTGTCCGATCTCCGCGCGGAGGATCTCGCACACCGGCTGATCCGCATCGCCGCCGAGGAAGGTGAAGCTGCCGCTGCCGCATCGCTCCGGTTCGCGGGCACCCCGCCGCTCAGCGCCCTGCCCGGAACCTCATCTCAGGCCGTCGCGATGGTCGCTCTCTCGCTCGAATCCCGCCTTGAGGTGCTGAACCAACGCCTCACCCGGTACCCACAGGACGCCTACCAGCGGATCGTGGCCCTGTACTCACCGGACACGCTCCTTGGGGTGTCAACGTCACGCGTGCAGCAGGCAGCCGCGGTGCAGCGGTTCCTCTCCGAAGGCATCACAGGGTTCGTCGACAAGGTGAACCGGCGGTGGACGATCGGCGCGTACGCGGAGATGGCCGGCCGTACGACGGTGAACCGGGTGTACAACGACGCTGGTATCTGGCGGATGGGCCAGTCTGGGATTCACCTCGTCACCGTCGTCCGCGGCCTGGACTCGTGCCGGAAGTGTGCAGCGTGGGCGGGGAAGATCCTCTCCACCGATGGCACTCCTGCCGGCCCGGTGGTGCTCCCGCATGCGACCCGCTCCGAGTCGGTGACTGTAGATGTTGCGGGGACTGTGGAGGAGGCGCGTGCCGCAGGCTGGGGTCACCCGAACTGTCGTTGCCGTCTCGTCGCTTACTCCCCTGGCCTGACAGTCCCGCAGGGCGACACGACGTATGACGAGGCGGCGGAGAAGGAGCGGGCACGCCAGCGTGCGCTCGAGCGGGAGATCCGGTCAGCGAAGCGTCGTGAAGCGTCTGCGATGACCGACACCGACCGCCGCAGGGCCGCCCAGGACGTCCGGACCGCTCAGGCCGACATGCGCGACTTCATCCGTGACACTGGCCGCCACCGGCAGTCGTACCGTGAGCAGCTGGGATTCGCTGACGGCCGCGGCCCTGTCGGACGCCCGACCACACCGACCACACCGACGCCGCCGAGACCGCCCGCACCGCTGATCGCTGGCGATCGTGTCTCGGCCCGCACGCTCGGCGATGTCCGCCCCTCGAACCGCGGCACGCAGACGGTTCCCGAGGGCGCGTTCCCGCGGGCGCATGAGCTCGCGACCGGGGAACGTCTCGCACGTGCCGGTGTCGACGTGCAGTGGCGCGTCGAGGACTTCACGCATGGTGTGAAGAACCCAGATGTCACGATCAACGGCCAGGTGTGGGACTTCAAGAGCCCAGAAGGGGCCGGGAAGACCACGATTTCAAACCAGTTCAGCCGTGCGAAGGAACAGGGCGTGCATCGCATCGTGCTGGACCTCGCGCGCAGCCCGATCGACGAAACCGCTGCATTGGCGGAGGCGCGTCGACGCCTCGCGGGCAACGACTGGTTCACCGAGGTGATCTTCATCGACCGCGCCGGCAGAGTGATCTGGCTCACGAAGGAATAAGAGAACGCGGCCCGGCTGTCCTAGTGGACTGCCTGCCGCGTTCACCACGATTCTACATCGCCCGCTTGAGCGATGGAAGGGTCCCCTCGAAGCTCCGTGCCGTCGTTGGCCCTGCACTGCGACGGCACGGTCCTCCTTCCTCACACGCAGGGTGTGGGGTACCGATCCCGGCAGGCCCGGGAGGAAGCAGCATCATCATGACTGACCAGATTCCCCCGGCTCATCCCGCCACGCCCGCGGCTCCCTCCCCCACCGCTCCCCCGGCCACACCCGCCCCGGATGCGCCCGCCTCGTCGACACCGCCGTGGGGTGACGACCCGTCGGCGTTCGACCCGGACAAGGCGTGGAAGCTGATCGAGAACCTCCGCACCGACGCCGAAAAGCGTCAGGAGAAGACGGACGCCGCGATCGCCGCCGCCGCGGCCCAGGCGCAGAAGGACACGCTCGCCCAGTTCGCGAAGCTCCTCAGCGGCGAACCGGAACCCGAGACCGACCCGGTGAAGCTCGCCGCGACCATCGCGGAGAAGGACACGGCGCTCACGGCCGCGCAGGCCGCCGCTGTGGACGCTCAGCGCATCGCCCAGGTCGCCATCCATGGCGGCGCACTCGGCGCGAACCTCACCGCTCTCCTCGCCGACCCGGCATTCAAGACCACCCTGGCATCGGTAGACCCGACCAAGGAGGCGGACATCAAGTCCGTCATCACTCAGGCGCTCCAGGCGAACGCCGCTCTCAAGCAGCCCCCGCGAGGTTCAGGTGACGTCGCACCCACGGGCCCGACAGTCCAGTCCCTCGAAGCTCAGCTCAAGGCCGCTGAGGAGAAGAAGGACCAGGGCGAAATCATCCGACTGACTCGCGCGATCGTGCACGCACGTAACGCGCAGTCCGCGTAACCGCCCGAGAGGGCAGAAACGGAGACCAGCATGGCTGGAATCAGCGGGCAGGGAACCACCTTCAACCTGCCCAACTATGTGGGGCCGCTTTTCAACGTGAGCCCCGAAGACACTCCCTTCCTCAACGCCATCGGCGGCATGACCGGTGGCGAAGAGGTCAAGTCGACCGAGTTCGAGTGGCAGACCCACGACCTCCGCGACCCGGAGGAGAACCGGTCCCGCCTTGAGGGCGCGGCTGCACAGAACTCGGACCAGCGTGTCCGGGCGAACGTCACCAACGTCGTCGAGATCCACCAAGAGACCGTCGAGGTTTCGTACACGAAGCAGGCCGCGACCGGTCAGACGTCGGGCACGAACAACGACCAGACGAACCCTGTCCAGGCGGAGCTTCCCTGGCAGATCACGCAGGCCCTCAAGGCGAAGGCCACCGACATCGAGGCGTCGTTCCTCATCGGCCAGTACCAGAAGCCGGCGAACAACACGACCGCCCGGAAGACCCGTGGCCTGATCCCCGCGATCACCACGAACGTCATCGAGCTCGGTACGGCCCTCTCGGGTGCTGCGGCGACCACGGTGATCACGGCTGCTGGGCACGGCCTCGCGAACGGTACCGCTGTGCGGTTCACGTCCGTGGGTGTCGCGACCGCGATCCGCCTGAACCGCGTCTACTACGTGATCAACACGGCAACGGACACGTTCAGTGTCGCCGCGACTCCGACGGGCTCGGCGATCACGATCGGCACGGCCACCGTGGCTCTGTCGGTCCTGTCGACCGCCGGCCCCACGAAGGAGACGTACGACGAGCTGTTCCAGCGCGTGTACGACAACGGGGGCATGCGTGAGACGGCGACCCAGACGATCATCGTCGGGTCCCGTCAGAAGCGGAACATCTCCACGGCGTACGCGAACGCATACGGCAAGTACCAGGAGTCGTCCCGCAACGTCGGCGGTGTCGACTTCACGACCATCGTCACCGACTTCGGCACGTTCAACATCATGCTCGACCGTTGGGTGCCGGCGGACGCGTTCGTGGTTGCGTCGCTCGAGCAGGTCAAGCCGAAGTTCCTCGTGATCCCCGGCAAGGGTCACTTCTTCGAGGAGGAGCTCGCGAAGATCGGCGCATCCGATCGGGTGCAGCTGTACGGCGAGGTCGGCCTGGAGTACGGCAACGAGAAGGGGCACGGTGTGATCCGTGGCCTTCCGGTTGCGCCCGTCTGGGCGTAACCCCATCAGGTGGGGTCAGGTGCAATCCCTGGCCCCACCCCTGAGCAGGGAGCAGGAACCGTGTCCGTTAAGATCATCCACCCGGACAAGTCGTTCACCGGGAACGCGATCAACCTGGACTTCACCAGTGGTGAGGCTGAGGTCAAGTCGCTGTCGAAGGAAGCCCGCACGGTGCTGTCCGAGAACGGCTTCACCGTCAAGAACATCGAGCCGACCGCGGCCGAGAAGAGCGCCGCTGAGAAGGCCAGGGCCGACAAGGAAGCGGCCGACAAGGCCGAGCGCCTCGCCGCCGAGGAGAAGGCCGCTGCCGAGAAGAAGTAGCTGCACCAGACCCCGACGCGCCATGGCGCTGTCCGTCGCGTCGGGGTCCCAACCAGGGAGGTCATCGTGATCCGAATCCTTCACCCGCGGCCACAAGCCGGCCATCAGCATGCGTTCGATGTCGACTTCCTCGACGGGACCGCGACCGTCGATGACCTGCACCCTGAACGCGAACGGGCACTCGTGCAGCACGGGTACGAGATCACTGAGTACATCGTCGGCACGATGCTCGAAGACCTCACCGTCGCCGAGCTTCGCGACATCGCGGATGTGGAAGGCGTAGACCTTCCACCGAAAGCGAAGAAGGCTCAGATCATCACGGCGATCGAAGCGTCCCCGGCCATCCCTGTCCTGGAGTGACGATGAAGCTGCGCACGTACGCCACGGTCAGCGACTACAAAGAGGTCGCGGAAGAGGAATGGCCTGCCGAAGACGCGGGCACCCTGACTAAGCGGCTCCGTGCCGCGTCAGTCGAGGTCGAGAAGCTGACCCGCCGCTCCTGGTATGAGACCGACGCAGACGGGTTCCCCACCGACCCAGATGTCTCCGATGCGTTCACTGAGGCGACCTGTGCGATCGCCGAATACTGGTCACCCGAAGGCACCGATGACCCGAAGGGTATCGATATCCACGCAGGCGCGGTGAAGATCGGCTCCGTGTCCCTCGGCACAACCTCATCGTCGTCAGAGTCCCTGACGGATCAGGAGAAGCTCGCCCGCCGCATCGGTCAACGCGCGATCGACATCCTCACCAACGCCGGGCTGATCCAATCGGCCGTCGCCCACACCTGATCGGAGCGAGCATGCCGCGCCTCAAGAAGCGACACCTCCCGCACCGGGTCAACATTCAGATCCTCGAAGGTGAAGGCGCGGAGGGCGAGATCTGGGGGCCGGTGATCACCGGCGTTCCCGCTTATGTCGAGCAGAAGGCGCGGCTCCGCGTCGATCGTCGCTCCACGTCACCGACATCGGGACAGGAAATCACGTCCTCCACGTTCGTTGTCGTTCTGCACGAGAACGACATGCTCCCCCGGTCGCGAGTCACCGTGTTTCCGGGTGAGGCGCGTGAGCGAACCTCTGAGGTCATCGATGCTGCGTTCTACGACTACAACGCGCACACGCCGAACCACAGCGAGATTTACCTCGAGTAACCGTCTTCGGAGGTCACCATGGGTGTTCGAGTTGTCGTCACGATGACGAACAACTTCGGGTCGATCACACCCGAGATCATGCACCGGCTCGTCGAGGGCGAGAACAAGGCTGCCGAGCGTGGCGTTGCCCTCGCGGTGGATCGGTCTCCGTGGGATCAGGGCACCCTTGCCGGCGCGCACACCGTCGAGCGGGCCACGGACCCGGAGGAGGGTGCCACGATCGTCGTGGACACCCCGTACGCTGCCCGCCTGCACGAGCATCCCGAGTACAACTTCCAGACCGACTCGAACCCGAATGCTCAGGGCAAGTGGGTTGAAAACGCGATGGTCGAGAACAAGGGCGAACTGGGCGACATCATCCGCCGGGAGGTGCGAGGTGGCTGACATCGCTGATCCTCAGTCCGGCATCGCGTGTGCCGTCTTGCACGGCCCGGAAGGATGCCCCGGATATCCACATGAGGCTCCGGGGGTGTCCAATGGCTGACGCGCCCGAGATCGTTCTGAACCGGGCGCTCGCGCAACTCCTCCATGACGCCGACCTCGCCGTCTATACCCCTTCGGATGTGATCGTTGAGCGGGGTATCCGCCTCGATGGTGTGATGCCGACGAAGGTGAGCGAGTTCACGCTCCTGACCCCGCTGCGCCCGGTTCCTGACGGGCAGGCGGACATCATCTACCGGACGCAGATCTACACGACCCGCAAAGGGTCCCCGCTGATGATCCGTTCCTGGGCTGCTGACCTCCGTGCCGTGCTCGATCAGACCGAGTACACCCCCAACGTGCTGGGTATCTCGTGGGCGTGGGAGTTCTCAGGAATCGACTTCGACCGGGACACGCAAGGCCGCGTCGCGACCGCCTGCACCTACCACTTTCGAGGTCGCCGCCCGTAGGGCCCGACAAGACCGCCCCTCCGTGTGAGGGGTCGTCGGCATGCGCCGACATCCCCACCAGAAACAAGGAGAAGACCAATGGCAGACACGACCCTCTACGACACGACCGTCCCCTCCGTGGGGTCGCTGAGCCTCGCCCACCAGCGACTCATCCGTCTCAAGCAGGCCGGCACGTTCATCAACATCACCGGCGATGTGAACAACCTCGCGTTGAACCCGTCGCCGATCACGCAGCAGCGTGAGGTGTATGGGACGAAGGGCCGCACCTCGACGGAGATCATCGGCTACAACTACGCCCCGACGTTCAACGTCGAGGTCGTCCGCGACCCGGTCACGAAGCAGATCGTCGCCGCGCAGGCGTGGTTCAAGGACCTCGTTGCCGCCGCGTTCTCGGAGGGTGAGGCGAACAAGCGCGAGTTCCAGCTGTTCACCGACGCGCTCGACGAGACCATGCCCGTCCTCGAGGGGAAGTTCTCCGTCGCGTACAGCGAGGCGAACACCGGGTACGCGGACAAGGGTGTGGTCACCTTCACGCTCGCGAATGACGGTGTCGTCGCCCAGGTGCCATCGCCGCTCGCGGGTCCCGGTGTGCCGATCATCGAGTCCGCGACCCCGGCAGGGCAGACCGTCGGGGATCAGATCGTGGTCCGCGGGTACAAGTTCGCCGGGACCACGGGGATCACCGTGGATGGTCAGGCCGTGACGGAGTTCGTCGTCGTCGACCAGTACACGATCGTGCTCGTGATCCCGGCGACGGTTGCCGGTGCGGCACCGATCATCGTCACCACCCCGCTCGGGGCATCCGCCGCGCACCCGTACGTCGCCGCCTGATCGGCAGGAAGCAGGGTCCTCATGATCACCGCAGCAAAGCAAGGCCGCAACCTCGTACTGACCATGGAGGGGGTGGATGACCCTTTCATCATCCGCCCCCTCCCGGGTCGGGCAGGACTGCAAATCACCGACACGTACCTGAACGTAGGTGCTGGCAGTGTGCCCGCTGAGGAGTGGGCGAACGCACTGATCATCGCCGTGGACGGCGCCCGCCAGAACCCGGAAACGGGCCGGTGGGAGCCAGTGCCCGAGGAGCAGCAGACGAACTTCACCCGCATCGGCATGGAACTGTCACAGGAGGAATCTGAGGGCATCATCATGCCCGCGTTCTTCTGGCAGACGATCCTCGGCATGGATGGGGTCCGCGCCTACATCGAGGGCGGTGAGGGCCTCCCCGGCACCCTAAAAGCGGGAGGGGCGTTGACCGCCCGGCTGGGTCTCTTGGCCCGGCGGACATCGCCCGCTTCGGCATAGGCACCCCGGACGAGAACGGCGTCTACCCGGAGTACGTGTATCCGCCGGGATGGCGGGAGCAGCGTGCTGCGGCCATCGCCCGAACTCCCACCGCCCCGGGGCTTACCGCCCGTGAAGTGTGGGGCATCGCCTGGCCTGAGTTCTTCGGCCAGGTGGAACTCGACCTCGCCCAATCGGGGCTGATCTCTGACCTTGACCGGGTGCTGGACACACGCCCGTGGCATTTCGTCCGCACCGCCGTTGAACGGCTGATCGATACCGAGTCATGGTTCGGGAAGGCGGTCACCGATGAGCTTCGACGCCGGCGCACTCCAGTTCAAGATCCAGACCGTCGGGGCACAGGGCTTCAAGCAGGACCAGGCTGACGCGTCCGCCGCGATCGAGAAGACCGGCAAGGCGGCCGCCGCCGCTGCACCTCAGGTTGACACGCTCGGCACATCCACGGACGAGACCGCCAAGAAGTCGAAGACTGCGAAGCCCCCCCTCACCGAGCAGGCGAAAGCGACCGAGGAAGTCGGGGAGCAGTCCCGCAAGGCGAAGCCGAAGCAGGACGAGCAGACGAAGGCGACCGAGGCGCAGGCGGACGCGGCGAAGAAGCTTTCCGTCGCGTTGCTCGCCGCCGGGACCGCCGTCGCTGCGATGGTCACCCTCGCCGTGGTGAAGTCCACCGATTTCGACCAGGCGATGTCGAACGTGCGCGCGGCGACCATGTCGACCGTCGCCGAGCAGGAGAAGCTCGCTGACGCGGCCCTCGACGCGGGCGCGGACACCGCCTATTCGGCCCGTGAGGCTGCCGACGCGGAAGAGGAGCTCGCGAAGGCGGGCCTGTCCGTGTCCGACATCGTCGGCGGGTCCCTGAACGGGGCCCTCGCCCTCGCCGCGGCCGGGCAACTCCAGGTTGCGCGGTCGGCCGAGATCATGGCGACCACCCTCAAGCAGTACCGGCTCCCGGCAGAGCAGGCATCGCACGTGTCTGACCTGCTCGCCGCCGGTGCGGGCAAGGCGCAGGGCTCGGTCGATGACCTCGCCCTCGCCCTCCAGTACGTCGGCCCTGTCGCCGCCGGGCTTGGGATCTCCCTTGAGGAGACCACCGGCACCCTCGCGCTCTTCGCATCCCAGGGGCAGTTGGGTGAGCGTGCCGGCACGGGCCTGCGTGGCGTGCTCATGTCGCTCACGTCCCCGTCCGCTCTCGCGGCGAAGACGATGGCGGAGTACAACGTCGAGATCTTCGACGGCAACGGGAAGATGAAGTCCCTCGCCGCGATCTCCGAGCAGCTCAAGGGTGCGTTCGGGGGGCTCACGGAGGCGGAACGGTCCGCCGCGCTCGGCCGGATCTTCGGCAACGAGCAGATCACCGCCGCCCGCGTCCTCTACGAGGGTGGCGCGGAGGCTGTCGAGAAGTGGACGGACGAAGTCAACGAGTCCGGGTACGCGGCCCGTCAGGCTGCGATCCGTCAGGACAACCTCGCCGGCGACATCGAGAAGCTGGGCGGCGCGTTCGATACCGCCCTGATCAAGACCGGCTCCGCCGCGAACGATGTCCTCCGGACAATGGTCCAGGGGCTCACCGAAGCTGTCGACATGTTCGGGGAGGCACCCGACGTCGTCCAGGGGACCGCCCTGGTCCTCGGGGTCGCAGCCGGCGCGATGCTCCTCTTCGCAGGCGGGGCGGTCGGCGCGCGCGTGAAGTTCCTCGAGCTGAAGGCACAGCTCGACGCGACGAACACGAGCATGGGGAAGACCGCGCTTGTCGGCGCTGGGGTCGGCCTCGCTCTCACTGGCGTGATGACGGTCGTCGGGTTGCTGATGGCAGAACAGGCCGAGGCGCGCGCGAAGGCGCAGGCGTACGCAGACACCCTAGAAGCGGGGACCCTGCGAGTCACGAAAGCAACGCGCGAGATGGTGAAGGAGAACCTGTCCGCCAAGGACGGCTTCTGGTTCATCGACAACGGATCTGCGCTCTCGAACGCGAAGAAGCTCGGTATCGACCTCGACCTTGTCACTGATGCAGCGATGGGAAGCGCGGACGCTCTCACCGAACTTCAGCAGACGCTGAAGGACGGCGAGGACGGCAGCCTTGAGTACGCAAACGCCGCCGCGATCATCGAGAAGCAGGTCCGTGGTGAAGCCGCATCCCTGGATGATGCGATCGAGAAGGCGAAGCTCAAGAACGAGGTGTCCGACGAGGGGACCACGGTCTCAAAGTCTGCCGCAGATGCCTACCTTGAGGAGGCTGACAGCGCTGAGGATCTCAACAACAAGCTTCGCGACCTGATCGACACGATCAACAAGGTGAATGGCGTCAACCAGGACGCGATCACCGCGAACATCGACTACCAGAACACGTTGCGCGATGTTGATCAGCAGATCACAAGCATCGCCGAGGGCGCGGAGGGATTTGGGTACGGGCTCGACATCGCAACCCAGGCTGGTGCGGACAACAAGGCGATGCTGGTTGACCTCGCGAAAGACGCGTGGGACGCGGCACAGGCGCAGCTCGAACTCGACCAGAACACCGCAGGCTTCGTCACCAGCTTGGAAGACGCCCGGCAGAAGCTCTATGACGCGGCCATCGCTATGGGTGCGACCGAGGAGGAGGCAGCCGCGCTTCGAGACAGTGTGCTCTCCGTTCCCACGGAGCGCGAGATCACGATTCTCATGCAGACTGAGGCGGCTCAGCAGGAACTCTATGACTTCCTCGACCGGAACCAAACCCTGTCGGTGCCGATCTTCGTGAACCCGGTCGTCCAGAATATGAACGACGCGTTCTCCGACTACCTGACCGGCAGGAGCCATGCGAATGGCGCGGTCGTCACGTACAACGCGAACGGGAACATCTACCGGCCGGAGAACCATGTCGCGCAGATCGCCCGTGCCGGCGAGTACCGGGTCTGGGCGGAGCCCGAAACGGGTGGAGAGACATATGTCCCTCACGCGCCGTCGAAACGTGCCCGGGCTGAGCAGATCATGGTTCAGACCGCAGAGATCTTCGGCGGGACCTATATCCCTGCCGGTGCAACCGGGTATGCCGATGGAAGTCCGGTCTCTGCGGCACCCGCTGTGGGTGTGACAGTCCAGTCCAAGGGCGGCATCGACCTCCTCCAGTACATCGACGTCCAGGTCCATCAGGGCCAGGAGGCAACGGCGAAGATCATCCGGAGGTCGTGATGGATGCTGGCGCGATCGTCCGGTTCGGGTCGCTCACCGCCTACGGGGACCGGTATCGGGGCCGCGGGTTCCACCTTGTGGATATGGAGGGGATGGTCAAGCCGCCTGCTGTGAAGCGGGAGCGGCTTGACCGTCCCTCGTCGGACGGGCAGTTCACGACGCCCGCGTTCCTCCAGGGCCGGGTCGGTGGCTTCGCGGGGTTCTGTGTCGCTCCCACCCACACGGTGTTGGAAACGATGGCGGACCGACTGCGCAACCTGATCACCCAGCAGATCACGGTCACCCTCGAGTACCCGGGTGTCCGGATGCACGGGCAGGGGGTGGTCACCGATGTCCAGTTCACCCCTCACGGGTTCGCCCCTGAGGGGACGTGGATGGTCGAGGTCGAGTTCGATGACCCGTTCCTGTACGGCGAGACCCGCACGTTTCCTGCCGGGGTTGAGGCGATCCAGCGGGGCACACGCCCCGCATGGCCCGTGCATACCGTCACTGGCGCGAGCTTCTGGGGGTACACGATCACCGGGCCGTCCGGCCGGCGGATCGCGATCACGCGTCCTCTGGTCGCGGGGCATCCGCACACGATCAACACGGCCACAGGTGGGCTCCTGGTCGACGGGGTGCGGGTGCAGGGCGGTGTGACCGTCTGGGAGCCGTGGACCATCGGCCCGAGCATCCCCGGCGTCACACACACCCTCTCCGCGGAAGCCACAGCCTCCCTGACGACGGCGGTCACCGACACCTACGCGTAGAGGGGGGTGCCGTGGACTATCACGTTGAAGTCAGCGATGGCATCACCGGCACCGCGATCGACCGGATACCCGTCACCCGGTTCACTTGGGAGCGTCTGCTGTCTGCGGGCGGTGATGGGCAGGCGACGATCCCTCTCGGGGGTGCGTTCAGCACGGCCGCGCTCCGGGACCTCACCGGCCACTGGTCCCGGAAGCTGAGTCTTCACCGGTTTGGGCGGGTCGAGTTTGACGGGTACATCACCAGCCGGGCGTACAACCGCGGGTCGAACACGATCACCGTTGGGCTCGGTGACCTGTGGTCGCTGCTGCGCCGCCGCATCGCCGTGGATCACTCCGTCTCGGGTGCGGAACGGTGGCAGGCGACAGTGACCGGGTCGCTCGCCGTCCAGGCGAACGCTGCCATCGTCTGGGCTCGGGACACCTACACGGGGATCCCGTGGGCGTCTTTCCCGCTCACGATCCCCGGGCATGGTGTCGAACCGGTCGTCACCCGCACCTACTACGGCTATCACCTCCGGACTGTGATGGAGCACATTCAGACGCTCATGGACGAAGGCCTCGACGTGTACTTCCGTCCGTGGGTGCCGTTCGCGGGCACCATCGGCTGGTACATGCACGCCGGTATCGGGTGGACCTCCGGTGTCACCTGGGACGCCTATGCGACGGCCGCACGCGGGGCTGTCACGAAGCTCTCCGTCACGGAGGACGCCTCCCGGGTCATCAATAACTCGATCCGCGTCGGTGAGGGCAGTGAGGTGGACATGCTCACCCGCTCCAACGTGAACGCGACCTCGGGTCTCCCCCTCCTGGAGCGGGTCACCCAGTCGAAGACGATCTCCGACGGCCCGCAACTCGAGAAGCTCACCCTCGAGGATCTGCGCATGTACGGCGGACCCACCGAGCAGTGGGACGTCGCCGTGCCCGCGGACCATCCGGTCGATATCGGCGACACCATGAACATCCTCATGTCCGGCGACGCTTGGGTCCCGGACGGCTGGTACGCGCGTCGGGTCGTGAAGACCAGCGGCGACCTGGCCGGCGTGAAGACCATCGGACTACAACCAGTAGGAGGTGCCTGATGGGCGTCGACCACCCCGGACTTGTCCAGCCGATCGAAGACCTGATCCGCAACATGGTCGCCTCTGCTGTCGCGACCCTCCAGAACGGGTCGCTCGGCCGCGATGGGCTTCGCTTCTACGGCGGCGCGCGTCTCACGATCACCGATGGTGGCGGGATCGACATCGTCGATACCGGGTACATCAACATCGACGGTGACATCACCGGTATCGGGGACTTCGTTTGGGAGGGGCTCTTCCGTCAGAAGGGGGACTCCGTCTTCGAGGGGCCGGTGACGATCACGGGCCCGGATGGGACGCTGACCGTCGAGAAGGAGACGCTCCTCAAGGCGCTCACCAAGATCCTCGCCAACTTGCAGGTCGAGAATGGCGGGAAGGTCATCGTAGGCGCCGGTGGGTCCGTGATCGTTCTCGATGGCACGACCGGGAAGTTCACCGCCGGGAATCTCACGATCGACCCCTCAGCCAATGGCGGGTCGATGAAGTTCACATCCGGACCTGAGATTTACGCATCGGGAGACGAGCTATCTCTCTATTCCGGCGGCGCGTGGATCACCCTCACTGATGGCATGGCGAAGGTCAGCAGTGGCGGACTCACCTGGCTTGAGATCACACCAGACGGATTCCAGTTCGTTGGGCTTCAGACGAAGTCCCAAGGATCCGTTCCGGGGTCTATCCCCGGGATGATTTGGGCTGATTCCTCTGGGGTCCCGTACCGGATAGTTCCTTAGCCCGCACAAAGAAACTGGCGTGCTGCCGTGATTATCGCCGCGCTATCCCAGAAGTAGCCGCCCTCACCCGCCGACTCGCCTTCGATCACGGAGATCTGATCGCTCGGCTCTCCGGCCGCGAGCCGCGCGCATGCTCGGCTACCAGCGTCGAGTAGCTGCTCGTCCGTAGCTTCGGGGATCTGCGTGTTAGGCGGAAGGGCTGTGCGGACCGCCTCAACAAAGGCGGTCTCGTTGTGCCCTGACCGTGCCCCCGGGCTCTCTGCAACGAGTGGCGCGACGGTCGCGCTGGGCGTCGCTGTCGGGCTGGGTGTGCTCGCTCCGGGTGCTGTGGCCTCTCCTGCGGTCCCCGCAGGCGTACTTGCACATCCGGTGAGGGTGAGTAGGAGTAGGGCCGCGACGGCGGTGTAGTGGGCGTGCGAGCGCATGGCCCGAGCATATCGACCCGCGCGGCGGGAGAGGAGTCCCAATGTCGACGGTTCAGGTGTACGGGAACGTCTGGGATGGTGCGAATAGCCCGGTGCCTGCATCCCGGCACCCGGAGTTCTGGTTCCGTCCGGAGGCTCACGCGGTGGGGACGTCGGCGCTGCTCCTCGGCGTCGAGGTGAAAGCGAACCTCACCGACACAGGGAGCTTCACAGTGCAACTCGACCCGGACATGTACTACCGGCCCGTGCTCAGGTGGCTGACCAGCCCCGCCGAGCAGGCGCCCGAGATGTGGTCGTGGCAGTACGCCGAGTGGGACTTCCTCGTCGTCCCCGGTACGGGCGGGCTGATCACCGACCTTGCTGACAACTACCCGCCCGGGTCCGTGGTCATCGCGCTCGGCCCACCCCCGAACCCCATGCCACCCGTGCTGTGGATCGATATCTCGGATGTGGACGCTGACGGGCACCCGCAGCCGTACTACCCAGGAGGGAACTGACATGGTCGCAAGCGTGCCTGTGAAGGCGGATCGGCTGGCTGTCGCGACCCCGGATTCGATGGCCCTGTCCATCCGGAACAACACCGTCGCGACCGACGCAGTTGATGAGCGAATCGCGGACGTCGCGGCGGACATCATCGCGTCGGACGGGACCGTCATTGCGGCTGCGGCCGCGGCGGTGGAGGCAGAACTGGAGGAGGTCGCGGTCGTTGTCGGCGGGTCTCTGTCTGAGGAAGCGGCGACGCTCACATGGGCGCCGAAGGTGGACCGGTGGCCGCTGGATGACCGATTCCCCGCAGATGACCGCTGGCCCGACGTCTCGACGGGTGCTTCGCAGTCCGCGAACGTTGCGCGGCTCGACGCCGACGACCGGCTTCCGGTGCCGGCGCTCCCCGAGGGGGTCGTCCTGGTCGACGAGAGCACTGGGAAGATCCCGGAGTCCCTCCTGCCGGACACGTCGACGGAGACGCCGATCTCGGATGGTCGCCCCACCTATGCGCCCCCGACGGCCGGCACGTTCGACGCCGCCCGGGGGTTGTGGAATTTTCGGCCGGATCAGCTCCTGGGGTGGACGGGTGCTCGTGCGGGTGACCTCGCGGTCTTGCAGATTATCGGGGACTCGATCACTCGTGTGATCGGGTCGATTCAGCCCGGGGAGTCGGTGGACGTCGGGGCGTGGCCGTGGCTGCTGCTGCACCGTCTCGGTCTGCCGGTCGCCGGCCGTGGCATTCGTTTCCCCAACGGTGGCCTGATCAACGTCAACCCCGGCACCACGACCAACAAGGTCGAGGAGTACACCGGGGGCGGGTTCTTCGGTCTGGGGATGCTGCGGATCATCGACTCCGGCACGCAGACCGCCTACTGCAAGCTCCCCTCGTACACGGACGTCCCGGAGTACGAGGAGATCTGGGTCTACGGCGCAGACATCCCCGGCACGTCGATCGTCACCGTCGATGGCGTCCCGCACACATGGGCGGGCTCCACGTCCGTCACCGGTGCGGACATCCCGTGCCTGCCCGGCTACCCGGCCGGACAGCGCGTCGGCCGTCTCACCGTCCCCCGCGGTGCGCACGACGTCCGCGTCCACGGCACCCCCGACGGGGTGATCATCGGCGGCATCGAAGGACGCCTCGCGTCGGGGCTGGTCGTCCACCAGGTCGGCTTCTCCGGGAAGACGCTCGCATCCTTCGTGCAGACCACGGTCGGGGACCTGTCCGGCACGTCGTGGGGCATGGTCCCGCGGGCGCACCTGGTCATCGACGCGCTCGGCATCAACGACTGGCAGGGCGGCACCGACCTCGCGGCGTTCAAGGCCAACCGGCTGGCGCTGTGGGCGGCGGCACGGGCGGCTGGGTCGGATGTGATCTGCATGATCACGCCCCGCCCGGACTACACGCTCTACCCGCCCGGCGGCGCCCAAGTTCCCCCGCACGATCTCTACCTCCAGGCGACGTACGAGGCCGCGCTGGAAGCCGATGTCCCCGTGATCGATATCGCTTACCTGTGGCAGAGCTACACCCGGGCGGCGCGCTTCTACGGGCCCGGGACCGACCACATCCACCCCAACAGCCTGGGGCTCAAGGTGATCGCCTCGATCATGGCGACCCTCCTCGGCGACTACACCCTCGCAGCCTGAAAGGACCCGCACCATGGCACTGCCCACCGACTACGTCGCTCACGACCCCCGCTCGATCACCGCCGCCGCGAACGCCGCGAACGCCGCCATCAACTTCCTCCTTGAGGGGACCGGGTGGAGGAACCTCCTCGGAGGAGCCGGGCTCCTCAATGGGTGGACCGCGACCGTCTTCATGATCCGGAAAGCCGGCTCCCGCGTCGACCTGATCGAGCAGGACCTCAACGGCACCGCCGCGACGGGGGACACGATCTTCAACCTGGGCTCCGCATGGGGTGTCGATCTGTCTTCCGGGCCGTTCTTCCCCATCCCGACCTTCATCGGCAACGCTCCCGCGGCGGCGCCCGTGCGGATCACCACGGCCGGGCAGCTCTCCTGCACCGGCCGCGTCGGTGGCCTCCGCGCTGTCACCTCCTGGCCGTCGAATCCGACCGTCCCGTCCTCGCTCCCCGGCGTCTGATGGACGACGACGAGCTCCGCGCGCTCGCGGAAGCCGTCCCCGCCGGGGACTGGGGTGGCGGGGCGCTCTTCGGAGACGGGTCACCGTACCTGCTGGAGGTTCCAGGTGAAGGGGACATCTGGTTGCACGACGTCCGGGTCGCCGAGTTCGTCGTCGCTGCGAGCCCGGCGGCCGTGCTCGCGCTTCTCGACCGGATCAGAGAGCTCGAGAGCGCAGGTACGCGACCGCGGCCTGAAGCTCGGGAATGATCCGTTTCCCGCGGAGCCGGCCGAATGCGGCGAGCTGCTCCCGTCGAGGTGGCCGGACGATCACGTCAGGGTCGAACCACGGCTCCGCGGCAGGGATGCGGTCATCGCCGGGGATTCGATCATCGGCCGGGATCCCGTCCCGCGCGATGATCCCGGGGGTGGCTGTCGCGATGTGCTCGGCGAATGCCCGGATGCTGACGAGATCGGCCAGCGCCCGCCCGGCAGGCTCATCGTGTGCTCGCCGTCCGTCCTGTTTCTTCTCGAAATTGGCCCAGGCGTAGAGCGTCGCGAGGGCGAGGCGAAGCGTGCGCCGGAGGTCGCTGCCCTCGGCGCCGACGAGCGCGGCGATCGCGTAGGCCATGTCCTCATCGAGATCCGCACGGATCTGCTCATTCGACTCCATCACCCCCACAACCTATCGAAGCCCCGCCACCGTGCGGGGCTTCGTCGTCCCTACGAAAGGACCCCTCATGGCTGACTATCTCTCGATCGACGGCTCCCGGGTCGCTCCTGGTGTCGCCGCCGCGCTGCGCGTGATGGGCGCCGCGTTCCGGGATGCCTTCGGGGTCGAGCTCCTCGTCACCTCCGGGACGCGTACGCATCAGGAGCAGATCGGTATCTTCCTGTCGACCTACCGGGCGCAGGCGTCCGGCGACGGCCCTTTCGGGGATGTCCGGTGGTGGCAGGGCGTCCGGTACGTCCGCTACGACCCCTCCGGAACTGCGGCTCAGCCGGGCACGTCGCTGCATGAGTCTGACCGTGCCCTCGACCTCCGCGACTCCGGGGAGGATGCGGGCGTCGCATCGGGCGGCAACCCCCGCGCCGACTGGCTCCGCGCCAACGCCGAGAGGTGGGGCTTCGCCCCGAACGGCTACGGCTTCGGCGAGCCGTGGCACTACGAGTACCAGCTGGACCCCTGGGAGATTCCCGACTGGGCGGCAGGGAAGATCCCGGCCACCCCCACCAAGACCATCCACCCCTATGAGGAGGAAGACACTATGCCCGATTCGATGTTCGCTGTGGTGGACGGTGTCCCGTCCTGGTGCTGGCTCAACTGGGGCACCGGCACCCTCTTCGCCGTGCACACGCAGGAGGAAGCCGACTGGATCGGCGGATACATGGGCTCCGTGAAATTCGACTGGTCCCGAGACCCGATCGGCGACGCCAAGTACAAGAACAAGTTGGCGCTCTTCGGGATGCTCGCCCCGACCGTGAAGATCCAGGGATCCTCGCTCACGCCGACGGACCTTGCCCGCATCCAGGGGATGCTCAACGGCGGCGCGAGGGCGGCGCTCACCGGGGCCGTCTGATGCCCGAAGGGGTCCTCGTCGCGCTCGTCAGCGCGGCGGGGATTCTGCTGGGGGCGATCGTCGGGCACCGCGTCGCGGACCGGAAGTCACGCCGTGACGCGGAGGTCGCGACCGTCACAGCCGAATCCTCCGCGCAGAACCAACTCATCGACCAGCTCCAGGAAGAGCTCAAACGGTACCGAGCCCGGACCGATGCCCGCCTGGACGCCCTCGAAGCCGAGAACCGCGGCTACCGCGCGTTCATCGGCGTGCAGCGCGACCACATGGCCGAGCACGGCATCCCCCTCCCACCCTGGCCCGAAGGCCTCCCCCGATGAAAGGCACCTCCATGTCGAAAATTTGGTTCCCGCTTCAGCGGGCCATCCGCACCGCCGTGCAGGTCATCGTCGCCGCCGCGGCGATCCTCGCGACCACCGTCGTCGTCGCCCCGCAGATCGTCACCGCGATCGCCGACGTCCTGCCCGGGTCGTGGGTCGCGTGGCTGACCGGCGCGATCGCGGCCCTCGCGGCCGTGTCCGCCGCGATCTCCCGCGTCATGGCAATCCCCGCCGTCGACGCCTGGCTCAAGAAGCTCGGCGCAGGATCCGCCCCGACCGGCGCGGTCGCCTACACGCCCCTCGACGGTGAGCCTGTCGGACTCACCCGTCGGCAATGGCGCGACCTCGTCACCGATCCCGTGAAGTCCCCCGAGGTGGCCTCCGCGGTCGCGGAGCAGGCCGCAGAGGCCGCGGTGGACAGCCTGACCCGAGCACGCCAAGATGGCACCCATGACCGAGGAGCTGACGCCTGAGCAGATCTACGACCTCGCGAGGGGGCAGGTCGACCGGCTGAACCGCATCGTGGTGGCGCTGCTCGTGGACGCCTCCGATCAGATGCGCGCGCAGCCCGACACATGGCAGCACGAGGAGGTGACCCTCGCCGCGCGCGACCTCGCGGCTGAGGCTCTTGCCGTGGAGGGGATCGCGCCGGAGGACGTCGTCTTCGCAACGGCCCGCGCCAGCAGCATCGCGATCGGCGCCCTCTGCAAGCAGCTCGGGATCGACCCGACATCATTCCTCAAGGGGTTCGAAGAGAACTTCTTCCGAATGAACCTCTGACCCCCACCCCGCACGCGAACCGCCCCGCTTCTCCATCTTCGGAGAGGCGGGGCGGTTTCGTCGTGTCCGGGGTCAGGTGGGGTCGCGGCGGGCGCGGCGTCCGCGAGGGAGGACAGTGGCCGTGGATGGGTCGCCTCGGTGGCGGGTGCGGATGTGTCGGATGGCGGAGAGGGTGCGGCCGAGGATCCGGGCGGCCTCGACCGCGGAGTGGGTGTAGTCCAGGGCGACGGCGAGATCCTGGTCGGTCCACGGCCAGTAGTGGGCGGTGGCGTCGCGTCGCGTGGCGGCCTGGTCCTCGGCGTGCATGGCGGTGAGACGGTCGCTGGTCTCCTGCGGGAAACGCTTGGGCTTCTGAGGGCGTGCTGCGCGGCGGTGCTCGGCGGCGTTGATGACGGCGTGGGCGTGGGTGCATGGATCGCACCGGCAGCCGTGCTGGTAGCGGGCGTCCGTGCCGTGTCCCGGGGGTGAGGGTGTCCAGGTGGGGATGTCGTGCTCTCGGCGGAGGCGGGCGATCCTCTCCCGGCCCGCATGAGTTTGGCGGGCGATCTCCCGGTCCGGGTGTCCCGCGCGGGCGAGGGCGAGGATCGTTTCGTCGGGTGTCATGGGCGCCCCGTGTCGAGGGTTCGGGAGATTGTGGCCAGGCGTGTGCGGGCGTCGGGACGGGAGGCGATCCATTCCGCGAGACGTCGGTCTCGCGCCGATGCGGCGTCTGGGCGAGGAAGGGGAAGGTTCCTGTCGAGCCGGTGCACGATCTCCGCGAACGGGGTGCGCTCCGCCGGAGCCGGTGTCTGGGTCCAGGAGATTCCATGCTCCCGGATCAGGCGGGCCAGGGTGCCCGGTGAGACGCCCATGATGGCGGCGGTCGCTCGCCGGGAGAGTCCCTGCCGGTGCCAGCCGTTGATCCACGCCGCGACGGACTGGGCGCCATCAGCGTGGGCGGCTTCCTCGACAGTCCGGTCGATCCGGGTCCGGGAGGCCGCGGGGCCGTGCGACGTCTCCGGGAGCCAGCCGGGGGCGATCTGGTCCAGCACTCGCCGCCGCGGGGCGAACTTCTCGGGGTCGGTGCGCGCGGCTGTTCGTTGCCGGGATACCCACGCCCCCAATCGCTCCTCGCCGTCCTCTTTGCCCTTCTCGGTGGGGAGCCGGTCGTGGGTCTGGACGAAGACGCTGACCTCCAGTGCCCGCGTCTTCCAGAGGTCGCGCTGGGTCGGGCGGTTCCATCCGGGCAGATGGCGGTCCAAGAGGTTGGCGCGTTCCTCGGTGAGCGTGCCACGCTTGTGGAAAGCGCGCTGGTTTGCCAGCCACTTGCCAAGCTCGCGTTCTGCTGGTGGCGCTTTCGGGGTGGGGCGAGGCAGCCGCCTTTCAGCGGATTCCCATGCCTGAACCGCCGTGAGCATGGCTTCCCAGCGGGGAGCGCGCACGGCCCGGTGCTGCTGTAGCGCCTCCTGCGTGAGCTTCCTCCCGGGGCGGACCTGCCGGACTGGGGGCGTGCCCGCGCCATGCGTGTGGGGGCGCTTCTCGGGTGTCCGGCGATGCCATTGCGCGGAGAGTCGCTCCCGTGTCGTCGCGGAGACGAGGGATCGAGTCCGGGCCAGGCTGTGCGCCTCTCGGTACTGCGCGGCGGTCATCCCGTGCACCCTCAGGTGCCCGGCGAGAGACCGGAAGCTTCCCCCGCACACGAGGCACACCATCCGTTCCGGATCCTCTTCGCGGACGACCTCGCGCTCGGACCGCGTGCGCTGCCGCGGCCTTATGGTCACGGCAGCACTCAGCTCGTCCAGGTCGTAGAGAAACTCCGGCCTCCCCGGCCCGCTTCTTTGCAGTTGCCCGACTGGCTGCGGCCAGCGTGTCGGCTGCCGCTGCATCAAACTCTTGAGGGAGTGAAGCGAGTACCCGAGCAGCTCGGCCGCTTCGCGTCGGGTGACCAGCCGGCCGGTCATTCCGCCCAGTCGAGCATCGCGTCCGGCTCGGCCGCGAGAATCCGAGCCCCGAGCGCGAGATACCAGCCCTGCGGACGCGGCCCGCGCGGCAGCGTGATCGGGATGCCGTCACGCGCGCCGGCGATCAGCCGGATCGCCTCAGTGTCGTGCGTCTCCCGTAGTGCAGCGAGGTCCGCGACGACCCCGGCACGGGCGGAGAACCTCCCGGACTCCCAGTCCTTCACCGCGTCCCGGCCCACGCCGAGAGCCGCAGCAAGCTCCGACTGGGACAGGCCCAGCATGTGCCGGGTCGCGGCGATCTCCGCCCCGCTCATCTTCTCGGCCATCATGATCCTCTCCATAGGTGAAGCGCCCCGCCCCGGATGGTCCAGGGGCGGGGCACTCATCGTGTGTCAGGCCCGATCTGCTGCCTGCTCGGCGAGAGTCGTCAGCACCTCGCGCGCCTCCGACTCGGTCCACCCGTCGAAGTTGTCGATCGGGGTCTGGTCGGTGTGCGCGTCGCCCAGGTCAAGGCTCGCGCGGACCTCGTGCGCCTGGATGTCGAACTCAGCGGCGAGGGTCTGGATCGTGGCGTTCATGTCGGAATCCTTCCGTCTGGCCGGGGCCTGGTCCCCCTTGCTCATAGCAATACTCTAACACACCATGTTGGGGTGTTGTCAAGGTGCTCCGGAGAACTCTCAGATTCGCCTCACCGTGAGGAGCTGATGCCCCTCCGGGACCCGCGCGCGCAGGGCTTCCATGTCTTCGGCCTCGATCTCGGTCACCCCGTCACGGCGCACGATCCGTCGTGCGGGTACCGAGTCGATCTCCCACCCGGGCGGGACCTGCGCGGCGATCTCCGCCATCAGCTCAGGCAGGCTCGTCGCGGTGGTCTCGACGATGCGGGTCTCGATGGGGCGGATGGAGCCGATGAGCATCCCTCCAGCGTAGGGCTGGGCTCGGACATCGGTCAGCGCGAGCCGGGGAACTGTTTGCGGATATCGAGCTGATCCGAGAGCGCCTCCTGGTCCTTCCTGACTCGGTCGATCTCGGCGGCACACCACGTACGGGCAGCGACCATCCCCTCACACACCGCCACGATGTGCCGGCGCTTCGGGTCTCGGTGCCACCACTCCACTCGATGTACCAGGTGCGTCTCCCCGGTCTCCCGGCGCACCATCGGCCCCTCGACGATCAGCCACCGTGGGCGCACCGTGTCATCGAGGACGAGGTGCGACCTCTCGGAGAGTTGGATCACGTGCACGCAGGGAGGCTACGCCGGGCCGGCGACATTAGAACTGGTAGGCGATTTCCTTGGCCTGGGCAACCGATGTGAGGACGTTGAACGACGCGGAGCCGCTCGGGCTCAGGTCCGCCCATGCGCGGAGCATCGCCATGCTCGAGTCGTGGTGAAGGTCGATGGTGTCGTCGGTGGGGAGGGCATCGACATCCCATGTCGAGACCGAGAATCCGTTCCGCTCGGCGAGGATCACGTTCGCGCAGCCCCCGACCTCCTGAACCCAACCGTTGACGTCTCCGACCGCGTCGTCCGGGAGCGCGACGACGATCGGGGCGGTGCCGTCTGCGCGTCGGTACGGGAGCACGTCATGATGCTGCACGAGCAGGCGCGACAGAGACTTCATTACCCGTGTGGTGATCACAGGCCGTGTGACGGTGTGCTGCTCATCCATAGGTACCTCCGTTGGCGAACTGGTATCTGGTGTGCACCAGGTCATATGCCCTGTCATGGCATTCTTGCACGTCTGCCTGCGAGTAGAGCGGTGTGACGTCACGCCTGTCGTTGGGCTGACTATGCCCTGTCGTGTGCTCGTGCAAGTAGCCGTGGAGCGTGCAGACGGAGTAACGCTCCGCCCAGTCTCCATCCCGAGTCCGACACTGCCAAGCCATGAAGAAACGGACCAGACGCTGCTGATGGAGGTACAACACCACCAGCATCTGGTTCGTCGCGTCCAGGTAGATCTCTTGCGGCAGGACGACGCAGTCGCACTCCTCGGGTGGATGGTAGAGCGTCTCGGCGTCGATCTCGGTCTGGCTGAGCGCGAGGTGGTCCTTCGCTTCTCGGCGCGCACGAGACTGAGCCTGCCGCCCGAAGTTCCGCCCCGCCATACGGCCAGATCCTACACGCGCCAGTCTGCGATGTCTGGCCCGTCGAACGCCGCCGGCACCACCACATCACCCGCGTCGATCGTCCACCCACACGCCGGGCAGACGAGCCCGCCGTCCTGGTCACGCAGGAGGACGCCGCAGTCAGGGCAGGTTGCGGCGTCGAAGGCGGGATCGCCGAGGTCGGTGTGCATGCTGGCTTCGATGTTTCTCTAGGTGCGCGGTTTTCGGCCTGCTCCTGCGCCTTTCCCGGGGCGGGCGGTATTCCAGGCGTCGATCGTCTCGGGCGTCCATCCTCGTGTGGACCCGATCATCGCGTCCGGTTCGGGGAGCTTGTACCGGCTGAGGGTGTCGGGCTTGACGCCGATGCGGTCGGCGACTTCGGACCGCGACAAGTAGACCCTCACTCCTCCGTCTCCTCGTTCCTGAGGGTTGACAGCACGATGAGTGCGGCCGCGAGGGCAGCGAGGCCCCCTGGCCAGAAGTTGCCGGCCGCGAAGGACCATGTTGCTGATGCGGCGGCGAGTGCGGCCGCGCTGTAGTTGAGTGTGGTTTTCATGGTGTGCATGGATACTGGAAGGTGGGGGATCGGAGCTACTAACGCTAGCTCCGATTCCCCTTCCTCTCATCTGCGTCTTCGCTTCTTCTTTCGCTTCGGTTTCCGCTTCGATGCCGAGATGATCGCGGCGAGTCCGAGGGCGAAGGTTCCGAGTCCTGTGAAGAAGGTTCCGAGGGCTTCCAGTGGGTGTTCCATGTTCACCTCCTCTCTTTAGTTGATACCTCAATCATACACGGTGAACGTGTGTAACGCAACGGGGAAGACGCCGGATCGAGCAAGCGTCGCAAGAAATGTCGGTACCCCGGTGGATGATCACGGCATGCGCAAAGACGGACGCCCGCTGGTCACAGATCACCCCGTGACAGCGTGGGACATGATCGACTACGTCCACGCCGACGACATGCCTTCGCTCCCCGCTGAGGCGATCGTGTGCGCCCTTCGCGGGCCGGATCGGACCGCGTGGATGGACGACGGCATCGACCCCGACGACGAGAGTTTGTGGGACTCGTGAGCCCCGCCGAGCTCCTCGCGTTCGAGGCCGCACATCCTGGATGGGGTGGCGTGAAAGACGACGCGATCCGTACCCTCGGGCTCACCCCCGCCAGGTACGTGATCCTCCTCGACCGTGCCGCCCGCTCCCCCGAAGGCATCGCCGCAGACCCGATCACGGCGAGGCGGTCACGCGAGCCAGGACGCCACACTACCCGACCATGGGAGGCGCCTTATAGAACCGCCCGTATAAGCCGATAACCTTATCCGAGCCGATCAGCGATCGAACAACGTGACGTACGACTCAGCGATGCTGTTCGAGTTCAAGACCGAGGGCATCGCGTCACGCCAGTCCCCGTCCGCACACCCATCGACAGCCTTCCCAAGATCGTTCTGCAAGGCATCAACATAAGGCTGACGCTCATCGTCTAGCTCGGCAATCGCCACCTCGTTGTAGAGCTCATCGAGTGCGTCGCACGCCAGATCGCTGCTTCCCTTGACCATGATCTTCCGCGTAACGGATGCCACCTTGGAGATCGTCTCAAGCGTGCGCGCCTCTGTCATTCGGGGCGCCTCTCCGGGGAGGCTATCCGCTTCCCACTTCTGCTGAGCCACCTCATGCTGTTCATCTGCCCTTGCAGCGTCTAGTTCGGCGCTCGTGGGACGAGGGACAGCCACCGCGACGATGAGCGAGATCCCTGATAGCACGCCTGCGCCAAGCATCCAGAAGCGAGTCTTCAGGTGCCACGGCCGTGTATCAGGACTCGGCTTCGTCCTGACCATGCCGACGAACGCCAGCACGACGGCCACGAAGAGCATCGCCATGGCTAGAAGGAAGAACACGCTCGACATGATCGCGAGCATAGCGGTCCTGGATGCCCGAGACCTTGTCTGTTATGCACCCATGATGACGACGAGCATGCCCGCGAAAGCCACCGCGGCCATCGTCGCGATCGCATATTCGGCGGTCGCCGCGCCCGTGTCGTCGGCGAACAGCGAGGCTGCGCGCCGCCGGGTGAGCGTGGGCGGGAAGGGAAGGCTGTTCCGTGTGGGAGTGGTGTTCATGGGTGTTCCTTTCGTCGTGGTGTTTCTGTGTGGATTCCGGCAAGGTCTTCGTGTTCTCCCTCATGGGCGGCCTCGTCCTCAGATCCCCGTCGGGAGCGAGGTGGTCGCCATCACGCTGAGCACGAGCGGCGCGACGCCCAGCAGGAGGAAGGCGGGGAGCGTGCAGACGCCCAGCGGCAGGAGCAGGCGCGAGGAGAGACGTGCCGCGCCGAGGCGCCCGCGCACGCGCTCCTCCCGACGGGCGCGGGCGGCATCGGCGCGAAGCAGTTCGACGGCGGGGACGCCCGCGGCGTCCGACAGCCGGAGGACCCGCTGCACCGACAGATCCTCGTCGGATTCCCCGGCCTCGCCGTCGGTCTCCTCCGCGACGAGCGCGGCGGCTCGCGGGATCGATGCACCGCCCGACAGCGCCACTGCGAGGAGCTCCGCACGCATGCCCGGGACGATCGAGGAGGGCTGCGCCCGCCGTACGAGCGCGGCGGTCCAGAGCCGGGCGCCGACGATCAGCAGCAGCCCCGCGACGAGACAGGCCAGCCCGACGGGCTGCCCGAAAAGGACCGGCAGGGTGTCGAACCCGAGCACGGTGCCGAGCAGCAGCCCCACGGCGGGAAGCCACAGCATGAGACGGGCGGTCCCTGCCGGCTCCGCCAGGGCGACCCTCACCTCGTCGGCCGTGGCCTCGGCGTCCTCCAGCGCATCGGCGATCATGCGCAGCACGTCGCCGAGGGGCGCGCCGACCGTGGCCGCGATCGCCCAGGCCGCCGCGACGTCGCGCCATGCCCCGCCCTGCGCGCGCACCGCCTCGGCGATGCCGTCCCCACGGTCGATGCCCTCCGCGATGACCACCGCTCCGTCGTCCCCCGCCGCGGCGAGCTGGCGCCACGCGATGATCGGCGTCGCCCCCGCCTGCATGAGCACCGCCAGTGTGCGCACCGTCTCCGGGAGCATCCGATGCTCCACGGGGCGGCCGCCTGCGGCACGGCCCCTCCACGCGCTCCGTCGGCCCCGCCTCGCCGTCCGTTCCCGGCTCCCCGTCCGTTCCTGCCTCCCCGTCACCATGGCCGGACCTCTTCGATCGCCAGCCGGTCCCGTTCGAGCACGAACCGCCCGACCCGGTCGAGCCGGCGGCGGCCCGTCCGCTCCCGCGTCAGGTGCAGGACGAACGTGAAGGCGCTGACGGCCTGACGGGCGAGGGCGGGCGGATCCATGCCGGCAAGCGCGCCGAGCGCCTCCATCCGCGCGGGGACGTCCGGCAGACCGCTGGCGTGCAGGGTCCCCGCTCCTCCGTCATGGCCCGTGTTCAGCGCCGTGAGGAGATCGCGCACCTCCTCGCCCCGGCACTCCCCGACGATCAGCCGATCGGGCCGCATGCGCAGAGACTCCCTCACGAGTCGCGAGACGGTGATCCCGCCGATCCCCTCGAGGTTCGGCTGCCTCGCCTCCAGCGAGACGTGGTGCGGGTGCCGGGGCCGCAGCTCGGCCACGTCCTCGATCGTGACGATGCGCTCGTCCTCCGGCACGTGCGCGAGGATCGCGGCGAGCATCGTGGTCTTTCCCGTGCCCGTGCCGCCGGTGATCAGCAGATTGGCTCTGGCGAGGACGGCAGCGGTCAGCCAGGCGCGCTGGGCGTCATCGATCGCCCCCAGCGCGACGAGGTCGTCCAGATCCGCCGCGCGAACCCGCGGGATGCGCACGGACAGCGCGGTGCCGGCCGTCGATACCGGGGCGAGGACGGCGTGCACCCGGACGCCTGATCCGAGCCGCACGTCGACGCACGGCGCCTGGTCGTCCAGATGCCTGCCGCCGAGACCGACGAGGCGGACGGCGAGCTCGCGCACCTCCCTCTCGGAGGCTGCCCATGACGGGATCCGCTCGGTCCCCGCCCCGCGGTCGACGAACAGCCCCGCGGCGCCGTTGACGAACAGGTCGGTCACCCGATCGTCGGCGCAGTGCGCGGCCAGGTCGCCGAACGCAGGATCGAGGGTGATCGGCTCACCGGGGCCGTCGCCGGAGGACGGGCCGGGACGGGGGACGAGGACGAATGGAGCGGGCATACGCCGAAGGTAGGCGCCGGCCGGTGATCTCCGACCCCGGTTCCCCGCGCCCCGTGGAGAAGTCGGCGGGCCGCCGATCTGTGGAGGCCGGAGTCGGTTGCCGTGGAGGCCGAAGCCGGGCGCGGCTCGGCGTCGGGAGCCCCTCGACCCTTGCGGGGAGAGCGCTTCCAGAGAGAAGAGGGCGGCATCCCACGGGGGGAATGGGATGCCGCCCAGAGGCACGCGCGATCGGGGGAACCGCGGATGCCGAAGCCGTATTCGGCCGTGGCCAGTGTACGCAAGTCAGGAGCCCTGACAAAACCGACGCCGACTACCGACTTTCGACGGTAGTTCGGTGTCGGTGGCCGGGGCTAGATTCACGGTTGTCGCCGTCATGCCCTCAGGCGACCCCCGAACGCCGCAAAGGAGCGACCCCTCGTCATGAGCAGTCAGATCGATCACCTTCTCGACGAAAACCGCCAGTTCCCCCCGTCGCCGGAGTTCGCGGCGCAGGCGGTCGCCACCCCCGAGCTCGCCGATCGCGCAGCCGCCGATCGCGAGGCCTTCTGGGGCGACCAGGCCAGGGACCTCCTGCACTGGCACACCCCCTTCACCCAGGTGCTGGACTGGTCGACTCCCCCGTTCGCGAAGTGGTTCGCCGATGGAGAGCTCAACGTCGCCTACAACTGCCTCGACCGCCATGTCGAGGCAGGCAACGGCGATCGCGTCGCGCTGCTCTGGGAGGGCGAGCCCGGCGACGAGCGCCGGATCACCTACGCCGAGCTCACCGACGAGGTCAAGCGGCTCGCGAACGTCCTGACCGACCTCGGCATCGGCCACGGCGACCGCGTCGCCATCTACCTCCCGATGATCCCCGAGGCGATCGCGTCGATGCTCGCCGTCGCCCGGCTGGGTGCGATCCACTCCGTCGTCTTCGGCGGCTTCAGCGCCGACAGCCTGCGCTCGCGGATCGACGACGCCGGCGCGAAGGTCGTGATCACCGCAGACGGCGGCTACCGCAAGGGGCGCGTGTCACCGCTCAAGCCCGCGGTGGATCAGGCCCTCACGGACCGCGGCGACGGCGAGCAGAAGACCGTCGAGCACGTGCTCGTGGTCAAGCGCGGGGGCAACGACGTCGACTGGTCCCCCGGGCGCGACATCTGGTACCACGACGTGGTCCCGGTGGCACCCGCCGACCACGTGGCCGCGGCCTTCCCCGCCGAGAACCCGCTCTACATCCTCTACACCTCCGGCACCACTGGGAAGCCGAAGGGAATCCTGCACACCTCGGGCGGCTACCTCACCCAGGCCGCGTACACGCACCGGAACGTGTTCGACCTGCACCCCGAGACCGACGTCTTCTGGTGCACGGCCGACATCGGCTGGGTCACCGGGCACTCCTACGTCGCCTACGGACCGCTCGCCAACGGCGCCACGCAGGTGCTGTACGAGGGCACGCCGGACGCTCCGCACCAGGGACGCTGGTGGGAGATCATCCAGAAGTACGGCGTGACGATCTTCTACACCGCGCCCACGGCGATCCGGTCCTTCATGAAGAGCGGACGCAGCATTCCCCAGCAGTTCGACCTGTCGAGCCTCCGTCTGCTCGGCTCGGTGGGCGAGCCCATCAACCCCGAGGCGTGGATGTGGTACCGCGAGGTGATCGGTGCGAACAACGCCCCGATCGTCGACACCTGGTGGCAGACCGAGACCGGGGCGATCATGGTCTCGCCGCTCCCCGGCGTCACGGCCACCAAGCCGGGCTCCGCCCAGGTCCCGCTGCCCGGCATCTCGATCGACGTCGTCGACGAGACCGGCGATACGGTGGGCAACGGCAACGGCGGCCTGCTCGTCATCACCGAGCCGTGGCCGAGCATGCTCCGCGGCATCTGGGGCGACCCGGAGCGCTTCAAGGAGACGTATTGGGACAAGTTCGAGAAGCAGGGCTACTACTTCGCCGGCGACGGAGCCCGTCTCGACGAGGACGGCGATCTCTGGCTCCTGGGCCGCGTGGACGATGTGATGAACGTGTCCGGCCACCGGCTCTCGACGGCCGAGATCGAGTCCGCCCTCGTCGCGCACGAGGCCACCGCCGAGGCCGCGGTGGTCGGAGCCTCGGACGAGACCACCGGTCAGGCGGTCGTCGCCTTCGTCATCATCAAGGAGAGCTACCTGGCCGAGCATTCGCCCGAGGGGCTCGCCCAGCAGCTTCGCGTGTGGGTCGGCGAGCAGATCGGCCCGATCGCCCGTCCTCGCGATGTCTACATCGTGGGCGAGCTCCCCAAGACGCGATCCGGGAAGATCATGCGCCGCTTGCTGCGCGACGTCGCCGAGGGCCGCGAGGTCGGCGACACGACGACCCTGGCCGACACCGCGGTCATGAGCGTCATCTCCGCCCAGGTGAAGTAGCAGCTTCCACCTATGCAGAAGGCCTGGCGCCCCGAGAGGCGTCAGGCCTTCTGCATGCCCAGACTTGGTGCCCAGACTTGCGCTCACTCGGGTCGCGCACATTCGGGCGACATCTGACAGTAGGTTGCCATGCTATCTAGTCAGATCTATGATCTAGTCATGGATACCACCTGGCCCAGCGAGTGGCTTCGCGGCGCCCTCGAGATGATGGCCCTCGCAGTCATCTCCGAGGGCGAGACCTACGGGTACCTCATCGCCTCACGCCTCGAGGAGGCGGGCATGGGCACCATCAAAGGCGGCACCCTGTATCCGATCCTGAACCGGCTCGAAGCCGCGGGGGCTCTGACCTCTCAATGGCGCCAAGGGGACGGCGGGCCAGGCCGGAAGTACTACTCGCTGACCCCCGCGGGGACAGCACGTCTGGACACTCAGCGCGATCAGTGGCACCAGTTCACGGAAAGAACATCGACTCTGCTAAGCCTTCGGAGCAGCATTTCATGACCACTGTCACCGCATACACCCAACAGCTGATCTTCGCGCTGCGGCTTCGCGATATCCCCGGTGATGTGATCGGTGACGCAGTGGCCCAAGTGGAAAGCCATGTGGCCGACACCGGCGAGGATCCCGTCACAGCATTCGGGCCGGCACGGGAGTATGCCGCGACCTTCGGCCCTCGGACGCCCCTGGCCCGTCGCTGGTCTTGGTATGTCACGAACGGGGCTCTCGGAGCGCTCTTCGGAGTCATCCTCGCCATCGGGATCGCGGGGCAGATACGGGACGAGCCCCTCGCTTGGGGCGTGTCGCCGTGGGCCGCCATCGCCCTCGGAGTGCTAGGCATCCTCGGCTACTTCATCGCGGCGACCGTCTTCTGGGCGGACCGGATCAAAGATCCTCGGAAGAGTCGGGAAGCCGGCCGGTCAGACATCCGACACGACCGTCCTCAAGGGCGCAGCCGCCCTAGAGGATGAGCCGCCCACCCGACACGACGACGCGGCCAGAACGACGGGCCCGTGTCCCGATTTCGGTTGTTCCGAGCCGCTTGAACAACCGAAATCGGGACACGGCGTGTCAGAAGTGGGACATACCGTGTCAGAAGTGGGACACGGCGTGGCCCGAGTTGCGGGCCCGAGCTGCGGGCCCGAGTCAGGCGAGGGTGAAGACGACGTCGACCTCGACGGGGCTGTCAAGGGGGAGGACGCTCACGCCGACGGCGGCGCGCACGTGGCAGCCGGCGTCGCCGAAGATCTCCCCGAGGACCTCGCTCGCCCCGTTGATCACGCCGGGCTGCCCGGAGAACGAGGGGTCGGACGCGACGAAGCCGCCGACGCGCAGCACGCCGCCGAGCCGGTCCACTCCGCCGGCCGCATCGGCGGCCGCGGCGAGCGCGTTCAGAGCGCAGGTGCGGGCGTACTCCTTGGCGCCCTCGGCCGACACCTCGGCCCCGACCTTGCCGGTGGCCGGGAGCGCGCCGCCGGCGAACGGCAGCTGGCCGGAAGTGTAGACGAGATCCCCGTGGACCCGGGCCGGGACGTAGGCGGCGACCGGGGCCGCGACGGCGGGCAGCTCGATCCCGAGCTCGGCCAGACGGTCGGCGACGCTCACTGCGCCCCTCCCTCGAACTGGCGTGCGGCCTCGGCGGCCGCGGCGAGGCCGGCATTGGTCTCGCCCTCCGCGTTGACCGGGCGCTTGAGGTAGGCGACGAGCCCACCCTCGGGGCCCGGAACGACCTGCACCAGCTCCCAGCCCTGCTTTCCCCAGTTGTTGAGGATCGCTGCGGTGTTGTGGATCAGCAGCGGAGTGGTCAGATACTCCCACGTGATCATGGCTCTCCCGGAGGTCGGGATGCGCGGCCGCGCATCAAAGACGGTATTCAGGGAACTCCCCTACGATCAAGCGTATGCCTCAGACCAAACGCACGCTGACGGGTGTGCTCGGCGGCCTTGCCGGGCTCGTCGGCCTCAGCGCCGTGGCAGGGATCCTCGTCACCGCGACAGTGACCCCGGTTTTCGCGGTCGCCGGCGCCACGGCGGCGCAGTCGATCGATCTGTTCGAGAACCTGCCGTCGAACCTCAAGGTGAACCGGCCCATGGAGCCGACCACGATCTACGCCTCCGCCCCCGACGGCAGCCCCGTCCCGCTGGCGAGGTTCTACGACCAGAACCGCAGCCCGGTCGGCTTCGATCAGGTCGCGCCGGTCATGTACGACGCCCTGCTCTCCAGCGAGGACAAGAACTACTACGACCACGGCGGCATCGACCTCTTCGGCACCACGAAGGCGCTCCTCGACAACCTGCGCGGGACCTCCACGCGCGGCGGCTCCTCGATCAGCCAGCAGTACGTGAAGAACGTGCTGCTCCAGGAGTGCGAGCGCGGCGTGACGCTCGACGACCCCGAGCGCGACGCGAAGCTCGGCACCTGCTGGGACGAGGCGGCCAGCAGCGCAGGCAGCGCGGGCATCGCCCGCAAGCTGCAGGAGATGCGCTACTCGATCCAGATCGAGAAGGAGTACTCCAAGAACGACATCCTCATCGGGTATCTGAACCTGGTGAACTTCGGCGGCATCACCTACGGCATCGAGGCCGCCGCCCAGCGCTACTTCGGCGTCTCCGCCTCGGCGCTCTCCCTCGGCCAGGCGGCGACTCTGGCCGGCCTCGTGCAGAACCCGAACTCGTTCCGCATCGACATGCCCGAGGGCTCGATGAGCGACGAGGCGGGCAATCCCATCAACTCCGCGGCCGACGGCTACTCGCAGACGCTCACCCGCCGCGACTACGTCCTCGGCCGGATGCTGACCGACGGCAAGATCACGCAGGAGCAGCACGACGCCGCCGCCGCCGAGCCGATCACGCCGAACATCGTCGCGCCCACGCAGGGCTGCGCCGCCGCCGGCGCGAACGCCTACTTCTGCCAGTACGTGAAGACGACGCTGGAGAACGACCCGACCTTCGGGGCGACCCCCGAGGAGCGCTACGACAACCTCCTGCGCGGCGGCCTCGACGTGTACACCTCGCTGAGCCTCCCGATCCAGCAGGCCGGCATCCAGGCGATGACCGAGTATGCGCCGCCCTCGATCGAGGGTCTGCATTTCGGTGCCGCCGGCACGACCATCGAGTCCGGAACCGGTCGTGTGCTCGCCATGGTCCAGAACACGACCTTCTCCGAGGACCTCAGCCTCGACGGCCAGCCCGGCTACTCCTCGCTCGTCTACGCCGCGGACTCCGAGCACGGCTCGTCCAGCGGCTTCCCGGTGGGATCGAGCTACAAGATCTTCACGCTCATCGACTGGCTGGAGAAGGGCCACTCGCTCAACGAGAGCCTCAACGGCACCAACCGGATCTTCAACCGGATGACCTGCGACGGCAGCCCGCTGTTCTTCGGCACGGACATCGTGCGCAACTTCGGCGGCGACAAGGGCTTCACCGGGACGCCGATGGAGTTCACGGCGAAGTCGCTGAACAGCGGCTACTTCGCGATGGCGGAGAAGCTCAACGTGTGCGACATCAACCGCGTCGCCGACCGCATGGGCGTGAAGCTCGGCAACGGCGGCAAGGTCACCGATCAGAACGTCCCGTTCGACGTGCTCGGCTCCAAGGCCATCGCGCCGCTGGACATGGCAGCGGCCATGGGAGCGATCGGCAACGGCGGCACCCGCTGCACGCCGCACGGGATCGACAAGATCATCGGCCCCGACGGGACCGAGCGGGCCGTTCCGCCCGTCACCTGCACGCAGGTGGTCGACAAGGAGGTCGCAGCCACGGCCGCCTACGCCCTCGAAGGCGTGATGAATGGCGGCGGCACGGGCGTCCGCTCCAACCCCGAGGACGGCTCGCCAGTGATCGGGAAGACCGGAAGCCACAACGACGACCAGACCACGATGGTCATGTCCACCTCGAAGACCGCGACCGCGGTCTGGGTCGGGCAGAGCCTGGGCGCGGAGGACCTCGCGAACTTCGGCTACAACGGCGTCGACATCCCCAACACACGGCATCAGATCGCCCCCGCTCTGCAGCGGGCGGCCGACGGGATCTACCCGGGCGACCGGTTCCCCGGCCCGTCGAACAACCTGCTCCGCCGCCAGATGACCGACCTGCCCAACGTGGTCGGCATGTCGCAGGAGCAGGCCACCCACACGCTGGAGAACGCCGGCTTCGACGTCTCGGTCGGAGGCCCGATCGACAGCGCCCTCGCCGCCGGCGTCATCGCCGCGCAGGACCCGGGCGCAGGACAGGCCCCGGGCGGTGCGGTGGTGACCATCTCCCCGAGCAACGGTCAGGGCGTTCCCGTTCCCGACGTCACGGGCAGGCCGCCGACAAAGGCCGCCGAGGACCTCAAGGCCGCCGGGTTCCCGAACGTCGCCCTGGGCACCTGCACGGCCGGCAGCGGCGGGGCGGGCACCGTCACCTCCACTGCGCCCGCCGCCGGGACCGTGGTGAGCAAGGGGGCGACGATCTCGCTGAACTACTCGAAGCAGAATTGCCCGTAGTGCCGCGTCCGACACATCCGGCCCTCATCGCGCTCGGCGCGGTGGGGGCCGTCGGCGCGGCCGCCGCCGTCTGGGGCATCGGCATCGAGCGCTACCTCTTCACCGTCCGCCACGCGACCGCCGCCGCCCTCCCGCCCGGATCCCGGCCGCTGCGGATCCTGCACGTGTCCGACGCCCACCTGGCTCCGTGGCAGCACCGCAAGCAGCGCTGGCTCGCCTCCCTCGCCGCCCTCCGACCGGACCTCGTCGTCAACACCGGGGACAACATGGGCCACCGCGACGGCCTCATCGGCGTCCGGGCGTCCTTCGCCCCGTTCGCCGGCGTGCCAGGCGTGTTCGTGCACGGCTCGAACGACGTCTTCGCGCCGACGCCGCGCAATCCCCTCAAGTACTTCATGGGCCCGTCCTCCGTCCGGCGTGAGGAGGAGCGCCTCGACACCGACGCGATGGACGCCTTCCTCTCCGACGAGCTCGGGTGGACGTCCCTGAACAACGCCGCGGCCACACTGGACGTCGGCGGCCGGAGGATCGACCTGTTCGGGGTCAGCGACGCGCACCGGGACTGGGACGAGCTGGACACGCTCCCCGACGCCCTCCAGACGCTCGGCACGCACCCCGCAGACGTCCCCCTGCTCGGAGTCACCCACGCCCCCTACCAGCGCGTCCTGAACGCGTTCACCGGCCTCGGTGCGGACACGATCCTCGGTGGGCACACCCACGGCGGGCAGGTCTGCATCCCCGGCGTCGGCGCCATCGTGGCGAACTGCGACATCCCGGTGAAGCAGGCCAAGGGGCTGAGCACCTGGTCGTACGAGGGCAGGACCGTCCCCCTCAACGTCAGCGCCGGCTGCGGGCATTCGATCTACGCCCCGGTGCGCTTCGCCTGCCGTCCCGAGGCGACGCTGCTGACCCTCGTCGCGCAGGCCTGAGCGATCGGGGCCCGCGACGCGCGCGGGTTTCGACGTCGATTCGGAGGGCCGCGGATTTCGGTATAGACTCGAACGGTTGCCACGGGGTGTGGCGCAGCTTGGTAGCGCGCTTCGTTCGGGACGAAGAGGCCGCAGGTTCAAATCCTGTCACCCCGACGTACGAGAGGGATCGGTCCAGCGGATCGGTCCCTCTTCTTGCACTCACGTGATCTCTGGGGGAACAATGACCACGCCTCGCCTCGTCGCCTTCGACCTCGACGACACCCTCGCTCCGTCCAAGAGCCGGATCGACCCGCGGATCGCGCAGCTCCTGCTCGATCTCGCCTCGCGCGTCGAGGTGGCCATCATCTCCGGCGGCAACGAGGAGCAGTTCCGCTCGCAGGTCATCTCGCAGCTCCCCGCGGCCGACACCGCCCTGCTCGCACGGATCCACCTGATGCCGACCTGCGGCACGCGGTACCTGCGACACGACGGCTCCGACTTCGCCCTCGTCTACGCGCGGGACCTCAGCGACGAGCAGAAGGGCTCGGCCCTCCGCGCGCTCGAGGACGAGGCCCGGCGGCTTGGCCTGTGGGAAGAGGAGCCGTGGGGCCCGATCCTCGAGGACCGCGGCTCGCAGATCACGTTCTCCGCACTCGGCCAGCGTGCGCCCGGCGACGCGAAGAAGGCCTGGGACCCGGAGGGGACGAAGCGGGCGCTGCTCCGCGACGCCGTGGCGCCGCTGCTTCCCGATCTGGAGGTCCGCTCCGGCGGCTCCACCTCGATCGACATCACGCGCGCCGGCATCGACAAGGCCTACGGGATGACCGAGCTCGCCACGCACACCGGCATCCCGTTCGCCGAGATGCTGTTCTACGGCGACCGCCTGGACGAGGGCGGCAACGACTATCCGGTCAAGGCCCTCGGCGTGCCGACCGTCGCGGTGGAGGGCTGGGAGGACACCGCCACCCACCTCGACGCCCTGGTGCCGACCCTCTGAGCCTCTGACTCTCGGAGCCTCTGACTCGGAGCCCTACCCGCGGCCCTTAGTCGACGGTCGCCGCGATGCCCGCCGAGACCGGGACGAGGCGGGTCAGCTGCGTCACGTGACGAGGCTCCAGCTCGGCAAGTGAGGAGACGCCGAGCAGGCGCATGGTCCGCTCGATCTCGCCGCGCAGGATCGCGATCGTGCGGTCGACGCCCCGGCGCCCGCCGGCCATGAGGCCGTAGAGGTAGGCGCGCCCGATGAGCGTGAAGTCCGCCCCGAGCGCCACCGAGGCGACGATGTCCGCGCCGTTCATGATCCCGGTGTCGATCATCACGGTGAACCCGTCTCCGACCTCGCGACGCACCTGCGGGAGCAGATGGAACGGGATCGGCGCCCGGTCGAGCTGGCGCCCGCCGTGGTTGGACAGCACGATGCCGTCGACGCCCGCATCGCGCAGGCGCACGGCGTCCTGGACCGTCTGCACGCCCTTGACCACGAGCGTGCCCGGCCACATCTCACGGATGACATCGAGGTCGTCGTAGCCGATCGTCGGATCCATGGCGGCGTCCAGCAGCTCGCCGACCGTGCCGTCGGTGGAGCTCAGCGAGGCGAACTCGAGCTTGGGCGTGGTGAGGAAGTCGATCCACCACCACGGCCGCGGGATCGCGTTGACGATCGTGCCCAGCGTCAGCTGCGGCGGGATGGAGAACCCGTTGCGCTTGTCCCGGAGCCTGGCGCCGGCGACCGGGGTGTCGACCGTGAACATCAGAGTGTCGAAGCCGGCCTCGGCGGCGCGGCGCGTCAGGCCGTAGGAGATCTCACGGTCGCGCATGACGTACAGCTGGAACCAGTTCCGGCCGTGGGGATTGGCCTCCTTGACCCCCTCGATGGACGTGGTCCCGAGAGTGGACAGGGTGAAGGGGATGCCCGCCGCCGCGGCCGCCCCGGCACCCGCCACCTCGCCCTCGGTCTGCATGAGGCGCGTGAAGCCGGTGGGCGCGATGCCGAACGGCAGCGCGCTCGGACCGCCCAGGACGGTGGTCGACGTGTCGAGGTGCGGAGCCGGGGTCAGGATCCCGGGGTGGAACTCGACGTCCTCGAACGCCTGGCGCGCACGGGTCAACGACAGCTCGCCCTCGGCGGCGCCGTCGGTGTAGTCGAAGGCGGCCTTGGGCGTGCGGCGCTGCGCGATCGTGCGGAGGTCGGAGATCGTGAGGGCGGATTCGAGCCGCCGCTTGGTGCCGTCGAGCTCGGGAGCCTTGAACTTCATGAGCTCGAAGATCTCCGCGGGGTTCGGGAGCTGTCGCCGGATGGAGCGCTGAGCCATGGGACGCCTTTCGTTCAGAGGCCGCCGGCCAGGCCGGTCGCCTCGTGATAGCCGATGATGTGGTCGTGGATACGGGCGGACGCCGTCTGCGCGTCGCCCTCGTCGATGGCCCGGAGGATCGCGCGATGCTCGGCGCGGAGGGAGGCCGCCATGCGATCCCAGTCCGCGAGCTGCGCCTGCCCCTGGAGCACGTAGGACTCGATCGCGTCGCGGAGGCCCGTCATCATCGCCGCGACGACCGCGTTGCCCGACGCCTCCGCGAGCGCCAGATGCAGCTGCGCGTCCAGGGCGAGGAACTCGGCCGGGGAGAGCCGGTCATCGTCCATCGCATCGAGGATCCCGTGCGCGATCGACGTGTCGCGGGAGGGGGCGCCGGCGAGATCCGCGACGACGGACCGCTCCAGCACCAGCCGCGTGCGCACCACGTCGCCGATCGGGAAGCCCTGTGCGGCGACCTGGAGGCGCAGGAGCGCGGAGAGCCCTCCCCCGGGCCTCGCGACCACGATCGCGCCCGCCTGGGGCCCTGATCCGGTCGCGGTCCGGATGAGGCCCATGACCTCCAGCACCCGCAGCGCCTCGCGGACGCTCGACCGGCCGACGCCGAGGTCGGCGGCGAGATCCCGCTCGGAGGGCAACCGGTCGCCGGGGCCGAGTCGGCCGTCGAGCAGGTCCCGCTCGACGTGCGCGAGCACCGTGCGCCAGGCTCGTGCCGGCGCCTCGTCGATGACCGCGTCCTTCGCCATGGGTCCTCCTGTGGTCTGACCACAGAGTATCCGCTGTGGTCAGACCACGCAAGCCGCACCAGGATCCCGGGAAGCATGTCCCGAAAATCGTCGTCCCCGCGCCCGGGAACAACCAGAATCGGGACATGCCTCACCAGAATCGGGACATGTCTGGCCGGAATCGGGACATGCCCGGGAGGCGCGCCCCTGACACGCGGACCGGAGATCAGCCGAGACGGCCGCCGGACTCCTCCAGGTAGCAGTTGCCGCACAGGGACTCGTAGGTGGTGACGAGCTCGTCGCCGCCGCCGTCGATCGCCACCTGATCGCCGTCGAAGACGAAGCGCCCGCCGATCCGACGACCGTTGAACACGGCCTTGCGCCCGCATCGGCAGATGGTCTTGAGCTCCTCGAGCGTGTGCGCGATCGCGAGCAGGCGGGCGGACCCGGGGAACGCGTGGGTGCGGAAGTCGTTCCTGATCCCGTAGGCGAGGACGGGGATGCCGTCCTCGACGGCGATGCGGAACAGATCGTCGATCTGGGCCTCGGAGAGGAACTGCGCCTCGTCCACGAGCAGGCACGCGACGTCGGCCGGCTCCTCGGGCAGGAGGCTCGCTCCCGCATCGCGGCGCTTCCGTTCCCGCTCCTGGCGGAACAGGGCGCGCGCGTCGTCATCGCCGCCGATCAGGAAGTCGACCTCGCGGGTCATCCCCAGCCGGGACTCGATCTGCGATGCGCCCTTGGTGTCGATCAGGGGCTTCGCCAGCAGCACGTGCTGACCCCGCTCCTCATAGTTGTACGCCGCCTGCAGCAGAGCCGTCGACTTGCCGGAGTTCATCGCTCCGTAGCGGAAGTACAGCTTCGCCACGGCGCCGGATCAGGCCGTGAGGTCGAGGGTCGACGCCGTCGAGGCCATCGACGCGGAAGCGGCCCCGGCGTCGTCGTTCAGCTCCTCGCCGAGCGTCGGGATGAGCTCGCGCAGCTGCGGCTCCCAGGCGGGATACTGCTCCGGGAAGCAGCGCTTGAGCAGCCCCAGCATGATCGGGACGGCGGTCGACGCCCCCGGCGATGCGCCGAGCAGGCCGGCGATGGAGCCGTCCTTCGCCGCGACCACCTCGGTGCCGAACTGGAGGATGCCGCCCTTCTTCGGGTCCTTCTTCATCACCTGGGCGCGCTGGCCGGCCTGGATCAGCGTCCAGTCCTCGTCCTGCGCGGTCGGCATGAACACCCGCAGGTTGTCGACCTTCTTGCGGTGGTTCTTCAGCAGCTCGCTGACGAGGTAGGTGATGAGGTCGGGGTTCGCGAAGGCCACGCGCAGCATCGGCCAGAGGTTGTGCGGCCGGACCTGGGAGACGATGTCGAGGATCGACCCCTGCTTGAGGAACTTCGGGCTGAAGGTCGCGAACGGCCCGAACAGGAGCGAGGACTCCCCGTCGACGACCCGCGCGTCCAGGTGCGGCACCGACATGGGCGGCGCGCCCACCGATGCCTGCGAGTAGACCTTGGCCTTGTGCTGGGCGACGATCGCGGGGTTGGTCGTCTTCAGGAACTGCCCGCCGATCGGGAAGACGCCGTACCCCTTGATCTCGGGGATGCCGGAGGCCTGGAGCAGCTTGAGCGCCCAGCCACCCGCGCCGACGAAGACGAAACGGGCGTTGAGGCGGTTCGGCGCGTGGCCGATCGTGTTCCGATACGAGACCTCCCAGGTGCCGTCCTTCTGCTGCTTGAGGCCCTTGACCTCGTGATTGGTGCGCACCTGCACCCCGGAGCCGGCGAGGTGATCGAAGAGCTGCTCGGTGAGCGCGCCGAAGTCGACGTCGGTGCCCGAGGGGACGCGCGTGGCCGCGAACGGCTCGCCCTTGCGGCGCTTCTGCATGAGCAGAGGCGCCCACTGGTTGATGACGCGCGAGTCCTCGCTGTACTCGATCCCGGCGAACAGGGGCTGATCCTTCAGCGCCTCGTAGCGCCTCTTGAGGTACGCGACGTCCTTCTTTCCCCGCACGAAGGTCATGTGCGGGGTGGAGTTGATGAAGGTCGAGGGCGCGTCGAGCACGCCACGGTCGACGAGCGAGGACCAGAACTGGCGGCTCTGCTGGAACTGCTCGTTGATCGAGACGGCCTTGGCGGGATCGAGGGGTCCGTCGCCGCCGTTGTCCGGCATGTAGTTCAGCTCGCAGAGGGCGGCGTGCCCGGTTCCCGCGTTGTTCCAGGGGTTGGAGCTCTCCTGCCCGACGTCGTTCAGCCGTTCGAAGGCGACGATCCTCCAATCCGGCTGCAGCTCGTGCAGGAGGGTACCGAGAGTGGCGCTCATGATGCCACCGCCGATGAGGACGACGTCGACGCTTTCAGTCACCTGACCAGTCTAGTTCTCCCCGCCACCCCCTCCTGTCCCCCGCGCATCCGCGAGCCGGGCCGCCGACGCCGAGACGGCAACAGCGTTCCGAGACAGCAGGAAATTCGCGCTGTCTCGGAACGCCGTTGCAGTTTCGCCGGAAGCGGAGAGGGCCAGGCCGGGGCCGTCAGCCCAGGACGGTCAGGCCGAGAGGCGCTCGGCGAGACGGGCCGCGACGATCTCGGCGACCTGCACCGCGTTCAGGGCCGCGCCCTTGCGGAGGTTGTCGTTGCTGATGAACAGCACGAGCCCCTTGCCCTCCGGGGCGGACTGATCGGCGCGGATCCGCCCGACGAAGCTCGGGTCCTTGCCCGCGGCGTAGAGCGGGGTCGGGATCTCTTCGAGGGTGACGCCGGCAGCGCCTGCGAGCACCTCCCGCGCGCGCTCCGGGGAGATGTCCTGGGAGAACTCGGCATTGATCGACAGCGAGTGACCCGTGAAGACCGGGACGCGCACACAGGTCCCCGCGACGCGGAGATCGGGGAGACCGAGGATCTTCCGGCTCTCGTTGCGGAGCTTCTTCTCCTCGTCCGTCTCGTTCAGGCCGTCGTCGACGATGGATCCGGCGAGCGGGATCACGTCGAAGGCGATCGGGGCGACGTACTTCTCGGGCTCGGGGAAGTCGATGGCGGATCCGTCGTGCACGAGGCGCAGCGTGTCGCCCTGCGCGAGGACGCCCTCCACCTGCCCGAGGAGCTCCTGTGCTCCCGCGAGCCCGGATCCGCTCACGGCCTGGTAGGTGCTGACGATGAGCCGCTCCAGCCCCGCGGCGTCGTGCAGGGCCTTGAGCACCGGCATCGCGGCCATCGTGGTGCAGTTGGGGTTGGCGATGATCCCCTTGGGCGCCTCGGCGACCGCCTCGGGGTTCACCTCGCTGACGACCAGCGGCACCTCCGGGTCCATCCGCCACGCGCTGGAGTTGTCGACGACGACCGCACCCGCCGCGGCGAAACGCGGCGCCGCGGCGCGGCTCGCGGTGGCGCCCGCCGAGAAGAGCGCGATGTCGATGCCGGACGGGTCCGCGGTCTCGACGTCCTCCACGATCACGGTCGCTCCGCCGAAGTCGATCGCGGTGCCGGCCGATCGCGCGGAGGCGAACAGGCGCAGCTCGCGGATCGGGAAGGCGCGCTCGGCGAGGATGTCGCGCATGACGGTGCCGACCTGGCCGGTGGCGCCGACGATGGCGACGGAGAGTCCTGAATCAGAGATGCGGGTCATGGGGCGTTCCTTGGCGTCGAGCGATGCGGCGTTCGAAGCGCGGGGCGCGGCCGCCGGGGTGTGGCTGAGGATGCCGCGCCTGGCGCCGATGTCAGGGTTGCCGCGATTCTACCGGACCCGGAGACGCCGGCGTCTCCGGGTCCGGTCCCTCGGCGTTCCCGTCGCGAAATCTGCCGCTCCGGCCGGCCATTTGCGGCAGATTTAGCCACGGGCGCGGTGTGAGCCCACCCGGATCGCGCGGGGAAGCCGCCGGCGACGGCCGGGTA